>NZ_JBVHTL010000001.1:1325671-1987966 GCF_055565895.1 Streptomyces sp. NPDC028298
TGTGGTGCCATGCGCTTGCCACCCCCCCCCCTCTCCCCCCCCCCCCCCCCCCCCCCCCCCCGTCCCCCCCCCTCCCCCCCCCCCCCCCCCTCCCCCCCCCCCCCCCCGACGGCTCTCGGGCGCGAGGACGGGCCGCCCGGTCTCAGGCGTCCGTCTCCTCGAGCGCGGCCAGCACGGCCGGCACCGGGATGCGTCCGGAGGCGACCATCTGGGCTCCGCCGCGTCGCAGCGCGGCGGCGAAGGGCGCCGCCCACACGTTCTCGTAGACCAGGATCCCGGCGGAGTTCCCGGGCTCCAGCGCGTTCCCGGCCTCCGCGATGTCGTCCTCGCCGAGCAGGCCGGAGGACACGCCCTCGAACACGGCGAGGTCGAGGGCTCCGTCGCCGTCGAAGTCGGCGACCTCCATGCCGACCACGGAACCGTCCTCGTCCTTTCTCACGAACAGAAGGTCGAGAATCCGAATGATGCCGCGGTCGACCAGGTCCACCAGGATCGGAAGTCCCTCACCCGTCATTCGGTTACCGGGAAACTCCACGACGACATAGTCGATCGGTCCCATCTCGACGAATTCATCTTCGCTCACGGCTTCACCCCTGCGTGGTCATGGTTTTACCCTGCCCCTGATCCATGCCATTGCAGCATCGGTCGGAAGCGGCCGCATTTCGGTACGGCACCTCACGCGGTGAGCTGGTAGATGCTCTTGCCGACCAGCCACAGTCCCAGGAACAGGAACAGCGACACCAGCGCCTGGTCCTGGTGCCGTTCCATCCAGGCACGCAGTCTCCCGAGGCGGATGTGGGCCGTCCGTGGGGCGAACGTCGCGTAGAGCTCCATCGTGAGCAGGCTGGAACTGGCCAGCAGGACGTAGCCCATCAGGGCCGCGTACGACGCCGCGTGGTTGAGGTTCGCGTCCACGACGGTGGAGGCCCCGGCCGCGATCATCCCCCACGGCTGGAGCAGCAGCGCGAGGCCGGCCGCCGTCCAGGGGGAGATGTGTTCGATCCGGGACATGAAGCCGGAGGACGTCGGCCGCTTGCCGAGGTTGCGCCGCCGCCGCTCCGCGTACAGCACGAGTCCCACGCCGATGGCCAGTTTGCCGGCGAGCGCGGCCGTGGACGGGGCGGACCTCGGGGGCGGTGGCTCGCCGCCGGTCATGAGCAGGACCGCGGCGATGATCGCGACGAAGGAGGCGAGCCAGGTCAGGATGAAGGCGAGGCCCTTCCAGATCCCCCGGTCCGCGGAGAGCACCAGCACGAATCCGGTGATCGGCAGGGGGTCGAGGGTGATCGCCAGAGCGATGAGCAGCAGGTCAAGGACCATCGCCGCCCCCGCCTGGTCCCGCGCGGCCGAGCGCCGCGGTGTCGCGCATGCCCCCATCGTCACCTTCCCCATGCACGTCCACAAATCCGGTCCCCCGCCCGGCACGGCGCGGCCCGGCACCTGCCCGTCGGACCGGACGGCACCCTCCCCGTACGGCCCAACGCCGCCCGTGCCGCGGGGCTCGCGGCCCGGCCGGACGGCACCCTGAGAGCGCGGCCACCCGCGGGGGCCCGGCCGGGGCGACACGGGGAGCGGCATGCGCGCGGACGAGGAACCCGGCTCGAACGGCGGCGGCCGAAGCCGCCCGCGCGGGCGCGTCGCTGCGCTGAAGGCCCGGCTGCTGGGGCTGCGCGCAGGCGCCGAGAGACGGTTCCCGGTGATCACCCGCCTCGTCTCGCACATCGGCGCGGTGAACCTGCTGGACTCCGCGACACGGCTCGCCGCGCAGGCGTTCCTGACCGCGGTTCCGCTGCTCTTCGCGGTCGCCTCGTTCGCCCCCGCGCCGGTGCGCGACGAGATCGTCGGCTCGGTGCGGGACATCCTCGGCATCACCGGCGCCGCCGAAGAGGAACTGCGGAAGGTGTCCGGGGCGCACTCCTCAGGCCTGCGCCAGAGTGTCGGGGCGGTCAGCCTGCTGATGGTGCTGCTCTCCGCCACCGCGTGCAGCAGGGCGATGCAGCGGCTCTGCCAGCGCGCCTGGCGGCTGCCGGCCGCGAGCGCGCGCCTGGCCGTCTGGCGCTGGTTCGTGTGGATCGTGACCATGCTCGTCGTCATCGCGCTGCAAGGACCGCTGCGCACCGGATTCGGGGCGGGGTCCTGGCTCGGCATCCCGCTGCTCCTGGTCACCGAGGTCGGTGTCTGGTGGTGGACCCAGCATCTGCTGCTCGCGGGGCGACTCCCCTGGCTGCCGCTGCTGCCCGGGGCGCTCCTGACCGGCGTGGCCCTCACCGTGCTGTCGGTGATCGCCAAGCTGTACGTGCCCAAGGCGCTCAACAACAGCCTGGAGCGCTACGGATCGCTGGGCGCCGTCTTCACCGTTCTGTCCTGGCTGATCGGACTGTGCGTCGTCATCTCCGCGGGCATCACCGTGGGCGCCGTCATCGCCCGGGAACCCGCCGTGGCCCGCCGTCTGGGCTCGCCCGATTAGGTCGACTCGCCGGACATATCGCCCAGAGCTACCTTGGTGATCCAGGCCGGAAGCCCCCTCCACGGGCGGGCCCGGACCACGATCCGAGGACGGTGACCGGCGGAGTCGACCGCCGGGCGCCAACCGGCGCCAGCCGCGTCGGCGACCACACGCGGAGCGTCCCCCATGACCCCCAAGCATCCGGCCGGCAGCCGTCACTCGCACCACACCCCGGCGGAGCGCGCCGCGCTCGGCAAGGCCGCCCGGTCCGCCGTGCCACGCTCCAGCCACGCCGACTTCACGCCCTCGCCGAAGCGGCCCGACCCGGTGGACATCGTGGAGGCGCAGTCCGCGACCCGGGTGCCCGAGCTCGTACCGATCCGCTACGGCAGGATGACCGAGTCGCCGTTCCGCTTCTACCGCGGGGCCGCCGCCATCATGGCCGCGGACCTCGCCGGCACCCCCAGGTCCGGGATCAGGGCGCAACTGTGCGGGGACGCGCACATGCTGAACTTCCGGCTGCTGGCCTCGCCGGAGCGCCGCATGATGTTCGACATCAACGACTTCGACGAGACGCTGCCCGGCCCCTGGGAGTGGGACGTCAAGCGGCTGTCCTCCAGCCTCGTCATCGCGGCCCGGGCGAACGGCTTCAGCCGCAAGGAGCGTGCCGACATCGTCCGGACGACCGTGCGGTCGTACCGCGAGTGGATGAGGCGCTTCGCCGGGCTCGGCAATCTCCCCGTCTGGTACACGCATTTCGACGAGGACTGGGTGCGGACCCACATCGCCGGAGAGCTGGGCTCTCGGGGCCGCGACCGCTGGAAGAAGACGACCGACAAGGCGCGCAGCCGCGACAGCCTCCAGGCGTTCAACAAGCTCACGCACATGGTCGACGGCCAGGCGCTGATCGCCGCGGATCCCCCGCTGATCGTGCCGCTGCAGGACCTGCTCACCGACGTCCAGCGCGGCGGGCTGGAGAAGCAACTCCGCCGGCTGATCGGCAGCTACGGCCGGAGCCTGCCCTCGGACCGGCGGTTCCTGCTGGAGCAGTACCGGTTCGCCGACGCGGCCCGCAAGGTGGTCGGGGTCGGCAGTGTGGGCACGCGTTGCTGGATCATCCTCATGCTCGGCCGGGACGACTCCGATCCGCTGCTGCTCCAGGCCAAGGAGGCGGACGAGTCGGTGCTCGCCCCGTACGCCGGCGCGAGCGAGTACCGGACCCAGGGCGAGCGTGTGGTCGCCGGTCAGCGGCTCATGCAGGCCACCAGTGACATCTTCCTGGGCTGGGAGCGGGCCGAGGGCATCGACGGCCGCCGACGGGACTTCTACGTACGGCAGTTGCGCGACTGGAAGGGCATCGCCGAACCCGAGCTGATGGTGCCGGCGGGCATGCGGGCCTTCGGCGAGCTGTGCGGGGCCACGCTGGCCCGCGCGCACGCGAGGTCCGGCGACCGGATCGCCATCGCCTCCTACCTGGGCGGGGGCGACGTCTTCGACCGCGCGCTCGTCTCCTTCGCGGAGGCGTACGCGGACCAGAACGAGAAGGACCACCAGGCGCTCGTGGACGCGGTGCGTTCGGGGCGCGTGAAGGCCGAAGCGGCCTGACGCCCCGGCCCCCGGCGGGCACTCGCGGCTCTGCCACGCGCCCCCCGCCGTGCCCCGGTCCCACGCTGACCGCTGCCCGCCGCCCGACGCGCGCCACCCGACCCTTCCATCGCTCCCGACCCTTCCATCGCTCCCGACCCTTCCATCGCTCCCGTCCCTTCCAGCGCCTTCACCCCTTCCAGCGCTTCCCCCCTTCCGCCTCTTCCAGCCCTTCCCCCCTTCCGCCCCTTCCGCCCTTCCACCCCCTTCCAGCGCTTCCGCCCCTTCCAGGCTTCCGCCCCTTCCGGCGCTTCCCTCCGACAAGGAGACCCGCATGGATCGCTATCCGCCCATCGCCGACCACGGCCTGGTCGGGGACCTGCAGACCGCGGCTCTGGTGTCGTCCCAGGGCGTGATCGACTGGTTCGCGGCACCGCGCTTCGACTCCCCCAGCGTCTTCGCCGCGCTGCTGGACCACGACGGCGGCGGATACTTCCGTCTCGCCCCCGAGAACCCCGGGGGAACCTGGAAGCAGCTCTACTACCCGGACACCGCCGTCGTGGTGACCCGCTTCATGTCACCGGACGGCGTGGGCGAGGTCATCGACTACATGCCGGTCCTCCCGGGCCCGACGCCGACCGACCGGCACAGTCTGGTGCGCGTGGTCCGTTCGGTCCGCGGGACCGTGCGCTTCGGTCTCGAGTGCCGGCCGCGGTTCGACTACGCGCGGGCGGGCCACGAACTCGACCTCACCTCCCTCACGGCGGCCTTCAGGTCCCCGGTGGCGACCGCGCACCTCCAGGGCAACATCCCGCTCGAACGCGACGGCGACGACGTCCGGGGCGGCATCACCCTGCACAACGGCGAGACGGCCGCCGTCGTGTTCACGGTGTGCCGGCCGGGCGGCGAGGCCCCGCCGCCGCCCACCGTCGACGGGATCACCGAGGACCTCTGGAACAACGTCGACTTCTGGCAGAAGTGGGTCCGCACCTCCAACTACCGAGGCCGCTGGACGGAGATGGTGCACCGCTCCGCGATCACCCTCAAGCTCCTGACGTACGCGCCCACCGGGGCGCCGGTCGCCGCCGCGACCATGGGACTGCCCGAACAGATCGGCGGTGAGCGCAACTGGGACTACCGGTACACGTGGGTGCGGGACGGCTCGCTGTCGGTGCGGGCGCTGCTCGACCTCGGTTTCATGGAGGAGGCGGCGCACTTCACCCGCTGGCTGGGCGAGCGCCTCCAGGAGCGCGAGGGACCGGAGGACGAGCCGCTGCAGATCATGTACCGGGTCGACGGCGACCCGCATCTGACGGAGGAGATCCTGGAGCACTTCGAGGGCTACCGGGGGTCGTACCCGGTACGCGCCGGGAACGGGGCCGCCGGCCAGTTGCAGCTCGACATCTACGGCGAGGCCCTCTACGCGCTGGCCGAGGGCCGGGCGGTGGGGGAACAGGGCGGATACCACGGCTGGAAGGCGCTGAGCGGCATCCTCGACTGGCTCGCGCACTCCTGGGACCGCCCGGACGAGGGCATCTGGGAGACCCGGGGCGGGCGCAAGGACTTCACCTACAGCCGCGTCATGTGCTGGGCCGCGTTCGACCGGGGCCTGAAGCTGGCCGCGGAGTTCAGCCGGCCGGCCGACACCGCCCTCTGGACGAAGGCGCGGGACGACATCTTCGAACAGGTCATGGCGCGGGGCTGGGACGACACCCATCAGGCGATGGTCCAGCACTACGGCGGCGACGTCCTGGACGCCTCCCTGCTGCTGGCGCCCCGCGTCGGCTTCGTCTTCGCGCGGAGCCCCGGCTGGCTGCGCACCCTGGACGCCATGGAGCGCGTCCTCGTCTCCGACAGCCTCGTCTACCGCTACGACCCGCAGGCCTCCCCGGACGGACTGCGCGGCTCCGAGGGGACGTTCAGCCTCTGCACGTTCCTGTACGTCGACGCGCTCGCCCGCGCGGGACGGCTCCCCCAGGCCCGCTACACCTTCGAGAAGATGCAGACGTACGCCAACCACGTCGGCCTGTTCGCCGAGGAGATCGGCCCGAGCGGGGAGCAACTGGGCAACTTCCCGCAGGCCTTCACCCATCTCTCCCTCATCATGGCCGCGACGACGCTGGACGAGGCTCTCGACGCGCTGCGGCCCTGAACGGCGGGATGTCCGGACCCTGCGGAAGCAGTTCGACGGTCACGAAGGACACCACGGCGGCGAGCACGATCACCGGCACCGTTCCCGAGTTGCCCACGAGGAGCACGACCAGCACGACGCAGCTCACCGGCAGCCTGAGCGCGGCGGCGGACGCGGCGGCCATGCCCGCCGCCATCGCCGGCGCCACGCCGAACCCCGGGAGCGGTGCCAGCAGGGCGCCCGTCGCGCCGCCGAGGAACAGCGCGGGAAACACCGGACCGCCCCTGAGGGTGCCCAGACACAGCGCGTACGCGACGGACTTGAGCAGCACCACGGCCACGAGGCTGCCCACCGACCACGCGTGCGGGTGGGCGGCGAGCTGGGAGAGGGTGGCCTGGCCGGACAGGGCCACGTCGGCCGGTGAACGTCCGGTGAGGGCGGCGTAGAGCGCCGCGCAGCCGCCGGCGCCGAGCGCGCACAGCACCGTGGTCCGCATCGTGTGGGCGGACACGGCGCGGGCCGCGTACCGGCCGCCCATGATCACCCAGTGGACGCCGATCCCGATGACGAACGCCATGAGCACCGACCAGACCACGTCCCCGGTGTCCAGGGTCGAGGGCGCGGGGATCCCGACCCTGAGGCTGCCGGTCGACAGTCCGGTCCAACTGCCGAACCCGGTGAACACGATGGCCCCGACTCCGCTGGCCAGCAGGGCGGGCAGCATGACCGCGAACAACTGCGGTCCGCCCACCCCGGCGACCTCCATGAGCAGCACGGCGGCGACCAGGGGACTGCCGAAGATCGCCGAGATGGCCGCCGCGGCGCCCGCCGCACCGAGCAGGGCCGTGCCCGCCTGGGTCGCGGGAGCCCGTACGAGATCCCGGAACAGGAGCGCCAGGCCTCCGCCGAGGGCGATCAGCGGCGACTCGGGGCCGAGCACGGCTCCCAGCGGAAGGCTGGCCAGCGCGGCGAGCGCGACGCCCGGCAGAGCGGATGTCGTCGTCCCGCCGGCGTGGAGTCCCGAGGCCGGGATGTGTCCGCCCCGGCCCGGAAACCACAGCACGATCAGGCCCACCAGGATGCCCGCCAGGAGCATCGGGGGAAGCGGCCACCACCACGGCGGATCCGACCACCCGAGATCGTGCGGCCACTGCTCCCACATCAGGTGTTCCAGCTCGTGGAGGAGCACCAGGAACCAGAACGCGGCGAGCGAGACCGGGACGCCGATCACGGCGCAGAACACCAGCGCCTTCCGGTAGGCGGGCTGGACCAGCATGTTCCTGAGCTGCTCGGCCTCCGTGGGCTGGTTGCCCGGCGGGGACCCGGCCTCGCCGGACCGCTCGCCCGAAGCGGGCCCGGGCTCCTCGGACTTCGGCTCGGTGATGGGTCTTCTCCTGCACGCGTTCGGAGGGACGGCTCGGGGCGCGAGCGTACCCACGGGGCCCGCCGTTGCCGCGCGGCCCGCGCACGGGTCCTCGAAATCCCTCCGGGTGGACGCGCGATCCCCACCCTCACGGCGCAACCCGCGCCGCCGGCGCCGGGGGTACGAGGGACCAGGCTTCCCGCCGTCCGGTCCGCCGGGCGCGGCCAACGCCCCCTCCGTAAGGCCCACTTCACTCCACAGGACGCGGCCTGATGCGTCGTCACGTGTGCCGACCGTCCGGTCCAGGACCTCACCGGTCCCGTACAACCCTTCGGATTCACCGGGAGTCTTCGGACCGTACACATGTCACGGAGAGGAACTCATGTCCCGCTCGCATCACAAGCGTTCCCCGCGTTCCGTCGTCCTCGGCGTCGCCGTCGTCACGGCCGCCCTGGCCGGTGGTCTGCTCGTCACCCTGCCCGACGCCGCGAGCGCCGCCCCGTCGGGCCTCGCCGACGACTTCAACGGTGACGGCTACCGGGACCTGGCGACCGGCGCGCCGGGCGCCGTCGCGAACGGGAAGGCGAAGGCGGGCGCCGTCGTGGTCGACTACGGCTCGGCCGCCGGTATCAGCGCAGCCCGCCACAAGACGACGTCGCAGAGCTCCTCCGGCGTGCCGGGCGACTCCGAGACCTCCGACCGCTTCGGCACCGAGCTCGCCCACGGCGACCTCAACCGCGACGGCTACGGCGATCTCGTGGTGGGCACACCGCTGGAGGACGTCGGCGGCGACGTCGACGGCGGCTCGGTCACGATCCTGTGGGGCGGCTCGTCCGGCCTGTCGGGCGGCACGACGGTCAGCGACCCGAACCCCTCGGGCCACGACCGGTTCGGCCAGTCCCTCGCGGTCGGCGACTTCACCGGCGACGGCAAGGCCGATCTCGCGGTCGGATCCACCGGCAAGGACGTGTGGATCTTCAAGGGCGGCTTCACCAAGGCGGGCGGCGCGGCCGGCAAGGTGCGCTTCGACGCGGGGATCGAGTCCGGCGCGTATCCCGACGGCGCCGTACAACTGGCCGCCGGGGACTTCGACGACGACGGCACGGACGACGTCGTGGTGGGTTCCGCCTCCGGCAACTTCGTCTACCGGGGCACCTCGACCGGGCCCGTCTTCCAGACCGAGGCGGGCCCGGGGTACACGAGCGCGTTCGCCGTGGCCGACTTCGACCGGGACGGACACGACGACCTGGTCGTCGGCACCGACTTCGTCGGCATCCTGAACCCGCCCGCGAAGGGCGGCTACGCCACCGTCTTCTACGGCGGCACGGCGGGCGTCGACACCACGCGCAGCGCCGTCTTCAGCCAGGACACGCCGGGCGTGCCGGGCTCGGACGAGTCCGACGACTGGTTCGGAGCCTCGCTCGCGGCGGGCGACGTCAACGGCGACGGCTACCCGGACCTCGCCGTCGGCGCGGACAACGAGTCCATCGGCTCGGCGGCCGGCGTCGGCAACGTCTGGGTGCTGCGCGGAGGTTCCTCGGGCCTGACGGCGACCCGGGCCCAGTCCTTCAACCAGGGCACCTCGGGTGTGCCGGGCTCGAACGAGTCGTCGGACGGGTTCGGCGACGCCGTCCACCTCGCCGACCACAACCGGGACGGCCGCGCGGACCTGTCGGTGGGGGCGGCCGGAGAGAACAGCGACGACGGCGCCGTGTGGGTGCTGCGCGGCTCCACCTCCGGCGTCACGACCACCGGCGCGGTGAGCTTCGGCCCGGCGTCGGCGGGCGTCGGCAGGTCCGGCGAGGACCCGATGTTCGGGGACGTCCTGTCGGGTTCCTGACACGTCCTGTCGGGTTCCTGACCGGAACGGCCGCCTTCCCTGGTCGCGCGGTCAGGACGGGGGCAGGGGCTGTTCCGTCCAGACCGTCTTGCCGTCGTGGGTGTAGCGGGTGCCCCAGCGCTCCGTGAGCTGCGCGACCAGGAAGAGGCCGCGTCCGCCCTCGTCCGTGCTGAGGGCCCTTCGGAGGTGCGGGGACGTGTGGCTGGTGTCGGACACCTCGCAGATCAGGCACTGGGCACGGATGAGGCGCAGGGTGACGGGGCCGTCCGCGTACCGGTAGGCGTTGGTGACGAGCTCGCTGGCGACCAGCTCGGTGGTGAAGGCCAGGTCCGACAGCCCCCATTCGGCCAGCTTCGCCGTGGCCAGCTCCCTGGCGCGGGCGGCGGCGGTGGCCTCCAGCGGCAGGTGCCAGGTGGCGACGTTCTCCGGCGGCAGCACCCGGGTCCGGGCCATGAGCAGGGCGATGTCGTCGGTGGGGCGGCGGTCCGTGGGGAGCAGTGCCTCGACCACCTCGTCGCAGGTGCGCTCCAGCGGATCGGCGCAGGGGGCGAGGCATTCCCCCAGCTTCTCCAGCGCGGCGTCGATGTCGCCGTCGCGCGCCTCCAGGAGGCCGTCGGTGTACAGCGTGAGCACGCTGCCCTCGGGGAGGTCGAGGTCGTACATCTCGAACGGCAGCCCGCCCAGGCCGAGGGGCGGCCCCGCGGGCAGGTCGAGCACGGACACCCGGCCGTCCGGCGTGGACACCAAGGGGGCCGGGTGGCCGGCGCGTGCCAGGGAGCAGTGCCGGGAGACCGGATCGTAGACCGCGTAGACGCAGGTGGCCCCGAGCACCTGCTCGATCGCCGACTCGTTGCCCTCGGTGTTCGCCTCCATCTCGGCGGCCAGCAGACTGACCAGATCGTCCAGCCGGGCCACCACCTCGTCCGGTTCCAGGTCGAGGCTGGCCAGGGTGCGCACGGCGGCGCGCAGGCGCCCCATCGAGGCCGCGGCGTGGATTCCGTGGCCGACCACGTCTCCCACGACGAGGGCGACCCGGGCCCCCGACAACGGGATGACGTCGAACCAGTCGCCGCCGATGCCCGGTTCACCGCTCGCCGGCAGGTACCGGTGGGCCACCTCGACGGCCGGCAGGTCGGACACCGTGCCCGGCAGCAGACTGCGCTGCAGCGTCAGGGCGGCGCTCTGCTGCTGGGTGAAGCGGCGCGCGTTGTCGATGCAGACGGCCGCGCGCGAGGAGAACTCGTGGGCCACCGCGGCGTCGTCGTCCTCGAAGGGCTCCGAATGGCGCACTCGCCACAGGCTCACCACGCCGAGGACCAGGCCGCGTGCCATCAGGGGCACCGCGATCAGGGAGTGGACGCCGAGCCCCAGGGCGACCTCGATCCGCCGCCGGTCCATGGCGTACCACTCGGGGCGCAGCGACAGCAGCCGTTCGAGGATCGGACGGCGCTCGGCCAGGCACCGCTCCTGCGGAGACCCCGGAAGGAGCGGGACCACCTCGCCCACCTGGAACGGGACCCGTGGTTCCGGCGGTGAAAGGGCCACCCGCAGGAGTGCCCCCGCCATGTCCGAGGGCAGTTCGTCACCCAGTGTCACCGGCTTCAGGAGGTCCACCGAGCAGTGGTCGGCCAGGCCGGAGGCGGCCACCTCGGCGAGTTCCCAGGCGGTCTGCGTCACGTCCAGCGAGGTGCCGATCCGGGCGCTCGCCTCGTTCAGGAGGGTGAGTCTGCGGCGGGCGCGGTAGCGCTGGGTCACGTCCTCAATCGTCTCCGCCACGCCGAGAACCCGGCCCGAGGAGTCCTCCATCCGGAACGCGGAGACGGACACCATCCGTTCCTTCCCGGGAGCATGGCGTGTGCGCGCCGACTGCTCGGTGAAGATCAGCGGTTCGCCGGTCTCCAGGACGTGGCGCACCCGTTCCTCGGCCGGACCCGCGTCCTCGTCGACCAGGAACTCACCGGAACTGCGGCCCACGGGCGCCTCGGCCGTGATGCCGCTCGCCTTCTCGATCGCACGGTTGACCCGGATCACCTTCCGGTCCGGGCCGTGGATGGCCAGACCGATCGGGGACCGGTGGTACAGGCCGTCCAGCAGGGCGCGGTCCCGCTGCCAGGCGACGACCTCGGCGGCGGGTGCACCGACCAGGAACCACTCCTGGCGGTCTGCGTCGCGGGCGATCGCGCGGGCCCGGAAGCCCATCTCCACGCGCCGTCCGTCACGGTGCAGGACGGGCACGACTCCGAACCAGCCCCCCGCCCTCATGGCGTCCACGACGACGGACCGCGCCACGGGCAGGTCGCGGGCGTCGACGAGGAGGTCCCGCCACGCCCGTCCGATCACTTCCTTGGCCGGGTAGCCCAGCAGCTCCTGCGCACGCGCGCTCCAGCCGACCACGGTGCCGTGATCGTCGAGCACGGCCGAGGCGGCGTGCCCGAGGGCGAACGGATCCTCCGGACTCTCGCTGAAATGCATAGACGGCGTCCCCATAACCACCCTTTTGTCTCCGTGCCTCCGATGTTCCTCCTCCCGGTCCCCATCCGCGACTCTCTGTCGCCCCCGGATATCCGGTCGCTCCGGGCAGGCGGGCGCCGTACCTTCATGCCCATGAACAGGCCACTCGTCGCCGTCCTCAGTGGGGCGGGTATCTCCACCGACTCCGGGATTCCCGACTATCGCGGGCCCGAGGGGCTGTGGCGCAAGGATCCCGAGGCCGAGAAGCTCGTCACGTACGAGTACTACATGGGTGATCCGGAGATCAGGCGCCGGGCGTGGCTGATGCGGCGGGAGAGCGGTGCCCTGGGGGCCGAGCCCAATGCCGCGCACCGGGCGGTGGCCGAACTGGAGCGGGCCGGGGTCCCCGTGCGGGTGCTCACCCAGAACGTGGACGGGCTGCACCAGCTCGCCGGCATGCCCGAGCGCAAGGTGCTCGAACTGCACGGCACCGCGAGGAGTGTCGTGTGCACCGAGTGCCACGCGCGCGGGCCCATGGAGGACGCCCTCGCCCGGGTCGACGCCGGGGAGGACGACCCGGACTGCCGCGCGTGCGGCGGGATCCTCAAGCCGGCGACCGTCATGTTCGGTGAACGGCTCGACCCCGTCGTCCTCGGCCAGGCCGCCGCCATCGCGAAGGCCTGCCAGGTGTTCATCGCCGTCGGCAGCAGCCTCCAGGTCCATCCGGCGGCGGGCCTCGCCGACGTGGCCGCCGATCACGGAGCCCGGCTCGTCATCGTCAACGCCGAGCCGACCCCGTACGACGAACGCGCCGACGAGGTGATCCGCGAACCGATCGGCACCGCTCTGCCGGAGCTGCTGCGGGGGCTGCACGCGGCGAACCGATAGCCACGCATGCCGTGTCAGGCCGCCGCCGCCCAGCTTCCAGGGTTCGGCCAGGGCCATCGCGGCAAGGCCGGCCGCTCCGGCTCGTCGCCGGCCTGCCACCCGCGGCCGCTCGCCAGGGGTCCGTTCGAAGGACCGCCGGGAGCGGCGGGCCGGGTGGTGGCAAGGCCTGCTCCTACGTTCGGTCTCATGACGAACGCGTACACAGACCAGGCCCAGACGCTCACCCGGCGGGGCGCTCTCGCCGGGCTCGCGGCAGGGGCGGGGGCAGTCGCACTGTCCGCGGCGTCCGCCGCCCCGGCGAACTCGGCACCGGCGTTCGCGACGCAGCGTGACGCCCACCGTCCGGCCCCGGCCCACGCACCCGACGCGTCGCCGACGCCCGGCGCCATGCAGTTGTTCGCGGACCCGGGGCTCAACTTCAACGCGCTGCTCGCGCTCGGGGGCGCCGGGTTCGGCGCGGCCGAGGTCGGCGAGGTGCTGACCGCCGTCAACGCCATCAACGCCGCCGGGGCGAGCGAGCAGACCTACACCGCGGAGTTCCGCCGCTGGGGCGACCGGTTGACGGCCACCCCCTCGCCCCACGAGCAGACGCGCCGCGCCCAGTCGCTGCGCGCCGCCCAGTACTACGGGCAGGCGCTGTTCTTCGTGCTCGGCTCGGAGACCCCGGGTGACGAGAAGAAGATCTATCTGGCGGGGCGCCGCTCCTGGGACACGTTCGCACGGCTGTGCACGCCGGCGGCGATCACCGCCCAGGTCCCGTACCAGGGCGGGATCTCGATCCCCGTCTGGTTCTTCCGCCCCGACGACTCGGGAAGGCCCCGGCCGACGGTCATCCTCACGAACGGGAGCGACGGCCCGAACGTCGACATGTGGACCTACGGGGTCTCCGCCGCGCTCGCCCGCGGCTGGAACGCGCTCGTCTACGACGGTCCGGGTCAGGGCCAGTTGCTCTTCGTCGACCAACTCGTCTTCAGCCCGCGCTGGGAGCAGGTGGTCTCGCCGCTCGTGGACTGGCTGGAGCGCCGCGGGGACGTCGACGCGCGTCGGATCGCGCTGACCGGCCTCTCCATGGGCGGTGACCTCGCACCGCGCGCCGCGGCCTTCGAGCACCGCATCGCCGCCCTGGCCGCGCTGCCGGGCTGCCTCGCCCCGTGGCTCGGCTTCCCGCCGGAGCTTCGGGACATCGTGGCGCCGGACAAGGCGGAGACCAACCGCATCTGGAACGAGGAGGTCGCCCCCGGACTGTCGCCGTCCGAGCGGTTCGTCCTCGAGAAGCGGATCGAGCCCTTCTCGATCCCGGCGATGCTCGCCGCCCGCCGGGGCCGGCTCTTCACCGACTTCTGGACCCCGGCCCAGCGGATCATGGCACTCGACATCACCCGGATCGTGGGCCGCATCAAGTGCCCCACTCTGGTCCTCGACTACGACGACGAGGTCTTCTACCCGGGTCAGCCGCGCGAGTTCTTCGATCTGCTGCGCACCCGGAAGGAGTTCCGGCTGATGCGGGCGGCCACCGGTGCCCAACTGCACTGCTCGCCGATGGCGCCGCAGCAGCACTGCGAGGTGGTCTTCGACTGGCTGGAGGACACCTTGGGCCGGGGCGACCGCGGCTAGTCCGCGTCAGGCCGTCGCGTTCCCTGCGACGGGATCCTTCCCTACGGGCGGATCCCGTCGCAGGCGATGGGGAGGTGGCGCGGGCCGCGCAGTACGGCGTTCCGGCGGTACGGGGGGACCTCCTCCAGGAGGCGGGGGTTCTCCAGTCTCCGGGCCAGTTCCGACAGGGCGAACTGGGTCTCCAGCCGGGCCAGCGGCGCGCCGAAGCAACTGTGGATGCCGCTGCCGAGGCCGAGGTGCTGGATGTCCTTGCGGTCCGGGTCGAAGCGGTCCGGGTCCGCGAAGCGCTGGGGGTCGCGGTTGCCCGACGCCAGGACCAGCCAGATGGGGGCGCCCTTGGGGATGGTGACACCGCGGACCTCGATGTCGGCGAGGGCGGTGCGCTGCGGCACCAGTTGCACCGGCGGTTCGAAGCGCAGCAGCTCCTCGACGATGGGCACGGCCAGCCGCGGATCGGCGCGCAGCCGCTGGAGTACGCCGGGGTTGCGCAGCAGGGTCAGCATTCCGTTGGTGATCAGGTTGACCGTGGTCTCGTGGCCGGCGATGAGCAACAGGGCGGCGGTGCTGAGCAGTTCCATCGTGGTCATGGGACCGTCCTCCCCCTCGGCCGTGGCCAGTTGGGAGAGCATGTCCTCGCCGGGGTTCTTGCGGCGCTCCTCGATCAGACCGGCCAGGTACATGCCGAGCTGCATCCGGGCGTCCTGCGTGTCCTCGCCCCGCTGGGCGGTACCGGCGTCCGGGTCGGGGTCCAGGCTCGCGGCGAGGGTGTCCGCCCAGACGTGGAAGCGCGCCTCGTCCTCGCGCGGCACGCCGAGGAGCCGGCAGATCACCGTCACCGGGAACGGATACGAGAACTGCTCGACCAGGTCGATCCGTTCCGGGTCGCCGATGCCGTCGATGAGTCCGGTGACGATGTCGTGGAGTTCTCCGCGCATCCCGTCGACCCGGTGGGGCGAGTGCGGCGGGCCGAAGGGACGGTTCGTCATCCGCCGCAGCCGGTCGTGCTCCGGCGGGTCGAGCCGCAGGAAGCCCGGCGGGAGGGTGCTCTCCTCCGGGGGCGCCCCGGAGGCCAGCGGGTCGGCCGCGTTGGAGGCCAGGTTGCGGGCGTCGGAGCTGATCCGGGGATCGTGCAGCAGGCTGCGGATCTCGTAGTACGTGCTGACCACGTACGGCCCGTCGGCCTCGTGGTGGACCGGCGTCTTCCGCAGCTCCTTGTAGATCGGGTACGGGTCGGCCCGGTTGGCGTAGTCCAGGATCTGGTGCAGCAGCGATGGCGTCATGGCGGGTCCTAGAGTCCTCGTGGCCGTGCGGTCAGTGCGCCGGGGTGAACGTCAGCCGGCGGTCGGCGGGCGAGTATCCGCTGAGGGTCACGGTGGGGCCGTGGGTGGGGACCGAGGGGTCGGGGAAGTCCGCGTCCATCGGCCGCTGTCCGTCCGGGCGCCGGTCGACCGTGGCGAACGCCGGCGGGAACGGCGCGGTGGTCTCGATCAGTTCCTGGTAGAACGGCAGCCACCGGCCGTGGTCGAAGGCGACGGCGCCGATGACGCGCCCCTGGTATCCGTAGACGCCGAGGAACCGGTGGTCCGCCAGTGAGCCCTGGGCGATGAGGATCTCCGTGCCCATCGAGGGGATCCCGACGGATTTGATGTTGATCCCGAACTGCGAGGACCAGAACGCCGGCACCTCCATGTGGGGCAGCCGGTCGCTGCTCTCGCTGAGCATGTTGTGCGCCGCGATCCGGGCCTGCGAGACGGCGTTGCCCCAGTGCTCCAGGGAGAGGAACTGGTAGCCGAACAGGGCGTGCGGGCTGCGCGCGACGTCGCCGGCCGCGTAGATGTCGTCGGTGACGATGCCGCGGATGTCGAAGGCGCGGCAGCCGGCGTCGCAGGCGATGCCGCGGGGTCCGGCGCCGAGTCCGGACCCGGCGAGCCACTCGGTGTTGCGGAGGGCGCCGAGCGAGACGATCACCACGTCGGCCTCGACGGTGGACCCGTCGGACAGGTGCGCGGCGCGCACCCGTCCCGAGGCGTCGCCCTCCAGGCGGGTCACCATGACCCCGCACCGCAGGTCCACCCCGTGCTCGCGGTGCATCTCGGCGGCGACCGCGCCGACCACCCCGCCGAGCGCGCCGACCAGCGGACCGGAACCGCGTTCGGCGACGGTGACGGGGATGCCGCGTTCGCGGCAGGCGGAGGCGATCTCCGAGCCGGTGAATCCGGCCCCGATGACCAGCACCCGCCGGGGCCCCGCCTCCAGCCGCCGCGCGAGGGCGGCGCTGTCGTCCCGGCCGCGCAGCACGAAGACGCCGTCCAGGTCCGCCTCGTCCTCGTGCGGCCACGGTCGCGCCCGGGTGCCGGTGGCGATCAGCAGCCGGTCGTACGGCACCTCGTCGCCGTCGGCCAGGCGCACCCGCCGGGCCGCCATGTCCAGTCCGGTGGCCGGGGTGCCGAGCCGCCAGGTCGCGTCGACGGCCCGGAGCCTGGGCAGCGCGGTGCCCTCGGCGCTCGCACGGCCGAGCAGCACCTGCTTGGACAGCGGGGGCCGGTCGTACGGTTCGCAGGGCTCGTCGCCGATCAGCGTCAGGGACCCGGCGAAGCCCTTGTCCCGCAGGGCTTCGGCGGCCCGCAGACCGGCCAGCGAGGCGCCGACGACGACGATGCGGCCGTCGCGCTTGAGCCGTTCCAGCGAGCTGTCACCGGGCACCGGACACCGCCTCGGCCGGCCCGTCCGCGGCGCGTTGCGTGCCGTCGGTCCCCGCGTCACCGGGTTCCACCGTTCCGGGTTCGACGGCGTCGACGAGCACGGCCTGGACGGGGCAGGCCGCGGCGGCCCGGTCCAGCTTCTCGCGGTGCGCGTCGTCGGCGTCCGGGTCGTACAGCAGGGCCTCCCGGCCGTGCATGGCGAAGATCTCGGGGGCGAGGAACGCGCACTGCGCGTACCCCTGACACCGGTTCAGATCGACGGCAATCCTTACCACGGGATCGGTCCTCTCCAATGGCCCGTTCAACCCTCCTGCGACCACTGTCGGCGGGAGGAGGGGAAGCCGCGACGAGGGCAAGACCGTTCGAGTGAGCGCCGCGACCGGGGCCGACCGCAGTGGCGGGCGCGCCCGGGGGCAGACGGGCGTGCGCGGGAGGTCGGGCGGGCGTGCGCGGGGTCAGGCGGGCGCGTCCTCGCGTACGGCGGCGGGAGGCCGGCCCCGCAGGATGTTCAGGCTGAGGAGCAGCGCCCAGGCCGGGAAGACCATCTCGGACCAGGGCACGCCCGATCCCGCCACGAGCAGGGTCAGCCCGGCGAGGTAGCCGATGACGACGAGGGGGCGCGGGAGGGCGCCCAGACGGCGCCCGATGGTCGAGGTCGCGATGATGAACACCGCCGCCATGCGCATGGCGTACGTGGTCAGCAGGGCGTACGCGAAGTGGCTGCCGAAGGCGGAGTCCTGCCCGCCCTCACCGAGCACGGTCCCGGCCGCCGCCGCGGCGCCGAACAGCATGGCGACGAAGACGACGCCGCTGCCCAGGAACACGGTGGCGACGAACCGGTCCTCGGCCCGGCCGCCCTGCTCGCGGAGGGCACCCATGAACCACAGGAAAGCGATGCCGGCGAACGGCACCAGTTCCAGCGCCGTACGGACGCCGCTGCGCTGTCCGGCGTCGAGGGTCACGTCGTCCCCGCCGCCGGGCAGGGCGACGCGCACCAGCGTGATCGCGGCGGCCGTCAGGAGCGCGAAGGCAACCCCCGCCACCCCGGCGGCCCGGCGCGTCGCGAGGCGCTTGTGCTTCCGCTCCATGGTCTCCCGCTTTCTGCCTGCTCCCCCTTCGTACAGACATCAGTGATCGCGGGGCCACGCCACCGGGGTCACCCGGGCGGAAGGCCGCGGTGCGCCATACAGGTCACGCGTTCGCGCTCACCTCGACGGAGAGGTCGTTGTCGACGGTGTAGTAGGGGCGCAGGGCGGCACCGCCGACGTCGGCGGGCGGGTAGACGACGATCTCCTTGCGGTCCGCGAGGTCGTCGAGGAGACGGCCGACGCGTATCCGGGGTGCCTCGGCCCCGGGGCGGACGAAGACGTCCCAGACCCCGGCCCCCGACGGTGTCCCGGCCGCCAGCTCCGCGTAGTCGACGGTGAAGGAGAGGCTCCGTCCCTCGTCCTCGGCCCGCGGCTCCACCGTACGGGCGGTGGCACCGGCACCCCGCAGCCGCAGGCTCACGACGGCTCCCTCCTGGAGCGAGGCGCCGTGCAGGCGTGCCCTGACCGTCATCGACCGCCCGGTCACGTCGACCGCCTCGGCCTCCGCGTGGGCGGGGCGCAGCCAGGCGCGCACCGCGAGGTGGCCGTCCTTGGTGACGTAGGGGATCCGGACGGAGACCGGGGACGGGCGGTGGCGACGGTGTCCGTCGACGAGGGCCCGCAGATCGCGCGGGCCGGGGCGCGGACGCTGCCGCTCGGCTCCCGGTTCCCCAAGGAGGTACACGTCCCAGCGGCCCTCGGCGAGCACGGGGTGCGGGTCGAGGACCGCCCGCCGGCGCTCCCCGGCGGGCTCGAAGTCGAGGACGTGGAGGTCCTTTTCGGGCTGTCCCTTCTTCGGGCGCAGTCGCAGCAGCAGCCGCTGCCCTTCGGGCGACCCGGGTGGCAGGTCGAAGGTGATCCGGCCGTCCGTGCCGATGGAGCACCCGAGGTGCGGGGGCGTCCCCGTGTCCGTGGTCATCGCTGCCTCCGCAGGGTGCGCAGCACTCCGTCGGCGGCGCTGTGCGCCACGTCGCGCAGCGCGAAGCCGTGGCCGGCCAGGACGCGGCGGGCGGCGGAGCGTTCCCGCAGCACCGGCCGGCCGGCCCTTCTCGCCGACACGGCCTCGGCGAACAGGCGTTCCGCCTGGGTGACGACGGGGCCCGGGGCGAATCTGCGGGCGTTCTTCCTGGCCGCACGGCCCGCGCGCAGGCGCCACTCGTCGTCGCGGACGAGTCCCCGCAGCGCCTCGCCGAGCGCGTCGCGGTCCCCGACGGGTACGAGTCGGCCGTCGACGCCGTCCTCGATGATCTCGCCCGGTCCGTGCGGGCAGTCGGTGCTCACCACCGGCAGACCGCAGCTCATCGCCTCGATGATGGTCATGCCGAACGCCTCGTAGTCGGAGGCCGCCACCGCGATGGAACCCTTGACCCACTCCGCCTCCATGGGGGTGGCCGCGCCCATCAGGAGGACCCTGTCGTACAGGCCGAGGTCCGCTATGAGCCGCCGCAGCGGCTCGTGCTCGTCGCCCCTGCCGTAGATGCGCAGCCGCCAGTCGGGATGTTCGGCGGCGACCCCGGCGAAGGCCTCGACGATCAGGTCGTACCGTTTGACCGGGACCAGACGGCCGGCCGCGATGATCACCTTGGCGGATCCGTCGGCGGGCGGCAGCACGGATTCCGGCACGCTGTTGGGAAGCGCCTCCACCCGGACTCCGGGCATCCGCACCTTGCGCCGGTAGGCGGCGGCGTCCGCCTCGGTCACCGTGGTGAGCGTGTCGAGCCGGCGGTAGGCCCGGCGCAGGGCGGAACGCAGCCGGGGCGGATGGTTGTCCAGGGTGAGGTGCTCCTGGCCGACACGGGCGACGTGCCGCGGGGCCTGGAGCGCCAGATGGACGTTGAGCCCCGGTCTGGTCCCGATCACCACGTCGGCGTCGGTCTGCGCGAGATACGCGCCGATCCGCTGGTCGGTCAACTCGCTGTACTGCCGGTAGCGGTACTCGGCGCGGGGGAACACCCTCGCGGGTCTCAGGTGCGCCGGATGCTCCTTCTCCTGCCGCAGATCCACCAGCGACCTCAGCGAGACCGCGGGGTCCAGGGACAGCGTCGGCCGCTCACGGTGCCGCAGGGCCGAGACGATCTCCACCTCGTTCCGCGCGGCGAGCGCGCGGGCCAGATTGAAGGTGGTGGAGATCGTGCCCCCGATCCCATAGGCGTTGTGGAGCAGAAAGGAGATCTTCATGGCTGTTCAGACTCTGTCAACTCCCCATGGGTTGCGGCCTGTTACCAACAAGTTTCCCCCAGCGGCGGCCACGGGACGGCCGGCGGTCAGAAGAGTGCCGCTCCGCTCTCGAAGTCCAGGAGCTGCCGCTTGCGGTCCAGGCCGCCGCCGTAGCCGGTGAGACCGCCGCTCGCGCCGATCACCCGGTGGCAGGGCACGATGATCCCGATCGGATTCCTGCCGTTGGCGAGACCGACCGCGCGGGAGGCGCCCATGTTGCCCAGGGCTTCGGCGAGTTCGCCGTACGACCTGGTCTCGCCGTAGGGGATCTTCCGCAGTTGGTCCCACACGCTGAGCTGGAAGGGCGTCCCGATCAGGCGCAGTTCGACGGTGAACTCCTTCAACTCGCCCTTGAAATAGGCGTCGAGCTGCTCGGTGACCTCGCCGAAGAGGGTGTCGTCGCGCTCACCGAAGGTCTCCTCCGGCGGACGGTGCCGCTGACCGACCATGTGGAGGCCGCACAGGACGCCGTCGTCGTCGGCGACGAGGGTGAGGGGGTCGTAGGGGCTGTCGATGACCGTGTGCCGATTCACTGGGCGTCCTCGGTGCGTGAGATGCGTGCGGTGCGTGTCGTGCGTGCGGCGGATGTCGCGCCTGCGCTGCGTGTCGTGGCTGTCGTGCGTGTCGTGCTTGCGGCGCGTGCGGTGTCCGGAGCGCCCGTCGGCGTCGGCAGGAAGTTGATCGGGTGGCTGTCCGTGGCCCACAGGTACTGGACCGCGTACGCGCGCCAGGGACGCCAGGCCGCGGCGCGGGCCGTCAGCGCGGCGGGGGTGGACGGAAGCCCCAGCTCCCCCGCGGCACGCCGGATTCCGAGGTCGGTGGGGAGGAAGGCGTCCGGGTCCCCGAGGGCGCGCATCGCGATCACGTCTGCGGTCCAGGGGCCGAATCCGGGGAGCGCGAGAAGCCTGGCCCGCGCCTCCTCCCAGTCGCTCTCCACTCCCAGGTGAAGTGTTCCGTCGGCGAGCTGCCCCACCAGTGTGGTGAAGGTGGTGCGCCGGGTGCGGGGCATCGCGAGCGACTCGGGGTCCACCGAGGCGAGCGCCTCCGGCGAGGGGAAGAGGTGGGTGAGGCCACCCTCGGGGTCGTCGACCGGATCGCCGTACGCGGCCACCAGGCGGGCGGCGTGGGTACGCGCGGCGGCCGTGGAGACCTGCTGCCCCAGCACCGCCCGTACGGCGAACTCGGCCTCGTCGACCGTGCGCGGCACCCGGCGGCCGGGGGCCTTGTCCACGAGCGGCGCGAGCAGCGGATCCGTGCGGAGCTGGTCGTCGACCGCCACCGGGTCGGCGTCCAGGTCCAGCATGCGGCGGCAGCGGCTGATCGCGACGGACAGGTCGCGCAGGTCGCTGAGGGCCAGCCGGCACGCGATGTGGTCCGGCATCGGTGTCAGACCGACGACACCGTGCCCGTACGGCAGCCGCAGGGTCCGGCGGTACGCGCCGTCGCGCCACTCCTCCACCCCGGGCACGGCGGTGGCCGCGAGGTGCCCGAAGAGGTTGTCGGGGTTGAGCGGGGCGCGGAAGGGGAGCCGGAGGTTCAGGCCCCCCGGCGTGCCCGGGGCCGCGGCGGTGGCTCCGGCCCGGCTCCTGGGCAGCCGGGCGCGCAGTTCGCTCGGGGACAGCGCGAAGACCTCGCGGACCGTGTCGTTGAAGGTGCGGATGGAGGAGAACCCGGCGGCGAAGGCGATCTCGGCCATCGGGAGCGGTGTGGTCTCGATGAGCAGCCGGGCCGTCTGGGCGCGCTGGGCACGGGCGAGCGCCAGGGGTCCCGCGCCGAGTTCGGCGAGGAGCTGCCGCTCGACCTGGCGGGTGCTGTAGCCGAGCCGGGCGGCCAGGCCCGGTACGCCGTCGCGGTCGACGACCCCGTCCCCGATCAGCCGCATCGCGCGGGCCACCAGGTCGGCGCGCTGGTTCCATTCGGGTGAGCCGGGGCTGGTGTCCGGGCGGCATCGCTTGCAGGCCCGGAATCCGGCCTGCTGGCAGGCGGCGGCGCTCGGGTGGAAGATCATGTTCTGGGGCTTCGGCGGCACGACCGGGCAGCTCGGCCGGCAGTAGATCCTCGTCGTCGTCACCGCGGTGAAGAACCATCCGTCGAAACGCGCGTCCTTGGACTGGACGGCACGCACGCAGCGTTCCCTGTCCGTGTGCATCCCGTTCTGCATGCCTCAAGCATCGGGCACCCCGGAGGGTGGGGCTGGCGAGAATCCGACATCGACGTCGGCGCCGGGAGACCCGCCACGGGCGGACGGAATCCCGTCAGCGGGCCTCCTCGCCCTGCGCGACCTCCACCTGGTGGTGGAACGCGACGACACCCGCCCCCGACGCCCCGGCCGAGACGGCGGCGCAGGCGGCGAGCAGGAGGGCGATCCAGGCTGCGGCCCGGGGGTGGCGCCGGGGGGTGGAGAGCAGGGCGGCGACCCGCTCGGGCACGGGGCCCGTGGTGGCCGCGGGGGCGAAACCGGGGCGGGCGGAGCGGGCCTCGCCGACGGCCAGGGCGGCCCGGGCGATGGCCCGGGCGGTCAGCCGCCGGTCTCCCACGACGGCGGCCGCGGCCTCGTCCGCTGCGCGCTCCGCCGCGAGCGCGACGGTCGCGCGGACCGTGCGCAGGCCCGGGTGGCAGTGGGCCGCGAGTTCGGCCACGACGAGGAAGCGGTGGTGACCGCCCGCGTTGTGGGCCCGCTCGTGGGCGAAGAGGACCTCGCGCTCGTCGGCGCCGAGGCTGCGCAGCATCGCGGTGGTGACGACGATGCGGTGCGGCCGGCCCGGGAGCGCGTACGCGTCGGGGTGCGGCGACTCGATGACGCACAGGTCACCGGCGGCGGGACGGCGGTCGGCCTGGCTGCGCGCGACGCGGAAGGCGCGGACCTGGCGCAGCGCCGAGCGGACGACGGTCCACGCGCCGACGGTGAGAACACCCGTCGCCGCGGCGGCGGCGGGCAGGACGACGAGGTCCGAGGCCGTGCGCAACGGGTGGACGAGGTCACCGAGGCCGGCGAACAGGGGCACCTTGAGCAGGCCCGTCAGGACGAGCGCGCCCAGCGAGGCCACGGAGGCGCCGGCCAGCACGACGAGCGCGAGGGTCACCGACCACAGCGCGGCCACCGGGGTGAGCCGGTCCAGACAGCGCCGGGCCAGCGGTCCCAGCGCGAAGGGGACCAGCAGGGGCACCAGCAGGAGAAGGATCATCCCTCACCCGGTTCCGGGCGGGCGCCGAGATCCGGCTCCAGCAGATCCCGCAGGAGCCGCTCGTCGTCGGGGCTGAGCTGGGCGACGAAGCGGGCCAGCGCGGTCTCCCGGTCGTCGTCGCGGTCGAGCTCGGTGTGCATGCGGCGCGCGGTGAGCCCGTGCGGGTCCTGGACGGGGAAGTACGCGTACCCCCGGCCCAGCCGCTCGCGGCCGACGATCCCCTTCTCGTGCAGCCGGGACAGGATCGTCGTCACGGTCGTACGGGCCAGACCGGAGTCCAGCTCGGCCTGCACGCGGCCCGGCGTGAGCGGCACGCCCGCGGCCCAGAGCGCCGCCATCACACCGGCCTCCAGCTCTCCCGCCGGCCGGCGTTCGTCCTTGTCACTGCTCATGGGAACGATCCTCACCCCGCCATCGTCTACAGTTCAGTAGACCGTCTACAGAATTGTAGTCAGTCGGGTCCGGGTTTCGACCGTGCCCGCCCTACCAGTATGAGAGGGTCCGCGACGATGGCCGCACCATTGTTCACAGCGTCCGACCTCGCCGTGAATATTCTCAGCGCGCAGTCCCTGCTCGCCGCCTTCGGTGTGCTGGGGGTGGGCGTGGTGATGTTCGCCGAGACCGGCCTGCTGATCGGCTTCTTCCTGCCCGGTGACTCGCTGCTGTTCACGGCGGGCCTGCTGTGCACCGGCTCGGGGCAGAACGGCCTGAAGCTGTCGCTCCCCCCGCTGCTGATCGCCGCGGCTCTGGGCGCCCTGATCGGCGCCCAGACGGGCTATCTGATCGGACGGAAGGCGGGCGGAGCGCTGCTCGCCCGTGGTTCCTCCCCACGGCTGGCGGCGGGCGCGCACCGGGCCGAGGAGCTCCTGGAGCGGTACGGCCACGCCAAGGCGATCGTCCTGGCCCGCTTCGTCCCCGTCGTGCGTACGGTGCTGAACCCGATGGCGGGCGCCCTCGGTGTGCCGGTGCGGACGTTCACCGTCTGGCAGGTCGCCGGCGGCCTCGTCTGGAGCGTCGGCCTCATCCTCGCGGGCTACGCGCTGGGCTCGTCCATCCCGAACGTCGACAAGTATCTGCTCCCGATCGTCGCGGTCATCGTCCTCGTGTCCCTGGCCCCCCTCGCCGTGGAGCTGTACCGCTCGCGCCGCCGGGCCGCCGCCGCGGGCGAGGAGGAGGCCACCGCGGACCAGGAGGAGGTGCGGGGATGATCCTGGCCTTCGACGGATCCCGGATCGACGGCTCCGCCTACCGGTACGTGACTTCTCTCGCCCGGTCCTCCCCCTCGTGGCTCGACGGCACGGTGTCCTTCTGGTCGACGTACGGACTCGGTCTGTTCGCCGTGCTGATGGTGCTGGCCTGGTGGCGCGCCCGGCGCGAGAGCCCCGGCGCGGCGCTGCTCGCGCTCACCGTTCCCGTCGTCGTGGTCGTGGCGTACGTGGTGGATCTGGGGATGAAGCTGCTCGTGCGCGAGGACCGGCCCTGCCAGACCCTGCGGGTGGCCACGCTGGAGGCGTGCCCGGCCCGAGGCGACTGGTCGTTCCCGAGCAATCACGCGGCGATCGCGGCCGCGGCGGCCGTCGCGCTGTTCCTCCTCTCGCGCCGCCTCGGCACCGTCGCCGTCGTGGCCGCGGGCCTGATGGCCGCCTCCCGGGTGTGGGTGGGCGTGCACTATCCGCACGACGTGGCGGCGGGTCTGCTCGTCGGCACGCTGGTCGCGATGACGATGGTGGCGGCCCTGCGCCGGCTGCCCGACGTGTCGGGCCATCCGCTCACCGCCTCGCGGCTCGGGGTCCTGCTCCTGGCGCCCCGGCTCGCGAAGAGCGGGTGAGCGGGCTGTATGCGCCGGCGGATCCTGGTCGTCGAGGACGACCACGCGCTGCGTGACGTCCTGCGGCGCGGGCTGTGGGACGAGGGCTTCGACACCGTGCCGGCACCGGACGGCGCCACCGCGCTGCGGCTGGCCGGGGACGGCATCGACGCGGCCGTCCTGGACGTCGGCCTGCCCGACGCCGACGGACGGGACGTGTGCCAGGCGATCCGGGCGGGCGGCTTCAGCTCCCCCGTGATCTTCCTGACGGCCCACCACCACCTCACCGACCGGCTGGCCGGCTTCGCCGCCGGAGGCGACGACTATCTGCCCAAGCCGTTCCACCTGACGGAGCTGGCGGCGCGGCTGCGGGCGGCCCTCAAGCGCGCCGGACCGGTCGCGACCGGCACCGCGGGCGACCTGCTGCTGGACCCGGTCGCGCACAGTCTGACCGTGCGCGGCCGTCCCGTCGCGCTGACCCCGACGGAGTTCCGGCTGCTGGCGGCGCTCATCGCGGCGTCCGGCGCGATCGTCGGCCGGCGCGAGCTGACCCGGGCCGGCTGGCCCGAGGGAGCCCAGGTCAGCGACAACACGCTCGACCAGTATCTGACCCGGCTGCGCCGCAGGCTCCGGGACGGCGGCAGCGAGCTGACGGTCACGACCGCCCGGGGCGTCGGACACCGGCTGTCATGAACCACGGTCCCCCGAACGCGCGGCCGAGGCCGGCGGCGGAGCCCGTTACGCCCGCCGTGCCCTGGCGGGCGCGCGCCTCCCGCTGGGCCCCGGCGACCCTGCGCGGCCGGCTCTCGCTGGTCGCGCTGACCGCCGCCACCTTGCTGATGGTGATCCTGACGGTGGCGTTCAACACGGTCGTACGACAGCGCCTCCAGCACCAGGCGGACGACGAGCTGCGCACCCGGGCCACCGCCGTCGCCGCGACCCTCGACATCAGCGGCACCCGGGTGCGCGTCCTGGAGACACCCGGCGAGGAGTGGCTCGACGCGAACGTGTGGATCTACGCGGGCGGGCGGCTCCTGGAGAAACCGCCGACGGCCACCGCCTCGGGTCCGCTCACCCGCGCCGCCGGCGCACTCGCCGCCCGGGGCGGTACGGGCTGCCTCACCTCCGGCGCGCACGGCCCGGTCCGGCTGTGCGCGCGCCCGGTGCCGGGCGACCGCTCCGGCGCGGCCGTCGTCACCGCCCTCGACCTGTCGCCCTACCGCGCCTCGGCCGACACCCTGCTGTTCGCGTCGCTCGCGCTGGACGCCGTCATGCTCGCCTGCACGTACGCGCTCACACGCCTCGCGGTCGGGCGGGCCCTGCGGCCCGTGCGCACCATGACCCACCAGGCCACCCGGTGGAGCGCGGTGGCCTCCGAGGAACGCTTCGGGAACGCCGCCCGGCCCGACGAACTCGCCCGGCTGGGCGGATCGCTGGACGCGCTCCTGGACCGCATACGGGCCCTGCTGCGCCACGAGCGGCAGCTCACCCGCGAGCTGTCGCACGAACTGCGCAATCCGCTCGCCCGGATCATCGCCGAGCTCGACTGGCTGCGGTCCCGGCCCCGGTCGGCCGAGGAGACGTGGGCCGCGCACGAGGCCGTGGCGGACGCGGCCCGGTCCATGCGCACGATCTGCGACACGCTGCTCGACGACGCCCGCGACAGCGCCGCCGCCGCACCGGGCACCAGCGAGGTCGTGCCCGTACTGCGCCGGCTCGCGGACCGGGCCGCGACGGCCCGACCGGAGGTGGAGATCACCGTCCGGGGCCCCGGGGACGGCCCGACGACCGGGGTGCCGGACACCCTGACGGCCGGCGTGCCGGGCACCCTGACCGTCGGAGTGCCGGACGCCCTGCTGGAGCGCATCGTCAGCCCGCTGCTCGACAACGCCCTGCGACACGCCCGCTCCCTGGTCACGCTCCGGGCCGCGGCGGTGCCCGGGGGCGTCCGGGTGGAGGTCGGCGACGACGGACCGGGCGTTCCGGCGTCCTTCGCGCCGCAGCTCTTCCTGCCGGGGCGCCGCGCCGATCCCGGGGACGGACACGGCGGAGCGGGCCTCGGTCTGCCGCTCGCGCGACGCCTGGCCCGTTCCGCCGGCGGCGAGGTCCATCACGAGGAGGCGGACACCCCGGGCGCGACCTTCGTGGTGGGACTCCCGTCGGGGTGAACGGCCCGGCGACGCGCCGCCCACCCCGACGGCTCCCGCTGCGTGGCTCATGAGGCCCGAGGCTGTCAGCGGACGTCCGAACACATCCTGGCCGCCGTACGCCGCGAGCCCCGGGCCCCGCGTGTACCGGTCACAGCACCCGGCGGCGGATCAGTACACCCAGGGCCACCAGGCCGGGGAGCAGGGGCAGCCAGACGGTGAGCAGCCGGTAGCCGATCACCGTGGACGCCGCCGCCTCGCCCGGCGCTCCGGCCAGCGTGAGCGCCAGCGCGAGAGCGGCGTCCAGGGAGCCGATGCCGCCCGGGGTGGGCAGCAGGACGGCGGCGCTGCTGGCCGCGAGGTAGACGAGGGCCACCCGGGCCGGGGACAGCGGCAGCCCGATGGCCTGGGCGACGGCGATGACCACGGTGGCGTGCAGCGCGGCAAAGGCCAGCGAGCCGCCCCACAGCGCGGCGGCCCGCGCGGGGAGTTCGTGCACGGCGCGGACGTCCAGGAGCACGCGACGCAGCGCCCGCCGCAGCGGTCCGGCGAAGAGGGCGGCGGCGAAGGCGGCGACCACGGCACCGGCCGCCCAGGCGGCCGCGGTCCAGGCGTTCGCCGTCAGCCTGGGCAGACGGAGCGCACCGGGACAGGCCAGGGCGAGTCCGCCGATCAGACAGCCGCGTACGACGGTTCCGGCGCAGGCCTTGACCGCGAGCGCGGTGGCGGAACGGGCGAGGGGCAGTCCGCACCGGGTCAGGAAGCGCAGATTGACCGCGCCCGCGCCGAGACCGGAGGGCAGTACGTGGTTGGCGGAGGCGGCCGCGAACTGCACCGCCACCAGGCGCCCGGCGGGCAGCGGCTCCGGCACCGCGCCCTGCTGGGCGAGGGCGGAGCACACCCAGGTCGCGAGGGTGGCGACGGCCGCCACCAGCAGCCAGCCCCGGTCGGCGTGGGCGAGCCGATCGGCTCCCGCCGCGATCACCGGCCAGTGCCGGTGGGCGAGGAAGCCCGCACACACGACCACGACCAGCGAAAGCCCCGCGTGCCGCCCCACCCGTCCGTCCCGCCCGACGACCCGCCGCCCGACGACCGCCCACCTGCCGCCCGCGGGTGACACCGCCCCTCCGGGCCCGGCCACGGCCTCGGTCACCCTTTCCGGCCGCCCACACGCCGACTCGGACAGACCGGCCATGGGCTCGCGCACCCCCGACACCGGCTCGCGCATGCCACGCACCGGCTCCGGCACGGCGGCACCCTCCACCCCGGGCGGCGACACCCCCGGGGCACCGGACGACCGGCTCCCGTCCGGCGGTGCGAGCGGCTTCGGGCGAGGGGTCACGGCGTGGGGCTCCCCGCACCCGGAGAGACGTAGATGTCGACCGCGCCCGCGCGGTGGGGTGCCCAGGCGTGGGCGTATCCGGGAGGCGAGCCGCCCGGGGTGGTGACGACGGCGACCGGCATGCGCCGGACGGAACGCGCGATGCCGGCCGCGGTGGCGTTGGCGTTGTGCCCGGAGGTCGCCACCGAGGAGCAGCCGGCGTAGAAGGCGATGGGGACGGACCGGTAGCCGGCCAGCGCGCAGGGCGGCCGCACCCCGAGCCGGTGCAGTTCGGCCGCCGTCGCCGCCCAGCCCCGGTGGCTGTCGGCGGTGCGCCGCACCGTGCTCTCCAGCACCGCGAACTGCACGGCCAGATGCGCGGCGAGCCCGAGGGCCACCAGCGTCACGGTCACCGGCCGCCACCGGCCGCCGGGGGCGGTGACGAGGTGGACGAGCGCGTCGGCGACGGGGATCACGGCGAGTGCGTAGACAGGCAGCAGGAAGCGCGGCGCCGCGTATCCGATCATGAGGAGATACGGGACCGAGGCCGTCGTGGCACAGGCCAGGAGCAGCAGGGTGGGCACCGGGCGACGGGCCCGGACGGCGATCACGAGGCCGAGAGCGGCGACCACCGGCAGGACGAACCACCACACCATCACGGCGGGTTCCGGCATCCCGCCGGTGCAGGGCCGGCACAGCACGCGTCCGCCGAGACTGCGCATCTGGTCGCCGACCGCGATGTTCCAGCCGAGGCCGCCCTGGATGCGCGATCCGTCGGAGAGCCGTTGCCCCAGGCCGCCGTAGCTCACGTACGCCTCGACGATCCACTCGACGGCTCCGGCCGACAGACCCGCGACGAGCGCGAGCAAGGGGCGGAACCGCCGCCACCGGGGGGCCGCCACGGTGAGGACGAGGAGCGGCAGGGTCACCCAGACCGCGTCGGGGGGCCGCATCCACGCCATGAGCGCGGCGCTCAGTCCGATCCCCCACAGGGCCGCCCGGTCGCGGCCGCCCGCCTGGGCCCGGAGGAAGCACCCGACGCAGGCCAGGGCGCCGATCGCCACCCAGTAGTTGGGCATGACCTGCGGGCCGTAGAAGACGGTCACCCACAGCGTCCCGAACAGGGCGCCCGCCAGGGCGAGGACGCGCGCGGGGAACAGCCCGCGCCAGACGCGCAGGGCCACGAACAGGCCGAGCCCGGAGAGCAGGGCGAGGTAGATCCGCAGCAGGGTGGTGGAGGAGGACCAGGAGGCCACCGGGGCGACGAGCAGCGAGATTCCCCGGGCCCGTGGCGCGCTGAAGAACGCCGCGGGGGCGTGCGGGGAGACCTGGCTGACGTACACGGTCTCGTCCCAGCCGAGCCCCATGTCCGGGTGCACGAGGACCAGTTGGGCCAGGGTGAAGGCGGCCGCGACCAGCGCGAGGAGACCCAGGTCACCGGGCCGCCGGGACACCCGGGCCGTCCTGTCCGGCGGTCCGGGCCGCCGGATGCCGATGAGCGGGACGTTCAGGGTCTTGGCCATCGTCCACCCTTCAGCCCTACACACTGTAGGGTTCCTTCACCCTACAAGACGTAGGGTGAAGCCGGGAGCCGGGGAATCACGGACAAACTACCGCTCACCGGAAGAAGGTGCCGAACGGGACGGGCATCCGGGTGCATTCGGGGAACACGCGCCCCCGCGCACCCCCGTCCCGGACCCCGGACCGGCACCGTTCCGGGGTCGACTACGCGCTGTAAGGTGACGGGCATGGCTGGCACAGGTCCCCACGGAAGGGCGGAACGGCGCAGCGCGGGCGAGCTGGAGAGCGAGGTCCTCGCCGCCCTGTGGGCCACCGACGACGCGCTCACGCCCGCCGAGATCCAGGCCGAGATCGGCGGCGGCCTCGCCTACAACACCGTGCACACCATCCTGAAACGTCTGTACGACAAGGGACTCGTGCTGCGGGATGTTGACGGCCGGCGCGGCGCGTACCGCCCCGCCAAGAACGCGGCCGAGCTGACGGCCGAGGCCATGCACGAGGCGCTGGACCGCGGACCCGACCCGATCGCGGCCCTCCAGCAGTTCGTCACCGGGCTCAGCCGCCAGGAGGAACAAGCCCTGCGCGATCTCCTGGGAGGGAACGGGCCGTGAGGATCGACGTCTACGTCCCCCTCGTCCTCGCGCTGCTCCTGACCTCGGTCGCCCCGCTGGTCGGCAGGCGGGTGTCGCCCGGTCTCGCCGCCCGTGCCCTGGTCGCCGCCGCCGTGCTGACCGCGGCCGCGTCCACCTGGGCGCTGCTGCTGCTCGGGGCCACACTGATCGACCAGGCGCCCGCGGTGATCGCCGAGGCGGGCGAGGAGGGCCGGGTGCTGCCCGAGCCCGTCCCGGAGACCGTCGCCGTGCTGGCGGTGGCCGCCCTCGCCGTGATCGCCCACCGGCTCCTTCATGTGGTGCGAGCACACATCGCGACCCGCAGGGTCCTGCTCAGGCTCTGCGAGGGTCACCCGCCGGACAGTGAGCTCGTCGTCGCCGCCTCGCCGACCCCGCGCGCCTTCGCGATCCCCGGCAAACCGGGCCGGATCCTGGTCACGGCCTCGATGCTCGGCGCGCTGGAGCCCGCCGAACGGCGGGTCCTGCTCGCCCACGAGCGCGCTCACCTGACGCACCGCCACGCGGCGCTGTCGACCGCCGTGGCCCTGGCCGCCGCGGCGAACCCGCTGCTCGTACCCGTCCGCGACACCGTCGTCTTCCTGCTGGAGCGGTGGGCCGACGAGGAGGCCGCGAGCAGCGTCGGCGACCGGAACACGACGGCCCGCGCCCTGGCCCGCGCCGCCCTCGTCTCCCAGCACGCCCGCACCGGATGCGCCCTGCACTTCTCCGGACACGCCGTCAGCCGCCGCATCGCGGCCCTGCAGACGGCTCCCCCGCCCGTCGTACGGTCCGTCGGCGCGGCCGTGCTCGCGCTCGGCGCCCTGCCCGCACTGGGCGCGGTCGACGCCACGAACGACCTGCTGCACCTGCTGTCCGAGACACTGCCGGGCCTGTGACACGGCCAGGTCGGTGACGGCCCGGTCGGTGACGGCCCGGTCGGTGACGGCCCGGTCGGTGACATGGCCTGGTGACCGGCCTGGTCGGTGACCGGCCTGGTCGGTGACCGGCCTGGTCGGTGACACGGCCTGGTCGGTGACACGGCCCGATCGATAACACGGGCCCGCCGTGTCTTCGCTCGCCGGTGACACCCCTGTCGGTTACCTGGCCCGCCGGTGATACCACCCACCCTGGCCGACATCACCCGAACCGACGGCCCCCGGCGCCGGTGAGTCCCGCGCCGCCGGTGAGTCCCGGCACCGCCCGCACCACCTGAAGGACCGGCCGCCGTTCGGCGGTGGCGGCGGGTACGGTCGCGGTCATGACACCTTCCGACACGGCTGATCCGGGCGCCTCGCGCTCCGGGCGGGTGCGGTTCGCGACGTTCAACGTGCTGCACGGACGGACGCTGGTGGACGGCAGACCCGTGTCCGTCCGGACCGCGGACGGCCCCGAACTGCCGCTCGTCCGGGCCGTCGCGTCACTGGACGCCGACGTGGTGGCACTCCAGGAAGTGGACCGGCTCCAGGAACGCTCGGGCAAGGTGGACCAGGCCGCCGCCGTGGCCGCGGGGTGCGGCGCGCCGCACTGGCGCTACGCCTCCGCCTTCCACGGCATGGCCCGGGGAGCGGGCGGCTGGCTCCCGGAACCCTCCGTACCCGGCCTGCGGGTGTACGGGCCGCGCGAGGCCGAGGCGGGCGACGGCGTCCCCTCGCACGGCGTCGCCCTGCTGTCCCGGCTGCCGGTACGGCACTGGAGGGCACGCCGGCTGGCTCCGGCACCGGTCCCCATGCCGCTGCGGACGCCCGGACGCCGGGGACTCACCGTGTCCAGGGACCAGCCGCGGGCCGCGCTGGCCGCCGTACTGGAGGGAAGCCGGGGGCCGTTCACCGTGGTGGCGCTGCATCTGTCGTTCGTGCCCGGCTGGAACGTGCGCCAGTTGCTCGCCGTCCGCGCCTGGATCGCCGACCTGCCCGGACCCCGGGTGCTTCTCGGCGACTTCAATCTGCCCGGCGCGCTTCCCCGGACGGTCCTCGGCCTCGCCGGACCGGTCGGCGGCGGCAGAGAGCCCGGTGGCACCCCGCCGCTGCCGCGCGGCTGGCGGGACCTGGCCCGTACACCCACCTATCCGGCCCACCGCCCCGTGGTCCAGCTCGATCATGTGCTGGCCGAGGGAATCGCTGCGGGAGCGGCCACCGGACCGCACGCGCCGAGCACCCCCGTCTCGGACCACCGGCCCCTGGTGGTCGACCTGCCCCTGTGACCGGCCCGTACGACCGGACGACGGCCAACGGTCCGCCCGGCCGGCCCTCGCCTGCCGCCGTCGAGACCGCGCGCCGCTGCCCCGGCCCTGGGCATGGATCAGATCCGGACGCCGAACTGGAAGGGCATGTTGGCGATCGCCTCGTAGCGGACGACCGCGCCGCTGTGCGGGGCGTGCAGCACCTGGCCGCTGCCCGCGTAGAGGCCGACGTGGTGCTGGTCGCCGTAGAAGATGACCAGGTCGCCGATCTGGAGATCGCTCTGCGAGTAGATGCGGGTGCCCGCGTTGGCCTGGGCCTCCGAGGTGCGGGGTATGGTCACGTCGGCCTGGGCGTACGCCCACGAGGTGAGGCCCGAGCAGTCGAACGAGTTGGGACCCGCGTGGGTGTACACGTACGGGGCCCCGATCACGCTCTGGGCGGCGGCGAAGGCGGCGCCGGCACGGCCCGAGCCCTTGCTGTTGCCGAGGTCGACGCGCTGGCCGGCGCGGGTGGCCCGCTCCTGCTCCTGGGTGGCCAGCGCGGCCTTCTCCTGGGCGGTCAGCGTGTTGAGGAGCTTCTGCGCGGAGCCCAGCTTGCTCTGGACTTCCTTCTTCTTCTTGGCGAGCTCGGCCCGGGTGTCGGCGAGGTCCTTGAGCTTCGCGGAGGCCTCGGCACGCTGCTGGGCGAGCGAACGCTGCTTCTCCTGGACCTTCTTGAGCGACTCGACCTGCTGGGCGCTCAACTGGTCCATGGCCGAGGCCTTGTCCAGGAAGTCGTCCGGGTCGGAGGAGAGGAAGAGGGCCACGGAGGGGTCGATGCCGCCGGTGCGGTACTGGGCGCTGGCCATCGAACCGAGACCGTCACGCAGCTCGTTGAGCTCTTCCTGGCCACGGGCGACGTTGTCCTGAAGGGAGTTGATCTCCTTCTGGAGCTTCTGCTGCTTCTCCTTGGCGCCGTCGAGCTTCTCCGTGGCCTGCTCGGCCTCTTCGTAGAGCTTGTCGACCTTGGTCTTGACCTCGTCCTTGTTGGGCTTCTCGGACGGCGCCGCGTTGGCGGCGTTGGCGCTGAGGACAACAGCGGCAGCGGCGGCAGTGGTGAACACGGTGACGCGGGTACGGCTCGGCTGCTTGGGTCGACGGTGGGACGCCACGAAAGCAAGCTCCTTTTTTCCTCCGGCCGCCTGCCGAATACGCCGACGGGCGGTGATCCTTCACTGTCACCCCCAACGAGTGAACGACCGAGCAAAGGTTCGGAGGGGGACTGTAGTGACACAATCTTCATCAGAGCAAGTGGCGTTGTAGCGACCGGCGCTGAGTGACAAAGACGAGTTGCGGCTTTCCTTCGGAGTTCCTGCCGGGTGGGCGCCAGATGTCGGCCTTGGATTCAACCGGTCGGGGCGACACTCCCGGCTCGCGAAGAAATCCCAGGCACGTGCGCGAGGGATGGTGAATTTCGTCGCGTCGGCGTCAGGCTCGTCATGCCTGAACGTCGGCAGGCTTGTTCTTTTGGGCAGGTACTGCCGGAGCAGTTCCTCGACCGGTCGGGCATCGGCGATCTGTGAACGCCACCGGCCTTTCGTCACGCGGCGCACCCCGGTGCCGCCGAACGCCCGTTCCCGCGCGGCAGTCTCCCATCGGACACACGTCACCCGCTCGCCCGCGTATGCCATCCTCGACCAGCGCTGTCGCCGGCCGGGTGCATCCAACTCCGTCGAAGCGGATCCGACTCAGCGGGAACCTTCAGCCGGTTGCCGGACACGTATGGAGCATGGAACTGAACCACGCTGGTCCCGCTGCACCGGTCGGAGGGGTCTCTGACCGGGAGCTGTGGGCGAGGGCCGTCGACGGCGACCGGGAGGCGTTCGGCCGGATCTTCGACCGCCATGCGAAGGCCGTCTACAACTACCTGTTCCGGCGGACGGCCGACTGGTCCGAGGCTGAAGACCTCACGTCGACCGTGTTCTTGCACGCTTGGCGTCGGCGATCGGAGACGGTGCTGGACCGCGACTCGGCCTTGCCGTGGCTGCTGGGCATCGCCGACCGTCTGCTGTCGAATGCCTGGCGGCGGCTGAGGCGGGCCGAGGCGTTGTTGCACCGGCTCGTCTCGCATGGCGAGCCGCCGGTGGTCGACCACGCGGACCGCGTCGCCGTCCTGGTCGACGACGAGCGTCGTATGTCGGAGATCCACCGGGCACTGGCCCGGCTGCCGCGCCATGAACGAGAGGTCGTCGAGCTCTGCGTGTGGTCGGGACTGGATCAGCAGGCGGCTGCGGCAACACTGCAGGTGGCGGTCGGAACGGTGAAGTCCAGACTGCACCGCGCGCGGCGGAGGCTGGGAGCCGACCTCGTCGGCGGAGCCCCGGTTTTGGCGTCGTTCAGTTCGAAGAATCCTGTCAACGCGGAAGAGGTCGCACGATGAATGACATGCCGGGCGTTCCCGCGGCTCCTTCCGATCGTGATCTGCCGAACCACCGGCGGACCCGGGAGGAGCTCCTGACCAAGATCGGTCCAGAGGACAACGGTGCTTCGCTGCGGCGCAGGTGGGGAGTGCCGCTGGCTGTCGCCGCCGGCGTCGCGGGAGTAAGTGTCGCGGCCGTGTCCGTGTTCGGCGGGCCGGGGGACGCCGAGCCACTTCTCGCCGGGACTGCCGGAAACCCTACGAACGCCGCCGCGTCACCGACGCCGAGCACAACGCGCGAGTTCACGTCGGCCGGAGCCGGCTCAGCGCCGTCTTCGACGCGTACGACTTCCACCGCGGACGCGTTCACCGTCACCAGCGGGACGACGACCCCGGTCGACGCCGGGACCGTCGCCAAGATCCTGGCTTCCTGCCTGGGCTCGGATGCGTCCCGGTACCACGCGGTGGTCGCGGCCCGCGCTCCCATCGCCTCGCGGAGCGGGGACGGCGTGGTCGTCGCCGTCAACTCCGACGATCAGTATGTGCAATGCGAGTCAAAGGGCGACAAGGGAAGCAGCCAGGATTCTCCGCCCACGTTCATCAACAATCGCCTGTGGGGCACCGGTCATTCGATCGAGTATTTCGACTCCACCCTCGAGCCCGCCGGCAAGGGGCGGTACCTCATGCTGGGTGCCGGGCATTACACATCCGACATCACCAAGGTCGCGATCAGCTACGGCGACAACCCGCAACAATATCCAGCGGTCATGGCAGGCGGCGCATTCGTCTACGCGGCGGCTCTCTCCACGGAAAACCCTGACTCCCATTACGTGGGCCCGAGCCCCTACGTCCACGCCTACAACGCATCCGGCAAGGAGATCTACAACCAGAAGACGGACCCGCAGTTCACCGACAAACAGTAGGCCGGCTATTTCGACCGACCCTCAGGTGGACCCAAGGCCGCTCGCATCAATGTTGGTCATCGGGCGGCTGAACGGGGCGCCGCGGGTGGCGGGCGCGCGTTCAGCCGCGCGCCGGCGAAGGGCAGGATTCGTCGAACCGTGCCGCCAGGGCGACCACTCGGTCAGCTGCTTGTCGGTGAGCCTTTCCCGACCTGGGTCCGCGCTGGTGAGGTGGGGGGACGGCCTGCCTCGCCGGCCCTTGGTGACAAGACCCGGGCCGAGCAGGTGGCAACCGCCCCCATGCGCGGCCATATGGATGGCATTTGCTCCAAAGGCCTGCCAAAGCCCTGTGCTCCACGGCGATGTTCGTTCTCGGTGGGTCATTCTTCGGTGCTGCGAGCACGTATGAGGGCCGCCCGGCACGGGGCACGGGAGCGCGCGTCGCCTTCGTCCACGCCCTGTTCACCGGTGCCCCGGACCGGCCGGCCGCCATCCCCACTCTTTGCACCAGGAGCAGCACCATGACCGTCCGCAAGGTCCGCCTCGCAGTTGCCGCCGTCACGACCGCCGCGGTGGCGGCGCTGTCCGCCGCTCCGGCGGCGACCGCGTCCGCCCCCGCTCTCCCCCACAGCCCGGCACACCCCCGCAGCGGGGCGGTGTTCGTCCAGAGCGACAACACCACCGCGAACACCGTCGTCGCCTACCACCGTTCCTCCGACGGCACGCTCAGCCGTCGTGGCGTGTACCCGACGGGGGGCCGCGGCGGCGTGCTGGACGGCTCGGTGGTGGACCACCTGGCGTCCCAGGGGTCGCTCGCCTACGACCGCAAGGCGGGGCTTCTCTACGCCGTCAACGCCGGCAGCGACACGCTCACCCTCTTCGCGGTGCACGGCGACCGGCTCGAACGTCTCCAGATCCTCCCCACCGGCGGCGACTTCCCCGTCAGTGTCACGTTCCACGGCAACCGGGTGTGGGTGCTCAACGCCCTTGACGGCGGCTCCGTCCAGGGCTTCGTCCGCACCGGTCACCGGCTGGAGGGGGTCGACTCCTGGCACCGCCGGCTCGGCCTGGACCCCGACGCCACCCCGCAGTTCACCCACACCCCCGGGCAGATCTCCTTCACACCCGACGGCTCGAAGCTCGTCGTCACCACCAAGGCCGGCGCCAACAGCATCGACGTCTTCCGGCTGAACCGCCGCGGCACGCCCGTCGGCCGTCCCGTGGTCACCGCCACCCCGGGCGCCGTGCCGTTCGGCTTCACCTTCGACCCCGCCGGACGCCTCCAGGTCACCGAGGCCGGACCCAACGCCGTCGAGACCTTCGCCCTCCACCGCGACGGCACCCTCACCTCGCTCGGCCAGGTCCTCACCGGCCAGGCCGCCACCTGCTGGATCGTCGCCACCGACCACAAGCTCTACGCCTCCAACGCCGGCAGCGGCTCGCTGTCCGGCTACCGCGTGCGCCGCGACGGCACCCTGGCCGCCCTCGGCAACACCCCGACCGACCCCGGAACGGTCGACGCCGCCGTCTCCTCCGACGGCCGCAACCTGTATGTGCAGACCGGCGCGCAGGGCCGCGTGAACGAGTTCCGGATCAACCGCGACGGCTCACTCACCCGCATCGGATCGGTCACCGTGCCCGGCGCCGTCGGCGGCGAGGGCATCGTCGCCGGCTGACCCGAACACCGGCGTACGTCACCCCGGCGCCTGCGCCGCATGCCGTCCCCGGCCCGCCTCGCACAGGGGCCGGGGCGGCGGCGTACTCCTCGTCGGTGCCGTGGGTCAGCCAGTGCCGCCCCGAGGTCGGTCGAGTGGGCCGGGCGGAAGGGATCGGCGGGCAGAACCGCTTCAGAGACGGGGCTCCAGCACCTCCAGGGCTCCCGTCTCGGTGTCGTAGCTGCGCAGGGTGGTGAGCTGGACCGACACCGGCGGCGCCGGGAGCAGGCCGGGGATCCGCCGGCCGGCGAAGGCGTCCGCCCGCCGGGAGCGGCCGAGGGTGACGTGCGGGCTCCAACGCGCCGGATCGTGCAAAGGGTTGAGGGTCTCGGACGGACTGTCGGAGGCCACCGCGTCCCACACCAGGCCATGCAGGCCGGCCAGGGCGGAATCGAGATCAAGGGCCCAGGCCAGTACCGAGGTCGGCCGTTCGAAGCGGACCAGGCCGGTGAAACGCACCGGCAGGGGCAGGGCTGCGGCCGCCTCGGCCAGCTCCCAGCGGATCGGGGCGGTCAGCTCCGGGCAGGCGGCCAGGGTGAGATGGGGGCTGTTGGTCGGTGAGCGGTGGCGCGCCTGGCTGGGCAGGCCCGCATCCGCCAACCGCCGCCAGGCCTCCCGGACCGCCAGGTCCGCCGCCTCGTCCAACAAGACCTCGACCGTGCGCACCGGCGCAGCCTACCGGTGACGGCCTGCGGATCGGTCACCCCGGCTGCTCGACGACTGTGCCGCCTACCCCTGCCTACGCCCGCGCGCCGCCCTGCGGTCGGACTTCCCTCCGGTCGGAACAGGAACAGCGCGGTGAGCGAGGCTTTCCGTCGATGCGGGAGTCGATGTCCGTCAGACGGCGACGATGCCCTCCATGCCGGACTCACCGAACCGGGCCAGACCCGTGCCGACCGTCGTGATCTTGGTGAGTGAGCCGTCGGCCTTCACCTGGAAGCCGTCGATGGTCCCGGAGACGGCGTTCTGGACGTAGACGAACCGCTCGTCCCTGGTCACGGCGAGGTCGATCACGCCCTGCGACTTGGCCGAAGGCGGCGTGGCGATGCCCACGTCGTTGGTCAGGGAGAGCCGGCCGTGGCTGTCCATGCGGTATCCGGTGACGGTGGAATTGCCGGTGTTGCCGCCGTAGAAGTGGTTGCCGGCGCGCTCGAGCCAGCACAGGGTCTCCTGGCCGTTGGGCAGGGGCTTCTGGAGGACCTTCAGGGTGCCGTCGTGCCGCACCTTGTACGTGGTGACCGTGGACTTCGCGGCCTCCGCGACGAGCATCCGCTTCCCGGTCGCGTCGAAGCTGATCGCGAACGGGACGGCGCCGGCCGACTTGTTGACCACGGGTGCGGCGACGGCCGGCAGGCCATTCCGCTTCAGGGGAAGTACTTCGACGGTGTCGGCGGACTTGGTGGTGACGACCAGGTCGCGCCCGTCCGGGGTGAACGCGACCTCGCCCGGAGAGCTGGAGAACAAGGGGACGTCCTTGTTGTCCAGACCCAGGTAGCGGCGGGACCCGGCCAGCGGCCGCAGCCCCTCGCCGGTCATCTCGAATCCCTGGACGCTGCCCCGCCCGCCCGCGTTCATCACGTACGCGACCCTGCCGTGCACGGCTATGGAGGCGGGGAACTTGCCGCCCGAGCTGACGACATGCCGGTTCTTGAGCCGGCTCCCCTCGACTTGGAAGGAGGTGACCGTGCCGCTGCCCGCGTTGACCGCCAGCAGCATTCCCGAGGTGTCGTCGTAGACGAGTGAGCCCTGGGAGGCGAGCGAGTCGGTCGGGGCGTCGACCTGGTCACCGCCCTTGCCGCCGGTGGCGTAGGTCCCCGAGGCGTTCAGCGTGCCGTCCTCGCCGCGAGCGAACACGTGGATGGTGTTGCCGCCCAGTTCGTTGCCCTGGACGAAGACGGCGTGGTCGGCCCCGGGCGCGCTCCCGGCGTGCTGGCCGGCCGATGCCGCGGTCACGGCCACCGTGGCCGCCGCCGCGACGGCAAGGGCCCCGCCGCCGATCATGATCCGCCGAGTTCGCGACCCCGCCCGATGGCCGCCCCGGACGGCGGCGGGTCGACTCGTACGGCGATGGTTCTCGGGGGTGCTGTTCATGTGCGCTTCCCGTCCTCGTGAGGTGTCTTCGCGGTGCGGTCCGCTGCTGCGCGGACCGCACCAGAGTGGACGGTGAGGCTGGTGTGGCGGCACGGAAACTGCGGCCGCGTCAGACTCTCGTAAGACCGTTCTCGACCGGGGGTGACATGGCGGCGCCCACCCGGGCCGATGTCCTACGGAACCCTTGCATGCTCGTCTCCCGCGGACTCAACACGCCCACGCTCACAGGCGTGTTGACCATGCGAAAGCTCGCCCTCGTCACCGCCAACCCGCTGGTGGTGGCCGCAGCGGGCGCAACGCATCCGCGTGGGCTGTTCCGCTCGACGGCCTCGGAGTGGACCCGGCTGCACATCGTGCTCCTGCCGGTCTTCCCCCCTGCTCGCCGTCGGCCTCCTGATACCTCTGTGGCACCGGCCTCGCCCCGGCCTCGCGGGCGTCGCCACGATGGCGGCCTGGGCGGGCGCCTTCGGCTACGCCGCCTTCCACACCGGTCCTGACACGGACGCCGACGTGGCGGTCCGGGCGGCTCTACGTCACCATCATGCAAGGGCAGGCGCCGAGCCAGAACGGTCCCTCGACTCGCACCACAGCGCTTTTGACACCGGCGCAGCTACGGGCCATCGCCACCAGCCCGCGGTGGTGGTGACGCCCGCGGTCGCCGTGCGGCCGGCCCGCACGGCTCAGGCCGCGTACCGACCCGCCGAACGCGACGGGCACCTCGTCACAGTCGCCCCGCGAACGCGTCGTACGCCCGCTCGTCGAAGAGCACGAAGCGGACCTCCGCGACGTCGGTCTCGGCGGCCCGGACGGTCTCCACCGCGATGCGCGCGGCGTCGTCCATCGGCCAGCCGTAGATGCCCGCGGAGACGGCGGGGAAGGCGACCGTACGCGCTCCGAGCTCGTCGGCGACCTTCAGCGACTCGCGGTAACAGGAGGCCAGCAGCTCCGAGCGGTCGTCCTCCTGGGAGTAGCGGGGACCGACGGTGTGGATCACCCAGCGGGCGTCGAGGTCACCCGCCGTCGTCGCGACCGCACGGCCGGTGGGCAGGCCCTTGCCGAGATGGCCGGCCCGCAGGTCGCGGCACGCGGCGAGGATGGCCGGGCCGCCGCGACGGTGGATGGCTCCGTCGACGCCCCCGCCGCCGAGCAGCGAGGAGTTCGCCGCGTTGACGACGGCGTCGACGCTCTGCCGGGTGATGTCGCCCCGTGTCAGCGTGATCGTGGTCATGACTCTCTGAGCCTCCTCCAGACGGCCTTCGCCGCGTTGTGCCCGGACATCCCGTGCACTCCGGGACCGGGCGGGGTGGCCGAGGAGCACAGGAAGACGGCGGGGTGCGGGGTGGCGTACGGGTTCGGGGACAGCCTGGGGCGCAGCATGAGCTGGAGTCCGGAGGCGGCGCCGCAGGCGATGTCACCGCCCACGTAGTTGGCGTTGCGTGCGGCGAGGACGGGCGGTCCGGCGGTCGCGCGCGCCAGGACGCGGTCGCGGAAGCCGGGCGCGAACCGTTCGAGCTGGCGCTCGATGGCGTCGGTGAGGTCGCCGGTCCAGCCGTTCGGGACATGGCCGTAGGCCCAGAAGACCTGCTTGCCCTCGGGGGCCCGGGAGGGGTCCACGACGCCCGGCTGCACGGTGATCAGGAACGGCGCGTCGGGCGCCCGGCCCTCGCGCGAGGCCGCCCTCAGCGCGGTGCTGATCTCCGCCCGGCTCGCCCCGACCTGGACCGTCCCGGCGACGCGCGCCTGCTCGGCGGTCCAGGGCACGGGCCCGTCCAGCGCGTAGTCGATCTTGAAGGCGCCCGCTCCGTACCGATAGCCCTCGTAGTACCGCCCGAAGCCCGCGATACGGGCCAGGGCCTTGGGCGAGGTGTCGAAGACGTACGCCCGTGCGGGGGGCAGGTCGTCCAGGCGCTTGACCTCGTAGTCGGTGTGGACCGTGCCGCCGAGGTCCTTGAGGTAGGCGGTGAGCGCGTCCGCGATGGACTGGGAGCCGCCGCGCGCGACGGGCCAGCCCCGGGCGTGCGCGGCCAGCGCGAAGACCAGGCCTACGGCGCCCGTGCCGATTCCCTCCAGCGGCGCCATGACGTGCGCCACCAGACCGGCGAACAGGGCTCTGGCCCGCTCGTCGCGGAAGCGGCGCATGAGCCAGGTCGACGGTGGCAGACCGGTCAGGCCGAAGCGGGCGAGGGTGACGGGGTCGCGGGGCAGCGAGGTCAGCGGCAGTGACATGAAGTCGTGCGCGAGGGTGTCCCACTTGCTCAGGTACGGCGCGACGAGCCTGCGGTACGCGCCCGCGTCCCGCGGCCCGAAGGAGGCCGCCGTCTCGGCCACGGACCGCGCGAGCACCGCCGCCGAGCCGTCCGGGAACGGGTGCGCCATGGGGAGCTCCGGGTGCAGCCACTCCAGGCCGTACCGGTCGAGGGGCATCGCGCGGAAGGCGGGTGAGTTGATGCCGAGCGGATGCGCCGCCGCGCAGGGGTCGTGCCGGAATCCGGGCAGGGTCAGCTCTTCGGTGCGCGAGCCCCCGCCCACCGTGTCACAGGCCTCGAACACGGCCACGGAGAAGCCCCGGCGGGCCAGCTCCACGGCGGCCGTCAGTCCGTTCGGCCCCGCACCCACCACGACCGCATCGAGCATCGACGGCACCTTCGGACTCCTTTGTCAGCCGACGGCCACTGAGCATCAGGATATGCCGGAGCACCGACAGCCTTGACGGCACGGGGCGTTGGACCGAAACGCCCCGCGCCGTACGCCCGGCCGCCACCAAGGGAACCGGGACCTTCGCGGGCCGCGAAGGCCCACTCGGGCCCGGCCGTGGGGCCCGCCCTCAGGCGCGGGCCGCCACCCAGTCCGGCTGTGCCGTCAGCAGGCCGGTCACCCGGCGGGCCGTGGCCTCGTCCCGGGCCGCCGTGAAGGGCAGCGCGTTGCCCCCGGTGACGCGGAAGGGCTCGCCGGTGAGCGTCAGGTGGGCACCGCCCGCCTCCTCGACCAGCAGCAGCCCCGCCGCGTGGTCCCAGGCCGCCTCCCAGCTGAAGGCGACCGCGTCCAGCTCCCCGCGGGCGATGGCCAGATACTCCAGGCCCGCCGAACCGCACGGGCGCGGGACGACACCCTCCGTCCACAGTCCGAGGAGGGCGCGCTTCTGCTCGTCCGTGGTGTAGTCCGGGTGCGAGGTCGCGATGTCGAGGTCGCTGCCCGGCTCGGGCGATCCGGAGCGCAGCGGCACGCCGTCGAGCACGGCCCCCCGCCCCCGGATCGCGGTGGCGAACTCGCCCCGGGCGGGCGCGTACGTCCAGGAGGCGAGCACCACGCCGTCCAGCACGAGCGCGACCAGCGTGCAGAACCCGGGGTCGCCGTGCACGAACTGCCGGGTGCCGTCGACGGGGTCGACGATCCAGACGGGCGCCGAGCCGCCGATCGCCTCGTAGGTCGCGGGGTCGGCGTGCACCGCCTCCTCGCCGACCACGACCGAACCCGGCAGCAGTGCGGTGAGGGCCTCGGTGAGGTACTTCTCGGCCAGGCGGTCGGCGTCCGTCACCAGGTCGTGCGGGCCGGACTTCTGGTCGATCTCGTCCGCGGAGAGCTGCCGGAAGCGGGGCATGATCTCCGCGGCGGCGGCCTTGCGGATGGCGTCTTCCACGTCGGCCGCGCGCTGTGCGAGAAACTCGTCGATGGTTTCGATGTCTTCGATCATGGCTCCATGACAACACGCCTCACTGACAATCCTCACCCCTCCGGGGTACTCCAGGTGGAATCACCATGAACTCCCGGGGCGGCGCGATCATCAGCCCGGCCGCCCCTCCCGGCCCGGGAGGACCTCAGCGGCCGACCGCGTACCCCTGCATCCCGCGCGGATTGGCCGCCGCCGACAGGATGCCGGTCCGGGGATCGCGGGCCACCGCGCACAGCCGTCCCTCGGACCAGGCCTCCGCGACCGTGACGTCGTGGCCCCGGCGGCGCAGCTCCTCGACGACCTCCGGGTCCGTGCGGGACTCGACGGTGAGGCTGCCCGGACGCATGCCGCGCGGGTAGAAGGAGCCGGGAAAGCTGTCGTTGTGCCAGTTCGGGGCGTCGATCGCGCCCTGGAGATCGAGCCCGCCGCGCACCTCGGAGCGGAGCGCCACGGACAGGAAGAAGTGCGTCTGCCACTGGTCCTGCTGGTCGCCGCCGGGGGTGCCGAAGGCCATGACGGGCACGCCGTCGCGCAGCGCCAGGGAGGGCGTCAAGGTGGTGCGCGGCCGGCGGCCCGGGGTCAGGGAGTTGGGCAGCCCCTCCTCCAGCCAGGCCATCTGGAGCCGGGTGCCGAGCGGGAAGCCGAGTTCCGGGACGACCGGGTTGGACTGGAGCCAGCCGCCGCTGGGCGTGGCGGCGACCATGTTGCCCCAGCGGTCGACGACATCCAGGTGGCAGGTGTCGCCCCGGGTGCCTCCGTCCGGTGCCACCTCGGGTTCCGCCGCCGCGCGGGCCATGGTGGGCTCACCGGCGCCCGGCACCGCGAGCGCGTCGAAGCCGGGCTCGTCGGCGGCCGCCACGCGCGCATGCCCGCTCAGCCGCGGTTCACGGCCGCCCGGACCGCCGGGACGCAGTTCGTACGACGCCTTGTCCCCGACGAGCGCCCGGCGGGCCGCGTTGTAGGGCTCCGACAGCAGCTCGCCGAGCGGCACCTCGGCCGCGTCGCCGTACCAGGCCTCCCGGTCGGCCATGGCGAGCTTGCAGCCCTCGACGAGCAGGTGGACGTACTCGGCGGAACCGTAGCGGGGCAGTTCGGGCGGGAGCAGCGCGAGCTGCTGGAGCAGGACGGGGCCCTGGCTCCAGGGGCCCGCCTTGCACAGGGTCCAGCCGCGCCAGTCGTACGTCGCCGGGGCCTCGTACGTCGCGGACCAGCCCGCCAGGTCGTCGGCGGTCAGAGTGCCGGTGTGGCGCTCGCCGCTGGTGTCCATGGTGGGCCGGGCGGCCTGCCGGACCAGGGCCTCCGCGATGAATCCGGAGCGCCACACCTCCCGCGCCGCCTCGATCTCGGCCACCCGGTCCCCCGCGCCGGAGACCTCGTCGAGCAGCCGTCGCCAGGTCGCGGCGAGGGCCGGGTTGCGGAACAGTTCGCCGGGGCGCGGTGACCGGCCGCCGGGGAGGTACACCTCGGCCGAGGAGGTCCACTCCGTCTCGAAGAGGGCGCGTACGGCGTCCACCGTCTCGCCGACGCGTTCCACGGGCGCGTGCCCGTCCTCGGCGTATCCGACGGCGTACCTCAGGACGTCGGCGAGGGTTTTGGTGCCGTGGTCGCGCAGCAGCAGCATCCACGCGTCGAACGCGCCCGGCACCGCGGCGGCGAGCGGGCCGGTGCCGGGTACGAGGTCCAGACCGAGGCTCCGGTAGTGGGCGACCGTCGCTCCGGCGGGCGCGACGCCCTGCCCGCACAGCACCCTCACGGGTCCGTCCGCGGGGGCCAGGATGATCGGGACCTCGCCCGCGGGTCCGTTGAGGTGGGGTTCCACGACATGCAGGACGAAACCGGCCGCGACGGCGGCGTCGTAGGCGTTGCCGCCGTCCTCCAGGACCGCCATCGCGGACTGCGAGGCGAGCCAGTGGGTGGAGGACACCATCCCGAAGGTGCCCTGGAGGGTCGGTCGGGTCGTGAACATGCCTGCCACCTCACGGTTCGGAGCGATGGGCCTCGGTCCCGACTATGGCATCCGTCCCGGCCCGGACCACAGGGCGGGCGGGGGTCAGGTCACGGGCGCCCAGGCCGTGGTCCCCAGGACGTTCTCGGGACCGATGTCGAGGGGGTCGGGCAGCCGGAGGGTGACGGCCGACTGGCCCCGCTGCGGTGCGACCCGCAGGGACACGCCGTCCTCGGCGTTCATCCGCCAGTACAGGGAGGCCCGCGCGCTCTCGCCCGGCTGGAGCGTGAAGGGTTCGGGGCCCGGGTCCGCGGGGGCCATGGGCACCTTGTCCGTCCCCGCCACGGCGCGCACGCCCGTGATCGGGGCGCCGTCGCGGTCCAGGACGTGGACGACGGCCGGGCGGCCGTTCACCTTGTACGGGTGCTTGCCGCAGACGGTGAGGGTCAGGGTCATCCCGCGCAGACCCATGGCCGCGTCGACGGGCCCCGTCTCCAGGCGCACGCCGGACGACGGGCAGGGGCCCGGCCGCGTCGGCACGGTCTTCGACGGCTCGGGCAGCTCGATGACGAGAGAGTCGCCGGGGGTGCCGGACGGGTCCGGGAGATGGGCGGCGTCGGTTCCGACGACGCTCGGGACGGGGTCCGGGACGGAGGTCCGCCCGGGGTCGCGCTCACGGTCGATCTCGGCGGACAGGCCGCAGCCCGTGACGGTCGTCGCGACCAGGCACAGGAGCAGGACCGGGCGCACCCACTTCTCCCGGAGCGCGGCGCTGCGGGACGGAGCGCGACGCGCGGGTAAGGAGACGGTGGGGACTTCGGAGCGGGCCGGGGGTCCGAAGGGGGCGGCCGCGCCGGCGCGGCGCCGGTTCGTCGCGATCATGGGCCGATCATGGCACGAAAGCTCCGCGGAGGGCATCGCTCCGCCCGCCCCGGCGTACGCGGCGGAGGCCCGACTCGCCTGAAAGCAGAGCCAGTTGAAGGTGGGCCTCGGCCGGGCGGCCACGCCGTCGCCCGGTCGGGGCACGGCGTCCGGCCTCCCCGGAGCCGGGGACGGACCGATCACCATGGGACACGACAGGAAGAAAATGACGATCATCGGATCGAACAAAACCGACATGTTGCCGCAGCGGCAGTCAATCGACGCCAAGGTGAGTCACCGTCATCACACGGGCATGCCGCCCGTCGGCCCTTCCGCCCCACGGCGTCTCATGTGACACTGGCGTCCCGTCCGCAGTGCGGACTCCTCCGCACCATCCCCCACGAGAAGTGCGCTTTGGGTTCTCTTCCTCTGCCGCTCGCGCTCGCCGCGCGCCTGCTGCCCGTCGCTCTGCTCGCCTCCGCGGGCTGGGCCCTGGCGACCGGCCCGTCCGAAGCGACCCCCAACGCCGAGGACAAATCGACGCAAAAACAGACATCCGACACGCCGTCGGCCCCTTCGGCCTCGGCTGCCGTCAAGACGTTCGCCGCGTCACCCGCGCCCTGTGGCGGGGTCCAGGTCGCGACGATCAAGTCCCTGGTCCCCGGCGCCAAGACGGCCGGCCAGGAGATCGCGTCGACCGACAAGGCGGTGCGCCGCACCTGCTCGTGGAACGCCCTGAAGGGCTTCGACTACCGCTGGCTCGACGTCTCGTACGAGATCAAGGACTCGAACGCGGCGGCGGAGAAGGCCTACAAGGACCGGGTCGCCGACAAGAGCGGCGGCGGCGCGGTGCCCGGTCTCGGCGACTCCGCCTACTCGGTGGTCAACCTCAGCACCGAGGACAAGCAGGAGACCCGCGAGGGCGTGGTCATCGTCCGGGCGTCCAACGCCCTGGTGGTCGTCACCTACAACGGCAGCGACTTCGAGACCAAGAAGGCGCCCGGCAGCGACGAGATCAACAAGGGCGCCATCAAGGCGGCCAAGGAAGCGGTGGCGACGCTGAAGGACGGCCAGAGCCAGAAGAGCTGACCGTCCTCCGGTCGCCGCCGGTCCGCAGCCGGCGAACCGTGATCCGTGATCCGTGATCCGTGATCCGCTTTCAGGCTGCGGCCGGTCCGCGTCAGTCCGCGACGGCGTCCTTCCCGCGCGTCAGCATGAGCACGAGGTACAGCACCATCGAGGTGCCGAGACCGACCGCCCATCCGTAGTCGGCCAGCGACTCCAGCGCCGGGACGGGCCGTCCGTCGATCAGGGGATGGAAGTCCGCGCCGCCGACGGCCAGGACGCCGCCGGTGAGGAAGGCGACCACGGCCCGCCAGTTCCAGCCGCCGTCGTACCAGTACCGGCCGCCCGTGCGATACAGGTCGGCTAGGTCGAGCCGGGTGCGGCGCAGGATCCAGTAGTCGGCGATGAGGATGCCGGCGACCGTCCCCAGCAGACCGCCGACCAGCCCGAGCCAGGTGAAGATGTAGCCCTGCGGGTCGGCGTACAGCTTCCACGGGAAGATCAGCACGCCCAGGACACAGGTGGCGAGTGCGCCGGTCCGGAAATTGATCTTCCGCGGGGCGATGTTGGAGAAGTCGAAGGCCGGGGAGACCAGGTTCGCCGCGATGTTCACGGACAGGGTCGCGACCAGCACCGTGACCAGGGCGAAGAGGATGCCGACGACGTTGTCCGTCTTGGCGGCGAGCTGGACCGGGTCCCAGATCGCCTTGCCGTACACGGCCTGCGAACCCGAGGTGACCATGACGGACAGGAAGGCGAAGAGCGTCATGGTGGTGGGCAGCCCCAGGGCCTGCCCGATCGTCTGAGCCTTCTGGCTCCTGCCGTAGCGCGTGAAGTCCGGGATGTTCAGCGACAGGGTGGACCAGAAGCCGATCATGCCCATGAGCGAGGGCCAGAACAGCTTCCAGAAGTCCCCGTCCCAGCCGAGCTTCGAGGGCTGGTCGAGCAGGGGCCCGAAGCCGCCGGCCTTGTCGCTCATCCACCACAGCATCACGCCGGCGCCGACGAGCACGAAGGGCGCGGCCCAGTTCTCGAACCGGCGGATGGTCTCCATCCCCCGGTAGATGATGGCGACCTGGAGCGCCCAGAAGACGGCGAACGACAGCCACATGGTCCAGGCGTGACCACCGATCTCGGAGGCGCCGGCCCAGCCGTCGCCGAAGAGCTTGCCCGCGAGGAAGTAGATCGCCTCGCCGCCGATCCAGGTCTGGATGCCGAACCAGCCGCACGCCACCAACGCCCGTACGACAGCGGGGAGGTTGGCCCCGCGGACCCCGAAGGAGGCGCGGGCGAAGACGGGGAAGGGGATGCCGTACTTCGGACCCGCGTGCCCGGTGAGCAGCATCGGGACGAGCACGATCAGGTTGGCGAGCGCGATGGTGAGGACGGCCTGCTTCCAGTCCATGCCGACGGCTATCAGACCCGAAGCCAGCGTCCAGGAAGCGGTGTTGTGGGCCATGCCGACCCACAGGGCCGAGAAGTTGTACGTGGTCCAGGTGCGCCGCTCGACCGGAACCGGCAGCAGGTCGTCGTTGGCGTAGGGACCGGTGGGCGCGGGGGCGTCGGGCGCGATCTCCACCCGGCCGTCGGGGAGCGTGACTTGTCCGGCGGGCGGGCCGCCTGGGGAGACAATTTCTGTCATGAGCAGGCCAATCAATGAGGAGTGACGGGAAAGGCCGTGCGGGGGACGGACTCGGGGGGGTGCGCGCAGTGCGCCCTGATCCCCTTCCCGGGACGGCGGGAAGGGGAGACTGGGGGGACCTTCGGTTACTGCCCGTTGACGCCGGGGATGACCCGCGCTCCGTACGCGTCGATCGTCGCTTCCTGGGCGTCGTGCATGTCGTAGACCGCGAACTGGTCGACGCCGAGCGCCCGCAGCGCGTTCAGCTTCTCGATGTGCCGCTCGGCCGTGCCGATCAGACAGAACCGGTCGACGATCTCGTCGGGCACGAACGCGGTGTCGGGGTTGTCGGCCCGGCCGTGGTGGGAGTAGTCGTAGCCCTCACGGGCCTTGATGTAGTCCGTGAGTTCGTCGGGTACGGCGGCCGAGTGCTCGCCGTACTTGGAGACCAGGTCGGCCACGTGGTTGCCGACCATGCCGCCGAACCAGCGGCACTGCTCGCGCGCGTGGGCGAGCGCTTCGGGCGAGTCGTCCTGCGTGATGTACGCGGGCGCGGCCACGCAGATCTTCACCTCGGCGGGATCGCGGCCGGCTCCGGCCGCCGCGTCCTTCACGGCCTTGACCATGTACTCGGTGAGGTAGAGGTCGGCGAGCTGGAGGATGAAGCCGTCGGCCTCCTCGCCGGTCATCTTCAGCGCCTTCGGGCCGTACGCGGCCATCCAGACCGGCAGTTCGGCACCCGGGGTCACCCAGGGGAACTTGACGACCGTGCCGCCGAGGTCCGCCTCGTCGCCCCGGGCGAGGGCGCGGATGACCTTCATCGCGTCGCTGATCCGGGCCAGGGTGTTGGGCTTGCGTCCGGCGACACGCATCGCCGAGTCGCCGCGCCCGATGCCGCACACCGTGCGGTTGCCGTACATGTCGTTGAGCGTCGCGAAGGTGGAGGCGGTGACCTCCCACGTGCGGGTGCCCGGGTTGGTCACCATCGGGCCGACCGTCAGCGTCTCGGTGTTGGCGAGAATCTGACTGTAGATCACGAAGGGTTCCTGCCAGAGCACGGCGGAGTCGAAGGTCCAGCCGTACGTGAAGCCGTTGGCCTCGGCCCGCTTCATCAGGTCGATGACACGGGAGGCCGGGGGGTCTGTCTGCAGGACGAGTCCGAAGTCCATGGCGCCACTCCTGGTCGCTCAGAGAAGGTACTGACAGGTGGAACGGGGGGTGTAGACGCCGTGGCCCGCGCGCCCGGTGAACTCCCGGTCGGTGATGACCATCTCGCCGCGCGAGAGCACCGTCTCGACCCGGCCGGTGACGCGCTTGCCCTCGTACGCCGAGTAGTCGACGTTCATGTGGTGGGTCTCGACCGACATGACCTGCTCGGCGTGCGGGTCGTAGATGACGATGTCGGCGTCGGCACCGGGCGCGATGGTCCCCTTCTTCGGGTACAGGCCGAACATCCGGGCCGGCGTGGCGCAGGCGATCTCGATCCAGCGGCGCCGTGAGATGTGCCCGTCGACGACGGCCTGGTGGAGGAGGTCCATGCGGTTCTCGACGCCGGGAAGGCCGTTGGGGATCTTCGAGAAGTCGCCGCGGCCCAGTTCCTTCTGGCCGGTGAAGCAGAACGGGCAGTGGTCCGTCGAGACGACCTGGAGGTCGTTGGTGCGCAGACCGCGCCACAGGGCCGCCTGGTGCTCCTTGGGGCGAAGGGGCGTGCTGCACACGTACTTCGCGCCCTCGAAGTCCGGTTCCGCGAGGTTGTCGGTCGACAGGAACAGGTACTGGGGGCAGGTCTCGCCGAAGACGTTCAGGCCCTCGTCGCGCGCCCGGGCGATCTCGGCGACCGCCTCGGTCGCCGAGACGTGCACGACGTAGAGCGGGGCGCCCGCGACCTGGGCGAGCTTGATCGCGCGGTGGGTGGCCTCGGCCTCGAGCAGCGCCTTGCGCACCTCCCCGTGGAAGCGCGGGTCGGTCTCGCCCCGGGCCAGCGCCTGTTCGACGAGGACGTCGATCGCGATGCCGTTCTCGGCGTGCATCATGATCAGGCCGCCGTTCTCGGCGGAGCGCTGCATCGCGCGCAGGATCTGGCCGTCGTCGCTGTAGAAGACGCCGGGGTAGGCCATGAACTGCTTGAAGGAGGTGACCCCTTCTTCGACCAGCAGGTCCATCTCCTTGAGCGTCTCCTGGTTCACGTCGGAGACGATCATGTGGAAGCCGTAGTCGATAGCACAGTTGCCGTCCGCCTTGGCGTTCCAGGCGTCGAGGCCCTCACGCAGGGAGCGGCCGACGCTCTGGACGGCGAAGTCGATGATGGTGGTGGTGCCGCCCCAGGCGGCGGCCCGGGTGCCGGTCTCGAAGGTGTCGGAGGCGAAGGTGCCGCCGAACGGCAGCTCCATGTGGGTGTGGGCGTCGACACCGCCCGGGATCACGTACTTGCCGGTGGCGTCGACGGCCCGCTCGGCGGTCCACGACTCGGCCGCGGGTGTGCCCGTCGCGGCGAGGGCGGCGACCCGGCCGTCCTCGATCAGGACGTCGGCGTGGATCTCGTCGGACGCGGTGATGACGAGACCACCCCGGATGACGGTACGGCTCATGCTCCCTCTCCTTCCGGTCGTGGGTGCGCTGAGGGGTTGTGGGGCTTGTCGGGGGCTGGGGTCGGTGCTGTCGCGCGCGGCGGCCCGTGGGCCGGCCGGTGCGGCGGTTCGCGGGGCGGACCGCGCCGGCCGCCGTGCCGCGGCCCGGGCGATCGCGGACCCGTGGCACCGGCGGCCGGTGCCGAGGCGGGCGGCGCCTGTGGCGGTGGGGGCACCGGCGCCGCCCGCCCCGCCGCTACGGCGCGGTCAGCGGCGCGTACGTCCCCGGGGCGCGGTCCCGGTAGAACTGCCAGCGGTCGCGGACCTCGCGGAGCTTGGCCACGTCCAGGTCGCGGACGACGAGTTCGCTCTCCTTGTCGCTCGCCACCTCGCCGACGAACTGGGCCTCGGGGTCCACGAAGTACGAGGTCCCGTAGAAGTCGTTGTCGCCGTACTCCTCCTGCCCGACCCGGTTGATCGCACCCACGAAGTACTCGTTGGCGACGGCCGCGGCGGGCTGTTCCAACTGCCAGAGGTAGCCCGACAGTCCGCGGGAGGTGGCCGAGGGGTTGAAGACGATCTCGGCGCCCGCCAGACCGAGCGCCCGCCAGCCCTCCGGGAAGTGCCGGTCGTAGCAGATGTAGACGCCGATCCGGCCCACGGCCGTGTCGAACACGGGCCAGCCGGAGTTCCCGGGCCGGAAGTAGAACTTCTCCCAGAATCCCGGTACTTGGGGAATGTGGGTCTTGCGGTACTTGCCCAGGTAGGAGCCGTCGGCGTCGATCACGGCCGCCGTGTTGTACAGGACGCCGGGCTGTTCCTCCTCGTACATCGGCAGCACGAGGACGAGGCCCAGTTCCTTCGCCAGCGCCTGGAAGCGCCGGACGATCGGGCCCTCGGGGATCTGCTCGGCGTACGCGTAGAACTCCTTGTCCTGCACCTGGCAGAAGTACGGTCCGTAGAACAGCTCCTGGAAGCACAGGACCTGTGCGCCCTGCGCGGCCGCGTCGCGGGCCGCCTGCTCGTGGACCTGGATCATCGATTCCTTGTCGCCGGTCCACGCGGTCTGGAAGACGGCGGCTCGGATCACTCTGCTCATCGGGACCTCCGGTCGCTCGGTGTGCGAGGAGACTAGAAAGCCCCGGAGCGTTCTTTGAGTTGCACCGTGTCACGTCCGAAGTGCTGTGCCGTTCCACGGTGTCACCTCCGCGTCGTCCCGTGTTTCGCCTGACTGGTCATGTGTTTCACCGCTGTTGCGCGTCGTGCGCGAGCAGCGCGATGTGGACGGAGGCGGCCTGTTCGAAGTCGTCGAGGTCGACACCGAGGCGGGCCTGTATGACCTCCAGCCGGCGGTAGAGCGCGGGCCGGCTGACATGGTGGAGCTGCGCGGTGCGCGACTTGTTGCGGCCGGTGGCGAGATAGGTCCGCAGCACGGGCAGCAGCCGTGGATCGGCCTGCGATCCGCCCAGCAGCCCGTCGAGTTCGCGTTCCGCGAAGGACTGGACGTTCGGGTCGTCCCGCAGCAGCCGGACCAGGCCGCGCAGATGGACGTCACGCAGCCGGACCAGCGCGGGCCGGTCCTGGTCGGCGGGCGGGTCGCCGGCTGCCTCGGCGACGTGCAGGGCCTCACGCAGTCCGTCGGGCACGTCGTCCCAGGCGGTACGGGGCGCGGCGGCGGCCACGGTGGCCGGGGCCCCGGTCTCGTTCCGCAGCCGTACCGCGAAGTGCTCGGCCAGGGCCTCCGCGTCCTGGTCGCGCGGGACGCTGAGGAGCAGCGCGGTGGCCCCGTCGGACAGTTCGGCGACGAGCCCCGGCAGCCCCAGCAGGCGCAGCACACGGTCGAGTTGGGCCGCGTCCCCGTCGCGCACCACCAGGGGCACGAAGGTGCGGCGGTTCACGGGCAGTCCGGCGGCCCGCGCTCGCGGCAGGAGCTGGCGGGCCGGTACGACACCGCTCACGAGGTCGGTCAGCAGGCCCTGCGCGGCCTCCTCCTCCCAGGAGTGGGCGGGGCCGGCGAGCATGCGGTGCAGGACCAGCGCCTCGGCGGCCCGGTCGGCGAGCAGCCGTCCGGTCGCCACGTCGCCCCGGTGGCCGCACAGCACGATGCGGCCCCATCGCTCCCCCCGTCCGCCCAGTTCGGCGCGGATCCATCCGTCGCCCTCGCTGCCTCCCCCAGTGCCGGAACGGCCTGGGTGGTACCCCCATGCCTGCCGGGCGATGCGGTCCCAGTCGCGCAGCACGTCGTCGACGGCGGAGCGTTCTCCTGCGGTGGCGAGGACCCGGTGGGCGAGATTGGTGACGACGACGGGGCAGGCGGCGTGCACGGCGATCTCGTCGAGCAGACGCTGGAGCGGGGCACCCGTGGTGATCAGCCCGGTGAGCGCGGTGCGTACGGCCTCCGAGAGGCTCACGGCCGCGAACTTGTGCCGCACCAGCCGGGACTGGACCTCCTCCGTCAACTCGGCGAAGGGGAAGGGTCGGTGGAGCACCACCATGGGCAGGCCGCAGCGTTCGGCGGCCCGGCGCATCACGTCCGGGGGCGCGGGGAAGGCCCGGCCGAGCCCGAGGACCACGGCCGCGGCCTCGGCGCGGTGCAGCGAACGGATGTACTCGGCCTGGGCGTCGGGGTCGCCCACGAGCAGCACTCCGGTGGTGAGGACCATTTCGCCGCCGCTGAGCATGACGCCCACGTCGGCCGCCTCGGCGACGTGCACCCAGCGCACGGACCGGTCGAGATGGCCGGCGCCCGCCACCACCTCGGGCTCCCCGGCGAGCACCCGGTCCAGCGCGAGGACCTGGCGTACCGAGAGGGCGGGTTCCAGGACGGTGGTCATGGCGCGGTGTTCCCCTTCGTCCGTGGCTCGGTTCGCCTCCGGAGCGCTGCGGGCGGCCGCGGGGACCCGGCGCGCACCCGGATCCCCGGGTCTTCGCGCGCCGCGTCGTCGAGACCGCCGCCCCGTCGGCTCACCCGCCCTTGCTCATCTCATCCGTCACTGGGCCCGTCTCAGGGCGCGTTCCAGGATCGCCGCGCCCTCCTCCGCCTCCGCGACGGTGAGGGAGAGCGGCGGGGCGATCCGCAGCACGCTGGTGTCGTGGCCGCCGCCCTTGCCGATCAACAGGCCTTCCTCGCGGGCCGCTTCGAGGACCGCCGCGGCTCCTTCGGGGTGCGCCAGGTCGGTTCCGGGCTTCACCAGTTCGATGCCGATCATCAGTCCCCGGCCGCGCACCTCCCGTACGCCGCCGAACTGCGCGGCGACCGCGCGGAGCCGCTCGATGAGCAGACCCCCGACGCGCCGGGCGTTGCCCTGGAGGTCGTGTTCCAGCAGGTAGGTGAGATTCGCGAGCCCCGCTGCCATCGTGACCGGTGAACCGCCGAAGGTCGAGATGGAGTTGGAGTCGAGGCAGTTCATGATCTCGGCGCGGGCGACGACTCCGCCGATGGACATGCCGTTGCCGATGCCCTTGGCGAAGGTGAGCATGTCGGGAGGTCCGGCGGCGGCGTGGGCCTGCCAGCCCCAGAAGTGCTCGCCGGTGCGGCCCCAGCCGGTCTGCACCTCGTCGGCGATCCACAGGACGCCGTGCTCGTCGAGGACCTCGCGGAAGGCCGCGTACAGGCCGTCGGGGGGCGCGGTGAAGCCGCCGACGCCCTGGATCGGTTCGGCGATCAGCGCGGCGGGCGCACGGACATGGCCGAGCAGGTCCTTGAGGTCCGCGACGCAGGCGTCGGTGAACGCGGCGTCGTCGAGGTCGGCGTAGGGGCCGCGGGTGCGGACACCGCCGTGCACGTACAGCGTCTGGAGCGGTGACAGGGAGGTGGGCGACCAGCCCTTGTTGCCGGTGATCCCCACCGCGCTGAACGACCGTCCGTGGTAGCTGTTGCGCATGGCGAGGATCTGGTTGCTGCGCCGGTGGGTGGTGGCGAGCAGCAGGGCCGTGTCGTTGGCCTCGGTGCCGGAGGTGGTGAAGAAGACGCGAGCGTCGGGGATGCCGGACAACTGGGCGACGCGTTCGGCGAGTTCGACCATCGGCCGGTTGAGGTAGAGCGTCGAGGAGTGGATGATCCGGCCGGCCTGCTCGCTGACGGCCTTGGTCACCTCGGGGAGGGCGTGCGCGGTCATCGTGGTGAGGATGCCGCCGAAGAAGTCGAGGTACTTGTTGCCGTCGGCGTCCCAGACGTGGCGGCCCTCGCCGTGGGTGATCTCGATCGGGTCCTCGTAGTAAAGGGCGAGCCAGTCCGGCAGGACGGCCTGGTGGCGGGTGTACAGGTCGGTCACGGCTGCACCAGCCCTTCGTAGGCGTCGGGGCGCCGGTCGCGGTAGAACGCCCACTGTTGGCGTACTTCCTCGATGAGGCCGAAGTCCAGGTCGCGGACGATGAGTTCCTCGGCCTTGTCGCTCGCCCGCTCGCCCACGAACTGGCCCCGCGGGTCGACGAAGTACGAGGTTCCGTAGAAGTCGTTGTCGCCGTACTCCTCCTGCCCGACCCGGTTGATCGCGGCGATGAAGTACTCGTTCGCGACGGCCGCCGCGGGCTGTTCGAGCTGCCAGAGGTGGGCGGAGAGGCCGCGGGAGGTGGCGGAGGGGTTGTAGACGAGCTGGGCGCCGTTCAGACCGAGCTGCCGCCAGCCCTCGGGGAAGTGCCGGTCGTAGCAGATGTAGACCCCGACCCGGCCGACGGCCGTGTCGAAGACGGGCCAGCCGAGGTTGCCGGGCTTGAAGTAGTACTTCTCCCAGAACCCCTTCACCTGCGGGATGTGGTGCTTGCGGTACTTCCCGAGGTAGGTGCCGTCGGCGTCGATCACGGCCGCGGTGTTGTAGTAGAACCCGGACTGCTCGACCTCGAACACGGGTACGACGATGACCATGCCGGTCTCGCGCGCGAGCTCACACATCCGGGTGACGGTCGGCCCGTCCGGGACCGGCTCCGCCCAGGCGTAGTGCTCCGGCTCCTGGACCTGGCAGAAGTAGGGGGCGTTGAAGACTTCCTGGAACCCGATGACCTTGGCACCCTGCCGGGCCGCCTCACGGGCGTGTTCCTCGTGCTTGGCGACCATGGATGCGGTGTCGCCGGTCCAGGTGGCCTGGACCAGGGCGGCACGTACGACGTTGCCCATGAGCTGCTCCTTCGACGGGACGTCAGAGAGCCTCTACGCCCGTAGACAAAGGCTGTAGAGGCTCGAAAGTAAGCCCCCCGGACAGCCTTGCCAAGACCATCGTCGTTAACCCGCTGAGTCGATCACGTTTCTGACCCTCACGGGTGAGTGACGTGGCCGCCGAAGCCGGAGGTACGGCCGATCGTGGGAACGCCGGCGGACCGGGCCGCGGCCGCCGCGCGGCACGGGCGGCCGCCGGATCGCGGGCGGCGTCGGGCTCCGGGGCGCGTTGCGCGCGGGGGGCGCTGGGCGCGTGCGCGCGGGGGCGCGGGCGGGCCCAGGCGGGCGCCACGGGCGCGGGCGACGCCGGGCGGGCGACCTCGGACAGGCGTCGCCGTGACCGTGGCGGACCCCGGGCGGATGGCCTCGCCGTGACTTCGCCGGGCGGGGGGCCTGGGTCACGCCGTGGCCGGTCGCGGGCCGAGGGTCATGCCGTGAACCCGGCGACACGCAAGGCGTGGACCAGGTCCCATTGGCATTCGTCGGACACACCCCGGGCCGCCCGCAGGAGCAGCGGTACGAGGCGGTCCGGGTCCGCCTCGGCGCTGCGGGCGGCCTCCTCCGGGGCGCACACCCGGACGTAGGCGTCGAGGAGCGCGCCGAGCTCACGGCCTCGGCCCTGGTCGGCGAGGCCGAGGACGGCGGCCCCTATCTCGGAGGCGGGCCGGGTGACGCCCTGGCGCAGCATCTGCCTGCCGTCCGCGGTGCGGCCGGCGACGGTGAGCGCGTCGGCGGCGGCGACCAGCCGGTCGGCGGGCAGCGAGGCCGCCTCCCAGAGCAGGGTGGCCCAGTCCGCGTCGAGTCCGGCGCCGTGCAGTTCGGCGGCGAGCAGGGGGAAGCGGGCCGGGGGCCAGTACGCCGCCTCGACGAGCAGGGCGTGCGCCTCGCCGCTGCGGCCTTCGCCGCGCAGCCGCGTGAGCGTCGCGACGGTCTCCGCGGTGTGCCGCAGCGCGCCCTCGTCCGGCGGCTCCGGCCGGGCCGTCGCGTGCGGGTGCGTGGGCTCCTCGGCGGCACCGGCGAAACGCGCGCCGCGCGGCGTACGTCCGCCCTGCGCGGGCGGCTCGGGCAGCGCAGGACCCGTCTCCGGCACGGCCACGGGAGCCACGTCGGCGTCCACCATCCCCGCGAAACGCGCGCCCCCTCTGCGGCGCCGCTTGGAACGCTTGGCCGCATGGGGGTCGGCGTCGGGCGGGGTCCTGTCGTGGGCCGGGGCGGGCGCGGCGACCCGTTCCGCGGGACGGGACCTGTCGCCGTCCGGCGCGAGACCCGTACGCCGGGACCCGGGCTGCGCGTGGCCGCCGTGAACGTGGCTCGCGGAAGGAGCCCAGGATTCCGGCTGCTCGGCGACCGCCGGACGCGGGCCGGGGTCCGACCCCGCGGCGGGTCCGGGGACGAAGCCGGGGCTGTGCGCTGAGCCGAGGCTGTGCGCTGAGCCGGGGCTGTGCGCTGAGCCCTGCCCTGCCCCGAGGCCGGGGACCATGCCGGAACCGGGGGCCGATCCGGTGCCGGAGTCGGGTCCCGGTCCCCCACCGTGACCAGGTCCGGCGCCAGAACCCCGCCCAGGACCGGAGCCAGAGCCCTGCCCGGGACCGAAGCCCGAACCCACACCATGCCCAGACCCGGAGCCAGAGCCCTGCCCGGGACCGAAGCCCGAACCCACACCATGCCCAGACCCGGAGCCAGAGCCCTGCCCGGGACCGAAGACCGGTCCCCCACCGTGCCCAGGTCCGAGGCCGGGATCTGACCCGGGGCCCGGGCCGACGCCCGGCCCCGAACCCAGGTCGGGGCCCGAGCCGGAGCCCTGAGCATGGACGGTCGAGGTCCCGTCGGCGCCGTGCGCGCCCGCTTGCGGGGCCGGCCACGCGCCGGAGTGCGCGCCTCGCGCACCGCCCGGCTCCCGGCCGCGCCAGGCGTCTCCCGCTCCGGACGGGTCCCCCGCGGTCAGGCCCCCGCCGGGCCGGCTCCCCGCCGAGGGGTGACCCCCGGGCAGGTGCCCTCCCGACGGGTCCGGCCGGTTCTCCGGCCGCCACACGCCCGCCCTGGGGTCCGGAGCCGGGTAACCCGGCATGTGCCGTGCGCGGACGCGCAGGGCGTGGCGGTCGACGTTGTCCATGCGGTGGCGCAGCTCGGCGCAGCGGGCCGTAGCTCGTTCGTGATCGTCCTGGGCCCAGGCGAGGTCCAGGCGGATGGCCTCGGCCTCCCCCCGGGACGCCGCCGCGGGAAGCCGTCCGCTCAGTTCGACCTGGCGCTCGGCGGCGTAGCGCTGTTCACGGAGCATGACGTCCAGGCGGTCGCCGAGCGCGTCCCGGCCGCCCGGACGGACGTCGTACGCGGCCAGCGAGGCGGCGTGGAGCGCCCGCGCCCGCGCCGTCTCCTGGGCCGCGGCCCGCTCCCCGTACTGCCCGGAGACGTCCTGGAGGAGCGCCTCCACGACGTCCCAGGGCGGCACCTCGCGTCCTTCGAGGCACGCCCGCATCCCGTCGGGGTCGCGTTGCCAGAAGACCCCGCACCAGCCGCCGCTCCGATCGAGCCGGTCCACAAGCCCGTTCAGATACCGCGCGAACTCCAGTACCTGTTCCGGGAGTTGTCCTACATTCATCATTCAACTCCCCGCCCGACGTGAGCACTTCGACCCGACAGAGAACACCAGTCGTGTTACGGATCGACTACGGGGAGTTTTCGGCGGGGACGCGGAGCCCTCGCCGAGGGGGCGCGCCGAAGCACGCCCACGCGGGCGTGCGCCGGACCGAACGGCTTTCCGCGCGCCGGACGGTCCGGGCCGGCGGACCCCACCGCGCCCCTCAGATCCGGCAGGCCTCCACCCCCGCCGCGCGGGGCAGCAGGAGCCGGATGAGGGCGGCGACGCCCTCGTCGTCGTTGCTGGGGAGCACGATGTCTGCGGCGCGCAGCGTGTCCTCGTGGGCGTTGGCGACGGCGGCGGCGAGCCCGGCCGCCCGCAGCATCGGGATGTCGTTGGGCATGTCGCCCACGGCGGCGGTGCGTTCCGACGGAAGCCCCCTCCGCTCGGCGAGCGTCCGCAGCGCCTCCCCCTTGTCGACGCCGGCAGCGGACAGTTCGAGGAAGTCGCCGGTGGACCTCGTGATCACCGCACGGCCCCCGACGACCGAGGCGATCACGGCGGCGAGTTCATCCACCAGCAGCATCGGATGGGCGGCGAGGATCTTGACCACCGGGTCCGCGTCCGCGTCCGCCGGTGCGGACACCGCGTCCCGCGCCACATGGCGCCAGGTGTTCGGCACCAGACGCACGAAGGCCGTCTCCAGGCGGAGCCCGGACACGGAGTCGACCCCCAGCGCGATCCCGGGCACCGCGTCACGGACCGCGCGCAGGATCCCCGCCGCGTCGCCGGGGCCGAATCCCCGGCAGTCCAGCAGCCGCCCCGAGGCGGCGTCCACCGTCACCGCGCCGTTGCTGCACACCACGGGCCCGGTGAGCCCGTAGGACCGGGCGAGGTCCAGGGTGTCGCGGACGGGCCGTCCGGTCACCCCCACCACGGCGATCCCGGCGCGCTCCGCCTCCGCGAGCGTGCTCAGGGTGCGTTCACGGATGGCGCCGGACGAGTCGAGCAGGGTGCCGTCGAGATCGGTGCAGACGAGCCGCACGACCGTGGGCGCACGGCGTCCGCGCCTCGTCGTGCGCTCCGCCGGTGGCCCTGCTTCACCGGGCGTCGGCTGCCGCGAAGTCGCCATGCCGGAGCGGGTGTTGGTGTTCGACATGGCGGGAGGGTAGTGACTACGCGCGTAGACGACAAGGGAACGAGCAGTGAATTCAACAATTTCTCAGCACGGACCGCCCGAGCCGGACCCCGAGACCCAGAGACCTCAGAACCCAAGGACCTCAGGGCTTCAGGGCTTCAGGGCCTGGACCCCCAAGACCCCGGGACCCACGTAAGCCCTCAGGCCCTCAAGCCTCAAGCCGCCGGCACCAGCGCGCACCGCACGACGATCTCGTCCATCGAGAGACCGAGGGCCCGCGCCAGAGCGGCGATCGTGAAGAAGGCCGGGGTCGGAGCCCGCCCGGTCTCGATCTTGCGCAGGGTCTCCGCGGAGATTCCCGCCACCCCCGCGATGTCCGCCATGCTGCGGCCGCCGCGGGCCTCGCGCAGCAGCCGGCCGAGCCGCTCGCCGCGTTCGTGCTCTTCGGGGGTCAGTGGGGTTCGCACCATGACACCATTCTAATACCGGTATAGTAATTGGCATGGTGGAACTGAAGACGGACACATCGATCGACGAGATGTACGCGGCCGGCCAGGTCGTGGGCAGGGCACTCACGGCGGTACGCGAGGCCGCCGACGTGGGCGTCTCCCTGCTGGAGCTGGACGAGGTCGCGCACCAGATCCTGCGCGACGCGGGCGCGACGTCGCCCTTCCTCGGCTATCACCCCTCCTTCGCGCCCACACCCTTCCCCGCGGTCGTGTGCGCCTCCGTGAACGAGGCCATCGTGCACGGCATCCCGACGGGCTACCGGCTGCGCGACGGAGACCTCGTCTCGATCGACTTCGGCGCCGAACTGGGCGGCTGGGTGGGCGACTCGGCGATCAGCTTCATCGTGGGCAAGCCCCGCCCCGCCGACGCGCTGCTCGTGGAGACCGCGGAGCGGGCCCTGGCGGCGGGGATCGAGGCGGCCGTCGTGGGCAACCGCATCGGGGACATCGCGCACGCCATCGGCACGGTGTGCCGGAAGGCCGGGTACGGGATCCCGGACGGGTTCGGCGGCCACGGCATCGGGCGCCGGATGCACGAGGACCCGGGCGTCCCGAACGAGGGCCGCCCCGGACGCGGGATGCCGCTGCGGCACGGCATGGTCCTCGCCATCGAACCGATGCTCATCGGCGGCGGCACGGACGGTTACCACGCGGCTCCCGACGGCTGGACCCTGCGCACGAACGACGGCTCCCGCGCCGCGCACGCGGAGCACACGGTGGCCATCACGGACTCGGGCCCCCGCATCCTGACGGCCCGCTGACCCGCGGTCCCCCACGGTCACGAGGCGGACGGCCCGCCCCCCGCGGCCACCGGCGACCGGCGACCGCGGGGCAGAGCACACCCCTGCCCCGCGGTCCGCACTCCGCGGTCCGCGGTCCGCGGCCGGTGATCCGGCTAGGACGCGGGCCGTACGACCATGGCGGAGCCGCCGCCGCGGCGGACCTTCTCCGCCGCGGCCAGCCAGGTGCCGTTCGGGAGGCGCTGGACGCCCGTGGCCGCGCCGATCTCCGGGTTCAGCTTGAAGGAGTGCCCGATGGCTTCGAGCCCGGCCTTCAACGGGCTGTCGTACAGGCCCGGTTCGAGCTCGGTCTGGGCGGCGTTGCGCTGGCTGGCGCGTGGCGCCGCGATCGCGTCGACCAGGGGCAGACCGCGGTCGACGAACTCGGTCAGCGTCTGCAGCACGGTCGTGATGATGCTCGCGCCACCGGGTGAACCGAGCGCGACGACGGGCTTGCCGTGCCGGTCGAGGACGATGGTCGGCGAGATGGACGAGCGCGGCCGCTTGCCGGGACCCGGCAGATTCGGGTCGTGCACGGCCGGGTTGGCCGGGGCGAAGGAGAAGTCCGTCAGCTCGTTGTTGAGGAGGAAGCCGCGCCCCGGGACGGTGATCCCGCTGCCGCCGGTCTGTTCGATGGTCAGCGTGTAGGCGACGACGTTGCCCCACTTGTCGGCCACCGTGAGGTGGGTCGTGTTCTCTCCCTCGTACGTCGTCGGGGCGGCCGTCCCGGTGGCGGCGCACGCGGCGGGACTCCTCGGGTCGCCCGGCGCGAGCGGGCTCGTCAGCACGGCGTCGTCCTTGACGAGGCAGGCCCGGCTGTCGGCGTACTTCTGCGAGAGCAGGCCCTTGGTGGGCACGTCCTCGAAGGCCGGGTCACCCACCCAGCGGCCCCGGTCCGCGAACGCGATCCGGCTCGCCTCGATGTAGTGGTGCAGGTACTGCGTCTCACTCGCCTTCGAGAGGTCCGTCCGCTCCAGGATGTTGAGCGCCTCGCCGACGGTGGTGCCGCCGGAGGAGGAGGGCGCGATCGAGTAGACGTCCAGACCGCGGTACGAAGTCTTCGTGGGCGCCTGGCGTTTGGCCCCGTAGGCCGCGAGGTCCCTCAGGGAGAGCTTGCCGGGCCGGGCGTTGTAGCCGGACGCGGGGTCCACGGGCGGCTTGTCGACGGTGTCGACGATCTCCCGGCCGAGTGCGCCGGTGTAGAGGGCCCGCGTGCCCTTCCTGCCCAGCTCCTCGTACGTACGGGCCAGATCGGGGTTCTTGAAGGTCGATCCGACGACCGGCAGCGAGCCGCCGGGCAGGAACAGCTTCGCGGTGTCGGGGAAGTTCGCGAAGCGGGCCTGGTTCGACTCGGTCTGCGCCCGGAAGGTCGGGTCGACCGTGAACCCGGAGCGGGCGATGCGCTCGGCCGGCTCCAGGACGGTGCCCAGGCGTCTGCTGCCCCAGGAGTCCAGTGCCGTCTGCCAGGTGGCGGGCGTGCCCGGTGTGCCCACGCTCAGCCCGCTGGTCACGGCGTCGGCGAAGGCGAGCGGCTTGCCGTTCTCCAGGAACAGCCCGGAGTCCGCGCTCAGGGGTGCCGTCTCGCGTCCGTCGATCGTGTGCACCGTACGGGACTTGGCGTCGTAGTAGACGAAGTACCCGCCGCCGCCGATGCCGGACGAGTAGGGCTCGGTGACGCCGAGGGCCGCCGCCGTGGCGACCGCCGCGTCGACGGCGTTGCCGCCCTTCCTCAGCACCTCGATGCCCGCGGCGGAGGCGTCCGCGTCGACGCTCGCCACCGCGCCCCCGGACCCGACCGCGACGGGCACCTTCGCGACGGGCGTCCTCGCGGCCGTGCCCGTCGCCGGCGCTCCCGGTGGCGCGGCCGCACCCACTAACACCGACGCGGCCGAAACCGCCAGGACCGTCAGATTCCGCGCAAGAGGACGTCGCATCAATACCTCCAGTCAACAGCCGTCCGCGCAGCGTAACTTCACCACCGTCACCGCATAAGGCCCCCTCGAACACGGTTTCGTGGGCCCGCTAGCATGCGCGCCCATGAATGACGACGTGCGCAACATCGTCCTCGGCGTCCTTGCCGCCGGCCTCAGTGCCACGCTCGGCTGGGTCGCCCGCACCTACCTGTGGAAGCGCAAGCTGCGCCGCAAGCAGGCGTTCTTCGGGCTGCCCGACAACTCCGAGTCACTCCTTGTGGTGAACCGCGAGGCGGGCGGTCCCGAACTCACGGTGATGCGGCACGACGTGTTCGCGCTTCTCGAACTGTCCGCGCTGATCAAGGACTGCGGCGCGCACGCCCAGGTCATCGCGCACGACGCGACCCAGCAGGGTTTCGGCGAGCGCACGGAGTTCTGCGTGGGCGGACCCGCGTCGAACCGGCGCATGGCGGCGCACTTGCAGTCCCTGCTGCCGGGCGTGCAGGTCAACGTCGACTCCGGGCGCGGACCCGACCGGGGCGCCTTCCAGATCGGCAGCGAGCGCTACCGACTGGAATCCGGCCAGGCGGAGTACGTCATCCTCGCCCGGCTGACCGCGGGCCAGAGCCGCGATGTGAGACCCGTCTTCCTCTTCTGCGGCCAGCGCGCGATCACCAACCAGGCGGCGACCCGCTATCTCGCCCGCAACCACGCGCGCCTCGCCCGCAAGCACGGCGGCAACAGCTTCGTCCTGCTGCTGAAGGTCGTGAACTCCCAGGCGTACGGCCCCGACGTGGTCGAGGTCGTCGCGGACGTCACCCGCGCGGCCCAGGCCCCGCTGCCGACGCCGCCGGCCCTGGACCCGGCGCCGGACCCGGCGTCCGAGCCCGGCCCGGACGGAGAGGCAGCGGCGAAGCCGGCCGCGCCCCGGGCACGTCGCCGCACCTGACGCCCGGTCTGCGGGGAGCGACGCTTTCCGGCCGTTCACCGAGGCGCACTCCGAAGAGGTTTGAACGGGTGGAAATGAACACTTCAACAATCGTTACTCGCACGTAACTTACCGACGGGTTACTTCGAGTAAGGCGCCGCGGTTACCGTCGGGTCACCTTGCACTGACCAAGTGAGGAGTGACCCGTTGGGAAACGGTCGCAACCCCCTGCGCACGTCCGCCGTCGGCGCCGTCTCCGCGACGCTGATCGCCGCCGCGAGCCTGGGCCTGGCCCCCACCGCCCAGGCCGCCGGCAGCTCGGGAGGTGTCCGCTTCGTCGACATCTCCGGTGACGGCGGCACCACCCTCAAGGCCAATGTCGTCACCCCGGCGGGAGCGGACGGCACCCGCGCCTACCCGCTCATCGTGCTGCCCACGAGCTGGGGCCTGCCCCAGATCGAGTACCTCGCCCAGGCTCAGAAACTCGCGAACTCCGGCTATGTCGTCGTCGGTTACAACGTCCGCGGCTTCTGGCAGTCGGGCGGCGAGATAGACGTCGCCGGCCCCCGCGACACCGCGGACGTGTCCAGGGTGATCGACTGGGCGCTCGCCAACACCCCGGCCGACGCGCGGAAGGTGGGCGTGGCGGGTGTCTCGTACGGCGCCGGGATCAGTCTGCTGGCCGCCGCGCACGACAAGCGCATCAAGGCGGTCGCGGCGCTGAGCGGCTGGGCGGACCTGACCACGTCGATCTACTCCGGCCGCACCGAACACGTCCAGGCGGCCGCCCTGCTGGACGGCGTCGGGCACATCACGGGCCACCCGAGCGCCGAGACCGACCAGGTGTTCAAGGACTTCTTCGCCGGGAATCTCGCCAAGGAGCAGGACCTGATCGAGTGGGGGAAGAAACGTTCTCCCGAGACCTACCTCGACCAGCTCGACAAGAACCACCCCGCCGTCTTCATGGCCAACACCTGGGGCGACACGATCTTCTCGGCCAACCAGTACGCCAAGTTCTACGAGGAACTGACCGGACCCAAGCGGCTGGAGTTCCGTCCCGGCGACCACGCCACCGCCGAGATCACCGGTCTGTTCGGACTTCCCAACGACGTGTGGACCGACACCGCCCGCTGGTTCGACCACTATCTGCGGGGCCAGGACAACGGCATCGACCAAGAGCAGCCGGTGCAGCTCGCGTCCCGCTCCACGGGGGGCTACGAGGGTTACGCGGACTGGAAGTCGGTCGGCGCCACCACGCGGAAGATCGCCCTCGAAGGCACCACCCGCATCCACACGAACGTCGACTCGGGCGCGGACGGCGGGATCATCTTCCTGTCCAGCATCCTCGACCAGCTCACGCGGATCCCGCCCATGGCCTCGATCCCGCTGCTGCCGCGCTACTGGACCGCGGTGTGGCAGTCGGAGAAGTACCCGAGCGCCCAGCGCGTACGAGGGACCGCGAAACTCCACACCACGGTCACCGGCACCAAGGAGAGCGGCACCTTCGTCGCCTACCTCTACGACGTGGGCCCGCTCGGCATCGGCAAACTGGTCAGCAACGCGCCGTACACCTTCCACGGGCAGACGCCCGGCAAGCCGTTCGGCGTCGACCTGGACCTGTTCTCCACGGCCTACGACGTCCCGGCCGGGCACCGGCTCGCCCTGGTCGTCGACACGGTCGACCCGCTGTACATCGAGCACAACCCGTCCGGCGCGCAGCTGACCTTCTCCTCACCGGAGCACGACCCGTCCTACGTGTCGGTACCCCTGCGCGAGCAGTGATCTCCGGCTGGCGCCGGCCGGGCCTGGCCCTGTGAGCTGCTGCTCCCCCTACCGTTTCGGGGCTGTGGGGGGTACCCCACCCGGCAGCAGCGTCCCTGGTTCGGCCGGAGCCACGTCCACGGCCTCGGTCTCGGGACTGTGCCGCTTTCGCCCGTACGCCCGCGGGGCGGACCGGGAGAGCGGCACACACATCCCGATGCGGATCGGCGAGGTCACCGTCATCACGGGGATGAACGGCAAATCGTAGTCGAGGATCGCCGCGATCAGCCTCCCGGGCCCGGAGAAGTCCCCGGCAAGGGCCGCATGCCTGCGCCCCCACCGAGGGACCGGCGGGTTCGGACACGGATTGCCGCGCCTCACGCGGCAGTTGACGATCTGTTCGACGGACCGGTGATCACGACCGCCATTCCCCTTGCCGTTGGCGAGGGCGTGGCCCTGCGGAACATGCGGCTCCCCGAAGTGCGTGGTGACGTCGTACGGGTCGATCGAGGGATCGACGGTCCGTCCCGGTCCAGCCTGCCGTCGGCCGGGGCGGTCACCGCAAACTATCGATGCAAAACACCACATAAGGGACGACACGCACGTCGGGCCATAAGCCGTATTTGAGGCTGGATGACGAGCGGATCACGACGGGGATCGCGACGGGGATCGCGACGCCCGGGCGGTGCCGGGCGGGTCGGCCCGGCCCTCCGGTCAGGCCTCCGTGGCCTCTGCGTACATCTGGGACAGCTCGGGGACGCCCTGCACGGCCCAGTCGAGGCCGGCCTCGACGACCGGGATCTCACGGCCCGAGGGGAGCCGGACGGCGGGACTGCCGCCGGGCCAGACGTGCCAGGAGGCACCCGGCACCGTGCGCACGACGACGGTGCCGAGATAGAGCCCGGCGTCGTTGCCCAGCCAGGGAAGCGCCTCGGGGTCGTCGCGCCACAGCGGCAGAAGCTGGTCGAGCGCCACCAACGAGTCCGGGGTGTCGTCCAGTTCGAGCCCGACGGCCGCGGCCTGGGAACGGAGCAGTTCACACTCGGAGAGCAGTTCGGCCACACCCACGGGGTCGTCCTCGAACGCCTTGGCGAGGGGGCGCCCCTGTCGTACCGGATGCCGCTTGAGCAGCTTGTCCAAGAAGGGGATGTTCATGGCCGGCCTCTCCGTGGGGGTGCGATCGTCGCAGCTCCGTGTTCCCGGTATGTGAACAAAATGTAGCTCGCGGGATTTCATCACGGAATCAGGCGAATGGTGACGCCTGGAGAAACACCTCGGGTCGTCACCGGTTGCCGAGCCGCCCCCCACGTAAGGGTGCCCGCGATCGGGGGGCGGAACGCCTGCCCCCGGTCGCGGGCACCCAGGGGCACGTCCTGGTGCCGAAGCAGGCACCTCCGCCCGTCACCGCGCTAGACGTCCAGGTCCACCACGACCGGCGCGTGGTCCGAGGCGCCCTTGCCCTTGCGCTCCTCACGGTCGACGTACGCGTCCTTGACCGCCGTCGAGAACGCCTCGTTGCCGTAGACGAGGTCGATGCGCATGCCGCGGTTCTTCGGGAAGCAGAGCTGGCGGTAGTCCCAGTAGGTGTACGGGTGTTCGTACTTGAGGGGGCGCGGGACCACGTCCGTCAGACCCTCCTCGCGCAGCGCGGCCAGCGCGGCACGCTCGGCCGGGGTGACATGGGTCAGTCCCTCGAACGCGGCCACGTCGTACACGTCGTCGTCCGTGGGCGCGACGTTGTAGTCGCCCATCACCGCGAACGGGCGGCTTCCCGCCGCGTCGCCCGCCACCGCCGCTCTCAGGGCCTCGAACCACTGGAGCTTGTACGCGTAGTGCGCGTGCTCCACCTCGCGGCCGTTCGGCACGTACACCGACCAGACGCGGACCGGACCGCAGGTCGCGGAGACGGCCCGGGGTTCCTCCACGCCCTCGTACTCGGGACCGCCCGGCAGGCCCCTGACCACGTCCTCCAGACCGACCCGGGAGATCACCGCCACGCCGTTCCACCGTCCCGTGGCGTGCACGGCCGACTCGTAACCCAGCTCGCGGAGCTGTTCGGCGGGGAACTGCTCGGCGGCGACCTTGGCCTCCTGGAGGCACAGCACGTCCGTGCCGCTGCTCTCCAGCCAGGCCAGCAGTCTCGGGAGACGGGCGGTGATCGAGTTCACGTTCCAGGTCGCGATACGCATGCCTCACAACCTACCGGGCGGGTACGACAACGGGTCCGCCGGAGACACTCCGTGCCGTCGCCTCTCCGGGACGGCGCGAGGGCACCGCGGGTGCGGGCGCGGACGGCTCAGACCTCCGCCGACGCTCCCGGCGCGAGCCGCAGATGATCGGAGCCGCCGAGGGCACCGATCTGGCGGTCGTAGATCGGCCGCGCGAGGTCCGTGAGCAGGGCGTCGTGGATGTCGTACGCGCGTTGCGGCTTCACCTCGCGCACGTAGTCGATGACCTCGGAGATCTTGTTCCACGGGGCCATCACCGGGAGCATCAGCGTCTCGACCGGCCGCTCGGGGACGGTCAGGGCGTCCCCGGGGTGGAAGAGGCGGCCGCCGTCCACGAGATAGCCGACGTTGGTGATCCGCGGGATGTCCGGATGGATCACCGCGTGCAGTTCGCCGTGCACCTGGACGTCGAACCCGGCGGCGGTGAAGGTGTCGCCGTGACCGACGGTGTGCACCCGGCCGGGGAAGGCGGCGGAGACCTTCTCCGCCACCGACCGCAGGGTCCAGATCTCGGCGGCCGGGTCGGCCTCCATCGCCGCGCGCAGCCGCTCCTCGTCGAAGTGGTCCGGGTGCTCGTGCGTGACGAGGAGGACGTCCGCGCCCACGGCGGCGTCCTCCTCGCTGAAACCCCCGGGATCGATGACGAGCGTCCGCCCGTCCTTCTCGAGACGGACGCAGGAGTGCGACTTCTTCGTGAGCTTCATGAGTCCATCCTGCCCCCGCACCCGGCCCGGGGGTCACTCCTGTGGACGAGTCCGCCGGACGACCCCGCCCGTTCACTCCTGGGGGGTGGTCTCCTCACGGATGACCTTCTGGGCCACCCGGAAAGCGCTGTTCGCCGCCGGGACTCCGCAGTACACGGCGGTCTGGAGCAGCACCTCCTTGATCTCCACCGGGGTGAGCCCGTTGCGCAGGGCGGCGCGGGTGTGGACGGCCAGCTCGTCGAGATGGCCCCCCGCGACCAGCGCGGTCAGCGTCACACAGCTCCGCGAACGCCGGTCGAGTCCGGGCCGGTCCCAGATCTCGCCCCAGGCGTACCGGGTGATGAACTCCTGGAAGTCTCCGGAGAACTCGTCCGCCGAGGTCAGCGCCCCGTCGACATGGGCGTCGCCCAGCACCTCGCGGCGCACCTTGATCCCGATGTCGTACGGGTCCTGCCGTCCCGCGGGCTCCGGGGCGACGGGGGCCGGGGCGATCTCGGCGAAGGGCGCGACCGGCGGCGGGGCCGCCTGCACCGGGTAGGCCTGCGCCACCTGGACCGCCATCTGCCCGGTGGACGAGTCGAAGGCGGGCAGCCAGGCACTGGAGAAGTGCCGTACGAGCAGATCCGTCACGGCGGCGGGCTGCTCCACGGGGACCAGGTGCGAGGCACCGGGGACGACCGCGAGCCGGGCGTCCGGTATCCCGGCGACCAGCGTGCGCGCCTCCGCGGGCCCGGTGACCTCGTCGTCGGAGCCGGCCAGGACGAGGGTGGGAACGCCCGCCATGCCCAGCTCGCCCCGTACGTCGAAGGCGGCGAGCGCCTCGCAGGCCGCGATGTAGCAGCCGGGGTCGGTGGTGCGGACCATCTGCACGGCCCACTCGGTGATCGCGGGCTGGGCCGCGGCGAACCCGCTCGTGAACCAGCGTTCGGGCGAGGTACGGGCGATCGGGTCCAGGCCGTTCGACCTCACGACCACCCCGCGCTGCCGGAACTCGTCGGCCGTGCCGAAACGGGGCGAGGCGGCGATCAGCGCCAGGGACGCCACCCGCTCGGGGCGGCGCAGCGCCAGTTCGAGCCCGATGGCCCCGCCGAAGGCGCAGCCCGCGTATCCGAAACGCTGGATGCCCAGCCGGTCGAGGGTCGCCAGCAGCCGTCCGGCCAGTTCCGCAACCGATCCGGCAGGATAGGCGGGCGCCCCGCCGTGTCCCGGAAGATCGAAACGGAAGATCCGCCAGCTCTTCGAGAGCTCGGGAATCTGCCGGTCCCACATGTGCCAGGTGGTGCCGAGCGAGGGTCCGAGTATGAGGACCGGAGCGTCTTCCGGGCCGTCGAGGCGGTACTGCAGGGTATTCGTCGGTGTCTCACTCACGCCCTGCACGCTCTCACATCACACGAATTTTCACGTGATCGGGCCTGAATTCCGTGCGAGCTGTCCCTCTATGGGGTGGCGTCGTGAGGGTCCTCCGGCCCGGCTTCACGTATATGTTCGCCGGACCTCTATACCCAGAGCACACCAGAGCTCACGTTCCACGTCCGTCGGCGGGACGTGCGCGGCGGGACGCTCCGGGTGCCCGGCCGGTGGCCGGCAGTTCGTGTCCGGCGTCCGGTCCGGCTCGCCGCCCCGGACGGAGGGCTCGGGCAGCGGGCATCCCGACAGCATGGAGCCGACCGCCAGCAGACCGGTGGTCCACCGGGCGAACACGTCGGTCCATCGGCGTGCGCGGCGCCTGTCGGTCATGTCCTTGCCGCTCCTTCGTCGAGGGCGTCCACCCCGCCGTGGGAACGGAGGGTATCCCGGTCCTCCCGGACGCCGGCGAGCGGATCCCGTCGGCGGGACTGGCGGACCGGGTCGGGGACGGGCAGCGCGGCGACGAGCCCACGGGTGTAGTCGTCCTGGGGCCTGCCCAGTACCTCGGCCGTCGAACCCGACGCGGCGACCCGGCCGCGGTGCAGGACCACGACCCGGTGGGCGACCTGCTCCACGACCGAGAGGTCGTGACTGATGAACAGCGCCGCGAAGCCCAGCTCCCGCTGGAGTTCGGCGAACAGGCCGAGCACCTTCGCCTGGACGGACACGTCGAGGGCCGTGGTGGGTTCGTCCGCGACGAGCAGCCCGGGCCGCAGCGCGAGCGCGCGGGCCAGGGCGGCACGCTGCCGCTGACCGCCACTGAGTTCGTGGGGGTAGCGGTCCGCGTAGGAGCGCGGCAGGTGCACCGATTCCAGCAGCGTCTCCACCTCGGCGCGGATCGCCGCGGCGGCCAGATCGCGCCGGTGGACGGCCAGCGGTTCGGCGACACTGTCGGCGACGGTCAGCAGCGGGTTGAAGCCGGCCGCCGGGTCCTGGAACACGTAGCCGATGTGGCCGGCCCGGCCGCGTGCGCGTCGCCGGGTCGTCAAGGACTCGCCGAACACCTCGAGTTCACCGCCGGTCACGGCCGTCAGACCGGCGACCGCCCGGCCGATGGTGGTCTTGCCGCTGCCGCTCTCCCCCACCAGCCCGAGCACGTCACCCGGTCCGATCTCGAAACTCACGCCGTCGACCGCCCTGAAGCCCTTCCTCCTGAGCCGTCCCGGGTGCTCCACGACCAGCCCGGCAGCGCGCACGACCGGCGGCCCGCTCTGCGCGGCGGACGCCGGCGCGCGGCCTCCTTGCCGGCCGAAGACGGGGACGGCGGCCAGCAGCTCCCGGGTGTAGGCGTGGCCGGGCGCCGCGAACAGCGCGCGGACCGGCGCCTGTTCCACCACCTCGCCCTCGCGCATCACCGCCACCCGGTCCGCCATGTCAGCGACCACGCCCATGTCGTGGGTGATGAGGAGCACCGCGGTACCGAAGTCCGTGCGGCACCGGTGCAGGAGCTCCAGGATCTCCGCCTGGACGGTGACGTCCAGCGCGGTGGTGGGTTCGTCGGCCACGATGAGCCTCGTGCCGAGGGCGAGGGCCATGGCGATCACCGCGCGTTGCTGCTGGCCGCCGGAGAGTTGGTGCGGGTAGTGGTCCACGCGTGTGGCCGGGTCCGGGATGCCGACCTTCTCGAGCCAGTCGACGGCCAGGGCACGGCGTTCGGCCCTGCTGCCGCCGTGCCCGTGGGCCCGCAGTCCCTCGGTGAGCTGCCAGCCGACGGAGAAGACCGGGTTGAGGGCCGTGGACGGTTCCTGGAACACCATCGCGGCGTAGGTGCCGCGCAGTTCGCGAAGGCGGGCCGGGGACGCGGTGAGCACGTCCTCGTCCGGATCGGTGGTGCCGTCGCCCAGCAGCACCCGGCCGCGGGTCGCCGCCGTGGCGGGCAGCAGACCGAGGACCGACTTGGCGGTCACGGTCTTGCCGCTGCCGCTCTCGCCGACCAGGGCCAGCGCCTCTCCCGGAGCGACGGCGAGGTTCACTCCTCTCACCGCCGGGGCCGGACCGGCGTCGGTGGCGAAGGTGACCCGCAGGTCCTCGATGCGCAGCAGGTCAGTCATCGTGCGTGCCTCCGTCCGTCGTCGTGGGTGTCGCCGCCGCGGCCCGCCGCCGGAGCCGGGGGTCGGCCAGATCGGTGAGGCTCTCGCCGAGGAGGGTGGTGCCGAGCACGGTCAGGACGATGGCCAGACCGGGCGGGACCGCGGTCCACCACAGTCCCGAAGTGACGTCGGCGACCGAGCGGTTGAGGTCGTATCCCCATTCGGCGGCCGAGTTGGGCTCGATGCCGAAGCCCAGGAAGCCGAGCCCGGCGAGGGTGAGGATGGCCTCGGAGGCGTTGATGGTGAAGATCAGCGGGAGGGTGCGGACCGAGTTGCGCAGCACGTGCCGGGACATGATCCGCCGGGTTCCGGTGCCGATCACACGGGCCGCGTCCACGAAGGGCTCCGCCTTCACCCGGATCACCTCGGCCCGTACGACACGGAAGTACTGCGGGACGAAGGCCACGGCCACGGAGCAGGCGGCCGCGCCGAGACCGCCGGCGAGGCTCGACCGGCCGCCGCTGATCACGATCGACATGACGATGGCGAGCAGCAGCGGCGGGAACGCGTAGAGCGCGTCGGCCACCCCGACCAGCGTCCGGTCCAGCCGGCCGCCGAGGTATCCGGAGACCAGGCCGAGCACCGTGCCCGGCACCACCGACAGCGACAGTGCCGCGAGGATGATCTCCAGGGCGGTCCTGGCTCCCCACACCGTGCGGGACAGCACGTCGTACCCCGCGATGGTGGTGCCCAGGGGATGTGCTCCGCTCGGAGGCTGCTGTGATCCGAACAGGCCGGATTCGTCGCGGAGTTGCGCGAAGCCGTGCGGGGCGAGCAGCGGGCCCAGGAGCGCCGCGAGGACGAAGAGCGCGGTGAGGACCGTGCCGGTGAGCAGCATGGCCCGCTGGACCGCGCCGCCGGTGCGCAGGCGGACGCGCAGGCGCCGCGGCAGCACGGTCCGCCGGCGGAGGAGGAGCTGGGCCACGGCTCAGTACCTCACTCGGGGGTCGACGAGGGCCGCGACGACATCGACGACGAAGTTCGTCAGCGCCACGACGACGGCGAACAGGGCCACGATGCCCTGGACCGCCGGAAAGTCACGGACCGTCAGGTAGTGGGCCAGTTCGTAGCCGAGGCCTTTCCATTCGAAGGTGGTCTCGGTCAGCACCGCTCCGCCGAGCAGCCCGGCGACCTGGAGTCCGAGGAAGGTGATGACGGGGATCAGGGCGGGCCGGGCCGCGTGGTGGGTGACCAGGCGCAGGGGCGCCACTCCGCGGGATCTGGCGGCTTCCACGTAGTCGGCGGAGAGGGTGCCGATCAGGTTGGTGCGGACCAGCCTCAGGAGGATGCCGGCCACGAGCAGGCCGAGCGCCAGGGCGGGCAGTACGGCGTGCTTCAGGACATCGACGACGGCCGCCCCGTCACCGCTTCGCAGGGCGTCGACGAGGTAGAGGCCGGTCGTGCTGGACTGGTCCTGGAGGAAGAGCTGGACGTCGGTGCTCGCCCGGCCGGACGCCGGGAGCCAGCCGAGCCGGATCGCGAAGACGAGCTTCAGCAGCAGCCCCGTGAAGAACACGGGGGTGGCGTAGGTGAGGACGGCGAACAGCCGCAGCGCCGCGTCGGGCGCGCGATCCCGGTACGAGGCCGCGACCAGGCCCAGGGGGACCCCGACGACGAGGGCCACGACGAGTGCGTTGAAGGCGAGTTCGGCGGTGGCGGCCCCGTAGGTGCCCAGCACGTGGGTCACCGGCTGGTCGTCGGTGACGGTGCGGCCGAAGTCGCCCGCGGCCAGGGAACTCAGGTAGTCCAGGTACTGGGTGAGCAGCGGCCGGTCGTAGCCCGCCTGGTGCAGTTTGGCCTGGAGCTGGTCCGGGGTGAGGCGGTCGCCGAAGGCGGCACTGACCGGGTCCCCTGTGGCGCGCATCAGGAAGAAGACCAGGCTGACCAGGATGAGCACGGTGGGGACGATGAGGAGGAAGCGGACCACCAGATGGCGGAGGAGTCCGTACCCCGCGGCGCCGCCGGCCGGAGCGGCGGCGCCGGGGACGTCCCGGGTCAGGGCGCTCACTTCTTCGCGAGCCCGGCCCAGCGGAACTGGTACGCGCTGCTCAGTTCGTCGGGCACCCCGCTGACGTCGGTGCGGGTGACGATCGCGGTGGACCCTTGGAGCAGCGGCAGCAGGGGCACCGAGGCGGCGGCCCTGTCCTGTGCCTGCTTGAGCAGTCCGGCGCGTGCGGTGGCGTCGGTCTCCGTCTCCTCCTTCTTTATCAGCTCCCGGACGGCGGGGTCGGAGTAGTCGTTGGCGACCCAGCTGTTGGCCGAGTAGAAGGGCGAGAGGTAGTTGTCGGCGTCCAGGTAGTCGGCGTACCAGCCCAGTTGGTAGAGCGGGTACAGGTGCTTGACGCGGTCCTTGCCGTACTGGGTCCACTCGGTGGACTGGAGGTTCACCTTGAACAGGCCGGTGGCCTCGAGCTGGGTCTTGACCAGGGCGTACTCGTCGGCCGAGGAGGAGCCGTAGTGGTCGCTGTTGTACTGGAGGCTGAGGGTGACCGGGGTGGTCACCTTCGCCGCCCTGAGGCGCGCGGCGGCGGCCGCCTTGTCGGGGCCGCCCTTCTTGTCGCCGTAGAGCGACTTGAAGGAGGCGGTGGCGCCGGTGAGTCCGTCGGGCACGGAGCTGTACAACGGCTGGTAGCTGTTCTTGTAGACCTGCTGGGCGAGTTGGGTCCGGTCGACGGAGTCGGCGACGGCCTGCCGTACGGCCAGCGCCTTGGCCTTGTCGGGCTTCTTGGTCCTGGTGCCGTAGGGCTGGGTCCGGAAGTCGAAGACGATGTAGCGGATGCCGTTGCCCGAACCGGTGTGGACCTTGATGTCTTTCTTCTTGGAGAGGTCGTCGAGGTCGGCGGTGGTGAGCGTGCGGTAGACGGCGTCGACGGTGCCCTGCTGGACATCGAGCTTCAGATTGCTCGCGTCGGTGTAGTACTTCAACTGGACGTTCTTGGTCTTCGGTGTGCCGAGACCGCCGCCGTAGGCGCTGTTGGCGGCAAAGGAGACCAGCGAGTTCTTGTCGTAACTACGCACGCCGTACGGGCCGTTCCACGGCTTGCCCGCCACGATCGTCTTGTCGTCCAGGATCTTGCCGGCGGGGAAGACCTGTTCGTCGACGATGTAGCCGGCGGCGGTGGACAGCACCTGCGGGAACAGCGTGTCGTCGGCCGACTTGAGGGTGAAGACGACTTCGGTCGGCGTCGGGGCGGCGACGGAGTCGAGGTCGTACAGGAGGGACGAAGGACCGTTCTCGTCGGCGATCCTCAGATTGCGGTCGAAGCTGAACTTGACGTCGGACGAGGTCAGTTCGTGGCCGTTGGCGAACTTCAGGCCCTTCCTCAGCGTGACCGTGTACTCCTTGGGGCCGGTCGGTTCGATCCCGGTGGCCAGGTCCGGGGAGACCTCCGTGGCCCCGTTCTTCACGCTCAGCAGGGTCGCGTAGACCTCGCTCTCGATGGTCCCGGAGCCCGCGTCCCACGAGCCCGCGGGATCGAGGCTGGTCACCTGGTCCGTGGTGCCGACGGTGATCGCCGCCGCCGTGGAGCCGGTGGACGTCTTGCTGCTCGTGCAGCCGGTCAAGGCGACCAGGAGCGCCGTGCCGAGGGACATCGCGCCGAGGGACCGGAAGGGTCTGGTGGTGCCGTGCTGTGCCATGGCTGGTCTCCGCTTCCGCAGGGTGGGGTGCACGAAGGGGGCTTCGGCAGGCGGGGCATGCCGAGCGCGCGCTGTCGTGTGAAGGAGGGCGGGGTGAGGGAGGGTCAGCCGTGACAGAGGCAGCTGCAGACCAGCAGCAGATCCACGTGGCGTCGAGAGCACAGCACAAGGCGCGTCGGCACGCTGTCCTCCCGGGAAGGTCGTCGGCTCTCGGGCCGGATGGGAACGCACTTGCAGAACAGGAAGATCCGCCGAGCCTTCACCTGGGGCACCCCACTGCGTCGAGGGTTGCCGTCCGGCCAGCCAGGGCTTGATCACCGGAACTCGTAGCTCGCGCTCACCGTAGATTCCCGGTTCTCCCGGCGTCAAGGGCTTCCCGAGTCGCCGGCGGAAGAGATTCCGGCGGACCTGAGAGAACGGCGAGTTCTCCGCCCGACAAGCAATGCGAATGACATCTGACGGTATGTCAGATTGCAATCATATTGCACGGACCCGGGCCTTCGGACGGAGGCGTAGGCTGCGGCCGGAAATGCACGCTCGTCAACTGCCCTTCACCAGCGCCAGGTTGCTAGGCTCGGGCCATGCAGATAGGCGTCAACGTTCCCAATTTCGGACCCGGAACCGGTCCGGAAACCCTTTCCCGTTGGGCCAAGACGGTGGAAGGCCTCGGCTTCGACCTATTGATGGTCTCCGACCATGTGGCCATCACATCGGATGTCGCGAAACAGTATCCCGCCCCGTTCTACGACCCTTTTACGACACTCTCCTGGCTGGCCGGTCAAACGGCCCGGGTGAAGCTGGGCACGACGGTTCTCATCGCGCCCTACCGGCACCCCCTGCTGGTCGCCAGGATGGCGGCCAACCTCAATCAGCTCTCCGGCGGCCGACTGGTCCTCGGTGTCGGTGTCGGCTGGGCCCGGGAGGAGTTCCAGGCGCTCGGCGTTCCCTTCGAGCGGCGCGGCGCGCTGACCGACGAATTGCTCGAGACCCTGCGAACGGCGTGGGCCGACGAGGCCGATTACGGGAGCGGGCGGATTCCGCTCTGGATCGGCGGCAACAGCGACGCGGGACTGCGCCGGGCGGCCCGCCACGGCCTGCCGTGGCATCCGCTCCGGTTCACCATGCCGTGGTTCCGCGACGCGGTGGACCGGCTGAAGGACATCGCGGCCGAACTCGGCCGGCCCGTGCCCGACCTGGCCCCGCGCATCGTTCTGCGGCTCACGCCGAAGCCGGTCGACCATCCGGACCGCCGGGCCGGTGAGGGCACCATCGAGCAGGTCCTCGACGACATCGAGCAGTTGCGCCTCGCCGGTGCCGGCACGGTGGTCCTCGACCCCTACAACGGCGACCCGGACGAGACCCTCAGGCCCGAGGTGGCATGGCAGGCGCTGGCCACCGTGGCCGCGAACCTGGCATAGCGCACCGCACCCCTCCACGCCCAAGCCCCACAGAGACGGAGCCACGGTGGCCCCCACCACGCACGACCCTGACCACAGCGACAACCCCGACGGTGTCGGCGCCCGGTCCTCCGCCGTCAGCGCGGCCGACCTGGTCCATCTCCGCCGCTGTCTGGAGCTGGCGGCCGAGGCGGTCGACGCCGGCGACTGGCCGTTCGGCTCCCTGCTGGCCGACGCGGACGGCAAGGTCCTGGCCGAGGACCGCAACCGCGAGTCCAGCACGGGGGACCCGACCCGGCACCCGGAGTTCGAACTCGCCCGCTGGGCCGCGGCCAACCTGAACCCCGAGGAGCGGGCCGCTGCGACCGTCTACACCTCGGGAGAGCACTGCCCGATGTGCGCGGCCGCGCACGGCTGGGTCGGACTGGGCCGCATCGTGTACGCGAGCTCGTCCCAGCAGGCCCGGGACTGGAAGGCCGAGTGGGGCGTGCCCATCACCTCGCCCCTGAGCCCGTTGTCCGTCCGGGACGTCGTACCCGGCGTGGAGACCGCCGGACCGGTCCCCGAACTGGCCCAGCAGGTCAAGGAGTTGCATCTGCGCTTCCGGGCCGGCCTCGACGCGGCGGGCTGACGGCGCGAAGGAGCGAACCGGGCCCGGCGGCGTGACGCGCCGCCGGGCCCGTTCCCGTGTGGACGATCAGGCGGATCAGACCATGAACTGGTCGTACTTCGCCATGTGTTCCTGCAATTCCTCCAGGCTCGGGTTGCGCCCGTCGGCCGTGAGACGTCCCAGACCGCGGAAGTAGTCCTCGCGGTCGTAGATCGGATAGAACATGATCAGCAGGGTGGCATCCTCCTTGCCCCGGTTCGTGAAACCGTGCGGCTCACCCTTGGGTATGTAGGCGAACGCGCCGGGCTCACCCACCACTTTCCGGTCGCCGATGGTGAACTCGATCTCACCGCGCACCACGTAGAACATCTCCGTGGACTTCTTGTGCACATGCGGACTGGCTCCACTGGCCTCGGGAGCCATGTGATGCTCGAAGAATCCGAACTCCCCGTCGGAATCGGGTGTGGTGAGCTTCAGATACGTCCTTTTCGTGTCCCGGATGTCGACGAACTCTCCCCCGCCCGGCGGAACATACAGCGGAACAGACATTTCTCTCCTTGGATATTGTCGATTCAGGTGGTGTCGATTCAGGGTGTTCTCAGAAACCGGTCCGTGTGATCCGGCTCGTACTCCCGGGCCCGTACTTCCGGCTCGTACGAACGGCTCGTCCACCGGGCCGGCCAGCGCGGAGGGCTCAGGTGGCCTCGGCGAGACTCGGGTCCCGCTCCGGCCGCTTCGCCGCCTCCGCCATTGCCCACCGGCCGATCACGGGAGCCACGAGGCCGCTCGCCGCGAACAGCGCGGCCAGCGCGATCCACCCCGCGGTGCCGACCGTGACGATCAGGCCGACCAGGATCGGTGCCGCGATCTGCTGCACGGCCACACCGAGCCAAAAGACCGAGAGGTAGACGCCTTCCTGGCCGGGCACGGCGAGCAGATAGGAGCCGCCCCAGCCTCCGGCGGACTGCCACAGCTCGCCGCCCGTCAGGGCGATCATGGCCAGCAGCAGCGCCCCGACGGCGAGCACGACCGGCAGGCCCGGGGCCGTGACGAGCAGCAGGCAGCACGCCGCGAGCGAGATGCCGGCGCGCACCAGGGCCCGTGCCGCGCCCGGGATGTCGTCGGTCCCCCGGCTCGCCCGCACCTGCAGGAGCACCGCCAGCACGGTGTTGACCGCGACGAGCGGGGAGATCAGCGCGGCCGGGACATCCGTGTGTCCCACGATCCACAGCGGTATCCCGATGCTCAGCAGAGTCATGTGCATGGTGAGGATGGCGTTGATCCCGGCGTACGACAGGAACGATCCGTCGCGCAGCACGCTGACGGAGAACCTCCGGCGGAGGTTCGCCGTCGGAGCGTTGAGCAAGGGCAGCCGGGACGCCAGGGCCGCGAGCACGGCGAACGAGGCGGCGTTGAGCAGCAGGATCGCGGTGTATCCGGCCCGGGTGTCGATCAGCAGTCCGACACCGCCCAGCAGGGCGCCGACGGTGAAGCCGACGTTGCGCATCGACCGGAGGATCGCGACGACCTTGACCCGTTCCGTGGTCGGCACCGCCTGTCCGACCAGGGCCTGCTCCATCGGTGCCGCCGCTTTGTCGACGAGGCCGAGCAGGCACACCACGGTCAGGAACTGCCACAGGTTCTGGACGAACGGGTACACCACGAAGCAGGCGGCGCGCCACAGGCTCACTCCGACCAGGACCTTCTTCGGGCCGATGCGGTCGGCCAGGATCCCGATCGGGATCGCCGTGCCCAGGGCGACGGCGGCGGACAGCCCCAGGCCGAAGCCGAGGTTGCGCTCGGACAGGTGGACCGCCCTGGTGACGAACGGCACGGACACTGCCAGGAACGCTCCGGTCCCCACCGCGTCGATCATCGCCATCACCGCCAGCCGGGTTCCCACCGGGCCGCCGGGCACGGCCCCGCGCAGTCCGCGGACGCGCTGCCACAGAGCAGACATGTGATCCCTCACTCGGTTGCGATACGGACGGCGGCGACGGCGTCCAGGACGTGCCGGCGTGCGGTGTCGGCGTCCGGCCCGGTGGCGATGACGTGCCCGGCGCGGTCCCAGGAGGACGCCCAGGGCCGTACCTCCTGACCCGCCTCGGCATCCACCTCCACGGCGTGTACGCCGGGCAGGGCCTTCGCCGTGTCCACCCCGGCGACCCGCGTCACCGTGCCCGGCTCGGCGGCCAGGAAGCGGATCGACGAGGTGCGCCGCGGGGACCGGGGCAGCTCGACCGGCCGGCCGGCCAGCAGCTCGATGAGGTCCAGCCTGATCGTGGTGTCGTAGGCCAGGTCGATGAGGTCGATCAGATGGTCGCCGGGGCAGCGGCCGGCGCATTCGACCAGCGTCGGACCGGACGGCGTGAGGATCCACTCGGCGTGCAGGATGCCGGTGCCGAATCCGAGCGCGGCGACCAGTGCCCTCAGGGCCGTCCCGAACGCGGCCCGGGTGTCCTGGTCGAGCTGTGCGGGCAGCAGATGGCCGAGCTCGACCGGGTACGGGCCCGGGATGACGGTCTTGGCGGTGACGTTCTCGAAGACGATCTCTCCGTCCCGTACCAGCGCCTCGACACTGAACTCGGGTCCCTCCAGCCGTTCTTCGGCGAGGAATCGCCAGACCAGCGGCCGGTCGGGCACCTGCTCGTACTCGGCCGCCGACGAGGTCCGCTGCCAGACCTCGGCCGCGGTGGTGGCGTCGACCGAGTCCAGCACCTGCACTCCGACGCTCGCCTGCCGGTTCGCCGGTTTGACCACCACCGGCCCGTCACCGGCGAAGTCGAGGATGTCCCCGGGTCCGTGCACCTCCCGCCAGCGCGGGTTGCGGACACCGCCGGCGGCCGCCGCCTCGCGCAGCCGGATCTTGTCTCGCAATGCCTGCGCGGCTCTCTCGGTGGCTCCCGGCAGGCCGAGCTTGGCGGCCAGCGCCGCCGCGGCCGGCACCGCGTACTCCAGCGCGGGGACGACGGCGGCCACCGGCCGCGCCGCCGACAGTTCGACCGCCAGGTCGAGCGCTTCGGCCGACTGCTGGTAACTCGCCGGGACGATCCGGTCCAGGCAGTCGAAACCCGCCGCGGCGTCCCGCAGGTCACGCTTGCGGATGATGTCGGGCTCCTCGATCACCACGACGGACCCGCTGGGGACCCTCCCGTCGATCGCGCGCAGGTAGGCCGCGTTGTAGCCGACGAACAGCACTTGGGCGTCCGTGTCGGGGGCGGTCACGGTGACCTCCTGGTTGTTGGGACGGACCACTGCATGGGACTGCCTTTCTTCAGGGGTGGGGGGAGGAACGGCCGATGGCACTCAGGCGGGTGTTTCGAGGACACCGGTCCGGCCGTCGGCCCGCACGGGCGTACCGTCGACGACGATCTCGATCGCGGCGAGCGCGTCCGCGCAGCGTGCCTGTGCCTCCTCGGGTGAGGCTCCGGAGACGAGGACGTGCCCGTGTCTGCTCTTGGAGTCGCGGACCTCCGGCACGTTGTCGCCGGGGCGCAGACGGATGCTCAGCTCGTCGACGTGGTCGAGCCCGCCGACCGTGTCCGGACCGTGGATCTCGTCGACACGGCCGGGCGGGAAGGTGAAGAACCGTACGGCCGCCGCCGCCGTCGCCTTCGGCGGTCGGACGGGGGTGCCCGCCAGGGCGGCGAAGACGGCCTGTTCGACGTCGAGGCCGGTGGCCAGCTCGACGAGTCGCGGGATCCGGTCACCGCCGAGCCGGGCCTGCGACTCGACGATGCGCGGGCCCCGCGGTGTCCAGATCACCTCGGTGTGCGCGGGTCCGAACCGGTATCCGCAGGCCGTGAGGAACTCCTCGGTCAGGTCCTCGACGGCCTGCCGCCGCTCCCGGGGCAGCGGTGCCGGGTGGACGTGCCCCACCTCCACGAACAGCGGCGGTGGACCCAGCAGCTTCTCGGTGATGCCCAGGACGTGGTGGCGGCCGTTCCGGCTGAGCGTCTCCACGCTGTACTCGGGACCGCGCAGGTACTCCTCGACGAGGAACGGGCCGTCGTAGCCGTAGCGGTCGAGGAGTGCCGTCCAGGGCACCTGGTCGGCCGGTTCGCGCCACAGGAAGACACCCCGGCTGCCGGCGAGCGCGGACGGTTTGACCACCGCGGGATAGCCGATCCGCCGGACCGCGTCCGCCACCTCGCGGCGGGTCGGCGCGGCGGCGAAGGCCACCGGGGACAGTCCGCGCGCCGCGAGCAGGTCCCGCATGGCGTGCTTGTCGGCGAGAACGCGGATCGCCGCGGCCGGATTGAGTTCGGCGCGCAGTTCCTCGGCCACCTCGTAGGCGGCCACCATGCTCTCCTCCCGGCCGAGGTGATAGATCAGCGACGCGTGGTGCTCCCGTGCGACCGAGCGGATGGTGCCGCGCAGCGCCTCCTCGTCCCGGAAGTCGGCCGTGACGTACAGGTCCGCCAGTTCGCGTACGTCGTCGAGGTACTCCGGTGACTCCAGGCGCGGGTCCCAGACCGCACCGACCCAGAACCCCGCCGCCTGTGCCTTGCGTACGAACTGGCGGTACGGCATCACCATCAGCAGGCGGGGCCGTTCGCCCGGGGGCCGGCCGCCTGTCATCGGACACCGCCCCCGCCCGCGGCCCCCGCCGCCGCGAGTTCGGCCGTGCTGCCCAGCAGGCTCAGATACCGCTCGCCCGTGTCGGGCAGCAGGGTCACGATGTGTTTGCCCCGGTTCTCGGCACGGGAGGCCACGACCGCGGAGGCGTGGACCACGGCCCCGGCCGAGACGCCGACCATGAGGCCCGCGCGCAGGGCGAGCCGCCGGGTGGTGTCCAGCGCGTCGGAGTCGGAGACGGCGATGACCTCGTCGATGAGTTCCCGTTCCGTGGTCGGCGCCACGAAGCCGCCGTTGAACCCGGGGATGCCGTGGGTGCCGGGCTCCCCACCGGACAGCAGCGGTGAGCCGGCCGGTTCCACCGCCACGATACGGACGGCGGGGTGCCGTTCGCGGAGATAGCGGCCCGCGCCGCTGAGCGTGCCGCCGGTGCCGACCCCGCTGACGAGAACGTCGATCCGTCCCTCGGTGTCGGACCAGATCTCCGGGCCGGTCGACGTGTAGTGGGCCCGGGTGTTGTCCGGGTTGTCGTGCTGGCGGCAGAACCACGACCCGGGGGTGGCCCGGTGGATCTCCTCGGCCTTGTCGACCGCCGCCTGGTAGCCGCCGGTGTGCGGTGTGCGCACCACCTCGGCACCGAGCGCCAGCAGGATGGCCACCCGTTCCTGGGTCGCGTTGTCCGGCAGCACGATGACGCAGCGGTAGCCGCGGGCCGCTGCCAGCGCGGCCAGGGAGATCCCGGTGTTGCCCGAGGTCGCCTCGACCACGGTGCCGTCGCCCGGGGTGAGCTGTCCGCGCTCCTCGGCACCGCGCAGCATCGACAGCGCGGCCCGGTCCTTGCTGCTGGACCACGGATTGAACAGTTCCAGCTTCGCCAGCACGGTGGTGTCGCCGGGCAGACCGTCCAGGATCCGGTCCAGCGGCAGCCGCAACAGGGGTGTACCGCCGATCAGTTCGATGAGCGAGTCCGCGACCGGGCGCCTGGCGACCGGCTCGGTGCGGATGCCGATCTCCTTGGCGGCGGCCTCCGCGGTCCGCGCGGCGAGTTGCGCGGTCTCGGCCACGACCAGCACATGCCCGGCCCGGTCGCCGTTGCGGCGCAGCTCCCGCACCTCGTCGCCCGGCTTCACCTTGAGGACGACCTCCTCCACGCCGGGCAGTGCGGCGGCCCGGTCCTGACCGCCGAGGGACACCACACGGCCGGGCTGGGCCGTCAGATAGCGGATGGCGCTCCCGGCGACCGGCTGTTCCGGTACGACGCGGGCCGGCAGCGGCCGGCCCAGGTACTGCCCCGCCACCAGCTCCAGTGAGCGGATGCCGAGAGCACGGTCGACCAGGTAGGTGATCTTGCCGCCCGCCGGACGCGGGTTGATCTCGATGAGCTTGGGCCCGGAGGGGGTCACCTTGATCTCGACGTGGGCCATGCCCAGGTCGAACCCGACCGCGCGCAGCGCGGCCACGGCCAGGTCCCCGCAGGCGCGTACGACCGGATCGGGCAGGCTGGAGGGGAAACTGTGGCCCAGCTCCACGAAGTAGCCGATACCGCCGACCGACTTGTCGGTCACCCCGAGCACCTCGTACCGGTCCCCCTCGGCCAGTACCTCGACGCTGACTTCGGGGCCGCTCACGTACTCCTCGACCATCAACTCGGGATGGCGGCTCTGGCCCCGGGTGTTCTCCACCCTCGTACGGATCAGCCGGACGTGCTCGGCGGCCTGTCCCGCTCGCTCCACCAGCCGGACGTCGGCGCTGCTGGTCTCGTCGGCCGGCTTCACCACGACGGGCAGGCCGATCTCGGCCGCGGCCGACTCCGCCTCGGCCGGGGTCCGGACCGTCCGGAAGGCCGGCATCGGCACCCCGAGTTCGGCGCAACGCCTGCGCATCAGCGCCTTGTTGCGTGCGGTCGCGACCCCGTCGACGCTGACGGTGGGGAGGCCGAGCAGGACCGCCACCTCTGCGGCCACTACCACGTCGTACTCGGCCAGGGTCAGGAACGCGTCGAAGGGGTGCTCGGCTCCGGCCGCGTGCACGTGCGGCAGGAGTTCGCCGAGGATGTTCGTCTCGCAGTGGACGATGTCGTCGACGTAGTTGTCGAAGTAGGCCGGCCCGCCGGGCACTTCGAGGTAGCGGTCGAGGTCTCGGGTGAAGAAGGTGACACGGCAGTCGAGTTCCTTGATGATCTGCAGGCCCTCGAAGCCGGAGCCGGAGAGGTTGCTCTCCAGAACGCCGACATGAATCACGTATGCCTCCGATGGCGTGCCGACAGACGGTCGGCTGGGATACGACGGACGGGGGACGGGCCGGCGGTCACCAGCACCCGGGGGTGGCGAGGGCGCGCAGCAGCCGGCCGGCGTCCTCGCGGTCCTCCGGGGAGGGCCGGATCACGATCTCGGCCGGGGGAGCCATGACGCGGGCGCCGGCCGGCACGTCGGCCAGCACGAGCGAACCGGCGCCGACCAGCGCGTCGGCGCCGATGGTGACCGGGCCCAGCACGATGGCGTTGGTGCCGAGCACCGCCCGGTCGCCGACGACGGGGTGCCGGCGGGTCCCGGGGTCGCGGCGGCCGTCCCTCCACCAGCCGACCGCGCCGAGCGTGACCTGGTGGTAGAGCGTCACGTCGTCACCGATCTCGGCGGTCTCGCCGACCACCACGGCGGCCCCGTGGTCGATGAACACGCGGCGGCCGATGCGCGCACCCGGATGGATCTCGATGCCGCCGGTCACCGCGCGGGCCACGTAGGCCAGGACGCGCGCGATCTGACGGTGTCCACGGATGTACAGGGCATGCGCCAGCCGGTGGGTCCACAGCGCGGGGAGCGCGGGGTGCAGCAGTGCCTCCGCACGGGTGTGGATCGACGGGTCTCGCGCGACGATCACGGACAGGTCTTCCCTCGCCCTGGCCATCGTCCTACGCATGCGGTCCTCCGAGTGTCATGGCCTGGTTCCCCATGGCCTCTCGATCGTGGCGGCCGGGCTCAGTAGTTCGGGACCTTGATCAGCTTGCCGGTGCCCCCGGTTATCTCCGGGACGTACACCCGCTCGTTCCACGCGTCCTGCGCCACGGGTTCGAGGGCGATCGACACGGCGCCCTCGTCGACCGAGAAAGCGGTCCGGACCGCGCTGGTGATCGCTTCGACGAGGGCCGAGATCTGGTGGTCCTCGAGGTTGTTCGGGAAATGCTTGATGTTGACGTGAGGCACGCCGATGACCTTTCTGGTGAGTCGTGCGGACTGGAGGGCGGTGACGAGTTCGTCGATTCCGCCGGCGCGGAGAAGGCCGTAGTGGTCGGCCTCCAGGCGGTCGATCCTGGGGGGCGTCCGCGTCGGCGGACGGCCGCTTTCGAGGAAGGAGGCCTGGTCGCCCCGGGCGGTGAACACGGTGACCGGCGCCGTGAGGCTGCGCTCGGCGAGCTCGTGCGGCGCGTACTCGAAGGGGAACGTCCGGCGCACCACGTGCACGATCCGACGCACCAACTCCCTTTCCAGGTAGGTGAATCGACCGCAGACGAACTCGACGAAGGACTCCTCGTCCCGCGTCGCGGCCAGACACGCGTCGACGGCGGCCCGTTCGAGGTTTCCGGCGAACACCGAGTAGAGGATCGAGACGAAGGTGGGGTCGGTGAAGTCGGCCGCGGTGTCCGTGGACGCCCCTTCCCGGGCTTCCACCGGCGGCTTCCCCGGCGCGATGAGGATCACCTCCTCGACCTGTTCGCCCGCACGCTCCAGCCGGTGGGCCGCCTCGAACGCGAGCCGGGCGCCGAAGGAATAGCCCCACAGCGTGTACGGACCGGTCGGCTGGACGCGCCGGATGAGTTCGATGTCCCTGACGACGGTCTCGTCGAACGTCGGATACGCGGCCTCACCGGCGTTGACGCCCTGGGCCTGGACACCGAGGAACGGCCTGTCCTGTTCCAGCCTTCCGGCCAGGAGCCGCAGGCTCATCGGGTAGCCGCCGAGTCCGGGCCAGCAGAAGACGGGCCGCGGGCCGTCCCCACCGCCCAGCCGCACCAGTCTCGACAAGGTGGTCGTGGGCTCGCGGTCGACCCGTCGGGCCAGCTCGGCGATCGTCGGGGAGTCGAACAGCACCTGGAGGGGCAGGGAACTGCCCAGCTCCCTGTTGATCCGGCCGACCAGGTTGACCGCTGTCAGCGAATGGCCCCCGGCGGCGAAGAAGTCGTCCCGGATCGAGACTCTCTCCTGCCGCAGCACCGCGCTCCACAGGGCGCCGATCGCCTGCTCGGTGGGGGTGCGGGGCGGGACGACCGGTGCGTCGGTGTCCTCCATGGCCGCCTCGTCCATGGCCCGCAGGGTCTGGTGATCGATCTTCCCGTTGACGGTCAGCGGGAAGGAGTCCAGCACGGTCACCCTGTTGGGCACCATGTAGGGGGGCAGGGAGGCGGCGAGGTTGTCCTTGACGATCTCGGCCGGTCCGCGCGTGTGGACGGAATCCTCTTTCATGTCCTCGGCGATGCGCTGCTCCTCGCTGACCCGGCCGCCGAGGGCGAAGTAGGAGGCCGTGTCCGGGCCCGGGCCCGGGTCCGCGATGGCCGTGATCCGCCGGGCCGAGGGAAGGTCGTTCCCGGTCTCCGAGCTGTAGCCGGACGACATCAGTCCCAGGCCGATGTCGTTCATCTGCAGGCGCTGGAGTTCACGGCCGAGGTCGACGTAGCGCTGCCAGGGTTCGGGCGATCTGCCGATCAGGCTGATCCCGAAACCGGAACGCTCGTAGACCTCCTGGTTGATGGCGATGACGTCCCGCTTGCGCACCAGTTCGTCGGACACCGGCAGCAAGTCGCCGTTCACGTAGCGGTACTGACCGCCTCTCAGCCCCACGACCCTGCCGGGATGAGCCTGCACATAGGTGTCCACCGGCCCCGTGACGGCCGGGGCGGTGGCCGGCTCCACCTCGTACGTGGCCAGGTGGTGGTCCTCGGCCGGGCACCGCAGGACCTCCTTGACCGCCGCTCCTCCCGCGCGGATGCCGATCCGCAGGCCGTACTCGGGTAACACCTGGTCGAACAGGCCGACGACGTGGCCGGCCTCGAACTGCAGGACTTCACGCACGTTGTTGCGGTACACCGGCTCTATCGCCGACCTGCTCCCGATGAGGTGGACCCGCATCCTCGGCTCGCCGACCGGGGCCGGAGCGATCAACGAGAGCCGATGCGTGACGGGGTTGTAGTAGTGGAAGCCCGGTTCGAGACCCGCGACGCCGGAGAGCTCCAGATGGAGCTGGGTGGCGTAGAGGGCGCCGGGCGAGGCGTATCCGTATTTCGGCAGCAGCCGTTCGGCACTGGTGAACCGGCCGAACCAGCGCAGCAGGGTGCCGAGTTCGGTCAGCGTCAGTTCGTCCGGGCGCCGCGGGGCCACCGGCCGCTCGGGGCGCGGGGCGAGCAGGTCCAGGATGTCCCCCCGGGTGACGTCGCCGCCTTCGAAGAACCGATAGGTCTTGCGGGCGAACACCGCTCGCCGCTGCCGGACCGAGGGCTCGCGTCCCGGAAGCTCGACGGTCGGGAGGCCTGAGTCCTGACGGACTCCCAGGCCGGCGAGCTGCGCCCGCAGTTGCAGCTTGCTCCGCTTCGACTGGTGATGCGCTCCGTGGTTGCCCTGGTCCATCAAAGCGGCCTGCTCGGAGTCCAGTTCGATGAACGCGATGAGGTTGGCGCCCAGCCGCGGGTCGTCGCGGACCAGTACGGCGGCACGCCTGACCCACGCGTGCGCCTCGACGGCCACCTTGATCTCGTCCAACTCGACCCGGAAGCCCCGCAGTTTCACCTGGCTGTCGACGCGGCCGAGGAATTGCAGTGTGCCGTCGTCGTTCCATCGCGCCAGGTCCCCGGTGCGGTAGAGGCGGTCGGACCGCGGGTCCGTGGAGAAGGGGTTGGGCAGGAACCGTTCGGCGGTCAGATCGGGGCGGTTCAGGTATCCGCGCGCGAGCTGCCGGCCCGCGATGTGGAGTTCACCGGATTCCCCACGGCCGACAGGCTGCCGGGCGGGGTCGAGGATGTGGAAACTCAGGTCCCGCACCGGACGGCCGATGGAGATGTGGTCCGGCCCCTGCTGCACGGTCGCCCGGTCGACCTTGTGGGCAGACGCGTTGATGGTGCACTCGCTCGGACCGTAGAGGTTGACCAGTTCGCAGTCCGGCAGGGCGTCGAGGAGTTCGACCGCCAGGCTCTTGGTGAGCGCCTCGCCACCGCTGAACACCTGGGTGAGGGAGGTGCACGCGGACAGCCGTCCGGTGTCGACGAGCGCCTGCAGCAGGGTCGGCACCCCCTGGAGGGTCGTCACCTCGTGGGCCACGATCAGGTCGATGAGCCCGCCCGGATCGGCGTACCCGCCCGGTTCGCTCATCACCACACCGCTGCCACACGCCGGCGCGAGAACCTCCCACTGAGCCGCGTCGAAACTGAGGGGCGTCTTCTGCAGTACCTTCCGGCTGCGGTCCAGACCCTGTTCGTCGGCGAGCCAGCGCATCTGGCTGACGATGCTGTGGTGCTCGATGCCGATGCCCTTCGGGTCGCCCGTGCTCCCGGAGGTGTAGATGACATAGGCGAGGTCGTCCGCTCGCGGACGATCGAGCGCGCTCGCCCCGGCGGCCGGCACCCCAGGTCTGGACGCGCCTGAGTTCCGCGCGTCGGCGAGGGTGACGATCCTCGTCCTCGGTGGCGCCATCGCCGCCAGCCGGGACACCAGTGACGCGTCGGCCAGGATGACGCCGGCTGCCGAGTTCTCGATCATGTAGCGCACGCGCTCGTCCGGGTACTCCGGCGACAGCGGCAGGTAGGCGGCGCCCGCGTGCAGGACCCCCCAGACACTCACCATGAGGCCGACGGACGGCTCCATGAAGACGCCGACCTGGTCGTCCCTCGTCACGCCGAGGTTCCGCAGATGCCCGGCCAATTCCTCACTTCGGTCGGTGAGCTGCTGAAACGTCAGCCGCTCCGAGCCGCAGGAGACGGCGGTCCGGTCGGGCTGGAGACGTGTGGACGCGCGTAGCATGTCCGACAAAGACAATTCCTGAGGACGCGTTTTTTTCGCCATCATCCTTCGAACCTAGAATTCGTCAATTCGAGCGCGTAGCCCCTGGACTTCGTGCCGACGTGGCCCAATTACGGGGGCCACCGACACGACCGCCTCCTGTCGCCGCGTCACCCTGGAAAGTGCGGACAGGGCTGAGCGCGATCCGTGGCGGAATTCACTGAAGGTGTGCGTGGCCGGATTCGCGTGACATCCACGTGAACGGCCGCTGTCCAGCAGCCCCGCTCACGGATTTCTCGCGACTGTACGGTCTTCCGCCGGCGCTCAGGCCGTCCCGGTACATCGGCGGCACGCATTCCGAGCTCGCGCGGAGAGTCGCGCGTCCATGCCTTTCACGCCTCCCCCTTCCCCGTGGGTGTTCCGTCCTCGAGCGGCCACGCCGTTCCGCACGGCCTTCGGGCCGAGGCGGCGAACTGGCCGGTCCGGCCCCCTCTCGAGGGCGCTGCGCCGACCAGAACCGGTCAGTCCGTCTCGGCGAGCAGTCGGAACGTACACGATGGACATGGCCGAGGCGAAGCATCGAAAACCGACCCCGTCACCCCTTTTGGCCCGCTTGCATCCCTCCGTCTCCAGCCAGACCTGAACACCCTGAGAGTTGCTGGATGCAAAGCGAAGGACGCGGTTTCGGATAATCGCCGGGGCGACGCGTACAAGGGGCATCCTTCGGCCGAAAAATGGCTGGAGTGATTCCGTTTCGCCTCTCTGCACAGAGAACCGACACCGGAACACATCGCTACGCCCGGCTCACCGCGGGCGACCACGAGCCGGGAAGCCGCGCACCTCCCTGCGACACGAACACGCACACGCGTCTGCTGTCGTGAACGCCGGGCCGCGCCGACCGCGCGGCGGCGGCCGGCCGGTGAATCCGGGGACATCCGGAGGAGTTCATGGAGCTGCAATAGACAACGCCGGGAAACAGCTCGTTCATGTCTCCGCGGAATCGTGCCGGGGCGGGCGCGCTCTCCACCGCTCCACGAGAAGACACGCGCCCAGGACGGCCGCCGTCACCGGGAAGAGGGCGGACGGCCCGCCGAGGGAGAGCAGCGGCCCGCCCACGAGCGAGCCTGCGCCCGTGCCCGCGTCGAAGGCGATGTTCCAGGCGACACCCGCCAGCCCCAGACCGGCGGGTGTGTCGCCGGCCGTCTGCATGATCAGCACCAGGGTGGCGCTCTGGGTGGCGCCGAAGCCCGCTCCGAACAGGACGGCGCCGGCCAGCAGCAGAGCCTCCTGATGGGAGGCCGCGCCCACGGCCGTGCCGAGCACGGTGGTGAGAACCGCGGGTGCCAGTACCCGCCGGCCGCCGTGCCGGTCGATGAACCGCCCGGCGACGAGCCGGAAGAGCACGGTGGACACCTGCGCGGCGAACAACGCCTCCGGCGCGGCCGGGGCGGTCAGTGGCAGGAAGGTGAAGACGACGCCGTAAGCCGTGGTGGAGGCGATCTCCACCACCAGGAGCCCGGCCATGGGGCGCAGCGACAGCGCTGTCTCGCGCAGGGTCCGTGCCCGGCCGGCCCGGGGTCCGGCCGGGCGGTCGGGTGCCGGGCTCCGCGCGAAGCCGAAGGAGCCGACCACGACCAGCGCGGCGGCGCCCGCCGCGAGCGCGAAGGTGAGCGTGTACGCGTCCTGCCGGGCCAGAGCGATGCCCGCGGGCGCTCCCAGGACACCGGCGACCCCGACGACCGCGCCGTACCAGCCGATCGCCCGCCCCCGTTCCTCGGGCGGGAACAGCTCCGCGGTGAAGGTGACGCCGGCCACGACGAAGATGCCGAAGCCCAGCCCTCGTACAGCCGCGAGGCCGGTCAAAGCGGTGAGTGTCGAGGCGGCCGGCAGAGCCAGGCAGGGCAGCGCGAGCAGCGCGCCGCTCAATGCCAGGGCGAGCCGTCGTCCGAGCCGGGCGAAGAGCGCCGGGGTGAAGGGCTGGACGCCCAGCGTGGCCGTCATCAGGACCGCGGTCAGCGAACCGGCGCCCGAGGGTCCCGCACCCGACCGCACCGCGTACGCCGGCATGGCCGAGAGCAGCACGTTGAAACTCGCGAACCCGCCGAACGCGGCGATCAGGGTGCCACCGACCGCTGCCCGTCGCCGCCAGGGGGACAGGGGTGGACGGCGGTCCGTCGACGCGGCCGACGCGTCAGCGGGGGCGGTCATCGTGGCCGTGCGGTGCCCGTGACCCGGCTGGGGTTCAGCGGCGACACCGGTCCTCGGGCCGGTCCGTGACCGATTGTCGGCTCGTCCTGTCCAGCGCGGGACACGCTGCGCCGGTACGGATCTCGGAAGCCGTTCGACATCTCCTCGGACACGTGCAGAAGGTACCCCGCTCGGCGCGCGGGCCGTGGCCGTTCGGACTTCGCCGCCGAAAGCCGGGCACCGTACATCGCACCGGTCCGTGTCAGAGCTCTTCCGGCGCGCCCAAACCCGTCAGGGCGCCGACCGGGTCGAGGTCCGGGGTGCCGCGGGGCCACCAGTCGTCACGGCCCGGCTCGGACTCGTACGCGTACCACAGGCCGTCGCGGCCGAGGCGGAGCTGGGCGTGGCCCTGCGGGTGCGTGAGGTGGTTGCGCCAGGGGCGGAAGGCCGGGAAGTCGGCGGCCATGAGCAGCGGCCGGGCCCGGTCGAACCGGCCCGCCGGGGGGTCCCAGGGTTCCTCGAGCACGGCGAGCGCCTCGAACCCGCCCTGCCGCCAGGCGGCCACCGCCCGAGCCAACTCGATCGGGGTGCGGCCGGTCGCGGACGCGAGCGAGGAGTAGAGGGCGCGGGTGGCGGCCGTGAGCCCCGATCCGGGGCGGGCCGCGGCGAGGCGCACCGCGTCCTGCCAGAGCGTCAGGTCCGCGACCGGATCGCGGCCCGAGGTGAGCAGGGCGTGCGCGCGGGCGGCCGCGTCCGTGGCCAACTGGTCCAGCGCGAAGGCGTCCGGGCCGCCCGGTGCTCCCGGGTAGGCCGGCGGCTGCCCGGGATGCGCGGGCGGCGGCAGCGGAGCGGGAAGGGGCGGCAGCACACGCCGGGCGAGGACGTCACGGGCGCGTACGCCGGCCGGCTGTTCCGGTTCCCGTTCCTGGGCGGCACGGGCCGCGCGCGTGGCGTTGCGGCGGGACAGCGCGTCCAGCAGCTCGCGCTCACCGCGGCCGCGCAGCAGGAACAGGACGAACGGGTCCTGGTCCAGCAGCCGTGCCGTCTGATAGCAGAGTGCGGCCGCGTGCTTGCAGGGGTGTCCGAAGTCGGGGCAACTGCAGTGCGGTTCGAGTTCGCCGGGGCCCGGAAGCAGCTCGACGCCGCAGTCCGCGAGCGACCTGGGCATCTCCTTGTCGAGCAGCGCCGCGATGTGTCCGGGACGTTCGGCCGCGGCATCGAGAAAGCGGTCCCAGTCGTCGTCGGTGAGCGTCCGCACCCTGACCTGGACGCGGTACGGACGCGGCCGGCTGCCGTGCACATAGGCGAGCACCAGACCTGGTGTGACCGTGACGGCGTCGACATGGCCTTGTCCCGCGTACGTCCGCCCGCGGGCCAGCCGTGCCGCGTCCAGGGCTCCTTCCTCCAGTGCCGCGACCCAGGCGTTGCCCCACCAGGTCTCGGCGAAGCCGCCCTCCTCCGGGACCCGCGCGGGGAAGGCGGGGAAGGTCCGGCGCAGCTCGCCGTCACGGCCCGGGGACGCCATGGAGCGGGGATGCCGACCGGCGGGGCCGGGGGCCGGGGTGACCCGCTCGCCGCCGATGGACCGATCGGTCTCCTCGGCCTCCGGGGACCCGGCGCCCGCCCCAGGGGTGAAGAGCTCCGGGACGAGGGAACCGAGCTTGAAGGGCTCTGAGGCCTCGGAAGCCTCGTGGATCTCGGAGGCCTCGGAAGCCGATGGCTGCCACCGGGGCGCCAAGTCTCCCGATTCCTCCGGGGGTTGGGGGTGTTCGCGGTGAACGGGGTGATCTGGGTGTGCGTCGGCCTCGGGGTGATCGGGGTGCGCGGAGTGCTCCGGGTGGGCGGAGTGCTCGGGGTGTTCGTCGTGCTCGGTGTACGGGGCGCGGGCGAGTCGGCCGGGGCCTGGGTCCCGGGGCGGCTCAGCGGCGTCGGTGTCCGCGTCGGGGCCCGACGGCAGGCCCGTCTCGGCGGCCACGTCGGGGGGCAGCCGGAAGGCGTCCGCGAGCAGACCCCGAAGCCGACGCTGCTGGGACACCCGGTCCATGTTCACGGGGTGCGCGGGACTCCGCCTGCCACCGGCTCCGGCCGGAGACGTCCTGTCGGTCCGGCGCCTCGATCCGCCGCCGTCGCTCCCGCCGTCCGGAGCCTCGGACCGAAGCCGCCGCGCCTCGTCCCGGGCGGCGCGCAACGCCTCACGGGCGATGTCACCGGGGCGTGCGCCTCCGCCGGCCTCCGCAGAGGCATGGTCCGTCGCGGCCGGCTCCGTCGCCGTCGCCCGTCGCAGTGCCTCGCGGGCCGCGTCACTCGGCCTCGCAACCGGGGCGGACGCACTCGTCTGCGACTCGGGCGCACCAGACCCGGTGGACGCACCGGAGGCGGCCGGCTCGTCGGGCGCGGCGGGCTCGTCGGGCTCATCGGGCGCGGCGCGCTCGTCGGAAGGGGCCGGCGCGTGGGAAGGGGCCGACTCATCGGAAAGGGACGCGGACAGGGACGACCGGCCCGGCGCCCCCTCCCGCTCGGCGCTCCGGCCCGCACTGCCACGGGCGCCCACACCCACGCCGGCACCAGCACCAGCACCAGCACCAGCACCAGCACCCGAGCCTGGGCCCAAGCCCGCCTGATCATCGGCCGCCGCGGCCTTCCGGGCCGCGCGCAGGGCACGGCGGGCCGCGTCGGCGGGGCGTTCACCGGTGACAGCGCCTTCGCCGGTCACGGGGCGTTCCTCGGTGACAGGGGCTTCTTCGGTGACGGAGTCCTCCCCAGTGACGGGGCCCTCCTCGGTCACGGGGCCTCGGGGCTCGGTGCCGTCGGCCGGTTCGCCGGACTCGGTCTCGGGCACGCGGGGTTCCTCTCCCCCGGTCCCGGTCATGACGGCCTCCGGAGCGAGACGAGGTCGGACAGTTCGCGGTCGGTGAGTTCCGTCAGGGACGCCTCGCCCGAGCCGAGGATCGCGTCGGCGAGGGCCCTCTTCGCTTCGAGCATCTCGGCGATGCGGTCCTCCACCGTGCCCTCGGTGATGAGGCGGTGCACCTGGACGGGCTGGGTCTGGCCGATGCGGTAGGCGCGGTCGGTGGCCTGCTCCTCGACGGCCGGGTTCCACCAGCGGTCGAAGTGGACGACATGGCCCGCGCGGGTGAGGTTCAGACCGGTGCCGGCCGCCTTGAGCGACAGCACCAGGACCGGGGTCTCCCCGCTCTGGAAGCGGTCCACCATGTGTTCGCGGTCCGCGACCGGCGTACCGCCGTACAGGAGCTCGACCGGGACGGCGCGGGCGGTCAGGTGTTCCGTGATGAGGCGGGCCATGCCGACGTACTGCGTGAACACGAGGGCCGAGCCGTCCTCGGCGAGCAGGGTGTCCAACAGCTCGTCGAGCAGGGCCAGTTTGCCGGAGCGTGGGGAGGTCCCCCGCGCGGCTTCGCGTACGTCCTCCTTGAGGAACAGGGCCGGGTGATTGCAGATCTGCTTGAGGGACGTCAGCAGTTTGAGGACGAGTCCCCGGCGGGCGATGCCGTCGGTGGTCTCGATCGTCAGCATGGACTCGCGGACCACCGCCTCGTACAGAGAAGCCTGTTCGCGGGTGAGCGGGACGGGGTGGTCCGTCTCCGTCTTCGGCGGGAGTTCGGGGACGATGCCGGGGTCGGACTTCTTGCGGCGGAGCAGGAACGGGCGGATCAGCCGGGCGAGCCGGGCCACGGCCTCCTCGTCCTCGCCGTTCTCCACGGCGCGGGCGTGCCGGGCGCGGAAGGACTTGAGGGGGCCGAGCAGTCCCGGGGTCGTCCAGTCCAGAAGGGCCCACAGTTCGGAGAGGTTGTTCTCCACGGGCGTGCCGGTGAGCGCGACGCGCGCGGGGGCCGGGATCGTGCGCAGGGCCTTCGCCGTCGCCGAGTAGGGGTTCTTGACGTGCTGCGCCTCGTCCGCGACGACCATGCCCCAGCGCTGGTCGGCGAGGTGGGCGGCGGCCGAGCGCATCGTGCCGTACGTGGTGAGCACGAAGCCGCCGTCGAGGCCGTCGAGGGTGCGGTCGGGGCCGTGGAAGCGGCGCACCGGGACGCCGGGCGCGAAGCGGGTGATCTCCCGCTGCCAGTTGCCGAGGAGCGAGGCGGGGCAGACCACCAGCGTCGGTTCGCTGCGGGCCCGCTTCAGGTGGAGCGCGATGAGCGTGACGGTCTTGCCGAGGCCCATGTCGTCGGCGAGGCAGCCGCCGAGCCCGAGGGAGGTCATGAGGTCGAGCCAGGCGAGGCCGCGGAGTTGGTAGTCCCGCAGGCGGGCGTCCAGGCCGGGTGGGGGTTCGACGGAGGTCACGCCCGCGGTGAGGCGGTCGCGCAGGGTGGCGAGGGCGCCGACGGGCACCGCCTCGACCGTCTCGCCGTCGACCTCGGCGGTTCCGGTGAGCGCGGCGGACAGGGCGTCCACCGGGTCGAGCAGGCCCAGTTCGCGTTTGCGTGCCTTGCGGACGAGGGCGGGGTCGACCAGGACCCACTGGTCGCGCAGCCGGACGACGGGCCGGTGGGCCTCGGCCAGCGCGTCCATCTCGGCCTCGCTGAGGGGATCTCCGCCGAGGGCCAACTGCCAGCGGAACTGGAGCAGTTCCTCGCTCTCGAAGAATCCCGTCCCGTCGGTCGCCGAGCCGGGCGCGGGGCGCACGATCGCGGCGGCGCTCAGGTCGTGCGCCAGGTCCCGGGGCCAGTGCACGGCGACACCGGCGGCGCCGAGCCGGGTCGCGACGACTCCGAGCAGATCCGACAGCTCTTCCTCGGAGAGCGCGAGCACGTCCGGGACGTCCTGCTCGGACAGCCGGTCGAGGGGTGGCCAGACCCGGGCCGCGCGCCGGACGGCGAGGGCGGCGTCGACGCGGGCGCGGGGCCCGAACACCGTGTCGGCGTCCCCCGCCCACAGGGCGGCCGCGTCCACGACGAGCGTGGGGTCGGCGAGGCTGTGTACCTGGACGACGGCGGCGCCCACGCGCCGCGCTCCCTCCCCGTCGTCGAAGAGCTGGTGGGCGGACAGGTCAAGACGCAGCGAGATCCGTACCCCCGCGTCCATGCCGGCGGCGACCTCGGCGGCCCAGTCGTGTGCGCCGGTCAGTCGCTGCGGCGCGCGGGCCGCGAAGGGTCCGCCGGAGGTGTGGGGCGCGGCGGGGGTGCGGGGCAGGGTGTCGGCGACGGCGTCCAGGAACGACCGCACCAGGGCTTCCGGCTCGGGCAGCCGCACCGGTCCCCTGCCGGGCAGGGGGACGGCGTGTCCCTCGTACGGGAGGGCCTCGGCGACCGACCTCAGGTGGGCGATGTCCTCCGGGTCCAGGGGGCCCGCGCGCCAGGCGTCGAAGCCGCCGGGGGTGAGTCCCGGCAGCAGGCGTCCGCGGGCGACCAGGCGCAGCGCGTGGAGCGCGGCGGCGCCCCAGCAGACGGTGGCGGGGTGGGCCGCCGGGTCGCGCCGGGCCCCGGCCAGCAGCGGGAGTGCCTCGGCGACCGAGAGGGTCACCGCGGGGACGGTGCTCCTGCGGACGCCCGAGCCGTGCGGTCGTACGACTGTCAGTTCGGTGTGCTCGGGCCCGGACGCTCGCGTGCCGGGTGCGGTGGCCCCTTCGGAGTGGTCCGCGGGCCGCGGGCCGTCCCCGTCGTCCTCGGCGGGCGGGGGCTCCCCGTGCGGGTCCCAGAACGCGACGCGTCCCTCGCGGGGCAGCGGCGCGGGCAGGAAGACGGCGGCGAGCCGGGTGGAGGGCGGCAGCTCGGCGGACTGCCGGGCGAGCTCGCGCGGCCGGGCGTCCGCGGTGGAGGCGGAGGGTGCCCAGGCCGAGGGCACGCCCGCGGAAGGCGTCCGCGCGGTCATCGCTTCCACCCCGTCGCGCATACGCCCGGTCACCTCCCGCCCTTCGGTCGAATCAGTTGTCTTCGACTCTACGGGCGGGGTCTGACAATCGGCTCCCGCCTCCGCGGCGGGCTGTGACGGGCCTCGTCACCGGGCCCGGCCCGGTGTGGCGGGGCCGCGCGCTACGGGATCGTGCGCGAGACGATGTAGACCATGGGGTGGCCCGTCTCGGAGCCGTTCACGACGATGTCCTGGGTGGGCGCGGGGTCCTTCTGCTTGTGGACGAGTCCCCACCAGGGGCCGGGGCCGGTGAACTCCCATCCGACGACCTTCTGGTTGCGGTCGCTGATGGTGATGTGGTCCTTCTTCAGGGCGGCACGGCTGGTGCCGACGCCCTTGAGGAACGTGTCGAGCCCCGTCTGGGTGGTGCCGAACTGGACGTACAGCCGGCTGGTCTTCCAGTTGTTCGTCTCGTAGTACGCGACGTCGGTGGACTTGCCGGGGATGGGCACCTGGTAGAGGCGGCGCTGGACGCGCGAGGGCCAGCCCGAGGTGAGGCCGGTCGCCGAGTACTTCTCCTCCTTGTCCTTGCCGCTGTTGCGGCTCTGGTCGGCGGAGATCACCAGGTAGCCGGCGGGTACGCCGATGAGCAGCACGATGATCAGCAGGGTCAGCGCGCGGCGGCGGAACTTGTGGCGCGGGTCCTCGGGCGGCCGCTGGGGCTCGTCCGGGGAGGTCGCCTGGCGGGGGAGCGAGGCGGTCACTGCGACTCCTGCTGCGTCGTGCGGCGGGTCTCGGCGTAGCGCTCGTACCGCTCGTAGCGCTCCACGCGGCGTCGCTTGGCGCGCCGGAAACGGCGGGCGACCAGCCGTGCGAGGTCGGCGGCGCCGACCATGCCGGCCTCGGGGCCGAGCTGGGCGCGCGCGATCCGTGCCTCGGGGCGGTAGCCGCGGCCCGTGAGGTGCCGGCGGAAGGCGTCGCGGGCGGGACCGATCAGCAGGTCGTCGGCCGCGCTCACCCCGCCGCCGATGACGAAGCAGGACGGGTCGAGGGCGGCGGCCAGGTTGGCGATGCCGACCCCGAGCCACTGCCCGATGTCCTGGAGGAGTTCGACGCACATGGCGTCGCCCTCGCGGGCCAGCTCGGTGATCATCGGGCCGGTGATGTCGCCGATGTTGCCCTTGACGTGCTCGATGATCCCGAACGCCACCGGGGAGTCGGCCGCGGCGAGCTCGCGGGCCTCGCGCACGAGCGCGTTGCCGGAGCTGTACTGCTCCCAGCAGCCGCGGTTGCCGCACGGGCAGCGATGGCCGCCGGGCACGACCTGCATGTGGCCGAACTCTCCGGCGACCCCGAACTTTCCGCGTTTGACCTGGCCGTCCTCGAGGATCGCGCCCCCGATGCCGGTGCCCAGGGTGATCATGACGAGGTGGTCCTCGCCGCGTCCGGCGCCGAACCGCCACTCGGCCCAGGCGGCGGCGTTGGCGTCGTTGTCGACCAGGACGGGCACCGCGAGCCGGCCCGCGAGGCGGTCGCGCAGCGGCTCGTTGCGCCAGGACAGGTGCGGGGCGAACAGGATGCGGTTGCGTTCGGCGTCGACCCAGCCGGCCGCGCCGATGCCGACGGCGTGCACGTCGTGCCGGTCGGAGAGGTCCAGCACCAGTTCGACGATGGTGTCCTCGACGACCTTGGGGCTCTTGGACTTGTCCGGCGTCTCGGCGCGGACCTTCTCCAGGATGTTGCCGTCGGCGTCCACCACGCCCGCCATCACCTTCGTGCCGCCGATGTCGATGCCGACGGTGGGGACGCGGGGTGCCGTCAGATGGGAACGGCGCTCGCGTGTGCCCACGGTCCGCAGGACGGTGGCGCGCGCGGAGCCGATGGGGGTGCTCCCCGCGCGAGCGGAGCCGAGAGCTCGGGGCAGCGCGAGGTCGCGGTAGGTGCTCATCGCGCCGATTCTGCCTTACGCCGCACCGGGGCCGCACCGTGGAAGCGCGGTGACACAGGTGACCTGTGGGCCGTCTGTGGCCCGGTCCGCCCGGTCCGCGGGGCCGTCCGGGTCATGGCCCCGCGGCCCTCACAGGGCACGGTTCTCCAGCTCGTGCCGCAGGTCGTCCAGCTCGCTTCCGCCCGCCATCTGGCGCGTCAGCTCGTCCAGCGTGATCCCGTCCCGGGTGTAGCTGCCCGACATCGTGCCGCGCTTCAGCAGGACGAAACGATCACCCACGAGATAGGCGTGATGCGGATTGTGGGTGATGAACACAACACCCAGTCCGGCGTCCCGTGCGGCGGCCACATATTTGAGCACCACACCGGACTGCTTCACGCCGAGGGCGGCCGTGGGCTCGTCGAGGACGAGGACCTTGGCGCCGAAATGGACGGCGCGCGCGATCGCCACGCACTGGCGCTCGCCTCCGGAGAGGGTGCCGATCGGCTGGTCGACGTCGCGCAGGTCGATGCCCATGCGCAGGAGTTCCGCGTGGGTCGTGCGCCGCATGTGGTCGACGTCGAGGTGCTTGAACGGGCCGAAGCCCTTCCGGGGCTCGGACCCCAGGAAGAAGTTCCGCCAGACCGGCATCAGCGGGACGACGGCGAGGTCCTGGTAGACGGTGGCGATGCCGCGGTCCAGGGCCTCGCGCGGGGAGGCCAGCCGGGTCTCCTCGCCCTCGACGCGCAGGGTGCCGCCGTCGTGCCGGTGGCGACCCGCGATGATCTTGATGAGGGTGGACTTGCCCGCGCCGTTGTCGCCGAGCACACAGGTGATCTCGCCCGCGTGGACCTCGAGGGAGACCCCTTCGAGGGCGCGGATGTTGCCGTAGTACTTGCTGACGTCGTCGAGCTCGACGAGCGCCGGGCGCCGCGCGGCGGCGGATTCCTCGGTCATCTTCTCCGTCGTCACTTCGTGGCCTCCGCGCGCTTGCGGACCCAGTGGTTGAGCAGGGTCGCGAGGAGCAGCATCACGCCCAGGAAGAACTTGAACCAGTCGGGGTTCCACTCGGCGAAGACGATGCCCTTGCTGACCATGCCGAAGATCAGCGCGCCCACGGCCGCGCCGATCGCGGAGCCGTAGCCGCCGGTGATCAGGCAGCCGCCGATGACGGCCGCGATGATGTAGATCAGCTCGTTGCCGACGCCCTCGCCGGACTGCACGACGTCGAACGAGAACAGCAGATGCTGTCCCGAGATCCAGGCGCCGAAGGCGACGCCCATGTAGAGGCCGATCTTGGTCTTGTCGACCGGGACGCCGACCGCGCGGGCCGCCTCCTCGCCGCCGCCGACGGCGTAGATCCAGTTGCCGACGCGGGTGCGCAGCAGGATCCAGGTGGCCACGGCGACCAGGACCAGCCACCACAGGATGGTGATCTTGAAGTCGACGCCGCCGACGGTGATCGTCGAGGCGAAGACGTCCTTGGCGGAGGAGAAGCCCTCCATGTCGGAGATCGACTTGGTGGAGACCGTGCCGCTGATCAGCTTGGTGAAGCCGAGGTTCATGCCGGTCAGCATCAGGAAGGTGCCGAGCGTGATGATGAAGCTGGGCGGGTCGGTGCGGGTCAGCATGACGCCGTTGAAGACGCCGATCGCGAGGGTGGCGAGGAGCGAGACGAACACACCGACCCAGACGTTCGCCGTCATCTGGTAGCTGAACATCGACGAGATCAGCGCGGAGCTGGTCACCATGACGCCCGCGGAGAGATCGAACTCGCCGCCGATCATCAGCAGCGCGACCGGGACGGCCATGATGCCGATGGTCGACGCCGCATACAGGACCGTGCTGAGGCTCGAGGCGCGTACGAAACTGTCCGCGAACAGCGCGAAGAACACGAACACCGCGAGCGCGCCGACCACCGAGCCGAGCTCGGGGCGGCTCAGCAGTTTGCGCCAGGCAGAGGTCTTCAGGAGGCGTTCGTCGGTCCGGGGGCCGGGCGCCGGCGCGGGTGCCGTGGCGGTCATCGGGTCCCCCGATCCGCGTAGCGCTCCAGCTCGGAGGCCTGGTCCTTGGTGATGATCTGCGGTCCGGTCAGGACGGGCTTGCCGCCGCCGAGGACGTCCGCGTTGTACTTGTACAGCCAGAGCAGGTCCACGGCCTCGTACCCCTGGAGCCAGGGCTGCTGGTCGACGGCGAAGCCGAGGGTGCCGTTCTTCAGCTCGGCGGCGACCTTCGCGTTCAGGTCGAAGGTGTCGATCTCGGCCTTGCTGCCCGCGTCGTTCCTGGCCTTGACGGCGGTGTCCGCGAAGGGGGCGCCGAGCGTGACGACCGAGTCGATCGACTTGTCGGCCTGGAGCTTGGCGCCGATCGAGGACTGGACGTCGGGCATGTTGGTGCCGGTGACGTAGAGGTTCTCGACGGTCCCGTCGAAGGTCTTCTTGATGCCCGCGCAGCGCTGCTCGTGGCCGACGTTGCCCTGTTCGTGCAGGACGCACAGGGCCTTCTCGCGGCCCCGCTTGTTCAGTTCCTCGCCGACGGCCTCTCCGGCGATCGTCTCGTCCTGGCCGATGTGGGTGAGCGCGCCGAAGGCCTTCGACTCCTCGGAGCCGGAGTTCACCGTGATCACCGGGATGCCCGCCTTGCGGGCCCGGGCGACGGCGGCCTTCATGGCGTCGGGCTTGGCCAGCGTGACGATGATGCCGTCGACCTTCTTGTCCACGGCGGCGTCCACGAGCTGCGCCTGCTGCTGGGCCTCGTCGTCGTGCGAGTACAGGAAGTTGATGTTGTCCTTGACGGCGGCCTGCTTGGCGCCGTTCTGGACGATGTCCCAGAAGGTGTCGCCGTCGCCCGAGTGGGTGATCATCGCGAAGGTCCACCGGGGCGTGTTCACCGCGGCCCTGCCCTGGGCCGCGGCCGCCTTGCGGGCATCCTCGGCTCGTTTGCCCCCGGTGCTGCTGCATCCCGCGAGGGAGACCGTCAGCGCCCCCGCCAGCGCGATGCCCACCCAGGTCCGTGTCCGTGCCACGAGGCCGTGCCCTTCTTGCCGTGCTCTTGGTGTGCCGGGCCGTGAGGACCGGCCCGGGGGCCCTCCGGCGGGCCCGTGCGGACCGGATTCGCACCGGCCCAAACGGCCAAGTATCGATCATTGGGATCATCCGCCCAAATCACGGTTCCCGCGCGCGCTGGGAGACGGCCTCCGGGAGGCGGGTCAGGGCCGTACGAGGAGCTGGAACTCGAAGGAGTAGCGCGAGGCGCGGTAGATGTGGGAGCCGAACTCGACGGCGCGGCCGGTGTCGTCGAACGTGGTGCGCTGCATGGTGAGGACCGGGGCCCCGGCCGGCTCGCCGAGCCGCTCCCCCTCGTCCGCTCCGGCCGCGCGGGCCCCGACGGACTGGCGGGCGCTGTGGAGGGTGATGCCGGCCCCGCGCATCAGCCGGTAGAGGCCGGTGGCCTCCATGCGGTCGCTGTCGAGTTCCAGCAGCCCGGGGGGCAGGAAGTTGCAGAGGTACGCCATCGGCTCCCCGTGCGCGAGACGCAGCCGTTCGACGCGGTGGATCTCGCTGCCCTCGGGCACCCCCAGTGCGGCCGCGACCTCGGTGGACGCCGGTTCGACGGTGTTGACGACCACCTGCGTCGCGGGGCGCTGGCCGGCCGACTCCAGGTCGTCGTAGAGGCTGCTGAGTTCGAGGGGGCGCTTGACCTGGCTGTGCACGACCTGCGTACCGACGCCCCGGCGCCGCACGAGCAGCCCCTTGTCGACGAGGGACTGGATGGCCTGGCGGACCGTGGGGCGGGACAGACCGAGCCGCGCGGCGAGCTCGATCTCGTTGCCGAGGAGGCTCCCGGGGGTCAGCGCTCCGTGCTCGATGGCGGCCTCGAGCTGCTGCGAGAGCTGGAAGTACAGCGGGACCGGACTGGTGCGGTCGACGCCGAGCTGGAGCGACACGGTCGGATCCACAACTGGTTTGGCCACGGATCGAGCGTAGCCCCGGGACATGTTGACGGGAAGTTGTGAAGTTCGATTGTCCGGACAAACCATTGACAGCGCGACGGGTCGCCCCCCAGTTTGTTCCCATGCGCATCGGACTCATCGGAGCGGGCCGTATCGGTACATTTCACGCGGCCACTCTCAGTCGTCACCGTGAGGTCGGAGGCTCCCTCATCGTCACGGACGCGGATCCCGTACGGGCCCAGCGGCTGGCGGACCGACTGGGCGCGACGGCGGCGCCCACCGTGAACGAGATCTTCACCTGGGGCGTGGACGCGGTGGTCATCACGGCCGCCACCTCGGCCCACGCCGAACTGATCGGCCGGGCGGCACGCTCCGGACTCCCGGTCTTCTGCGAGAAGCCCATAGCTCTCGACCTGGCGGGCACGCTGGCCGCGCTCGCCGAGGTCGACGCCGCGGGAACGGTTCTGCAGATGGGCTTCCAGCGCCGCTTCGACGTGGGGTACACCGCCGCCCGCGAGGCCGTGCGCTCGGGCCGGCTCGGCCGGCTGCACACCGTGCGCGCGATGACGTCGGACCAGTCGCCGCCCCCGGCCGACTACCTCCCGCTCTCCGGCGGTCTCTACCGCGACTGCCTGATCCACGACTTCGACATGCTGCGCTGGGTCAGCGGCCGCGAGGTCGTCCAGGTGTACGCGACCGGCTCCGACGCCGGGCCCCCGATGTTCCGCGAGGCGAACGACATCGACACCGGCGCGGCCGTCCTCACCTTCGACGACGGCATGCTCGCGACGGCGACGGCCACCCGCGTGAACGGCGCCGGCTACGACGTGCGCATGGAACTCTCCGGCGAACTGGACCAGATCGCCGTCGGTCTGGACGACCGCACGCCGATCGCCTCGACCGAACCGGCCGGACCGCCGCCCGCGGACAAGCCGTGGACGGGCTTCCTGGAACGCTTCGGCCCCGCGTACGAGGCGGAGCTCGCCGCGTTCGTCGAGGTGGTCCGCGGCGAGCGCGCCAATCCCTGCGACGGCCGCGAGGCACTGGAGGCACTGCGGATCGCCGAGGCCTGCGAAGTGTCCCGGCGCGAGCGGCGCCCGGTGTCTCCGGCGGAGATCCCGGGCGGCAGGCTCTGACGACCGAGGGGTCTCGTTCGCTCCCGGGAGGCGGCGGTCGCGAGCCGGCGCGAGGCGTCCGGCGCCAGGCGGCCCGTCCGACGCTGGGCGGCCGGGCGCGAGGCGGCCGGGCCCCCCGCCGTCCGGACCCTCACCCCAGGAGCCGGACGGCGGGGGTCTCGCCGTCGAGGCCGAGCCGCCGGTCGCAGTGCTTGCACGTCAGGTGGTGCGGCCGGACCTGGTTGGTCTGGATACTCGCGGTGCCCGACTCGTCCGCCTCCGGGCAGTGATAGGCGAGGTGCAGCCGCACCCAGGGGTGGCTGGTGGGCGCGGCGGCCTTCCGGTCGTCCCGCGTGTCGGTGAAGGGCGCCCACCAGAAGTCGACCAGCGCCCGGACCGCCAGCCGCTCCCGGCCGCTCGTGGTGTCGAACGCCGCGATCCTCCCCGCGGTGTGGTGGCGCTGGAGGCCGCTGCGGCTGCCGGAGCACAGCGCCTGCTCGGCGCCGCGCTCGAACACCGTGGTCCGTCCGGTCCGCTCGCAGATGAAGCAGTCGAGGGTGAACTCCAGCAGGGAGCGCCAGTAGAGGCGATGCCGGGAGTCCTCAAGACCGGTCAACTCCGCGGTGATCTCCGCCGTACGCAGCACGGGCGACGCTCCTCACACGGCACCGGGCCGCTCACCAGCGCACCGGCATCCGGCGCACACCTCTCATCAGCATGCCGGGCAGCCAGCCGCTCGGCGGCCCGTCGAGCGCCAGGTCCGGGCACCGCTCCAGCAGGGAGCGGAGGGCCACTTGGGCTTCGAGCCGGGCCAGCGGCGCGCCCAGACAGTAGTGGATGCCGTGCCCGAAGGCGAGATGACCGCGGGACTCACGCCGGAGGTCGAAGCGGTCGGGCTCCGGATAGCGCGCCGCGTCGCGGTCGGCCGCGCTGAGGCCGATCATCACCTCTTCCCCCGCCGCGATCGCCGTGCCACCGATGTGGAGCGGTTCGGCGGCATAGCGGAAAGTCGCGTTCTCCACCGGGCCGTCGTGGCGCAGCGTCTCCTCGATGACGCCGTCCAGAAGCGTCATGTCCGCCCGGACCGCGGCCAGTTGGTCCGCGTGGCCGAGCAGGGCCCGGACGGCGCCGGAGATGAGATTGACCGTCGTCTCGTGTCCGGCGACGAGGAGCAGGAACGCCATGCCGCGCAGTTCCCCCGGCGAGAGCCGGTCGCCGTCCTCGGCCGTGGTGCGGATGAGACCGCTGAGCAGGTCGCCGGAGGGACCCGCGCACCGCTTGTCCTCGATGAGTTCGTCGAGATAGTCGGCGAGTTGGGCCCAGGCCTTCTGCTCGCTCTCGGCGCTGGTGGGAGCGACCGTCTCCGTGGACAGGGCGCGGAAGGCGGCCCGGTCCGGCTCGGGCACCCCGAGCAGCTCGCAGATCACGGTCAACGGGAGCGGATAGGCGAAGGACTCGACGAGGTCGGCCTGGCCGCGCGGAACCATCGCGTCGAGCAGTTCGTCGGCGATCTCCTGGATCCGCGGGCGCAGGGCCGCGACCCGCCGGCCGGTGAACTCGCCCGCGATCAGGGTCCGGAGCCGGGTGTGCTGCGGTGGGTCGGCGAACAGCATGTGCCTGCCGATCAGTTCCTCTCCGTAGAAGAGGAACCCCGCCGTGTCCGGGTTCTTGGCCAGCCGCGGGTCGGCGAGCGCGGCCCGCGCCTCCTCGTACCCCACGACGAGCCAGGTCTCATGCGTCGCCTCCGGCGCCGGCAGTCTGACCCGGTGCACCGGACCGAGCGCGCGTAACTCGGCGTAGACCGGATGCGGATCCTCGGTGAACCGCGCTCCGTACTCCCCCAGATCGATCACGACTCTCCTCCCGTCACCCCGCTCAACGCGCGAGCACCCCGCTCAGTGCCCGTCCTCCTCCAGCAGTCCGGCGTCGTACGCCAGCAACGCGATCTGCACGCGGTTGTTGAGGCCGAGCTTGGCGAGGATGCGGGAGACGTGGGTCTTGACCGTGGCGACGCTCATGAACAGTCCGGCCGCGATCTCCGCGTTCGACCTGCCCCGGCCGACCTCGACGGCGACCTCGCGCTCGCGCTCGTTCAGTTCCGCCATCCGGGAACGGGCGCCGGACCTGCGGGTGTCGGCGGTGGAACCGGCCGCGTGCGCCATCAACTGGCGGGTGACGGCGGGCGACAGCACCGGGTCTCCGGCCGCGACCCGGCGCACCGCCGAGAGGATCTCCGCGGGCGGTGTGTCCTTGAGGACGAACCCGGCGGCGCCCGCGCGCAGGGCCCTCAGCACCTGTTCGTCGGCGTGGAAGGTCGTCAGGACGACGACCTGGGGCGCCTCCGCGCGCTCGCGCAGCCGCTCCGTGGCCGTCAGTCCGTCGACGCCGGGCATCCTGATGTCCATCAGGACGACGTCGGGGCGGGTGCGGTCGACGAGTTCCTCCACCTCGCTGCCGTCGGCTGCCTCGCCGACGATCTCGACGTCCTCGGCGCCGCCCAGCATGAGGGCCAGCCCCGCCCTCACCAACGGATCGTCGTCCACCAGCACCAGCCGAATCCCAGTCATCCCCTCACCCAACCAGCTCCCCAAGCCTTGTCTCGCCCCCTCCGCCCCTACCCGACCCGACCCCGGGGCTCCGCCCCGGACCCCGCTCCTCAAACGCCGGAGGGGCTGAATCTTGCCCCCGCTCTCGAACAGTGGGCGGATGCGGCCGGGGATTCGGGACTGCACCTGAGCCAGAGCGCACCCGCAGTCGGCGACGCACGGAAGGGGACGTGCCGGTACATCAAATGCCCGCAGGCCGGACGGATCGACACCCACCCGCGCCTCGAAACCCCGCTGAGATCCGTTCGGATGCGGGCGGATGTACCGGCGCGGCCCCGCCCCACCCACCGGACCCGACCCGGCTACACCCTCCACGGCAACCAGGCCTCCACCCGAAACCCACCCCCCACACCCCCGTGCTCCAACCGCCCCCCGGCCAACGTCGCCCGCTCCCTCAGCCCGATCAGCCCCTGCCCGGACCCCGGCACCCTGGGCACCGGCCCCGGCGGGGCGGGATGGGCGACGGTCACGGTCAGCCCCGAGCCCGCAGCGCCCCGCACCGTCACCGTGACCTCCGCCCCCGGCGCGTGCTTGCGCGCGTTCGTCAGCCCCTCCTGGACGATGCGGTACGCGGTCCGCCCCACGGACGCGGGCACCGCACCCGGATCGGCGACCCCGTTGTCGAGGACGACCTTGGCACCGGCCGACCGCGACTCGGCGACCAGCCCGTCGAGCGCCGCCAGCGTCGGCTGCGGCCGCCCCGCCTCGTCGGAGTCCCCGGCCCGCAGCACCCCGATGATCTCGCGCAGATCCTGCAGGGCCTCGTGCGCGCTCTCCCGGATCACTCCGGCGGCCCGGGCGACCTCGTCCCGGGGCGCGTCGGGCCGGAACTCGAGCGCTCCCGCGTGCACGCTCAACAGCGTGAGCCGGTGCGCGAGCACGTCGTGCATCTCGCGCGCGATCGCCTCCCGGGCGAGCCGCTGCGCCTGCTCGGCCCGCAGCGCCGCCTCGGTCTCGGCCCGCCGTGCCCGGTCCCGCAGACTCAGCATGAGCTGGCGCTTGGACCGTACGAACATGCCCCAGCCGACCACCGCGGAGGTGAGCAGCGCGGTGACGGCGAGGGCGGCGAGGTAGGGCAGGTCGGGGTCGGGCCGCAGCCAGAAGAACGCCGGAAGCAGCGCGAGCTGCACGCCGGCGACCCAGGCCACGTAACGGAAGGGCCGGTGCACGGCGAGGGTGAACAGGGCGACGAGCCCGGCTCCGCCCGCCGTGTTGGAGACCAGTCCGACCGGGATCATGGCGACGGCCAGTCCCAGCGGCCACCGCCGGCGCAGCCAGACCGCCGCACAGGCGAGCACACCGATGAGCTGGTCGGCGACGGCGTACCAGTGCGGGATGCCGGGGTCGTCGCTCACGGTGTTCGCGGCCGCGAGCCCGATCGCGACGGCCAGCAGGAAGCAGCCGAAGTCGACGACCCAGTCGCGCACGGTGCGCCGGGGCCGCCCGGAGGGCCCGGCGCGCTCGGCGTCGGGATCGAGGTCGGCGGCCACGGCGGACGGCAGCAGCCAGCGCCGCGCGGCCATGACCGGCGCTGGAACGTCACGCGGCGCGGACGCCGGATGGTCACCACTCACGGTCGACAAATCTACGCAGCCGAGGCCGCCGCCACCTCCCCGCGAGCCCCGCCCGCGACCAAAGTCGGCCCGCTTCAGACTTTCGTCTCTCGTCCGGTCGGGGACCGGCGTCCCGCGACACCGGCCGGACGCGCCTCGCCCCGCGGCCGATGCGCGAGGGGGGTCCGCGGGGCGAGGTTCATGCCATGAAGCAGGTACCGGAGACGCTCTACAGCGTCGCGCTCGGCGTCAGCAACCGAAGTTGATCAGCTTGAACGTGACGTAGTGGTCCGAGGTGTAGTAGTCCTCCAGGGTCTTCTTGCCGGTCACGATGCGACGGGCACCCCGCGTCGAGGAGCCGGGCGTCTTGACCGTGTACTCGTGGTAGTAGCCGGTGGACTGGCTGGGCAGGACGCCCTCCCGGTTCTGGAAGACCGCCCCGTCCTGCGAGTACGGGAAGGGGCCGCCGGAGTCGATCAGGTCCAGCGTGTCGTACGCCTGGGACGGCAGCGCGCTGTAACAGATGCTGCCGACGGAGGCGGCCGCCGCGTTGGCCGGAGCCACGACGGTGCCACCGACGAGCAGGGCGGACATGAGGGCCACGAGGGCGCCGATGCGGGTGGTTCGTGGGGGGAATCTCATGCATCCACAATGACGCGCGTAGATGACATGTCAATGTCAAGCTCGTTGATTTCTTCGGTCGACTCCGAGGTGTTTTCCGGCAGCGGCCTACCGCGCGAGGGCCGGCAGTCGACCTACGGCACGAGAGCCGGCCGCCGGCCCAGGAGGCCGGCGGCCGATCGCCCGAGGACTCAGTAACTGCCGTACGTCGGCCGGCCCTCGCGCTCGTACGTGTTGATCGCGATACCCGAGCCGGTGATCGTGCCGCCGGTGCGCCGGAACGCGGTGGGGGCGGCGCCGTCGGCGAAGAGGCGGCGGCCCTCGCCGAGCACGACGGGGAAGGTCATCAGGTGCAGGGTGTCGATCAGGCCGAGCGCGAGCAGGGACTGGGCGAGGACGGCGCTGCCGTGGATCTGGAGCTCGCCCTCGGTGCGCTCCTTCAGGGCGGTGACCTCCTTGCCGAGGTCGCCGCTGATCACGGTCGTGCCCTCCCAGGCGGGGTCGGTGAGCGTCGAGGAGGCGACGTACTTGGGCAGCGCGTTCAGTTTGGACGCGATCGGGTCGGCCGGGTCGGTCATCTTCGGCCAGTAGCCCGCGAAGATCTCGTACGTGCGCCGGCCCAGGAGGAACGCGTCCACATGGGAGAAGTTGTCGACGACGAAGCGCCCGAAGTCGTCGTCGCCGAAGGGAACGCTCCAGCCACCCTGGCCGAAGCCGCCGCTGCGGTCCTCCTCGGGACCGCCCGGCGCCTGATGGACTCCGTCGATGCTGACGAACGCGGTGAGGGTGAGCTTGCCCATGACGGTGCCTGCTTCCTGACGGTGGGATCTGCTGACATCAGGACAGACCCCACCGGTGCCCGCAACTCATCGGTCCGCACCGAAGTCGCCCGGCGCCGCTGCCGGGCGACGCCGGGCCGGGGGCTCACCCCGCGTCGGTGGAGAACAGCCCGCCCGTCGGACCCTGCTTGTCGCCGCCCTGGGCCTTCCTCAGGGCGTTGGCGAGGCTCTCGATGGTGAGGGACTGGAGGATCACCCGTCCGCTGCCCTCCAGGGTGGCCAGGGACAGGCCCTCGCCGCCGAAGACGGCGTTCATCAGGCCCTGCCGGTTGAGGCCGCCGATGCGCTGGATGCCGTACCGGATGCCCTCCTCGAAGGCGACCACACAGCCCGTGTCGACCTCGATGCGGCCGCCGAAGTCGGCCGGGTTCAGGTCGATGAAGTTGCCCGCGCCCGCGATGATCACCGTGCCGTGGCCGGTGAACTTCTCCAGGACGAACCCCTCGCCGCCGCTGCGCCCGGTCCGGCCGCCCTGGAAGGCGATGCCGAACTGCACCGTCGACTCCGCCGCCACGAAGGCGTCCTTCTCGGCGAACCACGCGCGCGTGCCGTCGAGCTCCAGGGCGCGCATCTCGCCGGGCAGCACGCCCGCGAAGCCGACGGTCCCCTCGCCGCCCGTCGACGTGAAGTACTGGAACGCCAGCGACTCGCCCGCGAGGGCGCGCTGACCCGCCTGCATGGCGGTACCCACGGCCTGGCGCAGCATGCCGCCCATACCGCCACCGCTCGGCTGGCCGCCGCCCCCGCCACCCGAGGGCCCGGAGAGCCGCGTCTCCATGGTCACGTTGGTCGTCTTGAACAGGAACTTTCCCGCTTCGCAGTACACGGTCTGGCCGGGGCTCAGGTTGACGACGGCCATCTGCATGGCGTTGCCGACGATTTCTTGCTGAAGAGTCACGCCGTGAGAACGCGGGAAGCGGAGCGAAGAGTTCCGCTCGTCCGGATGACGTGCGGGCGACGGCCGCCCGGCCAGTCCGGGGGGCGGGTCGGGCCGGGTCACCCGCCCCCGTCCGGACGACAGTCGGGGGCGGGCGTCCGGGAGCCGGGGCGGGACGCTAGTTCTGGAAGACCGCGTCGGTGCCCGCGCCGCCGGAGAGCGTGTCCGTGCCCGTACCGCCGTGCAGCACGTCGTTGCCGGTGTTGCCGTAGATCGTGTCGTTGCCGCCGTCCCCGTACAGCTTGTCGTCGCCCTTGCCGCCGTACACGAGGTCGGCGCCGGCGCCCGCGCGGATGACGTCGTTCCCGTCGTCCCCGTACAGGCCGGGGTCCTGCGCCGAGGCGGTTCCGGTGAGCGTGTCGTCGCCGGGGCCGCCGTGGCAGGCGGAGGAGCAGCCCGTGAGCGTGTCGTCGCCCGCGCCGCCGAACGAGCCCTCACCGTAGACGCCGCCGCCCCCGTCGAGGCGGTCGTCGCCGTCCTCCCCGTACAGCTTGGACCCGGAATTGCCCTTGAGGACGTCGCGGCCCTTGCCGCCGTGGACCGTGTTCAGCGTGGGGCCGGAGAGCGTCGCGGTGTCGTTGCCGTCGCCGAGGTAGGCGTCGAAGTAGTCCGTGTCGTTGGTGCCGCCCACGCCGACGGATTTCGTGCACTCGGCGACCTTGTGGTCGGTGGGCGACGGATAGCGGCACTGGTCCGTGGAGAGGGTGATGTCGTACGTGTCGCGGAATGTGATGAGGACGAGGTAGTAGTCCTCGGAGTCGACGTCGACTTCCTTCGTCGTGACGTTCAGCTTGTTGGTCTGTCCGGCGGCGGCCTGGTACCGGAATTCGCCCCAGCTGGTGCGGCCCAGGGTGGCCGAACTCGTGGCCGCCTGGGCGGTGGACGCCACGAGCACGCCCCCGCCGAGGGCGAGCGCGAGCGAGGTGGCGGAGGCGATGGTCCTTAACGTGCGCATACGGAAATGACCCTTCGGGAAATCGGCGAGCGGAGTGTTGTTTCCGGTTCACGCGGTGGGACACCGCGCCGCGGGCGGGGGTTGTAATGGAATGCGGTTCATTTCCGACGGACGGTCCCGATTTCCCTGCCCTTAACTCGGGCGACACCGTCTGGTGGCCCGAGCCGCGGGGCCGGAGGGCGACATGGACGACACACGCTCTCCCGGCGCCGGGAGAGAGAACGGCTCGGGGCCGCCCCGGATGTCCGGGGCGGCCCTGAGGTCGGTGGAGGTGATCCGGCTCAGACGCCGGCGGTCGCCGGCTCCGGCGCGGTGGTCGGTACGTCGGTCGTCACCCGCCGCCGGTGGTACGTCCGCAGCCGCAGCGTGCACCAGATGCCGATCACGGAGGCCGCCATCAGGGCGACGGCGGGCGGCCAGTACGCGCCGCCGGCCAGCGAGGACAGCCACACCGCGGTGACCGGTGCGAAGCCCCCGAACACCAGGTTGCAGACCTGGTACGAGAGCGAGATGCCCGTGTACCGGACGTGCGGGGCGAAGCCCTCGGCAAGGATCGCGGCCATCGGCCCGTACAGCGCCGACATCACGAACCGCATCGCGAGCATCATCGCGTAGATCAGCGCGACGCTTCCGGTGTTCATGACCATGAACTGCGGGATCGAGAGGAGCACGACACCCGCGAGGCCGCCGACGACGACCTTGTGCGAGCCGATCCTGTCACCGAGCAGGGCCAGGAAGGGCGTGACCAGGAGTTCCAGGAACGCGGCGAGCGAGAGGCCGTTGAGGAGCATCGACTCGGACAGGTGCCGGTCGTCGGTGCCGTACGAGAGCAGGTAGCTGGTCACGACGTAGTAGCCGCCGGTCGCGGTGGCCAGGGAGAAGACGCCGACCAGGACCGTCCGCCAGTCCTTGCGCAGCACTTCGGCGACGGGGAGCTTGCTGACGGCGCTCTGCTTGCCGCCCTGCTTCCCGGCCTGCTCGTTCCGCTTCTGCTCGGCGTGGATCTCGTCCATCACCGGCGAGTCCTCCAGCTTGGTGCGCACCACCAGGCCGATGCCGACGAGGACGGCGGAGGCCAGGAACGGTACGCGCCAGCCCCACGAGTCGAAGGAGGCCTCACCGAAGAGGTTCATCAGGCTGAACATGCCGGTCGACAGCAGCGCGCCGACGGACGAGCCGAGCTGGGCGAAGGAGCCGAAGAAGGTGGCCTTGCCCTTGGGGGCGTTCTCCACCGCGATGAGCACGGCGCCGCCCCACTCGCCGCCGATCGCGAGGCCCTGGATCAGGCGCAGCACGATCAGCAGGACCGGGGAGAGGACGCCGACCTGCTGGTAGGTGGGCAGCAGACCGATCGCGAAGGAGGCGAAGCCCATCATCAGCAGGGTGATGACGAGGGTCTTCTTGCGGCCGACGCGGTCACCGATGTGACCGAACACGATGCCGCCGAGCGGGCGCAGCAGGAAGCCGACGGCGAAGGTGGCGAAGGCCGAGATCGTCTTCAGGGAGGTCGGCATGTCGGCCGGGAAGAAGACGTCGTCGAACACGATGGCCGCGGCCGTGGCGAAGGCGTAGAAGTCGTACCACTCGATGGACGTTCCGGACAGGGCGGCGAGGGCCGTTCTGAACGGGCTCTGCGGAGTGCGCGGGGTGGTGCGGTCCGGCACGGGGACCTCCGGCGGAAGAGTGCGGTCGGGGACGGGAACTGCGGCGGTGTGGGGGCTGGTTCCGGGGTGGTTACCGGACCCGGCGACCGGGCCACGAACGGGATCGTCCGGCCGCCGGGAGACGAGGGGTACGCGAGACGAGGCCCGCGGCGGATCGGCACCGCGGGCCCTGGGCCGCGCCGCCGGCTGCCGTGCGGCACCGCGGACCGGTGGGCCGGCGCCGCAGACCCGGGGTGAGCGCCGCCGACCAGGGAGCGGCGCCGCGGATCGCTGGGCCTGCGCGACAGGCCCGCGGGCCAGCGGGCCAGGACAGCGGGGCGTGGGCCAGGGCCGGCGCCGCGACCGGTGGGTTGCGGCACAGGCCGGTGGGTCCGCGCCGCTGACCCTGGGTCAGCGGTCGGGGGCCGCCCAGGCCCGGTGGCCGCCGATCCAGGTCTCGCGGACCCGGATGCCGGTGAGTTCGTCGACCGGCACGGTCAGCGGGTCGGCGTCCAGGACGCAGAAGTCGGCGAGCATGCCCGGCGCGAGGGCGCCGACCGCGTGCTCACGGTGCAGGGCGGCGGCCGCCGCACCGGTGTGCGCGTGCAGACCGGCCTCGACGGGCAGGCGCAGCGACTCGTCGCCGAGGACGGTGCCGAGCACGGTCCGGCGGGTCGCCGCGGCGGCCACGGCCTCCAGCGGGGCGGGCGGGGCGACCGGCGCGTCCGAGGAGAAGACGACCGGGACCCCCGCTCCGGGGCAGTGGCCCGCCGGGTTGTAGCGGTGGCCCATGTCGCCGATCGCGGTCAGGGTGCCGTCGCCGGTGCGCAGGTGGTGCTGCGGCTGCATGACGGGGATGACGCCGAGCTCGCCCATGCGCTCGATCTGCTCGTCCGTCGGCAGCCCGGAGTGCTCGATGCGGTGGCGCATGTCGTCGCGCGGGCGGTCGGCCTGCGCCTTCTCGATCGCGTCGAGCACCATGCCGATGGCGTACGGGGACTGCGCGTGCGTCGCCGTCTGGAGGCCCGCGGCGTGGGCGCGGCGGACGATCTCCGCGTACTCCTCGGCCGAGTGGTAGAGCTGGCCGTGGTGGCAGCAGTCGGCGGCGTAGCCCTCGGGGAAGTAGGCGGTCCAGCCGCCGAGGGTGCCGTCGGCGTAGAACTTCACGCCCTGCACGCGGAACGTGTCGTCGCCGAAGCCGCGTACCGCGCCGAGTTCGAGGGCGGTGTCGAGCAGCGCGGACGTCAGGTAGGCGGAGACGCGCATGCGCAGGCTGCCGTCGGCGTGGGCGCGCAGGTAGGTCTCCATCTCGCGGCGCGAGACCTGGGCGTCGCCGATCGTGGTGACACCGGCGGCGAGGAAGACCTCCTGGGCGCGCAGCAGGTGGTCGGCCATGATGTCGTCGGGCTCGGAGAGGTGGAAGTTCGGTCCGTGGTTGCCGATCTTCACCCCGGCCGGGCCGGTGAGCAGGTCGCAGGCCGCGTCCCAGAGCTGTCCGTCGGGCTCCCCGTCCTCGAAGTGCCCGATGCTGCCGCCCTCGGGAGAGGGGGTGCCGGCGGTGATGCCGCAGGTGCGCAGGGCGTGGGAGTTGACGACGCCGCCGTGGCCGGAGGCGTTCATGACGTAGACCTCGCGGTCGTCGGCGACGCGGTCGAGGTCGTGGCAGTCGGGATGGCGGCCCTCGGCCAGGCGCCGGTGTTCGTAGCCGAAGCCGCGGACCGGGACCCCGGCGGGCAGGTCGCGCCCGGCTTCGCGGAGCACCTCGACCATCGTGTCGATGTCGCCGACCCGCTCGGGCCGCAGGTCGACCCAGGCGAGGGCCTGCCCGTACATGACCGGGTGGCAGTGGGCGTCGACGAAGCCGGGGTGGACCAGGCCGCCGTCCAGGACGAGTTCGGTGTCGGCGTGGCCGCCGAGGGCCGCGCGGGCCTCCTCGGCGGTGCCGACGTGCACGACGCGGTCGCCGCGGACGGCGAGGGCCTCGGCGCGGACCGAAGTGCCGGGGACGGCCACGGCGGCACCGGTGACGAGCAGGGTGCGTTCGGGGGATGCGGACGGACGGGGCATGGCTGGCCTGCTTTCGACCGGGAGGTACGGGGGGGTACGCCGACAGACGATTCGACTTGGAGAACCATAGATAGCGAACGACTGGTTGACCAGAGGGTCGAGTGAAGAATGTTTGGTAAGTCGAATCACGTGATGACTTACGTATCGACTGCGACGCCCCCGAACGCACCCTCGGGTCGGCGGTCCGGGCCCGTCAGGCCGGCGCTCCGGGTCGTCGGCCCATGGTCCGGGCCGCCACAAGCCGGCGGCCAGGACCCCTCAGGCCGGGCGCGGCCCCATGTCGTACCGCTCCTTGATCAGTTCCAGATGGAGCCAGCTCTCCACCTCGCGGACCTCGGGCAGCTCCCGCATCTCCTCAAGCGTGGCCCGCACGGCCGCGAACGACTCCGCCGTGATCGTGCCGACCAGCTCCGCGCGCCCCAGGCACGTCGACAGGAACGTCACCCGTTCCAGAGCGGCCACCCGCTCCGCCACCCGAGCGGCCGTGCCGGCCACCCGCAGGCTGAATCCGCACAGGTAGCCCATGCCGAGCACGTCGGGCCGCACCAGTGCGACCACCTTCGCCACACCACCGTCGAGGAGGCGCAGCGTGCGCGCGCGGGTGGCGCCCGGCGACAGGCCGACCCGGCCCGCCAGCTCGGCGAACGGGAGCCGCCCGTCCTCCTCCAGCTCCGCGAGGATCCGCCCGTCCAGCTCGTCCTGGAGCGCCACCGTCGGCTCCTGGGCCAGCAGATACGGGTCCTTCACGTGCCGCGTCGCGACCAGCGGGTCCACCGTGCGCACGCCCTCCATGGCCCGGATGCGCTCGATGGTCCGCTCCAGCTCTCCGAATCCGGCCGTACGCAGCTCCGTCATGATCGACCGCCGCCCGCTGGTCAGCGTCACGAAGGGTGCCTGGGGAAGTGCCGCGATCGCACGGGCGACCGGTGCGGCGGCCCCCTCCGTGTCGATGGCCAGATGCGCCGACGCGGTGAGCCGGTGGACGGCCGGATGGGCGATCGCCACGATGCGCACGGCTCCCGACTCCTGCAGCCGCTGCACCCGCATCCGGGTCGCCGGGCGGGACAGCCCCACCTGCTGGGCCAGCGTCTCGTAGGTCAGCCGGCCGTCGGCCTGAAGCCCACGCACGATCGCCAGGTCGGTCTCGTCGAGATCCACGGGCAGGTCCCCTCGGTCCTTGGTCGGCCCGGCCGGGAGCCCGGCCGGGTCTGTGCTCATTCTCGGACAGCACGCGAAGGCCCCGGACGGCGGCCGCATCGCCGTTGCCGCCGAGACCCCGAACAATCATCTCGTCCAGGGTGGACAAGAGGAACGGTCGAAACGTAAGTTGCGTGCCGTTATGGCAATCGAATCATCTATGGAGCGTGCCGTGTCGCGACCCGTGGCAGTGATCACCGAGACGGAGGAGCTGGACCCCGGTCCGGCCCTGGAACTGCTCTCGGAGGCCGGTTTCGACGCGCGATTCGTCGGCAGCCGCGCTCCCGAGGCCATCGCCGCCGCCGCGCACGACGCGGACGCGCTGATCGTCGGGTACGCGTCGGTCGACGCGGCCCTCCTCGACCGGCTGCCCAGGCTGCGGATGCTCGCCACCATGTCCGCGGGCCACGACATGATCGACACCGTCGAGGCGGCCCGCCGGGGACTGTGGGTGGCCAACCTGCCGGACGCGGCCACTGAGGACGTCGCCGTGCACGCCCTGGCCCAGGCGCTCGCGCTCGTCCGGCGTCTCCCGCAGGCCGACGCCGTGGTCCGGGGCGGCGGCTGGAACGCCGATTTCACCGAAGTGCCGCGCCGTGCGAGCGAGTTGACCCTCGGCCTGGTGGGCTTCGGGCGGATCGCCCGTACCCTCGCCCGGATCGCCGCCCCGCTCTTCGGCCGGGTCGTCGCCCACGACCCGCACGCCACCGAGTGGCCCGAGGGCGTCGAACGGGCCGACCTGGACACGCTGGTCTCCGAGGCGGACGTCCTCTCGCTGCACACCCCGTCCACCGCGCGGACCCGCGGGATGGTCGACGGGCCGCTGCTCGCGCGTATGCGGCCCGGCGGCTTCCTCGTGAACGTCTCGCGGGGCGACCTGATCGATGCCGGTGCCGTGCTGGCCGCCCTCGACAGCGGCCGGCTCGCGGGCGCCGCCCTCGACGTCTTCCCCTGCGAACCACCCGCCGCCGAGGACCCGTTGCGCCGCCATCCGCGCCTCCTGCTCTCCCCGCACAGCGCCTTCCGGACGGACGCCTCGCTGCGCGCCTACGTCACCGGACCCGCGCACAACGTCATCGCCTGGTGGACCACCGGACGCCCGCACACCCCGGTCGTCGTCCCCGCGACGGCCACCGCCCCCGAACCCGCCGCCACCGCCCCCCGCACCGCCAGCACGCAAGGAGCCCCCGCGTGACCGACCTCCTCACCAGCCCCGTCAGCGCCGCCACGGCGGACGCCGCCGCCGAGGAACTGCGGCTGCGCCGCGAACTCGCCGCCGTCTACCGGCTGGTCGCCCACTTCCGGATGACCGACCTGATCTTCACGCACATCTCGCAGCGGCTGCCCGGCCCCGACAACCACTTCCTCATCAACCCGTACGGGCTGCTCTTCGAGGAGATCACCGCCTCCAACCTGGTCAAGATCGACCTCGACGGCAACCCCGTCGAACCGAGCCCGCACCCGGTGAACCCGGCCGGATTCGTGATCCACAGCGCGATCCACCGCGCCCGCCCCGACGCGCACTGCGTACTGCACACCCACACCAAGGCGGGCTGCGCCGTCGCCGCCCAGCGGGGCGGTCTGCTGCCCCTCAACCAGATGTCGATGGAGTTCCACAACCGCGTCGGCTACCACGACTACGAGGGCGTCGCCCTCAACCTGGACGAGCAGGAGCGCCTCGTCGCCGACCTCGGCGGCCACCCCGCGCTCGTCCTGCGCAACCACGGCCTGCTGACCGTCGGCGACAGCGCCAAGCAGGCGTTCCTGCGCATGTACTACCTGGAGAAGGCCTGCGAGATCCAGGTGACCGCCCAGGCCGGCGGCACCGAGCTGATCATCCCCTCCGACCAGGTCGCGGAGTACACCGCCCGCCAGCTCACCGGTGAGGGCGGGGCCTCCTCCGACTTCGAGGACCACGACGCCTACGACCTCGCCTGGGCCGCCCTGCTGCGGCTCGCGGAGCGGATCGCGCCGGACCACAAGGACTGAGCGAGAGCCGGGCGCGGACGGCACGGCCGACCGCGTACAGGAAAGGCGGCCGACCGCGTACAAGAGGAGCGGCCGGACTCCCCCGGGGCCCGGCCGCTCCTGTCCGTGCGGGTCAGATCAGCACCGGCCCGCCGGACGGTCCCGCTTCACGAGGTTCGTGTAGCCGGTGGTGCCGTCCAGCCACAGGACGCGCTGTCCGCCGTCGGCGGCCGCGTACACCTGGTCGCCGCGGTCGCAGGAGACACGCTGCACGCCGCCCGTGCCGTCGGACGCCGCCTGGTACAGCTTCGGCAGCGTGTCGTTGGCCCACGAGGTGGCCGGGGGCAGCGAGCCGACGGTGACCGCGTCGTCCGAGGCCGTCAGCGTGTAGGCGTACAGCGAACTGTCGGCGGACTCCGGGACGACCGTGGTCGGGCCCGAACCGTCGAGCGCGGCCCGCTTGACGGCGGCCTGGCCGGTGTCGGTGGCGTCGTCGTCCTCGATCCAGGTGACACCGTCGTCGGTCAGAGCGGTCTGCCCGATGCCGATCGCCCTGCTCTTGTCGACCGGCATCAGCGTGATCCTGCCGGTGGCGGTGTCGAGGACCTCGACGCCGAGCTTGTAGCCGTCGGACTCCGCCCACATCTTCGCGTAGGCGATCTTGCCGTCACGGACCGAGGGCAGCGCGGTGGCGACGGCGTAGCTGCTGTTGACCTGCTTGGCCTCGCCGGTCCTGATGTTCAGGTACCAGACGTGCTGGAGACCGTAGTACGGGTCCGGCACGGTGTAGGCGAGGATGTCGCCGTTCAGCACGAGCCCGGAGACGTTGGCGGCGGTGCCGCCGACGACCTTGTCGACGCCGCTGCCGACAGGGCGCACATGGAAGGAGACCGAGGTCGAGCCGAACTCGGCCCAGGCGACGTTCTTTCCGTCCGTGGTGGCGTAGACGTTGTAGTCGCCGTTGTTCGGACTCTTCTGCTCCGGCGTGCCCTTGCCGCTGGTCTTGCCGACCCACACCGAGTACGGCTCGCTTCCGTCCTCGTTGGAACGGGAGAGCGCGTACGTGCCGTTGCCCGCGCTCACACCGGTACCGGCGACATTGACCTTGGACAGGATCGTGTCGGCGTCGACGCCGAGCGCCTTCTCCCAGCCGGGCACGATGCCGTGCGCGTCGAAGGAGGTCTTGACTGTCTTCAACTGGGCCTTGGTGACGCCCAGTTCCTGAGCCGCGGCGACGACCGCGGCGCGGCCCTCGGTGAAGCCGTCCAGCGGGGTCATGTACGCGGACAGCGCGCGGTAGACGATCCGGTCGGCGAGCTCACCGCCGAGGTCCTGGCGCATGTCCCACAAGGCCCCGGAGAAGATGGTGGAGTTGAGGTGCACGCCGCCGTTGTCACCGCGGAAGCTGACGCCGATGAAGTTCTTCGAGGTGGTGGCACCGTCGTTCAGGTCGCGCAGGGCGCACTCGCGCGGGCTCTTGGTGGTGCACAGGTCCTCGCCGAGGAGTCCCGCGTCCGGGTCGTCCATCGACTGATGGTTGGCCTCCAGGTCGATGGCGTTGCCGAAGTAGTCCGCGAGGGCCTCGTTCATGGCGCCGGACTGGCCCGCGTAGACCAGGTTCGCGGTGTGCTCGACCACACCGTGGGTCATCTCGTGGCCGACGACGTCGGTGTCCGCGGAGAACGTGCGGAAGTCGCCGCTGCCCTGGCCGTACACCATCTTGGTGCCGTCCCAGAAGGCGTTGTCGTAGGGCTGCCCGTTGGAGGTCACGCCCACCAGGGAGTAGATGAAGCCGTTCTTGTCGTCGAGACCGTTCCGGCCGAAGTGGTCCTTGTAGTAGTCGTAGACCTTGCCGGCGGCCCAGTGGGCGTCGACCGCACCCGAGTCGGTGTAGTCCTCGCCGAGGTCGGTGGTGGCCGACTGGAAGGTCTTGATGCCGCTCGGCCACACCCCGGACGCGGTGGAGACGTCACGGCCGCGGGCGTCGTAGGTGGCGATCATCTCGCCGTTGTACGGGCTGTCCGCCGCCCGCTTGCTGTAGTCGATCATCTCGTAGACACCCTTGGTGTCCTTGTACAGGTTGAGCTCGGTCTTCTCGCCGTTGTAGCGAACGCCCGTGCCCTTGACCACCAGCTGGTCGGCGGCCGCGGCGGCGTCGGCGTCACCGGCCGGCGCGGTGCCCGCGGTGGCGTTCGCGGCGGTGCCCGTCGCGCCGAAGGTCTCGATGCCGCTGTACTGCAGCACGGGGAAGCCGGAGCGGGCGTCGATGTACACCTCCTGCCGCACCGGCGTGCCGTCGCCGGTGCCGGCCCCGGTGACGGTGATGTGCCGGGTGAGCACGCCGGTGCCCCGCGGCAGGATCGTCAACCCCTGTTCCTCGCCCGTCAGTTGCAGGCCGGCGGCCTTCTCCCCCTTGGCCGGGGCGTGCAGCAGCCCACCGCTCTGCTGCGTGGTGACGGCGGCGACCGCGCGCTCGATCGCCGTCTTCTCGGAGACCTTCGGGGCGACCGAGCCGAGCTTCAGGCCGGTGAAGTAGTTGCCGGAGGTGCCGGTGACGGTGCGCTTGCCGTCCTTCGCGGTCATCCGGACCAGATACTGGCCGCCCAGGACGGGGACGCCCTTGTACCTCTGCTGGAGGCGGACCGTCTCCTTGCCGCCCTTCTCGGTCGTGGTCCCGGCCGAGACCAGGCCCTTCGCCGAGGTGTCGGCTATGTGGTACCGGCCCTTCCTGGCCCTGAGGTGGCCGCGGGCGGCGTCGGCCGCGGTCCCGGTGACGGCGGCCTCCTCGTGCAGCCCGGTGACGAGCGAGGGCGTGTCGGTCCCGGTGCCCGGCGTCACGCCGGACGCGTCGGACGTGGTGGCCGCGGTGGCCGTGTCCGCGTGGGCGGCCGGCACGGCCGTCACCAACAGGCCCGCGGCGGCGAGCAGTGCCGCCGTCCCCTGGCCGACGGACATCCCGCCGTGCCGCTGCCTCGCTGTGGCTGATCTCCTGCGTCCTGCACTCCGCACGGTTGCCCCTCCGGTGTCACAGCTGCGTGAACGGATATCGGATGCGGACATGCAAATGCCGGAGCGGGGGTGTGAACAATGCGTTCCGGGTGCGCACTTGTGTACGTGCACACTTGTGTGGCCTGCGAGAACATCGCCTTGTGCGGCCTGCGAGAACGGGTGAGAATCCAGGCGTGAGTCGGGACACGGTGGACGAGCGGTGGCGGGCTCTCGGGCTGGGTACGGAGGAACTCAAGGTCTACGAGGCCTTGTTGAACATCCCCGAGCATCCGTCCCGAGCGGCACTCGCCCGGTCCACCGGCCTCTCGGCGCCCCGGCTCGCGGCCGCCCTCGACCACCTCGGCGAGCACGGGTTCACCCGGACCGCCCGTGACCTCGCGATGCCCGTCGCGATCCCTCCCGCCACCGCGCTGCGCAACCTGATCCACGTCCATCAGGCCGATCTGCTGCGCAGGTCGGCCGAGTTGGAGGAGCTCACCGGGACGGTGGACCGGATGGCCGCCCGACTCGTCGGCTCCGCGCACGGCGCCCCGGCACTCGGCATCGAGACGGTCCGGGGCGGCGAGGCGATCGCCGCGCGGGTGGCCTCCCTGCTGGTCTCGGCACGCACGGAGGTGGCGCTCCTGGACCGGCCGCCGTACGCGGCGAGCGAACCCGACGGCATGCCCTCCCCGCTCGACGTGACCGAGCCGGTACGACGCGGGGTGCGGGTGCGGACCGTGGTGGACCGCGAGGGCCTGAGCTTCCACGGCCGCGCCCGGGGCCTCGGCGATCTGGCCGCGCAGGGCGTGCAGATCCGGGTGGGCACCGACCTGCCGACGAAGCTGATCACGGTCGACCGGCGGGTGACGCTGCTGCCGCCGACGGACGCGGCGGACCCGACGGCCTCGGCCCTGGTGGTGAACGACTCGCTCCTGAGCAACGCCCTGGTGCCGCTGTTCGAGGCGATCTGGGAACGGGCCGTACCCATCGGATCCCCGTCGGACAGCCAGATCACGGAACAGGACCGGGAGCTGCTGACGATGCTCGCGTCCGGCCTGAAGGACGAGGCGATCGCCCGGCGCCTCGACGTCCACGTCCACACGGTCCGCCGCCGCATCACCCGCCTGATGCGGTCCCTGAACACGCAGACCCGGTTCCAGACGGGGGTGCAGGCCGCGCTGCGGGGCTGGCTGACGGTGTGACCGCGGCCGGCCGCTCGGCGCGTCCACCGTGACGCGGCGCCGCTCCCCGGCCCGGGCGCGCGAACGCTGCCGACGGTTTCCGCCAAGTAAGGGGTGAGACCGCCGGCCGGCGGTCCGGAGACGGAGGTCCCATGACATCGGGCCCGGACGACGAGGAGCTGCTGGGCCGCACGGCACGCGACCCGGCCGCCTTCACGCCGTTGGTGGAACGCCATTCGGCGGCCCTGCACGGCTACTTCACCCGCCGCGCGCCCGGCGCCGCCGACGATCTGCTCGCCGAGCTGTGGCTCCAGGCGTTCGCGGCGCGCCGCGGTTTCGACGCGGCCCGCGGGTCCGTACGGGCCTGGCTGTTCGGCGTGGCCAGGAACGTGCTCTCCGCCCACTGGCGGCGGGACGCGGCGGCCCGCCCGGACATTCCGCGCGCCGTCGGCGACGACGATCCCTGGGAGGCGGTGGACGACCGGCTCGTCGCCGCGGCGGTGGCACCCAGGCTGCGCGAGCTCCTTGCCGGACTACCCGACGTGGAGCGGGAGTTGCTGCTGCTCGTCGCCTGGGAGCAGCTCACGCCCAGCGAGGCCGCCGGCGTGGTCGGCATACCCGCGGCGACCGCCCGCACCCGTCTGCACCGCGCGCGCAGCCGTCTGCGCTCGGGCGCCCCCTTCGACCTGTCAGGAGACCTGACATGACCGAGAAGACCGAATCTGACGACTTCCTCGACTTCCCCGGCGCCGACGAACTGATCGCGGCCGGAGCCGTGGCGCCACCCTCGGACGCCAAGGTCAGGGCCGTACGCGACATCCTGGCGCTCGTCGCGGCACGCGAGGCCGCACGGACGCCCGCCCCCGCGGAGTACGAGGGTGCGATCCCCCTCGCCACGGCCCGACGCGGCGGCCCGGCGGCCTCCCTCGCGCCCCCGATGGACGTGCCCGAGGAGGATGTGGTCGTCCTCGGCCCCGACGAGCCGGGCACGGCACCGCGACGGCGCCGGCTCTCGCGGCGTGGAGGGATCCTGGCGGCGGCCGCCGCGGTGGCCGCGATCGCGGCGGGGGCGGCCGTGTACCCGGTGCGGGACGTGACGGACAGGTCGGTGTCGACGGTCTCGTCGGCCTCGGAGTTCCTGAACGGTATGGCGAAGGTCTCCGCGAAGGCAGAGGCGCACGAAGGAACGTACTGGATGGTCCACTACACGTCGAAGGACGGCCGGAGGACGGCCACGTACGCCGTCTACTGCACCCGGGCGGGCACCACCTGGGTTCGCAAGGGGGACGCGAAACCGCTCAAGTCCGGTAGCAGCACGGTGAATTGGAAGGTCGGCGACAAGCGCCTGTCCTGGACGGAGTTCGACCGTCTGCCCACCGACCCGGAGAAGCTGAAGGCCTGGTTCTCCAAGGACCCCGAGGAACGGTTCGAGCAGGTCCTGTCATTGCTGGAGACGTCACCGGCGGGCCCCGAGCTGCGTTCCGCGCTCTTTCGGATCGTCGCGAGGACACCGGGTCTGACCGTGAAGTCCGGAGTCAAGGACAGCCGGGGCCGTACGGGCACGGAGATCGTCTTCCGCGGGTCCACGCGGGTGGAGAAGCCGGGCTTCAAGCCCGTGTCCGTCCCGTACTCCCTCCGCTATGTCCTCGACCCGGACACGAGCCGCGTTCTGGAAAGGGGCGCCGCCGGAGCCGACCCGGTGGTCCGCACGACCTATGTCGAGGTCGGCTGGACGAACCGCGTCCGCTGACCGGCGAAGGCGGCGGTCCCGGTTTCCGGGGCCGCCGCCTTCGGACATCGCCCGACCGGCCGGCGGCCCCCGGGCAAGGGTTCAGGAGCGCTGGTTCAGGAGCGCTGGTTCGGGGCGCTGGTTCGGGGCGCTGGTTCGGGGGCGCTGATTCGGGGGCGCTGATTCAGGGGCGCGGCGGGAGCCAGCCCTGCTGGACGGCCCTCACGCCGGCCTCGAAGCGGCTTCGGGCGTCCAGGCGTTCCATGAGTTCGGAGGCGATCCGGCGGGCCGTGCGGTGGGAGACCCCGAGCCGTTTGGCGATGGCCTCGTCGGTGTGGCCCTCGGCCAGGAGCCGCAGCGTGGTCGTCTGCTGGCCGATGAGTCCGTTCGGGTCGGTGGGGACGGTCTCGCCGAGCGGCTGGGCGGATTCCCAGGTGGTCTCGAAGAGCGCGCACAGGGCGGTGAGCGTGCCCTGGCCGGTCAGCAGGACGGCGCCGGCGGCGGTGTCGTCGCTGCTGACCGAGATCATGGCGGTCTCCCGGTCCATGAGGATCATCCGGGTCGGCAGGGACGGCACCGTGCGGACCCGGCCGCCCAGCCGGGCCAGCCAGGTGGCGTGTTCGACGGTGGGCCGGTTCGTACGGACACTGTCGAGGTAGATCGTGCGCATGCGCACCCCGCGGCCGAGCAGGTCCTCGTTGAGCGGCCGGGAGGCGGCCATGTTCTCCGCGGTCTGCGGTCCGCCCGGGGCGAAGGCGAGGAACTCCTCGCGCACCTCGCGGGTGAGTACGGCCAGCCGGTCGCGTATCTGGTCGAGGCCGACGAGTTGCTCCACCCCGGGATGGCTGGTGGCCGGGCGGAGCTCGGCGTACTCGGAGATGAGCTGGGCCGCGGCGGCCCGGGAGGATTCGAGGCGCTGCTGCTGGGCCGCCAACTGGGCCTGCTGGCGGCCCATCAGGATCTCCATGCCGATGTCCGGGGAGACGGCCCGGAGCCGGCCGGCGTCCCCCGCGGCCGGGCGCACCAGGGCCAGCTCGCTCAACGTGTCGAGGGCGTCGCGCACCTCGTCCCCGGACAGTCCCACGGTGTCGGCGAGGGCCGCGACACCGGCTGCCGGACTTCTGAGCATGGCGCGGTACACCGTCTCCGCGGCCGTATCGAGTCCAAGTGCGGTCAGCATCCGGTTCCCCCCAGTTTCCACAGACCCTCCCCTGTCCCACGATGATCTTCGCAGAGGACCGGGGATCGTCACAGGGGGAAGGACCAAACCGGCCAAGGCCTCAACTGGCCATCACGCAAGCCGACTTGTCGGCGCATCGCGTTGAGATTCTGGACCGCATGTACCTGGTCCACACATATCTGGAACTGCCGTACGGCGACGAGCCGCCACCGAACATCAGAACTCTGGTGCGAGCGGCGATCGTCCCCCGCGACGGTGTCGAGCACGTCGCCGTGCACACCGTCTCCCCGGCCGAACTCACCCTCGGCTTCTACTTGTTGGCCGACACGCTGGAGGAGGCGGAGGAACGAGCGGTGCGGGCCACCCGCCGACTGCTCCGCGCCGTACCGCAGTTGGCCGGGGCGCGGCCGACCGGTGCCGGGGTGCCGTTGGTGCCCCTGGCCTTCGAGCCGCAGCCGGTGGACTGAAACGGCCTGCCTGGACGCATCGGTCCAAGGCCGCTTCCGTCCATCCGTGAACCCTTTCCTCGGGCCTGAGCTGCGACGAACCTATGAGTCACCGGCCGAGGAGAGCGCCACCGCGGGGCGCGACACCAGGCCGGACACCGCATCTCGTCCCGGAAGGAACGGAAACAGCCATGCTTCGTACCCGCATCGCCAAGGCCGCCGCGGTCACCTCCCTCGTCGTCGCCGCGGCTCTCGCCGCCCCGGTGGTCACGCACCGGTCCACGGCGGACGCGGTTCCGGCCTCCTCCGTTCTCGCCTCCGACGCCGGCTGGCAGGTCGCTCCGGCAGACGCCGGCTGGCAGGTCGCTCCGACGGACGCCGGCTGGCAGTAGCCCGCCCGCCGCGTACGGCTGCGGCTCGCCGCTGCCGCGGCCCGTCGGCCCGTCAGTGCGCCAGTCCGCCAGTCCGAAAAGGGCGGTGCCCCCTCGTGGCGAGGGGGCACCGCCCTTTTCGGCGTGGGCCGGAGCAGGGCAGACGTCTCCCGGGGCGCGCGAACGCCTCGAAGGCCCCGCCGGGGATCGGCGGGGCCTTCGAGGCGTCAAGTGGGGTGTCAGGCGATCTTCTTGTAGCGCAGGGCGACGTAGTCCGAGGCCGGGTGGCCGCTGATGTCACCGCTGTTGATGTTCGCGGTCGAGTAGTTCATGTCCGTGGCCGGGCTGCTCTCGGAGTAGTAGTAGAAGGTGCCCGCGTCCTGGTTCTTCCAGCCCGCGAAGATGACGGCGTGCTCGGAGTAGTCGTTCAGCGCGTCGCCGGGCAGGAGGGCGGTCTTGCTGATCTGCGTGCTCGCGCTGGGCAGCGTCTCGGTCGTCAGCGAGGTGGTGAGGTGCCAGGCCATGGAGACGAAGCCGGAGCAGTCGGTGCGGTAGGAGTGGTCGCCGTCGACGTCCACGGCGGAGGCGCCCTGGTCGTACTGGACGTTGCGGTTGTACCAGTTCTTGGCCCGGTCCATGACCTCGCTGCGGTAGATGGTGCCGCCCTGGACGGACTTCGGCGGCGCCGCCGGCACGTAGGCGCAGTTGTTGGCGTAGGCCGACAGCAGGCTCTGGGTCCAGCCGGAGGCGTCCACCGGGTCGTCGGAGTGGTACGTGATGTCGCCGCCGTCACCGTCGGTCGGGTCGGCGTCGGAGTACCAGTACATGCCGCCGTTGGTGCGGCCGTAGTAGAGGCCGCCGCCCGGCGAGGAGAGCGAGTCGACCGCCGACCAGCCGCTCGCCTTGAGGACGGAGAGGTCCCAGTCGTCCACTCCGTTGATCTTGTAGCTGAGCAGCCGGCCGTCGGCGGTCGAGGCGACGATGCGGTCGTCGCCCGCGGCGGCGAGCGTCTTGAGGACGAAGCCGGTGTCGATCACGACGTGCTGGCCTATGTGCTCCGAGCCCGCCGGCTTGGGCTGGGAGACGACGTACTGGTGGAGCTGGCCGTCGACGGTCCCGTAGAGGTGGCCGGCTCCGTCGTAGACCATCTTGTCGAAGGTCCAGCCGCCGTCCCAGATCTTGACGACTCCCGCGACCCCGAGGGAGGTGTTGTTGGTCTGGATGTCGACGCGGTAGAGGTCGCCGGTGGTCGACGTGACCAGGACCGTGTTGAAGTTGAGCGTCGCCATCGCCTTGGGCGTGAAGCCGAGGTTCGGGCCGATGAGCGTCTTGACGCGGTTGCCGGTGTCCGGCGCGATCTGCGTGTACGTCAGCCGGCCGTCCGAGAGCGTGCCGTACATCGACACGTCCCCGGAGCAGGACGCGACGGCGTGTGCTGCGCCGGCGGTGGTGGCCACCATGCCGAGGGACATCGCGCCGACGGCGGCGACGGCTGCGGTGGTACGGCGGACGGCGTGGCTGAACTTCATGATCTCTCCTGCGGCGTGGAAGTCGTACGGGCGAAGGCACGTCACCGACCGCCCGGCTGCCCTGCAGGTGCAGCCGTGGAGGTCGTCCCGGGCGGGTCGCCCGGTGGCAAGAACTACTTTCGCCGCAGGTCAGGCGGGGTGGAAGAGAGATCGACTGGACGCAAACGGCCTTGGCCCGTTGCGTCCTGACACGGCGTCAAAATGCCCCGGGGCGTCGCATTCGGCGCCCCGGGGCGGGTCGGCCGGCCCCTGCGTGCGCGGGCTCAGGAGTCGGCCGGGCGCCCCGGCGGGGTGAAGGTGTACAGGTCGAGGATGTCCGGCGGCGGAGCGACGCCCGGACCGCCGGCGCGTACCCAGGTCACGATGTCCTCGGTCGCTTCGGGGTCGTTGACGAGTCCGAGCCAGACGGGCCGCGCGCCGGCCGCCCGGCCCGCCGCGGACGGCTGTACGACGACGACGTTGGCCTGGTCGCACACGTCGAGGCACTCGGAGACGCGCACCGGTACCTCGGCGCGCAGCCGCGCGGTCTGTGCGGCGTGGTCCACCCCGGTCACCTTGGGACTGCCGCAGCAGCAGTCCCGGCACACGACGACCCGGCACGGCACGGGTCCGCGCACCGCCGCGGACTCCCCCGACATCTCTTCCGCCGGCGTCTCGGGCACAGCGCACCACTCCCCTCCCGGGGAGATCCGCCCCGGTGTCGATCGAGGAGGCGACCGCGTGAGTCTCCTGGCTCCCGGATCCCCGAACGCTCCGCCTTCCCACCCCGGTCGGGGCAGTGGCATGCCGGAGCGCGCTCACCGGTCACAGTGGCGGGACCGCGCCGGATTCACACCGGCTTCCTCGTTCCGCCGTCGCCTTATGTCGCCGGTCATCATGTCATCCGCCGATGTCGGTGTCCGTTCGCCGCCAGCGTCCCGCGGCCGCGGCGGCTGGGATGGGTTCATGACTTCTCAGACCCTTCAGACCCTTCAGACCTCTCAGACCTCTCAGCGAGACATGGACGGCAAGGTGGCCCTCGTGACCGGCGGGAGCCGGGGCATCGGGGCCGCGACGGCATTGCGGCTGGCCCGCGAGGGCGCGGACGTGGCCATCACCTATGTGAGCGGCAAGGAGGCCGCGGAGGACGTCGTACGGGGTGTCGAGGCGCTCGGGCGCAGGGGGTTGGCCCTGCGCGCGGACGCCTCCGACGCTGCGGAGTCCGGCGCGGTCGCGGACCGGGTCGTCGCGGAGTTCGGGCGGCTCGACGTCCTCGTCAACAACGCGGGGGTGGGGGTCCTGGGTCCGCTGGAGTCCCTGACCCCGGCGGACGTCGACCGGGTGCTCGACGTGAACGTCCGGGGCGTCTTCCTGGCCTCCCGGTCGGCCGCGCCGCATCTCGGGGACGGCGGGCGGATCGTCACGATCGGCAGTTGCATGGCCAAGCGCGTGCCCGGTCCGGGAGGGACGCTCTACGCGATGAGCAAGTCCGCGCTGGTCGGCCTGACCAAGGCGCTGGCGCGGGAGCTCGGCGGCCGCGGGATCACCGCCAACATCGTCCATCCCGGTCCCGTCGACACCGACATGAACCCGGCGGACGGCCCGTACGCGCCGGGCCAGAGCGCGCTGACCGCCGTGGGCCGCTTCGGCACCGCCGACGAGGTCGCGTCGATCGTCGCGTACCTGGCGGGGAGCGAGGCGGGATACGTCACGGGGGCGGAGTTCGCGGTGGACGGCGGACACGCGGCATGACGAGCGGGGATCCGGCCGGGGGCGGCCCCGGCGTGCGGTGAGCCCGCTCCTCCGGAAGGGGGAGCCCCTTCCGGAGGAGCGGAGTCCCCCGTGGTGTGCCCGGCTGCGGACCGAACCGGGCCGCTCAGCCGCCCAGTTCCTGGTGGCGTGCCGTCAGGCGGGACGCGCCCTCCTCCGTCAGGGAGCCGAAGAGGCGCAGGCGGGAGATGCCCCCGTCCGGGAAGATGTCCACGCGCGCGTGCGTGGCGACGGCGGGTGCGGCGAGGGAGAAGCGGTGGTTGGTGTCGGGCTGGAGGCGGGTGCGGGGCAGGATCTCGGTCCACTCCCCCGCGTCCGGGCCATCGCCGTCGCGCACCGAGACCGAGGCCCAGCCGGCGCTGTTGCCCTTCAGATACGCCGTGTCGATCTCGAAGGCGCGGATCTCGGACCGGGCGACGAGCCGGTAGCGGATCCAGTCGTTGCCGTCGTCGCGTCGCCTGCGGGTCTCCCAGCCGTCGTCCATCTTGCGCGAACGGCCGGGCTGGATGGTGTTGGTGGCGGGTGAGTAGAAGAGGTCGGAGGCGTCCTCGACCTGTCCGCCGTTCTCCAGGGCGACCACGTCGAACGTGCCGAGGGCGGACAGCCAGCGCGGGTCGGGCACGACCTCGCCGTACACGCGCAGCCGGGCGATGCCGCCGTCGGGGTGCTGGTTGACCCGCAGGTGGGTGAAGCGCTGTTCGACGGAGACGGTGAATCCGTTGGCCGCGTGACCGCCGACCGGCGTGCGCGGTACCAGAGTCGTCCACTTCACCTCGTCCGCCAGGAGTTCCTCGGGGGAGGGCGAACCGGGCACGGAGGCGCCCTCGACCGACACCGCCTGCGGATAGTTGCCGCGGAAGTGGGCGGTGTCGACGACGATCCCGCGGATCACCCCGGGGGCACCGAGCCGTACCAGGGCCCAGTCGTGGTCCTCGGCGGTCGGCCACGGGTGCTCGGCGGAGGCGCCACGGCGCCGCCGGGTCTCCCAGCCGTCCATGACCTTGCCCTTGTGGCCGAAGTGCTCGGGGTCGAACTCGGCGGCCCCGGCGACGAGAAGGTTCTCGCGCTGGGCGAAGAACTCGTCGTTGGCGGCGACGACGCCCGCGCCGAGCTGCCGGTCCGCCAGGTTGGCGTACCGGGTGAAGGGGAAGTCGGTGGTGCGGTAGTCCGCGTACGGGTCACCGCCTCCGTAGGGGTTCGCGTCTCCGGTGAAGCTCTGGGTCGCCGTCACGGTGATCAGGGGTTCCTTTCGCGAGTCGGCCGCCACGGGGCGGGGTAATCAGGTCGTACGGGTCAGCAGGTGACCCTTCGGATCGGTGAACTCGCCGTCGGCGAAGACGCGTTGGCCGCGCAGCCAGGTCGACTTCACGACGCCGGCGAGGGTCCTGCCCGCGTACGCCGTCACGCGGTTGCGGTGCTGGAGCGCGGCGGGGTCGACGGTGAAGGTCTCGTCGGGGGCGAACACCGCGAAGTCGGCGTCGTGTCCCGCCGCGATGGCGCCCTTGCTGCCGCCCAGGCCGACCAGTTCGGCCGTGCGGGAGGACATCCAGCGGACCACGTCCTCCAGGCCGTGGCCGCGCCCGCGGGCCTCGGTCCAGACGGCGGCCAGGCTCAACTGGAGGCCGGAGATGCCGCCCCACGCGGTCGCGAAGTCGTCCGTCTTGAGGTCGGCGGTCGACGGGGAGTGGTCGGTGACCACGCAGTCGATCGTGCCGTCGGCCAGCGCCTGCCACAGCAGGTCCTGGTTGGCGGCCTCGCGGATCGGCGGGCAGCACTTGAACTCGCTGGCGCCGTCCGGGACTTCCTCGGCGGTCAGGGTGAGGTAGTGCGGGCAGGTCTCCACCGTGAGCCGGACGCCGTCCGCCTTGGCCGCTGCGATCAGCGGGAGCGCGTCGCTCGACGACAGGTGCAGCACGTGCACCCGCGCGTCGAGACGCCTGGCCTGCGCGACGAGGCTCTCGATTGCGGTGTCCTCGGCGTCCCGGGGGCGCGAGGCGAGGAAGTCGGCGTACCTGCGGCCGCCCTTCTGCGGGGCGGCGGCGAGATGGTGCGGGTCCTCGGCGTGCACGATCAGCAGTCCGCCGAAGCCGGCGATCTCGGCGAGGGACCGGGCGAGCTGCTCCTGGTCGAGTTCGGGGAACTCCTCCACGCCGGACGGCGACAGGAACGCCTTGAACCCGAACACCCCGGCGTCGTGAAGGGGTTGGAGATCCTTGACGTTGCCGGGCAGCGCGCCGCCCCAGAAGCCGACGTCGATGTGCGCCTTGGCGCGGGCGACGTCCCGCTTCGTAGCGAGGTGGTCGACCGTCGTCGTCGGCGGGAGGGAGTTGAGCGGCATGTCGATCAGGGTGGTGATGCCGCCGGCGGCCGCGGCACGGGTCGCGGTCCAGAAGCCCTCCCACTCGGTGCGGCCGGGGTCGTTCACATGGACGTGGGTGTCGACGAGGCCGGGCAGCAGGACGTCGTCGCCGACGTCCTCCAGCCGGGCGCCGGACGGCACCTCGGCCTCGTACGGCAGCACGGCCGTGATCCTTCCCGCGGCGACCGCGACCGAAGCGGCGCGCGTCCCCTCGGGCGTGATGACGCGCGTCGAGCGCAGCATCAGTTCGGCATCGGACACCCGGACCCCTCTCTCCGCCGCCGTCGTCTCCCGTTGCCGCCGGGTTGCTTCCGCGTAACGGAATTCAACTTTCTGTTGAAGAAGTCTTCACCCCGGCCTCCGCCCCGTCAAGGGCTCATTTCTCCACCCTCCCCCGACCCGGCCGAGATCCGCTCCCGCTGCGCCCGGTCAGGAGGTTTTCCGTATGGCGAAATCACTCTTCCGACAGACAGAAGTAGCCTTACCCTACCTGGTGGCCCGTCGGGTGCCGGGTAGGCTGCGCTTCTGCCTGCCCGCCACCCGCCGCCGCCCCCTTCGAGAGTCTTCGGGTCACCCCGCTCGATACCGCGCCCCGAAAGGACCGCCGCCGTGCCGCCGTCCAGCGCCAGCACCACCGACCCCAGATCGTCCGCCTCCAGTGGCGGCGTCCAGTCCCTCGAGCGCGCCTTCGATCTGCTGGAGCGCATGGCGGACGCCGGGGGCGAGGTCGGTCTGAGCGAGCTCTCCGCGAGCAGCGGGTTGCCGCTGCCCACCATCCACCGGCTGATGCGCACCCTCGTGGCCTGCGGATACGTACGGCAGCAGGCGAATCGCCGGTACGCGCTCGGCCCCCGGCTGATCCGCCTCGGCGAGTCCGCCTCCCGGCTGCTCGGCACCTGGGCCCGCCCCTATCTGGCGCGTCTGGTGGAGGAGACCGGCGAGACCGCGAACATGGCGCTGCTCGACGGGGACGAGATCGTCTACGTCGCCCAGGTGCCGTCCAAGCACTCGATGCGCATGTTCACCGAAGTGGGCCGCCGGGTGCTCCCGCACTCGACGGGCGTCGGCAAGGCGCTGCTGGCCCACACCCCGGACGACGAGGTGCGCGCGCTGCTCGCCCGTACGGGGATGCCCGCCGCGACGGAGAAGACGATCACCACTCCGGACGGCTTCCTCGCCGCGCTCGACGAGGTGCGCCGCACCGGTTACGCGATCGACGACAACGAGCAGGAGATCGGCGTCCGCTGCCTGGCCGTCCTGGTGCCGGACTCCCCGACCGCCGCCGCGATCTCGATCTCCGGCCCGGCCGGCCGGGTCACCGAGGCCGCCACCGAGAAGATCGTGCCGGTGCTCCAGCAGGTCGCGGCGGAGCTGTCGGAGGCCCTGGCCAGCACGGGCCAGAGCACCGGCTGACCCGACCACGGGCCGCGGGCCACGGGCCACCGGCCGCGGACCGCAGGCCACCGGCCACATGCCGCGGCCCAAAGGCCACTTGCCACAGGCCACCTGCCGCGGACGCGGACGGCGGACGCGGACGGCGGACGCGGACGGCGGACGGCGGACGCGGACGGCGGACGGCGGACCGCCGTAGGGTCCGCTCGTCCCCGACTCTCCGCCCAGGCCACTCCGTCGACCGCGTATCCGGGTCGCTCCGCACCCGACCCGGCATCCGGTCACTCCGCCCCCGACCCGGCATCCGGCCACTCCGCACCCGACCCGGCATCCGGTCGCTCCGACCCCGGCCCGGCGTCCGGTCACTCCGCCGTCGGCACCGCCACCGGTGTCCCCAGGCGTCCGTCCCTCATCTCCCGTACCGCGTCCGCCTCGCCGAGGCGGGCGCGGTCGTGTGTCACGAGGACGGTCGCGGTCGCGCGTTCACGGGTGAGCCGCACCAACAGGTCCAGCACCGCCGTCCCGCGCTCCTGGTCGAGGGCGCTGGTCGGCTCGTCGACCAGCAGCACCGAGGGCTCGTTGACCAGCGCGCGGGCGATGTTCACCCGCTGCCGCTGTCCCCCGGACAACTGGTGCGGACGCCGGTGCGCCAGCTCGCCCAGCCCGACCTCGGCGAGCAGCTCCCGTGCCCGCGGCGTCACGTGACGGCGTCCGTCCAGGTGACCCATCACCTGGAGCTGTTCCAGCGCGGTCAGCGAGGGCAGCAGGTTGGGCTGCTGGAACACGATGCCGATCTCGCGCCGCCGCAGGACGGCCCGCTCGGCGGAGGTCAGCGCCCCCGTCTCCGTACCGCCGACGAGAACGCGCCCGCGGTCCGGGGCGACCAGGGTCGCGGCGACCGCGAGGAGGCTGGACTTCCCGGATCCTGAGGGGCCCACGACGGCCGTCATCGTGCCGGCCGGCACCCGCAGGCTCACAGCGTCCAGCGCGGTCAGACGGCCGTCGCCGTCGGGGTAGGTGAGGGTGATGTCGTCGAGGGTCAGGCTCACGCGGCACTCTCCTGTGCGTCGGTTCGGTCGGTCCGGGACCTCGGCGCGGCGCCGTCGGCGAGCCCGGCCGGGGTCCTCATCGGGCGCTCGCCAGCGCGGTCAGGGGGTCCACGGCCGTGACCCGGCGGACGGCGAGCCCGGCGCCGAGCGCCCCGAGGGCGATCGTGACGGCGGCGGGACCGAGCACGGTCGTGACGTCCAGGGCGTACGGCACGTCGCCTCCCCGCACCAGCGCGCCGGCTCCGGCCGCGAGCCCGCTGCCCAGCAGCGTCCCGGCGGTGAGCATGAGGACGGCCTGGCCCAGCGCGTCGCGCAGGAGGTACGGCGTGGAGGCGCCCAGCGCCTTCAGGACCGCGACGTCGGGCGACCGCTGGATCGTCCAGACCGTGAAGAAGGCCCCGGTGACGAGCGCCGAGATGACGAAGAGGAATCCGCGCATGAGCTGGAGCGAGCCGTTCTCGGCCTGGTAGGAGCCGATGGCGGTCAGGGAGTCGTCCCTCGTGAACGTCTTCGTGCCGGCGGCGCGGTCGCCCGCCCGCAGATCGGCTCCGTCGGTGCGCAGGGCGAGCACGGTCGCCGGACCGGAGAGATCGGTCCACACGACGGGGGTGTGACTGTACGAGGCGTGGCCGGCGACGGCCGCGACGGTCAGCCGGGCGCCGCCGAGCACCACCCGGTCGCCCGGCCCCGCACCGAGCGCCTCCGCGGCCTTCTCGGACAGCACGGCACGTCCGGGGGCGACGCCCGCCGGGGCGATGCCCGAGCCCGGCCGCACGGCGAAGGAGGACACCGCGGCCGTCCGGTCCCCGGCGGAGGCGTTCAGGGTGCGGACGCCGATCGGCTCGGCCGAGGTGACTCCGGGCCTGCCGGCCCAGGCCTCCCGGGCGTGGGCCGGCACCGGGGCGCCGGTGAAGGACACCGGCTGTCCCGCGGCCGGCGCGGCGAAGGCCAGGTGGTCGGCGGGCAGGGCGGTGACCGCCGAGGTGTTCTCCCCGGCGAGCCCGGCGGTCAGCCCGGACAGCAGGCCCACGAGCAGGGTGATCAGTACGACGACGGCTCCCATCAGGGCGAAGCGCCCCTTGGCGAACCGCAGGTCTCTCCATGCGACGAACATGCTCCGAGCCTGCCGCCCGGACCCCGTCCGGGGCATCGCACCGCCGCATGCTTCGGCCGGGCCGAAGGAGGGGGCCCCGGTCGCCGGGAGACGGACCGGTCGGCACCGGAGGGACGACCGCCCACGGACCCGGGAGGGATACGGCGCCGGCGAAGGGAGCAGCCGTCTTTCAACCTTTCGGTTGACCGGGGCCGGTCCTGTCCCGCCTACCCTGGAACGACCATGAATGTCCCCCGTCGCTCCCCCGTCGTCGCCGTCCTGCGTCTGTGCCTGTACGTCCTGCTCGCCGGCCTTCTCCTGCTGGCCGCGGTCCGATCCGGCGACACCGGGCACCCGACGGCCGTCGTCCTTTCGGTGCTGGTGACGGGCGTGGTGCTCGTGGCGGGCGCCGTCTCCCCGGCGGTGCACCGCTCACGGCGTGCGGCCGCGCTGTGGGTGGCCGCCCTCAGCGCGAGCTGGCTGGCGCTCGTCGCGCTCTCCCCGGACGGGCTGTGGGTGGCCTTCCCGCTCTACTTCCTGCAGCTCCACCTGCTGCCGGTGCGCTGGAGCCTGCCCGCGGTCGCCCTGACCGCCGGGGCGGCGGTCGCGAGCTTCGTGGCGCACGGCGCGCCCCTCACCCCCGGGGCGTTCATCGGCCCGCTGCTCGGGGCGGGGGTCGCGGTCGCGACGGTCCTCGGGTACCAGGCGCTGTACCGGGAGAGCGAGCGCCGCCGCGAGCTGATCGAGGAGCTGATCGCCACCCGCGCCGAGCTGGCCGAGGCCGAACGCGCCGCGGGCACGCTCGCCGAGCGGGAGCGGATGGCCCGGGAGATCCACGACACGCTCGCCCAGGGCCTGTCCAGCATCCAGCTCCTGATGCGGGCCGCCCAGCGGCTGCTGCCGGCGGACTCGCCCGCGGCCCCGCACGTGGAGCGGGCCCGGGCTACCGCGCAGGACAACCTCGCCGAGGCCCGTCGCTTCGTCCGCGCGCTCACCCCTCCCGATCTGGAACACGGTTCGCTCGCCGCCGCGCTGGAGCGGCTGTGCCGGTCGGCCGCCGTGGACACGCCGAGGGTCCGCTTCTCGGTGAGCGGCACGCCGGCCGGGCTTCCGACCCCGTACGAGGTGGCCCTGCTGCGGATCGCCCAGTCGGCGCTCGGCAACACGCTGCGCCACGCGGACGCGGAGCGCGTCGAGATCACGCTCAGCTTCATGGACACCTCGGTCACGCTGGACGTGGTGGACGACGGCACCGGGTTCGCCCCGGACGACGTACGGCCGGACCGGAACCGGTCGGACCCGGACCAGCCGGACCGCCACCGCCAGGACCGCCACCGCCCGGACCAGCCGGACCGTCCGGCCCCGGACCGGGACCGCCTGGGCGGGGACCCCGCCACCGTAAAGACCACGGACGAAGGCACCGTCGACGGAGCCCTCACCGGCGCGGACCCCACCGGTAGAGACACGGCGGACGGGGGCTTCGGTCTGCCCGCCATGCGGTCGCGCGCGCGGTCGCTGGGCGGGACGTTCACCGTCGAGTCGGCTCCCGGTCAGGGCACGGCGGTGGCGGTCACGCTGCCCCTGCCCGTGCCCGCCGGCGGGGAGCCGGCCGGTACGGAACGCCGCGCCGTGGGGAGCCGGGCATGACCGTGCGGCTGCTGCTCGCGGACGACCACCCCGTCGTCCGCGCCGGACTGCGCGCGGTGCTGTCCGCGGAGCCGGACTTCGAGATCGTCGCGGAGGCGGCGACCGCGGAGGCCGCGGTGGAGCGGGCCGGGGCGGGCGACGTGGACGTCGTCCTCATGGACCTCCAGTTCGGCGCCGGGATGCACGGGGCGGAGGCCGCGGCGGCGATCACCGCCCGCCCCGGCGCCCCCCGGGTCCTCGTCCTGACCACGTACGACACCGACGCGGACATCCTGGCCGCGGTCGAGGCGGGCGCCTGCGGCTACCTCCTCAAGGACGCCCCTCCCGAGGAGCTCTCCGCCGCCGTGCGCACCGCCGCCTCGGGGCACTCGGCGCTCGCCCCGAAGGTCGCCGACCGGCTCATGGACCGCATGCGCACCCCGGCCGCCGCGCTGAGCCGTCGTGAACTCGAGGTGCTCGAACTGGTCAAGGACGGTCTCTCGAACCAGCAGATCAGCAAGAAGCTGTTCCTGAGCCAGGCGACCGTGAAGTCCCATCTGGTGCACATCTACGCGAAGTTGGGCGTGGACTCCCGCACATCGGCTGTGGCGGCGGCCACCAATCGGGGTGTCATCCGCAGGGGGCGCTAGGGCGTGTCCGCAAAGTCGCGTCGTCCGCCCGAAGGGCGGGCCCGGCGGCTCACAGGCGGGTTCGGTGCGGGGGGTCCCCGAAGAGTTCGACCGCGCTGCGGACGTCGGCGAGGCGGGTGGCGAGAGCGCTCACCGAGCCGATCGCGCCCGCGACCAGGAGGAGCGAGCGGCGCAGCCGGGGAACCTCCGGCATGCCTCCGGCGGCCATCGCGGCGAGGGACGCGAGCTCGTCCTCGGCGATGCCCCGGTCGGGGAACTCGACGGGATGGACGGCGAGTTCACGGCGCAGCCGGGCGACAGCGGTCCGCAACTCCGCCACCCTCGGATCCTCGTCGCTGCCCGTCACCGGTCTCTGCCCCAAGCTCCGCAACACAGCTCTCCCCCTCGCGCACGCGGTCGTGCGTCGGTCCCGCCCACGTCGGCTCCAGCTCCCCGTGGCGGTGGTCAGGCGCCGGGGGACGCGGGCCAGTAAACGCCACCCGGTGCGCCGGGCGCCACTGCGCGGACCGAAATTCAGCCCGGGGACACCGCGGTGACGGCCGTGGTTCCGGGGCATGCCCGGGCCGGGTCGGGTATGCAGGGGACATGACGGAGAACAAGGACGAGGTGGCGGGGCTGGTGCTGGCGGCCGGAGGCGGACGGCGCCTCGGGGGCCGCCCCAAGGCACTGCTGCCCCACCGGGGGCGGCCCCTCGTCGAGCACGCGGTGGAGGAGCTGCGGGCCGGCGGCTGCGCCCGCGTCCATGTCGTGCTCGGCGCCCGCGCCGACGCCGTACGGGACCGGGCGTCGCTGGCCGGGTGCGTCCTCGTGGACAACCCCCGCTGGGAGGAGGGCATGGGTTCCTCGCTGCGGGCCGGGCTGGACTCGCTGGCGGACTCGGGGGCGCGGGCCGCGCTGGTGTCGCTGGTCGACCAGCCGGGGATCGGCCGGGAGGCGGTGGCCCGGGTGCTGGCCGCGTACGCCTCTCCGCTGACGCTCGCCGCGGCGGCGTACGACGGTGAGCGCGGCCATCCGGTGCTGTTCGGGGCCGGGCACTGGGCCGGGATCGCGGCGGCGGCCACCGGTGACCAGGGCGCGCGTGCCTATCTGAAGGCCCATGCGGACGCCGTCACCCTGGTCGAGTGCGGGGACGTGGCGCGGGCGTACGACATCGACACGGAGGACGACCTGGTCCACCTTGAGTGAGCGGGGTGGCACCGAGCGCCACCTTCCGTCGATCTGGAGAATCTCGACATCAACAAACCATTGAACTTCCACCATGAGGAAATTAGTATCCACTGCTCAGAAGCGCCTCGCCGTGTCGAAGGCGCCCGGCTCGGTCCGCGTGGGCCGCGGCACCGGGTGCCAGGCGCGGTGACGCCGTCCGTGGTTCGCTCGTTCGACCGGTGTGCGGCGCCCCGCGGGCCCCGCACGCGGATCGCCACGACCCGCTCGCCCGCACGTAGCTCGCTGAAGGAGTGACAGCTCATGTCCGCACCAGCGCCGTCCCCGCTGGCCATCGTCGACGCCGAGCCCCTGCCCCGGCAGGAGGAGGTCCTCACCGAGGCGGCCCTCGCCTTCGTGGCCGAGCTGCACCGGCTGTTCACGCCCCGGCGTGACGAGCTCCTCGCCCGCCGGGCGGAGCGGCGCGCCGAGATCGCCCGTACCTCCACGCTCGACTTCCTCCCGGAGACCGCCGCGATCCGCGCGGACGACTCCTGGAAGGTGGCCCCGGCTCCGGCCGCGCTCGAGGACCGCCGGGTCGAGATCACCGGCCCCACCGACCGCAAGATGACGATCAACGCCCTGAACTCCGGGGCCCGCGTCTGGCTCGCGGACTTCGAGGACGCCTCGGCGCCCACCTGGGAGAACGTCGTCCTCGGACAGGTCAACCTGATGGACGCCTACGCCCGGAGCATCGACTTCACCGACCCGGGCTCCGGAAAGTCGTACGCCCTCAAGCCGGACGCGGAGCTCGCGACCGTCGTGATGCGGCCGCGCGGCTGGCATCTGGACGAGCGTCACCTCGTGGCAGCCGACGGCACCCCCGTGCCGGGCGCGCTCGTCGACTTCGGCCTGTACTTCTTCCACAACGCGCAGCGGCTGCTGGACCTCGACAAGGGCCCGTACTTCTATCTGCCCAAGACCGAGTCCCACCTCGAAGCACGCCTGTGGAACGACGTGTTCGTCTTCGCGCAGGACCATGTCGGCATCCCGCAGGGCACGGTCCGGGCCACCGTCCTGATCGAGACGATCACGGCGGCGTACGAGATGGACGAGATCCTCTACGAACTCCGGGACCACGCCTCCGGATTGAACGCCGGCCGCTGGGACTACCTCTTCTCCATCGTCAAGAACTTCCGTGACGGCGGGACGAAGTTCGTCCTGCCGGACCGCAACGCGGTGACGATGACGGCCCCGTTCATGCGGGCGTACACCGAACTCCTCGTCCGCACCTGCCACAAGCGGGGTGCCCACGCGATCGGCGGCATGGCCGCGTTCATCCCCTCGCGGCGCGACGAGGAGGTCAACAAGGTGGCCTTCGAGAAGGTCAAGGCCGACAAGGACCGTGAGGCGGGCGACGGCTTCGACGGCTCGTGGGTGGCCCACCCCGACCTCGTCCCCATCGCGCTGGCCTCCTTCGACGCCGTCCTCGGCGACCGGCCGAACCAGAAGGAGCGGCTGCGCGAGGACGTGTCGGTCGCGGCCGGAGACCTCATCGCCGTCGACTCGCTCGACGCGCGGCCGACGTACGGCGGTCTGGTCAACGCCGTTCAGGTCGGCATCCGTTACATCGAGGCCTGGCTGCGCGGTCTGGGCGCGGTCGCCATCTTCAACCTCATGGAGGACGCGGCCACCGCCGAGATCTCGCGCTCGCAGATCTGGCAGTGGATCAACGCGGGGGTCGTCTTCGAGCACGACGGCGAGACCGTCGCGGCCACTCCGGAACTGGCCCGTGAGATCGCCGCGCGGGAACTCGCGGACATCCGCGCCGAGATCGGCGAGGAGGCCTTCGCGGCCGGCCGCTGGCAGCAGGCGCACGACCTGCTCCTGAAGGTCGCGCTGGACGAGGACTACGCGGACTTCCTCACCCTGCCCGCCTACGAGCAGCTCACCGGCTGACCCGGACCGGTCCGCCGCACCCGCCCGGTCCGCCGCACCCGCTCAGTCCGCGGCACCCGCTCCGTCCGCCGTACGGTCCGAGTGGCCCAGGGATCTCTCCGGGGCCACTCGGTCGCGTACCAGGCGCTTGACCGCGGTCGGCTCGGGGAAGCCCTGCTCGCGGCGGTCCCAGATCACCTCGTCGTTGACCCGGACGACGAAGACACCGCCGGTGCCGGGCTTGAGGGACAGTTCGTCGAGCTCCGCCTCGAAGGTGGTGAGCAGCTCCTGGGCCAGCCAGGCCGCGCGGGGCAGCCAGCGGCACTGGGTGCAGTACTCGATCTGGACCCGCTGGACGTCCGTCATCCCAGATGCACCGACCAATCCTGTTCCGCCGCCGGTTTGCCGTGCAGGTCGGGGACGCGCTTGAGCCAGTCCGGGCGGCCCCGCTGGGTCCGCTCCGCGCGGTCGGCGTCCTCGGCCGCGAGCTGTTCGCGGCTCGGGAAGTCCGTGGGGAGCCAGGCCGCGGAGGCGCGGACGCGGGCCAGGAGGTAGCCGACGTACGCCTCGCGGACGGCGTCGGGGCTCGCGAAGCCCGGCTCGTCCATGAGCCAGGCGTCGGGCACCTGCGCCAGCACCGTGCGCAGCAGTTCCTCGGTGACCTTCGGTGCCAGTTCGGCGTCGGCGGCGCGGGTGTCCGGGCCGTGGCCGCCGAGCGCGTGGCTCCTGAAGTCGTACGCCTTCTCCGGCGCCGAGGCGTCCCAGCGGTGGTGGAAGACGAGGGCGGCGCCGTGGTCGATCAGCCACAGGCGGGGCGGCGCGATGCCGAAGGTGGGCCAGATCATCAGGTTCGAACTGTGCACCGTGCGGTCCACGTTGACCGTGAGGGCGTCCAGCCAGATCACCTTGCCCGCCTCCAGCGGGTCGACCGGGAAGGTCCGCGCGACCTCGGGGGTGAAGTCCTTGGCGCCCGGAAGGTAGTCCATGCCGAGGTTGAGCCCGGCGCTGGCCCGGAGGAGGTCCTGGACCTCCTGATGGGGTTCGTGCTCGCCGGAGGCCGGGTCGAAGTGGACGAGGACCAGCTCGGGGAAGCGCAGCCCGAGGGCGCGGGCCAGCTCACCGACGATGATCTCGGCGACCAGCGCCTTGTGCCCCTGGGCGGCCCCGGTGAACTTCACGACGTAGGTCCCCAGGTCGTCGGCCTCGACGAGCCCCGGCAGCGAGCCGCCCTCGCGCAGCGGCGCGAGATAGCGGGTCACGGTGACGTCATTCAGCATTTTCCCAGGCCATCCGAGTCCTCAGCCTGCCTTCCGACCACCCGGCCGGCGACGGCGCACCCCTTGCTCCGGCCGTCCGGCATGAAGTGACCATAGTAACCGCGCGTCATCGGCGACGGGGGTGCGCCGGATGACGACGCCATGCCGGGACCCGGGGCTTCGCCGCGGGCGGCGGGGTTCGCCCCACCCCTGCCCATGGGGGTCAGTTCCCGGCCAGCGGGTTCGGCAGGGGTACGTAGCGGGCCGCGGCGCCGTCCGCCGAGGTCCAGCGGAGCAGCAGGTTGGTCTTGCCGGGGAGGGTGGGGGAGGTGAGCAGGGCGGTGATCTCGGGGAGGGCGTAGGAGGTGCCGCAGCGGTGGAGTGCGGTGCGTACGGCGGGCCAGGGGTCGGTGCCGGGGAAGCGTTCCGCGAGGAGGGCGGCCATCTCGGAGAGATGGTTGACGACCAGGCAGTAGACGAGCCGTTCCCAGCCGGCCGCGCGGGTCACCCCCGGCAGCAGTTTCACGCCCTCCGCGTCCCGGAACAGTGCCTGGACGGGCATGCCGTCCCCGTCCACGGCCACCAGCGTGTTCTGCAGATGCGCCTCGACGACGACCCCGTGGCGGGCGAACGCCTCCAGCACCGGGGGCACGGTGTGACGCAGATACGCCTCCCACCAGCCGGCGGGGTCGGTGAGCCGGTCGAGCGGGCTGCCCTCGAAGCCCTCCACCAGGGCGGCGGCCAGCAGCGGGGTGGCGCCGGGGAGGAGGTGCGGGCGCAGTCCGTCGCGGACCAGGACGGCGAGTTCCTCGAAGGCGAAGTCGGCGGTGCGGTAGCCGCGGTCGCTGAGCCAGGCGGCGGGACCCTCCTGCGCGGCGAACGCGGCGGCGGTGGCCGCGTCGGTGGCCCGCGCCTTCAGCAGGTCGTGCCGCCACAGCCGGCGGATGTCGTTGGTGATGCGGACGTCGAGGCTGAACTTGAGGAAGAGGTCGTCCTCGGGGGCGTAGAGGGTGCGGATCGCGGCCGTCGGCCACAGGGGGCGGGCCGTCGCTCCGAGGCGCAGGAGGCGGCCGTCGGCGAAGGCGTCCCGGATCGCCGGGACGGACCCGGTGAGCGCCGACTGCCAGGGGTGGGCGGGGAGCAGCCGGTAGCCGGCGGGTGCCCGGCCCAGTGTGTCGAGGGCCCGTGTGTCGCCCTCCTCGACGACCGCGTCCTCCCGCACGGCGAGCAGTTCCAGCGGGAAGCCGGCGTACGCCTCGGGCGCGTAGGGCAGCCAGCCGGAGACCGGGCCGCCGCCGCGGGTCTTGGGTGCCGGGTGGTACGGGTGCCCCATGATCAGGGACTGCTCGGAGCGCAGATACGGGTCCTCGGGGGGCGTCGTGCGGGCCCGGGCGCGCAGGAGGGCCGCGACCACGTCCCGGCTGTCGGTCATCTCCGCGGGCAGCTCGGTGTTGTCGACGCCGGTGAACAGGCGGAGTTCCGCGGCGGCGAGCGCGATCAGCCCGGGGTGGTTGAGCCGCCGCCAGGCTCCGTCGGTGTGCAGCTCGGGCGCGTAGGGGCGTCGGGTGCCCCGTACGCGCAGCTCCCGGCCGCTCGCGCGCAGCCGGTGGACACCCGGCCGCCCCGTGGGCTCCGCCAGCTCGCGCAGGAGACAATTGAGCAACGGCGCGGCGGCGTACGCGTCGGCGGCCGCGTCCATGTCGCCAGCGGTGAGCTGGGGGAACACGGTCGGCTTGAAGTCCACGCGATCCATCCGGTCCATTCGATTCATACGGTGCACTGGTGATCAGTATGTCCGCAGCGGCGGACGATCACGACGCTGTCCCCGTACGCAAGGAGCCCGCCTGTGCCCCGTCCCTCCACGCCCGACACCGAGGCCGCGTTCGCCGAGGAGCTGAGCGTCGTACGTCCCGGGCTGTCGGCGCCGTACGCGGAGGCGCTGCCCGGTGCCCGGGCCGCCGTGCTGACGCGGCTGTGGCGTGCGCTGGCCTGCGAGCCGCTGCCGTGGATCGCGGGCCGTGACGCGGACCGTGAGGGCCTGACCCTTCGTCTGACCGACGGCCGCCGGCTGCGCGGCCCCCTCCCGGACCCGTACGCGACCTCCGCCTACGTGACCGAAGTGCGGCTCGGTGAGCGGGCGCACGACCGCCCGGACACCCTCGTCGACGCCCTGGACGTGCCCCACGGTGGTGCCTTCTCGGCCGAACTCGGCGACAGTGTCGCCTCCTTGGCGCTGTCGCGGGCCGACCGGCGCCCGGACGGGGCGCCCGGGCCGTCCGAGGCGAGCTGGGCGTGGGAGCAGCGGATCGTCGACGGGCATCCGTACCACCCCAACTGCCGTGCGCGTCCCGGGTTCTCGGTGGCCGAGCAGCTCGCGTACGGGCCCGAACACCGGACGTCGGTGCGGCTGGGCCTGGTGGCGGTGGACGACGCTCTCGTCACGGGCGCGTGGCCCAAGTGGCTGCGGGACGGGGAGCGGGCGCTGATCCCGGTGCATCCCTGGCAGGTGGCCCATGTGCTGGACGCACCCGTCCAGGAGGGTTTCAGCGGGCGCCCGTTGATGTCGCTGCGCACGCTCGCGGTGCCGGACGGGCCGCATGTGAAGACGGCGCTGAGCGCGCGGCTCACCTCGTCGGTGCGGGACATCTCGGTGTACTCGGTGCGGACGGCGGACACCGTCTCCTCGTTCATGGAGGAGATGGCGGCCCGCCTCGACGCGCCGCTGCACATCACCCGCACGCTCGGCGCGGCCACCGCCGGCTCCCCCGAACTCGCGGCGGTGGTGCGGGAGTCGCCGGACGAGTACGCGGGGGGCGGCGAGCGGTGCCTCCCGGTGGCCGCGCTTCCGCTGACCCGGCTGCCCGAGAAGCCGTCCTGGCTGGCCGAGTTCACCCGTCTCGTCCTCACGGTGGGGCTGCGGCTGCTGGACCTCGGGGTGGCCCTGGAGGCACACGGCCAGAACCTGCTCGTGGTCCTCGACCGCGCGGACTCCCCCGTCCGGCTGGTCTACCGCGACCTGGCCGACATCCGGGTGAGCCCGGCCCGGCTGGGCCGGCACGGCGTCCCGGTCCCGGCGCTGTCCGGGCGCATCGTGACGGACGACGAGTCCACCCTGCGCCGCAAGCTCTTCGGTTCCCTGGTCGGCGGTGCGCTGGCCGCGACGGCGGGTTCGACGGCCGTGCTGCGCGAGGCACTTGAAGCCGTCGCGGCGGATCTCCCGCGCACCGCGGACCTCCCCGCGCTCCTCGGTGAGCCGCTTCCCGCCAAAGCGCTGACTTTGATGCGGCTCTCCCCGGACACCCCCGGTGACCTGTGGACACGGCTTCCCAACCCGCTCGCGGGACCCGGTTCGTCCTGACGCGGGACACCTCTCGTTTTTACGAGCGGCACCTTTGATCAATAGGATCCGCCGATGATCACAAGACAACGGCTGGCGGCGGGCGTCTGCGCCCTGCTCGCCTTCCTGGCCGCCGGGATCGCCTACCCGGCCGGCGCGGTCGCCGACGAAACGACGGCGACCGCGCCCAAGGTCGAACTCCTGCTGGACGTCAGCGGTTCGATGCGGGCCCGGGACATCGACGGCGAGTCGCGGATGTCCGCGGCGAAGCAGGCGTTCAACGAAGTGCTCGACGCGACACCGAAGGAGGTGCAGCTCGGCATCCGGACCCTGGGCGCCAACTACCGGGGGAACGACCGGAAGACCGGCTGCAAGGACACCGCCCAGCTCTACCCGGTCGGGACGCTGGACCGCACCGAGGCCAAGACCGCGGTCGCGACCCTCAGCCCGACCGGATGGACCCCGATAGGCCCGGCCCTGCTCAAGGCGGCCGACGACCTCCAGGGCGGTGAGGGCACCCGGCGCATCGTGCTGATCAGCGACGGAGAGGACACCTGCCAGCCGCTGGACCCGTGCCAGGTGGCCCGCGAGATCGCGGCCAAGGGCATCGACCTGACCATCGACACCCTGGGCCTGGTCCCCGATCTCAAGGTGAGCAGGCAGTTGAGCTGCATCGCCGAGGCCACCGGCGGCACGTACACCTCGGTGGAGCACAAGGAGCAGCTCAGCGACCGCGTCAACCAGTTGGTGGACCGCGCCGCCGATCCGGTGGTCAAGCCGGTGGCCGTGGAGGGTGCCGACTCGTGCACCGCGGCGCCCGCCGTCAAGTCGGGCATCTACACCGACCGCGAGGAGTTCGCCCAGCACCGCTGGTACCGCGTGGAGGTCGCGCCCGGCAAGGAGCTGCGCGCCTCGGTGAGCATCGCGGCGGACCGTCAGGTCAACCCCGACTACGGGGTGCTGCTGCGGGCCGTCACCGTGCACGGCCGGGAGATCGTGCGCGGCGAGTCGGCCGGGACCGGCCGCACGGACGTCGTCTCGACCGGCCTGCGCTACCCGAAGGCGGAGAGCGACGACGAGAACGCGCCCGCCGAGGTCGTGTGTCTGCAGGTGTCCAACTCCTTCTCGGCCGCGTCCGGCGTGAAGACGACGCCCGGACTGCCCCTGGAACTCACCGTCGACGTCGTCGACGGCCCGGACCAGGCGAGCGACGTGGCCTCCTTCGGCCTCGGCCGCGGCTGGTGGCTGCTCGGCGCCCTGGTGCTGACCGGTTTCCTCGCAGGTCTGCTGTGGGGCTGGATCTCCCGTTGGCGGTTCTCGGTCTGGAGGACCAACTGATGCGTATCCGACGTGTACTGAGCACCGCCGCCCTCCTCGCGGGGGTCGTCGCGGCACCCGCGCTGCTCGGCGCGGCCGCCTCCCCGGCGTTCGCCGACTCCTCACCGTCCGCGAGCCCCTCGGGCGACGACTCCGCGCCCACCGAGGCCGGTACGTCGTTCCGTACGGCGACCGAGGTCGAGCAGGGCCGGCAGGCCACGGCCGGCGCCTCCACGGGTGACTACCTGTACTGGCAGTTCCCCGCGGACGCCGGGCAGCGGCCCACCGTGAAGGCGACGGTGAAGCTGCCGGAGGCGTCCAAGCGCGGCGCCTCCGAGACCTGGCAGATCGACGTGTACGACGGTCTGCGGCGCCGTCAGGCCTGCCAGTACGGGGCACAGACCCGCACGGCGGGGTCGGACGCCTCCTCCGTGGAGCTGTCCTGCACCCTGCGCACCGTGCGCGCCTGGGCGGAGACCTGGGCCAACGACCCGCTGCCGGGCACCTATTACGTCCGGCTCACCGCCACCGGTCTCGGCACGGCCGATCTGGGTCTTCCGATGAGCGCGGAACTCCGCGTGGACTCCAAGGACATCGGCGGTTCCGCGGCGGTCGACGGCTCGCTCGCGAAGCCGTTGGTCCCGGGTATCGCCGTGACCTCGGAGAAGTCCGACGACGGCGCCGAGGAGGGTGCCGACTCGAAGACGGCGACGCTGTCCTCGCTGCGGCCCGACACCTCCGGCTGGTGGTCCGACCGCTGGGTGTGGACCGGCATCGGCGGTGTCCTCGCGGCCCTCGCCGGCATCTGGGGCTACTCGCTGACGCGCGGCAGGGGACGTCCGTCCCGGATTCCGCCGGGCGCCTGATCCGCAGGCCGTCCTCCGGGGCCCGCGCCGCTCTCCGTCAGGGAGCCGCGCGGGCCTCTCGCTTCCGGCGCACGGGATCACTTCCGGGACACGGGAGAGGGCGCGCGGGATCGCTTCCGGAGTACGGGAGAGCGCGGGATCACTTCCGGGACACGGGACGACGTCACGCCTCGCGCAGGGCCTTGGCGAGGGGGCCGTCGCCCGTCACCGCGACGCTCCGCTCGCGCAGCGCGTCGAGCAGCGTCAGGGTCCCGCGGTTCATGGCCTCGCAGGCCCGCGCGTCCGGCGCGAGGCGGGCGTCCGGCTCGCGCGGGGCGGGTCCGTCGCCGTAGAGCGGACCTTCCCCGGCACCGAGCCACACATGGAACAGGCCTTCGTCCAGGCGGACTTCGACGAGCCCCTGGCCCGCCCCGGCGGCGTCGAGACCGCGCAGCAGCGGCAGCGCGAACCAGTGGGCCCGTACGGCGTCGGTGGGCCGCCGCTCGCCCAGCGCGGGACCGCCCCACTCCCCCAAGGCCTGCAGCACGGGCAGCAACTCGCGGCCACGATCGGTGAGTTCGTACACGTAGGCCGCGCCCGGAGGTGGCAGGCGGCGCCTCGTGGTCAGTCCGTCGCGCTCCATGTCCTTGAGCCGGGAGGCGAGGACGTCGGTGCTGACTCCCGGCAGATCGGCGTGCAGATCGGTGTACCGGCGCGGGCCGCCGAGCAGTTCGCGGACGATCAGGAGGGTCCACCGGTCCCCGACGGCGTCGAGGGCGCGGGCGGCGGAACAGTACTGGTCGTAGCTTCGGCGCGGTGACATGCGACGCAGTCTAGCTATCTTGTTGGACTTTCCAAGCTCCTACTTGGTAAAACCAAGCAACACCACAACCGGAGGGCGCAGCGCATGGAGTTCCGGCAGTCGAGCAAGCTCAGCGAGGTCTGTTACGAGATCCGCGGCCCGGTGATCGAGCACGCCGACGCACTGGAGGCGGCGGGCCACAGTGTGCTGCGCCTGAACACCGGCAACCCCGCCCTCTTCGGTTTCGAGGCGCCGGAGGAGATCCTCCAGGACATGATCCGGATGCTGCCCCGGGCGCACGGCTACACCGACTCGCGCGGCATCCTGTCCGCCCGCCGCGCCGTCGCCCAGCGCTACCAGGACCGGGGCCTGGACGTCGGCGTGGACGACGTCTTCCTCGGCAACGGCGTCTCGGAACTGATCTCCATGGCCGTGCAGGCCCTGATCGAGGACGGCGACGAAGTCCTCATCCCCGCCCCGGACTACCCGCTGTGGACGGCCGTCACCACCCTCGCCGGCGGCAAGGCGGTCCACTACCTCTGCGACGAACAGGCCGACTGGTACCCGGACCTGGACGACATGGCCGCGAAGATCACCGACCGGACCCGCGCGGTCGTCATCATCAACCCCAACAACCCCACGGGCGCGGTCTATCCGAAGGAGATCGTCGAGGGCATCCTCGATCTCGCCCGCCGGCACGGCCTGATGGTCCTGGCCGACGAGGTCTACGACCAGATCCTGTACGACGACGCCGTGCACCAGTCGGCCGCGGCCCTCGCCCCCGACCTGGTGGTCCTCACCTTCTGCGGCCTCTCGAAGACCTACCGCGTCGCCGGTTTCCGTTCCGGCTGGCTGGTCGTCACGGGCCCCAAGCAGCACGCGCGCAGCTATCTGGAGGGGCTGACGATGCTGGCCTCCATGCGGCTGTGCGCCAACGCCCCGGCGCAGTACGCCATCCAGGCCGCGCTCGGCGGCCGCCAGTCGATCCACGAGCTGACCGCGCCGGGCGGCCGGCTCCGCGAGCAGCGCGACCTCGCCTGGGAGAAGCTCAACGAGATCCCCGGCATCTCGTGCGTCAAGCCCAAGGGCGCGCTGTACGCGTTCCCGCGCATCGACCCCGCCGTGTATCCGATCCACGACGACGAGAAGTTCGTCCTCGACCTGCTGCTGCGCGAGAAGATCCAGGTCGTGCAGGGCACCGGCTTCAACTGGTCGCGGCCCGACCACTTCCGCATCCTGACCCTCCCGCACGCCGACGTCCTGGACGCGGCGATCAGCCGGATCGGGCGGTTCCTGAGCGGCTACCGGCAGGAGAAGGGCTGAGGAACCGGGTGGGCCGACCGGAGGACCCGGGGCTGCGGCCGCGCCCGCCCGGTGGCACCGTACGAGGGACGGCAGCGGACACGGGGACGAAAGGGCGCGGCGATGGGTGACCTGCTCCTCGTACGGCACGGTGAGACCGAGTGGTCGATGTCCGGGCGGCACACGGGCTCGACCGACGTCCCGTTGACCGACAACGGCCGTGAACAGGCCCGGCGGCTCCGTCCGCTGATCGCCCGGCATCACATCGCGGCGGCGTTCGTCAGCCCGATGCGCCGGGCGCGGGAGACGGCCGAGCTGGCCGGGATCGGCCACGCCCACGTCGACGCGGACCTGAGCGAGTGGGACTACGGCGGGTACGAGGGGGTCACTACGGTCGAGATCCACCGGGAGCGGCCGGACTGGTTCCTGTTCACCGACGGGGTCGCCCCCGGACCGCCCGAGCATCCGGGGGAGAGCCCGGACGAGGTCGGGGTGCGCGCCGAACGGGCGCTGGCCAGGATCGACGCGGCGCTCGCCGAGTCGGAGGGCAGCGTGGTCGTCGTCTCGCACGGCCACTTCCTGCGGGTGCTGACAGCGCGCCGGCTGGGTCTGAGCGCCCAGTCGGGCGCCCTCTTCCAGCTCGGCACCGGGACCATGAGCCGGCTCAGCACGGAGCACCGCCGGCATGTGGTGGCCGGCTGGAATGTCAGACCCGACGCGTACTGTTCCCATGACTCCTTCTCCTCGGCCTCCCGGGCGGGAGAGGGAGCGGAGGAACACTGAGCCACGGCCGGGCCGGAGCGCCGTGGCACCACCGGGTGGTGGAGGGAGCGCGCCGTGACACGACCGCCGACCGCCGCGCAGCGGCGCATCGTCGAGGCGGCCGACCCCGTGACCGGGCGGCTGAAGGGCACGGAGGCGCAGCTCGCCGCCCTGGTGAGGCGCGGGCTCGCCTTCCGTCATCCGCGTCCCCCGCGCGACCACTTCCTGACACCGGCCGGGCACCGGCTGCGCGAGGCACCCGAGGACGGCCCCGGGCCGGCGCCGGCCCCCGAGGGGCCCGCTCCGGCGGCGTCCGGGGTGTTCGCGGCGCGGACCGGCGGCGAGGAGGGGGCCGAGGAGGGTCCCGCGCGGCTGAGAGAGGTGCGCGGGGCCTGGCAGGGGCTCCTGGAGCTGCGCCGGATGACCCGTCCGGACGGCGCGACGGACCTTCCGTGCGCCTGGGAACGCACGCATCTGGTGCAGGCCGCAGCCCTCGCACTGGAGGCGGCGGGGCACCGGCCCGCCGGGGCGGCGGGCGGCGGCTACCGCATACGGGCCACACCGCAGCCGGAGGCCGTCGCCGTGCACGAGCCGGACCCCGAAGCGCTGCGGGCGTGCGCGGCGACCCTGGAGGGGGCGGGCTGGCAGGCGGGCGAGCACACGGAACCGCGTACGGGCGCCCGGTACGTCCTGGCCTCGCCCCGGCGCGCGTGAGGGGCGTGCCCCGAGGACGTCGAGGCGTCGAGGTCGACGTCGGACAAACAGCAACAGCAGTCGCAGTCGTCGGAGGGAAAGTCGTGGCAGAGCCGTTCTTCGTCCCCGTGACCGTTCGCGGATACGAGACCGATGTGCAGGGGCATCTCAACCAGAGCGTGTATCTGCAGTACGCCGAGCACGCCCGCTGGTCGGTGCTCCAGGCGGCCGGGATCGGCCAGACGGAGTTGCTGGCCCGCGGTGTGGGCCCGGTGGCGCTGGAGACGACCATCCGCTACCGGCGCGAGCTGCGGGCCGGCGACGAGGTCGAGGTGACGTGCGCCTTCCTCTGGGGTGAGGGCAAGACGTTCCGCATCGAGCAGATCATCCGGAAGACCGACGGCACGGTGGCCGCCGAGATCACGGCGGTCGGCGGGCTGATGGACCTCACCGAGCGCCGCCTGGTGCCGGGAGCCCGGGACGCCTTCAAGGCACTGGCCACGGACCCGGGCCCGCTGGGCCTCTGACCCGGGAAGTCGCCCGGCGCGCCGTCCCACGGAACCGCCGGGCGGCCGACCGCGCGGCCCGCCGCACCGCCTAGGCGTCGACCAACTCCGGCCGGTGCTCGGCGTCGTAGGCCGCGCGGGACTCGGCGATCGTGACGCGGTGCCGCTCGGCCCAGTCGGTCAGGGAGAGCAGCGTCGCGTGCAACTCACGCGCGACCGGGGTGAGTTCGTACTCGACCTTCGGCGGGACCGTCGGGTGCACGGTCCGGGTGACGAGGCCGTCGCGCTCCAGATGGCGCAGGGTCAGCGTCAGCATGCGCCGGCTGATCCCCTCGACACTGCGCTCCAGTTCGGTGAAGCGGATCGGTCCGTGGGCCGCGGCCACGATGATCAGCACGCTCCATTTCCCGGCGACCCTGTCAAGAACCTCGCGGACCGGGCACGCCTGCGCGAGCACTGCCTGCGCGGTAACACCGGTGTTCCCCTGGGACATCGAAGTGCCTCCTTATGCCGGTCTCCCATGGTCACTCACGATGTCCCCCGTTACAAGTCGTGCACCAAGGGAGAACGTCCGTGGAACCGGAGCGGTCCACGGAGAACACGGAGGTCACCGTCATGCCGTCCCGGACCGAATCGGCGAGGCCGTCGACACCACGAGCGTACTCACGGTGGGCCTCCCTCGTCGTGCTGTGCGCGGGCACCCTGATGACCGTCCTGGACGGGAACATCGTCACCGTCGCCATGCCCGCCGTCCAGAGCGACCTCGGTTTCTCCGCCCCCGGACTCGCCTGGGTCGTGAACGCCTACCTGATCCCGTTCGGCGGGCTGCTGCTGCTCGCCGGCAGGCTCGGCGATCTGCTGGGCCGCAAGCGGATGTTCACGGCGGGGCTCGCCGTCTTCACCCTCGCGTCGGTGCTGTGCGGGGTCGCCGACGGCCGAGGCGTGCTGGTCGCGGCCCGTGCCCTCCAGGGCGTCGGCGGGGCGATGACCTCGGCCGTGGTCCTCGGCATGCTGGTGGCGCTCTTCCCCGAGCCGCGTGAACAGGGCCGCGCCATCGCGGTGTTCAGCGCGGTCGGTGCCGCGGGCGGAGCTCTCGGCACGTTCCTCGGCGGCGCGCTGACGCAGGCCCTGAACTGGCACTGGATCTTCCTGATCAACCTGCCGATCGGCGTGGTGGCCCTGGTGGCCGCCCTGCGCGTGCTCGCCCCGGACCGGGGAGCCGGGCTCGGCGGCGGCGCGGACTATCCGGGTGCCGCCCTGGTCACCGGCGCCCTGATGCTGACGGTGTACGCGATCGTCGGCGCCGGGGAGCGGGGCCTCGGCGGGACGCTCGCGCTCGGCGCGCTCGCCCTCGCGCTCTTCGCCGGCTTCACCCTCCGTCAGGCCCGGGCGGCCCGGCCCCTGCTGCGGCTGCGGCTGTTCCGCTCACGGACGCTGACGAGCGCGAACGGCGTACAGATCCTGATGATCGCCGGGATGTACGGCTTCCAGTACCTCGGCGCGCTCTACCTCCAACGCGTGCTCGGCTACAGCGAGTTGCTCACCGGTACGGCGTTCCTGCCCGCCCCCGTCGTCATCGGCGCGCTGATGCTGACCCTGTCGGCGCCGGTGATCGCCCGCTTCGGCCCGTACCGCGTCCTGCTCGGCGGACTCGCCCTCATCACGGCGGGACTGGCCCTGCTCGGCCGGGCCCCGGCCGAGGGCGGGTACGTCGCCGACGTGCTGCCCCCGCTGCTCCTGCTCTCCGTGGGGTTCGCGGCCGCGATGCCCGCGGTGACGGGGCTCGCCATGGCGGACGCCGGCGCGGAGGACGCCGGTCTTGCCTCCGGGCTCTTCAACACCACGCAGGTGGTGGGCGGTTCACTGGGGCTGGCGGTCCTGACCACCCTGGCGGCGAGCCGGACCGCACGGCTGACCGGCGCGGGCGGGCAGGTCGTCGCGGCGACGGCGGACGGCTACCGGCTGGCGTTCACGGTGGCCGCGGCCGTCGCCGCCACCGCCCTGGCCCTGGCCGCCGCGCTGTTGCGGCCGCGCCGCGCCCCCTCGACGCACCCGCTCACCCCCTCCGCGGACCCCCGGAACGTCAACTCGCCTTCTCTCAAAGGGTGTACGCCGTCCTCCAACTCTGGTAGGAAACTTTCCTAACAGTACGCGGCAACACCGCTCCCCCATCGGAGGTACCGTGCACACCCCCCACATAGCCCCCTCGCGTCGCACCCTGCTCACCCTGATCGGAGCCTCGTTGGTGGCAGGACCGCTGATCGCCACCCAGAGCGCGACCGCGGCGGCGGTCGGACTGGACGACCCGGCGAAGAAGGAGATCGCCATGAAGCTGGTCTCCAGCGCGGAGAACTCCTCGCTGGACTGGAAGGCCCAGTACAAGTACATCGAGGACATCGGCGACGGACGCGGCTACACCGCCGGGATCATCGGCTTCTGCTCGGGCACCCACGACATGCTCGAACTCGTCGAGCTGTACACGCGGCGCAAGCCCGGCAACGTCCTCGCCAAGTACCTGCCCGCGCTGCGCGAGGTCGACGGCGGCGACTCCCACGAGGGCCTGGACCCCGGCTTCCCCGCCGACTGGCGCCGGGCCGCCCAGGACACCGCGTTCCAGCAGGCCCAGAACGACGAACGGGACCGCGTCTACTTCAACCCCGCCGTCCAGCAGGGCAAGTCCGACGGCATCGGCGCCCTCGGCCAGTTCACGTACTACGACGCCGTCGTGATGCATGGCAACGGCGACGACAGCACCAGCTTCGGCAGCATCCGGCGGCGCGCGCTCGCCAAGGCCAAGCCGCCGGCCCAGGGCGGCGACGAGGTGACGTATCTGAACGCCTTCCTCGACGCCCGGGTGTGGGCCATGAAGCAGGAGGAGGCCCACTCGGACACCAGCCGGGTCGACACCGCGCAGCGGGTCTTCGTACGCAACCGGAACCTGAACCTGAACACACCGCTGGACTGGAAGGTCTACGGCGACAGCTACCACATCGGCTGACACCGGCGGACAGGACGCGGGGCGCGGCACGATCCACGTGCCGCGCCCCGCGTGTCACGGGCCCGCGTGTCACGGGCCCGCGGCCCGTCCGTCAGCGGGCCGGTGCCGCCGCGAGGTCCTCGCCCGCCTCCATCGGGTGGGTCACCTCGCCCGCGTCCGCCCGTCCCCTGCCGAGGTGGTTGAAGACGAGGTTGAGGACGACCGCCGTGAGACAGCCCGTGGAGATGCCGGAGTCGAGGACGATCCGCGCGGTCTCGGGGAACGCGTGGTAGAACCCGGGCGCGGTGATCGGGATGATGCCGACCGCCAGCGACACGGCCACGATCAGCACGTTGTTGTCCTTCTCCAGGCCCGCCCTGACCAGCGTCTGGATCCCGCTGGCCGCGACCGACCCGAACAGGACGACGCCCGCCCCGCCGAGCACCGGGCGCGGCACGACGGCGATCAGCGACGCGGCCATCGGGCACAGTCCCATCAGCACCAGGAATCCGCCGCCCGCGGCGACGACGTACCGGCTGCGGATCCTCGTCATCGCGACGAGGCCGATGTTCTGGGCGAAGGCGCTGCACATGAAGCCGTTGAAGAGGGGGCTGAGGGCCGAGCCGAGGGTGTCGGCGCGCAGTCCGGCCGCGATGGTCCTCTCGTCGGCCGGGCGCTCCACGATCTCGCCCAGGGCCAACATGTCCGCCGTCGATTCGGTCATCGAGACGACCATGACCACGCACAGCGAGAGGACGGCGGCGAGGTGGAACTGCGGAGCGCCGAAGTGGAACGGTGCCGGGAAGCCGGCCACGTCGGCGGCGGCCACCGGCCCGAAGTCCGTGACACCGAAGGGGATCGCCACGAGCGTGCCGACGACCAGGCCGAGCAGGACCGCGATCTGCTTGACGAAGCCGCGGGTGAAGCGGCGCAGCACGAGGACGATGACGAGGGTCGCCGCCGCGAGTCCGAGGAAGGTGCGGGAGCCGTAGTCGTCCGCCGTGGGGTCCGGGCCCTGCGCCCAGCCGAAGGCGACCGGCAGCAGCGAGACGCCGATGAGGGTGATGACGCTGCCGGTGACGACGGGTGGGAAGAAGCGGACGGCCTTGCTGAAGTAGGGGGCCGCGAGGAATCCGAGGACGCCGGCGACCATGACCGCGCCGAAGATGACGGGCAGGGCGTCGCTCTTGTCCTCGACGGAGGCGGCGACCGCGGTCATGGGGGCGACACCGGCGAAGGTGACGCCGTTGACGAAGGGCAGCCGGGCTCCGATCCTCCAGACGCCGAGGGTCTGCAGGAAGGTCGCGAGGCCCGCGGTGAACAGGCAGGCGCCGGTGAGGAAGGTGAGTTCGCCGGCGGACAGGCCCACCGCGGCGCCGACGATCAGGGGCGGGGCGACGACTCCCGCGTACATGGCGGCCACGTGCTGCAGTCCGCCGGCCGCCGTCTTGAGGAACGGCAGTCTCTCGTCGACCGGATGGACCGGTCGGCCGGTCGATCCGGTGGGTCGTGCATCGGTGCTGGGCTCGGGCTGGGCGGCCACGGGCGGCTCCTCCGGTCGGGTACACGCCGTCGTCGACGTGGGTGTCAGGGAGGTGATGCGCGGTCGTGCGGGACCGGGACGGCAGGGGCCGCGCGGACATCGCGTCCGCACGGCGGAGACCGCTCCGGGGCGCGCACGTGCATGCGCGCCCCGGAGGCGGCCGCCGTGGACCCCGCTCGGGTCCACGGCCACCGGCCGAGGGCCGTCCCCCTCGGCCGGAGTTCTGCGGTGGTCAGTCCTGTCCGGCGATGCGCGCGAGGCGCCGCGCCTCGTCCCGTGTCGAACGGGCGACGGCGTCCTCGTCCACGTGCAGCAGGTGACCGTCCTCGACGACCGGACGGCCGTTCACGAGGGAGAGGGTGACCGGCGCGGCGGCGCCGAAGACGAGCGCCGTCACCGGGTCGGCGATCGAGGCGTGCGCCAGGGTGTCCAGTCGCCACAGCACGAGGTCGGCGAGCTTGCCCGCCTCGAGGGAGCCGATCTGGCTTGCCCGGCCGAGGACCTGGGCTCCTCCGTAGGTGCCGAGGCGCAGTGCCTGACGGGCGTTCAGGGCCGCCTCGCGGTGGGCGCCGAGCCGGTTGACGAGCAGGGCGTTGCGCAGTTCGGTGTGGAGTTCGCCGGACTCGTTGGACGCGGTGCCGTCGACGCCGAGGCCGACCGGGACGCCAGCGGCGAGCATGTCGGGGACCCGGGCGATGCCCGCGGCCAGCCGGGCGTTGGAGGAGGGGCAGTGGGCCACACCCGTCCTCGTCCGGGCGAAGGCGGCGATGTCGGAGTCGTTCATGTGGACGCAGTGCGCCATCCACACGTCCTCGCCGAGCCAGCCGGTCGACTCGAAGTAGTCGGTCGGGCCCATGCCGAACAGCTCCTTGCAGAACTGCTCCTCCTCCACGGTCTCCGAACCGTGGGTGTGCAGCCGTACCCCTTTGCGGCGGGCCAACTCGGCGCCCTGCTTCATGAGTTCGGTGGACACGGAGAAGGGCGAACAGGGCGCGACGGCGATCTGGGTCATGCTGTCGAAGGAGGGGTCGTGGTGCTCGTCGACGGTCGCCTCGGTGGCGGCGAGCGCCCCTTCGAGGGTCTCGACGGCGAAGTCCGGGGGCAGTCCGCCGTCCTTGCGGCTGCGGTCCATGGAGCCGCGGGCCAGGGTGAAGCGGACTCCGGTCTCGTGGGCGGCCCGGATGATCGCGCCGGACAGGTCCCCCGAGCCCTTCGGGAAGACGTAGTGGTGGTCCATGGCGGTGGTGACGCCGCCGCGGGCCATCATGGCGAGGGAGCCCTGGGCGGCCACGTAGGCCATCCGCTCGTCGATGCGCGCCCAGGTCGGGTAGAGCGCGACGAGCCAGTCGAAGAGGTTGTGGTCCGTGGCGAGGCCGCGGGTGATCCACTGGTAGAAGTGGTGGTGGGTGTTGACCAGGCCGGGGGTGGCCAGGTGCCCGGTGCCGTCGACGCGGCGGACCACGTTCTCGAGCTCCTCCGGGGCCTTGCCGGCACCCACCGACTCGATCCTGTTGTCGGCGACGACGATGTGCCCCGAGGCGTACTCGGTGTCGCCCGCGTCCACGGTCGCGATGGCGCAGTTCTCGATGACGATGCGCTGGACTGGCACTGCGGTTCCTCGTTCTTCCGGGTCGGCGGACGGACCCGGTGGCCGCGGGGGTGACGACCGGGTCCGTCGTGGCGGTTCTAGAGGTTGGTGAGGTCGACCGGGATGCGCGGGTCGCAGCCGTCGCGCAGGACGGTGGCTTCGATGAGCCCGTACGGGCGGTCGGCCGCGAAGTAGACCTCGTTGTCGTTCTCGAGGCCGAACGGCGCGAGGTCGACCAGGAAGTGGTGCTTGTTCGGCAGCGAGAAGCGGACCTCGTCGATCTCGTCGCGGTGGTCGATGATCCGCGCCCCCATCGCGTACAGGGTCTGCTGGAGCGAGAGGGAGTAGGTGTCCGCGAAGGCCTGGAGCATGTGCTTCCTGACCTCGTCGTAGGACTTGTCCCAGTCGGGCATCCGCTGTTCGTCGCCGGTCCAGTTGAAGCGCCAGCGGCTGGAGACCTGGGTGGCCAGGATGCGGTCGTGGGCCTCGGGCAGCGTCGTGTACCGGTCCTTGACGAAGCCCCAGAACTCGGAGTCCGTCGAGTTCATCACGACGAGGTCCTTCAGGCCCGATACGACCTCCCACGCGTCACCGTCGTAGGTGATCTGGGTGACGCGCGTCTCCTGGCCCTTGCGGACGAAGGAGTGCCGCGGCTCGTCCGCGCCGGCGGGCCGGGAGGCGGTGTCCGGGGCCTCGATGCGCTCCCAGGCGTACTCCTCGATGCGGATGCGCGCCCGGTGGATCGGCTCCTGGCTCATCACGAAGTGCCGGGCGAGGTGGATGCCGAACCGCTCGGCGGACTCGATGCCGTGCTCCTTGGCGAAGGCGTACACCGTGTTCTTGGTGGTGTCGGTCGGCAGGACGTTGGCGTTGGAGCCGGAGAGGTGGACCTCGTCCATGTCGCCGCTCAGCGCGACGGACACGTTGAGGTCCTTGATGTGGTGCGTGGCGCCGTCGCGGGTGATCCGCACGACGCGGTTCTCGGCCTTGCCGTACTGGTTCTGCCCCAGGAGCACCGGGCGGCCCTGGCGGGAAGGTTCGGTCATGTCTGCTAGCTCCCTCGGTAAACGGAGTAGCCGAACGGGTTGAGCAGCAGCGGTACGTGGTAGTGCTCGCCCGGCCTGACGGCGAAGGTGATCGTCACCTCGGGGAAGAACGTCTCGCTGTCCCGATTCGCGGGGGCGTCCTGCTGCGCATCGGCTCGCTGTGTCGTTGTCGCCGGATCCTGCTCGAAGTACCGCTCGACCTCGAAGTCGAGCCGTACGTGGGTCGTGTCCTCCGGCAGCGCCGGAAGGTCCTTGCACCGGCCGTCCGCGTCGGTCGCGGATCCGCCGAGCGCCCGCCAGTCGCCCTCGCGCCCCGCGCGGGCCGCGAGCCGGACCGCGACGCCGCGGGCGGGGCGGCCCACGCTGGTGTCCAGGATGTGGGTGGACACGGAGGCCGTGGTGTCGGTGCTCATGCCTCTTCTTCCTGTACGGGGTCCGTCACGGGTTCTTCCTGTACGGGCTCCGTCACGAGCTCGTCCCGTACCGGCTCCGTCACGAGACGGCCGAGCCGGATGCGGTTGATCTTGCCCAGTTCGACGCGGACGATCTCACGCTCCCGTCCGGCCGGGTTGCCGATCCGCTCCTTGACCGCGTCGCGCATCTGCTCCCCGGTCCGGCCGGTGGCGCAGACGAGGAAGACATGGCCGAACTTCTCCTGGTAGGCCAGGTTCAGTTCGAGCATCTCCTCCTTCAGCTCCGCGGAGGCGCCGGCCATCCCGCGCTGTTCGCGCGAGGAGGTCGGGTCCCCGGGCTTCGGCCGTCCGATGGGCGGGTGCCCCGCCATCGCCTCGGTCAGGTCGGCGGTGGTGAGACCCGCGGTGGCGGCGTCGCTCTCGGCGTACAGGTCCTCGGCGGTGGCGTAGGGACGGGCGGCGAGCAGCCGTTCGGCCCACGCCCGGGAGGCGCACACCTCGTGGAGGACGGCGAGGGCCGCGGACTCCTCGAGGGTGTTGAGGCGGGCGAGGCCGCCGGATGCCGTGCTCGACTCCATGGGAAGCCTCCGTGGCCGTGTGCTGGACGGGCTGCGCACAGCTAACGCCCTCGGCGAACCGACGTCAACACTTTGTTGAAAACTTCGGGTTACGGGAGGTTACGAGAACCGCCGCCCGGTTGCGCGGGCGGCGGCGGGGTGGCGGCCGGTGGGATCGGCCGCCCAGAGGCGTGTTCGCGCCGGTCAGGCGCCCTTCTCGCGGTTCAGGTAGTTGTAGACGGTGAACCGGCTCACGCCGAGCGCGCTCGCCACGGTCTCCACTCCGTGCCGCACGGAGAAGGCCCCGCGGGCTTCCAGTATGCGCACGATCTCCTGCTTGGCCTTGCGGTCGAGCTCCGCGAGCGGCATCCCCCGCTTGCGTTCCAGGGCGGCGAGGATGTGGTCGAGCGAGTCGGCGAGCTGCGGCAGGCGCACCGCGACGACGTCCGCGCCCTCCCAGGACAGGACGACGTCGTCGACGCCGGCCTGCTCGGGCGGCAGCATCTCGCCCCCCATGGCGTCGACCAGCGGTTTGACCGCCGCGACGAAGGGGTCGTCCGCGATGCCGGTCACTTATCGCCCTCCCCCGCCGCCCCGACGACGTTGACCTGGAGCGAGACCCGGGTGGCGCCCGCGTCCAGGACCTGACGCAGCAGCGCCTCGACGGCGGTGAGCACGGCGTCCGCGCCGCCCTCCGCGGTGTTGCCGAACGGGCCGACGTCCACGGCGTCCAGCTCGGCCGCCTCGATGACCTCACGGGCGACCAGGGCGTGCCGGGGGGCCTCGTCGAGATCGAAGGGCTCGGTCGTGAACTCCACTCTCAATCGCACGGGCTCAACCTACTGCCCGCCGCGGCCGCCCCGGCAAGCCCCCTGCGGCCGGAGCCGGCGGCGCCCTCGGCTTTCCGCCCCGACCCCTCTTGACAACGCTCCGGAGCCGACGGCAGTCTTCCATTCAGCAGAAACAAGTTTCCGCAATACGGAAAGGAGCGCGGACCTCATGGGATTCGCGGACCAGCGCTTCAACGTCAATCTGTCGATCCTCTTCACGGAACTCCCGCTGCTGGAGCGCCCGGCGGCCGCGGCCGCCGCGGGCTTCACCGCGGTCGAGCTGTGGTGGCCCTGGGTCGACTCGCCCACCCCCGAGCGGTCCGAGCTCGACGCCCTGCGGACGGCGATCGAGGCCGCCGGGGTCCGGCTGACCGGCCTGAATCTCTACGCCGGCCGGCTCCCCGGTCCGGACCGCGGCGCCCTGTCCCTGCCGGGCGAGGAGTCCGAGCGGTTCCGGGCCAACATCGACGTGGCCGCCGACTTCGCCGGCTCGCTGGGCTGCACGGCGCTCAACGCCCTGTACGGCAACCGTCTCCCCGGTGTGGACCCGGACGAGCAGGACGCGCTGGCGCTGGAGAACCTGGCCCTGGCGGCACGGGCCGCGGACCGGATCGGCGCGATCCTCCTCGTCGAGGCCCTCAACGAACGGGAGTCACCCGACTATCCGCTGGTGAGCGCCCCGGCGGCGGTCTCCGTCGTGGACAAGGTCAACGCGGCGACCGGTCTGGGCAACACGAGGTTCCTCATGGACCTCTACCACCTGGCCATGAACGGCGAGGACCTGCCGCGGGTGATCGCCGCCCACGCCGACCGGACCGGCCATGTGCAGATCGCCGACAGCCCCGGCCGCGGCGCGCCGGGCACCGGCACGCTCCCCCTGGAGGAGCTCCTCGACCAGCTCGCCGCGGCCGGTTACGCGGGCTGGGTGGGCCTGGAGTACAAGCCGGGCGACCGGCCGAGCGCGCGGGCCTTCGACTGGCTGCCCGCCTCGGCCGGGGCCGCCCGCTGAGCGGCGCCCCGGGGCCGCGGCACGGAACGCGGCGGCACGGAACGCGGCGGCACGGATCGCACAGAAGCAGCACGGATCGCAGAGAGGCACCCTCATGAGCGACAACCTCCCCAAGGTGGCATGGATCGGTCTCGGCATCATGGGCTCACCCATGGCGGAGAACCTGATCAAGGCCGGGTACGACGTCACGGGCTACACGCTGGAACGGGACAAGCTGGAGCGCCTGGCCGCCGCGGGCGGCACCGCCGCCGCCTCGATCGCCGAGGCCGTGCGGGACGCCGACGTGGTGATCACGATGGTCCCCGCCTCCCCGCAGGTCGAGGCCATCGCGTACGGTCCCGACGGCATCCTGGAGAACGTGCGGCCGGGCACGCTGCTGATCGACATGTCCTCGATCACCCCGCAGACCTCGGTGGACCTCGCCCGGGCCGGCGCCGAGAAGGGGGTCCGTGTCCTGGACGCCCCGGTGTCCGGCGGCGAGGCCGGGGCGATCGAGGCGGTGCTGTCGATCATGGTCGGCGGTGACCCCGCGGACTTCGACCGGGCGGAGCCCCTGTTCGAGGCGCTCGGCAGGACCATCGTGCGGTGCGGTCCGCACGGCTCGGGCCAGACCGTGAAGGCGGCCAACCAACTGATCGTGGCCGTGAACATCCAGGCGTGCGCCGAGGCCGTGGTCTTCCTGGAGCGCTCCGGCGTGGACCTGGGCGCCGCGCTCGACGTCCTCGGCGGCGGTCTGGCGGGCTCCACGGTCCTGGCCCGCAAGAAGGACAACTTCCTCAACCGCGACTTCAAGCCGGGCTTCCGTATCGACCTGCACCACAAGGACATGGGCATCGTCACGGACGCCGCCCGCACCGTGGGCGCCGCGCTGCCGGTGGGAGCGGTGGTCGCCCAGCTCGTCGCCAGCCTGCGCGCGCAGGGCGACGGCGGGCTGGACCACTCCGCGCTGCTGCGCGCGGTCGAACGCCTCTCCGGCGCCCGGGTCTGACCGGGCACCTCGAACTTCCGGGTCGCGGCGGCGCCGACATCTGTCCTGTCGCGCCCAGGCGCCGCCGCGACCCGGATCCGCGTTCGGAGAGCCGAGCTCCCGGACCGCGTCACGAACGGCCCGGATGAGGGGTGGCCGTCGCGGACGCGGTCCGGGCGGGTGAGGACCGCGGCGGCCCGCGAGCCAGTGCGGTGGTGAAGGACCCGGTTCCCCCTTCTCGACCTGAGGGAAGGGCGACTCCGGTCCGTCGCGACCGCCGCGGTCCCATCCATACGTCGGCTTCGGCCGGACCATGACCACCCCTGGCTCCGGCCGGGCCCCCAAGACCCCGTCCGGCGGCGCGAACGTACTGTCGCGCCCAGCCTCGCGCCGTCGGACGGCACCAGACCCATGACCCGCCTGGAGGCCCGGTGCCCGGCTCCGGGTGCGGATCGCGGCCGCGGCCAGCAGCCTTGGACCATGGACGCTGACGGCAAGGAACTCCCCAGGATCGTGGTGCACACACCGGGTCTGGACGGGTCGCGCCGGGTCACCGAGGGCGACCGGGTGCTCGGCATCGCGTACCACCTCGACGACGTGGTCGAGATCCTGCGCCAGGCGGACGTGGACCTCGACGTGATCGAGGTCGAGGAGAGCGACATCATCGACTGGCAGGGCGGCGGCCCCGACGACTGGCCCGGTCTCTCGGAGCACACGGAGGCCTGAGGGCCGTACGCCGTGCGCCCCGGACCGTGCGTCGGGCCCCGTGATCCACGGGCCGGAACGGGCACCGAACGGACTCCTTCCGTACGCAAGCGGGCGTAGGACGCCTACGGAACCCTCAAATCAACCTCTGAACACCGCCCCGGGGACTTCACCTGCCGCCGGATAGGGCACATCCTCGGCACACGGGGCCCGCCGGCACGGGGGCGGCGGGTCCCGAACGGGGGCACGGGGGTAGCACCATGAGCGGGAGCGCGGCGGTCGGGCCAAGGCCTCAGACCGTCGCGCTGCTGCGTGGCGGGCCCCGCGCGGCCGTGAAGGTCGCCCTGGTCGCCCTGCATCTGCGGGGCGCGGTGACCCCGGGCCCGGCCGGCACGATACGGACCTCGAACCCGGCGCCGGGTACGTCCTTCGGGTCGGCGCCCGCCCTGGAAAAGGCCGTGCGCGGCTCGCTCTACCTCCCGACGGGACTGCGGGAGTTGATGGACCGCCCGCGCGTGCGACGGGCGCTGGCGGAGCTGCGCGGCGAGGCCGCCGCGGCCGGACTGCTGCGCCGCCTGCCCCCGCGCCGGACGCGCGCCGCCCGGCGTGTCCTGCGGGAACTGCGTGCCGCGACCCCGCTTCCCGCCGGACCGGAGGGCCTGTCCCCGGCCGAGGTCCTGCTCGCGGTCGCCCTGTACGGCGACACGGCGCTGACCGCGCTGGTGCCGCGTTTCACCGAGGCCGCCGGCCTCAAGGGGCGCGGCGGCCGGGGTGAGGCCGGCCTGACCCGGGGCGGCGACGTGGGGGGCGGCGGGTTCACCGGCTGCGCGGGCGGCTGGCAGGCCTGACCCGGCGTGCGGTGACCGCCCGCGGATTCTCCAGGAACGGCAGGACGTGCCGCAGGAAGAGTCCGGGGCGTTCGTTGTACGGCTCGTGGGCCGTGGGCAGCCGGACGCTCACGGTCCCCCGGGGCAGGACGCGCCGGGCCCGGCGGCCGTCGAGGAACGCGGGGACGACGGGATCGCGGCTCCCCCACAGCAGCAGGATCGGCACGCCGAGGGCGACGGGGTCCCTGAGGCCGAAGTCCGGGTCGGCGAGGCCCCGCCAGAGCGCGCAGTGCACCGCCAGTCTCCGCTCGTCGTGTGGCAGCAGACGCACCCGGGCGTACGTCCCGCGCGCGCTCGGGGTGCCCAGCCGGCCCAGGTAGGCGCGGGCCAGCGGGACGACGAGGCGGCGGGCACGGGCGGGGCGGCCCATCACCTCGCGGCAGAACCAGCGGGTGAGCGCGGTGTGCCGGGTGAAGCCGGCCGGGTCGACCAGGACGAGCGCGGTCACCGACGCGGCACGGGGACCCTCGGCGAGCCGGCACGCGACATAGCCGCCGACGCTGTTGCCGAGCACGGCGACCTCCCGCACACCGTGCTCGTCGGCGAGCGCGTCGATCACCCGCTCCGCGACCCGCACCAGCGCCTCGGGCGTGACCAGCCCGGGTTCCGGGGCGGTCGAGTCGCCGTATCCGGGCCAGTCCACGACGAACGTGCGGTACCGGTCGGCGAGGGCCGGCAGCACGGCGTCGAAGTCCCGGCCGTCCCCCGGGTTGGCGTGCAGGAGCAGGAGAGCGGGGGCGTCGGACGGGGCCGGGGCCCCCGCCGGCCGAGCGCCGGGGAGGGGGTCGAGGCGACGTACGGCGATGGCGCCGAGGGGGGTGGGGACGGTCATCCGCATGGGCCGAGCATGCCGGACGGGCCCGCTCCTGGGAACAACGCGCCGGGGCGGCCCACCCCTTGAGGCGGACCGCCCCGGCGCGCGAAGGGGCGTCCGGGTCAGGCCTTCAAGGGCCTGATCGCGGTGGGCGCGTGGGCCGGCTCGGTGGCGATCTCCTCGAACTCGACCACGTTTCCGATGTCGTTCGTCCTGCTCATGGCGATGTTGGTGACGCGCTCCAGGATCGCCTCGACGACGACGGGGACCTGGAACTCGGCGGCGAGCTTCTTGGCCCGCTCGAAGGCGGCGCCGAGCTCGCCCGGGTCGGTGACCCGGATCGCCTTGCAGCCGAGGCCCTCGACGACCTTGACGTGGTCGACGCCGTAGACGCCGAGTTCCGGAGAGTTGATGTTCTCGAACTCCAGGTTGACCTGGAAGTCGATGTCGAAACCGAGCTGTGCCTGCCGGATCAGGCCCAAGTAGGCGTTGTTCACCAGGACATGGACGTACGGGATCCTGTGCTGGGCACCGACGGCCAGCTCCTCGATCATGAACTGGAAGTCGTAGTCGCCGGAGAGGGCGACGACCTGCGCGCCGGGGTCGGCCTTGGCGACACCGAGCGCGGCCGGGACGGTCCAGCCCAGCGGGCCCGCCTGGCCGCAGTTGATCCAGTGGCGCGGCCGGTAGACGTGCAGCATCTGGGCGCCGGCGATCTGCGAGAGGCCGATCGTGGTGACGTAGCGGGTCTCCGGGCCGAAGGCCTTGTTCATCTCCTCGTAGACGCGCTGCGGCTTGATCGGGACGTCATCGAAGTGCGTCCGGCGCTGGAGGGTGGCCCGCCTCTCCTGCGCCGAGGCGGCCCACGCGGAGCGGTCGGGCAGCGCGCCCGCCGCCTTCAGCTCCTTCGCCACTTCGACGAAGAGTTCCAGGGCGGCCCTGGCGTCGGAGGCGATGCCGAGGTCCGGCGCGAAGATCCGTCCGAGCTGGGTGGGTTCGATGTCGACGTGCACGAAGGTCCGGCCGGCCGTGTAGACGTCCAGGGCGCCCGTGTGGCGGTTGGCCCAGCGGTTGCCGATGCCGAGGACGAAGTCGGACTCCAGGAAGGTGGCGTTGCCGTAGCGGTGCGAGGTCTGGAGGCCCACCATGCCCGCGTTCAGCTCGTGGTCGTCGGGCAGGACGCCCCAGCCCATGAGCGTGGGGACGACCGGGATGCCCGTCAACTCGGCGAACTCGACGAGGAGTTCGGCGGCATCGGCGTTGACGACCCCGCCGCCGGCCACGATGAGCGGGCGCTCCGAGGCGTTCAGCAGTCCGATCGCCTTCTCGATCTGGGCGCGGGTCGCGGCGGGCTTGTACGCCCGCAGAGGCGCGTACGTCTCGGGGTCGAACTCGATCTCGGTGAGCTGGACGTCGATGGGCAGGTCGACCAGCACGGGCCCGGGGCGTCCGGAGCGCATGAGGTGGAAGGCCTGCTGGAGGACGCCGGGGACCTGCGCGGCCTCCAGCACGGTGACGGCCATCTTGGTCACCGGGCGCGCGATCGAGGCGATGTCGACGGCCTGGAAGTCCTCCTTGTGGATCACCGCGGTCGGGGCCTGGCCGGTGATGCACAGGATCGGGATCGAGTCGCCGCTCGCGGAGTACAGACCGGTGATCATGTCGGTGCCGGCAGGTCCTGAAGTGCCCACGCAGACGCCGATGTTGCCCGGGTGGGTGCGGGTGTAGCCCTCCGCCATGTGCGAGGCGCCCTCCACGTGCCGGGCGAGGGTGTGACTGATCCCGCCGGCCGCCTTGAGCGCCGCGTAGAACGGGTTGATCGCCGCACCCGGAACGCCGAACGCGTCCGTGACGCCCTCGCGCTTGAGGATCTCGACTGCCGCGCGGGCAGCGGTCATACGAGCCATGGAGTACTCCTGCTTCGGCTGTCGGACTCGCGCTCCCGTCGCGCCCCGCGGAGAGCCTCGATTCCGCTTCTTATTCCGCATTGCGGAAACTAACTTCTACTATCTGGAAGCAATCTAGGTGTCGGGGCAGGGGGCGTCAAGGGTGGACGGCGCTCGGGAACGGGCCGGTGCGCGTCGCGGCGTTCGGCTGCCGGAAGCCGCCGGCAGGAGGACGATGGACGCGCTGTCCCGACGTGAGTTCCTGGAGTGGGCCATGGCCGAGAGCGTGCCGGTGCGGTGTCCGGCCTGCCGCCGCGAGCATCTGTACGCGGCGCCGTCCTATCCCTGCGTGTGCGGATCGCCCGTGACGGCCCCGCTCGACCACCTCACGGAGGCGACCCCGGTCACCCACCGGGCGTGGGACGAGGAATGGACGACGGTCCGGTGCGGTGCCTGCGGCCGCGGGAGCCAGTGGCCGCAGCCCGAGCTGGGCTGCCCCTGCGGAACGACCCTGCGCATCCCCCTGCGAACGGACCCGGCCCGGAAGCCCGACCCGGCCACACCCCGGACCGAACACGGGGCGGCGGGTACCGGCACACACCGGGAAACCGGCGCTGCCACACCTCGGGAGACCGAGTCCGGCGCACACCGGGACGAGGGCCGGGAAACCGGGGCCGGCGCACGCCGGGACGGGGAGGGTGGCGTCCGGGACTCCGGGGACGGGACGCGCCGGGGGCGGAACGCCGGGGACGGAGTGGCCGAGGGCGGCGGTCCCGAGGAGGGCTCGGACGGGGGCCGTCGGGCGGGGCCCGGGCACCCCGGCCACGACGGCTCCGGCCACGACGGTGGGACCGGCCGGAGGCCCACGTTCCGGCCCGTCGCCATCCGTACCGCCCGCGACGCCGTCACCGCCGCCGCGCTGTATCTGGGCTGGCTCGGCTACCGCGACATCCGGCGTGCCGACCAGCGGCCCACCTCCGGCATCGGGCTCGCCGCGCGGGGCGTCCTGGCCCAGGTGGACCCCACGGTGCGGCCGGCCTCGCTGCGGGACGTGGAGTGTCTGTGGCTGACGGCCATGACGGAGTCGGCGAACTGCGTGTTCTTCTCCCTGGCCGGCTACGACGAGGACGCCCGCGCCCGCGCCGACACCCTCGGCGTCCCCCTCTTCGTCCTGGACCTCACGGGCACCCCGCAACCGGTGAACAGCCCGGCCGCCGAACTCATCGCCGTCCCGGACTGAACACCGGACACGGACACGGGCACGGGCATCGGCATCGGCACCGGCACCGGCACCGGCACCGGCACCGGCACCGAGCATCCGTCCGCGGCGGCACCACCAGCACGGCCACCGGTGGCCCGGGGGGCCTACTCGGCGTAGGTCTCCCGCAGTTCGATCTTCCGCACCTTCCCCGAGACCGTCATCGGGAAGGTCTCCAGGATGCTGAGGCGGCTGGGGATCTTGTAGTGCGCCAGCCGGCCCTCGCAGAAGGCGCGCAGCTCCTCCAGCGTGAGCGGGTCGGCGGGATCGCGCGGGATGACACAGGCGAGCACCTCCTCGCCGTAGCGCTCGTGAGGAACGCCGACCACCTGCACGTCGGCGATCTTCGGGTGGGCGTACAGGAACTCCTCGATCTCGCGCGGATAGATGTTCTCGCCGCCCCGGATGATCATGTCCTTGATGCGCCCGACGATCTCGACGTACCCGTCCTCGCGCATCACGGCGAGGTCGCCCGTGTGCATCCAGCGCCCCGCGTCGACGGCCTCGGCGGTCTTCTCCGGCTCGTTCCAGTAGCCGAGCATCACGCTGTAGCCGCGGGTGCACAGCTCTCCCGCGGCCCCACGCGGCCGGGTCACCCCGTCCACCGGGTCGACGACCTTCACCTCCAGGTGCGGCAGCACCCGGCCGACCGTGCCGGTGCGGTGCTCCAGGTCGTCGTCCCTGCGCGTCTGGAGCGAGACGGGTGAGGTCTCCGTCATGCCGTAGCAGATGGACACCTCCTCCATGTGCATCTCGGCGACCACGCGTTTCATCACCTCGACCGGGCAGGGCGAGCCCGCCATGATGCCGGTGCGCAGGGTGGACAGGTCGTACACCGCGAAGTCGGGGAGGTTCAACTCCGCGATGAACATGGTGGGGACGCCGTACAGCGACGTGCACCGCTCCTGCTGCACGGCCCGCAGCGTCGCCGCCGGGTCGAACGAGGGGGCCGGAATCACCATGCACGCACCGTGCGAGGTGGCGGCCAGATTGCCCATGACCATGCCGAAGCAGTGATAGAAGGGCACGGGGATGCAGACCCGGTCCTGCTCCGAGTAGGAGATCAACTCCCCTACGAAGTAGCCGTTGTTGAGAATGTTGTGGTGGGAGAGCGTGGCCCCCTTCGGGAACCCGGTCGTCCCCGACGTGTACTGGATGTTGATCGGGTCGTCACAGGACAACTCGGCCTCACGCGCCTGGAGTTCTCCCCGCAGGTCGGGGGTCCCCCGACGGACGAACGCGTCCCAGCCCGGGTCGCCGATGTACACGGCCTCCCTCAACCGCGGGCACCTGCCCCGGACTTCCTCGACCATCGCGCGGTAGTCGCTGCTCTTGTGGCTGAGGGAGGCGAAGAGCAGCGAGATCCCGGCCTGGTTCAGGACGTACTCGACCTCGTGGGTGCGGTAGGCCGGGTTGATGTTCACCATGATCGCGCCGATGCGGGCGGTGGCGTACTGGACGAGCACCCACTCGGGGCAGTTGACCGCCCAGATGCCCACCCGGTCGCCCTTGGCGACCCCGGACGCGAGCAGCGCGTACGCCAGCTCGTCGACGGCCGCGCCGAACCGGGCGTACGTCCAGCGCCGGCCCGAGGGCACGTCGACCAGCGCCTCCCTCTCCGGCCAGGCGGCGACCGCCCGGTCGAGGTTGGCCCCGATGGTGTCGCCGAGCAGCGCCGTGCCGCCCGTCCCGTGCGCGTACGACAGTTCACTCACCGGAAGTCCTCCTCGCGGTACTCGGCGTCCGAGCCGGCGGCCGTGGCCTCGCGCAGCTCGATCCGGCGGATCTTGCCGGAGACGGTCTTGGGCAGCTCGCCGAACTCCAGGCGGCGGATGCGCTTGTACGGTGAGAGGACCGTGCGCGCGTGCTCGAAGAGGACCTTAGCGATGTCGGGTCCCGGCTCGTACCCGGCCGCGAGGACGATGTACGCCTTCGGGACGGCCAGGCGCAGTTCGTCGGGGGCCGGGACCACGGCGGCCTCGGCGACCGCCTCGTGTTCCAGGAGCGCGCTCTCCAGCTCGAAGGGCGAGATCTTGTAGTCGGAGGCCTTGAACACGTCGTCCGCGCGGCCGATGTAGGTGATGTAGCCGTCGGCGTCGCGCGAGCCGATGTCCCCGGTGCGGTAGTAGCCGCCGGCCATCGCCTCCGCCGTACGGTCGGGGTCGCCGTGGTAGCCGGTCATCAGGCCGACGGGGTGGGCGGACAGGTCGAGCGAGATCTCGCCCTCCGAGGCGCCGGGCGCGCCCGTGACCGGGTCGAGCAGTTCGACGCGGAAGCCGGGGCTGGGACGGCCCATGGAGCCGGTCTTGAGCGGCTGGCCGGGGCTGTTGGACACCTGGACGGCGGTCTCGGTCTGCCCGAAGCCGTCCCGGATGGTGACGCCCCAGGCGCGCCTGACCTGCTCGATGACCTCGGGGTTCAGCGGCTCGCCCGCGGCGACGACCTCGCGCGGCGGGGTCCGCAGCAGGCCCAGGTCGGCCTGGATGAGCATGCGCCACACGGTGGGCGGGGCGCAGAAGGTGGTGACGCCGGCCCGGTCCATCTCGGCCATCAGCCGGCCCGCGTCGAAGCGCGTGTAGTTGTAGAGGAAGACGGTCGCCTCCGCGTTCCAGGGCGCGAAGAGGTTCGACCAGGCGTGCTTGGCCCACCCGGGTGAGGAGATGTTCAGGTGGACGTCCCCGGGTTCGAGCCCGATCCAGTACATGGTGGCCAGGTGGCCGATGGGGTACGAGACGTGGGTGTGCTCCACGAGCTTGGGCTGAGCGGTGGTGCCCGAGGTGAAGTAGAGCATCAGGGGGTCGTCCGCGTGGGTGGGGCCGTCGGGCTCGAAGACGCGGTCGGCGTCGGCCGTCTCCTCGTACGCCTGCCAGCCGGGGCGCGTGCCGCCGACGGCGATCCGGGTGTAGTCACCGGGAACCGCGTCGAACTTGGCGGTGTCCTCGGAGCGGACGACTACGTGCCGCACCCGGCCGCGTTCGATCCGGTCGGCCAGGTCGGCGGGGCCGAGCAGCGGGGTGGCCGGGATGACGACGGCCCGCAGCTTCATCGCGGCCAGCGCCGTCTCCCACAGCTCGGCCTGGTTGCCGAGCATGACGAGGACGCGGTCCTCGGCTCCCACACCCCGCTCGCGCAGCCAGTTGGCGACCCGGTCGGAGCGCTCGGACATCGCGGCGAAGGAGACCTCGACACGTCCGCCGTCCTCCTCCACGATGTGCAGGGCGGTGCGGTCGTTGTCCCGCGCGATGACGTCGAACCAGTCGAGGGCCCAGTTGAAGTGCTCCGGGCGGGGCCAGCGAAAGCCCTCGTACGCCGTGGTGTAGTCCGAACGGTGCTTCAGCAGGAAGTCCCGTGCGGCTCGGAACTCGTCCGCCCTGCCCGTTGTCGCCGTCATGTGTCCTCCTCGTTGCCGGACCGCCGCCTACCATCGTGTATTCCGTGATGCAGGTCTCACCACCCCCGAACGGGGGTGGCCCGCGATGAAGGGACGAGCAGGTGGCAGCGGACACGGCCGAGTCGGTGGAAGTACGCGCCGCGCTGGCGCGGCTGCGGCGTGCCACAGGGCTGCCGGTGGCCTTCGGCGGCCTGGTCGACTCCGGCGGGCGGCTGGTGCGCATCAGCGAGCTGAGCGGTACGGCGACGGCCGCGCTGAGCGCGCTGGCGGTCTCGTCCGGCAACGGCCTGGGCGGCAAGGCGGTGGCCCTCGCCCGGCCCTGCGCGGTGAGCGACTATCCGGCCTCACGGCAGATCAGCCACGAGTACGACCTGGCGGTGGCGACGGAGGGGCTGTGTTCCGTCCTCGCGGTTCCCGTCGTCGTACGGCGCCGGGTGCGCGGTGTGCTGTACGGCGCCCTGCGGACGGCCCAGCCGCTGGGCGACCGCACGCTGGGGGCGGCCGTCGCGGCGGCCCGGGACGTGGAACAGGCGCTGGTCGTCAGGGACGCGGCGCACGAGCTGCTGGGTGTCGTCCGCGAGCCCGGCCCGGCGCCGGGGGCGACGGGGGACGCGGCCTGGGAGGAGGTGCGGGAGGCGCACGGGGCGCTGCGGGCGCTGGCGCCGCGGATCGCCGACCCGGGGCTGCGGGCCGAACTGCTCTCCGTGTGCGGCCGGCTGGCCGACGCGGCGTCGCCGTCCGAGGGAGTGGTCCACGAGGTCGTGCTGGCCCCGCGCGAGGTGGACGTCCTCGCCTGTGTCGCGGCGGGGGCGACCAACGCGGCCGCCGCCGAGCGGCTGGGCCTGCGCCCGGAGACCGTGAAGGGGTATCTGCGTTCGGCGATGCGCCGGCTCGGCGCGCACACCCGTCTGGAGGCCGTCGTGGCCGCGCGCCGGGCGGGGGTGCTGCCCTAGCGGACCGCCCCGTCGCGGGACCCTTCATTCAATCGTCCGGACCGTGAAATGACGTATGCGTACCATCTGTTATTTCCCTCACCACCCGGACTGTCCGAAATTCAAAGAGACGTTGCCTAATATTGGCCAGGACACGACACACGAGGGGAGCGGTGACCGTGCGAGGGGACTTCAGGGAACCTGCGAGACCGCGCCCCGACCTGGTCATCGGCCGGGAGGAACTCTTCGCCGCGGCACGCGAGCAGCTCTCCGACGGCGGCAGTGTGCTCGTCCACGGGCCCGCGGGAATAGGAAAGTCGACCGTTCTGCGGGCGCTGGCCGCCGAATGCGCCGAATCGGCGCGGACCGTGTTGCGTTGCTCGGCCACCGAGTCCGAATCCCATCTCCCCTTCCTCGCGCTGGCCGACCTCCTCGGTCTGGTCGTCGACGAGATAGCCGACCGGCTGCCCGCCCCGCAGCGCACCGCCCTGGAGTCGGCGCTCACCGGCCGCGGTGAGTCCACTCTCCAGCGCGACGGTCTGGCGCTGCGGCTCGCGGTGCTGTCGGCGTTCCGCGCCCTGGCCGCGCGCGGACCGGTGCTGATCGTCGCCGACGACCTCCAGTGGCTCGACCCGGCCAGCGCCGAACTCCTGGGCTTCGCCGCCCGCAGGCTCGGCGGCACCCCGGTCCGCATGCTCACCGCGGTCCGTACGGAGACCGAGCCCCAGGCACAGGACCACGACCGCTTTCTGCGCGCGTCCGTCCCGGAGACCCTGGCCCTGCGGGTCGCCCCGCTGGCCCGCGCCAAGGTGGCCGAACTCCTCGCACAGCGCGGCTACACCGGCCTGCCGCGCTCCACCGTGCGCGACATCCACCGCACCAGCGGCGGAAATCCGCTCTTCGCGCTGGAGCTGGGCCGTGCCCTCGCCGAGTCGCCGACCCGGCCGAGCCCGGGCGAACCGCTCCCCGTACCGACCTCGCTGCGGGCGCTCGTCCTCAGCCGTCTGGACATGCTGTCCGCCGAGGCCCGCCGCACCCTGCTCGTGGTGAGCGCCGGCGCCCGCCCGACCCTGGCTCTGCTGCACGCCGCGGGCCGGGAGAACGCGGAGGCGGAGACCGCCTCGGCCGCCGCCCTCGGGCTCCTCGCCACCGAACGCGAGACACCGGGCATCCGTTTCGCGCACCCCCTGGTCTCGGCCGCCCTGTACGCGGAGGCCGACGCGCAGGAGCGGCGCGCCGCGCACTCCGCGCTGTCCCGCGCGGCCTCCGATCCCATCGAGCGGGCCCGGCACCTGGCGCTGGCCACCACCGGCACGGACCCCGCGGTCGCCGCCCGGCTCGGCGAGGCCGCGGCCGCTGCCCGTGACCGCGGCGCTCCCTCCGTCGCCGTCGGGCTCGGCCTGCTCGCCGCCCGGCACACCCCGGCCGGCACCCGGCCGGGCGCGGACGAACGGCGCCTCCAGGCGGCCGAGGACGCGCTGACGGCCGGGGAGACGGACCTCGCCCGGGACATCGCTCGCCAAGTGCTGTCACGAGCCACCGCCCCCGCCGAACGGGTCCGGGCCTGGATGGTCGTCGTCGACTCCGCCGGACAGGCCATGGCCGAGATCGACGCCGTCTTCCCGCAGGCGCTCGCCGACGCGGGCGACGACCCCGGCCTCGTCGCCCTGGTGCGCTACCAGCTCGCCTGGCGGGCGCTGCTGATGGACGGTGAGATGACCAAGGCCCGCGAGGAGGCAGCGCGGGCCGCGCGGCTCGCGGCGCGCGCCGGTGACCGGCGCACGGAACTCCTCGCACTCGGTTTCCAGGCGCAGATGGAGACCCTGATGGGGCACGCGGACGCGCCCGCGACCATCCAGCGGGCCATGCGCGAGCCGCAGGACCCGCGGGTCGCCTGCGACCACAACGGGGCCGGCGCCGCCCGCTTCCGCTGGCTCATCATGGGCGACCGGCTCGCCGAGGCCCGTACGGCCATCACCGCGCTGCTGCGCGAGGTGCAACGGCGCGGCATGGTCGAGAGCGAACTGCACTTCCTGCGCGGCCTCGCCGAGACCGAACTGCGCTCCGGTCACTGCGGCCGTGCCCTCGACCTGGCCCGGGAGAGCCTGCGGCTGGCCCGCGACACCGGCATCGGCGAGGCGGCCACCGCCATGTTCACCTCGCTCGCCGAGGCGGCCGGCGGTGACGTGGACCGCGCGCTCTCGCTCGCCCACGAGGCCGTGGACCGCGCCGAGGACGACGGCGACCTCGTCTACCTCTCCCGCGCCCTCGGCGCCCTCGGGCACGCCCAGCTCGTCGCCGGGGACGCGTCGGCCGCCGTCCACTCCCTGCGCCGGGTCCGGGAGCTGGAGGAGAGTCTCGGTGTCATCGACCCGGCCCGGGGCCGCTGGCACGGGGATCTCGCCGAGGCCCTGGTCCGGATCGGCGAGGTCGCCGAGGCGCAGGACGTCATCGACGTGACCCGCAGGCGCGCGCTGCGGCTGGAGCGCGAGAGCGTGCTCGCCGTGCTCGACCGCGCCGAGGCGCTGGTGCGGGCCGCGCGCGGGGAACAGGGACCCGCGGAGCGCCAGTTGGCCTCCGCGCAGGACCGCCTCGGCAAGCTGGGCTACGGCCTGGAGGAGGCCCGTGCCGCGTACGCCCTCGCCGGGCTGCGCGCCTTCCCGCACGTTCCGGGGTCCGCGCGGGCGGGCGGTACGGCCGTGCCGGGGCCCACCTCCTACGACGAGGCGGCCCGGCTGTTCCGCCGGTGCCGGGCCCTGCCCTGGCTCCGGCAGGTCGAGTCGGCCGCCGCGCACCCGCCGGCCGCGCCGCCGCTCGCCCCCGCCGCCCTCGACACCCTCGCGGCCACCGAGCGCCAGGTCGCCGCCCTGGTCATGGAGGGCGCCACGAACCGGGAGATCGCCGGGCGCCTGTTCATCAGCGTCAAGACCGTCGAGGCCACGCTCACCCGGGTGTACCGGAAGCTGGGGATACGGTCACGGGTCGACATCGTGCGGCTGGCGGCGGAACGCAGGCCCGACTGACGCTCCCCCGGCCCCTTGGGCGACACCGGGACCGAACCGCCTGCGGAGGCCGTCGGGGCCGGGCCGGTGGCCGTCGGGAGCCGCGCGGGCCCGGCGGCGGTACGGGCCGAAACGGTGACGCGGGGCACGCGGGAAGCGGCCGGACCGGTGAGACTGCGGGCCGGAACGGTGACGCTCCGGCCGACACCGGTAGAGCTCCCGGCCAGGGCGGTATGGCTGCTGGGTGACTCCTTCGGGTGAACGTGCGCCGGACGGGCGGGCCCGCCTGGCCGGGACCGACCGGACGGCGCCCGTGTCAAACACGGTCCGCGCCCCGCAAGGGTTTTCCCTCCCCCGTCTCCACTAGGGGGTTCCCTCATTGGGAGAGAGCGGTCACACCCCCTAGCGTGTGGGCGTGCCGCTCGCTCGGGCCTACGACACCCCATCCAGAGGTGCCGTGACTCCCCCCACACACACCCGTGCGTCCCCCCACCGGCAACTTTCAAGGAGACCGATGTTCGGGCTCATCCGCCTCAAGAACAGCGCAGCCCTTTGTGCGGCGACCGCCGCGGCAGCCACGACCACGCTGCTCGGAGCCCCGTCCGCCGCGGCCGTTCCTCAGCCCATCGTCGGCGGCACGACGACCACGACCAGCGCGTACCCGTTCATGATGCAGATCACCGACGCCAGGCAGAACCAGTTCTGCGGCGGCACCCTCGTCGCCCCGGACAAGGTCGTGACCGCGGCCCACTGCATGTCGGGCGAGACGACCAGCAGTGTCCGTGTGGTGGGCGGGAGGACCTTCCTCAACGGCACGGACGGCACCGTGGGCACCGTCGGCAAGATCTGGATCAACCCCGACTACACGGACGCCACCGACGGCGACGACGTGGCCGTACTGACCCTGACCACGCCGATGCCGTACACCCCGGCACCGTACGTCTCCGGCTCCGACACCGGCGTGTACGCCACCGGCGCCGAGGCCCGCATCGTGGGCTGGGGCACCACCTCGGAGAACGGCACGTCCTCCAACCAGCTCCGCACCGCGACCGTCCCGATCGTGTCGGACTCCAGTTGCGCGGCCTCGTACGGCTCCAACTTCGTTGCCTCCGACATGGTCTGCGCGGGTTACGACGCCGGCGGCGTCGACACCTGCCAGGGCGACAGCGGTGGCCCGCTGCTCATCAACGGAGTGCTGGCCGGCATCACCTCCTGGGGAGAGGGCTGCGCGGAGGCCGGCTATCCGGGGGTCTACACCCGCCTGACGACGTTCTCCAGCCTGGTGACCGAGCAGGTCGACTCGTAGGGAACGATGATCTCCTGAGTACCCCTCAGGTAAAAGCCGAGGGGCGTTGCGAGCCTCCACGAGCGGCCCGCAACGCCCCTCATCCAATGCCCCTCGGCCGAGGGCGCGCTCCCGATACCTGCCGGCGGACGGCTTCCCCGCGTCGCACCCCGTCCGCCGGCATCTCAGGGCCCCGCGACCGTGCCGAACCGGATGTCGTGGTCCTCGCCCGCGTGCATCGTCGCGAGCATCCGCTCCGCCTCCGCGACGACCTCGCCGCGCCGCGCCCCGGTGAGCCTGCCGAAGGGCTCGACGACCAGCGCGCCCTCCTCCAGCTTCCACAGGCCGGACACGAAACCGTCGACGAGCAGGGTGCGGTAGGCCTGATTGCCCCGCCACGTACGCCCCTTGAGGTCCGCGGGGACGACCCGGGAGCGGTCGGCGTGGGACAGCAGCAGATTGTCGAACTCGGGCAGGAAGCGGGGCGGGGCGGGGGTGTCCGGGTCGGGCCGGGACGCGTCGGGCAGGTCGAACAGCTCCACTCCGTTCTCGTCGCGGAACACCGCCAGAGCGGGCCGCAGCCGCTCGAAGACCTCGCGGAGCCGGGTGAGGCCGGCCCAGGTCTGCATGTCCTTGACCGAGGCGGGACCGAAGGCGGCGAGATAGCGCAGCACGGTCGCGTCGGGCGCGGGGGCGGGTTCGGCGGGGCGGCCCAGCCAGTGCTCGGCGGTGGTGAGGGCGACCTGGCCGCTGCGGCCCCACAAACCGCGCGGGGTGACCTGGACGAGGGGCAGGGTGCAGCGGGCCGCGACGGAGAGGGCGAAGGGGTCGGCTTCCGGCCACTGGGCGAGCAGTGCCTCCCGGAGCTGTTTCATGGTGCGCGGTCCGCTCTCCACCAGTTCACGGCCGATCGCGGCGAGCCGGTCCAGGTCGACGCCGGTGAGGCCCTTGCGGAACTGGCCCAGCTCCCGGTCGCGGGCGGCCTGGACCAGCGGACGCAGGGTGAGGGCGTCGTCGGCGGTGTGCGTGTGGATGGTGGAGCGCATGGTGACGATGCGGACGACGTCGCGTTCCTCCATGGCCGTCGACAGGTGCTCGGGCCGGAAGCCGTCCAGGCGGGCCGCGAGGGCGTAGTACGGCGGCTTCACGTTCTGCGCCTGGAGGCCGAGGAGGTGCTCGACGGCGGCGGTCGCGGCCGTCGGGGAGCGGCGCAGCAGGAGCTGACGGTCGAGGGTCGCGCGGTTGAGGGCGCGGGTGCCGAGCACGGGGGCCGTCGCGGTCGTCCTTGTCATACCCGGCACGCTATTCCCCCTCGCGGACACCCTCTGTCCGCGACTCCCGCCCGGCCCGTCCCACGGAACACCGTCCGGTGACGGTACGCGGGCCGTTTGCCCCGTATATCCTGCTCGGAGATCGCGCAGACGTACGTTCGACCCTGGAGGCAGCCGCGATGTCCGAGCGACGCGCACGCTCCGCCTCGGACGACCGGAGTGGTCCGGGGGACACGGACGGCTCCGGGGAGGCGAGGGAGCCCGCGAGCCCCGGGGGGCGAAAGCGCTCGAGGGACGCGCGGAAGTCGCTCTGGCGGCGCGCCCTGACCCCGCCGTCCTCGTCGCCGCCCCCGAGGCACACACCGCCGCGGGAGGCGCCGCCCGAGGCGGAGCCCACCGAGGTCGTCAGCGTCGTCCAGTCCGCGCTGTACCGCGACGGGGTACGGGTCTCGACGCCCGCGTCGCTGGCCGAGACCTTCCGCGAGCTGCGCGAGCAGCCGGACGGCATGGCGTGGATCGGTCTGGCCCGTCCGACGGCGGCCGAACTCCATTCGCTGGCCGCCGAGTTCGATCTGCATCCGCTGGCCGTCGAGGACGCGATGGAGGCGCACCAGCGGCCGAAGCTGGAACGCTACGGGGAGACGCTCTTCGTCGTCCTGAGCGCCGCCCGCTATCTGGACGCGGCCGAGGAGGTCGACTTCGGCGAGCTGCACGTGTTCGTGGGGCCGGACTTCGTGATCACGGTGCGGCACGGCGCGGCACCGGACCTCTCGGCGGTACGCCGCCGCATGGAGGGCAGCCCGGAGCTGCTGCGGCTCGGCCCGGAGGCCGTCCTCTACGCGATCCTCGACTCCGTCGTCGACGGTTACGTCCCGGTGGTCTCCGGCGTCCAGAACGACATCGACGAGATCGAGACCGAGGTCTTCCGCGGCGACCCCGCGGTGTCCCGCCGCATCTACGAACTCTCCCGCGAGATGGTCGAGTTCCAGCGGGCCACCCGCCCGCTGGTGGGCATGCTGCACAGCCTGATGGCCGGCTTCGCCAAGTACCGCACGGACGAGGAGCTCCAGCGCTACCTCCGTGACGTCGCCGACCACGTCACGCACACCAGTGAGCGGGTGGACGGATTCCGCCAGGCGCTCACCGACATCCTCACGGTCAACGCGACGCTCGTGACCCAGCAACAGAACGCCGAGATGCGGGCGTTGGCGGAAGCGGGCTTCGAGCAGAACGAGGAGATCAAGAAGATCTCGTCGTGGGCGGCCATTCTGTTCGCACCCACGTTGGTGGGAACGATCTACGGCATGAACTTCGATCACATGCCGGAGTTGCACTGGGTGTTCGGATACCCCTTCGCCATACTGCTGATGGCGGGCGTATGCACCAGTCTGTACCTCATCTTCAAGCGGCGGGACTGGCTCTGAGCAAGCAGCTCGGGAGCGCCCGCGTACCGGCCGCGGGCACGAAGTGGGCGCAGAGGTCCAGGTGATCGTCGGACTCGAGTGCCCGAGCCGTCGCGCAAGGGTGACCACGGACTCCCAGGCGCGTCAGCGTCGCACCCATCCGCGTTCGAAGGCATGCCAGCCGAGCTGCATCCGGGTGGAGACCCCGGCGACCTCCATCAGCCGCTGCAGCCGGCGTTGGACCGTACGCAGCCCCAGTCCCAGGCGGGCCGCCACCGCACGGTCGGTCAGCCCGGTGAGTATCAGGGACATCAAGAGGAGGTCGGTCTCGTCCGGGCCCTCGGTCTGCGGCTCCGCCTCCACTTCGCCGGACGGCGACAACAGCAGGGGGCGGGCCGCGTTCCAGACGGCTTCGAAGAGCGTGAGAAGCGCCTCGACCAAACCCGGTGCGCGCACCACCACGGATGCCATCTCCGCACCCACCGGACCGGAATCCCGTTGCAGCAACGGCATCAATGCTGTGGAACGGTCGGCCACGACCAGCTTGCACGGCACCCGATCGACGACCCGCACCAACTGGGTGCGCCCCAACGCCGCGGAGAGCTCGGCCGTCGTCGAGGGCTGCTCGAGCGCGGCCTGTTCCAGGACCACCCGGTATCGGACCCCGCGGCCGGTGGCGTCCTCCTCCGCCTCGTGCTCGTCCCCGCGTACCACGGCCGGATCGGCCGTGACGAAGGCGCACAGCTCGTGCTGAGCGCCGTACTGGATCTGCTCGAACCGGTGGCGGGTCGCTTCGGCCCCGGTCACCACCTCCAGCAGCCCGGCCTGCTGCCGTCCGGCCATGCCCCGGCTGTACTCCTCCGCGAGCGCGGCCACCGCGGACTCCGCCTGCTCAAGGGCGTGGCGTCCCGCTGCGAGGGCGGGACCGAAGGCCAGCTGCGGCGGTGCCACCACGTAGGCGCCGACCCGTCCGACATCGCGTGACACCATCCCTCCGCTCTCCAGGCTGCCGAGCAGCGTGTCGGCCTCCCGCTCGTGCAGGTCCAGGTGCCGGGCCACCTCGGAGCCCGTGGCGCTGCCCAGGCGCACCAGCACCTGGTACACCCGCTCCTCGTCCTGCGACAGACCGATGGATCGCAGCATGGACCTCTCGTCTCCTTCGCATCCGTGAACACCACAGTGCCAGGAGCACAGTGTCGCGCAGGACCCCGAGACAGCGGCAGGCGCCCCTGCGGAGCATGCGCTCGCGGACGTCCGGGCGGTCGGTGCATCGGATGGGACGGCCGCGGTGCGCCGGACCGGCGCGGTCAGGTGCGCCGGTCCGGCCTCGACGTGGACGGCACCGGGTCAGGGGCCCGGAATCAGGTACTCAGCGAACCTCGTAGGCGCGGACCATGGACTGGGTCACCGCGGCCCCGTGACCGTCCTGAAGAGTGACCCTCAGGTGCACGAAGGCGCCCGCGGGCGCGTCCGCCGGGAGCGTCGCCTTCCAGCCTTCCTTCGAGCGCACCGGCTGGGCGGTGTGCCAGTCGGAGATCGCCTCGACGGTGCTCTCGGTTCCGTACGCGTACTCCAGCGTCGCGCCGTCCAGAGCGACGGGTTCATCGGAGCCGTCGACCACGGCGCCGATCGCGATCGTGGTCGTCTCGCCGGCGGGCCGGCTGTTGCGCAGGTCGCTGGGCAAGTCGACGACCGGGACGAGCAGGCGCTGGGCACCCTGGTCGGCGGAGCTCGACGAGAGCGTCCATTCCGTGCTGTAGGCCAGGCCTGTGCGGGCGGTGGCCGACGCGGGGCGCCGCCACGTCTGACGGAACTTGAGCTCCGTCTTCTCCTGGGGCAGCGTGACCTGGCCCCCGATGGGTGTCTTCACCTCGCCGTTCACGAGGAGTTGACGGCCGAAGGAATCCGTTCGCGCCAGGGTCGAGTCATGCCCGCCCGCATCGCCGAACGGCGCTGTGGCGACCGAGATCCGGTTGCTGTCGCGGGTCATCAGCGGCTGGGCGTAGGTGTTGCGGACCGGAGCGTAGGGCGACTTGTACCAGGTGGCCGTCGCCCGGCCCTTGTCGACGGTGTGCGGACCGTCGTAGGCGGTTCCACCGTTCGTTCCGAGGTCCCGGCGCATCAGCGTCGTCCAGGTCAGGCCGGACGTGCCGGTCGGCGTGAAGAACTCCGTGCGGGTCTGCGGCGCGTGCAGCGGCAGCGTGGTGCCGCCGGCCCAGACCGGCGACACGCCGGGTATCCCGACCTGGACGTCCGACCAGTACGTCGCGTCCGTGGTGCCTTGCACGTGGTACTGGGCGTCACGCACGGCGAGTTCGGAGTCGTGGACCCGCTTGTCGCCCGGGCGGATCGCACCGAGCGAGGTGTACGCCAGGTTGTAGAGGTACGGGCTGTCCGCGGTCGCGGTACCGGACCAGCGGACGGTGGCCTTGCCCTCGTCGGTCAGTGCCTTGAGCGCCTGCGCGTCGGCCCAGGTGATGGTGGCCTGCGGCACGCCTTCGGGGCCGGACATCTGGAAGCGGCCCTCGGTGTCGGGGACCGCCGACAGCACGCCGACGGCTCCGGCCTTCGCGGCTGCCGTCGACCATCCGTACCCGTTGCCTCCGGCGTAGCCCGCGTCGACCAGGGCGATCTTGCCCTTCAGGTCGTGGGCGGCGAAGTTCTCGTCCGTCCCCTTGCCCACGGCGACGACCTCGGCCGAGCCCTTCCCGTCGAACTGCGTGGCCATCTGCAGCGGCAGCGAGTCGAGGACCCGGCCGTCGGACGCGGTCAGTTCGGCGAGCGGGGCGACCTGACGTGCCGCCGCGAGGAAGGTGAGCCGGTCGTCGCCGGAGACCGGCTGTGCGTACACCTTCTTCGTGTAGGACGGCACCGCCAGGGCGTAGCCCGCCAGGAGCTTCCTGCTCTCGTCGAGGCCGAAGGTGGTGCCGAGCGCGAATCCGGCCGGCTCGCTGGGCCGGTCGGTGTCCCAGGTGACCGGTTCGGCGTCGCGTGCGTCAAGCGTGACGACGGTGTCGCCGGGCACCTTCACCTCGCGGTCGTACAGCTGGGAGACGGAGTCGACGAGACCGACGTTGCCCGCCACGTCCCGCGTCATGATCACGCCGCCGAGCGCGTACGTGCCCAGGGGCACCCGGATCGTGGTGCTGCCCGCGTCCGGGGAGCCGAGGATGTACCGCTTCGCGGTGTCCCGGTGGTCGTCGAACAGCTGGAACGTCGACGGGTCGGCCGCCGGGTCGCCGTGCCGGTCGAGGCCCTTGACGGTGAGATCGGCGGACGGGACCTCCATGTACACGCCGAACGGAACGGTGACCCGGACGCCGTGGGCACCCAGGCCGACGAGGCGGCCGGTGACCGTGCCGTAGTCGCCGGCGTCGAGGCGGGCCGACGGGTCGATCCGGACCGGGACGTCGGCGGTGCCGTTCGCCGGGACGGTCACGGTGCGCTTGGCCGGCGTGGCGAAGCGGTTCAGCCTGGAGCCGTCGTCACCCCGCACGTCCTGCACGGTCAGGGCGAGGGTGACGGGCTTGTCCGTGACGTTCGACAGGGTCACCGTCTTCTCGACGGGGTCGAGTCCGGCCTGCGGGTACGCGAAGTCGCCCAGCAGCGGGGCGGGTTCGGCGACCACCGGCTGGGTGATCCCGCGCGTGACGTCGAGCGGGCCCGCGCCCTGGGCGAGGACGGGCTCGTCGGTGCTCGCGGCGGAGGCGGTCAGCAGGCCCTTGAGCTGGGCCGGGGTGAGGTCGGGGTGCTTCTGGAGGAGCAGCGCGGCGCCGCCCGCGACGTGCGGGGTGGCCATCGACGTACCGGACATCGACTGGTAGGCCTGTGCGCCGCGGCCGCCGGACCGCGCGGCGACGACCTCGACGCCCTGCGAGGCGATGTCGGGCTTCGCGCTCTTGCCGTCCACGGACGGGCCGCGGCTGGAGAACGACGCCGTGCCGTTCTTCCGGTCGACGGCGCCGACCGTGAGCGCCTTCGAGGCGCACCCGGGGGTGGACACGGTGCCGCGCAGCGAGGCGTTGCCCGCGGCGACGACGAACAGGGCCTTGCTGCCGAGTTCCTGCACCGCTTCGACGTCCGGGCCGCTGCAACTGGTCGCGCCGTCCGCGCCCAGGGACATGGAGACGACGTCGGCGCCCTGGTCGACGGCCCACTCCATGCCGTTCACGATGCCGCTCAGGCTGCCCGATCCGTCGTCACCGAGCACCTTGCCGATGAGCAGATCGGCCTTGGGCGCCATACCGGCGTAGCGGCCGTCCGATGCGGCGCCGGTGCCGGCGACGGTCGACGCGGTGTGCGTACCGTGGCCGGTACGGTCCTCGCTGTCCGCGCCGTTGACGAACACCTTGGTCGCGGCGATCCGTCCGGCCAGATCCGGGTGGCCCGCGTCGACACCGGTGTCCAGCACGGCGACCTTCACTCCGGAGCCGTCGAGCCCGGCGCGGTGCGCGGTGGCGGCGCCGGTGAGCGGGACGGTCGGCGTGCCGAGGGCGGTGGCGGCCGTGCCGTGCACCTTGGCGTCCAGCCAGATCGTGCGGATGCCGCCGGCGGCCTTGGCCCGTCCGTCCTGCGGGGCGAGTTCCTTCCACGCGTCGGCGGCGGACGTCTTGGTGACGGACAGTCCGGCACCGCCGATGGATTCGAGGCTCGCGGTCGCTCTGGTGCCGGGGACGGCGCCGCGGGGCGTGCGCCCGCCCTCGTACGCGACGACGACGGGGACCGCGTCGGTGTGCGCGTCGTCGTACCCGTCGGCGACCAGCTTGCCTATGTCGAACAGCGCGGCGTCGACCGTGCCCGCGTCGACGAGCTCCTCGACACCCTGCGGGAACACATAGGTGTGCGTGCCGTCCTGCCAGACAGCGGCAGGGTGGTCGCTGCCGTCGACCGCGCGCGGGGATGCCGACAGGACCCGGCCGTCGGTGTCGACGCGGGCGTCGACCACATCACCGGTGATCAGTGTGACGGTGACGGGCCGCCCGGCAGCCGTCTGGTCCGTGGTGGCGGGTGCGGTGACACCGTCCGCCACGCCGTCGGCGGTCGCTGCGGGGATGCCCACGCCCAGCAGGGCGACGGCGGCGAGTCCGGCGGCCGTCGGCCGCCATGATCTGCCGCGTATCCGCGATGTGCTCATGGATTTGCTCATGGATGTCCTCGGGACAAAGAAGAGGGGGAAGATGAACGACAGCCTGGCAAAGTCCCCGCTTCGGCCGGGCATTTGGAGCTGGCGGGTGCGGGCCTGGCGCGGATCCGCCACGGGCTCTTGCCGAAAACGGGAACGCCGCCGCACCTTTGGGTGCGGCGGCGTCAACTCCCGGACGCGCGGCCACGGGATCCGGCGCGCCGGAGGCCTGGGTCACGCCCTTCGGTTCAGTGGGTCACTTCAGACCGAAGGCCCGGATCACCTCCTGGTCGACGGTCAGCCCGTTCGCGCCCGTGGCGGTGGCCTTGAGCGACACGAATCCGCCCGGCTTCTTCGGGAGGTTCAGCCGCGCCGTCCAGGCTCCTCGCCCGGTCCGGTGCAGTGCGGCCGCCTGCCAGGTGGCGCCGTCGTCGTACGACACCGACAGGGTCGCCGAGTCCGCGTAGGTGACCGAGTCGAGCCATTGCTGCGTCGAGGCGGACAGGGCGAGCTCGACGGGACGCCCCGAGGCGACGTCGCCCGCCAGGTCGGTGTCCACCTCGAAGTGCGGCTGGAGCAGCTGCACCGGTTCCCTCCCCGTGTCGGAGGTGATCGCCCCGGAGGTGAAGCCCCATTCGGAATGGCTGCGCACGGAGGTGTGCCAGTCGTCCGCGTTCCGTGCGTTGTCCATCACCAGCCGGTACGGCAGCGCTTCTGCGGGCCGGCGCAGCGCGCGCACCGAGCGGCTGGAGGACTGTGCGAGCAGGGTGTCGCCCTGGTAGAGCGCCATCTTGCTGGTGCCGGTGTCCAGCAGGCCGGACCGGTCGACGGCGCCGCCGTCGGAGTACGGGGTGACGTACAGGGAGAGGTTGTTGCTGCTGTCACGGTAGGGACCCGCGTAGGCGCTCCCGACCACGGGATGCTGAACCGGCGAGAACCAGCTGGTCGTGTAGCGCTTGCCCGCCGCGTAGCTCACCAGCCCACCGGTGATCTCCTGCCGTCCACGCGTGTCCTCCATGGTGTGGTCCTCGAGCCAGGTGGCGCCGTTCTCCAGGTGGTCCACCCAGTCGGTGCGGACCATCGGGTAGTGCTCCTCCAGGTTGAGGCCGACCGCCGCGCCGTAGGTGGGGACGTCGTAGCGGTAGCCGTACCCGGCGGTGGCGCGGTCCGAGTGGAAACCGGTGTCGACGCGAGCCAGGTCGCGGTCCGGGTCGGGCGCGTAGTTCAGCGCGCGGTCCGGGATCCGGTCGGTGTGACGGGACACCAGGTCGTAGGTGTAGCGGGGGGAACCCTGCGCGTCGATGACGAGTTCCTTGCCGCGAGCGTCCCGCTCGAGCAGGTCGGCCGCCTGGGACCGGCGGACCGAGAGCACCGGGATACCGACCTGCGTGGTCGAGTAGGTCTCGTACAGTCTGCCCGGACGGTCGCTGAGGACGACGAGCGCCTTCGCGCCGGCGGCCTCGGCGTTGGCCACTCGGGTGCTCGCCGGCACCGCGTCGCTGCGGTCCACGATGACGGCCTTGCCCGTGACGTCCGCGTCCGCGTAGTCGGCGTCGGCGCCCGTGTGGACGTACGCGGTGTGCAGTCGGAGCCGTCCGGTGACGGACGCGCTCCCGCCCTGCGAGAAGGCAGGCAACGTGTCGTCGCCCGCCCGGTAGGTGAAGCGGGGTTCCTGGAGGTTCCAGCGGGTGAGGAACTCGAAGTCGCCGTCGCTCACCTTGTCGGTGGGGGTGGCCCACAGCTGGTCCACCGCGATCGGCAGGGTGACCACACTCCGCGTGACGGTGCCGTCCTGCGCGGTGCGCACCATCTCGTACCGCGTCTCGCGCGCCTCGGTCCGCTTCGGTGTCGTGGCGCTGACCCGCCGCGCCTTCGAGGCGTCCAGGGAGACCGTGGCGTCCTGCGTCAGCTTGGTCTCCGGGTCGACCAGGAAGGCCTTCGCCGCCGTGTCCTTGCCGTCGCCGGGGACATCGAGCAGGGACCACACGACGTAGTCGCCCGGCGGCATGCGCAGGGTCTTGGTGCCCGTCACCTCGTACGTCTCGGCCGTGCCGGATCCGAGCCGGGACACGTTGACCGCGCTGGTCGCGGGCTTTCCGTCCTGTCCGCGCACATCGATGGTGAGGTTGTAGCGCTCGCTCTCCTTGGCCAGGGCGAACCCGGTGTGGGCCACGACCTTTCCGGAGGCGTGGTCCTCGGCGGTCACCTGTCCGGAGAAGGTGGTCCCTGCGGCCACCTTCGCGGGATCCAGCGTGAGGACCGCCTCGGCGCTGCCGCCGGCAGGGACGGTGACCTGGTCAGCGGACAGGGTGTACGCGGCGTCCGAGGCACCGGTGGAGAGGTCCAGGGTGACGGGGGCGTCACCCTGGTTGCGGTAGGTGACGGTGCGCTCGGCGACGGGGTCGCCGGCGCTGTGCGGCCAGTCGTACGAGGCCGCGGCGACCGAACCCGTGGCGGTGATCCGCGCGTCGACGGCTGCGGCCACGTCCACGCGGCCGGTGCCCATCTCGTACGGCGTGTAGTCCGGCAGTTCCTTGGACGTGCTCATCAGCGCGTCCTTGAGCTGCTGGCCGGTCCAGTCCGGGTGCCGCTGCTTGAGGATCGCGGCGGCTCCGGCGACGTGCGGGGTGGCCATCGAGGTCCCGGACATGGTGCGGTACAGGCCGGTGGTGCCGGGGACCGCCTGTGAGGCCGCGGCGGTGATGTCCACACCGGGCGCGGAGATGTCCGGCTTGAGGCCGGAGGTCCCGATCAGCGGGCCCTGGCTGGAGAAGGACGCCCGCTCGTCGGAACTGTCCACGGCTGCGACGGTCAGGGCCTTCTCCGCGGAGCCGGGCGTGGAGATCGCCCCGGGGTCGTAGGCGTTGCCCGCGGCGATCACGAACAGCGGTCCGCCGTCGGCCGACAGCGCGTTCACGGCCTGGGCCATCGGATCGGTGCCGTCGTCGGGCGTGGTGTCGCCCAGGCTCATGGAGACGACCGCAGCCCCCTGGTCCTTGGCCCACTCCATGGCCTCGATGATCCCGGAGTTCTGCCCGTAGCCGTCGTTGCCGAGCACCTTGCCGACCAGCAGGTCGGCGGCGGGGGCGACGCCCTTGTAGGTGCCGCCCGAGGCGGCGCCGGAGCCGGCGACGGTCGAGGCGACATGGGTGCCGTGGCCGTTCTTGTCCAGCACCTCTTGACCGGGCACGAAGCTCTTGGAGCCGACGATGCGGTCCTTCACGTCCGGGTGATCGGGGTCGATGCCGGTGTCGAGCACGGCGACCTTGACGCCCTTGCCGTCATACCCCTCGGCCCAGGCCGCGGGCGCGCCGATCTGCGGCACCGAGTCCTTCAGCGTGCCCTTGACCCGGCCGTCGAGCCACAGCTTCTTCACTCCGGCGGACAGGGCGCGGCTCGTACCGGGTGCGGCGACGGCCTCCCAGAACGCTGCCTGCCCGGAACGCTTCACCGTCAGTGCGGCGCCGTGGATGCTGTCCAGACGGTGGGTCAGGGCGCTGCCCTTGGGAGCGGTGGGGGCGGAACGGGTCGCGGCGCCGTAGGTGGCGATCACGGGGAGGCCGTCGGTGTGGGCGTCGTCGTAGCCCATGTCGATGAGGCCGGTGACGTCGAACAGGCGGCGGTCCAGCGTGTCCGCGGCGATGAGGGGGGCGGCCTCGTCGGGAACGACGTAGTAGTCGTCACCGAGTTGCTGCACCTCGACGCCGCCCTCGGCGCCGTCCGCACGGTCGACGGTGAGGGTGTCGCGGGTACCAGGACCGTCCGTGTAGTGGACGACGTCACCGGTGATCAGGGTGACGTCGTAGGAGCGGGTGCCCTGCGCGGGGGCGCGTCCGGCGGGGGCGTCGGGCTGTGCGGCGGCCTGCAGGGGTATGAGGAGGCCGCCGCCCATGGCCGCGGCGCACGTGAGCGCCGCCAGTTGGCCACGCCACCTGCGAGTCGGCCGGGCGTAACCGGGTGTTGGGACTTGGGAGGTCATACGCGGCATCCTCCGTCCTGCCGGGCAACTGATCGGCCTCTGCACGGTGGCGGTCATTCGCCTGGCGACTCACCGCCACCGGGCCCCGATCCGCGCCGGCCGGACGCACTTGGGCGCTGCCGCCCCGCCGCGACGAACGGCGCACGCGACCACTTCCGGTGCTGCTCCTGGGCCGGCCGGCCCAGGCCGGGCAAGGCATTTCTGGCGTCGATGACTGGCTGGTCAGCGCCCTGAACGAGGAGATTTCGAGCAGCCTCGCCGTCGGGTGTCGACAGCGGCGGGCAGCAGCGGAACGTGGCACCGACGGCAGGCGGCGCTCCCGCGGAAAGCGGACGGGAGATGAACGTCAGCATGGCTCTCGGTGGTCGTTCGGCAGCCTTGCGTCATCCGCCCCGCGTGACTCAGGATCCACCCCGCCAGCCCAGTTGCTTGCATCCCCACACCCCATCCCAGCGGGCAGCGACGGCTGTCAGTGGCGCCACGCCACGCCTATGGGAGCGCTCCCCCCATGAGCGGGAGCTCCTCAACCGACTCCTCTTAAGGAGAGCTCGTGTTCGGACGTTTCACACGTCTCAGACGGCGGTCCTCCGCGACCTTCGTCACCGCCGCGATGACGGCGGTGCCCCTGGTGGTCGGAACCCTGCCGGCCCAGGCGCAGACGGACCCCACCCCGTACTCCGCCTACCAGGCGAAGTCCGAGGGCAAGGTGCTCGAGCAGTTCGCCGACCGGAAGAAGGTGACCTTCTGGGTCGGCTTCGCGCAGGAAGCGGACGACGCGTCCGCCCGTGCGGCGAAGGGCAAGACGGCGAAGGGCCGTGCCGTCTACCGGACGAAGACCGCGTTCGCCAAGAAGTCCCAGGCCGGGGTCATCGCGCTGGCCGAGGAGGCCGGGGCGAAGCACAAGTCGTTCTGGATCTCGAACACCGTGAAGATCACCGGTGACAAGGCGCTCGCCGAGAAGATCGCGGCCCGCTCGGACGTGGCCACCATCGAGGCCGACGACCCGGTCGAGCTTCCCGACCCGCTGCCCGGCACCAAGGAGCCCCGGACCAACTCCGTCGAGTGGGGTATTGACCGGATCAATGCCCCCAAGGTCTGGAACGACCTGGGCATCCGCGGTGAAGGCATCGTCGTGGGCAGCATCGACACCGGCGTCCAGTTCGACCACCCGGCCCTCGCGTCCAAGTACCGGGGCCTGAAGGTGGACGGCACCTACGATCACGCGTACAACTGGGCCGATTTCACAGGTACTTGCCCGAGCTCCGCGCCCTGCGACAACCACGGCCACGGCACCCACACGACGGGCACCATGGTCGGCGACGACGGCGCCGGCAACCAGATCGGCGTCGCGCCCGGTGCCCAGTGGATCGCGGCCAAGGGCTGCGGAACCAGCTCCTGTTCGCAGGACGCCCTGCTTGCCGCGGGCCAGTGGATGGTCGCCCCCACGGACTCCTCCGGCGCCAACCCGCGCCCGGACCTCGCGCCGGACGTCATCAACAACTCGTGGGGTGCCGACATCATCGACACCTGGTACAAGGACACCGTCCAGTCGTGGCGTGACGCGGGCATCTTCCCGGCCTTCTCCAACGGCAACAACGGAACCGCGGGCTGCAACACCGCGGGCTCGCCCGGCGCGTATACCAACACCTACGCCTCAGGCGCCTTCGACAGCGACAACGTCATCGCGCCCTTCTCCTCGCGTGGCACCGGTGAGGCCGGCACCATCAAGCCGAACATCGCCGCACCGGGTGTCAACATCCGCTCGGCCGCGCCCGGCGGCGGTTACGCCGTCATGTCCGGTACGTCGATGGCCTCCCCGCACACCGCCGCCACCGTGGCGCTGATGTGGGCGGCTTCCCCCTCTCTCCGCGGCAACGTCGCGGAGACGGAGAAGATCCTCAACGAGACCGCGATCGACACCGACGACACCAGTTGCGGTGGCACCGCGGCCGACAACAACGTCTGGGGCGAGGGCCGTCTGGACGCGTACGCCGCGGTCAGCGCCACCCCGCGCGGTGCGCTCGGCACGCTCGGCGGCAAGGTCGTCTCCGGTGACGCGGGCGTCGCCGGTGCCACCGTGACGCTGGACGGACCGATGAAGTCCACCCTCACCACCGGCGCGGACGGTTCCTACGCCCTGGCCAAGATACTGGTCGGCGACTACAAGATCACCGTCTCCAAGTTCGGCTTCCGTCCCACCGAGTCCACCGTCACGATCGTCGACGGCGAGACGACGACCAAGGACTTCACTCTGGAACAGGCGCCCAGCGCGACCCTCACCGGCAAGGTGACGACCGAGGCCGGAGCCGAGGCCGGAGCGGGCATCGTGGTCCAGGGCACCCCCGTGAAGGCGGTCTCGGCCGCCGACGGCACGTACACACTGACCCTGCCGGCCGGTACGTACACCATCGCCGTCACCCCGGTCAGCCTCTGTGCCACGGGGACGACCGCCAGAGTGGAACTGACCGCCGCGGCCGACAAGGACTTCTACCTGGACAGCCGGGCGGACGCCTTCGGCACGACCTGCCAGGTCGGCACGGGCGCCTTCCCGACCGGCGACACGAAACTGGCCGTCAACAGCCCCACGACCGGCTCGGCCCCCCTCGATCTGCCGTTCCCGGTCGCGCTGTACGGAAGGACCTACCGATCCGCCACCGCCACCGTCAAGGGCGTGCTCGCGTTCGGCACCTCCAGCATCACCTCGGCGAACATCAGCCTGCCGTCCACGAGCGTTCCCAACGGCGCTCTCTACCCCTTCTGGGACAACCTGCAGATCGACTCCGCCTCCAGTGCCTCCGGCGTCTACTGGGCGTCCCGCGGCACCGCGCCGCACCGCTCGGTGGTCGTCGAGTGGCGGGACGTGACGTTCATCTCGGCGCCGACCCAGCGGATCACCTTCTCCGCGGTCATCGGTGAGGACGGCACCGTCTCCTACCACTACAAGGACATCGGCAGCGGCACCTACGAGAACGGATCCAGCGCCACGATCGGCGTCGAGAACGACAACGGCACGGACGCCCTGATGTACTCGTACAACAAGGGATCCGTCACCGATGGTCTGAGCGTCTCCTTCAGCACCGGCAAGAGCGCGGTCGTCTCCGGCACGGTCACCGACGACAACGACGGCAAGCCCGTGGCGGGCGCCACCGTGAAGGTCGGCCAGGGCGGCAAGGACGTCGCCACCGGCACCACGGGCGCCGACGGCAGCTATCTCGTCCAGGTCCCGGCGGGCACCACGGAGTCCGGCTACGACATCGCGGTCTCCGCGGACCACTACGCGGGTGCCACGGCGGAGCGCAAGCTGGCGGCCAGGGGCATCGCGGTGGCCGACGCCGTTCTGAAGACGGGCCAGGTCGCGACCTCCACGGCGCAGTTCAACGTGATCGTCCCGGCGGACCAGGAACGGACCCGCGCGCTGACCCTGAGCAACACGGGCGCCGCCACCGCCTACACGGTGAAGAAGAAGGACGGCGCCGCCTGGGTCACGATGACGACCACCTCCGGCGAACTGCCCACCGGCGCCGAGCAGAAGCTGAACCTGGTCTTCGACACCAAGGGCGCGACCCCGGGCTCGGTTCTCACCGACACCCTGCTCATCTCGTCGGAGAGCGGCAGGGCGCCCGTCGTCGAGGTTCCGCTGAAGCTCGTCGTCCCGGCCTACCAGACGGCGCTCGACACCGGATCCACCGGTTCGGTGACGGACCGGCTCGGTGACACCTGGGCACCGGACCACGCCTACGCGGCCGGCTCCTACGGCTCCATCGGCACCACGAACAGCATCGGTACGACGAAGACCATCTCCGGCACGAACGAGCAGGCGCTGTACTCCACCGCCCGCACCGGCGCGCTGGAGTACCGCTTCGACAACGTCCCGAACGGCGTCTACCGCGTCGAGTTGGGCTTCGCCGAGGTCAAGGGCACCAAGCCGGGGGCGAGGGTCTTCGACGTGCTCGCCGAGGGCAAGGAGTTCGTCTCCAACCTCGACGTCGCGCTGGAGACGGGCACGTACACGGCCCTGGCCAAGACCCTCACGGTCAAGGTCACCGACGGCCAACTCAACGTCCGGCTGTCGGCCCTCCACGGCAAGTCCCTGGTGAACTCGATCCGGGTCACCGAGCGGCCCGACCTGGAGAGCTGAGTCACGGCGGCCTGACGCATCGGACAGAGCGGCCCGCCCGGCATTCCGCCGGGCGGGTTGTCAGGCTCTCGTGCACGAGCCTCTACATCGTCTTCAAACGGCGCGACTGGCTCTGAGCGACGCCGAGGGCGACGGTTCCACATCGGCCGGTTTGCCGAACTGTGCTCTGTGGAAGGCCTGTTGAGGCTCGTCGATCGTCAACGGCCGCCCGCCGAGGAAGTGCTGCTCAAGGGCACGGTGGGGTCAAAGCGCCCGGAGGGGGACAACCGTCGGCGGAACCGGCACCAAATCTTGAACACAAATTCCACACATCCCCCTCTTCATAGCGGCCCTGATGGTCTAGATTGACCGTGCTTCAGCTGTTCGGACATGAGGCGACCAATAATGATCTATAGGTCCGGCGCCAGGAATGCCAGCATTGGCCTCCTGGACGCCAGACACGGGGGCGGTCGGTCCTCGGAACCCTGACGGGTTCGGGTGCGGGGAGCACCCGGCTTCTCCACGGGGATTCCGGACACACAGCGCGGCGCGGGAGGCGGGGGCCTCCCGGGGGGAGGAACAGCGCGGCGCGGCACGGGGGGCGGGGGTGCCTCCCGGTGGCGAGAAACAGTGTTAGGCGAACACGTCGAACCACTGGAACCTGGGGGGTTCTGTGCGGCAAGGGGGACTAGTACGTCCGTTTCCGTCTGCGCGCGAGCGTCTGACGGACGGGGCGATGCATCAGCCTGCGACCGACTGGGAGCAGCGTTACCGCCGTACCGTGATCACGAGTGACATGGTCGCCACGGCCGTCGTCGTGGCGTCCATCGGCAACTTCTTCGGTGCCCGGGACGCGGCCAACTGGCATGAGAAGTGGGGCATCCTCGCGTTCGGCACCGAACTGCTGGTGCTGGGGGCACTGGCGGTGAGCCGTGCGTGGGCTCCGGCCGTCTTAGGCCAGGGCGCGGAGGAATTCCGCCGGCTGGGACGCTCGCTGTTCGCGGCGACCGTGGTCCTGGCGCTCGGCGGGATCGCCCTCACCTCGCGCAACATCAAACTCTGGATCTTCGTCGCGATCCCCGCGATCGCGATCGTGACCATGACGGTGCGCTATCTGCTGCGGCTGTGGCTGCACAAGCAGCGGAAGGAAGGCCGGTGTCTGCGACCGGTGCTCGCCGCCGGCAGCCCCGCCACCGTGCGCGATCTGGTCACCCGCACCCGCAAGTTCCCGCACCTCGGCTGGCGGGTGGAGGCGGTCTGCACGACGGACGGTCACGGATTCGACGGTGACCAGCTCGACGGAGTGCCGGTCGTGGGCCGGCTGGCGGACGTCGCGAACCATGTGCACCGCGACGGCTACCGCGTCGTGGCGGTCACCCCGGACCCGCACTGGTCGCCGGACCGGCTGCAACGGCTGGCCTGGAACCTGGAGGGCAGCGACGCGGAGATGGTCGTGGCCCCCGTGCTGATGGAGGTGGCCGGTCCGCGGCTGCACGTCGACGCGGTGCTCGGGATCCCGCTGCTGCGGGTCAGCATGCCGACCTTCACCGGCGGCCGCCGCGCGGTCAAGGTGGTCGTCGACCGGCTGGGCGCGGCCGTCCTGCTGCTGCTGTTCGCGCCGCTGATGGTGCTCGTCGCCCTGCTCGTGATGCTGGACAGCCGGGGCGGAGCGTTCTACCGCCAGCGCCGGGTCGGCAAGAACGGCCGCGAGTTCACGATCCTCAAGTTCCGCACCATGGTCTCCGGGGCCCACAAGGCGCGTGCGGAACTGGCCGGCCTCGACGAAGGTGCCGGCCTGTTGTTCAAGGTCCGCCGGGATCCGCGGGTGACCCGGGTCGGAGCAGTGCTGCGCCGGTACTCGATCGACGAACTCCCGCAGCTTCTCAATGTGTTGGCCGGATCGATGTCGCTCGTCGGTCCGCGGCCTCCGTTACCGGAGGAGTCCGCCGCGTACGGCCCGGACATCCGGCGGCGGCTGCTGGTCAAGCCCGGGCTGACCGGCCTGTGGCAGATCAGCGGACGCAGCGACCTGTCGTGGGAGGAGGCGGTGCGGCTGGACCTCCGGTACGTGGAGGACTGGTCGCTCGCCCTGGACACAGTGATCTTGTGGAAGACGCTGCGTGCGGTGCTCTACGGGCAGGGGGCCTATTGATGCGCGGAGGGCGTCGTCCGGCAGGTGCGGGTACGGCAGACCGCAAGGGTCTGCCCTGGGGGAGGAACGGGTCATGAAGGTCAGCGTTTTCGGGCTCGGCTACGTGGGCTGTGTGTCGGCCGCGTGCCTGGCCGGCCAGGGCCACGAGGTCATCGGCGTCGACGTCAACCAGGTGAAGGTCGACCTGGTCAACGACGCCAAGGCCCCGGTGGTCGAGGAGGGGATCGGCGAGCTCGTCGCCGACGTCGTGGGGAGCGGGGCCTTACGCGCCACCACCGACGTCCGTGACGCGATCGCCAACAGCGAGGTGTCGCTGATCTGCGTGGGCACGCCCTCGGAGCCCAACGGCAGTCTGTGCACCACGTACTTGGAGCGGGTCACCGAGGAGATCGGTGCCGCGCTGGCCGAGCGGGGCGGCCGGCACACCGTCGTGTTCCGCAGCACCATGCTCCCGGGCACCTGCCTGAACCTGCTGCTGCCGATCCTGGAGAAGTACGTCGGCGGGACGGCCGGCGTGGACGTCGGGGTCGCGGTCAACCCGGAGTTCCTGCGCGAGGGCACGAGCGTGCGGGACTTCTTCGACCCGCCGAAGACCGTCATCGGCGAACTCGACGCGGCGAGCGGCGACGTGGTGGCGGCACTGTACGAGGGCCTGCCCGGCGAGGTGTTCCGGGTGCCGATCCCGGTGGCCGAGGCGATCAAGTACGCGGACAACGCGTTCCACGGCCTCAAGATCGGTTTCGCGAACGAGCTGGGCGCGGTGTGCCAGGCGCTCGGGGTGGACTCGCACCAGGTCATCGACGTGTTCCTGGCCGACCGCAAGCTCAACATCAGCCCGGCCTACCTGCGGCCCGGCTTCGCCTTCGGCGGCTCGTGCCTGCCCAAGGACCTGCGGAGCCTGGTCCACGCGGCGCAGCGGGCCGACGTGTCGGTGCCCATCCTGTCCCACGTGCTGCCCTCCAACGCCGACCATCTGCAGCGTGCGGTGGAGCTGGTCGAGCGCACCGGCAAGCGCAAGGTGGGCCTGTTCGGGCTGTCCTTCAAGCCCGGCACCGACGACCTCCGCGAGAGCCCGCTGGTCGAACTGGCGGAGCGGCTCTTCGGCAAGGGCTACGACCTGCGCATCCACGACGCCAACGTGAGCCTCTCGCGGCTGCTCGGCGCGAACCGCGAGTACATCGAGACCCGGCTGCCGCACCTCGCGCAGCTCCTCGCGGACTCCGTCGACGAGGTGCTCGAACACGCCGAGGTCTGCCTGGTGGGGACGAAGGACCCGGCCGTGCTGTCGGCGCTTCCCCACGGCGACGGTCCCGTGATCGTCGATCTCATCCATCTCCCCGACGCCGACGCGCGCCGGGCCGAACCGGGATACATGGGCCTTGCTTGGTGACTCGACCAGCGGCGACCGGCCTGGCCGGCGCGCGCTGATCCTGGTGGAGAACCTGTCGGTGCCGTTCGACCGACGGGTGTGGCAGGAATGCACGACCCTGCGCGACGCGGGCTGGACGGTCCACGTCATCTGTCCTCAGGGCAGCAAGCGGGACACGGAGCCGGAGGCGGTGATCGACGGGGTGCGGATCCACCGCTACCCGTTGCGCGCCGCCACCGGCGGGCCGGCCGGCTATCTGCGGGAGTACGGATCGGCGTTGTGGCACACCATGCGGCTGGCCCGGAAGATCGGGCCGGTCGACGTGGTGCACGCCTGCAATCCGCCCGACCTGCTGTTCCTGCCGGCGCGCTGGCTGAAGCGGCGCGGTGCGCGGTTCGTCTTCGACCAGCACGACCTGGTGCCCGAGCTGTACCTCTCGCGGTTCGGCCGCGGCGAGGACCTGCTCTACCGCGGCGTGTGCGCGCTGGAACGGATGACCTACCGGGCCGCGGACGTCGTGCTCGCCACGAACGAGAGCTACAAGGACACCGCGGTGCGCCGTGGCGGCCGGCGGCCGGAGGACGTCTTCGTCGTGCGCAGCGCGCCCGACATCGACCGGTTCCACCCCGTGCCGCCCGAGCCGGAGCTGAAGCGCGGCAAGCCCCATCTGCTGTGCTACCTCGGGGTGATGGGACCGCAGGACGGCGTCGACTACGCGTTGCGGGCCCTCGCGAAACTGCGCGACGAGGTCGGCCGGACCGACTGGCACGCGGTGTTCGTCGGTGGCGGCGACACCTTCGACGCGATGGTCGAGCTGTCGCGGGAGCTCGGGCTGGCGGACCAGGTGCAGTTCACCGGGCGCATCCCGGACGCGGATCTGGTGCGCTACCTGTCCACGGCGGACGTCTGCCTCTCCCCCGACCCGCACAACCCGCTCAACGACGTGTCGACCATGAACAAGGTCCTCGAGTACATGGTGATGGGCCGGCCGCTCGTCTCCTTCGACCTGCGCGAGGCCCGCGTCTCCGCCGGTGACGCGGCCGTCTACGCGCCGGCCAACGACGAGAGCGAGTTCGCTCGGCTCGTCGCGCTGCTGCTGGACGATCCGGAGAAGCGGGCCCTGATGGGCAAGATCGGCCAGGAACGGATCAGCGGCCCGCTCTCGTGGCGGAACTCGCAGGCGTCCCTGCTCGCCGCCTACGCCGCGGCCTGCGGCGACGACGCTCCGGCGGGCGGCCCGGACCGTGCACAGGGCGGAGGCCGCACCGTTGAACGATGACACGATTCGCCTGGTCACGATCGGCCGGATCATCCGTCGGCGCTGGCGGCTCCTCGCCGCGCTCGCCCTGGTGGGCGCGCTCGCCGGATACGGCACCTCGCTGCTCTTCCCGCCGCGCTACACGGCGTCGGCGTCGGTCCTGCTGCCCGGCGCCTGGGAGGAACGCGAACTGCTGACCCAGCAGGAGATCGCGACCAGTTCGGTGGTGGTCGACGCGGCGGCCGACGCGCTGCACTGGACCGGGGCCGCCAAGAGCGACCTGCGGGACCAGGTGGGCGCGAAGACCGCCGACGGCAACATCATCAAGATCTCGGGCACGGCCGACACCCCGGAACGCGCTCAGCGGGTCGCCGATCAGGTGGCCCGGCAGTTCGTCACATTCGCCGCGCGGGTCGCGGACAACAACACCGACCCCGACACCGCGGCGCAGCGCGAGGCCCTGCAGCAGACGGTGATCCAGACCGGCAAGCGCATCACCGAGCTGGCCGACGCCGCCGATCCCGGCCAGACCGTGGAGAGCGTGCAGGCCCGCACGGAGCTGGAGAAGCTGCGCACCACGCTGCAGGAGGCCCTCAGCAAGCTGGACCAGGCCGACCCCGCCGCCGCCAAGGCCAACATGGTCGTCATGGGCTCGGCCCCCCGGCCGACCGGCGAGGCACCGCCGACGCGGATCCAGCTCGTCGTCGCCGGGGCGCTGCTGTTCTTCCTCCTCGGAGTCGTCGGCCATCTCACCGCGGCCCGCATGAGCCGCCGGCTGCGCACCCAGCCGGAGATCGCCGCGGCGCTGAACGCGGAGCTGCTGGGCACCGTCGACGTGCCCGCCGAGCGGCCCGCGCACCGGCCGGAGGACGGCGGCTCGCGTGCGGGGATCCGTCGCCTGCTGGGCGTCGACGTCCGCTGGGACGTCCCCGCCCCGCAGGCCTCGGTCGACGAGGTCAGCAGGCAGATCCGCTACCAGCGCGTGTGCGCCCGGCTGCGGGACCGGCTGCCGGCCCCGCGGCGGCTGCTGGTCCTCGTCCCGGACGGCGACGAGACCGCCCGCCTCGCGGCCGGCCGGCTCGTCGCCGAGGCCGGAGGCGATCCGGTCCTGCGGACGCTGGGGGTCTCGCCGTCCCAGCCGCTGGTGCCGGACCGCGGCAGCGAGTCCGGCGCACTGGTCGTGCTCAGCCCCGGCAACTGGACCGCGGCCGAGCTCGCCGGAATCGCCGAGGCCTGTGCGGACGCCAAGCACGAGGTCGTCGGCGTCGTCCTCGCCGGCATGGTCCGCGCCGTCGCGGCGCGGTCCGCCGGCCGTCCCCGGAACGCGGCCCCGCCGTTGCTCGCGGTCGGCCACGACGTGAAGGGAAGTTCAGGGTGACGACGAGTACGACATCGGAGTCGTCGGCCTCCGCTCCGCTGCTGGACCTGCAGGCGCTGGTGGTGGCGGTGCGCAGACGGCGCCGCTTCTGGTGTGCCGCCGGTCTGCTGGGGCTGCTCGTGGGCGCGGCGGTGGCGGTCCTGCTGCCGGCGCCGCCGACCGCGGTGACCAAGGTCCTGGTCGCGCACCAGGAGGACCAGCCGAACGACCCCGGGACGCTGATCCGCACCGACGTCGCGCTGCTCCAGACCACACGGATCGCCGGCGAGGCCCTGAAGTCCCTGCACTCCTCGGAGAAGCCCGAGGACTTCATGCGGGACTACTCGGGGGTCGGGGTGACCAACAACCTGCTCCAGATCACGGTGACGGGTGACAGCGACGCACAGGCGGAGGCCCGCGCCAAGGCGCTGGCGGACGCGTTCGTCGCGGACCACGTGAAGCGGATCCGGTCGGCCGCGGACGCCGAGGCCAAGGCCCTGCTCGACCAGCGTGACCGGTTGCAGGGCGAACTCACCAAGGTCAACAAGGCGATCGGGGACGGTTCCGCGCAGAGCGGGCCGACGGCGTCGGCGGACCTGGAGTCCCTCTTCGCCCGCCGGGCCGAACTCACTTCGCGGATCACCGATTTCGGCCAGCGCGCCGCGGAGGCCCGCATCGGCACGCCGCAGCTCATCGCCGGCACACAGATCGTGGACGCGCCGAGCGCGGTGCGTGCCTCGCTGCCCAAGGCCGCCGCCACCAACAGCGCCATCGGGCTCGTCCTCGGCCTCGTCCTCGGGCTCGCGGTGGCCGCCGTCGGTTCGGTCGTGGCGGACCGCCCGGTGCTGCGCCGGGAGATCGCGTCGAACCTCGGCGCCTCGGTCGTCGCCGAGCTGCCCCGTCGCAAGGGCCGGCTGGGGCGGCGCCGGCGGGTGCGGGTGGCACGCGAACGGCTCACCACGTCGCTGGCGCGCACCGCGCGCGGCTCCGCGGAACCGGTGTCGCTGCTCGAACTGGGCTGTGCGCGCGGCACGAGCGCGATCGCCCTGGACCTCGCCCGGGCGCTGGCGGCGGACGGACCGGTGGTCGTCGTCGACGGCCTGCCGGGCCCCCAGCTCGCCAAGCGCCGCCCGAAGCCGGGCGACCCGACGGTGGTCGGCGCCGAGACCGCCGGGTCCCTGCCGCACCAGGACCGCAGGGTCGGGGTCGGCTCGGTGGCACCGGGCACCGCGTGGACCGACCTGCGCCACCTGGGCACGCGGACCGTCCTCGTCGTACGGGCCGGGCACGGCAGTTCGGCATGGCTGCACACCGTGGCACGGCAGCTCGCGGACCAGCGGATCGCGGTGATCGGAGTCGTGCTGATCGACCCCGATCCGCGTGACCGGACCGACGGCACGCTGTGGGACGGGCTGAGCACCGCGCTGCGCGGCCAGGACGAGCGGTCGGCACGGCAGAGCGGGACGGCCCGGCGGACGGAGCGGCAGCCCATGTGGGCCGCCCGCGTCCCGGACAGCGACCAGGAGGCACGGTAGGACATGTGTGGCATCGCGGGTACTTACCGATGGCCCGACGGCAAGGCCGTGGCCGACCGGCTCACCGAGACGCTCGCCCACCGGGGTCCGGACGGGTCGGGCCACTACAGCCACGCCGCCGGTGACGGCGAGGTGCACCTCGGGCACCGCCGGCTGGCCATCATCGACCTGTCCGAGACCGGTGCCCAGCCGATGGTCTCGAACGGCCTCGTCCTGACGTACAACGGCGAGCTGTACAACGCGCCCGAGCTGCGTGCCGAGCTGGAGGCCTCGGGGGTGCGTTTCCGCGGCACCTCCGACACCGAGGTGCTGCTGGAGGCCTGGCGGCGCTGGGGCACGGACTGTCTGCCCCGGCTGCGCGGCATGTTCGCCTTCGGCGTCTTCGACGAGCGGACCGGTGAACTGACGCTCGCCCGCGACCAGCTCGGCATCAAGCCGCTGTTCCTGCTCCGGCGCGGCGGCGGCCTCGTGTTCGCCTCCGAGCTCAAGGCGCTGGCCGCCGTGACCGGCGGGTCGCTGGAGGTGGACCACGCGGCGCTGGTGGCGTCGCTGCTGTACTACTGGGTGCCGGACTCGCGGTGCGCGTTCCGCGAGGCGGAGAAGCTGCCGCCGGGGAGCTGGATCCGGTTCCGGCCCGACGGCGCGGTGCAGCGCGGCCGGTACTGGAACCTGCGGGAGGTCGCGGCCGAGGGCCGGGAGCGTGCCCTCGCCGGCGACGTGCCGGACATCGCCGCCGTCGTGGAGGAGTCGACCCGGCGCCATCTGCTCTCCGACGTGCCCGTGGCGACCTTCCTCTCCGGGGGGCTCGACTCCAGCTATCTGACCGCGCTGGCGGCCCGCGACCGGCCCGGGATCTCCGCCTACACGATCGGGTTCCGGGCCGAGGACGCCAAGTTCGAGGCGATGCCGGACGACCTGCGCTACGCCCGGCAGGTGGCCGAGCAGTTCGGCGTCGACCTGCACGAGATCGAGATCGCCCCGGACGTGCTCGACCTGCTGCCGCGGATGACGCACCATCTGGACGAGCCGATCGGCGACCCCGCAGCGATCAACACGTTCCTGATCTGCTCGGCGGCCCGGGAGGCCGGGGTCAAGGTGATGCTCTCGGGGATGGGCGCCGACGAACTGTTCGCCGGCTACCGCAAGCACCTGGCCAACGTGATCGCGCTGCGCTACCAGCGGGTCCCGCGGCCCCTGCGGCGCGGTGTGTCCGCGGCCGTGGACCGGCTGCCGGTCGCCTCGGCCCGCCGGGGGTACCGCTCGGTGCGCTTCGCCAAGCGGTTCCTGTCCTTCGCCGATCTGCCGGAGGAGACCGCGTTCCGGCGCAGCTACACCATGTACGACCGGGCCGAGCTGCTCGACCTGATCGATCCGGACCTGGCCGGGACGGTCGACGACGTGCTGACCGAGCACGCGGACGTCTACGAGGACAACGACCTCGACGACTTCGTCAACCGCATGTGCCTGGGCGACGCCCGGATGTTCCTGCCGGGCCTGAACCTCGCCTACACCGACCGGTCGAGCATGGCCGCGTCGACCGAGGTGCGGGTGCCGTACGTGGACGTCGAGGTGGTCAGGGCCGCGTTCGCGGTGCCCGGCGACCGCAAGATCGTCAAGCGGCAGGGCAAGGCCGTCCTGAAAGAGGCGGCCACCTCGGTCCTGCCCCGGGAGATCGTGTACCGGCCCAAGGGCCTCTTCAGTGCCCCGCTGCGGGCCTGGATGAGCCGGGATCTGGCGCCGCTGGTGCGCGAGGTGGTGAACGACGGCGAGCTCGTCCGGTCCGGGCTGCTGCGCCGCGACGCGCTGGCGCGCATGGTCGCCGAGGACGCCTCCGGGCAGCGGGACTTCTCCAAGCACCTGTGGCATGTGCTGACCCTCGAGTACTGGTATCGCGACGCGACCTCCGGGGCCGGCCGGCACTCTCCCGTGCATGCGTAGAGACAGCGACGGCGTAGAGACAGTAGAGACAAGAGGACTTCGGTGAAACAGGTCGTACAGAACTACAAGAGCGGTGAACTGGCGCTGCTCGACGTGCCGGTGCCGGGATGCAAGCCGGACGGTGTGCTCGTCCGCAGCGCCTACTCGCTGATCTCCACCGGTACGGAGCTCATGAAGGTCTCCGAGGCCGGCATGTCGATGCTGGGCAAGGCCCGTTCCCGGCCGGACCAGGTCGCCAAGGTCATGCAGAGCGTCGCCACCAACGGGGTGCCCGCCACGTACCGCAAGGTGATGGGCAAACTGGACTCGTACACGCCGCTGGGCTACTCGCTGTGCGGGGTGGTCGAGCAGGTCGGCGCCGGGATCGACGACGTGAAGGTCGGCGACCTGGTGGCCTGTGCCGGCAACGAGCACGCGCTGCACGCCGAGCTGAACTGGGTGCCGAAGAACCTCTACGCCCCGGTGCCGGACGGTCTCGCGCCGCGGCACGCGGCCTTCGGCACCGTCGGGTCGATCGCGATGCAGGGTGTCCGTCAGGGCGAGTCGCGGCTCGGCGAGGTGGCGCTGGTCATCGGTCTCGGTCTGATCGGGCAGTTGGTCGTGCAGCTCCTCACCGCCTCGGGCGTCCGTGTCGTCGGGGTCGACCCGGACCCGGCACGCTGCGAGCTGGCCGAGCGTCTGGGCGCGGCGGCCTGCGGCGACCCCTCGTCCGCGGCCGTGGAGAACTCCGTCGCCGAACTCACCGGCGGCCACGGCGTGGACCAGGTGTACCTGGCGGCCGGCGGCGGCAGCAACCAGCCCGTCGAGCTCGCCGCCCGGCTCTGCCGTGACCGCGGGCGGGTCGTCGACATCGGCAAGTGCCGCCTCGACCTGCCGTGGAACGCGTACTACGAGAAGGAACTCGACGTCCGGTTCTCCCGCAGCTACGGACCCGGCCGCTACGACCCGGAGTACGAGCTGGAGGGGCGGGACTACCCGATCGGCTATGTGCGCTGGACCGAGCGCCGCAACCTTGCGTGCTTCCTCGACCTCGCCGCCCGCGGCCGTGTCGACGTGGAGCCCCTGATCTCCCACATCGCCGCGTTCGACGAGGCCGTCGAGACGTACCGGAGCCTGAAGGAAGGCGAACTGAAGGCCGTGGCCGTGCTGTTCCGGTACCCGGAGCAGGACGCGGAGACGGAGGCGGAGAGCACGGAGACCCCGGCGACCGCACCGGTACTGGCCGTGCCCGCGGTGAAGCGGGGCGGCGGCGAGGGGGCGTCCGCTCCGGTCCGGGCCGCGAAGACGCCGGTGCGCCTCGCGTTCGTCGGCGCGGGCAACTACGCGACGTCGATGCTGCTGCCGCATCTGGCGCGGCGCGACGGCGTCGAACTCTCGACGGTCGTCACGACGACAGCGCTGTCCGCGGCCAACGCGCAGCGCAAGTTCGGCTTCGCCGAGGCGACCACCGATCTCGACGCGGTGCTCGGCGACAAGTCCATCGACGCGGTCTTCGTGGTCACCCGGCACAGCTCGCACGCCGAACTCACCCGGCAGGCGCTGCTCGCCGGCAAGACCGTGTTCGTGGAGAAGCCGCTGGCCCTCACCGAGGAGGAGCTGGCCGGGGTGCTCGCGGCGGTGGAGGAGTCCGGCAACGACCGTCTGCAGGTGGGCTTCAACCGCCGGTTCTCGCCGCTGCTCCAGGAGGCCCGGAGCCGGTTCGGCGACCGGACCGGCCCGGCGAGCCTGCGCTATCTGGTCAACGCGGGCCGGCTGGCGCAGGGGAGCTGGTACCTCCAGCAGGGCGCCGAGGGCTCGCGGTTCGTCGGCGAGGGCGGGCACTTCATCGACACGGCGAGCTGGCTGCTCGGCGCCGACCCGCTGTCCGTGTACGCGGTCGCCTCCTCCGGCAACGAGGACCTCCAGGTCGTCCTGCGCTACCCGGACGAGTCCACCGCCACCATCAGCTACGTCACCTCGGGCGCGCCCGGCTTCCCCAAGGAGACGCTGGACCTCGTCGCGGACGGCAAGGTGCTGCGGCTCGACGACTTCGTCCGTGCCTCGGTGTACGGACGCAAGCGGTGGGTCAGTTCGCGGCTGCCGAAGGCCCGGGACAAGGGCCAGTCGGCCGAACTGGCCGCGTTCGTCAAGGCCGTCAGGACCGGCGGTCCGATGCCGGTGCCGCTGGAGTCGCTGGTGGCCACCACGGCGGCCACCCTCGCCGTGCGGACCGGCCTGGCCGGCGGCGTGCCGGTGACGCTGGCGGGCGCCCGATGACCATGAGCGCGGGCTGGTACCTGCGCCGTCTGTCCCGGATGGGGCCGCTGGAGGTCTCCGGCCGGGCGGGCGACGCGGTCCGCAGGCGGCGGTGGCGTGCGGCGCCACCGGACTGCCCTGACGTGACCGGCGCCCGGTTCACCGCCTCGCTGCCCGCGGGCACGCTCGCCGAGGTGGCGCCGGACGCCGTGAAGCGTCTGGTCGCCGAGGCGGACCGGCTGATGGACGGGCACGCCGAGTTCTTCGGGGTGGAACGCGACGACCTGGCCGACCCGGACTGGTCGTACGACCCGAAGACCGGACGCCGGGCCCCGCAGGTGTACGCCTTCGACGTGCCGTACCGCGACGAGGACGCGGTCGGGGACATCAAGCAGATCTGGGAGCCCTCCCGGCACCAGTACCTCACCGTGCTCGCCGCCGCCTACGCCCTCACCGGGGACGAGCGGTACGCCGAGCGGGTCGCCGGGCATCTGCGGTCGTGGTGGGAGGTCAACCCGCCGCTGCAAGGCGTGCACTGGACCAGCGGCATCGAGCTGGGCATCCGGCTGCTGTCCTGGGTGTGGGTGCGCCGGCTGCTCGACGGCTGGCAGGGCGCGGCCGCCCTCTTCGAGGACAACCCGGTGGCGCTGAACCAGATCTGGCACCACCAGCGCTGGCTGGCCGCCTTCCCCAGCCGCGGGTCCTCGGCGAACAACCACGTCATCGCGGAGACCGCCGGGCAGTTCGCCGCGGCCTGCGCGTTCGGATGGTTCCCCTCCTCGGCGCGCTGGCGGTCCGACGCCCTGCGGTCGCTGGAGCGGGAGCTGCGGGGCAACACCTTCCTCTCCGGCCTCAACCGGGAGCTGGCCACCGAGTACCACGGCCTGGTCCTCGAACTCGGTCTGGCCGCCGTGGCCGAGGCGGACGCGGCGGGCGTCCAGGTCCCCACGACGGTTCGGCTCGTGCTGCTGCGCATGACGGACGCGCTCGCGGCCGTCGTGGACAACCGGCTGCGGCCTCCGCGCCAGGGCGACGCGGACGACGGCCACGGTCTGATCGTGGACGGCGCGGGCACCGACCGCTGGGCCTCGCTGCTCGCCACCGGGGACGCCGTGTTCGGCCGGCTCGACTGGTGGCCGACGGTGACCGGGACCGACGTGCGCACCCCGCTGCTGGCCGCGTTCATCCGGCCGTACGCGCGGAAGGACACCGCACCGGCCGTGGCCCGGCCCGCGGAACGGCCCGCCCATTTCGCGGACGCGGGCATGACCGTCCTGCGCGGCCCGGAGGAGATCTGGGTCCGCTGCGACGGGGGTCCGCACGGATTCCTGTCCATCGCCGCGCACGCCCACGCCGACGCGCTGTCCGTGGAGGTCCGGCACGACGGGGTCGACGTGCTCGCCGACCCGGGCACCTTCTGCTACCACGGGCAGCCCGAGTGGCGGCGGTACTTCCGCTCCACGCTCGGTCACAACACGCTGGAACTCGACGGCGGTGACCAGTCCGTCTCGGGCGGCCCGTTCCTGTGGACCCGGCACGCCCGCAGCCGCGTCCTGGTCGCGGACGCCTCCGGCGCCCCGGCCGGGGGAACCTCCCGCTGGTGCGCCGAGCACGACGGCTACCCGGGCTCGGTGCACCGCCGCCTGGTGGAACTGGCGGCCGGGAGCCGGGAGCTGACGGTGTTCGACGAGGTGCGCGGCCCGCGCCGGGACGTACGCCTGGCCTTCCACCTGGGCCCCGCGGTCACCGCGGAGCTGGAGGGCGACCGGGCGCGGCTCACCTGGGCCGCGGACGGAGAGGAGCGCTCCGCGGAGCTCGACCTGCCCGCGCGGCTGACCTGGCGGGCGCACCGCGGCGAGAGCGAACCGCCGCTGGGCTGGTACTCCGCCGGCTTCGGGCGCAAGGAACCCGCCACCACGCTGGTCGGCACCGGCGTCGCCGAGGGCACGCAGGGGTTCACCACCGTACTCAGGTTCCACGGCTAGGGAGGAAGGACGCTTGGCGATCAACTGGCGGCACTGGGCGCTGCCGGCCGCGCTGCTGGCACTGGCCCTGCCGGCGGCGACCGGCTGCGACAGCTCGCAGGACGCGCGGCTGAAGCCGACGGCCGGGCCCTCGTCGTCCGTGGCCCGGATGTGCGCCAAGCCCGCGGCCGGACCGGCGAAGGCGCCGGCGGGCGCGGTGACGGTCGACCCCTCGAAGCCCGGTGACCTGGCGGAGAAGACCAAGAAGAGCCCGGCGAACACCACGTTCTGGCTCGAGCCGGGCAAGCACCGGCTCGAGGCGGACCGCTACGCCCAGGTCCTCCCGAAGAAGGGGGACGTCTACGTCGGCGCGCCGGGCGCGGTCCTCGACGGCCGCGGGACCAACCAGTACGCGTTCGCCGGCACGGCCCCGGACGTCACCATCCGCTATCTGACCGTGCAGGGTTTCGTCGCCCCGCGCGACGAGGGCGTGGTCAACCACGACTCCGCCGACGGCTGGGTCATCGAGCACGCGACGATCCAGCACAACTCGGGTGCGGGCCTGATGGCCGGGGCCCGCCAGCAGGTCCGCGCCAACTGCCTGCGCGACAACGGCCAGTACGGCGTGAACGCGTACAAGGGCAGTGGCCGCATCACCGGCCTGGTGCTGGAGGGCAACGAGATCGTCGGCAACAACACGGACGACTGGGAGCGGAAGCGGCCGGGCTGCGGCTGCACCGGGGGCGTCAAGTTCTGGGCCGTCGACGGCGCCGACATACGCGGCAACTGGGTGCACGACAACCGCGGGACCGGGCTGTGGGCGGACACGAACAACAACGACTTCCTCATCGAGGACAACGTGCTGGAGGCCAACGACGGTGCCGCGCTGATCTACGAGACCAGCTACAACGCGGTCGTCCGCGACAACATGATCCGCCGGAACAACTGGGTCGAGGGCCGCAAGTACGCGGACCGCGGGGACAACTTCCCGTTCGCGACCGTCTACATCTCCGAGTCCGGCGGCGAACCGCGGGTCCACGCCCGCACGGACAGGATCGAGATCTACCAGAACGTGCTGAAGGACAACTGGTCCGGGATCACCCTGTGGGAGAACGCCGACCGGTTCTGCAACAGCCCGGCCAACACCTCGTCCGGGGACTGCACCTTGCTGGTGAAGGACATGCACCGCTGCGCCCGGCCGGGGATCGCCGCCGAACCGCTCTACACCGACTGCCGCTGGCGGACCCAGCGGGTGGACATCCACAACAACCGCTTCGCGCTGGACAAGTCCGTCGTGGGCTGCACGGTCAAGTGCGACCGCATGGCGGTACTGGCCAACTACGGCACCTACCCGGACTGGTCCCCGTACCAGGGCGAGCGGGTGGCGGAGGCGATCACCGGGAAGCAGCACAACCGCTGGCACGACAACACCTACGTCGGACCGTGGAGGTTCGTCGCCCACGACCCGAGCCGGGTGCTCGACTCCGGCCAGTGGCAGGAGCCGCCGTACCTGCAGGACGCGGGCAGCACCTTCCGCAGCCAGGACGGTGGCTGAGATGAACACGGACCGCACACCGAAGATCATCGGGACCGTCTGGGGACTGCTGATCCTCAACACCCTCGGGTCCGCCGGGGCGAAGACGATCGTCCCGCTCCCCCGCTCGCTCATCCAGATGGTCACCATGGGCGCGCTGGTCACCGCGTTCGCGCTGGCCCTCGCGGTCAATCTCCGGCTGCGCATCAGGACCAGCGCCTACCTGTTCCTGCTCACCCTGCTCCTGGTGATGAGCGTGATCTCCAGCATGCATCTCGAGTCCGGGTTCGGCGCCCTGTTCCGCTGCTTCCGGCTGGCCCTCTTCGTCGGCACGCTGTGGCTGGTCAGCCGCTGGTGGGACGGCGACGAGACGTTCGTACGGCATCACATCCGGATGTATCTGGCGGTGCTCGGGACGGTGGCCGCCGGTCTGGTCGCCTCGCCCGGCGCGGCCCTGCCCGACCTCTACGGCGGACGGCTGGTCGGCGCGCTCTGGCCGCTCACCCCGCCCCAGATCGGGCAGTACGCGGCGGTCATCATCGGACTGACCGTGCTGCTCCTGCTCGGCCGCCGGACCGACCGGACCAGCGCGGCGGTGGTCATCGTGCCCTCCCTGGTCCTGCTGGCCCTGACCCACACCCGCACGGCCACGCTCGGGCTGCTCCTCGGGCTGGCGCTGGCGATCGGCTCGCTCATCCTCACCAGCGGCGCCGCCCGCCGGTTCTTCACCTGGGCGGTGACGATCGGCACGGTGGCCGCGGTCGGGTTCGCCTCCGCGCTGCAGACGTGGTTCCTGCGCGGACAGAGCCAGGAGAACTTCTCCAGCCTCACCGGCCGGGCCAAGGTCTGGCACGCCCTGCTGGCGGAGCCCCGGTCGACCACCGAGTACCTGTTCGGCGCCGGTCTGGGCGACAAGTCCTTCGACGGGCTGCCCATCGACAACAGCTGGCTGGCCGTCTTCAACGAGCAGGGAGTGATCGGCGTCGGGCTGGTGGCCGCGATCATCGTCGTGCTGGGCGGTGTCGCGCTGCTGCGGCCGCCGTCGCTGTCGAGGGCCTGCGCGATCTTCCTGATCAGCTACTGCGCGATCGCCTCGTACACCGAGGCCGGACTCGGCGACGCCTCGCCGTACCTGCTGCACCTGGCCGTGGCCGCCTCGCTGCTGGCGACGCCCGACCGGGCGGCTCCCCCGCCGGGACCCCGGCTTCCCCGACGACACGTCCCGCGATGGGCCCAGCGAACGGAGGCGATCTGAGCATGCACGTCCTCGTGGTGCACAACCGCTACGCCTCGGCGCAGCCGAGCGGCGAGAACAAGGTCGTCGACGCGGAGGTGGCGCTGCTGCGGGAGGCCGGCCACCGGGTCGAGACGTTCGAGCGGCGCAGTGACGACATCGCCGCCCGGTCCCTGCCGGGCAAGGTGGCCGTCCCGCTGCTGGTGCCGTGGAACCCGGCGGTCCGCTCGGAGCTCGCCGACCGGCTGCGCGCCGACCGGCCGGACGTGGTGCACGTCCACAACGTCTTCCCGCTCCTGTCGCCCGCCGTGCTGGCCGCCTGCGCCGACGCCGGCGTGCCCGCGGTGGCCACGCTGCACAACTACACCCAGATCTGCCCGCCCGGCACGCTCCAGCGGGACGGCCGGCCGTGCACCGAGTGCGTCGGGTCCACGCCGCTGCCCGCCGTCCGGCACGGCTGCTACCGCAACTCGCGGCTGGCGACGGTGCCGCTCGCGGTCAGCATGTCGGTCAACCGGCGGCGGTGGTGGACCGGGGTGGAGCGGTTCTTCTGCATCTCGGCGGCGCAGCGCGACGTCCTGGTGCGGGCGGGCATGCCGGCCGAGAAGCTGGCGGTGAAGCACAACTTCGTGCCCGAACCGGGCCTCCGCCGGGAGGGCCCGGGCGAGCACGTGCTCTATCTGGGCCGGCTCGCGGAGGCCAAGGGCGTACGGCTGCTCATGGCCGCCTGGGACGAACTCGCCGCCGGGGGCGGTGTGGGCGTGCCGCTCGTGATCGCCGGCACGGGGCCGCTGGAGCCCGAGGTGACCGCGTGGGCCGCGGGCCGGGACGACGTCCGCCACGTCGGCCTGTACGACCAGGAGCAGTGCCGGCGGGCGATCGCGCGGTCGGTCGCCGTGGTGGCTCCCTCCACCTGGCTGGAGGCGTTCGGCCTCGTGGTCGTGGAGGCGATGGCGGCGGGGGTCCCGACGGTCGCCGCCGGTCACGGCGCCTTCGTCGAACTCGTCGAGGACGGGGTGACGGGGCTGCTGCACGAGCCGGGTGAGACCGCCTCGCTCGCGTCCTGCCTGCGCCGGATCACGGCCGGGCCGGACGACAACCGGGAGATGGGGCGGGCGGCCCGGCGCCGATACGAACAGGGCTTCAGCCCGGCCGTCGGGCTGGAGCGCCTGCTGGAGGAGTACCGGACCGCGATCGCGGGACGGTCGGCACATGCTCGCGGCGGGGACACCCGCGCGTTCAAGGGGGATGGGGACAGTACATGACACGATGCCGACTCTGCGGCTCGCACGCGACGGCGAGCGTCGTCGATCTGGGGGCGACGCCGCCGTGCGAGAGCTTTCTCGCCGCTGACCAACTGGACCAGCCGGAGCCCGCGTACCCGCTGCACCTGCGGGTCTGCACCGACTGCTGGCTCGCGCAGATCCCTCCGCTGATCAAGCCGGAGGAGACGTTCACGGAGTACGCCTACTTCTCCTCCTACTCGACGTCCTGGGTGGAGCACGCGCGCACGTTCGTCGACGACGCCGTGCGACGGGTGGGCCTGGGCCCCGACGCCTTCGTGGTCGAGGTCGCGAGCAACGACGGGTACCTGCTCAAGCACGTGGTGGAGCGGGGGATCCGCTGCCTCGGCGTCGAGCCCTCGGTGAACGTCGGCGCCGCGGCCCGCGAGGCGGGGGTGCCCACGCTCACGGCGTTCCTCGACCCGGAGACCGGCGCCGCCGTGCGCGCCGAGCACGGCCCGGCCGGCCTGGTCGTGGCCAACAACGTGTACGCGCACATCCCCGACGTGGTCGGGTTCACCCAGGGGCTGCGCGCGCTGGTCGCCGACGACGGCTGGGTCTCCATCGAGGTGCAGCACCTGCTGACCCTGATCGAGGAGAACCAGTACGACACGATCTACCACGAGCACTTCCAGTACTACACGGTCGCCTCGGCGATCCGGGCGCTCGCGAGCGGCGGACTCGCGCTGGTGGACGTCGAGTTGCTGCCCACGCACGGCGGTTCCATCCGGCTGTGGGCCCGCCCGGCCGAGGTGGCGGGCGAGCCCTCCGCCCGCGTGGCCGAGGTGCTCGACCGGGAGAAGGCCGCCGGGCTCCAGGAGCTGTCCGGGTACACCGAGTTCTCCGCCCGGGTGGCCAAGGTGCGCCGGGATCTGCTGCGGTTCCTCATCGAGGCCGCCGAGCGCGGCGAGACGGTCGTCGGCTACGGCGCCCCGGGCAAGGGCAACACGCTGCTCAACCACTGCGGCATCCGGCCCGACCTGCTCGCGTACACCGTCGACCGCAACCCCTACAAGCACGGCCGGTTCACCCCGGGCACCCGCATCCCGATCCTGGAGCCCGAGCGGATCGCCGCCGACAAGCCGGACTACGTCCTGGTCCTTCCGTGGAACCTGCGGGCCGAACTGACCGAGCAGTTGTCCTTCGTCCACGAATGGGGCGGCCGACTCGTGTTTCCCATTCCGGAACTGAGCATTGTCGAGGTCAAGCGATGAAGGTCGTCCTGTTCTGCGGCGGTTACGGGATGCGGATGCGCAACGGAACCTCCGACGACGTGCCCAAGCCGATGGCGATGGTCGGGCCGCGCCCGCTGATCTGGCACGTCATGCGCTACTACGCGCACTTCGGGCACAAGGAGTTCATCCTGTGCCTGGGCTACGGGGCCCACCACATCAAGGACTTCTTCCTCAACTACGAGGAGACGACGTCCAACGACTTCGTGCTGCGGGGCGGTCGGACCGAGCTGCTGTCCACCGACATAGCCGACTGGACGATCACGTTCGCGCAGACCGGCATCGAGTCGCCCATCGGGGAGCGGCTGCGCCGGGTGCGGCACCACCTGGACGGGGACGAGATGTTCCTCGCCAACTACGCCGACGTGCTCACCGACGCCCCGCTGCCGGAGATGATCGACAACTTCGCCCGGCGCGACGCCGGCGCGTCGATGATGGTGGTCCCGCCGCAGTCCTCGTTCCACTGCGTCGAGCTGGGCGAGGACGGCCTGGTCGGCGGCATCACCGCGGTCAGCGACATGCCGCTGTGGGAGAACGGCGGCTACTTCGTGCTCCGTCAGGAGGTCTTCGACCACATCCCGGAGAACGGGGACCTGGTGGCCGACGGCTGCGGCCAACTCGCCAAGCAGGGACGGCTGGTGGCGCACCAGCACCGCGGTTTCTGGAAGCCGACCGACACCGTGAAGGAGCGGGCCGCGCTCGACGAGGCCTACACCCGGGGCGACCGGCCGTGGGCCGTGTGGGAGCACGGCGGCACCGTGGCACGGGTGCCCGCGAGCCGGGTCGGCGCCACGGCGGGCACCGCGTGATCCGGCTCGGGGCCGGGCGCCTGAACAGCATCGTCGCGGTGGGCGCGCACTGCGACGACATCGCCATCGGCGCCGGCGGCACGCTGCTGACGCTGTGCCGCGCACATCCGGGCCTCCGCGTCGACGCGCTGGTGCTCAGCGGGGGCGGGGGCGAGCGGGAAGAGGAGGAGCGGGCCGCGCTCGCCGCCTTCTGCCCGGGCGCCGACCTCGCGCTGACCGTGCACAAGCTGCCGGACGGCCGGCTGCCCGCGCACTGGGACGAGGCCAAGGGCGCGGTCGAGGAGCTGCGCGCGACCACGGAGCCGGACCTGGTCCTCGCCCCGCGCACCGACGACGCGCACCAGGACCACCGGGGTCTGGCCAAGCTCATGACCACCGCGTTCCGCGACCACCTCGTGCTCGGCTACGAGATCGTCAAGTGGGACGGCGATCTCGGCCGTCCCTCGGCGTACCAGCCGCTGGCGCCGGAGACCGCCGAGGAGAAGGTGCGGCTGCTGCAGGAGCACTACCCCTCGCAGCAGCACCGGCCCTGGTACGACCGGGAGGCCTTCCTCGGGCTGGCCCGCATCCGCGGCATCGAAAGCAACGCGCGCTACGCCGAGGCGTTCGCCGTCACCAAACTCACTCTCGACCTGGGGGAATGAACCTTGCGCGTACTGCTGACCGGGCACCAGGGCTACCTGGGCACCGTCATGGCCCCGGTCCTCACGGCCGCCGGACACGAGGTCGTCGGCCTCGACGCCGGCCTGTTCGCCGACTGCGTCCTCGGCCCGGCTCCCGCCGACCCGCCGACGCGGCAGGTGGACCTGCGCGACGTCACGGCCGAACACGTGGCCGGCGTCGACGCCGTGATCCACCTGGCCGCGCTGTCCAACGACCCGCTGGGCGCGCTGGCGCCCGACCTCACCTACGACATCAACCACCACGCGTCCGTGAAGCTGGCGAAACTGGCCCGCGACGCGGGAGTGCGACGCTTCCTGTACGCGTCGACCTGCTCCGTCTACGGCGCCGCCGGCGGCGACGAACTCGTCGCCGAGGACGCCCCGCTGCGGCCGGTGACGCCGTACGCGGAGTCCAAGGTGCGGGTCGAGGACGACCTGCACGAGCTCGCCGACGGCGACTTCACCCCGGTGTACATGCGCAACGCCACCGCCTTCGGCTACTCGCCCCGGCTGCGCGCCGACATCGTGCTGAACAACCTGGTGGGGCACGCCCTGCTGTCCGGCGAGGTCCTCGTGCTCTCCGACGGCACGCCCTGGCGCCCGCTGGTGCACGCCGCCGACATCGCCCGGGCCTTCACGGCCGCGCTGGACGCGCCCCGGGAGGCCGTGCACGACCGGGCGTTCAACATCGGCAGCGAGGTCAACAACGTCACCGTCGCCGAGATCGCCGAGCAGGTCGCCGAGGCGGTGTCCGGCGCCAAGGTGGTGATCACCGGCGAGAACGGCGCGGACCCGCGGTCGTACCGGGTGGACTTCTCCCGGTTCCGTGCCGCGATCCCCGGCTTCGACTGCGAGTGGACGGTCAAGCAGGGCGCGCTCGAACTCGCCGACGCCTACCGCGAGCACGGGCTGACCCGGGAGAGCTTCGAGCAGCGCTTCACCCGGCTCGCGGTGCTGCGCGCGGCGTCCGACGCGGGCACGGTCGACGAGACCCTGCGGTGGCGCCGATGAGCACGGCCGGGGAGGAGATGTACGCGCTGGTGGAGCGGTTGTACCCGCTGTGCCGGAGCATCACGGGCGACGGGGTGCGCGCCACCCTGGACATCGTCGGCGAACACATCCCGCTCCAGGTGCACGAGGTGCCGACCGGGACCCAGGTGCTGGACTGGACGGTGCCGCAGGAGTGGAACATCCGCGACGCCTACATAGCCGACGGCACGGGCAGGCGGGTCGTCGACTTCGCCGCGTCCAGCCTGCACGTGCTCGGCTACAGCGTGCCGGTGTCGGCGACCATGCCGCTGTCCGAGCTGCGCGGGCATCTGCACACCCTGCCGGACCAGCCTGACCTGGTGCCGTACCGCACCAGCTACTACAAGCCGGAGTGGGGGTTCTGCCTGGCCCAGGAGACCCTGGACGCGCTGCCCGAGGGCGAGTACGAGGTCCGCATCGACTCCACGCTCGCCGACGGCCATCTCACCTACGCCGAACACGTGGTCCCCGGGCAGGTCACCGACGAGGTGATCGTCTCCTGCCACGTCTGCCACCCGTCGCTGGCCAACGACAACCTGGCCGGCATCGCCGTGGCGGTGTACCTGGCGCGCGCGCTGGCGGAGCAGAACCCGTACTACACCTACCGGTTCATCTTCGCGCCCGGCACCGTCGGGGCGATCACCTGGCTGGCCCGCAACGCCGAGCGGGTCGACCGGGTCAAGCACGGACTGGTGCTGGCCTGCGCTGGCGACTCGGGCAGTCTGACGTACAAGCGGAGCAGGCGCGGGGACGCGGAGATCGACCGGGTGCTGGAGCATGTGCTGCGCACCTCCGAACGCCCGCACCGGATCAAGGAGTTCACCCCGTACGGCTACGACGAGCGGCAGTACTGCTCGCCCGGGTTCGATCTCGGAGTGGGCTCGCTCAGCCGGACCCCGTACGCCGGGTACCCCGAGTACCACACCTCGGCGGACGACCTGGACTTCGTCTCCCCGGAGGCGATGGCGGACACGCTCGCCGTCTGCCGCGAGGCGTTCGCCGTCCTGGACCGCAACCGGCGGTACGTCAACCTCAGCCCCTACGGCGAGCCGCAGCTCGGCCGGCGCGGGCTGTACGACTCGCTCGGCGGCCGCAGCGACGCCAAGGAGGCCCAGATGGCCATGCTGTGGGTGCTCAGCCTCTCCGACGGCGAGCACAGTCTCCTGGACGTCGCGGAGCGCGCCGGGCTGCCCTTCGACACGGTCGCCGCCGCGGCCGGTGCCCTGCGCGACGCCGACCTGATCAAGACGTGACGCCGATGACCACCGAGGGGGAGAATCCGCCGACGACGGCGCCGCCGGCCGGGTCCGCCAAGCGGGCCCTCGTCGGCCGGCTGTCCTGGGGGCTGGCCGACCAGGCGGCCTCCAGCGTGAGCAACTTCGCGGTGGGCATCTACGTGGCCCGCTCGCTGGGGGTGACCGCGTTCGGCGTGTTCAGCCTCGCCTGGGTGACGTACGGCGTGGTGCTCAACGTCTCCCGCGGGCTGGCCACCGATCCGCTCACGGTCCGCTTCAGCGGCCCGCCCGGCGCCGCGTGGCGCGGGGCGGTGGGCCGGTCGACGGGCACCGCGCTCGGCGTCGGCGGCGTCCTCGGCGTGGTGTGCCTGGCGGCCGGTCTCGGCCTCGGCGGCCGGGTCGGGCCCGCGTTCGCCGCCCTCGGGGTCATGCTGCCGGGGCTGCTGCTCCAGGACGCCTGGCGGTACTCGTTCTTCGCCGCGGGCACCGGGCGGAAGGCGTTCTTCAACGACGTCGCCTGGGGTGTCGCGCTCGTCCCCGCCATGGTGGTGGCGGCCCATGTGGGCACCGTGGCCGCCTTCGTGTTCGCCTGGGGCGCGTCCGCCACGGTGGCGGCGGGGTACGGGTACGTCCAGTCCGGCATCCGGCCGCGCATGGCCGAGGCGCGCGGCTGGCTGCGCGAACAGCGCGATCTCGGCTACCGCTACCTGGTCGAGAACGTCAGCCTCAGCGGCGCGAGCCAGTTGCGGGCGTACGGGGTCGGCGTGATCGTCGGGGTCGGCGCGGTGGGCGCGGTGCGGGGCGCCGAGCTCCTGCTCGGCCCGTTCCTGGCCGTGCTCATGGGGCTCTCGCTCGTCACCGTCCCGGAGGCGGCACGGGTGCTGCGGCAGGCCCCGCACCAACTGGGCAGGTTCTGCCTGCTCCTGGGCGGGGGGCAGGCCGTCGGCGCGCTGCTCTGGGGCTCGGCGCTGCTGCTGGTGCCCGACCGGCTCGGCGAGATGGTGCTCGGCGACGTCTGGCACTCCGCCTCCCAGCTCATCATGCCGATCAGCCTCGGCGTCGCCGGCGCGGGCCTCGGCACCGGCGCGGCCGCCGGGCTGCGCGCACTCGGCGCGGCCCGGCGCAGCCTGCGCTGCCAGTTGTTCGCCTCCGTCTGCTACGTCGGCGGCGGACTCGGCGGCGCGGCCGCCGGCGGCGCGGTCGGCTCGGCCTGGGGCGTCGCCGCCGCGACCGTCAGCGGCTCGGCCGTGTGGTGGCTGCAACTGCGCTCCGCCCTGCGCGAGCGCGCTCAAGAACCGATCCGCGAAGTGAGGACGTCATGACCGCGCAACCCAGGCTGAGCATCGGCCTGCCCGTGTACAACGGCGAGGAGTACCTGGCCGAGTCGCTCGACGCCCTGCTCGGCCAGACCTACGAGGACTTCGAGCTGGTCATCTCCGACAACGCCTCGGCCGACGGCACCGAGGACATCTGCCGCCGGTACGCCGCGAAGGACTCGCGCATCCGGTACATCCGGCTGCCCCGGAACATCGGCGCGACACCGAACCACAACCATGTGCTCGCCGAGTCCCGCGGCGAACTGTTCAAGTGGGCCTCGCACGACGACCTGTACGGCCGGGACCTGCTGCGGCTGTGCGTGGAGGCGCTGGACGAGCGGCCCGAGATGATCCTCGCGCACACCGGCCAGGCGGTCATCGACGGCGACGGCAAGGTGAAGGTCCCCTACGACTACACGCTCGCCACCGACTCGCCGAGCGCGCCGGAGCGCTTCCGCAGTCTGCTGTTCGAGCCCGGCGGCGACGACTTCTACGGCGTCATGCGGACCGACGTGCTGCGCCGGGTGAAGCCGATGGACAGCTACCACCACGCGGACCGCACCTACGTCGCCGAGATCACCCTGCACGGGCCCTTCTACCAGGTGCCCGAACTGCTGTACTTCCGGCGCGACCACCCCACCCGCGCCGAGCGGGCGAACCCCTCCAAGCGCTCCCGGTGCGTCAACCTGGACCCGCGCCGGGCCGGCCCGCTGCACCCGACGCCCCGGCTGCTCGCCGAGTACGTCTGGGGCTTCGTCTCGTCGATCCGGCGGGCGCCGCTGTCCCCGGCCGACCGGCGCGCCTGCCGCCGTCACCTGGCCGCGTGGATGACCAGCCGGGTCCGGCCGGGCGCCGGCGAGCGGGTCGAGGACCGCGCCCCGGTCGACCCGGACCGGCTCACCGTCTCCGTCGACGCCCTGGTCGCCGGCCGTGAGGGGAGGCGGGCATGAGCGCCGCGGACGGAACTCCGGTGCGCGTCGGGGTGTTCGGCCTGCTCGGCTCCGGCAACCTCGGCAACGACGGGTCGCTGGAGGCCGTGCTCGGATACCTGGGGCGGCGGCACCCGGAGGCGGCCGTGGACGCGCTGTGCGGCGGGCCCGAGGCCGTCACCGCCCGGTTCGGGATCCCGGCGACGCGGCTGCACTGGTACCGCGGGGAGTACCGGACCGCGTCACGGGCCGGCGCGATCGTGGGCAAGGGTCTGGGCAAATTCGTCGACGTCTTCCGCACCGCCGCCTGGGTGCGCCGGCACGACGTGGTGATCGTCCCGGGCATGGGCGTCCTGGAGGCCACGCTGCCGCTGCGGCCGTGGGGCTTCCCGTACTCGCTGTTCCTGCTCTGCGCGAGCGGCCGGCTGCTGCGCACCCGGGTCGCGCTGGTCAGCGTCGGGGCCGCCGAGATCCGCAACCGGCCGACCCGGGCCCTGGTGCGCTGGTCGGGGCGGCTGGCCGCGTACCGGTCCTACCGCGACGACCAGTCCCGGGCCGCGATGCGGGCGATGGGTGTGAACACCGCGCGCGACAAGGTCTACCCGGACCTGGCGTTCTCGCTGCCCGCGCCGCGTGCGGGCGAGCCCTCGGGCGCACCGGGCCCGGTCTGCGTCGGTGTCATGGACTTCCACGGCGGCAACGACGACCGTGCCCGGGCCGAGGAGATCCACGGGCGCTACCTCGACGGGACGATCCGGTTCGTGCGCACGCTGGCCGAGGAGGGCAGACCGGTCCGGCTGCTCACCGGCGACACCTGCGACACGTCGGTGGTCACGGCGATCCTCGACGCCGTGGACTCGCCCCTGGTCACCGCCGCCGAACCGGCGTCGCTGGCCGACCTGATGAACGAGATGGCCGCCGCCGACACCGTGGTGGCGGTCCGGTACCACAACCTGATCTGCGCGCTGAAGACCGGGACACCGGCGCTCGCGCTCAGTTACGCGGCGAAGAGCGACGCGCTCATGGAGCGGATGGGTCTCGGCGCCTACTGCCACCCGGCGCGCGAGGTCGACGCCGACCGGCTGCTCGAACAGTTCCGGGCGCTGGAGAAGGGATCGGCGGAACTGCGCCGGACCCTCGCCGAGCGCAACGAGGCCGCCGCCCGGCAACTGGAGGACCAGTTCGACGAGTTGACCGCGACCCTGTTCCCGGCGACCGACCACGCCCACGCACAGCGGGAGACCCGATGAAAGCGACCGACGTACCGGCGATCTCCGGCGCGTACCTGTTCGAGCCGACTCCGTTCGCCGACGAACGCGGCTTCTTCTGCCGCACCTTCGACGCGGACGTGGTCCGCTCGGTGGGCCTGGACCCGGACTCCTTCATCCAGGACAGCGTGTCCCGTTCGGTCCGGGGCGTGCTGCGCGGACTGCACCTGCGCTCCGGCGCGGGCGAGGCCAAGCTCGTGCGGTGCTCGTACGGGAGGATCTTCGACGTCGTCGTGGATCTGCGCCCGCACTCGCCGACCTACCGCAACGTGGCGACCTTCGAGCTGTCCGGCGAGACGCAGAAGACCCTGTACATCCCGGCGGGGTGCGCGCACGGCTTCCAGGCCCTGACCGAGACCGCCGACACCTCCTACCGGATCGACCGTCCCCACGATCCCGCCGAGGACGTGACGATCGCCTTCGACGACCCGGAGCTCGCCATCGCCTGGCCGCTGCCGGTCACTTCGATGTCCCAGAGGGACCGGGAGGCGCCGAGCCTCGCCAAGGTCCTGCAGCACCAAGAAAGTTGAGGCCGGCGTGCCAACCGAAGACACCCAAGAACTCCTCCTGCCCCGCTCGCGGACCGCGAACGAACGGCTGCACGCCATGATTCCCGGGGGCGCGCACACCTACGCCAAGGGCGACGACCAGTACCCCGACAACGTGGCCCCGGTCATCAGCCACGGCAGCGGTGCCCACGTGTGGGACGTCGACGGGAACCGCTACATCGAGTACGGCTCCGGTCTGCGCTCGGTCAGCCTCGGTCACGCGCACCCGCGTGTGACCGAGGCGGCCCGCCGCGAACTCGACCGCGGCAGCAACTTCGTGCGGCCGTCCATCCTGGAGGTCCAGGCCGCGGAACGCTTCCTGGCCACGGTGCCGACCGCCGAGATGGTGAAGTTCGCGAAGAACGGCTCCGACGCGACCACCGCGGCGGTGCGGCTGGCCCGCGCCGCCACCGGGCGTCCGCGGGTGGCGATCTGCGCCGACCATCCGTTCTTCTCGGTCGACGACTGGTTCATCGGCACCACGCCGATGTCCGCCGGCATCCCGGCGGAGACCAACGAGCTCACCGTGACCTTCCCCTACGGCGACCTGGCCGCCACGGAGGAGATGCTCACCCGGTACGAGGGCGAGGTCGCCTGCCTGATCCTCGAACCCGCCGCCCAGACCGAGCCCCCGCCCGGCTATCTCGCCGGGCTGCGCGAGCTGGCCGACCGGTACGGCTGTGTCCTGGTCTTCGACGAGATGATCACGGGCTTCCGCTGGTCGGAGGCGGGCGCCCAGGGCCTGTACGGCGTCGTCCCGGACCTCTCGACGTTCGGCAAGGCCCTGGGCAACGGGTTCGCCGTCTCCGCGCTGGCCGGGCGCCGTGAGCTGATGGAGCTGGGCGGGCTGCGTCACTCGGGCGAGCGGGTGTTCCTGCTGTCCACCACGCACGGCGCCGAGACGCACTCGCTGGCGGCCGCGATGGCCGTCCAGACCGTCTACACGGAGGAGGGCGTCACCGCGCGGCTGCACGCCCTCGGCGAGCGGCTGGCCGCCGGTGTCCGCGAGGCCGCCGCCAGCATGGGCGTCGGCGACCATCTCGTCGTCCGGGGCCGGGCCAGCAACCTGGTCTTCGCCACGCTCGACGAGAACGGGCAGCCCTCGCAGGAGTACCGCACCCTGTTCCTGCGGCGGCTCCTCGCGGGCGGGGTCCTGGCTCCGTCGTTCGTGGTGAGCAGCGCGCTGGAGGACGCCGACATCGATCGTACGGTCGACGTGGTGGCCCAGGCGTGCGCGGTGTACCGCAAGGCACTCGACGCCGCCGATCCCACCCCCTGGCTCGCCGGTCGCCCGGTGAAGCCCGTGTTCCGCCGTCTGGCGTGACATGAGGTGAGGTGACATGGCGTCAGCGCACCTCCCGGCGGCCGGTGTCGGCCGGGTGACCGGCCGTCCGTCCCGCGATCCGGCCGGTCCGCGCGCCGGTTGACCGGCCGGCTCTCCGTTCCGTGGTGCGGTCGGCCGTCCGGTGCGCCGTGTGGCCGGAGTTCCGGTCCGCCGTGCGGCCGGCTCTCGGGTCCTCCATGCGGTCGGCAGGCGGCAGGTTCGCGGGGCGGCCGGCCGGCGGCCGTCGCGTCGTCCCGTCGCTCCGGCGGTCCACCGTCCGGCCGACCGCCCGGCCGGTCATGCGGTCGGCCGTCCGGTCGACCAGCCACGCGGCCGCCGGCACCACCGCGAGCGCGGTGCACCAGCCGCCGAGGGCGTCGGTCGGGTAGTGCGCGCCGAGGGCGACCTGGGCCCAGCCCATGGCGGTACCGGCGGTCAGCGCGGCGCCGAGCACGAGTGCGGTGCCGGCGGTCCTGCCGAGGCCGAGCCGGCCGGTCGCGGTCAGGGCCACCGCGAGGGCGAGGGCGGTGGCGAAGGCGGTGTGCCCGCTCGGGTAGGACAGGTTCCCGTCGCCGTGAATGGTGCGTCCCACCAGGGACTTGAGCAGCGTCGCCGTGACCACGGCCGCTGCGGCGCCGGCGGCGACGAGCGCCGCCGCGCGGGGGCGCCGGAGGAGCAGGCAGCCGGCCATGAGGATCACGACCAGGGCCGTCGCCCCCGCGGGCTCCCCCAGGAAGTCCAGCGCCAGGGCGACCCGTCGCCACGGTGAGCCCACGTCGTAGGCCGCCGTCCCGATCCGCTCGTCCACCGGTCCCGGCTCGCTGTCGCCGGCGTACCGGACCCCGAGCGCGAGGACCGTCGACGCGGCGAGGACCGCGATCAGCCCGAGCCGTAATCGGAGCGCCGGGGGCACCACGGCGACTTCCGCGTGACGCCAACTCCCCACCGACGAACCCCCGTTGTGTCCGAGTCGGCCCGTACGCGAGCCTTTGTCACCCTAACCAACAACGCGGGCGCGGCGCATCGGCGCCCGGGTAAGGAGCGAGTCAACACTTGGCGAAGTCTCAACCGGACGGAGCGATGGTGACCTTGACGTGTTTCATCAAGGGCTGGTCGCTCTGGAGGCTGTAGTCGCCGATCGCGCAGAGGACGTTCATCTCGGGCATGTAGCCCGCCGCGCAGCCGCGGGGGATGTCGTAGGGGATGGCCAGGTAGCCGTCGAGACTGCGGTGGCTGCCGTCCTTGGCGGTGCTGACGATCTCGACCGGGGTGAACTCGGAGATGCCGCGTTCGCGCATGTCGTCCTCGTTCATGAAGACCAGCGTGCGCAGGTTCTTGACGCCCCGGTAGCGGTCGTTGTCCGAGTAGATGGTGGTGTTCCACTGGTCGTGGGACCGCATGGTGCCGAGGGCCAGGGTGCCGGGTTCGGGGATCACGTCGGGCAGCGGGGCCGCGGAGAACTCGGCCAGGCCCGAAGGAGTGAGGAAGACCAGTTCGCGGGCGGGCTGTTTGATCCGGAACCCGAGCGGCAGGCGGACCCGCCGGTTGCAGTCCTCGAACCCGTCCAGGACCCGGGCCATCGTGTCGCGGATGCGGTCGTAGTCCTCGATGTACCACTCCCACGGGGTCCCGCTGTCCGGGAGGGCGGCACGCGCGATGCCCGCGATGATCGCGGGTTCGGACAGCAGCTCCTTCGAGGCGGGGCGCTTCATGCCGATGGACAGGTGGACCATGCTCATCGAGTCCTCGACCGAGGTGCTCTGGACGCCGCCGCGCTGGTGGTCCTTCTCGGTCCGGCCCAGGCAGGGGAGGATCAGCGCCCGGCGGCCGTGCACGAGGTGGCTGCGGTTGAGCTTGGTGCTCACCTGGACCGTGAGGTCGCAGTTGCGCAGGGCCGCGTAGGTGTAGGGGGTGTCGGGCGCGGCGAGGGCGAAGTTGCCGCCCATGCCGACGAACACCTTCACGTCGCCGCGGTGCATGGCCCGGATGGTGGCCACGGTGTCCATGCCGTGCTCGCGGGGCGGGTCGATCCCGCAGACCTCGCCGAGCCGGTCCAGGAACTCCTCGGCCGGCCGGTGGTCGATGCCGCACGTCCGGTTGCCCTGGACGTTGCTGTGCCCGCGCACCGGTGAGGGACCGGCGCCCTCACGGCCCAGATTGCCGCGCAGCAGAAGGAGGTTGACGATCTCCCGTACGGTGTCGACGCCGTGTTCGTGCTGGGTGACGCCGAGGCACCAGCTGATGATGGAGCGGTCGGCGTCGCGGTACACGCGGGCCGCCTTGAGGATGCCGTCCCGGCCGACCCCGGACTGCCGCTCGATGGCGTCCCAGGTGGTGGCCTCGCACACCGCGCGGTACTTGTCGAAGTACGCCGTGTGCCGGTCGATGAACTCCTGGTCCAGGGCCTTGGGGTCCGTCGCGGACTGTTCCAGGATCGCCTTCGCCATCCCCCGTACGAGCGCCATGTCGCCGCCGATGCGCGGCTGGAGGTTCAGGGTGCTGGTCCGGGTGGACTTGAGGACGGCCATGTCCGTGAAGTCGTGCGGGACGATGGTCCGGGTGGCGGCGGCCTCGACCAGGGGGTTGATGTGCACGATCTGGGCGCCGCGGTGGTAGGCCTCGGCCAGGGCGGTGAGCATCCTGGGCGCGTTGGAGGCGGCGTTGACACCCATGATGAACAGGGCGTCGGTGGTCTCCCAGTCCTTGAGGTCGGCGGTCCCCTTGCCGGTGCCGAGCGATGCCGTCAGCGCCCGCCCGCTGGCCTCGTGGCACATGTTCGAGCAGTCGGGCAGGTTGTTGGTGCCCAGTTCGCGGGCCAGGAGCTGGTAGAGGAACGTGGCCTCGTTGCCCAGGCGTCCCGAGGTGTAGAAGGAGGCCTGGCCGGGGTCGTCGAGTTCGCGCAGCGCGCACCCGGCGAGTTCGAACGCGTCGCGCCAGGCGATCGGCACGTAGTGGTCCGACTCCGGGTCGTAGACCGTCGGTTCGGTCAGCCGGCCCTGGTCCTCCAGGTCGTAGTCGCTCCAGCCGGACAGCTCGGTCACCGAGTGCGCGGCGAAGAAGTCGCGGCCGACCCGCTTGCCGGTCATCTCCCAGGTGACGTGTTTGATGCCGTTCTCGCAGATGTCCAGGTGCAGGCCCTTGGTGTCGTCGGGCCACGCGCATCCCGGGCAGTCGAAGCCCGTGTTCTCGTGGTTCATGCGCATGATCGCGCGGGGGCCGTCCACCAGCGCGCGTTCCCGCACGAGGAACTGGCTCACGCTCTTGGCCGCACCCCAGCCGGCGGCCGGGTGGTGGTACGGATGGAATTCCGGTTCGCCCTGCGGGTCGGGCCCGACGTGGGGCACCCGGCCGTCCTGTCCGTTCTGGGATGCGTTCAAGAGTCTCACCGAGCTAGCACTGGGGTCGTTTTCCGTGGTTCGCGGCGTGCTTGCGGCGGCTCTTCTTCTTCCGGCGGCGCTTCGAGGACATGGGACCTCCCTGGCTCACTCGTGACGCACGCGCAGGACAGCGCGAAGCGTCCTGGACTCCGGTGACCCACGATTCCATACATCACATACCCCCGCGATCCGACTCGTGAGTGCACAAACCGGCGTGGATATGCTGATATCACTCCCATTCGACTCAGACTGCGCACACCGAGGAGCAGGCATGGCCAGCGAACCGGCACCGATCAGCGAGGCCGCCCGGCAGGCACTGGAGCAGGAACTCGCCGACCTGCGCACCGAACGCTCGACGGTCGCGGCGACCCTCCAGGACTCGGACGCGGAGGTGGGCGACCACGCCGACGCGGCCGACGAGTTGCAGCGCGCGGACGACCTGCGGCGCCTGGACGACCGGATCTCGCAGATCACCACACGGCTCGCCGGGGCGGACGTGGCGGGTCCCCCGCCCACGGACACGGTCGGCGTGGGCAGTACGGTCACCGTCCGGTTCGCGGACGGCACGACGGACACCGTCCAGATCGGCGAGGGCGCCGCGGTGCTGGACCGCACGCTCGTCACGGCCGACAGTCCGCTCGGACGCGCGCTCCTCGGCCGGCGGGCGGGCGACACGGTGGACTTCCAGGCACCCGACGGACCGGGAAGCGCGGTCGTGGTCTCCCTGGGCGGGTAGATCGCCGCGTCGTGCGGCGGACGGCGGGGCAGCGGCCGACCGGAGGATCCGCGGTCCGGAGTCCCCCGGTGCGTTCGTGCCCCGCGATGGGTTCGGTCCCCGGGTTCAGTCCCCGTAACTGGAGGGCGGATAGGGGGCCCGGTCCCGCCGGGTGACATCGCCCGTCGGGATCCGGCCGGAGCCCACCTCCAGGTCGATCTCCACGCGCTCGCGCCGGTAGGCGGCCTCGGGATCGTCCATGGGCCCGGCGAGCAGCCCCGCTTCCCTCCGCTCGCGGACCGTCCGTGCGTAGAGCTCGTCGTCGTCGCACCGCAGGGGCATGCCCCTGTTGTGGGCGTGCTCCGGATCGCCTTCGACAGCCCGGTTGGACTTGTGGTGCGTCATGCGCAGCCTCCTCAAACGACTACCCGGCGTCTCGCGAGCCCGGGTACGTCCTCGGTGTGCAGGAGTCCTCCGTCCCGTCGTTCGTCGTACGTTCGTACGTCGGTCACTTCCCCCTGTCGCCGGCGGGCTCCGCGCTCCCCCGCCCCGCCTCCGCGCCGTCATCCGCGGGTCCGTCGTCCGGGGCGCCGGCCGCGGCGCCCTTGCGCACGACGCAGCGCACCGAGCCGTCCCGGTCCTCGGCGACGATCGTGTCGCCGGGTTCGGCCTCGCCGCCGAGCAGCAGCTCCGCGATGCCGTTGTCGAGCTCCGTCTGGATCGTGCGCCGGAGCGGGCGCGCGCCGAACTCCGGTTGATGACCATGGGCGATCAGCAGTTTCTTGGCCGCCTCGGTCACCTCCAGTTTCATGCCCTGCGCGTGCACCCGGCGTTCGCTCCGGCCGAGGAGGTGCTCGACGATCTGCGCCAGATCGTCCTCCTTCAGGCCGTGGAAGATGATGATGTCGTCGATGCGGTTCAGGAACTCCGGCAGGAACCGGGTCCGCAGCTCGTCCATCAACGCGTCCTTGAGATCGGACACATCGCCCTTGTGGTCCAGGATCCGGTGCGCCCCGATGTTGGACGTCATGATCACGACGCAGTGCCGGAAGTCGACGGTGCGCCCCTGACCGTCCGTCAGGCGCCCGTCGTCGAGGATCTGGAGCAGCGTGTTGAAGACGTCGGGGTGCGCCTTCTCCACCTCGTCGAACAGGACGACGCTGTACGGCTGTCTGCGGACCTTCTCGGTCAACTGCCCCGCCTCGTCGTAGCCGACGTATCCGGGCGGCGCGCCGACGAGACGGGCGACCGTGTGCTTCTCCTGGAACTCGCTCATGTCGAAGCGGACCATGCGGCTCTCGTCGCCGAACAACTGCTCGGCGAGGGTCTTGGCCAGCTCCGTCTTGCCGACGCCGGTGGGGCCGAGGAAGAGGAAGGAACCCACGGGGCGGTTCGGATCGCCCATGCCGGCCCGGTTGCGGCGTACCGCCTGCGAGACGGCGGTGACCGCCTCGTCCTGGCCGACGATCCGGGCGTGCATCTCCTCCTCCAGCTTCAGGAGCTTCTCCTTCTCGCTGGCGGTGAGTTGGGACACCGGGATGCCGGTGCGACGGGAGACGATGTCCGCGATGTCGCGGGCGGTCACGGACACGACACCGGCGCGCCGCTCCTCGATGCCCGCGAGCTCGCCCTCGGCCTCGGAGATCCGTCCCTTGAGCTGTCCCGCGCGCTCGAAGTCCTCGGCGGCCACGGCCTGATCGCGCTCGCGGCGCAGTTTCGCGATGCCGTCCTCGCGTTCGGCGACCTCGGTCGAACGGACGGCGCTGCGCAGCCGCACCCGGGCACCCGCCTGGTCCATCACGTCGATCGCCTTGTCGGGCAGGAACCGGTCGCTGATGTAGCGGTCGGACAGTTCCGCCGCGGCGGCCAGGGCGCCGTCGGCGAAGCGGACCTGGTGGTGCGCCTCGTACGCGTCGCGCAGCCCCTCCAGGATCTGCACGGTCTCCTCGACCGACGGCTCGGGCACCATCACCGGCTGGAAGCGGCGTTCGAGCGCGGCGTCCTTCTCGACGTACTTGCGGTACTCGTCGATGGTCGTCGCGCCCACCACGTGCAGTTCCCCACGGGCCAGGGCGGGTTTGAGCATGTTGCCCGCGTCCATGGAGCCCTCGCCCGTCGCGCCCGCGCCGACGACCGTGTGCAGTTCGTCGATGAAGAGAACGATCTCCCCGTCCGACGCCTGGACGTCCTCGATGACCTTCTTCAGCCGCTCCTCGAACTGTCCGCGGTACTGGGCTCCCGCCACCATGCCGGACAGGTCGAGGGAGACGACACGCTTGCCCTTGAGGGTGTCGGGGACGTCGCCGGAGACGATGCGCTGGGCGAGGCCTTCGACGATCGCGGTCTTGCCGACGCCCGGTTCGCCGATGAGCACCGGGTTGTTCTTGGAGCGCCGGGAGAGGATCTCGATGGTCTGCTCGATCTGCTCGGCGCGTCCGACGACCGGGTCCAGCTTGCCGGCCTTGGCCTCCTCGGTCAGGTCCCGTCCGAACTCGTCGAGGGTCGTGGCGGGCTTGTCGGGCTCGGCCGCGCGGTTTTCGGGACGGGCCGTGCGTTCCGTGAGACCGGCCAGTTTCTGCGCGTCCTGTCCGTCGGCGCGCAGCAGCCGGGCGGCGCCGGTGTCGGCGTCGCCGAGCAGCGCGGCGAGGATGTGCTCGGGGCCGATGTAGGACACACCGGCCGCCTGCGAGCGGGCGTACGCGGCGGCGAGGGTGCGCTTGGCCGCGGGGGTCAGACCCGGATCCGAGGACGGTTCGCTGCTCTCCCGGGGGAGGACCTCGGCGAGCTGGGCCGCGAGGGCGTCGGGGTCCACGTCCGCGCGGGCCAGCAGGGAGCGCGCGGGTTCGACCTTCGTGGCGGCCCAGAGCAGGTGCTCCGTGTCGAGGTCGGAGGTCCCGTCCTGCTGGGCGCGCTGTGCGGCCAGGTTCAGGAGTTCCTGTGAGGACTCCGTCAGCAGCCGTCCGATGGGGACGCGCTGCACGGCCGGTGGAGACGACGCGGGCGACATCCCGAAGAAGCGGTTCAGCAGTTCACCGAAGGGGTCGGACGAGCCGAAACCGTAGGACGACATCGACATGGACAGCTCCCGGTGCGGCAACGAGTTCTTTCCACCATTTCGCGGCGCCTATTGCTCCGCAACCGGAGCGGCCGTCGCCGCCGCACGTGCCCTGGCCTGCGTGTTCATCCCTGCGACGGCGGAACTCGACGGAGGGAAGGGGGTGTTGGCGAGCGCCGGAAAACCGGATCCGGCCGGGCCCGCGGACCGGCGCGCGTGCCCGCCCCGCCGGGGTGGCACGCGTGCGTCCGCCGGGTTCAGACCGCTCCCCTGCCGGGGTCGCCGTCCCCGTTCGTGTCCCCGCCCGTGGCGGTCGACGGGTCGAGTGCCACGACGGCCTCGTCCGTGTGGACGAGGAAGGTCAGGGTCTGGCGGAAGTACAGGTCGACGCCCGTGGCGTCGTGGGCGGTGTAGCCGATGGCGAGGTCCTCGCCGAGGCGCAGTTCGTAGTCGCCGCCCCGGGTGGTGAGCAGGAAGGCCCCCTCCACGGCGGGGGCCCAGATCAGCCGGCCGTCGAGCAGTCTGCCGAGGTGGGCGGCTACGGGATAACCGTGGTCGGAGGTCTCGCTGACCGCCGTGTAGGCCTCCGCGCCCAGCAGCAGCGCGTACGGGCCCTGCACGCCGGCCAGCCGGAGGGTGCTCAGGGCGTGGCTGACGGCGTCGGGGAAGTCGCGGGGCTCCGCGGGGAGACGGAGCACGGGGTTGGACGTCCGGGTGCGCAGGCCCTCGACGTGGGCCGCCGCGTATCCGTTGAAGACGGTCTGGTCCTCGGCGAACGCCATGGTCCGGGCGGCGTCCTTGACCGGCTGCCAGTCGGAGTCCTGGGCGCCCCGGTCCACGTCGTCCACGGCGTCGCGGCTCACCCGGAACGGCACGGTGAGCTCGACCAGGGGCTGAACCTGACGCAGCCGGGCCGCGACACCGGGTGACGGCCCGTCGATGCGGGACAGATGGCCGGTCCCGACGGCGGCGAGCACCGGCCCGTCGGGGCCCGTGACGTCCACGACGCGCCGGCCGGCGAGGTTGCGCCGGAAGGTGCGGCGCGCCTCGTCCTCGATCTCGTTCCACGCGGCGGGGGTGACGGGTGCGAGTTCGCGGTGCAGGTTGCCGGTGCCGGCGGCGCCGGGGGTGATGGCGTCGGGTGCGGTCGTCATGTGCGGACTCCTTTGAGGCTGCCGATCCCCAGTGAGCCGTTCGCGGGGGCGGGCTCGCCGTCCGCGGGGGTGGGGCCGGGGGCGGGCTCGCCGGTCACATCGTCGGGGTCCGCCGCGCCGCCGTCCTCCTCCCGCTCGCCGGGGGCGGCGGGGAGGTCGTCGAGAAAGCCGGCGGGCGGCACGTGGAAGAGGCAGCCGGTGATCGCGGTCGAGAAGTCGAGGATGCGGTCGTGCGCGGCCCGGGCGTCTCCGAGGAACATGTTGCGCAGCATCTGCTCGGTCACCTCGGGGGTGCGCGCGTAGCCGATGAAGAAGGTGCCGAACTCGCCCTCGCCCAGGGTGCCGAACGGCATGTTCTCCCGCACGATCTTGCGTTCGTCGCCGTTCTCGTCGGTGACGGTGTTGCGGGCGACGTGGGAGTCGGCCGGTTTGATCTCGTCGGGGAGTTCGGTGTTGGCAAGCTTCGTGCGCCCGATGACCCGTTCCTGTTCGTCCGACGGCAGCGCGTTCCAGGTCCGCAGGTCGTGCAGGTACTTCTGGACGATCACGTAACTGCCGCCCGCGAAGGCGGGATCCTCGTCGCCGACGACCACGGCGTCGACGGCCGCGGGGCCCTCGGGGTTCTCGCTGCCGTCGACGAAGCCGAGCAGGTCGCGCTCGTCGAAGTACTTGAACCCGTGGACCTCGTCGACCACCGTGGCCGCGCCCTCCAGCCGTTCCACGATGAGCCGGGCCAGTTCGAAGCAGAGGTCCTGGCGGCGGGCCCGGAGGTGGAAGAGGAGGTCTCCCGGCGTGGCCGGGGCCCGGTGGCGTCTGCCCGTCAACTCCACGAACGGGTGCAGCTCCCGGGGACGGGGACCGCTGAACAGCCGGTCCCAGACGGCCGATCCGATGCCGACGACACAGGCCAGTTCGTCGGCCGGGGCCCGGAAGGAGACGGAGCGGCGCAGTCCGGAGACGTCCTCCAGCAGACCGCGGACCGTGTCCTCGTGCCCCGGCGTGACGGTGACCACGAGGAACACCGTGGCCCTGGCCGGTCGGGAGATCACAGCCTGTGGCTCGGCCAAGAGTCGGCCTCCTCATGGGACGCGGAGGTGTCCGTCGCGCACGGACCGGACGGTTCTTCCTCCCATCCTGCTGGGTCCCGGGGCAAACCGCACCAGAACGGACCGCTCCTCCGCCGGGGTCAGCCGCTCACGAGTCCGACGACGACGTTGATGGCCGTGGCGAGGATGCTGGTGCCGAAGACGTACGACAGGAGGCAGTGCCTCAGTACGATCGAGCGAATCTGCGCGCTGGAGACGCTGGTGTCGGACACCTGGTAGGTCATCCCGAGGTTGTAGCTGAAGTAGAAGAAGTCGCGGTACGCGGGCGGGTCGTCCGTGTTGAAGTCGATGCCGCCGTTCCCGTCGTAGTACAGGTAGGCGTAACGGGTGGCGTACATCAGGTGGAGGGCGGCCCAGGCCAGGAACACTCCGCACAGGGCGGTCACGGCCGCCGCGTCACCGTGGCCGGACCTGCCGCCGCGCAGGAGCAGCAGCGCGATGGCGCCGAGCCCGCACAGGGCGACGGCGACCACGACGAGTTCGTCGGTCAGCGGGCGCAGGTCCTCCCGGCACGCGCTGCCGCGGGTCGCCTCGGCGCTCATCGGCCACAGCACCGCCCAGCCCGCCAGGACGAAGAACAGCTCCGTCCCGGCGATTCCGGCCAGCAGACCCAGGAAGACGTCGTTCGAGAAGCCGACGGCCACGCCGACCGCGGCACCGAGGAGCAACGAGATGATCAGGCGCGGAACGGCGTCCAGGGGCAGTCTCGGCAGGCTGGTCCTCATACGCCGTCACGCTAGGGCATGTCCGCGGAGTCCCGCCTGCCCGGCGACGCCCGGCACTCCCCCGCCCCGGGGCCGCCGGCCGGCCGGCGCGAACGGGCGGGGCTGCGGCACGAACGGGCGGGGCGACGGGGGTCAGACGGGAAAGAGCAGGCAACTGCTGGTGGTGTGGGCGAGCAGCCGGCCGGAGGTGTCGAAGAGCTCCGCCTGGGCGAGCGCGGTGCGGCGGCCGCTGTTCAGGACGGTGCCGACGGCGTGGACCCTGCCGGTGTCCACGGTGACCGGGCGCAGGAACTTCACGTTCAGGTCGAGCGAGGTGTAGCCGGTGCCGTGGGGCAGCACGGACTGCACAGCGCAGCCCGCCGCCGAGTCGAGCAAGGTGGCGTAGATGCCTCCGTGGACGCTTCCGATCGGGTTGTAGTGCTCCTCCCCGGGAACCAGGGAGAAGACCACCCGGCCGTGCTCGACCTCTTCGAGCGTCATGCCGAGCGTCGCGGAGATCGGCGGCGCGGGGAGCCGTCCGGCCTGCATCTCGCGGAGGAAGTCGAGACCGCTGTACCGGGCTACGGCGGCCGCGGAGACGGCCGGGTCCTCCCAGTCGTACGTACGAGACCTGCCCATGGTTCTCCCACACTCCCCGCTCGGCGAGCTGACTCTGTTTTTCACAGTCAGCCGGTACGACCGAAGCTAGCCAGCGCGACACCTGGATGTCAATCTCACAGTCAGCCTACGATGGGGCCCATGACGTGGCTCGACACCAGCACCGAGAACTGCACGGTCCAGCGGACGCTCGACCTGGTCGGCGAGAAGTGGTCGATGCTGGTCCTGCGGGACGCGATGAACGGCGTACGGCGCTTCGACGACTTCCGGCGCCACGTCGGGCTCTCCGAGAGCGTGCTGGCGGACCGGCTGCGGAAGCTGGTCGCGGTCGGGATCCTGGACACCGTGCCGTACAGCGAGCCCGGCAGCCGCACCCGTAACGAGTACCGGCTCACCCGCAAGGGCTGGGACCTGTGGCCCGCCATGATCGCCCTCAAGCAGTGGGGTGACCGCTACACGGCGGATCCCGAGGGGCCGCCGCTGGAGGTCGTGCACGCGGAGTGCGGCGAGCAGGTGCGCGCGGCGGTCGTGTGCGGGGCCGGACACGGCACGCTGATCCCGCCGGAGGCCCGGACCCGGCTGGGCCCGTCGGCCCGGCTGCCCGAGCCGCCCGCCCGCCCGGCTTCCGGAGGGTGACCGGGGAACACCTCTAAGGCGGCCTCGTCACCGCCGCCCGGCCCACGTCCGGCGGGTGAGGCCCCCGGGCCGCCTTCGGGCCGGGAACCGATGGGGTCCTCGGCGCGAAACCGGGGCGGGACACAGGCCGCCTCGTGGTGCCGGGGCCCGGCTCGTGGCAGCGTGACCTCATGAGGGCCGGCCCGGCACGTCGGACATGGACGTCCGCCGCGCGGGCATCCGGTTTCGCGTGACCGGCGTGAGGCGGCGCCCCCTCGGACGGCGGCCGCGGTGCCGGACGGACCGACCGGTGGAGGAACGATGAGCACGCAGACGGGGCCACCGGCCCGCGAACGATGGGCGGCGAGAGCCTCGCTCGCGGCGGCGGCGCTCGCCGTGGCACTCCCGCTCGCCTTCGGGGGCGTGCGCGGCTTCCTGCTCCTGCTCGCCGCTCTGGCCGCCATGGCCGTCGCGGCCGCGGCGCTGTGGTGGGCGCTGACCCGGCGCGGCCCGGTGCGCTGGATCGCGGGCCTGCTCGCCGTCGTGCTGCCGCTCGCCGTCGTCGTGGTCCTCGCGATCACGCTCCTGTGGACCCTGCTGCTGTCCCCCGTGCTGTGGATCGTCGCCGTGTGGTGCGGCCGCTACGCCCTGCGCAGCGCCCGTGGCCGGGTCCGGGCCATGAAGGAGCACCGCACTCCGCCGCCGCGGCGGCCGGTCGTCATCATGAATCCCCGGTCGGGGGGCGGCAAGGTCGAGCGGTTCGGCCTCGTCGAGAAGGCCGAACGGCTCGGCGCCCGGGTCGTGCTCCTGGACCCGGAGCGGCACCAGGACGTCACCGTTCTGGCCCGGCAGGCGGTCGCGGAGGGGGCGGACCTGCTGGGCGTGGCGGGCGGCGACGGGACGCAGGCGCTCGTCGCGGCGGTCGCCGCCGAACACGGTCTGCCGTTCCTCGTCGTCTCGGCCGGTACCCGCAACCACTTCGCCATGGACCTCGGTCTCGACCGCGACGACCCCAGCACCTGCCTGGACGCGCTGAAGGACGGGGTCGAACTGCGGGTGGACCTCGGCTTCGCCGGAGAGCACCCGTTCGTCAACAACGCCTCGTTCGGGGCGTACGCGGCGGTCGTCCAGGATCCCGCGTACCGGGACGACAAGATCGGCACGATCCTGGAGCTCCTGCCGGACCTCCTCACCCGCCAGCGCGGGCCCGAGCTGACCGCCCACGCCGCCGGTACGACACTGGAGGCGCCGCAGGCCGTGCTGGTGAGCAACAACCCCTACCGCACGAACGACCCGGCGGGTCTGGGCCGGCGCGAGCGGCTGGACTCGGGGCTGCTCGGGGTCCTCGGCGTCAAGGTGGACAGCGCGGTCGAGGCAGCGGCCCTGCTGCTCGCCCCCGCCCCGCACGGCCTGTCGGTCTTCACCGCGCGCGAGGTGGTCGTGACCGCCGACGGCGCCGAGCTGGAGGCGGGCATCGACGGCGAGGCCATGGTCCTGCCCACCCCGGTCCGCTGCCGTGTCGAACCGGGCGCGCTGCGCGTCCGCGTCCCCAGGAAGCGCCCGGGCGTCCCCGCGGTCCAGCCCACCCTGGACTGGCGCCGGCTGATGGCCATGGCCCTGCTGGTGGGCCGCACGGCCGGCGTACACCGCCCGGGCCACGGACCGGGGCGGCAGGACGACAGCCGCTGACCGACCGGAGGCGTTGGCGGGGACCGTGGCGGGGGCACCGGAGCCGTCGACCTTGCCGGGGACGGGCGGACCGGAGCCGTCGACCTTGCCCGGGACGGGCGGACCGGAGCCGTTGACCTTGCCCGGGACGGGCGGACCGGAGCCGTTGACCTTGCCCGGGACGGGCGGACCGGAGCCGTTGACCTTGCCGGGGGCGACCCGGCCGAAGCCGTTGACGGTGCCGGATCGCCGGGCCCCTGCGACGCGGGGGCGCCGGGCCACCGGGACGCCGGGCCACAGAGGCGCCGGGCCACCAGGGGCGCCGGGCCGCCAGGGCGCGGGGGCGCCGGGCCACCGGGGTGTTCGGCTCCGGGGGCCTCGTCGGCCAACACCCCGGACGCCCGGGAGTGCACGTCCGGTCCACGGCCCTTCCGGCGCCTACGATCGTCCCGTGGTCCTCTTCGTCCTGGAACGCGTGTCCCGGCACCCGGTCGCCGAGAGCTGGCGGCGGCTGACCGACTGGCCCCGGCACGCCGACGTCGTCCCGCTGACCCGGGTCACCGTGCGCACGCCCGCGCCGACACGGCAGGGGACGGTCTTCGTCGCACGGTCGGGACTGGGGCCGCTCGCGTTCGACGACCCGATGGAGGTCGTCGCGTGGAGTCCGCCGGACGGCGAGGGTCCGGGAACGTGCCGCCTGGTCAAGCGCGGCACGTTCGTCACGGGCTGGGCCGAGTTCGAGGTGCACCCGGCGGACGGCGGCGGTTCACGGGTGGTCTGGCGCGAGGACCTGCGCGTACGCGGACTCCCCGGGTGCGCCGACCGGCCGCTGGGCGGGTCGGCGCGGTGGATGTTCGGGCGGGCGGTGGACGGGTTGCTGGACCGGGGCTGAGCCCCGGCCGCACGCCAGAGCGGCGACGACCGGGGCCCGCGTCCTTCACTTTCCGGGCAGCAGTGGCGGTTCGGCCGACTGGACCAGTTCCAGTGCCTGTTGGGGGAACCAGTCGCCCGCCTTCGGGTCGACGGTGCCGCGTTCGGGGTCCTCGGGGCCCGCGGTCCCGCGCAGGCAGAGGCCGTCCGACTCGCCGGGTGTCTTGATCCACAGGCGGGCGTCCTGGAGCGGGTCGCCGGTGCGCAGCGTGGGGCGGGCGCCTAGGCCGCGGCCGGGCGGGTTGCACCAGTCCTGCGCGTCGGTGTACTTGCCGGCCGGCGGGGTCCAGGTGCCCTGCCCGTTGCGGCTGGAGTCCGTGACGAAGTGCTTCATCCGGGACGGCGGGGTCGTCACGTGCGCGTCGATCCACGTCTGGGCGTCGGCGCGCGGCCAGTACTGGTTGGGGCACTCGGCGGCGTCGCCACCGCCGTCGGCGTAGGCCAGACAGGACGAGATGAGCTTGCCGTACCAGGAGTTGGCGTCGTCGGTCTGGTAGTTCGAGGCGTTGGTGTAGAAGCCGGAGGCCCGGGCCACCCCGCCCCGGACCAGGCGCGGCACGATGTCGTTGACGGAGTGCCAGCCCGGATGCCCGGTGTCGAGGTACACCTTCGTGCCGCGCAGCGGCTCCAGCGCGTCGACCGCGTAGTTGACCTCGGTGTAGCGCGCGGCCGTCTTCGTGCCCTGCGCGTCGTCCTGGCCGCAGTCGGAGGGCAGCAGGGCCAGGGCGTCGGGTTCGAGGGTGACGATCGCGTCGCCGCGCCCGATCCCACGGGCCACCGCGTCGATCCAGGCCTGGTACTCCGCGGTGTTCGCGGCGCCGCCCGCCGAGTAGTTGGAGCAGTCCCGGCCGGGAATGTCGTACAGCACCAGCGCCGGGATCGCGCCGTGGCGGTCCGCGTCGCGCACCACCGCGCGGACCTCCTTCTCGACCTCGGCCGGTGTCTGGTCGCCGAACCACACGGCCTGCGGGGTGTTCACCATCGCGAGGATGCCCGCCGCGTCGCGGAGCCGGCCGGCCCGGGCGAGGCCGAGGGCCTGCTGATAGGCCGCCGGGTTGGCGTCGGGGACGTACAGCGACGGTCCGCGGCCTGCGGGCTGCGCGGCCTGCGCCGGGGGCGCGGCGAAGAGGGCGGCCAGACCGACGGACAGGGCGGCGAGCCAGATGGGCGTGCGTCGTCTCATACAGGTTCACTCCGGGGTCGCAACGGTCACGAGGGACTTGCGGGAGCGCTCCCACAGGAGGTTCGCCGAGAGGCGGCCGTGCGTCAATACGGGGCACAAAAATACGGGGCACGGAAGAACCCGGCCGAAATCCGCGGAACGGCCCGTGGGGCCGGGCCCACGGCGTGAGGCAGCGTGGGCCGACCCCATGGCGCGAGGCACCGTGGGCCGGGCCCACGGCCTGAGGCGCGGCCCGGGCGGGAGCCCTTCCTCAGGCCACCGAGCCGATCCGCCGCACCGGGACCGCGGGCGCGTCGTGATGGATGGGGGTGTGCGCCCCGGTGAGGGAGACCCCGCTTCCGCCGCGCCGCTCGGCCACGATCTCCGCGGCGATCGACAGGGCGGTCTCCTCGGGGGTCCGCGCCCCGAGGTCGAGGCCGATCGGCGACCTGAGGCGGGCCAGTTCCATCTCGGTGACGCCCACCTCGCGCAGCCGTTCGTTGCGCTCCAGGTGGGTGCGGCGCGAGCCCATGGCACCGACGTACGCCACGGGGAGCCGCAGCGCGAGCCGGAGCAGCGGGACGTCGAACTTGGCGTCGTGCGTGAGGACGCACAGGACGGTCCGGGAGTCGACCTCCGTGCGCTCCAGATAGCGGTGGGGCCACTCCACGACGATCTCGTCCGCCTCGGGGAAGCGGGCCGCCGTCGCGAAGACCGGGCGGGCGTCGCAGACCGTGACGCGGTGGCCGAGGAACTTGCCCACCCGGACCAGCGCCGAGGCGAAGTCGATGGCGCCGAAGACGATCATGCGCGGGGGCGGGACCGAGGACTCCACGAGGACCGTGAGCGGCGCTCCGCAACGAGAGCCCTGCTCTCCGATCTCCACCGTGGCGGTGCGGCCGGCGTCCAGCAGGGCCGCCGCCTCGCCCGCCACCGTACGGTCGAGTCCGGGATGGGCGCCGAAGCCGCCCTCATGGGAGCCGTCGGGACGTACGAGGAGGGCGCGGCCCAGAAGGTCGGCGGGCCCGCTCACGACGCGGGCCAGCGCCGCCGTCTCCCCACCGGCCGCGGCGGCCAGGGCCGTCGCGAGCACCTCCCGTCGGGCGGTGTCCCGCGCACGGACCGGGGTGACGAGGATGTCGATGACGCCGCCGCAGGTCAGGCCGACCGCGAAGGCGTCGTCGTCGCTGTAGCCGAAGCGTTCGAGGACGGTCTCGCCGTCCTCCAGCGCCTGCGTGCACAGGTCGTAGACCGCTCCTTCCACGCAGCCGCCGGAGACCGAGCCGATCGCGGTGCCCTCGCTGTCGACGGCGAGCGCGGCGCCGGGCCGGCGGGGCGCGCTGCCGCCGACCGCCACCACGGTGGCGACGGCGAAGTCGCGGCCCTGCTCGACCCACCGGTGCAGTTCTTCGGCGATGTCCAGCATGTCTCGGTCTCCTTGACGGCGGTTGCGTGGAAGGGGCTCGGCGTCAGCGGACGCCCAGCCAGCCCTCGATCGGGTGGAGCGCGAAGTAGACGAAGAAGACCGCCGTCAGACCCCACATGAAGGCCCCGATCTCCCGGACCTTGCCCTGGGCGGTCTTGATGGCGACGTAACTGATCACACCGGCCGCCACGCCCGCGGTGATCGAATAGGTGAACGGCATGATCACGACCGTCAGGAAGACGGGGACCGCGGTGGCACGGTCGGCCCAGTCGACGTGGCGCGCGTTCGTCATCATCATGGCGCCGATGACCACCAGGGCCGCCGCCGCGATCTCGCCCGGGACGATCGCCGTGAGCGGGGTGAAGAACAGGCAGGCGGCGAAGAGGAGGCCGGTGACGACGGAGGACAGACCGGTGCGGGCGCCTTCACCGACGCCGGTGGCGGACTCGACGAAGACCGTCTGCCCGGAGGCTCCGGCCACTCCGCCGACCGCTCCGCCCGCGCCGTCGATGAACAGCGCCTTCGACAGGCCGGGCATCCGGCCGCGGTCGTCGGCCAGTCCGGCCTCGGTGCCGACACCGATGATCGTGGCCATCGCGTCGAAGAACCCGGCGAGCACCAGGGTGAAGACGATCATGCCGACCGTCATGGCTCCGACCTGGCTCCAGCCGCCGAACTCGACCTGGCCGAAGAGCGAGAAGTCGGGCATCGAGACGGCGCTGCCGTGCAGTTCGGGGGCGCCTCCGGCCCACTGTCCGGGGGCGATGACGCCGGTCACGTCGAGGAGGACGGACACGACCGTGCCGGAGACGATGCCGATGAGGATCGCGCCGGGGACCCCCCGCGCCTGGAGCGCGAAGATCAGCAGCAGGGTCGCGGCGAAGAGCAGCACCGGCCAGCCGGCGAGTTCACCGGTGGGGCCGAGGGTGAGGGGGGTGGCCTTGCCCTGGTGCACGAAACCGGCCTTGACCAGGCCGATCAGCGCGATGAACAGGCCGATGCCCATGGTGATGGCGTGCTTGAGCGCCAGCGGGATCGCGTTCATGATCATCTCGCGCAGCCCGGTGACGACCAGGAGCATGATGACCACGCCGTACATCACGCACATGCCCATGGCCTGCGGCCAGGTCATCTGCGGGACGACCTGCGAGGAGAGCACTCCGGACACCGAGAGCCCGGCGGCGAGGGCGAGCGGCACCTTGCCGACGAAGCCCATGAGAAGGGTGGTGAAGGCCGCCGCGAACGCGGTCGCGGTGATCAGGGCCTTCTGCCCGAGCACGTCCCCCGCCACGTCCTTGCCGGACAGGATGAGGGGGTTGAGCAGCAGGATGTACGCCATCGCCATGAAGGTGGTGACGCCGCCGCGCACCTCGCGCGCGATCGAGCTCTCCCGCCGGGAGATGTGGAAGTACCGGTCGAGCCAAGACCGTCCCGCCGGGACGCGGCTGCCCGCGCCCGCGTCCTGCGCGGTGGTCTTCGGCTCCAGTGACTGCTGGGTCATGTGGGCCTGCTCCCAAGGTTCAAAGGGGCACCCGGACAGCCGTCCTGACGGCTGGTCAACCGCTGGTGCGGTTGCGGGATTTGGGAAGGTGCTTCGGCCGCACGACCCGGGGGACGGCCCGAGACGAACGTGGGAAACGAGAGGAACGAGCGGAACTCCGTTGCCGTACTTGCCTCCGGGCGGCGCGGCGGCCTGTGACGTTCCCGGTGCCGCCCGGAGGGGACTGCCCGGCGCCTACGCGGTCCCGGTGAGGTGTTCGGGGCGTACCGGCGTCCGGTCGAGCCGCAGACCCGTCGCGTTCCGGATCGCCGCGAGGACGGCCGGGGTGGACGACAGGGTCGGGGCCTCGCCGATGCCACGGAGCCCGTAGGGGGCGTGGTCGTCGGCGAGTTCGAGCACATCGACGGGGATGGTCGGTGTGTCGAGGATCGTGGGGATCAGATAGTCCGTGAAGGAGGGGTTGCGCACCTTCGCGGTCTTCGGGTCGACGATGATCTCCTCCATGACCGCGATGCCCAGGCCCTGGGTGGTGCCACCCTGGATCTGGCCGATGACGGACAGCGGGTTGAGCGCCTTGCCGACGTCCTGGGCGCAGGCCAGTTCGACGACCTTGACCAGCCCGAGTTCGGTGTCCACCTCGACGACGGCGCGGTGCGCGGCGAAGGAGTACTGGACATGGCCGTCGCCCTGCCCGGTGCGCAGGTCGAAGGGTTCGGTGGGGCGGTGCCGCCACTCGGCCTCGACCTCGACGGCCTCGTCCTCCAGCACGTCGGCGAGATCGGCGAGGACCTCGCCGCCGTCGGTGACGACCTTGCCGCCCTCCAGGAGGAGTTCGGCCGTGGCCCAGGCGGGGTGGTACGTGCCGAACTTGCGGCGGCCGATCTCCAGGACCTTCTCGCGGACCAGCTCGCAGGAGTTCTTGACGGCGCCGCCGGTCACGTACGTCTGACGGGAGGCGGACGTCGAACCGGCGCTGCCCACGCGGGTGTCGGCCGGCTGGATGGTCACCTGGGCGACGCCCAGCTCGGTGCGGGCGATCTGCGCGTGGACGGTGACGCCGCCCTGGCCGACCTCCGCCATGGCGGTGTGCACGGTGGCGACCGGCACGCCGCCGACGACCTCCATGCGGACGCGGGCGGTCGAGTAGTCGTCGAAGCCCTCGGAGAAGCCGACGTTCTTGATGCCGACGGCGTAGCCGATCCCGCGGACGACGCTCTCGCCGTGCGTGGTGTTGGACAGGCCGCCGGGCAACTGCCGTACGTCCGCGTCCTCACCCGCGGACAGCCACTGCCGCTCGGGCGGCAGGGGCATCGCCTTGACGCGGCGCAGGAGTTCGGCGACCGGGGCCGGGGAGTCGACGCGCTGCCCGGTCGGCAGGAGCGAGCCCTGCTCCATCGCGTTGAGCTGACGGAACGCGACCCGGTCCATGCCGAGCTCGTCGGCGAGCTTGTCCATCTGCGCCTCGTAGGCGAAGCACGCCTGGACCGCGCCGAAGCCGCGCATGGCGCCGCAGGGCGGGTTGTTGGTGTAGAGCGCGATGGCCTCGATGTCGACGTCGTCGACCACGTAAGGGCCGACGCCGAGCGAGGAGGCGTTGCCGACGACCGCCGGGGAGGCCGAGGCGTACGCGCCGCCGTCGAGGACGATCCGCGCCTTGACGTGGGTCAGCCTGCCGTCCTTGGTCGCCCCGTGCTCGTAGGTGAGCTTGGCGGGGTGGCGGTGGACGTGGCCGAAGAAGGACTCGAAGCGGTTGTAGACGATCTTGACGGGCTTGCCGGTGCGCAGGGCCAGCAGGCAGGCGTGGATCTGCATCGACAGGTCCTCGCGGCCGCCGAAGGCGCCGCCGACCCCGGAGAGCGTCATGCGGACCTTGTCCTCGGGCAGGCCGAGGACCGGGGCGATCTGGCGCAGGTCGGAGTGCAGCCACTGGGTGGCGATGTAGAGCTCGACGCCGCCGTCCTCGCAGGGCACGGCGAGGCCGGACTCGGGGCCGAGGAACGCCTGGTCCTGCATGCCGAAGGTGTACTCGCCCCGGACGACGAAGTCGGCCCCGGCCGCGGCCCGTTCGGCGTCGCCGCGGACGATCGGCTGGCGGTGCACGATGTTGGGGTGCGGGACGTGGCCGATGTGGTGGTCGGTGCGGCCCTCGTGGACGAGGACCGCGTCGGGCGCGGTCGCGGACGCCTCGTCGGTGATGACCGGCAGCTCGCGGTACTCCACCTTGATCTTGGCGGCGGCGCGGCGCGCGGTCTCCGGGTGGTCGGCGGCGACGATGGCGACGGGCTCGCCGTGGTGGCGCACCTTGCCGTGCGCGAGCACCGGGGTGTCCTGGATCTCCAGGCCGTAGTTCCTCACCTCGGTGGGCAGGTCGTCGTACGTCATGACGGCGTACACGCCGGGGGTGGCGAGGGCCTCGCCCGTGTCGATGGAGACGATCTCGGCGTGGGCGACCGTGGAGCGCAGGATCTGGCCCCAGAGCATGTCCTCGTGCCACATGTCGGAGGAGTACGCGAACTCGCCGGTGACCTTGAGGGTGCCGTCGGGGCGGAGGGTGGACTCGCCGATGCCGCCCTTGGTGCGGGAGCCCTGGGTGAGGTTCGTCGGTGTGCCGGTGGTTCCCATGATCAGACCGCCTCGGACTGCCGGGCGGCCGCGAGGCGGACCGCGTCCATGATCTTCTCGTAGCCGGTGCAGCGGCACAGGTTGCCCGAGAGCGCCTCGCGGATGTCCGCGTCGCTCGGGTTCGGGGTGCGCTCCAGCATCTCGTCCGCCGCGATCAGCAGACCCGGGGTGCAGAAGCCGCACTGGACGGCTCCGGCGTCGATGAACGCCTGCTGCACGGGCGAGAGTTCGGTGCCCTCGCCGGTCTGCGAGTCCTGCCCCTTGGCCGCCCAGCGCTGGGCCTCGTCGAGCGAAACGCCCGCGGACTCGCCCGCGTTGCACGCACCCGCCGCACAACCGGCGTGTTCCGTACGCTGCTGGGCGAAGTCGGCCAGTCCCTCGACGGTGACGACCTCGCGGCCCTCGACCTGGCCGGCCGCGACCAGACAGGAACACACGGGCACACCGTCGAGGCGGACGGTGCAGGAGCCGCACTCGCCCTGCTCGCAGGCGTTCTTGGAGCCGGGCAGGCCGAGCCGCTCGCGCAGGACGTACAGGAGGCTCTCGCCCTCCCAGACGTCGTCCGCCTCCTGCCTGCGGCCGTTGACCGTGAAGCTGACACGCATTACGCGACTCCCTCCGTACGGGCGGCGGTGCCGCGGTAGGACTCCCAGGTCCAGGTCAGGGTGCGACGGGCCATGACGCCGACCGCGTGGCGGCGGTAGCTCGCCGTGCCGCGGACGTCGTCGATCGGATTGCAGGCGGCGGAGCACAGCGCGGCGAACTGCTTGGCCACCGAGGGGGTGATGATCTTCCCGTTGTCCCAGAAGCCGCCCTCCTCCAGCGCCGCGTTCAGGAACTCCTCGGCGGTCCTCGCGCGGACCGGGGTCGGCGCGGCCGAGCCGATGCCGGTGCGGACCGTACGGGTCTCGGGGTGCAGGGCGAGGCCGAAGGCGCACACCGCGATCACCATGGCGTTGCGGGTGCCGACCTTGGAGTACTGCTGCGGTCCGTCCGCGTTCTTGACGTGGACGGCGCGGATCAGCTCGTCGGGCGCGAGCGCGTTGCGCTTCACGCCGGTGTAGAAGTCGTCGATCGGGATCATCCGCGAACCGCGCACCGACTCGGCCTCGACCTCGGCACCCGCCGCGAGGAGGGCGGGATGGGCGTCGCCGGCCGGGGAGGCGGTGCCGAGGTTGCCGCCGACGCCGCCGCGGTTGCGGATCTGCGGGGAGGCCACCGTGTGGGAGGCGAGTGCGAGCCCGGGAAGCTCACGGCGCAGGTGCTCCATGATCCGGGTGTACGGGACGGAGGCACCCAGGCGCACGCTCTTCTCGCCGGCCTCCCACTCGCTCAGCTCCCCGATGCGGTTCAGGTCGAGCAGGTACTCGGGCCTGCGGTGATCGAAGTTGATCTCGACCATCACATCGGTGCCACCCGCAATCGGCACAGCGGTGGGGTGCTCGGCCTTCGCGGCGAGCGCCTCCTCCCAACTGGCGGGGCGAAGGAAGTCCATGAGTGGCTCTCTTCATTCGTGTCGTGGGCGTTCTGATCAAGCCAGATCGGGTGCGGCGTCCTCGGCTCGTTCAAGAGGTCTCAACAGCGGAGTGGGGTCAGTAGACAGCGGACTCCGGCACCGGGGTCAGTCACCGAAACCATGAAGGAGTTCGCTGGCCAGCGCGCGCATCTTGTAGATTCGTATGAACCGAGGCCATCGGCAACCTCTTCGTTTTCCTCTGGAAACAGTCGGCACAGCCCTCTGGAAACAGTCGGCACAACCCTCTGGAAACAGTCGGCCGGTCCTCTGGAAGCAGGGACACGGCCCCGGGTGGAAACGGGGACGCGGCCCGATGGAACCCGAGGCCCCGGGACCGGTACCACCGGTGACCGGAACCCCGCGGACCGCTCCGCGGAGCCCGGGACGCCGAAGGGCCTCACACTGGTCCATCGTAGATTTCGAGACAAGGAACGGCGGCGACGAGAATGCGGCTGCGCGCACTGCTGGACACGGACGCGCTGGGCCTGCGGCTGCTCGGCGGCGAGGACGAGCTCGACCGCACCGTGCGCGGTGTGATGACCACCGACCTCAAGGACCCGAGCCGCTACCTCTCGGGCGGCGAGCTGGTCCTCACCGGCCTCGCCTGGCGGCACGACGCCGAGGACTCCGAGCCGTTCGTCCGCATCCTCGTGGGCACCGGGGTGGCGGCCCTGGCCGCGGGCGAGGCGGAGCTCGGCGACATCCCGGACGACCTGATCGTGGCCTGTGCCCGGCACCGGCTGCCGCTGTTCGCCGTGAACGAGTCGGTCGCCTTCGCCACGATCACCGAGCACGTCGTGCGCCAGGTCTCCGGCGAGCGCGCCGGTGATCTGGCCGCCGTGGTCGAGCGGCACCGGCGGATGATGACCTCCGGCCCCGCGGGCGGCGGCCCCGACGTGGTCCTCGATCTCCTCGGCACCGACCTCGACCTGCGCGCCTGGGTCCTCTCCCCCGCCGGACGGCCCATCGCGGGCTCGAAGCTGGCGGGCGGCGCGCTGCCCGCGGGCACCCGCGCCGAGCTGGCCGCGGCGCACCTCGCGGCGGTCCGCAGCGGGCGCCGGGGGCCGCACCGGGTGACCGTGGGGTCTTCGATGTACTCGCTCTTCCCGGTCCGCTCCTCCGGGCGGGCCACGGGCGCCTTCCGGGACGTCCGCGAGACGGTGCTCTCCGACTGGCTGCTCGCCGTCGAGGCGGACGCCGGGGACTGGCCCGACGAGCGGCTCGACCTGCTCCAGGGCGTCACCCAGCTCATCGCGGTGGAGCGGGACCGGCGGGACGCGGCGCGCACGGTGCGCCGACGGCTCGCGCAGGAGGTCCTGGAGCTGGTCCAGACGGGGGCCGCGCCCGCCGAGATCGCGGCCCGGCTGCGGGTCGCGGCGCCGGTGCTGCTTCCCGGTCTCGGCGCGGCCCCGCACTGGCAGGTCGTGGTGGCGCGCGTCGAGTGGGACGGCGGCGAGATCGAGGGCGGCCCGGTCGCCCAGGCGCTGCTGGAGGAGATCCTCGTCGACCCGCTGTCGCCGGGCCCCGAACTCTCCGACCGGATCGCCGTCGCCCACACGGGGGACGAGGCGGTCGCGCTCGTCCCGCTTCCGGCGGTCGCCTCCGACGAGGACGGCTCCGAGCCGGGTCTGCACGCCGACAGTCTGCTGACGGCCGTACGGGAACCGCTGTCGGCCGGTCTGGACGACGACGGCCGGCTCACCATCGGCGTCAGCGCGGCCGTCCACTCCGCCGAGGGGCTGCGCGGCGCCCTGGAGGAGGCACGGCACGCCCGCCGGGTCGCCGCGGCCCGCCCCGGACGGGTCTGCGCCGCCGGACACCAGGAGCTGGCCTCGCACGTCCTGCTGCTGCCGTTCGTGCCGGACGACGTGCGCCGCGCCTTCACCGCCCGTCTGCTGGACCCGCTGCGCGAGTACGACGGCCGGCACCGCGCGGAGCTCATCCCGACGCTGGAGGCGTTCCTGGACTGCGACGGGTCCTGGACGCGCTGTGCGGCCCGTCTGCACCTCCACGTCAACACGCTGCGCTACCGCGTCGGACGTATCGAGCAGTTGACGAGTCGTGATCTGTCGAGGCTGGAAGACAAGTTGGACTTCTTCCTGGCACTGCGGATGAGCTGACTCCGGGAGCCTCGCGCGGCCCGGCGCGGGACCTACGACTTTGTGAAATCCTTCACCTACCCTCTTGGCCGGGCCATGTGATCCGTGCTGAGATGCCACCACTCAACAGCTCAATGGTGTGCTCGGGGAGGGCAACGTGGCGCATACCGCCATGTCTGGTACCGGAACGACTGCAGGGGACGATCCACTCCAGACCGCGGTATGGCGGCTGCGCTCGCGCGCCTGCTGGGCCGACGCGGCCGCGCTGATCCAGCCGCACGCGGCGGGGCCGGCGCTGCAGAGAGCGTCGCTGCTGGTCGAGCGCTGTCTCTACACCGAGCAGGGCTGGGCCGAGGCGGAGGACGCGCTGCGCACCGCCGAGGCGCTGGCGCAGAGCGACGACGAGCGGGGTGCCGCCGCCTGTGAGCGGGGCCAACTCGCCTACGCGGCGACCCTGCTGGGTGTGCGGGACCGGGCCGACGAGGCCCGGGCCGCGCTCGGCCGGGCCGCGGCGCTGCTCGCGCCGGGCGCGCCGGGCAGGGCGCTGCTGGACTTCCGGCGCGGGCTGCTCGCCGAGAACCTGGCGCACGCGCCGCAGGCGGCCCGCGCCGCGTACCGGCGGGCGCACGCGGGCGCGACCGCCCAGAACGACGCGCTGCTGCTGTCCTTCACCTGGCGGCACCTCGCCGGAATCGCCTTGCGCGAGGGGGAGTTGGCGGAGGCCCGGCAGGGGTTCGCCGAATCCCTGCGGATCCGGGAGGAGCTCGGGTACCTGGTCGGTACGGCACCGGCGCTGGCGTCCCTCGCCGACGCCGAGACCGAGCCGGAGGCCTCGCGGCTGCGGGCGGAGGCGGGCCGCCTGTTCCGCCTCCTCGGCGGCGTCCCCCTGTGGCTGGCAGACCAGTTGACCCCGGCCCCACCGGCGGCCACGGCCTGATCACGGCACACCAGGACGCATGTCCGGTCCCGCCCCGACCGGGGCGGGCTCCCCGGAGGAACGCACAGCTTCGGGCGGAGCGGGCTGAGCGGCGTGCGGCTCGGCCCGGGGGTCAGGCGTCAGGGGGCGCCGGTGAAGTGTTCTCGTACCAGGGACTGGACGACCGGGAGGTCCCCGGCCATCAACGCGTCCAGCAGCGCCGTGTGTTCGGCCGCGTCGGCCACCAGGTCGGCGCGGCCCCGGGAGACGGGGCCGCCGACGAGCGGCCACTGGGCGCGGCGGTGCAGATCGTCGGCGATGCGCACCAACTGCGCGTTGCCCGCGAGGGCGAGGACCGCGCGGTGGAAGGAACGGTCGGACTCCGCGTAGGTCGCGCGGCAGCCCGAGGAGGCGGCCCGCACCGTGGCCTCGGCGAGCGGGCGCAGCTCGGCCCAGCGGGCGGCGGGCACGGTGCGCGCGAGCCGGAGCATCACCGGGACCTCGATCAGACCCCGGATCTCGGCGAGTTCGGCCAGTTCCCGGGTGCCGCGCTCGATGACGCGGAAGCCCCGGTTGGGGACGACCTCGACGGCGCCTTCGAGGGCGAGTTGCTGCATCGCCTCCCGGACCGGCGTCGCCGACACCCCGAACCGCTCGCCGAGCGCGGGCGCCGAGTACACCTCGCCGGGGGCGAGTTCACCCGCGACGAGCGCGGTGCGGAGGGCGTCGAGGACCTGGCCCCGCACGGAGGCGCGCTGCACGACGGGCCGGGCGGCCTCGGCGCGGACGGCGGGGCGCGCTTCCTCCCGGTGCGCGGGACGGGCCTCCTCCCGGTGCGCGGGACGGGCCTCCTCCCGGTGCGCGGGGCGGGTGTTCGGCTCGCGGGCCGCCGGGTGGGCCTCCTCGGTGCGCCCGACGCGGGTGCCCTGGGTGTCCGGGCCGGGCCGGGTCCCGTCGGTGCGGGTGGGGCCGGCCCCCGGGCCGGTGTCGCCCGGGCGCGCGGCGGGACGCGTCTCGTCGGCGGGTGCGGGCCGGCCGCCCCCGGGGTTCGCGGCGGGGCGGGCCTCGTCCGCCCGTACGGCGGGACGGGGGTCCTCGGTGCGCGGGTGCGGGATCGGCGCCTCGCTGTGCGTGTGCTCACCGCGGGCCGAGGCCAGGACGACGGGGTGACCGGCGTCCGGCCCGGCGAGGGGCGGGGCACCGGACCCGTCGCCCGCGATTCCAGCGGGTACGGCCCTGACCCGCCCCGTGTCCACGGGTCCCGCCTGCTGCGGAACCCGGAAGGCGACCGCGGGGACGTCCGGGGCCCACGGCCCGGCGGAGCCGTGCGCGCTGCGCGGACCGGCCTGTTCCACGGTTCCTCCTCCGGGTCGGTGGTACGTCGGTGGTACGGGGGGCTCGTGACGCCGGTTGTTACCACTCCGTCAAGCACGATAGGCGCACACGGGCCCGGTTCAAACACCCGCGCGACAGGGTAAGGTAAGCCTTACCTGCCAACGATCGTGAAGCGATGGTTCCGGATGTCCACTCCCACGCTGTCGGCCGACGCCGCCACGACCGCCCCGGCGGCCCCGCCCGCCCCGGCCGGTCCGGCCGCGCCCGCCGTCGGCGTGTCGCCCGTCGCCGAGGCCTACGCGCGGCTGACCGAGGTCTTCCCCGGCCTGAGCGTCACGGAGCTGGGAGCGGGCGAAACGGCCCCGCACGGCGCGGGTTGGGCCCCCGCCGCCCGGCTCGCCGAGGGCGGCCCCGACCTCGACGCGTTCCTCGCCTGGGACGAGGCCCAGGTCCTGCGGGACTACGGCACACGGGCCCGGCCGGACGTCGTGGCCGGCTTCGGACTGCACCGGTACGCCTGGCCGGCCTGCCTGCTGATCACCGTGCCGTGGTTCCTGCAGCGCCGGGTGCCACGCCTGCCTGTGGAGGACGTCACATTCCAGCGTGAGCTCGGCCGGATGGCCGTCCGGATCACCACGTTCGCCTGCCTGCCGGACGACCCGGCCGCCGCCCTGCCGGGCGCCCGCGTCGTACCGGACGAGGACGCGCTGCGCGCGGAGGTGCGGTCCGCGGTGGCCGAGCACTTGGAGCCGCTCCTCGGCGGATTCGGGCCCCGCATGCGGCGGCGCGGCCGGGCCCTGTGGGGCATGGCCACGGACGAGGTGGTCGAAGGCCTCTGGTACGTCGCCGGCCTGCTCGGCGAGGAGCGGCGCGCGATGCGCGAGCTCGAACTGCTGCTCCCGGACTCGACCCGTCCGTACGTCGGTTCACCGGCCTTCCGTGAACTGACCGGACCCGGCGGGGAGTCCCTGCCGACCCGCGACCGGGTGAGCTGCTGCCTGTTCTACACCGTGCGCCCCGACGACACCTGCGCCACCTGCCCGCGCACCTGCGACGCGGACCGCGTCACCAAGTCGGCTGTCGCCCAGGCGAGTTGACACGAAGGGATCGAGCGCGCGACCGTACGCGCGCCGGGACCCTGACACCGGTCGCGACACCCCCGTGGAGCCGGCGCGGCACCCGGGGGCATCCTCGGATCACAGATGCTTCACACTTTCCTCACTTGTCACGGGAACCCTCCGCGGAACCATCCGTATGGGTAGTCTTATTCGTACTCAACTCCCGTCCCTCGCGCGGCAGTTCGAGCAGAAAGTCGCCCTGCGCACCTTCTTGCACTTCCTTGGCGGCCTCTTGCCCCGAAACCCCCTGAGGGCCGATGTGATTGGGCCACTATGGCGGGCGTTACGCCCTCTCCCCATGCAAGGGACCCCCGATGAGACTGACCGACATATCGCTGAACTGGCTGCTTCCAGGCGCCGTTCTGCTCCTGGGCCTGCTGGCGGCGGTGGCGGTGCTGGCACGCGGCAAGCGGTCCGGGGACAGCACGAGCAGCGACGACTCGTGGGAGCGCACCGAGGAACGCCGCAGGCGTAAGGAGGCCGTCTACGGGACCGCCTCCTACGTCCTGCTGTTCTGCTGCGCCGCCGTCGCGGCGGCACTCTCCTTCCACGGCCTGGTCGGCTTCGGCCAGCAGAACCTCGGCCTCTCCGACGGCTGGGAGTACCTCGTCCCGTTCGGCCTGGACGGCGCGGCGATGTTCTGTTCCGTCCTCGCGGTGCGCGAGGCCAGCCACGGCGACGCGGCGCTCGGCTCCCGCATACTCGTGTGGACCTTCGCCGGTGCCGCGGCCTGGTTCAACTGGGTGCACGCGCCCAGGGGCGTGGACCACGCGGGCGCTCCGCAGTTCTTCGCCGGCATGTCCCTGTCGGCCGCCGTCCTGTTCGACCGGGCCCTGAAGCAGACCCGCCGGGCCGCCCTGCGCGAGCAGGGTCTGGTACCGCGGCCGCTGCCGCAGATCCGTATAGTCCGCTGGCTGCGCGCACCCCGTGAGACGTACAGCGCGTGGTCGCTGATGCTCCTGGAGAACGTCCGGTCCCTGGACGAGGCCGTGGACGAGGTGCGCGAGGACCGGCGCCAGAAGGAGCAGAACCGGCTGCGCCGCCGCAACGAGGAGCGGGTGGAGCGGGCGCACCTGAAGGCGCTCAGCCGCGGTCACCGCGGCTTCCCCGGACGCGGGGGCGCACGCGAACTGGAGACCACGACCGTGGAGCGGGCGCCCGCCGGAGCCTCCACGGAGCCTGCCATATCCACCGCGGAGCAGCTTCCCGTACGGTCGCGGCCCTCCCTCACGCCCGTCCGCAAGAGCACCGAGCCGATCACCGTCGACCTCACCACGGAGGACGACACGATGGCCCTGCCCCGGCTCGATTCCCTGGAGCGCAAACTCAAGGACCTTGAACAGCAGTTCGGCTGAGCGGCAGACGGCACGGCGGGCCCGCCCGGAGTTCCGGACGGGCCCGCACACGACGACGGCGGCGCGGTGTTCCTACACCGCGTCGCCGTTCAGTTCGAACCACACCGCCTTGCCCACCCCGTGCGACCGGACGCCCCAGGCGTCGGCCAGGGACTGCACGAGGACGAGCCCTCTGCCGTGCGTACCGTCGTCGGCGTCCGGTACGCGCAGTCTCGGCCTGCGTCCCACGAAGTCCCGGACCTCCACGCGCAGTCCGCCCGGTCCGATCGTCGCGGTCAGGACGGCGTCGTCATCCGTGTGGATCAACGCGTTGGTGACGAGCTCACTGGTCAAGAGCTCCGCCGTCTCGGCCCTGCCCGGTTTCCCCCAGTGCCGTAAGTGTTCCCTCAGCGCCCTGCGTGCTTCGGGCACCGCCCGCAGATCCGCCTTGCCGAGCCGGCGCCTGAGCTGCGCGCCGTCCGGTCCGTCCATCGTCCCCTCGGACGCTTCCTCCACTGGTCCGGTGGAGAAGGCCCCTCTGGTCATGGGACCACCTCCTGGTGCATGCCGCTTCATGACCCCCGCCTGCGTGCCGATGTCGGGTCCCCTCTGCTCGAACACGTTCACGGGGATCCATGCCCTCTTCGGGAACCTGACAGTCATGCCGAATCGTCGGCCGGACGCCGTACGGTCACGGGTGCGCGACGCCCGCACGGGGAAGTGAAGGCAACGACAGAGCCGTCCGAGCACCGAGGAGCCGCCGTGCACGACGACCGTTCGCTGGTGGAGGCCCGTCTGGAGCGCGCGCTGCGGCAGTTCCTGCGCCCCGCCCAGTACGGGGAGCGGGTCCCGCTCACGCTCACCGTCTGGCACGTGCCGGGCGAGCCCGTGCCCGTCGGGCAGGCGCTCCAGGCCTCCTACGAGCCCTTCACGACCGGCACGGTCTGGGGAAAGCCCTGGTCGACGAGCTGGTTCCGCATCGAGGGCCGGGTGCCCGGGGAATGGGCGGGGCGCCGCGTGGAGGTGGTGATCGACCCCGGGTTCACCGGGGACGGGCCCGGCTTCCAGGCGGAGGGACTGCTGTACGACACCTCGGGCGTCCCGCTCAAGGGCATCCACCCGCGCAACCGCCACCTGACGGTCGGAGCACCGGCACACGGAGGCGAGGCGGTGCGCCTGCTGCTGGAGGCGGCCGCGAACCCCGCCGTCCTGCACGGGTTCGAGCCCACGCGTCTGGGGGACGTGTTGACCGCGGGAGATGGGCCGATCTACCGATTCGCGTCTGCCGATCTCGCCGTACTGGACGAAGAGGTGTGGCATCTGGTCCTCGACATCGAGGTCCTCTCGGAGCTGATGTACGAGCTGGACCCGCAGCGGCCGCGCCGGCACGAGATCCTGCGCGCCCTGGAGAACATGCTCGACGCCCTCGATCTGCACGACGTGCCCGGCACGGCCGCGGCGGCGCGGGCCGAACTGGCGGAGGTGCTGGCGCGGCCCGCGTCGGCCAGCGCGCACCGCGTCTCGGCGACCGGACACGCGCACATCGACTCGGCGTGGCTGTGGCCGCTGCGGGAGACGGTCCGCAAGGCCTCCCGGACCTTCGCCAACGTCACCGCGCTCGCCCTCGACTACCCGGAACTGGTCTTCTCCTGCTCCCAGGCCCAGCAGTACGCCTGGGTCAAGGAGCACCAGCCGCACATCTGGGAACGCATCAAGAAGGCGGTACAGGACGGCAATTGGGCTCCCGTGGGTTCCATGTGGGTGGAGTCCGACGCCAACATGCCCGGCGGTGAGGCGCTGGCCCGGCAGATCGTGCACGGCAAGCGGTTCTTCCGGGAGGAACTGGGCGTCGAGACCGAGGAGATCTGGCTGCCGGACTCCTTCGGCTACACGGCCGCCTTCCCGCAACTGGCCGAGCTCGCCGGCGTCCGCTGGTTCCTCACCCAGAAACTGAGCTGGAACCAGACCAACAAGATGCCCCACCACACCTTCTGGTGGGAGGGCATCGACGGAACCCGGGTCTTCACCCACTTCCCGCCCGTCGACACCTACAACTCACAGTTCCACGGCCGTGAACTCGCGCACGCCGAACGCAACTTCGCCGAGAAGGGCCTGGCCACCCGCTCGCTCGCCCCGTTCGGCTGGGGCGACGGCGGGGGCGGCCCGACCCGCGAGATGCTGGAGAAGGCGCGCCGGTTGCGGTCCCTGGAGGGCTCGCCCACCGTCCGGATCGAGAAGCCGGAGGCGTTCTTCGCCGCCGCCGAGGAGGAGTACGGGGCGCACGCGCCCGTGTGGTCGGGCGAGCTGTATCTGGAGCTGCACCGGGCCACCTACACCACGCAGGCCAAGACCAAGCAGGGCAACCGGCGCTCCGAACACGCCCTGCGTGAAGCCGAGTTGTGGTGTGCCACGGCCGCCGTGCGCGATCCCTCGTACAGCTACCCGTACGACGCGCTGGACCGGCTCTGGAAGACCGTGCTGCTCCACCAGTTCCACGACATCCTGCCCGGCTCCTCCATCGCCTGGGTGCACCGGGAGGCACGCGAGACGTACGCGCGGGTGCTCGCGGAGCTCGAGGAGATCACCGCGGAGGCCCTGCGGGCCCTGGGATCCGGCTCGCCCGCGGTGCTGAACGCGTCGCCGTACGAGCGGACCGAGGTGGCCGGGGACGGGGTGGTGACCGTGCCCGGTCTGGGAACCGCCGTCCTGCCCGCGGGGCCCGGCACCGGCCCCACCGTGCGGGCCGAGCGGCACGACGGCGCCTTCGTGCTGGAGAACGACAGGCTGCGGGTACGGATCGACGCCGACGGGCTGCTCACCTCCGTACGGGATCTCGCGCACGGCCGGGAGGTGCTGTGCGGCCCCGGCAACCTGCTCCAGCTCCACCCCGACCACCCCAACGCCTGGGACGCCTGGGACATCGACCGGCACTACCGGCGCACCCGCACGGACCTGACGTCCGCCGAGTCGGTGGAACTGGTGGAGAGCGGGCCGCTGCGGGCCACCGTGCGCGTCATCCGGACCTTCGGCTCCTCCCGGATCGTCCAGGAGATCGGGCTGACCGCCGCGAGCCGCCGGGTGGACATCGTGACGGACGTCGACTGGCAGGAGTCGGAGAAGGTCCTCAAGGCCGCGTTCTCGCTCGACGTCCACGCCGAACGCTCCGCCGCCGAGATCCAGTTCGGTCACGTCCACCGGCCCACCCACGCCAACACCGGCTGGGACGCGGCCCGTTTCGAGATCTGCGCCCACCGCTGGCTGCGGGTCGCGGAGGAGTCGTACGGCGTCGCGGTGCTCAACGACTCGACGTACGGCCACGACGTGACCCGTACACCGCACGCCGACGGCCTCGGCACCACCGTCCGGCTGACCCTGCTGCGGGCCCCGCACAGCCCCGACCCCGAGACCGATCTGGGCACGCACCGGTTCACGTACGCGCTGCTGCCGGGGGCCGGTGTCGGGGACGCCGTGGCGGAGGGACTCGCGCTCAACCTGCCGCTGCGCCGGGCCGCGGTGCCGGAGTTCGAACCGCTGGTGAGCGTCGACGACCCGGCCGTCACCGTCGAGTCGGTCAAGCTCGCGGAGGACCGCAGCGGCGATGTCGTGGTGCGGCTGTACGAGTCACGGGGCGGGCGGGCCCGCGCGAGGGTGACCGCCGGTTTCGCGGTGGCCCGGGCCGAGGTGACGGACCTGCTGGAACGGCCCCTGCGCCAGGCCCCGGCCGAGATCGAGCTGCGACCGTTCCAGATCCTCACCCTGCGCCTGCGGCCCGCACGCGGGGACGAGGGCACCGACGTGTGAAAGGCGGGACCCGCGACGGTGGAACCATCCCGGGCGTCCCGGCCTCTCTTTCTGGGGAGTGTCCGGGGCGCCGTCCCGGGACGAGAAGCGGGGGAAACGATGTCATCCCGGGACGATGCCGAGGAATTCGCGGCGATGCTGCGGCGCCTGAAGACGGGCTCCGACCGCAGCTACGCCGCGCTCGCCCGTCACCTGAACATGAACGCCTCGACGCTGCACCGGTATTGCTCGGGCGAGGCCGTGCCGCTCGGGTTCGCGCCCGTCGAGCGGTTCGCCGCGCTGTGCGGAGCGGATCCGGCCGAGCGGGTCGAACTCCACCGCCTGTGGATCCTCGCGGTGGCTGCCCGCCAGCGGGCCCGGGCGACGGGCGCCGAGTCCGGACAGGCCACGGGCGAGGCCCGCACGCCGGAAGCCGGGCGGGAGATGACGGAGGCCCCGGAAGCCGGACGGAACACGACGGACGCCGCGGAAGCCGGGCGAGACACGACGGGCGCCGCAGAGGCCGGGCGGAACACGACGGACGCCGCAGAGGCCGGGCGGAACACGACGGACGCCGTGGAGGCCGGGCGGGACGCCACGCGAGCCCAGGAGACCAGGCCGGAGGCGACGCGGACCCCCGAGGCCGGGCCGGACGCGATGCGAACCCCCGGGGCCCGGCCGGACGCGGCGCGAGTGCCGGGACACGGGATCCGGGCGGACGGCGCCGAAGCGCGCCCGCCGGCCGACGGAATCGGGGCGAACGGCGCCGACGTGCTCCTGTCGGCCGACGGGCTCGGCGTCGACGGGGCCCTGCCGCCGTCGGCGGAGCGACACCCGGCCGAAGTCCTGCCGCCGGTCACGGACTTCGGGCCCGGTTCCTCGGACCGCACCGGGGAAGGCTCCCGCGGCGCCTCCTCCGTACCGTCCGCGGCGCCGCGTAAGCGCCGGTTCAGGCGTCGCGCCGCGGTCACCGCGGCCGTGGTGACCGCTATCGTCGCGACCCTGGGCAGCCTGTCCGCCCTGCCCTCCGGGCACTCCGGGAAGGACGCCGCCGACCGCGTGGTCGGCGCGCCCACCGGGAAGGCGACGGGCGAGCGGCGCGGCTCCGCGACCCCGTCCGCGTCCCCCTCCGCCACGCACGGACGGCCGTCCGGCTCCCCGTCTCCGAGTCCGTCGGGCAGTCATGACACCTCGCCGAGCCCGTCCGCGAGCCCCTCCCCCACCGGCGTCTCCGCCGGGCCCCCGTTCACCTGGACCGTGAACTCCCATCGCTGGGCGGTCGGTTGCGGTCACACCTACGTCATCGACAAGACGCCCGACCAGGTGCCGCCGCCCCCGGCCCCGCAGGACGCTTCCCCCTGGGCGCAGACGCAGAACGCGGTGCACGGCGGCGAGACGATCGTCGACTTCACCGTGCAGGGGCGCTCCGACGCGGCCGTGGTGCTGGAGGCGCTGCGCGTGCGCGTCGTCGGCCGCTCGGCCCCGCTGAAGGGCATCGCCTACGCCACGGGTGGGGGGTGCGGCGGCAGCATGGGCGTCGGCTCGTTCACCGTCGACCTGGACAAGGACCGGCCGGTCGCCCGCCCGGTGGCGAGCGACGACGACGGAACGGGCTCCCGGATTCTGGCCCCGCCCTTCCGGGTGTCCGTCAGGGACCCCCAGATGCTGATGGTCGACGCCCTGACGACGGGCTGCGACTGCCGCTGGTATCTGGAGCTCGACTGGTCCTCGCGGGGCCGCACCGGCACGGTCCGCATCGACGACCAGGGTGTCCCGTTCCGCACCAGCGGCATCAAGGGCCTGCCCTACTACTGGTACCGGCAGAACGGCTGGGCCCTGACCAGCGCCGACTGAACGCGGCCCGCGTCCCGCCCAGCGAGGCTCTACGGGCGGGGCACGTTGCGCAGGTTGGAGCGGGCCATCTGCACCATCCGGCCCACCCCGCCGTCCAGCACGATCTTCGACGCCGAGAGCGCGAAGCCCGTCACCATGTCCGCGCTGATCTTCGGCGGGATGGAGAGCGCGTTCGGGTCGGTGACGACGTCGACCAGGGCCGGGCCCTTGTGGCGGAAGGCGTCCTTGAGGGCGCCGGCGAGGTGCTTGGGCTTCTCGACCCTGACGCCGAACGCCCCGCAGGCGCGGGCCACCGCCGCGAAGTCGGGGTTCTTGTTGTGGGTGCCGTAGGAGGGCAGCCCGGCGACCAGCATCTCCAACTCGACCATGCTGAGGGCGGAGTTGTTGAAGAGGACCACCTTCACCGGCAGGTCGTACTGCACGAGGGTGAGGAAGTCGCCCATCAGCATGGAGAATCCGCCGTCGCCGGACATCGACACGACCTGGCGTCCCGGATCGGTGAACTGGGCGCCGATCGCCATCGGCAGCGCGTTCGCCATCGACCCGTGCGAGAACGAACCGATCACCCGGCGGCTGCCGTTGGGCGAGATGTAGCGGGCCGCCCAGACGTTGCACATACCGGTGTCGACCGTGAACACCGCGTTCTCGTCGGCCAGTTCGTCGAGCACCGAGGCGACGTACTCGGGGTGGATCGGGACGTGCCGGTCGACCTTGCGGGTGTACGCCTTGACGACCCCTTCGAGGGCGTCCGAATGTTTCTTCAGCATTTTGTCGAGAAAGCGCCTGTTCCCCTTGGGCCGCACCCGCGGGATCACACAGCGCAGCGTCTCCCGTACGTCCCCCCACACCGCCAGGTCCAGCTTCGACCGGCGCCCCAGGTTCTCCGGCCGCACGTCGACCTGGACGATCTTGACGTCGTCGGGGAGGAAGGCGTTGTACGGGAAGTCGGTGCCCAGCAGGACGAGGAGGTCGCACTCGTGGGTCGCCTCGTAGGCCGCTCCGTAGCCGAGGAGTCCGCTCATCCCGACGTCGAAGGGATTGTCGTACTGAATCCATTCCTTGCCGCGCAGCGCGTGCCCGACCGGCGATTTGATCTTCCCGGCGAACTCCATGACCTCGGCGTGCGCGCCCGCCGTGCCGCTGCCGCAGAACAGGGTGACCTTCTCCGCCTCGTCGATCATCGCGACGAGCTTCTCGATCTCGGCGTCACCCGGCCGGACGGTGGGCCGGGAGGTCACGAGGGCGGTCTCCACGGGTTTGTCCGGGGCGGGCTCGGAGGCGATGTCGCCCGGCAGCGACACCACGCTGACGCCGGAGCGGCCCACCGCGTGCTGGATGGCGGTCTGGAGCAGCCGCGGCATCTGCTTCGGGCTGGAGATGAGCTCGCTGTAGTGACTGCACTCGCGGAAGAGCTGGTCGGGGTGGGTCTCCTGGAAGTAGCCGAGGCCGATCTCGCTGGAGGGGATCTGCGAGGCGAGGGCCAGGACCGGGGCCATGGAGCGGTGCGCGTCGTACAGGCCGTTGATCAGGTGGAGGTTGCCCGGTCCGCAGGAACCGGCGCAGGCGGCGAGCCGGCCCGTGATCTGGGCCTCGGCTCCCGCGGCGAAGGCGGCGGTCTCCTCGTGGCGGACCTGGATCCAGTCGATGGCCGCGTTGCGCCGGATCGCGTCCACGACCGGGTTGAGGCTGTCGCCGACGACTCCGTACAGCCGCTCGACCCCCGCGCGGACGAGGATGTCGACGAACTGCTCGGCGACGTTCTGCTTGGCCATGCCGCACACACCTCTTCGTGATCCTCGGATCTCGCGTACCCCGGGTCCCCCTCGTTCCCCGGCTCATCCGTCGGATCCATGAATTCACACGCGGCGCGGTTACGCCTCCCACACGGCGGCGGCCGTCCGGTCGTCGGCGTACCCCTTGACCCGCGCCGACGCGTCCGCGAGGAACGCGGCGAGACCGGGCGGATCGCCCACCGACCACCGGGTCGTCAGGTACTCGGCGAGTTCGGGCTCGCCGCGCAGCGGCTCCGCGAGGCCGCCCGTGCACAGCAGGAGCGTGTCACCCGGGCGGGCTACGGAGGCCCGGAACCGGAAGGGGGCGCGCGGCGGGCCGGGGGCCGGTTCGTAAGGGCTCGGCGGTGTCGTGATGCCGAGGTCCATCGTGAGCCGGTCGCCCTCGGGGGTCTCGTGGGGCGGCGACCCGAAGCCGACGACGGCCTCCCCGGCCGTGTCGGCGACCCGCGGTTCGATGTCCTGCCACTCGCCGTCCCGCAGCCGGAACAGGCCGCCCGCCCCGACGCCGAAGAACACCCGGGTACGGCACTCGGGATCGGCCGGCAGCAGCAGACAGCGCAGGCCCGCCGTGTACTCCTCCGGTTCGACGCCCTGCTCCGCCGCGCTCGCCCGCAGCTTGCCGAGGCTGCGGTCGGTGAGCCGGTGCAGTCCCGACTTCAGCTCGCCGCGCCGGGCGGCCCTGATGTCGGCGGCGAGCCGCTCGTGGCTGCGCCCGACGGCCTGCCCGATCCACCGGCACGCCTCGGCGGCGGCCCGGTGCGCGCCCGGGGTGGCACGCGCGCCCGTCGCCATCGCCACCAGCACGAGCGCCTGCTCGCCCGTCCCGAACCGGGCGGTGAGCAGCGCGTCGCGGCGCGGCTCGCCCCGGTAGCGCGCGGAATCGCCGCGGACGGAGGCGGCCCGCAGGGTGCTCGTCCCGTACCGTGCGCCGTCCAGCACGGTGTCGGCGACCAGGTCGGCGAGTTCGTCGGGTTCGACGGCCGGCAGCGCGGTGGGTTCGGAGGCGTAGGTGGGCGGGCCGGATCCGACGTGTCCGGCGGCGGGCGGTGGCTCGACGACGGACAGGACCGGCTCCCGGGGCTCGTCGGTCGGCAGATCCTCGGGGGCCGACTCGGTCGGCGGGGTCCGGAAGCCACCGGTGGTGCTGGGCAGTGCGTCCGCCGCGGGTTCGGGGCCCGTCGCGTCCGGGGGTACGAGGGGGGCCGACGCGGGTTTCGGCGGCACGTCCGGGGCCGTACCCGCCGCGGGCTCCCGGTCCGCGGGAGGCGCCGGGGGTGTGTCGCTCCGGGCGCCTCGGGAGTCGTGCGGGGCGGGTTCCCGCGCGGTGAAGCCCGGCGGTTTCGGACCGGGCGGCAGGGCCGAGGGGGCGGCCGGTGCCGGGCCCGGGGGCGGGAGCTCCCAGGACGGGGGCTCCCAGGGGGTCGGCTCCCAGGGGGTGGGCTCCCACGAAGCGGTCTCCGAGGCGGGCGCCTCGCGGCCGGACGGGCCGACGCCGGTGCCGGGCCCCGGCACCGGGCCGCGCTCCCAGCGTCCCGGCCGCGAGACGGGTTCGCCGGAGGGCGACTCCTCGGGAGGGTCGCCGCCGGGCCGGGCGGCGGAGGCCGAAGTACCGCCTGCCGGGCCGGGCTGACGCGGCGAGGTCGGCTCGGTCGTGCCCTGGAGTCGCGCCGATCCGGCGGGAGGCTGGGTCGGCAGCGGGGGCGGCTGCCTCCCGGCCTCGGGCGCCGAGGGGTCCGGGACGGTGGGAGGCCGCTCGGGGCGCGGCGGACCGTCGAGCCGTGCGCCGGGCCGCGGGGCGGTCCCGCGCCCAGGGAAGGCCGCCGCGTCCGCGGCGGACCTCGGGTCGTCGGCGGACCACGCGTCCGGCGAGGCGGGCGTCCGGGGCGGCGCGTCCTGCGGGGGCGTCCGCCTCGGGGCGGGCGGCACGTCCGAGGTGGGCGTCCGGGGTGGCACGGGCGGCTGCCCCGACGTCGGTGTACGCCTCGGCGCGGGCGGCGATGCCGGCGTCCGTCCCGACGCGGGCCGCGCGTCCGGGGTGGGCGTCCGTCCCGACCCGGCCCGCGGCGCCGGTGTGCGCCCCGGCGCGGAACGAGCGGCGGACGGTGGCGTTCGCCGCGACCCGGGGCCGGCGTCCGGCCCTGTGTCGGGAGCCGTGTCGAGGCCGTCCCCGAGCGTCCCGGACGCCGACGCGAACCGGTCGTCGAGGGAATCGGCGACGGCCGCGGGCCCCGTGTCCTCGGTGGAGTCGTCGTACAACTGCCGCCACCAGTCGTCCTCGTGACCGGTCGGCTTCTCCCCCTGCTGGCTCATGCTCCCGATTGTCCACCGAGAGAGCCGGTTGAAAACGGGGCATCCGGAAAAACCGGCCAAGACGCGGACCGTCGAACGGCGAACGGTCGAACAGGAATCCGCGCCGGAACGTGCGAACGCCCGGCCGCCGGACGGCCCCACCCCCCACGGGAGGACCGCCCGGCGGAGCCTGGGCGACCGAGGCCCCACCCGCCGTGGACCGGCCGGGCCGCGGTCCGGACGACCGACTCGCCGCCGGTCACGGCCGGTTCGGCACCGGCTTCGTCCCGGGAGGCGACGGGACTCCCGACCCTCCGCCCTCCGGGGCCGGTTCACGAACGCCGGTCGGCACCTCGGTGACGTGAGCTTGTCAGAGGGGCGGGGGGTACGGCGATGATGTGCCGGGGCGGGTTTGCGCCGTGGCCGATTTCCGCCACGACGACGCCGGCCGGCCGGAACGCAACCACGGAGGGACTTCGCCGCATGCTGGGAGCGATAGGTCTGGACGAGACCCACGAAACGGCGTACCGCGCGCTGGTGTCCGTGGGCGCCGCCGAGGTGCCCGATCTCGCGCGCCGGCTCACGCTCGGCGAGCACGAGACGGAACGCGCGCTGCGCCGGCTGGAGCTGCGCGGCCTGGCCGCGCAGTCCTCGGCGCGGCCGGGCCGCTGGGTCGCCGCGCCGCCCGGAGTCGCCCTCGGCGCGCTCCTCACCCAGCAGCGCCACGAACTGGAGAAGGCCGAGCTGGCGGCCGCGCTGCTGGCCGAGGAGTACCGGGGCTCGGCGGGCGAACCGGCCGTCCACGACCTGGTCGAGGTGGTGATCGGCGCCGCGGCGGTCTCCCAGCGCTTCCTCCAGCTCCAGCTCGGCGCCGTCGAGGAGGTGTGCGCGCTGGTCACCGGCACCCCGATGGTCGTCTCCGGCACGGACAACGACGCCGAGGAGCAGGCCGCGGGCCGGGGTGTCCGCTACCGCGTGGTCGTCGAGCGGTCCGTTCTCGACCAGCCCGGCGGGATCACCGAGCTGTCCGCCGCGCTCGGCCGCGACGAGCGCGTGCGGGTCGTGGACCGGGTGCCGACCAAGCTGGTGATCGCCGACCGGGCGCTCGCCATGGTGCCGCTCACCTCGCACACCGCGGAGCCGGCCGCGCTGGTCGTGCACGCGAGCGGACTCCTGGAACTGCTGGCCGGGCTGTTCGAGTCCGTGTGGCGGGACGCGCTGCCGCTGCGGCTGGGCAGCCGGGGCGTACTGGAACAGGAGGCGGACGGCCCCGACACCACCGACCTGGAGATCCTGTCGCTGCTCCTCGCCGGGCTGACCGACGCGAGCGTCGCCAAACAGCTCGACCTGGGCCTGAGGACCGTGCAGCGCCGGGTCAAGCGGCTGATGGAGCTGACCGGCGTGACGACCCGGCTTCAGCTCGGCTGGCACGCGTACGAGCGCGACTGGGTCGCCCGGGGCTGACCTGCGCGCTCCCGTCCGCTCGGGCAGTCTGGGCAGATGGGAGCGTGGGAACTCCTGCTGGTCGGCGTGGTGATCCTGCTCGGCCTGGTCGGAGTACTGGTGCCCGGTCTGCCGGGGTCGTGGCTCGTCTGGGCCGCCGTGCTGTGGTGGGCGCTGAGCTACCCGCAGACCCTGTCCTGGGCCGTCCTGGTCGCCTCCACGGCCGTCCTGCTGCTCTCCCTGGCCATCCGCTGGATGCTCCCGCCGCGACGGCTCCGCGAGAGCGGTGCCACCACCCGGATGGCGGTGTACGCAGGGGGCGGGTCGTTCCTCGGCTTCTTCCTGGTCCCGGTGGTCGGCGGCGTGGCCGGTTTCATCGGCGGGATCTATCTCGGTGAACGGCGGCGCCTGGGCGGGCACGGCCCGGCGAAGGCCTCGGTGCGGACCGCGATGCGCGCGGGCGGCTGGAGCGTGCTGACGGAGTACTTCGCCTGCCTGCTCATCTTCGGGGCGTGGCTGGGAGCGGTCATCTGGGGCTGAGGCGCTTCGCCACCAGGGTCCGCAGGTCGATCGTGTCGGCCAGGGCGCGCATGCCGGCGTCGTTGAAGTGCAGGTGGTCCCCGGGGTCGTACGCCGGGAGGATCCGGCTCGGGTGGTCCGGGTCGCGGACGGCGGCGTCGAGGTCCGCGACCGCGTCGAAGATCCGGTGGGTGCGGATGGCGGTGTTGACCGCCTGCCGCACGGCCTCCCGGGCGGGGGTGTACGCGCCGTGGCCGCCGTACGGGGTGATCGTGCCGCCGACGACCCTGATGCCGCGGGCGTGGGCGCGGCGAACGACGAGCCGGTAGGCGTCCTCCAGGGCCCGTGGGTCCGTCTGCTCCGGGGTTCCCTTGATGTCGTTGATGCCCTCCAGCACGATCATCGTGCGGACACCCGCGCGGGAGAAGACGTCCGTGTCCAGGCGGGTCAGCGCGCTCGGGCCCCGGCCGTCGAGCAGGAGGCGGTTCCCGGAGATGCCCGCGTTCAGGACACCGGGCCTGCGGTGCGCGGGAAGCGCGCGCAGCCGGGCGGCGAGCCGGTCGGGCCAGCGGTGGTTGGCCTCGAACGAGGAGCCGGTGCCGTCGGTGATCGAGTCGCCGAGCGTGACGACGCTGCCCGCGGCCGTGGCGCCGCGCACGTCGACGCCCGTCACGTAGTACCAGCTGTTGACCTTGGCGGTGTAGCCCGCGCCGCTCTCCTGGGCGGTCCGGTCGCCCCGGGGCGCGACGAAGTTGGCCTGGAGCGCGGAGCGGTGATAGGTCGCCGGACCGGAGTCGGCCGGGGTGTGCACCGAGACGAGCAGGTTGGCGTCGGCGGGGACACGCAGCGCGACGGGGTCGCTGACCAGGTCCCGGCCGGCCGGGACGGTGACCGATCCGGCTCCGGCGAAGGTGACCGCGCGCACGGAGCCCGCGACGGCCCGGGGGCTTCCGGGTGCGCCGGGAAGCTGCAACGCCAGCGTCACGGAACCGAGCAGGAGCGGCCGCGTGCCGAGCCGGTTGGACAGCCGGACGCGCGCGGCCCTGCCGCCGACGCTGGTGTGGACGACATTGCGGATCGAGGCGCCGGGCAGCGCGGGCGCGGTGCCGGAGGCCGCGGCCTCCCAGGTTCCAGTCCAGGTCCGGGCCGGCTTCGGGGCGCTCCGGCCGGGCGCGGGCCGCGCTTCGGCGATCACACCGGTGGAGGCGAGGGCCAGGGTGGTCGCCAGGGGGACGAGAAGACGCCGGAACATGATCGCGCGGGGCATGCGGCGATCGATTCCCCGCGCGCCGACCCCCGCATCACATCATCACACCGTCGGACGCGCCCGAACGGGGCCGACCAGGGCCGAACGGCGTCGCCCGAGGCCCGGCACACCCCCGAACGGGGCCGGCCGGGACCTCACGCGCCGGATCAGGCCCGGGACCGGAGGGACGGGCTTGGACCGGAGGGGACGGGCTTGGACCGGAGGGGACGGGCGGGGTCCGCCTCTCCGCCTGCGGTCCTAGGACCGCAACCCGATGCGCCGGGGGCCGGGGGCGTGTTTGGGTGCTGTCATGACCGAATTCAGTGAGGCCGAGCGCGCGTATCTGAGGTCGCAGCGGCTGGGACGGCTGGCCACCGTCGACCCGCTCGGGCAGCCCCAGGCCAACCCCGTCGGCTTCTTCCCCCAGGAGGACGGGACGATCCTGATCGGCGGCTACTCGATGGGCACCACGAAGAAGTGGCGCAACCTCCAGAAGAACCCGAAGGTGGCGCTCGTCGTGGACGACATCGTCAGCGTCCAGCCGTGGAAGGTCCGCGGCGTCGACATCCGCGGAGAGGCGGAACTCCTCACCGGTGCCCACGACTTGGGCCCGCACTTCAGTGAGGAACTGATCCGGATCCATCCCCGGCGGATCCACAGTTGGGGCCTGGAGGACTGAACTCCCCCGCCGCCGCCCTCAGATGGCACACGGCGTACGAGCGCCAGGGCCGCCAGGTGTCCGGGGCGTCGGTGCCGGGCGGCGCCACGTCCGGGTCGCCGAGGGCCCGGGTGCGGATGACGGCTGCGGTGCGCTCGTCCATGCCGGGCAGCGCGAGCAGCGCCGCCCTCGTCTCCTCGCGGTCCGCACCCGGGTCGAGCCGCAGGGTGCCGTCGGCGAGGGCCGCGGTCAGCGCGCCGAGCGGACCACCGGGCTCCGCCTCCGCGAGGACGGCGGCCTCGGGGAAGACATGGGTGAGCGTCTCGCACTCGGCGTCCAGCGTCTTGCCGTACCGCAGCACCAGCCGCTCGGCCTCCGCGGCCCCGACCAGCGCGCGTACCGCGAGTTCGTCCGGATCGGCGGCGCCCGGCGACCGCAGGCCCGGCCGTGCCGCGACCAGGGGACCCAGCCGAGCGTCCGCTCCCAGCCGCTCGTCGACGGCGTACGGATCGGCGTCGAGGTCGAAGAGCCGCCGCAGCCGCTGCACGGCCGTGGTGAGGTCCCGGAGATCGGTGAGGTGCAGCCGGGCGTCGAGCCAGCCTCCGGGGTGGGCGGTGTCGGCGGGGCCCGGTGCTCCGTCGGTCCGGGCCGGCGCGCCGGCCCGGGAGCGGCGGCCCGCCGGGGTGCCCGGCCGTTCCTCGACGGCCACGATGCCCGTGCCGTACGGCAGCCGCAGCGTCCGGCGGTAGGTGCGCCGGCCGCGGCTTCCGCGGACGGCCTCGATGCCCGGGACGGCCTCGGCGGCGAGCAGGTCGAAGACGGCGGCGGACTGGTAGGGGCCCCGGTGGGCGAGGCGGAGCGGGACGCCCGCGGCGGGGGTGGCCGCGCTGCGGGCGGCCGGAGCGCTGCGCGGCGCCGCATCGCGCAACTGGCTCGGCGTGGACGCGTAGACCGTGCGGATCGTGTCGTTGAACTGGCGCACGCTGGCGAATCCCGCCGCGAACGCGATCTGCGTGACGGGGAGTTCGGTGGTCTGGAGGAGGATCCGCGCGGTGTGCGCCCGCTGGGCCCTGGCCAGTGCGACCGGGCCCGCGCCGACCTCCGCGGTGAGCTGCCGCTGGACCTGGCGGGTGCTGTACCCGAGCCGCGCGGCGAGGCCGCCGACGCCCTCGCGGTCCACCACGCCGTCGCCGATCAGGCGCATGGCGCGGCCGACGACATCGGCCCGTACGTTCCAGGCCGCCGAGCCCGGCACGGCGTCCGGGCGGCATCGGCGGCAGGCCCGGAAGCCGGAGCCCTGCGCGGCGGCGGCCGTCGCGTAGAACCGCACGTTGCGCCGCTTCGGCGTCACCGCCGGGCAGCTCGGCCGGCAGTAGATCCCGGTGGTCCGCACGGCGAAGAAGAACTCCCCGTCGAACCGGGCGTCCCGGCTCCGCACGGCCTCGTACCTGGTGTCCTCGTACCTGACGTCCTCGTCGTTCACCCTTCCAGTGTGTCCCCGCCCGACAAACAGAGCTGGCGGAATTCGGACACGACAGCCGGACCGCGGGGTGCCCCGCCCGGGCCGGGGGCGGAGAACCAGCGGGCAGGGGCGGCGGCCCCGTGGCCCGGAGCCGGGCGGGGACAGGTCAGTTGCCCGGCGGGCAGCGGCGGAGGACCGGCGAGCAGGGGCGGGGGCCCGGCAGGCAGGGGCGGGGGCCCGGAACCGGCCCGGAGCCCAGCAGGGACCGGCCCGGAGTCGGCGGGGACCGGTCCGGAACCCGGCAGGCAGGAGCGAAGGGCCGGGGGTCCGGGCCTCCGCCACCGGGGGCGGCTACCAGCGGCCCCGCTTCGCCTCCATGGCGGCGCGGCCCTCCGCCCCCTTCCGCTTCCAGTCGCGGCGGATCTCGGCGCGCAGCCGGGCGTCCGTCTTGGCGACGATCCGCTGGTTCTCGCGGAGCAGCTTGCGGTAGCTCTCCAGCCGCCGCTCCGGCAGGTCGCCGGAGTCGACGGCCGCGAGCACCGCGCACCCGGGCTCGGCGACATGGGCGCAGTCCTGGAAGCGGCAGTCGGCGGCGAACTCCTCGATCTCGGAGAACACCTGCCCGACCCCGCTCCCGGCGTCCCACAGGCCCACTCCGCGCAGCCCCGGGGTGTCGATGAGGACACCGCCGCCGGGCAGCACGAGCAGATTGCGGGTCGTCGTGGTGTGCCGCCCCTTGCCGTCCATGTCGCGGGTCGCCTGGACGTCCATGACGTCCTCGCCGACCAGCGCGTTGGCCAGGGTGGACTTGCCCGCGCCGGACTGGCCGAGCAGCACGGCCGTGCCACCCGCGAGCACGGCCTCCAGGACGTCGAGACCGGCCCCCGTCGAGGAGCTGACGGCGAGGACGGTGACCCCGGGCGCGGAGATCTCCACGTCCTGCACGAGGTGGGCGAGGGTCGCCGCCTCCGGGACGAGGTCGGCCTTGGTGAGGACGACCACGGGCTGTGCGCCGGACTCCCAGGCCAGCGCGAGGAAGCGCTCGACGCGGCCGAGGTCGAGTTCGACGGCGAGGGAGACGGCCACGACGGCGTGGTCGACGTTGGCCGCGAGGATCTGCCCCTCGGACCGCTTGGAGGAGGTGGAGCGCACGAAGGCCGTACGGCGGGGCAGATACGCCCGTACGTAGCGCGGGTTGCCGGCCGGTTCGACGGCGACCCAGTCACCGGTGCACACGACGCGCAGCGGATCGTGCGGTGTCACGAAGGCCGTGTCGGCGCGGACGACGCCCTCGGCGGTGGCGACGTCGCACTGCCCGCGGTCGACGCGGATCACCCGGCCGGCGACGAGCCCTTCGGAGTGGTAGGGAGCGAACTCGTCCGCCCAGGCTTCGTCCCAGCCGTACGGAACGAGCGAGGAGAGCCCCAGGGAGGCGGACGGGGTCGGGAAGGCGGAGCTGGAAGTCAAGGGAGACCCTTCACAAGGGTGGCCCCGGCGACGCGCACTGCGGCGCGAAGGAAAGGTGGAAGGTCAGCCGGCGGCCACGGAGGTGGACTTGATGCACTTCTGAATGCGGGCAGCGCCCATCGCAACGACAGCCATCGGTCACACCTCCTGGTACTCGCTCGAGGCCCATGCCTCGATGCCGACGCGTGAACTGTATCCGGGGCCCCGCCGGGCCCGTCAATCGAATTAAACGCCCCGACGGATCACCCTGCCGTCGTGCAGCTCTCCCCGTTGAGGGTGAAGGCGTCCGGAGCCGAGTTCCCGCCGCTCCAGCTTCCGTTGAAGCCGACCGCGAAGGAACCGCCCGCGGCGACCGACCTGTTGTAGTCCTTGGCGGAGGCGGTCACCCGGGAGCCGCTCTGGGCGACGGTGCCGTCCCACATCTGCGTGACCCGCTGGCCGTCGTCGAAGGTCCAGCCGATCCGCCAGGTGTCGAGGGCCTCTTCGGACGTGACGGTGACGGTGGCCTGGAAGCCGTCCGTCCACTCGTCGACGAGGTCGTACGTCACCTCGCAGGTCGCGGGGCTCTTCGTGGAGTTCGCCGGCGGTGTGGAGTGCTTGGATCCCGGGGCCTTCGCGGTGGCGTGCGCCGGGGACGAGGAGGACGTGCCCTGGGGCTCGGGGTCGGACTTCGAGCCGGCGTCGGCACTGGCGTCCACGGGCTCGGGCGAGACGAGCGAGCCCTCGGCTCGGGTGGTCGCGCCCGGGGAGGACACGGCCGGGTCGGCCACCGGACGGCGGTCGGCCGCGTCGCCGCGCGCGGCGGCGGCCGGGTCGTTCCCGGCGCCGAAGGGCATCAGTGAGACGGTGAGGGCGAGGCCGGAGACGATCACGGCGGCGACCAGCAGTCCGGTGCGGCCGATCCGGGGCGCGGCCTCCCTGATCTCGGCGAGACCGGTGTCCGCGGCCGCGTCCGTACGACCGCCCGCCAGCCCCGCCTCGGCGGCGCGGCGCCTGCGCTCCAGATAGGCGAGCCCGCCCCAGCCGATCACGCCGCCCGCGAGCGCGGCCGGCAGTCCGCCGCCGTGCAGCCGCAGACAGGCCGCGGCCTCCGCGCACTCCACGCACCGGGCGAGGTGCTGCGAGAGGTCCTCGGGCGTCTCGGCGCCCGGCGAGCGGGTGACCGCGTCGAGAAGCCGGGCGTAGCTGCGGCAGTCGGCGTCCATCGGGGTGTCGAGGTGGTTGCGGTGGCACCGGTCCCTGAACAGGGCCCGTACCTGGCCGAGTTCCTCGGCGGCCGCCACCGGGTCGAGACCGAGCCGCCGGGCCACCGCGGGCAGCGGGAGCGCCTCCACCTCGACCAGCCACAGCAGGGCCGCGTCGGGTTCCTGAAGGTCCCTCAGACCGCGCAGCGCGACCGGGCGGTGCAGCGGCGGCCCCGTGTAGCGGGCCGCCTTCTCGGAGTTGAGCCACAGCCTGAGGTCCGGGTCCAGCCGGTGTCCCTGGCCGTGCGCCTCCCAGGCGGCGGCGGTGGTCCGGACCGAGTTGAGCAGCAGGGGGATCCGGGGCAGCCCGGGGTTTCTGCGGCCCGTGGTCTTGGTGCGGACCGCGGCCGAGCGCGCCTCGTGGATGCCGTGGGTGAACGCCTCGGTGGCGAGCTGGGTGGCCGCGGCGGAGCCGGACGTGCACAGATCGGCGTACGACAGGACGGCGTCCCAGCATTCCGAGAACAGCGCGGCCTCGGCGGCGTCCTGGGGGGTCGGCAGGTCTGGCATGGGGGTCTCCCGCATCCACGGCTTCCGCGTGCAACGTCACACAAGCGCCCAACTCGCCTGTTTTCAGCGGGAGTTGGGGGCGACTCGACAACGGGCCAGAGCCTTTCACGGTTCCGACACAACTGACAAGCGACGCCGTCACATCATGCGGTCGCGCGATCACAGGACGATCCGTCGAACGTCCGTCGCCCCGGTCCGGTCTCCGGCGGCCCGGGCCGGGACCCGGGTGGCCCGAGTGTCGTACGGAACACCCGCCCGGCGGGAGCGAACGCTTCAACTTTCACAGAACCCCCCACCTGCCCCGGCTCCACCGCACTGCCCCCAGCCCACTGCCCGCCACCCGACGGCCGACGCACGACGGCCGACGCACGACGGCCCGGACGTCGGGACGACGTCCGGGCCGTGCGGGTGCGCCCCGAGGGCACGGGTCACACCTGGGAGACCGGCTCCTGCGCGGGGAGGCTGTCCATGAAGGAACTGACGGAGAAGACCGCGCGGCCCGGACCGGGCTCTCCGTACCCGGGCGGCGACTGGAGCCCGAAGTCGTCCATCGTGGCGCGGTAGGCCTCCAGCAGGCGGATGTGGTACTCCAGCGGCGCGCCGTTCGGGTTGGCCTTGCCCAGCGGGGTGGTCGGCTCGGGGCACCAGGTGGTGAAGCGGGGCGTGATGCCCTGCGACATGAAGAACCGCAGGCCCTCGGTGGTTGAGGCGATCGCCTCGTCGACGCTGGTGAAGCCGAAGGGCTCGGCCATCTCCACGCCCGCGACGAAGTTCGGGATCACATTGCGGGCGCCGAAGATCTCGGCGGAGTCGAGGATGCGCTTGTGCCACTCGTCGCGGCCGACGTAACGCTCCTTGCCGGGGCAGTACATCTTGAACAGATACTCGTCCCACACCTCGTAGTTGGGGTGGTAGATCTGCACGCCGTAGTCCTTGAACCGCTGTACGTCGTCGCGGGGCAGCGCCTGGGCCACCACCTTGCCGATCCAGCGACCGGGGAACCTCTCCTCGATGGCCTTGGCGTAGTGGCCGTAGAAGTCGGCCTCGTCACGGCCGGAGACCGTCTTGGTGATCGCACCGCCGGTGAGGGTGTACGCCGTCGACGCCTTCGCGGTGTCGTACCGGTCGATGATCTCCAGGGCCTCCAGGACCTCCTCGACGTCCTTGACCCCGGTGTAGGGACGGCCCGCCGCCTTGTGCTGGCGCCAGTTGTGGTTGATGTCGCAGTACTGGCACTCCTCCTTGGCACCGAAGTACTGGCAGACCCGGAAGACGGTGAGGTAGATCAGGTAGCCCCACTGGATCGTCGGGGCCACCTCCATCACGGACTTCCCGTTGGAGAGCTTGTGCCGGTAGTACTCGGGCATCGGCGGCACGCCGACGTCGGAGATCCGCTTCCCGTCGAGGTAGAGCCCGAGGACGCCCTCGTCGTCGGCGGCGACCCGGTAGGGCGAGGTCGGGTTCACGCGCACGGACACCACGGTGCGCCGCAGGTCGTACGGGCCGCCGGTGAGGATGATCTCCTCGGGCGGGCGCCGGAGCGCGGCCTCGCCCAGCTCGGGCAGGGTGCCGTGGTCGAAGGAGAAGATGAAGTACGACTTCGGCTTGACCTCGCCGCCCTCGTTGTCGCTGAGCGCGGACGCGTCGAAGGCCACGCCCCCGCGGAGCAGGTCCTCCTTGATGACGGCTTCCCGTGGCACGTGCGGGAACCGCTCCATCAGATCCTCGACCAGCGCGGTGCGGCTGCCCATCCCGTTCTCCTCGCTCCCGACCTGCTTCGTCTGACGTGTTCGACTCCTCACGGTATGCCCCCGCCCGGACATCGGCCGTGCCGGGTCCCCCGCGTCGCCGGAGACGGCCGCCGCGGCGGATCTCGTTTGCTCCGTCCGGGCGCCGCTGGGAGAGTCGTCGCCATGCCTGCCTTCACCTCGTACGACGGGACCGAGCTGGCCTTCGACACCCGGGGGGACGGACCGCCGGTGGTGTGTCTGCCCGGCGGCCCGATGCAGGACTGCGCGTACCTCGGTGACCTGGGCGGACTGTCCGCGCACCGGCGGCTGATCATGGCGGACCCGCGCGGCACGGGCCGGTCCGCGATCCCGGCGGACCCCGCCTCGTACCGCTGCGACCGGCTCGTCGACGACGTCGAGGCCCTGCGCGAGCACCTCGGTCTCGACCGGATCGACCTGCTCGGGCACTCCGCCGGGACGAACACGGCCGTCCTGTACGCGCAGCGGCACCCGGAGCGGGTCCGGCGGCTCGCGCTGATCACGCCGAGCGTCTCCGCCCTCGGGATCGGGATCGCTCCGGAGACCAGACGGGCGACGGCGCTGCTGCGCGAGGGCGAGCCGTGGTTCCCGGAGGCGTTCGCGGCCCTGGAGACGATCGTCGGCGGACAGGGCGACGCCGACGCGTTCCGGGCCATCGCCCCGTTCTGGTACGGGCGTTGGGACGAGGCCGCGCGGGCGCACCGGGACGCGGAGGACGCGCACAAGAACCACGGGGCCGCGGCCCGTTTCGCCGACGGCGCCTTCGCGCCGGAGACCACCCGGGCGGCCCTCGGCCGCCTGACCTCCCCCGTCCTCGTGCTCGCCGGAGAGGTCGACCTGAACTCCCCGGCGCCCGCGATGACCGAGGTCGCCGCCCTGTTCCCGGACGCCGAGCTCGTCGTCCAGAGCGGGGCCGGCCACTTCCCGTGGCTCGACGATCCGAAGCTGTTCGTGACGACGACGGAGGCGTTCCTGGCCGGGCCCGCCCGCTGAGGGCCGGGTCCTACGACGCACACCCCGCCGGGTGAGACCCGGGCGGGCCGCCGGAGCGGGCCGTACGCGCGGTCGGGCCCGCCGGAGACGGGTCGGCTGCGACATGGTCAGGCGCTCCGCTCCAGCTCCCCCGCGTCGATCAGGAACTCCGGCGTCCTCCCGGACAGCAGGTGCTCGGCCTCCCTCAGGACGGTCAGGCCGAGGCGGGCGACCTCGTTGCCCTGGGAGCCGGCCAGGTGAGGGGTGACGAAGGCGTTCGGGAGGTCGTGCAGCGGGGAGTCGGCGGGCAGCGGCTCGGGGTCGGTGACGTCGAGGATCGCGCCGACCCGCCCCGCGCGCAGCTCCTCGATCAGCGCGTCGTGGTCGACCAGGGAGCCGCGCGCGGTGTTGATGAGCACCGATCCGGCGGGCATGAGCGCGAGTTCGCGGCGGCCGATCAGATGCCGGGTCTCCGGGGTCTGCGGGGCGTGGACGGTGACGATGTCGCTGCCGGCGAGCAGTTCGTCGAGCGGCAGCAGGGGAACACCGAGGGCGGCCGCCCCGGCCTCGTCGACGTAGGGGTCGGCGAGGCTCACCGACAGGTCGAAGGGGCGGAGCAGTTCGATGAGACGTCTGCCGATGCGGGAGGCGCCCACGACGCCGACGCGGCGGCCGAAGTTGCCGATGCCGGGAAGGATCTGCCCGTAGGGGAAGGCCCGTTCGGTGCGCAGGCGTTCCCGGTGGGCGAAGACGTCCTTGCCCGCGAGCAGGATCATGGCGAGCGTGTACTCGGCGACGGGCAGGGCGTTCGCGGCGGCGGCCGAGGAGACGACGACGCCGCGCTCCCACACCTCGGGGGCCGCGAAGCCCTTCACGGAGCCGGCGGCGTGCAGGACGGCCCGCAGCTTCGGGGCCGCGTCGAGCGCGGCCGCGTCGAGGAGGGGGCACCCCCAGCCGGTGATCAGGATCTCGGTGTCCGCGAGCCGGGCCCGTACGCGCGGGTCGGTGAAGTCGACCGCCACGAACGAGGGATCGATGTCCACCCGCTCGCGCAGCCGGGCGAGGAGGTCCGGCGGAAAGATCCGCGGCACGTTCTCGGGGGTCATGGCGAACATCGCCACGGGACGCTCGGAGGGCTGATCCACTGGACGTTCGGGCAAGGAGGTGGCCTTCCGATGCGGTGACACCGAGGACAGCAAGCGCTCTCTACGGTAGATCGCGCCACGTGAGAGGGTCAATGGCCTGCTCTGCCACCGCGGCGGACCGACGGGGTAGGTTCCCGGGGGTGGTCATTGCATGGGCCACGCACAGCGACTCGCGGGAGGGACGACAGGGATGACTCGGACCCTGACCAACTGGGCCGGCAACATCACGTACGCGGCCAAGGAGCTGCACCGGCCCTCCTCGCCCGACGCGCTGCGCGCCCTGGTCGCCGGCAGCTCGCGCGTCCGGGTGCTGGGCAGCGGGCACTCGTTCAACGCGATCGCGGAGCCGGGCGCCGAGGGCGTCCTGCTGTCGCTGGACGCGCTGCCGCCCGTGGTGGACGTCGACACGACGGCCCGTACGGTACGGGTCTCGGGCGGGGTCCGGTACGCCGAACTCGCCCGCCGGGTGCACGGGCACGGACTCGCGCTGCACAACATGGCCTCCCTTCCGCACATCTCGGTGGCGGGTTCGGTCGCCACCGGCACCCACGGGTCCGGGGTGACGAACGGGCCGCTCGCCGCCGCCGTGCGCGAGGTCGAACTGGTCACGGCGGACGGCTCCACCCTGGTGATCGGCCGGGACGAGGAGCGGTTCGGCGGCGCCGTGACCTCGCTGGGCGCGCTCGGTGTCGTCACCGCGCTCACGCTCGACCTGGAACCTGACTTCGGGGTGAGCCAGCATGTGTTCACCGAACTCCCGCTGGAGGGACTGGACTTCGAGACGGTCGCGGCATCCGCGTACAGCGTGAGCCTGTTCACCGACTGGGGGCGCCCCGGCTTCCGTCAGGTCTGGCTCAAACGGCGTACGGACCGGCCTGCGCCGGACTTCCCCTGGGCGGCGCCCGCGACCGAGGCCCTGCACCCGGTGCCGGGCATGCCCGCCCGCAACTGCACCGAGCAGCTCGGCGTCCCGGGCCCCTGGCACGAGCGACTGCCGCATTTCCGGGCCGAGTTCACTCCGAGCAGCGGCGCCGAACTGCAGTCGGAGTATCTGCTGGCGCGCTCGGACGCCCTGGCGGCGCTGCACGCGCTGGACGCGATCCGCGGGACGATCGCGCCGGTGCTGCAGATCTGTGAGGTGCGGACCGTGGCCGCCGACGAGCAGTGGCTGAGTCCGGCGTACGGCCGGGACTCCGTGGCCCTGCACTTCACCTGGATCGAGGACACCGGGGCCGTTCTGCCGGTGGTCCGCCGGGTGGAGCGGGCGCTGGAGCCGTTCGGGCCCCGGCCGCACTGGGGCAAGGTGTTCACCGTGCCCCCGGCGGTGCTGCGCGAACGGTCCCCGCGGCTGGACGAGTTCAGGGCGCTGGCCGGCACCCTCGACCCGGCGGGGACCTTCACCAACGCCTTCGTGCGGGACTTCCTCGGTTCCCGCCCCTGATCTCCTCCACCGCGGCCGCCACCCTTCCTCCACCCCATTTCCTAACCCCTTGTCGAATGTCCCCGGCGGGCCGTAGCCTGACGCGGCGCGCAGGGGCCGACGCGCCCGGGAACCGGTGCGCGGGAGCGAGGGGAGCCCCATGAAGCGCGGTACGTCACGCGACATCCGCACCGCGAACCGGTACGAGGTGCTGCGTCAGATCATCGCCGAATCCCCCACCTCACGGCAGGAACTGGCGTCGGCGACCGGGCTCAGCCTGGCCACGGTCGCGACGCTCGTGGGTGAACTGCTCGACCTCGGGATGCTGACCGAGGTCGGCTTCGAGGACTCGGCGGGCGGCCGTCCGCGCGGGCTGGTGGCGGTGAACGCGGCCGGGGGCGCCCTCATCGGCGTCGACATCGCGGAGACGTACGTCCGGGTCGAGCTGTTCGACCTGGCCCTGAACGTGCTCGCCCGCGCCGACGAGGACATGCGCCCCGGCGAGAGCCGCCCGGAGCAGGTGGTCGGCCATGTCGCCGCCGCCGTCGGCTCGGTGGTCGCCCAGTCCGGGGTGGAGGGCACGCGGGTGCTGGGCGTGGGGGTCAGCGTCCCCGGGCAGGTCGACCGCGACACCGGGGTCGCGGAGTACGCCCCCAACTGGGACTGGCACGACGTGCCGTTGCTCGATCTGCTCGCCGAGCACATCGCCCACCCCCTGTATCTCGACAACCCGCTGCGCGCCTGCGCGGTCGCCGAGTTGTGGTTCGGCGCGGCCCGGGGACGCGGTGACGCGGTCGTGGTCAATCTGGGCACGGGCGTGGGCGCCGGTCTCGCGCTCGGGGGCGGAGTGCACCGCGGGGTCAGCAACAGCGCCGGCGAATGGGGCCACACCACGCTGGTGCTGGACGGCCGGCTGTGCCACTGCGGCAACCACGGCTGCGTGGAGACGTATGTCGGGGCCCCTGGGATCATGCTGAACCTGCGGGAGCTGAGCCCCGGGAGCCCGCTGCTGCACCCGGAGGACCAGACCGCCACCATCGACGCCCTCGCCTCGGGTGTCGCCGCGCAGGACCCGGTGGCCGTCAAGGTCGTGCGCGACACCGCCCGTTATCTCGGCGCCGCGATCTCCGACCTGGTCAACCTGCTCAACCCCGAAGTGGTCGTGCTGAGCAGTTGGGTCGCGGCCACGCTCGGGGAACCGCTGCTGCGGGAGGTGCGCGAGGCCGTCGCCCGGCACGCGCTGCGGCGTCCGCTCGCGGCCACGGAGATCGTCCTGTCCCCCATTCCGACGGACCCGGTCTGCCTGGGCGCCGCCACGTTCGCCCTCGAAGGGGCGCTCCAGCCGGCCGGCCGGCGGCAGGCCGGGGGGACCGCTCCCGCACGGAGTCGCACGGCGCCTCCGGCGTGACCGCCGGAATCGGAGCCGAGGGCATGCGGCGCTCCAAGTGCCTTCATATGTAAGTGAGTTGACGATTCGTAGGTCGGCACGCCGAGGAAACGGGAGCCGTGACGTCCGGTATCCCGAACCCCCGGCAACGCTTCGCGCCGACTTCGTCCAACCCCTTGCCGAAGCATTGGCGGAAGGTTAACGTCCCGCACCGCACGCCACGTTCGAGCCACGACCGCACCCGACCGGCACAGCACAGCTCACTCGAACCGCCTACACGACAAGGACGTCACCATGTCGGCATTGAGCAGCAACCGGGACCGCCGATCCGTACTGCGGGCCGCGGCCGGCCTCGCCGCCCTCGGGCCGCTGGCCGCCTGCGGCGGCAACAACGGGCGCTCCGGAGGCGGGAGTTCGGGCAAGGAGCTGGTGCAGTACTTCCACGCCTACGGGGAAGCGGGCACCGAGCAGGCCATCAAGCGGTACGCGAAGGCCTACGACAAGGCGCGGGTGACCACGCAGTGGATCACCGGCAGCGACTTCGAGAGCAAGCTGTTCGCGTCGCTGCTCACCGAGAACGCGCCGGACGTCTTCGAGTTCCACCCACAGATCCAGCTCGTCAGGAGCGGCCAGGTGGCGGACCTGAGCGACATCGTGGGCCCGGTCCAGGACGACTTCAACCCGGCCGACATCGCCTCGCACACCGTCGACGGGAAGACGTACGGCGTCCGCATGATCGACGATCCGCAGTTCTTCTTCTACCGGCCCTCCCTGCTGGCGAAGGCGGGACTCGACGTGCCGACCACGCTCGACGAACTCGTCGAAGCGGCGGCGAAGCTGACGACGGGCAAGGTGAAGGGCCTGTTCCTCGGCAACGACCTGCACGCCGTCATCAACCCGATGATCTGGTCCGCGGGCGCCGACACCCTCGACGACAAGAACCGGATCGCGTACCACACCGAGGGGGTCAAGGAGGGACTGAAGAAGATGCGGGGCCTGTTCACGAGCGGCCATCTGCTCCTCGACGCCCCCGCCGACTACTGGGACCCGTCGGCGATCGACCAGGGCCTGTGCGCGATCCAGTTCTGCGGGATGTGGGCCATGCCGCAGATGCAGAAGGCGCTCGGCGACGACCTCGGGGTCTTCCCCTTCCCGAAGGTCACCGACTCGGGCAAGCCGTCCGTCTACAACGGCGGCTGGTCGATGTTCGTCAACGCCAAGGGGAGGAACGTCGACCTGGCCAAGGAGTACGTGAAATGGCTCTGGATCGACCGGAAGAAGTACCAGGAGGACTGGTCGCTGTCGTACGGCTTCCACATCCCGCCGCGTTCCTCGCTCGCCGCCTCCGCCACCAAGCTCAAGTCGGGACTTCCCGCCGAGGGCGTCGAACTCTTCGGGGAGTACGGGCACTTCGACAACATCGGCTGGACCCAGTCCATGATCACCGCGCTCGAGGACGTCTTCGCCGACTGCGTCCGCAAGAACGGCGACCCGGAGGCCGCGCTCGACAAGGCGGACGGGACCGTGAACCGCGAGCTGAAGAAGCTCTTCGGATAGACCGGCGGACGGACCCCCGACATGTCGACCACCACGTCGCCCGGTGTCCCGCGTTCCGCCCCGGCCGGGGCCACCGCGGCCCGGCCACGGCGGTTCCGGCGAGGCGGCAGCACCCTCGCCTTCTGGCTCTTCACCGGCCCCTTCCTCATCGGCCTGACCGTCTTCGTGTACGTGCCGATCGGCTGGAGCCTGTGGCTGAGCTTCTTCGAGGCACGCTTCACCGTCACCCCGCACACGTTCGTCGGCCTCGACAACTACCGTCAGATGCTGGAGAACGGCGACTTCACCGGCTCACTGCTGACGTTCACCGTGTTCGCCGCGTTCATCGTGCCGCTGACCTGGGCGCTCTCCCTGGGCCTCGCCCTGCTGGTGAACCGGCTGCGGTTCATGCGGGCGTTCCTGCGGTCGGTGTTCTTCCTGCCGACCGCGTGCAGCTATGTCGCCGCCTCGCTGATCTGGAAGATGTCCATCTTCAGCGGGGTCCGCTTCGGGCTGATGAACACCGTCCTCGGCTGGTTCGGGATCGAGAACGTCGCCTGGCTGGCCGACCCCGATCCGCCCTGGTACTGGCTGGTCATCGTGACCGCGCGGCTCTGGCTCCAGGCGGGCTTCTACATGATCCTCTTCCTGGCCGCCCTGCAGAACATCCCTCCCGAGCTCTACGAGGCCGCCGCGATCGACGGCGCCGGTCCCGGGTGGCAGTCCTTCCGCCACATCACCCTGCCGCAACTGCGGGCCACCTCGACGGCCGTGGTCCTGCTGCTCCTCGTGGCCGCCTACCAGGCCTTCGACGAGTTCTTCAACCTGCTCTCGAAGACCACCTGGGGCCGCCCGCCGCTCGTCGAGCTGTACTACACGGCGCTGGGCCAGGCCCAGGACTACGGCGCGGGCAGTGCGGGCGCGGTCATCCTGACCCTGCTCATCTGCATCGTGACCCTGCTCCAGGGCAGGTTCATGGGGTTCGGACGCGGGGAGGAGGCCGGATGACCACCGTCGGCCAGGACCGCACGACCCACGCGGCGGCGCCGGGCAGGCGCCGGCGGAACGGTCCGGGCGGTGTCCTCGGCAGCACCGGCCTGTACCTCGCCGCCGGGGTCGCCGGTCTGCTGTTCCTCGTCCCCTTCTATCTGCTCGTGCGCAACGCCCTGTCGACCGACGCCGCGATCACCGGCGAGAACTGGCAGTTCTTCCCCACCGACCTGAAGTGGGGCAACGTCCGTGAGCTGTTCGACGACCCCACCGTCCCCTTCGCCCGCTCCCTGTGGAACTCCGCCGTCGTCGGGGTGCTGCACACCCTCGGCACGCTGCTGGTGTGCTCGCTCGCCGGCTACGGCCTGGCGCGGATCCCGTACCGCCACGCCGACAAGGTCTTCTACGCGGTGCTGGTCACCCTGATGGTTCCCGCCGCCGTGACCTTCGTGCCGAGCTTCGTGCTCGTGTCGTCGCTCGGCTGGGTGGACAGTCTTCGCGGCCTCATCATCCCGGGGCTTTTCAGCGGTTTCACGTGCTTCCTGTTCCGGCAGTACTTCTTGGGGTTCCCGAAGGAGCTGGAGGAGGCGGCGCGCATGGACGGGCTCGGTCACTGGGGCGCGTACTGGCGCATCGTGGTGCCCAACTCCCTCAACTTCTTCGCCGCGATCGCGACCATCACCTTCATCAGCGGCTGGAACGCCTTCCTGTGGCCGCTGGTCATCGGCCAGGACCCCGACGCCTGGACCGTCCAGGTCGCCCTGTCCTCGTACATGACGAACCAGACCGTCAACTTCCACCTGATCTTCATGGCCACGGCCATTTCCATCCTGCCCCTGGTGTTCGTGTTCCTCTTCCTCCAGCGCTGGCTGGTCCAGGGAATCGCGCGGACAGGCATCAAGGGCTGAACGAGGAGACGCATGTCTTTCCGCACCTCTCCCGGAGCACCGGCCTCTCCCCCGTCCACCACCGACCACGTCGAGGACGTCTCCCCCGGCAGCGGCGCCCTCCCGCCCCGCGCCTGGTACGCGGCCTCCGACGCCCGGTCCCTGTCCCTGAACGGCCGCTGGGACTTCCGGCTCTCGCCCACCGCCGACGCCGAGGACGACTCCTTCGCCGGCGAGGGGTACGAGCCCGACGGCTGGGCCGGAGTGGAGGTCCCCGGCCACTGGGTGCTGCAAGGTCATGGATCGCCGATCTACACCAACCACCTCTACCCGTTCCCCGTCGACCCGCCGCGCGTGCCGACCGAGAACCCGACCGGCGACCATCTGCGCCGCTTCGACCTGCCCGCGGACTGGCCCGCGGACGGCGGTACGGTCCTGCGCTTCGACGGGGTCGACTCCTGTGCCCGGGTCTGGCTGAACGGCACGGACCTCGGCACGTTCCAGGGCTCGCGGCTGCCGCACGAGTTCGCCGTCGGTCATCTGCTCAGGCCCGGCGGCAACGTGCTCGCGGTCCGGGTGCACCAGTGGTCGGCCGGCTCCTATCTGGAGGACCAGGACCAGTGGTGGCTGCCGGGCATCTTCCGCGACGTCACCCTGCTGCACCGGCCGCCCGGCAGCGTGCTCGACTTCTTCGTGCACGCCTCCTACGACCACCACGAGGGCCTGGGGACCCTGCGCGTCGACTCGGACGTCGACGGGCGGGTCCTCGTCCCCGCCCTGGACATCGATGTCGGGACCGGCACCCCGGTCACCGTCCCGGTGCTGCCCTGGACGGCCGAGACACCCCGGCTGTACGACGGCGAACTGGTCACCGAGGGGGAACGCGTCCCCCTGCGCATCGGCTTCCGCACGGTCGAACTCGCCGACGGCCTCATCAAGGTCAACGGCACGGCCGTCCTCTTCAAGGGCGTCAACCGGCACGAGTGGCACCCGGAGAAGGGCCGCGCGCTCGACCCGGAGACCATGCTCGCGGACGTGCTGATGATGAAGCGGCACAACGTCAACGCCGTCCGCACCTCGCACTACCCGCCGCACCCCGCCTTCCTCGACCTGTGCGACACCTACGGCCTGTGGGTCGTCGACGAGTGCGACCTGGAGACCCACGGCTTCACCGAACAGGGCTGGCGCGACAACCCCGTCGACGACCCGCGCTGGACACCCGCGCTGCTCGACCGGGCGGCGCGCATGGTCGAACGCGACAAGAACCATCCGTCGGTCGTGCTGTGGTCCCTCGGCAACGAGGCCGGCACCGGGCGCGGTCTCACCGCGATGGCGGAGTGGATCCGCCGCCGGGACGGCTCCCGGCTCCTGCACTACGAGGGCGACCACGACTGCCGGGACACGGACGTCTACTCCCGCATGTACGCCGACCACGCCGAGGTCGAAAGGATCGGCCGGCATGAGGACGGCGGCGGCCTGAAGCGGCGTCGGCTCCCCTTCATCCTGTGCGAGTACGGGCACGCCATGGGCAACGGACCCGGCGGCATCGCCGACTACCAGCGGCTGTTCACCTCGTACGACCGTCTCCAGGGCGGCTTCGTCTGGGAGTGGATCGACCACGGAATCCGGGACGAGCGCCACGGGTTCGCGTACGGAGGGGACTTCGGCGAGGAACTGCACGACGGGAACTTCGTGTGCGACGGGCTGGTCTTCCCCGACCGGACGCCGTCCCCCGGGCTCGTCGAGTTCAAGAAGGTCGTCGAGCCCGTCCGCATCGACGCCGGGGGCTCCCTCCCGTCTTCCGCCGAGAACCCGATCGCGGACACGGACCGGGACGGCACCGTTCGCGTCACCAACGGCCACGACTTCGCGGACCTTTCCTCTCTGGCCTTCGTGTGGTCGTACCAAGTCGACGGCGAGACGGTCGAGTCGGGCCCGCTCGTGGTGCCCGCGCTCACGCCGGGCCGGTCGGCCGACGTCAAGCTGCCGGCACCGCCCGTGGATCCGCGGGGCGCCGCCGCCCAGTGGACGATCCGGGCGGTCCTGGCCGAGGAGAGTGCCTGGGCGCCGCGCGGCCATGTCGTCGCCTGGACCCAGGTCCCCTTGACGGAACCCGCGCCGCCCGCCCTCACACCCTCGGCCGCTCCGGTCCCCGGCGACGGGGTCGTCACCCTCGGGCCGGGCACCTTCGACGCCCGCACCGGCGCGCTGCTGGCCCTCGGCGGGATCGGGGTCACCGGCCCCCGTCTCGACGTGTGGCGCGCCCCGACCGACAACGACAACGGCGCGCACTGGCAGCCGGACGCCCGCCACGGCCCGCTCTGGCGCGCCCTGGGCCTGCACCGGATGCGGCACCGCCTGGACGCGGTGGAGGCGGGCGACGACTTCCTGACCGTACGCACCCGGGTGGCGCCCGCGGCCCGTGAGGTGGGCCTGCGCACGGTCTACCGCTGGACCTCCGACGGCACCCGGCTGCGGCTGACCGTGTCCGTGGCGCCGGAGGGCCGGTGGGCGCTGCCCTTGCCGCGTCTCGGCGTGCGGCTCGGCCTCCCGGGCTCCGCGGACCGGGTGACGTGGTTCGGGGGTGGTCCCGGAGAGGGCTATCCGGACACCAGGGCCGGTTGCGCGAACGGGCGGTGGGAGTCGACGGTCGACGCGATGCAGACACCGTACGTGCGCCCGCAGGAGAACGGCGCGCGGCCCGGAGTCCGCTGGGCCGAGATCGGCGGACTGCGCGTCGAGGGCGACCCGGCGTTCTGGTTCACCGCGCGCCGCTGGACGACCGAGCAGCTCGACGCGGCCGGTCATCTGACGGATCTCGTCCCCGGCGACACGGTCTGGGTCAACCTCGACCACGCTCAGCAGGGCATCGGTTCGCAGTCCTGCGGTCCCGGCGCCCTTCCGCGGTACCAACTGTGGGCGGCCCCGGCGGAGTTCTCGTTCGTGTTCTCCGCGATCCGGGACTGACGCCCGCGTCCCGAACGCGGCCGGACGGCTCTCCCCAGCCGTCCGGCCGCACCCGTCAGTGGTCGGCGCAGCAGGGTGTCGGGTCCGGCACCTCGAAGGGCACCAGCGCGCCGCCCGCGGCCGGCATCGTCGCGAGGACGAGCCGGCCCTCGCGCCACTCCGGTCGCACGTGGTCGCGGGTGACCAGTTCCGCCTCCGGGGCGGCCCCCTCGGGCGAGCCGAGCACGGTGACCCGGTCCACCGCGGAGACCTCCAGCAGGCGCCCGACGGTCAGGACTCCGGTGACGGCGCCGGACCCCGGGTACAGGACGGCACGGCCGCCCGTGCGTGTTCCGTGCTCGGCGGCCGCGTGGGCGGCTCCGGCGGCGAGCTCTCCGGGCCCGTGCCGGTCGTCGCCAAAGGCGGCACCGAGGGAAATCCCGGGGCCCGGGCCGGCGCCGGGCGTGCCGGAGCCGGTCTCCGTGAGCCGGCGCCATGCCGCGCGGGCCGCGTGCTCCGACGGCACGGCGAAGGACAGCGCCGTGTGCGGCCGCCGTCCGTCCCGGACGTGGTGCGTGCAGCCCAGCACGTCCGCGGGAAGGCCGAGTTCCGCGGCGAGCGAGCGCAGCAGATGGTCGGCCTCCCGCAGGGCGCCCGTGTGACCGGTGTCGACTCCGACGACGTAGGGCTCGCTCACGAGGGGAGGACCCACACCGGGTTGGAGTAGAACCACAGGTCCTTCCACGGGTCGGCGTCGCCGAGGACGTCCACGGCCGGACCCGCCGGGTCGACGGACGCGCCCCCGAGGCCGACGGCGGAGCGGTTGCCGTCGGTGCCGCGCAGGCGGACGTACACCGGCCGGTCGACGGCGCCGAGGTCGTAGGTGAGGCGGACCGTGCCGGACGACTTGTTCACCTCGTAGGACTTGGCGACCCGCGCGGTGGGGGCGGTGAGCGTGTCCCGGTCGGAGGCCGCGCCCGTCACGTCGCCCTGGATGACGTCGACGCGGGCCAGCTTCGGCACGAAGCCCGCCCAGTTGGGGCCGCCGGCCAGTCCGAGGTCCACGGTCAGGGTGACCCGGGTGCCCTTGCGGACGTGCAGCGCGCCGCCGAGGGTGGCCCAGCGCCCGCCGCCGGAGACCCGCGCGTCGAGACCGCTGATGAGCTGGCCGTGGTCGACCCAGACCCGGCCGGCGCGGATGCCGTCCATCACGGCCGCGTAGGAGAATCCGTCGGAGCCGACGTGCGTGCGGCTGTACTGGCCGGGCCAGTAGTCGCCCTGGGTGGTGTCGATCCTGCCGCCGTAGACCGGGTCGGTGTGCCGGCCGTTGAGGTTGAAGTCGCTGTCCGGCCCGCCGCGTACGGCGGTGTCCGTGTAGACCTGGTGGGAGTCGGAGTTGGCGGTGATCCACCAGGGCTTGCCCTCGGCGAGGAGGCTGTCCCACAGGCCGCCGACGGTGGCGGTCATCCAGTCGAAGCCGCCCCAGGTGCGGTAGCTCTCCAGCGGGTAGCCGGCGAAGGAGTTGGCGCTCGGGCTGTTGTCGTACAGACCGCGTGCCACGCCCATGCCGTACGTCTTCTCGATGCCGCCGGCCTGGTGGCCGGGGGCGCCCTCGAAACCGACGGCGATCTGGTGGGACGCCGGGGTCGCGTCGCGCCAGGCCCGGATCTCGTGCGGGGAGTCGAGGCCCTTGCGGGCGGGGTGGTTGGCGAGCATCAGGACGTCCTTGACGCGACGGCGCCTTACCTGCTCGGCCAGGAAGCCGAGGCCCGCGATGGCGAGCGCCTCGTTGGCGGGCGTCGAGTCGGTGGCTCCCTTGACGCTGCCGTCGTAGTCCGTCTCGAACTGCTTGAGGACCGCGACCTCGTTGCGGCCGGGGTGGACGAAGACGGTGCCGTGCTCGGCGGCCGGGATGTTCCATTCGAGGCCCTGGAAGACGAGGGTGTCCTCGTGGAGGTCCCGGGCCTCCTTGATGTCCGGGTTCACCTTGTCCACACCGATCTTGGCGTGGGTCTCGCTGCCGTGGTCGGTGATGACCATCCAGTCGAGGCCGTGCGCGGCGCCCTGGCGGACCTGGTCGCGGACGCGGTACTTGCCGTCGCTGCTGTACTGGGTGTGGATGTGGTGGTCTCCGGCGAGCCAGAGGAAGCCGTTCTTTCTGCGGCCTCCCGTCGAGGCGTACGCGGGGGTGGCGGCCCCCTCCGCGAGGACACCGGCGGCGGCGAGGCCGGCGCCCAGCAGTCCCGCGCGGCGCAGGAGCGAGCGGCGCGACTGCTGCTCGGGGCTGAGGGCCTCGTCGGGCACGGTGGTGTCGAAGGCGGCGGGCAGCGTGGTGCCCGTGCCCTCGTGGTCGTGCGAGTGGTGATGGTGATGCCCGTGCTCGTGTCCGTGCGTGTGCCCCATGACCGCCTCCTGAGTCGCCCCGCCCCTGCGGGCGCGTCATGAGGAGATTCGGGGCGGAGTATGAACGGCGAGCGGCCCCCTCGTGTGCGCCGAACGTCCTGAATCGGTCAACTGGCTTTATCCATAGGCCTGTTGCTGTTGCCTCTGTCCATTGCGTCACGAATTCCACGGAGTCCGCGATCAGGCGGTCTAGGCTTCCGCCTGGGTTCCCGAGGAAATGTTCTGTGGCGAAAAGGTGGTTCTCATGCCTCGTGCCGGGCTCACGACCGAACGGGTCGTGCTGGCGGCGGCCGATCTCGCGGACGCGATCGGCTTCGAGAACGTCACCGTGGCCGCGCTGGCCCGGCAGTTCGGGGTGAAGGACGCGAGCATGTACGCGCACGTGCGCAACGTCCGGGAGTTGCGGGAGCGCATCGCGCTGCTGGCGTCCGGCGAGATGATCGACAGGATCGCCACCGCCGTGGCCGGACGGGCCGGCAAGGACGCGCTCGTCGCCTTCGCCGACGCCTATCGCGCCTACGCGCTGGAGCGGCCCGGGCGCTACCGGGCCACCCATACGCAGCTCGACCCGGACCTGGTCGCGGAGCGGGCGGAGTACCGCCGCACGGCCGAGGTCACCGCCGAGGTCACGCAGGGAATGCTCCGCGCCTACGGGCTGTCCGAGCCCGATCTGACCGACGCCGTACGCCTGTTGCGCAGCACCTTCCACGGCTACTGCACGCTGGAGGCGATCGGCGGCTTCGGCGCCCCGCGCCCGGTGGAGGCGTCCTGGCGGCACGCGCTGGACGCCCTGCACGTCGCCCTGGAGAACTGGCCACGCGCCGAGGCCACTCGGCCCGGCTGACCGTCTCCTCCTCGATGCCGATCCGATCCACGGCCGGGGCCCGCCCGATCGTTCGCGCCGGCAGGCCTACAGCAGTCCCAGATCTCCCAGTTCCTTGTGCAGGTCGGCGCGGGGGTTGGCGGGGTTCAGGGACGGGGCGGACGTGCCCGATCCCGATCCCGATCCCGTGCCGGTGCCGGTGCCGGTCGGCGGGAGGGCGCGGGGGCGGCGGTCGCGGAAGATCCAGGCGCCTGCCAGGCCGCCGATCAGGCCGCCGAGGTGGCCGAGCCAGCTCACCCCCGGCGTTCCGGGCACCGCCACGGTGAGCATGTAGGCGAAGGACGCCGCCATGACCACACCGATCAGCGTGTCGATCAGATGGCGGTCGAAGATCCCGCGTACCACGACGTAGCCGAAGTACCCGAAGATCAGGCCGCTCGCCCCGACCGTGTCCACGTCTCCTCGTTCGAAGAACCAGACCACGAGCCCACTGGTCAGCGCGACCAGCAGACTCAGGCCGAGGAAGCGGACCACGCCCCGGTAGGCGGCGAGGAACCCGAAGACGAACAGCGGCCCGGAGTTGCTCTCGATGTGCGCCCAACTCCAGTGCAGGAACGGCGCGCTGAGGACGTCGGGCAGCGAGGTGACATCGCCGGACACCACACCGTAGTCCCGCGAGAAGGCGTAGTCGTCGGCGTAGTTGGCCAGTTGCAGCAGCCAGACGACCGCCAGGAACCCGAACATCACGAAGAACGCCTTCCGCGCCTCCGCGATCATCAGCTCGGCGTCCCCGGGGCCCCCGCCCCGGCCCACGTCCGAACCACCCATGACACACCCCCCTGCTCCGGCGGATCCGTTTCCGCCGCACTCCGAACTCTAGGCAACGCCGGTGAAGGCGCCGCCGCTCAGGGGGACCATTCCGCCGGTGGCGTCGAACCGGAAGGCCGTCGCCCCTCCCGCGGTCCAGGCCACCGTCACGTCGTACGCGCCGGGTCCCGCTCCCTCGGGTGTCGTCACGCGCACGGACACCAGGTCCGTGAGCGGGAGCGGGTCCCGGTCGGCGGTGAGGCGGACGAGGGCCACGAACAGGGAAGGGCCCTCTCCGGTGACGCCCTCCCCCGTCGCCGACAGACCGTGCACCGGCAGGAGTTCGGAGCGCGCGCCGTCGTGCGCGGCCCAGCCCGTGACACGGACCGGCGTGCCGGGATCCGCGCCCGACACGAGGTGTGCCCGCACCTCCACGGCACCCCGCGCGACCACGAGGCAGACCGCGCCGACGCCCTCCGCGACGGTGTGCCGGGACGCCGCCCAGTCCTCCCCCACCCCCAGCGCCACGATCCCCGTGCGGCTCGCGTCGCCACCGACGATCACGCTGTTGTCGTACGAGGGTGAGGGCCTCGTCGCCGTCGAGTAGGCGAGCCGCGTGTAGTAGGGGTCGTAGCGGACGTCCTCGCTGCCGTGGTTGTGGAGGCGGACCAGACCGTCCGAACGCGTCGACTGGAGCAGCCAGTTGGGCGGCCCGATCCTGGTGACGGCGTCGGCGCGCTCCGCCGGGCCCGGCTCCTCGGTGGCCGTCCAGACCTCGTGCTCCGGGGGCAGCAGCAGGGCGACGAAGGCCTTGCTCGCCCAGTACGGCGAGGCGGGCCCCGAGTAGTGCTGCACGAACGACTCGTCGGGGCCGTGCCAGCCGAGGGAGAGCAGGCCGTTGCCGTCCACCGCGCCCCGGTCGAGGAAGTGACGCAGGGCGCCGGAGGCGAGGCGCCGGGTCTCGCCCGGGGACAGGGGGGTCCGGCCGGTGAGCGCGCCGAGCCACAGCGGGGCGGTGGCGGCGAAGCGGTAGGTGAGCGAGCGGCCCTGGAGCATGGGGGCGCCGTCACCGCCGAACAGGCGGGCGTAGTCGGCGAGATGGGCCTCCAGGCGGCCCGCGTACAGATCGAGGAGCCGGGCGTCGTCCGCCAGCCAGGCGTGCAGCACCGGATAGAGGTGCATCGCCCAGCCGTTGTAGTAGTCGAACTTGCGCCCGTGGCCGTCGGTGTACCAGCCCTCGCCCAGGTACCACTGCTCGATCCGTTCCAGACCACGGTCGATCGCGGCGCGCGACGCCTCGGGCTCGTGGCCGATCTCCTGGAGGAAGCCGCCGACCGTCACCGGGAACAACTCCCAGTTGCAGGGCCAGGGTTCGGCCGTCAGCGCGTCGCCCAGCCAGGCGGCGGCCCGCTGCCGCACGCCGTCGTCGAGGCGGTCCCACAGCAGCGGACGGGTCAGCCGGAGCGCGAGCGCGATCGACGCGGCCTCGACGAGGGGCTGGCTGCGGTCCTCGACCCGGGGCCAGACGCCGGCCGTTCCGGCGGCCAGACCCCGCGCGTACCGCTCCAGGACCTTCTCGTCCCGGCGGAAGCCCGCCAGCAGGAGCGTACGGGCGTAGCCCTCCAGGCCGTCGGAGAGCCGCCCGGCGCTGCTCGTGCGCTCTCCGGGGAAGTGGTAGAGGGCCTGGTCGTCGGTGGCGTACGGGGCGACGGCGGCGAGCAGGGAGTCGGCGGCCGCCTCCCAATGGGCGCGCGTGCGGCCGGTGTACGGGCTCAGGGACCTGTCCTCGGCGGGCTCGGCGGGCATCAGGGGCCTTCCTGTTCCGGGCCGGGCCCGGCCTCCCGGACGCCGGCCGTCCTCGGGCGGGCCGGGCCGGATACCTGGGGCGCCCCGGTTCCGGTCGGAACGCCCCAGGGGCTCGCCCCGCCCCCACCAGGGTCCTCGGCACCGGACACGGGCTCCTCCGACGGGACGGCGGGGCGACGAGGCGACGGGACCTGGTGGCAGGACGATACCGCTGATCGGCAAGCGCTTTCTAGAGGGCGGTCCCGTGCGGGTGCGACCACCGCGCCCCACCTCCGGCTCCGCCTCCACGGCTCCCCCGCACCACGCCCTCGTTCCCGGGGCCCGGCACCCTACAGATCCGGTCGGATCGGGGCGCACATTTCCCCCGGACCCGCCGAAGTGCGACTCCGGGGTGCCACACTGGCCTCTCCCGGGCGGCGGCCCGGGAACCCACGGGGGAGGGAATCTTGAGCGTTCCGCGCTACGAGGCGGCGTTGGTGTTCACCGACGAGGCGGACCCCGAGGGCGCGGCGGAGGCCGTGTCCCTCCTGGCCGAGGAACTGTCGCTGCTGGATCCGGCGTTCGTGCGGCACGCGCAGGGCGGCCCGGCTCCGGACGGCACCCGGGCCGGGGACACGGTGGTCTGGACGACGCTCCTGGTCGGCGCGACGAGCGCGGCGACGCTGAGGTCGCTCATCGGGCTGGTCCAGGACTGGCTCGCGCGCCGCAACTCGGGCTCGATCGACATCACGATCGACGGTGACGAGCTCCGTCTGACATCGGTCTCCCGAGCGGACCAGCGGCGCGCCGTCGAACTGTTCGCCGCGAAGCACGCTCCCCGGGAGGCCGACGCGCCCGATGCGTAAAGCCGCGCTCCTCGTCGTCAACCAGCATTACGCGGACGGGCGTTTCAGCGAGTTGCCCGGTGCCGCCGCGGACGCCGAGCACCTCGCCGCCGTACTCGGCGACCCGGACATCGGCGCCTTCGAGGTCACCGTCGTCGAGAACGGCACCGCGCTGGAGATCCGCAAGGCGGTCCAGTCCTTCTTCGCCCACGCGCGGAGCCAGGACCTGCTCCTGCTCCATCTCTCCTGCCACGGCCGCAAGGACGCGCGGGGCCGGCTGCACTTCATCGCGTCGGACACCGAGTGGGACTTCCTGGACGCGACCGCGGTCTCCTCCGAGTTCGTCGCGGACCAACTGGAGCAGAGTCCCTGCCGCCGGGCCGTCGTCCTGCTGGACTGCTGCTACAGCGGGGCGTTCGCCAAAGGGATGCGGACCCGCGGAGCCGCGCCGGACGTCGATGTGAAGGAGCCCTTCTCCGGGCGGGGCCGGGTCGTGATCACGTCCTCGACCGCGCTGCAGTACAGCCACGAGAGCGAGATGAGCAGCAGGGAGCGGGCCGAGCCGTCCGTCTTCACCGCGGCCGTGGTGGAGGGACTGCGGGACGGCACCGCCGATCTCGACGGGGACGGGTACGTGTCGGCCGAGGAGCTGTACGCCTTCGTCCATGACCGCGTACGCAGCCGGCTGCCCAGCCAGACGCCGACCCGGAGCGTCAACAACTCCGAGGGCACGCTGTATCTGACGCGCCGTCCCGGCGGCCGTCGACCGATCGCGCCAGTCGACCCGGCGCTCCCCGACACCCTCCGCGCCGCGATTCTCACCGGGGCTCCGTGGCAGCGGCTGGGCGCCCTGCACGAGCTGGAACGGCTGCTCGCGAGCCGGCCCGGCCCCGTCCACGAGGCCGCCCTGGAGGCCCTGACCCTGCTGGTGCGGGACCGTGATCCGCAGGTCGGCGCGCGAGCCGGGATGCTCTGGCAGAGCCGTGGCCTCGGCGACCCGCCGCCGGGGACACCGGAGCCCGCCTCCCGGGTCACCCGGCCGGGCGCGGACGGGTCGACGATCCTCGGCGTCACCCGGCCGGGCGTGGACGGGCCGACGATCCTCGGCATCGATTTCGGGACGACCCGTTCCGCCGTTGCCGTGTTCCTGGACGGTGCAGCGCGGATCGTTCCGAACCGCCACGGAGAGGCCACGACGCCGAGCGTCGTGGCGTTCGCCGAGGACGGGACACCGCTGGTGGGGAGGGCCGCCGTGGAGCGGGCCTCCCGCGTTCCGGGCGCCGGCATCCACCGGATCAGACGGGAACTGGGCACCGGGTGGACCCACCGGCACGCGGTACGCCGCTTCTCCGCCGAGGAGGTCGCCTCCTGGATCCTCGCCGACCTGCGGACCAGCGCGGAGGCCTATCTGGGCGAGACGGTCACCCGGGCGGTCCTCACCGTGCCCGCCCACTTCGACCGCCGCCGGCGCGCGGCCCTGGCGGACGCGGCGGCCCTCGCGGGCATCGAAACCGTCCGGATGCTGAACGAGCCGACCGCCGCGGCGGTCTCGCACGGCTTCGGCCGGGACGACGGGACCATCATGGTGTTCGATCTGGGCGGAAGCACCTTGGACGTGTCGCTGCTGAGCATCGGTGACGGGGCCGTCGAGACGCTGGCCACCAGCGGCGACGGCAGGCTCGGGGGAAGCGACTGGGACGGGCGCGTCGTCGATCACCTCGTGCGCGAACTCGCCCTCCGCCAGGGCGTGCGGCTCACCGACCGGGCCGCGCTCCGGCGGGTGGCCGAGGCCGCGGAGGCCGCGAGGATCGAGCTGTCCCGGGCCATGGCCACCGTCGTCGACCTGCCGGACATCGCGACCTCCCCGTCCGGGCCGGTGCACTTGGACGTCACGCTGACGCGCGCGCGGTTGGAGATGCTGACGAAGGATCTGCTGGAGCGCTGCGCGCCCCCGGTGCACCAGGCGTTGAAGGACGCCCGGGGGATCAACGGGGTCGAGGACGTCGACCACGTCGTCCTGGTGGGCGGAGCGACCCGGATGCCGGCGGTCGCGGCGCTCGTCAAGGAGCTGGCGGGCGGCCGGGAACCGGTCCGCGCCGCCCTCCCCGCGGGGGTGGTCGTCGGCGCCGCTCTGCAGGGCGCCGTGCTCTCCGGCCAGTTGCCCGAAGGACTGCTCCAGGACGTGACCTCCCCGCCTCCGGATGCCGAGACGAAGGACGGCGCCATGACCGGGCTCACCGGTTCCTGACCGCGACACGTCGCCTCAGTTGTGCAGCCCCCAGTGCCCCCGGTGCACGACCTCGTCCAGCCCGCGTCGGCGTTCCGCGATACGGGCGCCCTGCGGCGGAACCTCCTCCGACCGGTAGCCGACCGTGATGCCGCCGATCGGCGCGTACTCCCCGGGAACCCCGAACTCGGCCCGGAAAGGCTCCAGTTGCTCGGGCATGATGCCGAAGAAGCAGGCGTCGAGCCCTTCGTCGACCGCGCTGAGCAGCATCATGAGCGCGGCCATCCCCGTGTCGATGTACCAGTACGGAGCCGGCCAGCGGGCCTCGGCGCGGTCCTCCCAGCCCTTGTCCGGCTCGGCGTAGCGCTCCAGATAGGCCGCCTTGTGGGCGAGCGGTACGACGACCAGCGGGGCGTCCTGCATGGTCGGCGTCTGCTCGACCCGGGTCGGGACGAACGGCCAGAACCGGGCGCGGTCGGCGGGGTCGGTGAGGGCCAGGAACGCCCAGCCCTGGGAGAAGCCGGCCGACGGGGCCCGTAGCGCGGAGGCGAGGATTCTCTCCACCGCCTCGGGGGCCAGCGGCTTGTCGGAGTAGTGGCGGATCATGCGACGGCGGCGGACCACTTCGGAGAACTCCATGTCACCCGATCCTGCCAGGAGCCGCGCCGGCGGCGACGGGCGGCCGTCGGGATCAAGCCTCCCGCCCGGGCCCCGACGTCCCGGCTCGCGAGACGGCCGCCCGGTGGGCGGACGGCTCCGGGGTACGGCGGCCCGATCGACTAGCGTCGTGGCATGGCCAGCGACAACGCCCTCACCCTCACCGCCGCACTGTCCTCCGGCACGGTCGTGCTCGACGGAGGCATGTCCAACCAGCTCGAAGCGGCCGGGCACGACCTGAGTGACGCGCTGTGGTCGGCGCGGCTGCTCGCGGACCGGCCCGAGGCGATCGTCGAGGCGCATCTCGCCTACTACGAGGCGGGCGCGGACGTGGCGATCACCTCCAGCTACCAGGCCACGTTCGAGGGGTTCGCCCGGCGTGGCATCCCGCACGAGCGGGTCGCCGAACTGCTCGGCCTGAGCGTCGAGTTGGCGCGTGAGGCCGCCCGGCGCGCGCACGCGAAGGGGGTCGCGCGGCCCCTGTGGGTCGCCGCGTCGGTGGGGCCGTACGGGGCGATGCTCGCGGACGGTTCGGAGTACCGGGGGCGCTACGGGCTGAGCGTCGCGGAACTGGAGCGGTTCCATCGGCCGCGCCTGGAGGTGCTGGCCGCCGCCGGACCCGACGTGCTGGCCCTGGAGACGGTCCCGGACACGGACGAGGCGCGGGCGCTGCTCGGCGGGGTGCGCGGACTCGGCGTTCCGGCGTGGCTGTCGTACAGCGTGGCCGGTGACCGCACCCGGGCCGGACAGCCGCTGGAGGAGGCCTTCGCCCTGGCCGCCGAGGCGGACGAGGTCATCGCGGTCGGGGTGAACTGCTGCGCTCCCGAGGATGTCGACGCGGCCGTCGCCACGGCCTCGCGGGTGACCGGCAAGCCGGTCGTGGTCTACCCGAACAGCGGCGAGGCCTGGGACGCGGGGGCCCGCGCCTGGACCGGCCGCTCCACGTTCACGGCCGACCAGGTCGGCGGGTGGGAGCGGGCCGGGGCCCGCCTGATCGGCGGGTGCTGCCGTGTCGGCCCGGGGGCGATCGCGGGAATCACGGAGGCGGTGCGCGGGGCCTGATCCCGGCCGCGGCGGCTCGGCCGGGGCCGGGCTCAGGAACGGTCCGCGCCGCCCGAGCGGCGGAAGCGGCGCACCGCCGAGAGCGGTGTCGCGATGCGCGCGAACAGATCGGCCGGACCGACCGGCGCGGGCGTGCCGTCCGCGGCCTCGGACGAATCGTCCGCCGCCCGTTCCCGGGAACGGCTCGTGGACGCCTCCACGTGCCGCTTCGAAGACCGCTCCCCGAACCGTCCGGCGCCCCGATCCGAACGGCCACCGCCCCGCTTGCGGGCAGGTGCGTCCGTAGGTTCGGCGGGGGTCCCGGCCGTCGAACCGGCGGCGGGCGGGGCCGCCGGCTGGTCCGGGTGATCACCCGCCCGCTTACCGACCGGTCCCCCCGCAGGTCCGGCGCTGGACCCGGCGATCGGCGCGGCCGCGGGCCGGTCGCGATCATCACCCGCCGACCTGCCGACGGGACCCTCCGCAGGTCCGGCGGACGTCCCGGCCGCCGACCTCGCGACAGGCGCGGCCGCCGGCTGGTTCGGGTGGTCGCCCGCCCGCTTGACGACCGGTCCCCCCGCAGGCCCGGCGTTGGACCCGGCGATCGGCGCGGCCGCGGGCCGGTCGCGATCATCACCCGCCGACCCGCCGACGGGACCCTCCGCAGGTCCGGCGGACGTCCCGGCCGCCGACCTCGCGGCAGGCGGGGCCGCGGGCCCGTCCGGGTGGTCGCCCGCGCGCCCACTGGCGGGTCCTGCTGTGGACCTGGCGATGGACGGGGTCGCGGGCCCGTCCGCGGGTCCGGCAGGGGCCCCGGTCGTCGACCTGGCGGTGGCGGCAGCCGTGAAGCGGCCCATCCCCCAGACCGTGGCCCTCTCGGGGCGTCTGCCCGTCGGGCCGGGGTCGGGCCTGGCCGACTCGGCCTCCCACAGGGCGAGTTCGCGGTCGCGCGGGCCGGACGCGGTGTGCGGGTCACCGGCGCCGAAGACCCGGACCGGGTGCGAGGCGTCCCAGGCCGCCCAGCCCGGGTCGCCGTCGACCGCGAACCGCACCCACGCCCCGTGCATGGCGTCCGCCAGCTCCTGCGGAGCGCCCTCGCCCGCGAGCTTCGCCGATTCCGGGACGCCGGCGGTGTCGAAGACGAAGCCCAGTTCCAGGGCGTGACAGGCGCCGAGGCCGGGCACGTTGGACGGCCAGGCGAACTCGTAGACGTGGGCCGGGGCCCTGCCCTCCGCGGGAACGTCCGCGTCGAGGGAGGCGGTGGGCGTGCCGCTCCGCGCGTCCGCGAGGCGGTGCAGCGGGACCCGCAGGAGATGGTCGGTGATCATCTGGCCGACGAGGTCGGCGGTGCCGGCCTCGGGGCGCAGGGCACGGTAGCCGCGGGGCACCTCGTGACCGCAGTGGCAGCGGGCCATCGCACCGGCCAGGGCCACCGGGCCGAGCCGGTCGACCCGCTCCAGGAGCCCGCCCGGCACGAGCCACAGCCGGTACTCGTCCCGGGTCCAGCCGAGCAGCAGCCCGACGTCCGCGGCGGCGCCCTCGACCAGGGCCTCCATCGGGTCGCGCGGCACGAGGTCGCCGTCCACGACGATGCCGAAGGCGGGACCGCCGAGCACCGGGCTGCTGAGCCTGCCCACGTCGGCCTGGGTACGCAGGAGCAGGTCGCGGTCGACGGCGGCGAACGCCTCCGCCGTCGCGGGGATCTTCAGCCGGGTGGCCATCCTGCGCACCATGCGGCGCACCTTGTCGCGGTCGCTCGCCTCGGGCGGGCCGCTCTGGAGGACCGCCCGGTGGAACAGGCCCCGGGCGCGCGGGCTCGCGAGCAGCGCGCCGATGCTGATGGCGCCGGCGGATTCACCGAAGACCGTCACCCGGCCGGGATCCCCGCCGAACCGGGCGACGGACTCCTGGACCCATTCCAGCGCGGCGAGCTGGTCGCGCAGCCCGGGGTTGGCGGGCGCGTCCGGGAAGAGGCCGTAACCCTCCACGCCCAGGCGGTAGTTGACGGACACGAGGACCACACCGTCGCGGGCGAACGCGTGGCCGTCGTACACGGGCACGGCCGAGGAGCCGCGGGTCAGCGCTCCGCCGTGGATCCACACCATGACGGGGAGCCGGGCGGCGGGGTCCGGCGCCGGGGTCCACACGTTGAGATTGAGGCAGTCGTCGCCGGGCACGACGGGGTCGGCGAGGAGGCGGGCGAAGGCCTCGGAGTACGGCGGCTTCGGCGGCGTCGGCCCGAACGCGGCGGCGTCCCGGACGCCGTCCCAGGGCTCGGGCGGCTCGGGCGGGCGGAAGCGGCGGGCGCCGAAGGGCGGGGCGGCGTAGGGGATGCCCCGGAAGACCGCGATCCCGTTCTCGTACCGGCCGCGCACCGCTCCGTAAGGGGTGGGGACCACCGGGTCCCTGGTCTCCGCCACCGGATCCACCGTGTCCACCACCATGCTGGACCAGCTCCTCACCGTCGCGCGCCGTAGGGACCGGAGCACCACCGCGCTGTAGAGATCAGAGCACCACATCCCGTCCCGGTATTCCTGCGGAGACCCCCGCCCGGCCGTCTTGGCGGTACGACGCGGGCGGGCCGGCCGGGTCCGAGCGCGGCCCTCCCGGGCCCTCGCGGGGCCTCGCGGGGCCTCCGCCGGGTCCGGCGCCGGGTCAGGCCCCCTGTTCCGACGCCGCCGCGGCGGGCTGCCGTGCCGCCCAGAGGATGCCGCCGAGCAGGTGCCCGAGGAAGTCCGGATCCTCGTACGCCTCCGCGGCGTGGCCGAGCGCGGTGTAGAACACCCGGCCCGCGCCCTGTTCCCGGCACCACACCAGCGGGTGGTCGGCGCCCATCCCCCCGCCCTCGTAGGAGGTTTCGTCGGCGGAGGCGAGCACGCGCACCCCCTCCGCCGCGCGCGGGTTGGTCCTGAAGTCGTACCATTCGTCCGTGAACTCCCATACCGGCGGGAGCAGCCGGGTGGCGGGATGCCCGAGGTCCTCGACGAGGACCCTGCCCGGCTGGAGGTCCGGGTGCCGGTCGAAGCGGGCGCCGAGCAGCTCGCCGTAGTGGGGCCAGTCGTACTCGGTGCAGGCGGCCGCGTGCACCCCGACGAAACCGGCACCGCCGTGGACGTGGGCCGCCAGCCGGTCGCGGCCCGGCGGCGTGAGCACCTCGCCGCTCGTGGAGAGGAAGACGACGGCCGCGTACGGGTCGAGGGGGGCCTCGAGGACCGCGGGGTCCTCGGTGGCGTCGGCCTCGAAACCGTGCGCGCGGCCGAGTGCGCGCACCGCTTCGACGGCGGCCGGGATCGAGTCGTGCCGGTAGCCGGTCGTACGGGTGTACACGAGAACGCGGAAGGCCATGCACGGAGCCTAAGGGGCGCCCCGTAAGTGATCGCGCCCCTCTCCCCGGATTGGCCCTCGCCCTCTCGGCCTCCGATTCCCGGGCAAAGGAGCGGCCGTGTCCTTCAGCATGCGCCGCGCCCTGCTCCGGGCGCATGCTGGAAGGGCGGCTACGGACCTGGCTGCGGCGTCAGGACTTTGGTACACCGCCTGGGTACAGCCGCGGTACGTCAGATGGTTCTTGGTGGCCTCAGGGCACCGGCGCCGAGCGCGCCGACATGACCTCGCGCCCGAATCTTCCCCGAAGCCCAGGCTCGCCTTGATCGGGACTACGAGGAGGGCGTGATGTCGGATCAGCTGAGCGCAGCACTTTCGGGACAGGCCGCCACAGCGCTTGCCGAGGACGTCTCCCTGGCGACTCCGCTGGCTGCACCCCGTATCGCCGGTCGTGACGCTGTCGTGGCAGCTCTCGGTACGTACCAGCGGGCTCTCGCGGCGCCTGAGGCCACGGTCCGGCTCAAGGGAGACGAGGTCGAGGGGGTCGTGTTCAGCGCGAGCCCCGGCGGACGGGAGACAGAGATCGTCGCGCTGGCCCGGCGCGACACCGCGGGCCTGATCGCCACCATCGACGTCTACGGCCGGCCGTGGCCGTTCATGGCCGCTCTGCGCGAAGTGATGGCGAAGACGGACCCCGCTCTCGCGGACCCGAGCCTCGGATCCGGACCGTACGCCCCGGAGGGGCCGACACCCGCTTGGGTCGACCATCCAGCCGTCCCGCCGCTGGCGCAGGACGTCACCCTGTACTCCCCGATCCTGCGCGAAGAGCCGACGGGGAAGGCTGTCGTCGGGCAGGTCCTCAAGGCAGCGGCGCAGAGTTTCAGCGACCTCAAGGTTCGTGCCGTCCTCGGCATCGACGGCCGGCCGGGATTCGCGGTGGCGATCGACGAATACGTGGACGGCGGTCACGTTCAGCAACTGGTCGAGATCTTCACGCTCGACGATGCGGGCGAGGTCGAGGGGATCCGCATCTTCACCCGCCCATGGCTCGTGACCAGCCACTTCCGAAAGAGCATGTATGCCCTGCTCAAAGACACTCTCGGCCCCGAATTCTGGGACGAGCCCGACCCGGAAGCCCCGCTGCCCGCAGCCTGACCCGAGCCCCCTCCAGGGCCTCGGGTCAGGGGTGTCCGTTTCGTTCAAGACCGGTCGCCGGGGGCCCGCCTACGGTGGCCGTATGACTCCACGATTCGATGTGATCGGGCTGGCGGTCTCCGACATGGCCGCCTCCATCGCCTTCTACAGCCGGCTCGGACTCGTCTTTCCCGACGGCGCGGAGAACGAGCCGCATGTCGAGGCCGCCCTGCCCGGCGGACTGCGCCTCGCGCTGGACACGGAGGACACCATCCGGTCGTTCCACGCCGGGTGGCGGCCCCCGAGCGGCGGCGGCAGGGCGTCGCTCGCCTTCCGCTGCGACGACCCCGCCGAGGTCGACTCCGTGTACGAGCAGCTCGTCGGCGCGGGCCACCACGGCGAACTCAAGCCGTGGGACGCCTTCTGGGGCATGCGGTACGCCGTCGTGCACGACCCGGACGGCAACGGCGTCGACCTGTTCGCGCCGCTGCCGGACGGACCGGCGCCCGCGCCGTAGCCGGTCCCGTCAGCGGTGACCGACCAGCTCACCGAGGGTCGCTCCCGCCAACTCCCGCACGTCTCGCGCCAGATGGGCCTGGTCGGCGAACCCCGCGCGCAGCGCGGTCTCCGCGAAGGGCACACCGTCGCGGGCGAGGGCGAGTGCCCGCTGAAGGCGAAGGACCCGGGCCAGGGTCTTGGGTCCGTACCCGAAGGCGGCGAGCGAGCGGCGGTGCAACTGCCGTGCTCCGAGGCCCAGTCGGTCGGCGGTCTCGGCGACCGGGCGGCCCGCGTCCAGGGCGGCCACCACTTCCCCGAGGAGCGGGTCGGGGGGAGCGGCCTCGGCCGCCCGGAGCAGCGCGACCTCTTCGAGCGCCGCCACGGGGTCGGCCGCCGTGTCGATCCGCGCGGCGAGCCGGCGCACCTCGGCGGCGGGCCACAGGTCGGTCAACTCCACGCGTACGTCCCGGAGTTCGTGCGCGGGTACGCCCAGGTAGGCGGGCGCCGTGCCGGGGTGGAAGCGGACGCCGGCCCAGCCGCCGGGCGCCGCGTCCGGGAGGTGGGGCCGGGTGTCGGGACCGGCGACGAGCAACCGCCCCTCGGTCCACAGCAGATCCATGCACCCGTCCGGAAGCACGGCGTCCCGGGCGGTGCCGGCCCCCGCGCCCGGCGTCGGGCGCCCGGGCGTCCGCGCCCCGGCGTCCGGCGCGGGGCCCGTCGGACCGCGGCTCCAGAGCACCGCGCCCGGCAGCCGGGACGCCCGTTCCGCGTACATGCCGGCCACGTTACGCCGGGCGGGCCCGGTGCTCCTGCGGGCTGACGCCGTAGACCCGCTTGAAGGCGCTGGAGAGCGCGAAGGCGCTGCCGTAGCCGACGTGGCGGGCGATCGTCTCCAGGGTGTCGTCGCTCTCGCGGAGCCGGTCGGCGGCGGAGGCGAGACGCCAGCCGGTCAGATACGTCATCGGCGGTTCCCCGACCAGTTCGCCGAAGCGTCTGGCCAGCGCGGCGCGCGAGACACCGGTCCCGGCGGCGAGCGCGGCGACCGTCCAGGGCCGGGCCGGGTCGTCCTGGAGGAGCCGGAGCGCACGGCCCACGACCGGATCGGCGAGGGCCTGGTACCAGGCGGGCGCGGCGGCCTCGGGGCGGGAGAACCAGGCCCGCAGCGCGGTGATCATCAGCAGGTCGAGGAGCCGGTCGAGGACGACCTCCTGGCCGGGCTCGTCACGCACCATCTCCGCGGCGAGGATCGGCGTCAGCGGGCACTCCCACACGTCGGCGGGGAGCGCGAGCAGCGGCGGCAGGGCGTCGAGCAGCCGGCGGTTGACCTCGCCGCGCATCATGTACGTCCCGATCAGCAGCACCGTGGAGCCGTCGAGCCGGTCGCCCCAGCTCCGGACGCCGAGGTCCCAGTGGCCCTTCAGGGAGCGTCCGTCCGGGTAGGAGCACGCGCCGCCCGGCAGGATCACGGCCTGGGGCGGGGTGCCCGGATCGTCGGCGCAGCGGTACGGATCGGGGCCGCGCGCGATGGCGAGGTCGCCGGCCCGCAGCCGCAGTCCCTCGCCCTCGTCCGGGACGACCCAGGCGTCGCCGCGGACCACCAGCATGATCGACAGCGGGGCGCGGTCCTCGACGCGTACGCACCACGGCGGGTCGAAGCACGCGCGGATCATGAAGGCGCCCCGCGCGCGCGGCCCCTCCAGCAGGCTGGCGAGCGGGTCCCCCCGCATGAGCATGTCCGAACGTGGCGGAGCGTCCATGCGGCCAGCGTAGACGGCGGCTCCGACAGCCGTGGACGGCCGTGGACGACCGCTTATGGGGATGAGCCGTTCGCCGATGGTTCCGCGCCGGGGGCGGCAGTTGACTGGGCGCATGGCAGAGAACACGCGGAACATGACAGTGCTGGTGACAGGGGCCACCGGGCGGACCGGGAGCCGGGTCGCGCGGGCCGCGCGGGCGGCGGGCCTGACGGTCCGGGGCGCCTCGCGCGCCACGGGCTTCGACTGGGAGGACCCCTCGACATGGGCCGGGGCGCTGCGCGGCGCCGACGCGGCCTATCTGGCCCATCCCACGGACGTCGGCTCGCCGGCCGCCACGAAGGCGGTCGGGGCGCTGGCCCGGGAAGCGGTGGAGCTCGGCGCGCGGCGGCTGGTGCTCCTGTCGTCGAGGGGCGAGGACCGGGCCGCGCCGACCGAGGAGGCGCTCCGGACGTCCGGCGCGGACTGGACGATCGTACGAGCGTCGTGGTTCTCGCAGAACTTCAGCGAGGGCCCGCTGGTCGAGGGGCTGCGTCAGGGAGAGCTGGTCTTCCCTGCGGGTGAGGTGCGGGAGCCGTTCATCGACGTGCGGGACATCGCGGACGTCGTGGTGGCCGCGCTGACCGGGGGCGAGACGTACACCGGCCGGGAGCTCGCGATCACGGGGCCGCGGCTGCTGACCTTCCGGGAGGCGGTCGCGGAGATCGCGCGGGCCACGGGCGCGGAGCTGGCGTACACACCGGTGACGGCGCGGGAGTACGGCGACACGCTGGCCGGATTCGGGATGCCGGCGGAGGAGGCCGGATTCCTCGTCGACCTCTTCGAATGCCTCCTCGACGGCCGTAACGCCCACCTCTCGGACGGCGTCCGCACCGTCCTCGGCCGCGAGCCGCGGGACTTCACCGACTTCGCGCGGGAGGCCGCGGCGGCGGGGGCGTGGAAGGCCTGAGGGGGGACCACCGGCCCGTCCGGGCCCGCTTCGGACCCGCTTCGGACCCGCTCCGGACCCGCTCCGGACCCGCTCCGGACCCGCTCCGGACCCGCTCCGGACCCGCTCCGGGGTGAGCCTGGGATCGCCGGGGGCTCACTCCCCCGACGAGCGGTCCTCGCCGTTCTTCGGGGCGGGGTGGGTGTGATGGGTGTTCTTGGCGTGGGTCCGCAGGCGGGACGTCACGTCCTCCGGGGGCAGGAAGCGCGACCAGCGTTCCGGGAACTCGGAGGGCATGTCGGGATCGTCGGGATCGGCGTCGTACGAGCGGTGCGCGGCGACGCGGGCGACGTACTCGGCGGCCTGGGCCTCGCGCAGCCGTTCGTTGGCGGCACGGGCCGCCGCGGTGGCGGCGGCCGGCCAGACCCGGTCGATGGCGGCGTTGACGGCCGCGCCGACGAGGACGGCGAAGGCGGCGACGCCGATCCACAGCAGGACGGCCACCGGGGCGGCGAGCGAGCCGTAGATGGTGGGGCCCTCGATGGTGTTCGTCAGGTAGATGCGCAGCAGGAAACTGCCGAAGACCCACATGGCGAGGGCGACCAGGGCGCCCGGCACGTCCTCGACCCAGGGCGAACGCACGGGCACGGACACGTGGTAGAGCGTCGTCAGGAAGGCGACCGACAGGACGATGACGACCGGCCAGTACAGGATCTGGACGACGGTCGTCGACCACGGCACGACGTTCACCACGGCGTCCGGGCCCGCCACCATCAGCGGGAGCGCCACGGAGCCGATCAGCAGGGCCACGATGAACAGCAGGAAGGACATCATCCGGGTCTTCACGATGCCCCGGGTGCCGTCGAGTCCGTACATCACCGTGATGGTGTCGACGAAGACGTTCACCGCGCGCGAGCCCGACCACAGGGCGAACAGGAATCCGAGGGAGATGATGTCGGGCCGGCCGCCCTTCATCACGTCGTGCAGGATCGGCTCGGCGATCTGGTGGACGCCCTTCTGGGTCAGCACCGTGCGGGAGGCGTCCAGGATGTTGGACTCCAGGCTGGCGATGGTGTCGGCGCCGGTCCACGCGTCCACGTATCCGAGCAGCCCGATCATGCTGAGCAGCAGCGGGGGCACGGACAGCAGGGTGAAGAAGGCGGCCTCGGCCGCCAGTCCGAGGATCCGGTACTCCATGCACGAGTTGACGGTGTCCTTGAGCAGCAGCCAGGCGGTCCTGCGCTTGGAGACGTTCCGGTAGAGCGCGCGAGCGCGGTGGAAGCGGCCCGAGCGAGGCCGTTCGCTTGTTTCTTTTGCCTGGTGCACGTCCTTACGGTAGCGGTATGGCAGCCAGCACCCACACCGTGACCAACCAGGCTCCGCCCCTGGTCGGATATGACGTATTCGCCGCCGACCGGGCCCTCGGCGAGGCGGTCGGCCGGCATCTCGATCCGGAGCTCCTCCAGCAGGCGCGCGAGGAGTTGTCGGCGCTCGGCCGGGCGACGGGTTCCGCCCAGGTCCAGGAGTGGGGTGCGCTGGCCAACGAGAACCCGCCGAGGCTGCGCAGCCACGACCGCTACGGCAACCGGATCGACGAGGTCGAGTTCCACCCGTCCTGGCACCGCCTCCTGGGCAAGGGTGTGTCGGCGGGGCTGACGTCGGCGTGGACCCGGCCCGGCGGACACGTCAGGCGCGCGGCGGGCTTCGTGGTCTGGACGCAGGCCGAGGCGGGCAACGGCTGCCCGCTGTCGATGACCCACGCGGCCGTGCCGGCGCTGCGCACCGATCCGGCGCTCGCCGCGGAGTGGGTGCCACGGCTGACGTCCGCGGTGTACGACCAGGAACTGCGTCCCGCGTCCCGGAAGGCCGGCGTGCTCTTCGGTATGGGCATGACCGAGAAGCAGGGTGGCAGCGACGTCCGCGCCAACACCACGGAGGCGCTGCCGCTCGCCGAGGACGGGACGTACGCGCTGACCGGGCACAAGTGGTTCTGCTCGGCGCCGATGTCGGACGGCTTCCTCGTGCTGGCGCAGGCTCCCGGCGGGCTGACCTGTTTCCTGGTGCCGCGGGTGCTGGAGGACGGCACCCGCAACGTCTTCCGCATCCAGCGGCTCAAGGACAAGCTCGGCAACCGGTCCAACGCGTCGAGCGAGGTCGAGTTCGACGGGACGTGGGCACGCCGGGTGGGCGACGAGGGGCGCGGGGTGCGCACGATCATCGGGATGGTCGCGGCGACCCGGCTGGACTGTGTGCTCGGTTCGGCCGCGCTGATGCGGCAGGCGGTCGCGCAGGCGATCCACCACTGCACCTACCGCGAGGCGTTCGGCGGCCGGCTCGTCGACAAACCGCTGATGCGCAACGTCCTCGCCGACATGGCGCTGGAGTCGGAGGCGGCGACGACCCTGGCGATGCGGCTCGCTGCGGCGTACGACGACGGGAGCGAGCAGGAGCGGGCCTTCCTGCGCCTCGCAGTGCCCGCCGCCAAGTACTGGGTGACCAAGCGGTGTACGCCGGTCGCGGTGGAGGCGCTGGAGTGCCTGGGCGGCAACGGCTACGTCGAGGAGTCGGGCATGCCCCGTCTGTTGCGGGAGTCGCCGCTCAACTCCGTCTGGGAGGGCGCGGGCAATGTGCAGGCGCTGGACGTCCTGCGCGCCCTGCAGCGGGAGCCGGGCGCCCTGGACGCGTATCTGCGGGAGGTGGGCCGGGCCCGGGGCGCCGACCACCGGCTCGACGGGGCCATCAAGAACATGCTGACCGAACTGGCCGACCTGGACGGCATCGAGGCCCGTGCCCGCCGGCTGGTCGAGCGGATCGCGCTGGTGCTCCAGGGCTCGCTGCTCGTCCGGTACGCGCCGCCGGAGGTCGCCGACGCGTTCTGCGCCTCGCGCCTGGGCGGTGACTGGGGCACGGGGTTCGGGACGCTGCCGCACAGTCTGGATCTGGCCACCGTGGTGGAGCGCGCCCGGCCGGTGGACTGACGCGGGCGCTGACGCGGGGGTGGTGCTGCGCCGACACGGCACCACCCCCGCCGCTCGCCCCGTTCAGGAGCTCGGACACCGCACGGGCGGCATCGCTGTCAGTTTCGAGGAACCTTGTGACCGTTGGCGAGAGTTGCAGACCGTTGCATTCCTTTGTGCACCTTGTGCGAAGGCCCTCCAAACCCGGCCGAGAGCAGGCACGATGTGGGATGACGGCGGTGTCACGGCCCGTACGAGGTCCTGGTTTCGGGAGTGCTCTGTGAAGACCACATCGTTCAACCCAGCCCGTCTCGCACCGTCCGACGCGTCCGAGACGGCGGGACACCTCCAGGAGACCTGGGCGGCGTCGGTCAAGGGCGAGCGGGGCACGTTCACCCCGCGCCCGTTGATCGGCCGGTCCTGGCAAAGAGCGAAACGTTTCGGCGTCAATCCCGAACAGGGAACGGACAGCATCCTGCTGCATCCGGAGGAACTCGAACACCGGCGGACGTCCACCGCGCTCGCCGATGTGATGCCGACCCTGCACGGCGGCCTCGGGACGGTCGCCGACGCCTCCCAGCAGATCATGGTGGTCACCGACCCCGAGGGCCGGGTGCTGTGGCGCGAGGGGAACACGAGCGTGCTGCGCCGGGCCGACACCATCTGCCTGGAGGAAGGCGCCGCGTGGAGCGAGGACACCACCGGCACCAACGCCATCGGAACCGCCCTGTCGGCGGACGCCCCCGTCCAGGTGCACTCGGCCGAGCACTTCGTACGCACCCTGCACGACTGGACCTGCGCCGCCGCGCCCGTCCACGACCCGCGCGACGGACGGCTCCTCGGGATCATCGACGTGAGCGGCCCGGACAGCACGTTTCATCCCGCCACCCTCGCGCTCGTCGACACGGTGTCCAGACTGGCCGAAAGCGAACTGCGCACCGCGCATCTGGCCGCCATCGAGCGGCTGCGCGCGGTGGCCGCGCCCCTGCTGTGCCGGCTCGACGGCCCCGCGCTCGTGGTGGACACCCACGGCTGGCTCGCCGCGGTCACCGGGATGCCGCCCGTGGACCGGGTCCCGCTGCCCGACTCCTTCGGCGCGGGCCACGTCTGGCTGCCCTCCCTCGGAATGTGCGCCGTCGAGCCGATGCCCGGCGGCTGGCTGCTGCGCGTCACCGGTGCCGGCGACCTCGGGAGCGCCGGGCGGGTGGTCCTCGACCTCGGCGAGCCCCGGCGCCCGCACATCACCGTCTCGGGCACGGCGGGCAGTTGGGCCCAGGACCTGAGCCCCCGCCACGCGGAACTCCTCTACGTCCTCGCCGTGCACCGGCAGGGACGCAGCGCCGCCCAGCTCGCGGTCGACCTGTTCGGTGATCCCACCCGCACGGTCACGGTCCGCGCCGAACTGTCCCGCGTACGCCGCCGGCTCATCGGGCTCCTCGACCACCGGCCCTACCGCTTCCGCGAGGAGGTGGAGGTCGAGGTCCTGCTGCCGGACGACCCCCGGGACCTGCTGCCGCACTCGACCGCGCCCGCGGTGCTCGGAGCCCGCGCGACGGCCGGACCGGCGCCGTCATGAGCGCGAGGAGGGGTGAACCGAGCGTATTTCAGGGGCGTCTTCCGCGGTCTTTGTCCTGGCCGGGGGGTCACTGCCGTAGCATCCCCTCCACGGGCCACCCCACGCGTCTCTCCGTCAACGCCCTCGGCGGGGGAGGCAGTTGGCCTATCCGGGAGGACGTATGAAGCAGCGCGGCAGGCACCGTCGTCGAAGAAGGGGACAGGCGCTGCGCGCCACCCTTGCCGGAACCGCGCTCGCGCTCACCGCGGCCGCCACCCTGATCAGCACCTCGCAGGCCACCGGCGCCAACAGTCCGGGCGCCCTGAGCCCGCTCCGCACCGGCTCCGCCTCACAGGTCCGCCTCCACGAGAACCTCACCTCCCGGGAATCACTCGACACGCTCAGCGGCACCATGGGCGGCAACGTGGGCGTCGACGGAGTCCTGCGCGACGCCGACCACACGATGCGCAACACCGCCGACTGCACGGCCGACGAGCGGGCCGCGCTCCCCGTGGATCCGACGGCCACCCGCGCGTACTGCTGGGACGACGCCGACGCGCGGTCCGCGCAGTGGCAGCCCCGCTCCCTGACCACCTCCGGTGACGCCGACGACGACGGCGCGTGGGGCACCCACCAGGTGATCCTGGCCGGCTGGACCCACCGCGACGGCCGGGCGGCCGCACCGGACCGGGACGAGGGCCTGGCCCGCATCGCCGTCGTCGACGCGACGGACCCGGACGCCCTCCGCTACCGCTGGGTCCTGCTGGTCGCCCCGCGGGCCGGCGGCAAGGACTTCACCGCGGTCCGCACCGGCCTCGGCGGCATGGTCTGGTACGAGGACAAGCTGATCGTCACCGCGGACCACGGCGACGGTCTGCTCGTCTTCGACCTGCACCGGCTGCTGCGCGCCGACGTGGACAGCGGTGCCGTGGGCCGGGTGGGCCACGGCTACTCGGCCGCCGGCTACCGCTACGTACTCCCCGCGATCGGCTCGTACGACCTGGAGGGCGGCTCGTGCCGGCGCGACCGCGACCACGCGGTCCCCTGTATCGGCTCGCTCTCCCTGGACCGTACGACCGCTCCCGACAGCCTGGTCGCGACGGAGGCGGCGGCCGACCGCCCCGAGCGCACCCGGGTCTGGCGGTACGCGTTCAGCACCGCCGCCTACCGCACCGGACTGCTCGCCGACGCCCAGGGCCATGTGAACGCGGCCGAGGCGTGGACGACCAAGGGTTCCGGGATCTCCGGCGCCCTCGCGCACCGGTCCCGGTGGTACGTGGGACGGCCGTCCGACGACGGCGCCGGGCACGCGTCCCTGTGGCGCCAGAGCGGGGACGGCGCCGACGCGGCCACGTGCACCGCGGACCAGTCGCACGCCTGCTGGGGCCTGGGCACCGGGTCGCTCTCCTACTGGCAGCGGACCGGCGAGCTGTGGAGCCTGTCCGACACGGCGAAGCGACGGGTGCTCTACGCGGTGCCGCTGTCGTCGGTGGACGGCTCGCTCGACTAGCGGACCGCACCGGGACCGGCGAGGAGCGGTCGGTTCGTGGACGCCTTTGGAGCAGCGACCGACTCCGTGATTCCCTGGCGGTCATGAGCGACATCACCGTGACCACCTGGTCCCTGGAGCAGACGGCCCCGGCCGACCTGCTCCCCTCGAGCGCGCCGGACGGGGATCTGCGGATCGTCCGCGCCGAGGTCCCCTCGCCCGAGTTCAGCCGCTTCCTGTACGCCTCGGTGGGCGGGGACATCCTGTGGACGGACCGGCTCGCGTGGACGTACGCGCGGTGGCGGGAGGTCCTCGACAGGCCGGGCACGGAGACCTGGGTCGCCTACGACCGGGGTACCCCGGCGGGTTACGTGGAGCTCGCGGCCCAGGACGACGGGGTCGTGGAGATCGTCTACTTCGGACTCGTCCCCGCCTTCCGCGGCCGCCGGATCGGGGGCCACCTCCTGTCGTACGGGGCCGCGCGCGCCTGGGACCTGGCCGAGCGCTGGCCCGGACTCGCCGAGACCAAGCGCGTCTGGCTGCACACGTGCAGCAAGGACGGCGAGCACGCGATGGACAACTACCTGCGCCGCGGCTTCCGGCTCTTCGACACCAAGGTCGAGCAGGAGGCCGAGGCCCTCACACCGGGTCCGTGGCCCGGCGCGTACCCCGTCTGACCCGCTTTGTGCCGTGGTGCCCCCGGCTTCGGCCCCTCCTCGCCGTACCCGTGGAGGGCCGATCGTGTGATCGACAACACCCTTGTCTCGACATTCGGGACAAGGGTGTCCACATTTTGGATGACGGTGGACTGCCCCGAGATCCCCGTGACACGCTTCCGTCATGTCTGGAACTGGAATTGCCTTGGTGAGTCGGCGGCACGTCGACCTCGGCCGCATGTCCAGCGCCATCTGTCCGGCGAGCTGACCAGCCCAGCAGCGCCGACCCCCCTCTTTTTGCGACCCTTGCGCAGTGCTGCGCCCATTCTTCCGTATGCACCCGTGTGCGCAGGTCAGAGCCGCAGATCAGACCTGCCCCGCAGTCTCGAAGGACGAAACAACCATGGCCGCCACCCCGCAGGATCCAGCCGTCGCGCCCCGCCGCAAGGTGAGCCGTCACCGCGGTGAGGGCCAGTGGGCCGTAGGTCACTTCACCCCGCTCAACGGCAACGAGCAGTTCAAGAAGGACGACGACGGTCTCAATGTGCGGACACGCATTGAGACGATCTACTCGAAGCGGGGATTCGACTCGATCGACCCCAACGACCTGCGCGGCCGGATGCGCTGGTGGGGTCTCTACACCCAGCGCAAGCCCGGGATCGACGGCGGCAAGACCGCGATCCTGGAGCCGGAGGAGCTGGACGACGAGTTCTTCATGCTGCGTGTGCGGATCGACGGTGGCCGGCTGACCACCGAACAGCTCCGGGTCATCGGCGAGATCTCGCAGGAGTTCGCGCGCGGCACGGCCGACCTCACGGACCGCCAGAACGTGCAGTACCACTGGATCCGCATCGAGGACGTCCCGGAGATCTGGGAGCGCCTGGAGGCCGTCGGCCTGTCCACGACCGAGGCCTGCGGTGACACGCCCCGCGTCATCCTCGGCTCGCCCGTCGCCGGCATCGCCGAGGACGAGATCATCGACGGCACCCCGGCCGTCGAGGAGATCCAGCGCCGGATCATCGGCAACAAGGACTTCTCCAACCTGCCCCGCAAGTTCAAGTCCGCGATCTCCGGCTCGCCGCTGCTCGACGTGGCGCACGAGATCAACGACATCGCCTTCGTCGGTGTGAACCACCCGGAGCACGGCCCCGGCTTCGACCTGTGGGTCGGCGGCGGCCTGTCCACCAACCCGAAGATCGGCCAGCGCCTCGGCGCCTGGGTCCCGCTCGACGAGGTCGCGGACGTCTACGAGGGTGTCATCTCGATCTTCCGCGACTACGGCTACCGCCGGCTGCGCAACCGCGCCCGGCTGAAGTTCCTGGTCGCCGACTGGGGCGTGGAGAAGTTCCGCCAGGTCCTGGAGGACGAGTACCTGGAGCGCAAGCTCGTCGACGGCCCCGCTCCCGAGCAGCCCGTCGCCCGCTGGCGCGACCACGTCGGCGTGCACCGGCAGCAGGACGGCCGCTATTACGTCGGCTTCGCCCCGCGGGTCGGCCGCATCGACGGCGCCACCCTGACGAAGATCGCCGAACTGGCCGAGGCGCACGGCTCGGGCCGGGTGCGCACCACAGTCGAGCAGAAGATGATCGTCCTCGACGTGGAGCAGGAGCGGATCGACTCGCTCGTCGAGGGGCTGGAGGCGCTGGACCTCACCGCCCGGCCGTCCTCGTTCCGGCGCGGCACGATGGCCTGCACCGGCATCGAGTACTGCAAGCTCGCGATCGTCGAGACCAAGGCGCGCGGGGCCTCGCTGATCGACGAACTCGAGCGCCGCATCCCCGAGTTCGACGAGCCCATCACCATCAACATCAACGGCTGCCCCAACGCCTGCGCCCGGATCCAGGTCGCGGACATCGGTCTCAAGGGCCAGCTCGTCCTGAACGACGCGGGCGAGCAGGTCGAGGGGTTCCAGGTGCACCTGGGCGGAGCGCTCGGCCTGGAGGCCGGGTTCGGCCGCAAGGTCCGCGGCCTGAAGGTCACCTCGGACGAACTGCCGGACTACATCGAGCGTGTCCTCAAGCGTTTCCAGGCGGAGCGCGAGGACGGCGAGCGCTTCGCCGTCTGGGCCGCGCGTGCCTCCGAGGAGGCGCTGTCGTGAGCGAGCGTGCCGCGCCGTTCTACTGCCCCTACTGCGGAGACGAAGACCTGCGACCCAGCGAACAGGGCCACGGCGCGTGGGAGTGCGCGGCGTGCAACCGAGCCTTCCAGCTCAAGTTCCTGGGACTGCTGTCCCGGGGCGTCCAGTCGGAAGAGCGTGGAGGGGCGGAGATATGACGGTCATTCAGCAAGAGCGCACGGACGACGACTTGAAGGCCCTGGCCGAGCAGGCCGGGCGCGACCTGGAGGACGCCTCGGCCCTGGAGATCCTGCGCTGGGCCGCGGACACCTTCGGCGCGAGGTTCTGCGTGACCTCGTCCATGGAGGACGCGGTGGTCGCTCATCTCGCCTCGCGTGCCCGGCCGGGTGTGGACGTGGTGTTCCTCGACACCGGCTACCACTTCCCGGAGACGATCGGCACGCGGGACGCGGTCGAGGCGGTGATGGACGTGAACGTCATCACCCTGACCCCGCGTCAGAGCGTCGCCGAGCAGGACGCCGAGTACGGGCCGCGCCTGCACGACCGCGACCCGGACCTGTGCTGCAAGCTCCGCAAGGTCCAGCCGCTGGAGGAGGGCCTGACGGACTACCAGGCCTGGGCGACCGGCCTGCGCCGCGACGAGTCCCCCACCCGGGCGAACACCCCGGTCGTCGGCTGGGACGAGAAGCGCCGCAAGGTGAAGGTCTCGCCGATCGCCCGCTGGACGCAGGACGACGTGGACGCCTACGTCGCCGAACACGGCGTACTGACCAACCCGTTGCTCATGGACGGGTACGCCTCCGTCGGCTGCGCCCCCTGCACCCGCCGGGTGCTGGAGGGCGAGGACGCCCGCGCCGGCCGCTGGGCGGGCCGCGCGAAGACCGAGTGCGGACTGCACGGATGACGACGACCACGACGAACACCGCGCCCGGCGCGGACCGGACGATTTCTCAGGAGCGGGAAGTGACGAGCGGAGCCACCGTCTGGCTCACGGGTCTGCCGAGTGCCGGCAAGACCACCATCGCCTACGAGCTGGCCGGCCGGCTGCGCGAGGAGGGCCACCGCGTCGAGGTGCTCGACGGCGACGAGATCCGCGAGTTCATCTCGGCGGGCCTCGGCTTCAGCCGCGAGGACCGGCACACCAACGTGCAGCGCATCGGCTTCCTCGCCGAACTGCTCGCCCGCAACGGCGTCAAGGCGCTCGTCCCCGTCATCGCGCCCTACGCGGACAGCCGTGAGGCGGTGCGCGGGCGTCACGACGAGAACGGCACGACGTACCTGGAGGTGCACGTGGCGACCCCGGTCGAGGTGTGCTCCGTACGCGATGTGAAGGGTCTGTACGCCAAGCAGGCCGCGGGGGAACTGACGGGGCTCACCGGGGTCGACGACCCCTACGAGGCGCCCAAGTCGCCCGACCTGCGCATCGAGTCGCACACCCAGACCGTGCAGGAGTCCGCCGCCGCGCTGCACGCGCTGCTCACCGAGAGGGGTCTCGCATGACGACCGTCGCCAGTGTCTCCGAGGAGACCGAGAGCAGCCCGTACGCGCTGTCGCACCTGGACGCGCTGGAGTCGGAGGCCGTGCACATCTTCCGTGAGGTGGCGGGTGAGTTCGAGCGGCCGGTGATCCTGTTCTCCGGTGGCAAGGACTCGATCGTGATGCTGCATCTGGCGTTGAAGGCGTTCGCGCCGGCGGCGGTGCCCTTCACGCTGCTGCACGTGGACACCGGGCACAACTTCCCCGAGGTCCTGGACTACCGGGACCGTACGGTGGCCCGGCACGGGCTGCGGCTGCACGTGGCCTCGGTGCAGGACTACATCGACCGCGGTGTGCTGCGCGAGCGTCCGGACGGCACCCGCAACCCGCTCCAGACGCTTCCGCTGACGGAGAAGATCCAGTCGGAGCGCTTCGACGCGGTGTTCGGCGGCGGACGCCGTGACGAGGAGAAGGCCCGGGCCAAGGAGCGGGTGTTCTCGCTGCGCGACGAGTTCTCGCAGTGGGACCCGCGCCGTCAGCGCCCGGAGCTGTGGAACCTGTACAACGGCCGGCACGCTCCCGGTGAGCACGTGCGGGTGTTCCCGCTGTCCAACTGGACCGAGCTGGACGTGTGGCAGTACATCGCCCGCGAGGGCATCGAACTGCCCGAGATCTACTTCGCCCACGAACGCGAGGTCTTCCAGCGGTCGAACATGTGGCTGACCGCCGGCGAGTGGGGCGGTCCGAAGGACGGCGAGACCGTCGAGAAGCGGCTCGTCCGCTACCGCACGGTGGGTGACATGTCCTGCACCGGCGCCGTCGACTCCGACGCGACCACGCTGGACGCCGTCATCACCGAGATCGCCGCGTCCCGGCTCACCGAGCGCGGCGCGACCCGCGCCGACGACAAGATGTCCGAGGCCGCGATGGAAGACCGCAAGCGCGAGGGGTACTTCTAGACATGACCAGCACCACCGAACCCACCGAGCACCTGTCGGTCGAGCAGCTCTCGGCGACCACCCTGCTGCGCTTCGCGACCGCGGGCTCTGTCGACGACGGCAAGTCCACCCTGGTCGGACGGCTGCTGCACGACTCGAAGTCGATCCTGACCGACCAGTTGGAGGCCGTCGAGCACGCCTCCCGCAACCGCGGCCAGGACACCCCCGACCTCGCGCTGCTCACCGACGGCCTGCGGGCCGAGCGCGAGCAGGGCATCACCATCGACGTCGCCTACCGCTACTTCGCCACCGCCCGGCGCCGCTTCATCCTCGCCGACACCCCCGGCCATGTGCAGTACACCCGCAACATGGTCACCGGCGCCTCCACCGCCGACCTCGCCGTCGTCCTCGTCGACGCCCGCAACGGCGTCATCGAGCAGACCCGCCGCCACGCCGCCGTCGCCGCCCTGCTGCGCGTTCCGCACGTGGTCCTCGCCGTCAACAAGATGGACCTCGTCGGCTACCAGGAGTCCGTGTTCGCCGCGATCGCCGAGGAGTTCACCGCGTACGCCTCCGAGCTGGGCGTCCCCGAGATCACCGCGATCCCGATCTCGGCGCTCGCCGGTGACAACGTGGTGGAACCCTCCGCGAACATGGACTGGTACGGCGGCCCCACCGTCCTGGAACACCTGGAGACCGTGCCGGTCACCCACGACCTGGCGCACTGCCACGCCCGGCTACCCGTCCAGTACGTGATCCGCCCCCAGACCGCCGAACACCCCGACTACCGCGGCTACGCCGGCCAGATCGCCGCCGGCACCTTCCGCGTCGGCGAACAGGTGACCGTGCTGCCCTCCGGACGGACGACGACGATCTCCGGCATCGACCTGCTCGGCAAGCCGGTCGACGCGGCCTGGACGACCCAGTCGGTGACCGTCCTGCTCACCGACGACATCGACGTCTCCCGCGGCGACCTGCTCGTGCCGAGCAAGGACGCCCCCGCCACCACCCAGGACGTCGAGGCCACCGTCTGCCACGTCGCCGACGCACCCCTCACCGTCGGCCACCGCGTGCTCCTCAAGCACGGCACCCGCACGGTCAAGGCCATCGTCAAGGACATCCCCTCCCGCCTCACCCTCGACGACCTCTCGCTGCACCCGCACCCGGGCCGGCTGGTCGCCAACGACATCGGCCGCGTCAAGATCCGCACCGCCGAACCCCTCCCCGTCGACTCCTACGCCGACTCCCGCCGCACCGGCGCCTTCATCCTGATCGACCCCGCCGACGGCACCACGCTGACCGCGGGCATGGTCGGCGAGTCCTTCGCCGCGCCTCAGCCGGTCAAGGACGAGTCCGACGACGACGGCTGGGACTTCTGACATGAACCCCATCGACATCTACGCGACGTTCGCGAAGGAGGGCGGCCGCGTCGGCAGCGGCGCCCTCGGCAGCGGGCAGGGCGGAGTGGCGCGATGTGCGCGATGACGTACGCGCACCGCTTGCGCGCCCTGTCCCCCCACCCGACGTCCCGGTTACGACGAAGACCTGCCGACCTCCCGGCCACGACCTGAGAAAGGCGTGACCGCCGGGCCACCGAGAGGAACACCTCCCGTGTCTGCCATCCGCTCCACGCGCACCAAGCTGCTCGGCCGCGGTATAGCCCTCGTCACCGCTCTGCCCCTCCTCGCCCTCGCCGCGTGCAGCTACGGCTCCGACGCGAAGGACGACAACGCCGCGGCCAAGGTCGCCGCCGGTTCGAAGAAGATCGACGGACTCGACTCCGTGAAGATCGGCTACTTCGGCAACCTGACGCACGCCACCGCGCTGGTCGGCAACCAGAAGGGCATCTTCCAGAAGGAGCTCGGCGCCACCCAGGCGAAGTACCAGATCTTCAACGCCGGGCCCTCCGAGATCGAGGCGCTCAACTCGGGCTCCATCGACATCGGCTGGATCGGCCCGTCGCCGTCCATCAACGGCTTCACCAAGTCCGAGGGCAAGAGCCTCAGGATCATCGGCGGTTCGGCCTCGGGCGGCGTCAAGCTCGTGGTGAACCCCAAGAAGATCAAGTCCCTGAAGGACGTCAAGGGCAAGAAGATCGCGACGCCGCAGCTCGGCAACACGCAGGACGTCGCGTTCCTCAACTGGGCCGCGGAGCAGGGCTGGAAGGTCGACGCCCAGAGCGGCAAGGGTGACGTGTCGGTCGTCCGCACCGACAACAAGATCACCCCCGACGCCTACAAGTCCGGCTCCATCGACGGCGCCTGGGTGCCGGAGCCGACCGCGTCCAAGCTGGTCGCCGAGGGCGGCAAGGTGCTGCTCGACGAGTCGGACCTGTGGCCCGACAAGAAGTTCGTGATCACGAACATCATCGTGTCGCAGAAGTTCCTCAAGGAGCACCCGAAGGTCGTCGAGGCGGTCCTGAAGGGCTCCGTCGAGACCAACAAGTGGATCAACGCCAACCCGGACGAGGCGAAGGCCGCGGCGAACAAGCAGCTCGAGGCCGACTCGGGCAAGGCGCTGCCGGCCGACGTCCTGGACCCGGCCTGGAAGTCCATCCAGATCACCAACGACCCGCTGGCCTCCACCCTCAGCACCGAGGCGGACCACGCGGTCAAGGCCGGTCTCCTGGACAAGCCGAACCTGACCGGCATCTACGACCTGACGCTCCTGAACAAGGTCCTCGCCGCCGCGGGTGAGAGCAAGGTCGACGACGCCGGTCTCGGCGTCAAGTAAGTCCGGATCCCGATGAGTTCCCAGGAGGTGACGACCATGGCAACGACGCTCGCCAAGGCCGCCGACGGCGCCGACACGACGGAGTACGCCGCCCGCATCGAGCACGTCTCGAAGTCCTTCGCCGGACCCGCGGGTCCCCAGCTCGTCCTCGACGACATCACCCTCGATGTCGCGCCGGGTGAGTTCGTCACCCTCCTGGGGGCCTCGGGGTGCGGCAAGTCCACACTGCTGAACCTGGTCGCGGGGCTGGACAAGCCCTCGGCCGGCACCATCACGACCAACGGGCGTCCGGCCCTGATGTTCCAGGAGCACGCCCTCTTCCCGTGGCTGACCGCGGGCAAGAACATCGAACTCGCCCTGCGCCTGCGGGGGGTTCCGAAGGCCGAACGGCGTGAGCGGGCCGAGGAACTGCTCGAACTCGTCCGGCTGAAGGGCGCGTACGGCAAGCGGGTGCACGAGCTGTCCGGCGGTATGCGCCAGCGCGTGGCGCTCGCCCGGGCACTCGCCCAGGACAGCCAGATCCTGCTGATGGACGAGCCGTTCGCGGCGCTCGACGCGATCACGCGGGACGTCCTGCACGACGAACTCACGCGGATCTGGCGGGAGACGGGCCTGTCCGTCCTCTTCGTCACGCACAACGTCCGCGAGGCCGTGCGGCTCGCCCAGCGCGTGGTCCTGCTGTCCTCCCGTCCGGGGCGCGTCGCCCGCGAATGGACGGTGGACATCCCGCAGCCGCGCCGCATCGAGGACGCGCCCGTGGCGGAACTGTCCATCGAGATCACCGAACAACTGCGTGGGGAGATCCGCCGCCATGGCCAGCACTGAGACGAAGTCCGACGCGGCCGCCAAGCACGACGACGGCCTGGGCGGGCTGGAGGCGGGCCTCGACGCGCTGGAGTCCTCCGTCGCCGGCCGCCGCTCCTTCGGCACGACGTTCCGGCAGAAGGTGCTGCCGCCGCTGATCGCGTTCGTGATCGTTCTGGCGGCCTGGCAGGCACTGATCACCTTCAAGATCGTCGACGACCCGACCAAGCTGCCCTCGCCCTCCGACGTCTGGGGCGAGGTCGAGAACGCCTGGCTCCAGGGCACGCTGCTCGACTACATCTGGACCAGCGTCTCGCGCGGTCTGCTCGGCTTCCTGTTCGCCCTGGTGATCGGGACCCCGCTGGGACTGATCGTGGCCCGGGTGAAGTTCGTGCGCGCGGCGATCGGCCCGATCCTGTCGGGTCTGCAGTCCCTGCCCTCGGTGGCCTGGGTGCCGCCGGCCGTGATCTGGCTGGGCCTGAACAACTCGATGATGTACGCGGTGATCCTGCTCGGCGCGGTGCCCTCCATCGCCAACGGGCTGGTGTCGGGCGTGGACCAGGTGCCCCCGCTGTTCCTGCGGGCGGGCCGGACGATGGGCGCGACGGGTCTGCGCGGGACCTGGCACATCGTGATGCCGGCCGCGCTGCCCGGCTATCTGGCCGGTCTGAAGCAGGGCTGGGCGTTCTCCTGGCGCTCCCTGATGGCCGCGGAGATCATCGCCTCCTCCCCCGACCTCGGCGTGGGCCTCGGCCAACTGCTGGAGAACGGCCGCAACGCCAGCTCCATGTCGATGGTCTTCCTCGCCATCTTCCTCATCCTGTTCGTCGGCATCGCCATCGACCTGATCGTCTTCAGCCCGGTGGAGCGGTGGGTGCTGCGCAGCCGCGGACTCCTGGTGAAGGGCTGACCCCGTCATGAACAGGCCCGAGCGTCCCGTCCTCGTCGTCATCGCCCACGGCAGCCGCGATCCGCGGCACGCCGCGACGGTGCACGCCCTGGTGCGGAAGGTGCGCGCCCAGCGCCCGGGCCTGCGCGTGGAGACCGCCTTCCTCGACTTCAACATCCCCTCCGTACCGGGGGTGCTGAACTCCCTGGCGGCCGAGGGTGTGCGCGACGTGGTGGCGCTGCCGCTGCTGCTGACCCGCGCCTTCCACGCCAAGTCGGACATCCCGGCGGTGCTGCGCCAGGCGCCGTCGCGGCTGCGGATCCGGCTGGCGGAGGTGCTGGGCCCGTCCCCGCTGCTGACGGCCGCGCTCGAACGCCGGCTGCACGAGGCGGGGCTGTCGCCCGCCGACAGGTCCCGGACCGGGGTCGTCCTGGCCTCGGCGGGATCCACCGACCCGGAGGCGATCGCGGTGATCGCAGCAATCGCGCGGGAGTGGCGGCACACCGGTTGGTGCGCCGTGCGGCCCGCGTTCGCCTCCGCATCCCTTCCCCGCACCGAGGACGCCGTGCGTGAGCTGCGCGACCTCGGCTGCGAGCGTGTCGCCGTCGCACCGTACGTCCTCGCGCCCGGCTTCCTGCCGGACCGCATCGCCCGGGGCGCCGCCGGGGCGGACGTGCTGGCCGACGTGCTCGGTCCCGCGCCCGAGGTCGCGCGGGTCCTGCTGGAGCGCTACGACGAGGCGCGGACGCCGTCGCTGGCCGCGGTCGGCGCCTGACCTCCGCCCGGCATTCTTCCGGCGTTCAGTCGAAGGAGAGTCCTCCGGTGCGGGTCCGCTTGAGCTCGAAGAAGTCGGGGTGGGCGGCGAGGACGCGGAAGCTGTCGAAGAGCTCGACGGCCTTCTCACCGCGGGGGACGGCCCGGAGCACGGGGCCGAACCACACCGTGCCGTCGACGTGGAGGGTGGGAGTTCCCACATAGGCGCCGGTGTCCGCCTCGGTCCCGGCGTCGTGGCTGCGGCGCACCGCCTCGTCGTACGAGGGGTCGTGGGCGGCGTCGGCGAGGGCGGCCGGGAGTCCGAGCTCGGCGAGGGCCTCGGCGGTCACCGCGTCGAAGTCCTTCATGCCGCGCTCGTGGATGCGGGTGCCGAGGGCGGTGTAGAGGTCGCGGAGCACCTTCTCGCCGTGCCGCTCGGCCGCGGCCACCGCCACGCGCACCGGGCCGATCGACCTGTCCACCAGGTCCCGGTACCAGTCGGGCAGTTCGTTGCCGATGTTGTGCAGGTAGAGGCTCATGGCGTGGAAGCGGAGGTCGAGCGGGCGGCTGCGTTCGACCTCCAGGATCCAGCGTGAGGTGATCCAGGCGAAGGGGCAGGCGGGGTCGAACCAGAAGTCGACCCGGGTGGGCGATGTGGTCGTCATACCGTCGAGGCTAGTCACCCGGTGGCATGGAATCCCGGCCCAATTCCGCACGGGAATCATGGGCCACTTTTCGAGCTCAGCTCGTCTCGTGGACGAACGCCTCGGTCTCGCCCGGGCTGTACGGGGTGCCCTGGTGGAAGTAGAGGAGCCAGTCGTCACCGAACAGCCGCCACAGCGAACTCCGGTGTGCCCGGCGGCCGTTGTTGTCGGTGTCGAAGGTCAGGTGGACCAGGTCGGAGGCGAGCTGCACCCCTTTCACCCGTGAGGTCGTGGTGCGGCTGCCGTCCTCCGTCCCGGCGGCCAGCAGCGCGACGATCGAGTCGCGGTCCCAGATGCGGCCGGACGCGCCGAACTCGTAGAAGTCGGGATGCAGCAGCGCGGCGACGAGGTCGGCCGAGCGGCGGACCTCCGGGTCGAGCAGGCGCAGTTCGCCCTCGATGGCGGCCTCGACGGCGGGATTGCGCTCAAGCACCGGTCAGCTCCTCCAGTTTGACGACGGTGTTCCAGTTCCGCGTGGTGGCGAGGAGGCCCTTGAGCAGTCGGGGCTTCGCCAGGGCCTCCGCCAGCTTGGAGCGGCCGAGGCCGTCGGGCGCGTAGAGGTACAGGACCCGGTCGCCGAGGCGGAACTCCTCGGGGAGGAATCCCGCGGGCTCGACGGAGGCGAAGCGCTCGGCGTCGACGGGGTGCGAGAAGTAGGTGACGTGGAGCTGCTTGGCCTCCAGCTCGGCGGCCGGGAACGGGCAGGCCTCCCTGACGGCCCGCAGATAGGCGTGCTCGCGCACGAGGACGCCGACACCGAAGCCGAAGTGCTTCTCGATGGCCCCGGACAGCTCCTCGGCGAGGGATTCCTCGTCCCCGCCGGCGCTGCTGAACACGGCGTTCCCGCTCTGGAGATAGGTGCGGACGTCGCCGTACCCGAGTCCTTCCATCAGGGTGCGCAGCTCGGCCATCGGCACCTTCTTCGCGCCGCCCACGTTGATGCCGCGCAACAGCGCCGCGTACGTCGTCGTCATCCGCCCACCATAGGCCGGGCGCCACGCCCCTCGGGGTGGGCGCGACGGCCCGGCCCCGCGAGACCGCCCGCCGGCCGCGAGAAAGCGGGGCCGGTCCCTGAGCGGCACCCCCGAGAAGTGCCGTTACGTGTAAGGGGCTTCGGTCCTCCCCAGTGCGGAGGAGCCGGGGTCCGCGGGGAGGAGCGGGAGGTCCCGCGGTTCACCGGACAGTACGAGGAGAAGCGTTTATCGGGCCCATACCTTCATTACGGAAGGTGGCGGCAGGGGGCTGTCACCGTGCACAAGGGGGCAGGCCCGTCATGGGGAACGCAGACACACGGGTGCGCGGCATCGCCGCGCGAGCAGGCGGCTGGAGCGCCCGCCACCGATGGGCGGCCGTCGGAATCTGGGTGCTGTTCGTCGTCCTGGCGATGGGCCTCGGCTCCGCGGCGGGCCGGGTCGACGTCAAGGAGAGCGACCAGCTCAAGGGCGAGACCCACACCGCCGCCAAGATCATCGAGGATGCCGGCATCGAGGAGCCGGCCAGTGAGACGGTTCTGATCCAGGCGAAGGACGCGGGCACCAAGGCCACCGACGCCGAGTTCAGGAGCGCGGTCACCGCGGTCGTCGACGCGGTCGGCGCCACCGGCAAGGTCAGTGACGTGACCTCGCCGTACGACACCAGGTCGATCTCGAAGGACGGGCGCAGCGCGCTCGTCCAGTTCGACATGCGCGGCGACTCGGAGACGGCGGGCGATCGCGTCGCGCCCGTGCTGGACGCCGTCAAGGGCGTGCAGAAGGACCACTCCGGGCTGCGGATCGAGGAGATCGGCGCCGCGAGCATGATGAAGCAGTACGACGAGGCGTTCGGCGACGACTTCCAGAAGGCCGAACTCTCCGCCGTCCCGGTGGCGCTGGGCATCCTGCTGATCGCGTTCGGCGCGCTGGTGGCGGCCCTGCTTCCGGTGGCGCTCGCGGTCACCGCGATCATGGCGACGATGGGCCTGATGGGCATCGTCAGCCATCTGATGCCGATGAGCGACACGGCCAACTCCGTGATGCTGCTGGTGGGTCTGGCCGTCGGCGTCGACTACTGCCTGTTCTATCTGCGGCGTGAGCGTGAGGAGCGCGAGGCGGGCCGCGACGCCGGTACGGCCCTGCGGATCGCCGCCGCCACCAGTGGCCGCGCCATCATCGTCTCCGGCGTCACCGTGTGCGTGGCGATGGCGGGCATGCTGTTCACGGGGCTCGCCGAGTTCGAGGCGATGGGCCTGGCCTCGCTGATGGTCGTCGCGGTCGCCATGGTCGGCTCGGTGACCGTGCTGCCCGCGCTGCTCTCCCTGCTCGGCGACCGTGTCGAGAAGGGCCGCGTCCCCTTCCTGCACCGGGCCAAGCGGCGCTCCGCGGCCCAGGGCACCCGCCGTCCGGCCGACGAGGGCAGCCGGTTCTGGGGTGCCGTCCTGCGCGTGGTGCTCGCGAAGCCCGCCGTCGCCCTGGTCGTCGCGACGGGCGCGCTGCTCGCCATCGCCGCTCCCGCGCTCGGCATGAAGACCCAGCAGCTCACCCTGGACAAGGAGTTCGGCGACTCGCTGGCGATCGTCGGCACCTACAACCGGGTCAACGAGGCCTTCCCCGGCGGCTCCGAGCCGGCCGAGGTGGTCGTCAAGGCCCGGGACATCGACGCCGCCGACGTGAAGGCCGCGATCGCCGACTTCCGTGCGGCGGCGGTCAGTTCGGGTGCCTCCCGCGGTCCGGTCGACGTCAAGGTGCACGCCGAGGACAACGTCGCGTTCGTCTTCGTCCCGCTGGTCGGCGGCTCCGACCAGGACAAGGCGGAGAAGAGCCTGGAACTGCTGCGCGACGAGGTGCGACCGCGGACGCTCGGCAAGGTCGACGGCCTCCAGGCGCCCATCACCGGTCAGGTCGCGGGATCGCACGACTTCAACGACCAGCTCGTCGGTTCGGTGACCCCGGTGTTCGCCTTCGTGGTCGTCTTCGCCTTCGTCCTGATGCTGCTCTCCTTCCGTTCGCTGACCATCGCGGTCACCTCGATCGTGCTCAACCTCCTCTCGGTGGCGGCCGCCTACGGCATCCTCGTCGCGGTCTTCCAGCACGGCTGGGGTGCCTCCCTGGTGGGCGCGGCGGGTGTGGGCGCCATCGTCACCTGGCTGCCGCTGTTCCTCTTCGTGATCCTCTTCGGGCTGTCGATGGACTACCACGTGTTCGTGGTGTCCCGGATCCGTGAGGCACGGCTGCGGGGCCGCAGCACCAAGGACGCGATCCGGCACGGGGTGGTCACCACGGCGGGTGTCGTCACCAGCGCCGCCGTCATCATGGTCGCCGTCTTCGCGATCTTCGGAACGCTGTCCATGCAGTCCATGAAGCAGATGGGCGTGGGCCTGGCGGCCGCGGTGCTCATCGACGCGACGATCATCCGGGGTGTCCTGCTCCCCGCGGTGATGGCGCTGCTCGGCGAGCGCAACTGGTACCTGCCGAAGTGGCTGAACCGGATGCCCGACCTCACCCACGACGAGGCCCCCGAGGCCGTCGCGCCGCCGGTACGGCCCCAGGGCGAGCGGGCCGGGGTCTAGCCGGCCGACGCCGGTCGCCGGAGCGCCTCGTCCGCCCAGGGCCCGTCGGTCTCCTCCTCCCGGAGGGGCCGACGGGCCCTTCGGCGTTCCGGTCCGCCGGAATGGGAGACTGGCCGACGGACGGCACGCACCCCGGAGCCGTCGTACGCGAGGACACGGAGGCGGAGCGATGGACGAGGCACGGGCGCGGGACGTGCTGGCCGCGGCGAAGGTGCTGCCGGGGCCGGTGCGGGACGCGTCACTCCTCGCCCTCGGCGAGAACGCGGTGTTCGGCGCCGGTGATCTGGTCGTCAAGGTGGGCCGTGACGCCGAACTCCACGACCGGGCCCGCCGGGAGCTGGCGATCGCCGCGTGGCTCGCCGCGTCGGGCGTCCCCGCGGTGCGGGCCGCCGAACCGGAGGCGCTGCTCGTCGACGGGCACCCCGTGACGGTGTGGCACCGGCTGCCCGACGCCGTCCGCCCCGCCGAGCCGCGCGACCTGGCGGAGCTGCTACGGATCGTGCACGCGCTGCCCTCCCCGTCCTTCCCGCTGCCGCCCCGGGAACTCCTCGGCGGTGTGGAGCGCTGGCTGCGGCTGGCGGGCGACGCGATCGACCCCACGGACGCGGCGTACCTGCGGGAGCGGCGCGACGGCTTCGCCGCGGCGGCCGCCGCGCTGACCCCGCACCTCCCGCCGGGCCCGATCCACGGCGACGCGCTGCCCCGCAACGTGCACGTCGGTCCGGACGGCCCGGTCCTGGTCGACCTGGAGACCTTCTCCGCGGATCTGCGCGAGCACGATCTGGTGGTCATGGCCCTGTCCCGCGACCGCTACGGGCTTCCTACCGAGGCCTACGAGTCCTTCACCGGGACGTACGGCTGGGACGTGCGGGAGTGGGAGGGCTGCTCGGTGCTCCGGGGCGCCCGCGAGACCGCGAGCTGCGCCTGGGTCGCCCAGCACGCGCCGACCAACCCCAAGGCGTCGGCCGAGTTCGAACGCCGGGTGGCGTCCCTGCGGGACGGCGACGAGACGGTGCGCTGGTACCCGTTCTGACCTGCCGCCGGGGTGCCGCCCGGACGCCGGGTGGCCGCCCGCCGGGGGCGTGACAGGAGTCCCGGCCCCGCGGTCGGCGCGGACGCCGCGGTCGGCTCAGACGCGTTCGTCCGCCAGGTCCCGCAGGGGCCAGGTCCCGTCCACCACCGCGTCCGCCTCGCCCTTGCGGCGCAGGAAGGACTGGAAGTCGGCCGCCCAGTCCGCGTACCACTCGATCTGGCGGCGGTGCAGCTCGACGGGGCCGAGGGCCGCGACCTTGGGGTGGCGGCCGGCTATCGCGCAGGCGAGCCGGGCGGCGGCGAGGGCGTCGGCCGAGGCGTCGTGGGCGGAGTCCAGGACCACCCCGTACTCGGTGCAGACCGCCTCCAGGTTGCGCTTGCCCCGGCGGTAGCGGTCCACGGAACGGTCGATCGTGTACGGGTCGATGACGGGTGCCGGGTCGACGCCGCCGAGCCGCTCGCGCAGCGAGGGCAGTCCGTGGCGCAGCAGCTCGGCGGAGAGCAGCGTGAGGTCGAAGGCCGCGTTGTACGCGACGACCGGGACGCCGGTGCGCCAGTAGGTGACGAGGACGTCCGCGATGGCGTCGGCGACCTCGTCCGCCGGGCGGCCCTCCGCGGTCGCGCGTTCGTTGGAGATGCCGTGCACCGCCACGGCGTCGACCGGGATCTCCACGCCCGGATCGGCCAGCCATTCACGGCGGCCCAGTGGCTCCCCGTCCCTGACCTCTATCACGGCACCCGTGACGATGCGCGACTCGCGCGGATCGGTCCCGGTCGTCTCCAGGTCGAAGCCGATCAGCAGCTCCCGGTGCCAGCCCATGGGCGGCCCCCCTTCTTCGTGGTGCTTTCCCCCAGTGGTCCCCACGATCCCATGAGCCACTGACAATCCGGGGACCGCGTTCCACCCGGCCACGGGGAACGGCCTTTCAGGACACAGGCCGCGAATCCGCCCAAGCCACCTCGAACTCTTCGCGATAGGTGGGGAAAAGTCCCTCTTCGCCGATCTGGTCCGGTTTGAGCAGGCGGCTCCCGCCGCGCAGCACCAGGACCGGCGCCTCCATGCCCCGCGTCCGGCGCAGATAGGACTGCACGACCGCGATGCCGTCCGAGCCGTCACCGTCGACGAGGTACGCGGTGAAGCGGGGGGTCTCGTCGTAGACCTGGATCTCGAAGGCGTCCGGGTCGCGCAGCCGGGACCGCACCCGCCGCATGTGCAGGATGTTCATCTCGACCGACCGGCTCAACTCGCCGCGTTTGATGCCGAGTTCGCGCTCGCGCCGCTTGACGGCGCTGGAGGCGGGGTTCAGGAACAGCAGTCGCGTGCGGCAGCCGGCCTCGGCGAGCCGGACCAGCCGGCGCCCGGAGAAGTTCTGCACCAGCAGGTTCAGTCCGATGCCGACCGCGTCGAGCCGGCGGGCGCCGCCGAAGAGGTCCTCGGCGGGGAACTGGCGCAGCAGCCGCACCCGGTCGGAGTGCACCCCGACGACGTCCGCGTAGCGGTCGCCGACGAGGTCCTCGACGGCGTCCACGGGCAGCCTGCGCGCGGAGGGCACGTCGCTCCCGGCGCCGAGGATCTCCAGGAGTTTCGCCGCGGCCCGCTCGGCCTGGTTGAGCACGGCCTCGGACAGGGCGCGGTTGCGTGACACGACGTTCCGGGTCACTTCCAGCTCGTCCAGGGCGAGTTCGACGTCCCGGCGTTCGTCGAAGTAGGGCTCGAAGCACGGCCAGTGCTGGACCATCAGCTCACGCAACTGGGGCAGCGTGAGGAAACTCAGCACGTTGTCGTCGGCCGGGTCGAGCAAGTACCCCTTGCGGCGGCTGACTTCGCGCACGGCGACGGCGCGCTGCACCCACTCCTGGCCGGCCGGTCCCGCGGCGGCGACCACCCAGTCGTCACCGTGGACGGGTTCGTAGATGGGCCGGAGAACAGCGGCCACGACCGCGCGCAGCCGCTGTTCCACCAGGTTCAGCCAGATGTAGGCGCGCCCGGCCCGCTGGGCGCGCGTACGCACCTCGCGCCAGGCGTCGGCGCCCCAGTCCAGTTCCGGTCCGATGGATCCCATCTCCATCGGCCGTGCCAGGGACACCGCGCCGGGTGGGACATCTGTGGAGTTTCCCTCGTGACCCTCGTCACCAGGAGGCAGCTCCAGCCCTCCCGAGCCCACCCACGCACCGCCTTCCGCTCCCCCGAGCACTCCCCAGGGCCAGGCCCCAATCAACGATCAAGGAAGGGTACTCCGGGAGCGGCGAGCGGTGCAGCCCGATGCACAGGTCGTTTCCCAACTACCTAGGTTCGACATGCCCGTTCTGGTCCGCGAGCTCCGGCGGAGTGAGCGGATTCATAGCGGTGACGTCACGCGGGGCGATGGAGAATCCCTGCCAGTGGACCGGCATCGGCTGCTGGTCCTCGTCGCGGGCGATGTGGTGGAAGCCCACGTTGACCCAGACCACGGGGTGGGTGAGCGTCTGTCCGTCGACCCACTTGTCGACGGATTTGCCGTGCCCGGCACCGCAGTTGCGCAGGTTGTCGCTGGCGAACTGCTCGCACTTGTTGTACTCGGTGAAGTAGACGTCGTGCTTGGTGAAGGCGTGGCCGAGGTACTTGGTGGTCGCGCCCGGGACGAGCTCGTAGGAGCGCGCGTGGTTGTCCTTGTTCTTGCCGGTGTTGCTGACCAGGCGCCACCAGCGCATGTTCTTGGCGTCGCCGGCGAGTTCCTTGCCGACCTTGGTGACCGTGGTCTTGTTGCTGGGGGCCTCCTGGCCCGAGGCGGGCGGGCTGACCACCGAGTCGTACTGCTCGACCTTCGACTTGGACGAGCCGTCCAGGTTGAAGTTGAGCCGCCAGAAGATGTTGTGGCTGTGGCTCGTGGCGTAGTCCTTGGCGCCCTTGCCGAGCGGCCAGCCGCGGCCGTCGCCCGCGTCGTAGTCACCGGGCGAGAGGCTGCCGGTGGCGCCGACGTTCATGTTGAGGGTGCCGTCGTCCTGGAAGCGCCACTCGGTGATGTACTCGTACCAGCCGACCTTGTTGACGGTGTAGACGAGCAGGTCCTTGCCCTGCTTCTGGAAGACCTTGTTCCCGGTGTCGGCCTCCATGCGGTAGGCGTGGCCGCGTGAACGGGTCGTGGTGCACAGGCCCTTGACGTTCGCGTGCTGCGGGTCCCAGGCGTCGGGGACCTTGACCGTCTTGATGGCGCCGCCGGGGCACTCGGCGGGGGCCATGTCGACCAGGCCCTGGCCGAAGCCGGCGCCGGTGAGGTCGCTGTACTCGACCGAGCCGTCGTCGTAGGGCACGTCGATCTGGGCGAGCTTGGCGGTGGCCAGGACCTTGATCGGCTGGGCCTCGCCGGGGGGCTGGTAGGAGATGTCCTCCAGGACGAGCCCGGCCTCGCTCTCGTAGTGCCAGCACATCCGCCAGGTGGTGCCGGTGGCGAGCTTCTGTTCGATCCGGAACGCGGCGCTGCAGTCGGGGGCCGGAGCGGGCGCGGACCGGGGCTGGGCGACGGCCGGTCCCGCGGCCGTCGTCGCGCCGGCGGCCAGGGCGAGCGCGGAGAGGCCCACGGCGGCCCGGCTGCGGGCACGGCTGTTTCTGTTGACGCGCATGAAGACATGACTCCTTGCGGAAAGCTGTGAAGGTGGGAAGGAAAGAAAGGCGGCGCTCAGCCGAGCCTGCCGACCTTGCGGGCGCTCAGGTCGATCACCAGGTCACGGCTGTCGATCCAGGGCCCGTTCTTGACCTTCGGGAAGAGCCGGACGCACCGGTGCTCGCCACAGGCGCCGAGGGCGGCGGGCCGGACGCCGGGGGTCGCGCGGTAGACCATGCTGTTGAGCATGAGCTGATCGGGCGAGGTGAGTTCCTTGCCGGTCGCGTCCTTGAAGTCGGCCTTCAGGCCGGCGCCGAGCGGATCGGCGATCAGCAGCTTGGCGGCCTCGGACATCTCGTCCCGGCTGATCGGCGGCTGCACGCCGTGCTGGACACCCGCCTCCACGACCTTCTCCGTGTCGAGGTCGACGGTCTTGGTGACGAGCGTGTCGTCCTTGTAGTCGTAGAACGTGATGTCGGCGCGGCGCGGCGCGTCCGGGTTGTCCAGATCGGCCGTGTCGGGTTCGGCGAGGTCCACACCGATGCGCTGCGGTCCGCGCGCGCCCTCGACGTTCTCGCTCGAGTTGAAGAGCTGCCGGTTCACCGCGATCCGCTCGGCGCGCCGCATCTCGTCGTCGGTCAGCGGGTCACGGCCCTTGCCCTTGTCCCCCTCGGCCGGCGCCCGCTCGACGACGCCGGGCCGCACGACGCCGCCCTGCCCGTCCTGCGCCGCCTGCTGCGCGGACCCGCCGTTCGCGCCGGTCCCGCTCGTTCCGCCCGATTCGTCGGCCCCCGCCGACCCCGGAAGGGTGATCCCGATCATCACGGCCGTGCCGGCCACCGCGATGGCCGCACCCGCCACCACCTTGCCCAGATGGCGGTGCACTATCTTGCGCACATTTCCCCCTACTCCCCCTACATCCCCAGGAGTCGTTTGAGTCCCACTGGTTCGGCATACGAGATATGCCTGGTCGCGGGGTAAGAGGGATGTAAGGCATGTGAGGTTCCATCACTTTCGGGGAGACTCGGTTCGGACTCGCCCCCTGGGGCACGGAACTACTGGAAGAGTCATATCCATGCAGGTCTGGCCTGGCGAGGCGTATCCACTCGGTGCCACGTACGACGGCGCCGGTACCAATTTCGCGGTCTTCTCGGAGGCCGCCGACCGTATTGAGCTGTGTCTTCTGCACGACGACGGGTCGGAGACGGCCGTCGAACTGCGGGAGACCGACGCGTTCGTGCGCCACGCGTACCTGCCCGGCGTCATGCCCGGGCAGCGGTACGGCTTCCGGGTGCACGGGCGGTACGCGCCCGAGCGCGGGCAGCGCGCCAACTCCGCGAAACTGCTGCTCGACCCGTACGCGCGTGCGATCGCCGGCGCCGTGAACTGGGGCGAGGAGGTGTACGGATACCCCTTCGGGTCACCCGACAAGCGCAACGACCTCGACTCGGCGCCGCACACGATGTCCTCGGTCGTGGTCAACCCGTACTTCGACTGGGGCGACGACCGGCGCCCCCGGACGGAGTACCACCACACGGTGATCTACGAGGCCCACGTGAAGGGCCTCACGATGCTGCACCCCGAGCTCCCGGACGAGCTGCGCGGCACGTACGCGGCCCTCGCCCATCCGGCGATCATCGAACACCTGACGGAACTGGGTGTCACGGCGCTGGAGCTGATGCCCGTGCACCAGTTCGTGAACGACCACCGGCTGGCCGACATGGGCCTCAGCAACTACTGGGGCTACAACACGATCGGCTTCTTCGCCCCGCACAACGCGTACGCCTCCTGGGGCGACCGGGGCCAGCAGGTGCTGGAGTTCAAGTCGGCCGTCCGGGCGCTGCACGAGGCCGGCATCGAGGTCATCCTCGACGTGGTCTACAACCACACGGCCGAGGGCAACCACCTCGGGCCGACGCTGTCCTTCCGGGGCCTCGACAACGCCTCGTACTACCGTCTGGCGGACGACCCCCGCTACTACATGGACACCACGGGCACCGGCAACTCGCTCCTGATGCGCTCGCCGCACGTCCTGCAACTGATCATGGACTCGCTGCGCTACTGGGTCACCGACATGCACGTGGACGGCTTCCGCTTCGACCTCGCGGCCACGCTGGCGCGCCAGTTCCACGAGGTGGACCGGCTGTCGTCGTTCTTCGACCTCGTCCAGCAGGACCCGGTGGTCTCCCAGGTCAAGCTGATCGCCGAGCCCTGGGACGTCGGCGAGGGCGGCTATCAGGTGGGCAACTTCCCGCCCCTGTGGACGGAGTGGAACGGCAAGTACCGCGACACCGTACGGGACCTGTGGCGCGGCGAGCCGCGCACGCTGGCCGAGTTCGCGTCCCGGCTGACCGGCTCCTCCGACCTCTACCAGGACGACGGACGCCGTCCGCTCGCCTCGATCAACTTCGTGACCTGCCACGACGGCTTCACCCTGAACGACCTCGTGTCGTACAACAACAAGCACAACCAGGCCAACGGCGAGGACAACCGGGACGGCGAGAGCCACAACCGCTCCTGGAACTGCGGCGCCGAGGGCGACACGGACGACCCCGACGTGCTGGCGCTGCGGGCCCGGCAGCGGCGCAACTTCATCGCCACCCTGATGCTCTCCCAGGGCGTGCCGATGCTCAGCCACGGCGACGAGTTCGCGCGCTCCCAGGGCGGCAACAACAACGCGTACTGCCAGGACAGCGAGCTGGCCTGGGTGCCGTGGCCGGAGGAGGACTGCGAGCTCCTCGCGTTCACGCGCGCGATGGTGTGGCTGCGCCGCGACCATCCCGTCTTCCGGCGGCGGCGCTTCTTCCACGGACGGCCCGTCCAGGGCACCCACGACGAGCTCTCCGACATCGCGTGGTTCACCCCGGAGGGCCAGGAGATGACCCAGCGCGACTGGGGTTCCGCGCAGGCCAGGGCGCTGTCGGTGTTCCTCAACGGCAACGCGATCTCCGAGCCGGGCGCCCGCGGGGAGCGCATCGCGGACGACTCCTTCCTGCTGATGTTCAACGCCTCCCCCAAGCCCCTGGAATTCGTCGTACCGGCCGACCACGGCCGCCAGTGGCAGGTCGTCGTCGACACCTCCCTCGCGGAGGGCGTGGCCCCGGGTACGGGCGCCAAGGTCACGGCCGGTGACCGGCTGACCCTGGTCGACCGGAGCATGACGGTGCTTCAGCGGCCCGCGTAGGACGGCCCTCCCGGGAGCACGCGCGCGTGGACCGCTTCTCCGGCGGACACGCGCGCGTGGGCTCTCCCACGAGACCCGCGCGCGTGCACGGCTCCCTTGGCAGCGCGCGCGTGGGCCTCCTAGGGGGGCCGTGCGTGCCCTTCTGGAGGCGCCGGTGACAGAAGTCCGGCCGGACGGGTACGTAGACACGCATGACACCTGAGCGCCCCGAACCGGCGATCGCGCACTCGGTCGTCCCCGGCCCGGTCGTCCCCTACGTGCCGACCGCCACCTACCGGCTCCAGCTCCAGCCGCAGTTCCCCTTCCGCCGCGCCGAGGCGGCCGTGCCCTATCTGGCCTCGCTCGGCGTCTCCCACCTGCACCTGTCCCCCGTCCTGGAGGCCGTCCCCGGTTCGACGCACGGCTACGACGTGGTGGACCACACGCGCGTACGGGACGAACTCGGCGGCGAGGAGGGGCTGCGTTCCCTGGCCCGCACCGCGCGGGAGCACGGTCTCGGGCTCGTCGTGGACATCGTCCCGAACCACATGGCGATGGCGCCGCGCCACAACCACGCCCTGTGGGAGGTCCTGCGCGAGGGCCCCGATTCGCCGTACGCCCGCTGGTTCGACATCGACTGGGACGCCCAGGACGGCCGGCTGCTGCTGCCGGTGCTCGGGGACCGCCTCGGCGCCGAGATCGGCGAGCTCAAGGTCGACGGCGACATACTGCGCTACTACGACCACGTGTTCCCGCTGCGCGAGGGCACCGCGAAACTGCCGATGCCCCGGCTGCTGGACGCCCAGTGGTACCGCCCCGCGTGGTGGCGGCTGGCCCGCACCGAGCTCAACTACCGCCGCTTCTTCAGCATCTCGGAGCTCATCGGGGTGCGCGTCGAGGACCCCGAGGTGTTCGCGGCGACCCACGCGAAGATCCTGGAGCTCGTCGCCGACGGGGTGATCGACGGTCTGCGCGTCGACCACCCGGACGGGCTGGCGGACCCGGACGCCTATCTGCGCCGGCTGCACGAGGCGACCCGCGGCCGCTGGACGGTCGTCGAGAAGATCCTCGCGGACGGCGAACCGCTCCCGCCCGCCTGGCCCGTGGCGGGCACCACCGGCTACGACGCCCTGCGGCACGTCGACGGCCTCTTCACCGACGAGGCCGGCGCGAGCCGTCTCCTCGGCCGCTACCGGCGCTTCGCCGGCCCGCAGGCCGACCGGGGCGGCCACTGGGAGAGCACGGTGCGCCGGGCGGCGTACAAGGTGATCACGTACGAACTGGCCACGGAGGTCGAACGCCTCACCCGCGAGGTGAGCGCGCTGTGCGCCGCGTCCCCCGACCCCGCCGCCCGCGACCACGCCCCCTGGGCCCTGGGCGCCGCGCTGCGGGAGCTCCTGGTCCGCCTGGAGGTGTACCGGCCCTACCCGTCCACGGACGCCTCCCGGGTGATCACCGAGGGGGCCGCCGCCGAGGCCAGGTCGGCGTTCCGGGTGCCCGAGGAGGCACACGCCGTGGACGTCGTACGGGATCTGCTGCTCGGCGACGGCGACGGACCCGGTGAGGCCGCCTTCCGGGCCCGGTTCGCGCAGACCTCGTCGGCGCTGCGGGCCAAGTCGGTGGAGGACACGGCGTTCTACCGCTATGTGCCGCTGCTGTCGGCGAACGAGGTGGGCGGCGACCCGGGCCGCCCCGCGGTGTCCCCGGACGACTTCCACGCCTACTGCGCGCGCGTGCAGCGCGACTGGCCCGCCACCGGGACCGTCCTGTCGACCCACGACACCAAGCGCAGCGCGGACGTCCGCGCCGCCGTCGCCGTCCTCACCCAGTGCCCGGAGGCCTGGTCCGAGGTCCTCGCGCAGGTGGCGGACGAAGTACCCGGGAGCCCCGACCCGCAGGTGGCGTGGGCGGCGTGGCAGACGGTGTTCGGGCTCGGCCCGGCCGCCGGCGAGGACGGGGCGGGGGCCCACACCGAGCGGGTCCGGGACGCCCTGCTGAAGCACATCAGGGAGGCCGGGACGCGCACCGCCTGGACCGAGCGGGACCCCGCGTACGAGGACGCGGTGACGGCGTTCGTCACGGACGGGCCGTGCGGGCCCCCTGGACGGCACGTGGCCGCCCTGCGCGCCTCGCTGGCCCCGCACGTGCGGGCGAACGTCCTGGGGGCCGCCCTGGTCCATCTGACGATGCCCGGGGTGCCGGACGTGTACCAGGGCACCGAGGACGAGTATCTGGCCCTCGTGGACCCGGACAACCGGGAGCCGTTCGCGCCGCGCGACCCGTCCGCGGAGAAGCCCGCGCTCACGGCCGCCGCGCTGCGGCTGCGCGCCCGGCGGCCCGACCTCTTCGGAGAGGCGGCGACGTACGCGCCACTGCATGCCGAGGGGCCGGCGGCGGAGCACTGTGTGGCGTTCGCGCGCTCCGGAGAGGTGATCGCGGCCGTCACCCGGCTGTCGCTGGGGCTCGCCGAGGCCGGCGGCTGGCGGGACACCGTTCTCGCGCTCCCCGAAGGACGGTGGGCCGACGTGCTCCCCTCCGGCACCGGGGAGCGGGAGTTCACGGGGCACGCGCGCGTGGCGGACCTCTTCGAGCGGTCCCCCGTCGTCCTGCTGGAGCGCGTCAGCGCGGACACACCGGGAGGGTCCGGGGAGAGCGGCTGACCAGGCCCTCGGGGCGCGGCCGGGGCCCGGGGGCCCGGCGCGGGCCCGGCAGCACGTCCAGCAGGGCGAGCAGCCCGGCCTCCGCCGTCAGCCGGGCCAGCGCCTCGCCGAGGCAGTGGTGCGGTCCCGCGCCGTACGGGAGGGCGCCCGGGTCGGCGCGGAAGAGGTCGTAGCGGTCCGGGTCGGCGAACCGTGCCGGGTCGCGGCCCGCGGCGCCGAGCAGACACGCCACGGTGGCGCCCTCGGGTATCGGGCCGATCGGTTCGAGCGCCCGGCGCGGCACGATCTGCACCGGGGGGTCGCGGCGCAGCGACTCGGCCCAGGCGGCGCCCGTCAGTCCGGGGCGGGCGCGGATCAGGTCGAGCAGGCCCGGGTGGTCGAGCAGGTTGGCGAGGAACGAGGCGAGGGCGCGCGCGGTCGTGCCGCCGGCCGCGCCCAGCACGGTCCCGGCGACAGCGGTCACGGCCTCGTCGGGCAGCGGTCGTCCGCCGGGCCGGGCCGCGCACAGCGCGGAGAGCAGATCGTCGCCGGGGTGGGTACGACGGCGGGCCAGGTGGGGGCGCAGGTAGGCGTCGAGTCCGGGACGGTGGCCGAGGTGGTCGAGGCCCGTGCGGCACCAGGCGTGTACGCGCGCGGTGTCCTCGTACGGCAGTCCGAGCGCGGTGACGGCGGCGGCGACGGGCAGCCACTGGCAGAACTCGGACACGAGGTCGGCTTCCTGACGGCCCGCCAGGCGGCTGGCCAGGACGTGGGCGGTGCGCTCGACGCCCGCCCTTAGTCCGGCCGGCATCCCTTCCGCCAGCGCCGCGGAGACGGCGGCCCGGTGCGCGGCGTGCGTGCCGTCCTCCCCGTGGTCCGGCCCGGGTCCGGGTGACGGCGGGGCGAGCCGGGGGTCCGCGAGCGCGGCGCGGACGTCGGCGTGGCGGCTGATCAGCCAGGCGCCGAACGGTTCGTCGAGGACCAGGGGGAAGTCCCGGCGCAGGGTGCGGTGGAGCGGGTGGGGGTCACGCTCGGTCCCCGGGTCGAGCAGGCTCGCGGGGGCGTCCGCGCGCGCGGACGGCCCGCTCGGCGGGGTGTACGGCCCGCAGGGCCCGTCCGGCGAGGGGCGGAACGGGACCGCGGGGCGGGGCCGGACCGCGGGACGGGACGGGGCGGAGGGGCGGGCCGGGACGGGAGGGGAGGGGACGGGAGCGGACGGGACCAGCGACGCGCGCGCCCGGGCCGGTGGGCCCGTGGGGGTCGCCGTCGGGGCGCCTTCGCCGGGAAGGCCGTGTGGACACAGCACCGCGGGCCACCACCTCGGGTCTGCGCGCCGGACCCGCGCGCGGTTGTTCCGAGTGGACCACCGCCCGCCCCGCACCGCAGTTCCCGTACACCCGGACGAGTGAATCGTGTACGTAGAAACGGCTTGTCCGCCGGGGGTGCGCGCGTACGCCGGTCGTCCCCTCCGGGGCGCCCTCTCTCGCGGCGCGCGCCCCCGTTCTCCGCAGGCCTGCGGGACGCGGTCCGCCGGCAACGGGCGGGCCCGCGCACCTTCCGCTGCCCGTTGCCAGCGGAAAATGCCACCCGGGCTCCCTCCGGGCCGCGCCGACGCCTGCTTGACAGTTCTCCGAGACCGTGGAGTACTGCCAAAAGCGACGCAGGGCGGACAAGTCGGGGGTGAGTCATCTGCCGGAGTTGCGCTACCCCAGTGTGACCGAAATCGTGTCGTCCGCCCGCGCGCTGGCGGCCCACCGGCCCGATCTCTGCGTCCTCAGGCAAGTGGGCACCTCCCGCGCGGGCAGACCCCTCCACCTGCTGTCCGTCGGCCATGCCCGGCGCACGGTGCTCGTCGTCGCGGGGGCCCACGCCAACGAACCCACGGGCGGCTCGACGCTGCTGTCACTGGCCGAACGTGTGCTGTTACGGCGGGAGTTGCGCCGGGACACCTCCTGGCACTTCCTGCTCTGCGCGGACCCGGACGGGGCGAGTCTCCACGTCACCCCCGCGCCGCGGACCCTCCTCGAGTACCACCTGGGGTTCTTCCGTCCGGCCGGACCCGAGCAGCCGGAGTGGTCGCCCTCCGTCCTGCCGCCCGACCGGCTGCCGCCGGAGACGCGGACGCTGACCGGGGTGATCGACGAGGTGCGGCCCTACCTCCAGGTGACGCTGCACGGCACCGATCTGGGCGGTAGCTGGGTGCAGTTGACCAAGGACATCCCAGGTCTCGCGGAGCCGTTCGCCAAGTCGGCCGCGGAGCTGCGCATCCCGGTGGAGACGGCCGCCTCGGACGCCGCGGGCTGGCCCGCCTCCGGGCCCGGGGTGCATGTGATGCCGGCGCCCGGCTCGGACACGGCGTACCCGAGCATGCCGGACGACGCCCGGCACAGCACCTGGTACCACGCCCACCGGTACGGCGGTCTGACGGCCGTCGTGGAGGTGCCGATGTGGGCCAGCGACCTCGTGGACGACCCGGCGCCGCACCCCGCGCCCGCGGCGGCGATGCGGCGCCTGGCCCACCGGCTGGTGACGGACGCGGAGCAGGTGGAGGCGGTGCTCGGACGGGCCCGGCCGCGGCTGCGGGGACCCGACGGGCCTCTGCTGCGGGCCTCGAAGTGGGCGCTGGAACTGGTGCCCGGACTCGCCGCGGACTGGTCGCAGCCGCTCCCCGCGGACACGACCATGGCGTACGTGGGCAGTGTGGACGCCTTCGGCCGGCGGATCCCGCTGCGGGCCGCGTCGATGCTGCTGCGCGTCCTCCAGGAGGCCGAGGACCGCGAGGCACCCCGCCTGGAAGAGCTGGTCGCCGACTGGAGCGACGCCTTCGCCCGGCGTTTCCGCGCGCGCTGGGTGCCGCTGGAGAACCAGGTCGAGCACCAGGCCCGTACGGTGATGGCGGCCGCCCGCCACGCGCGCGAGGGCGCCGCCTGACTCAGGCCGACAGGTCGAACACCGCGCCCGTCCGCGCCCCCAGCGCGCAAGAGTTGGAGAACGCGTGCCGGTAGTCGACCCGGCGGCCCTCCCAGACGCCGTGCGCCGACGCCGTCACCGGCGCGTACAGCATCGGGCACCTGACGCCGGACCGGCCCGGGATGCGGTCGATGTCGCCCCCGGCCGCGGCGAGTTGCCGGCAGGCGCGGGCGGCGTGGGCGTGGCCCTGGGGCGGGTCGCAGAGCAGCAGGACGCCACGGGTGTCGCTGGAGCGGGCGTCGCCGCGGGTGACGGCCAGGCGGAGCCAGTTGCCCGGCAGGCCGTGTCCGGGGGTCGCGTGGGCCGCGGGAGCCGCGCCCGCCAGGAGGAGCGCGAGCGGGAGCAGCACGGCGGCGCGGATCGCTCGAAGGGTTGTCGTCATTCCCGGTGCATCGGCACGGTGGCCCGCGCGGTCCAGCCGGAATCACCCGAACGGGAACGCGTGCCGCGGGGACGCCCCGCGAGGTCGAACGCGGCGAGCACGACACGCGCCTGGTACTCGACCTGACGCGCCACCGGGATCCAGCGCGCTCCGCAGCCGTCGCGGTAGTCGGCACACCACGCGTCGATCAGACGGTCGAGCTCGGGCAGCGCCCCGCCCGGGTCCCGCCCGGAGGCGGTGACCAACTGGTGCAGCAGCCCGGCCGTGCGCAGCGCGACCCGCCGTCCGGCGAGGCGCAGGGCGGTCAGCCGGGCCGTGTCGAGGGAGGGCAGCGCGCGTCCCCCGGCGTCGCGTACGTCGGGGTCCCAGGAGTCGGCGAGTCCGGGGCCGACCAGTAAATAGTCGTCGACGGGCGCCAGCAGGCGGGGCGCGTCGGGCGAGCCGCCGACGCCGGGCCGCACCCGGGCCAGGATGTCCTCCAGGACCTTGGTGTCGTGCCGCAGGGTGCGGCTGACGGAGCGCAGCACGGCGTCGGGATCGGCGGGGCACGTCGGGTCCTCGACGGCGCCGACGCCCCACATGGGTGCCTCGACGATCGCGGTGACCGTGCCGTGCGGCTGGGGGTGGAACCAGGTGGAGTCGACCGCGGCCTCCGTGATGGCCGCGGCGAGGTCTCCCCCGCGCGGCGGCGGGACGCGGTAGACGGCCGGGCCCAGCGCGGGCCAGTACAGGGTGTCGTAGGGGCCGAGTTCGCGCGGGATACCGAGGCGGGCCGCGCTGTGCGCGACCCGCTGGGCCAGTCCCGGCAGGTCGCGGGTGAGTTCGACGAAGGCGCCGCCGACGTCGACGCCGTGCAGGGAGCACTGGAGGAACGGCCTCAGCTCGTCCTGGAGGGCGAGCAGGACACGGGTCTCGGGCAGGGCGGCGCGCCCGGCGCCGTCGGGCAGCCATTCGGGCTGTTCGAGGAAGCCGGGCCGGAAGAAGTTCCGGAAGTAGTGGCCGAGCGTGTAAGGGCCCTGGAGCCAGGCCTCGTTGCGCCGGGAGCCGTCGGGGTCGAGACAGAGCAGCAGGTTCCAGGTGGCGTCCGCGCCCTCGGTGAGGCGGGGGTCGGCGAGGGCCCGTTCGGCCAGCCGGAGGGCGGTCGCGCCGCCGACGGGTTCGTTGGCGTGCGGTCCGGCGACCACGAGGACCTGGCGGCTGCCGCGTCCGACGGACAGGAGCAGCATCGGGGTGCCCGCCCGGGAGGTGCCCACCTGGCGCAGCCGGGCCTCGCCGGGGCGCCGGGCGACGAGCGCGGCGGCGCGGACGCCGAGTTCGTCCACGGTCGGATAGCGGCGGAGTGGCGGCAGGGCACACCTCCACTCGTACGGTGCCGTCGTTTCACCAGATGTACATGAAGTACACACAGTCAGTCACGAGTCGAGGGGTACGTCAACACCGCTGCGGCGAAAGGATGTTGTGGACGCCGGGCGCGCGGGACTCCGCCGGGCGCCCCACGCGGCACCCCGGTCGGGCCGGGGCGCGGGCCCCGGGTTCAGGCCGGGGCAGGCGCCGGAGCTCGGGCCGGGGCAGGCGCCGGAGCTCGGGCCGGGCCGCGGTGCCCGGGTTCAGGCCGAGGTGAGGCGGAACAGCATGCGGCCGAAGCCGATCTGGTCGCCGTCCTTCACGACGGACGCGCCGATGACGCGCCGCCCGTTGACGGTCGTGCCGTTGGTCGACCCGAGGTCGCGCAGCACCCACACACCGTCCTGGCGGCGCAGTTCGGCGTGCACCCGGGACACCGTCTCGTGGTTGAGGCGCAGCCCGCTGGCCGGGTCCCGGCCGATCCGCAGCGGGTAGGCGTCGCCCGGGTCGGGCAATTGCAGCTTCGGCAGCCGCTCGGCCTGCCAGGCCCGGCGCAGCCGGACCGTGAAGCCGGAGACGGCCTCCACGGTGCCGAACACCACCTTCGACCAGCGCCGCCCGGCGGGCTCGTCGCCGGCGGGCAGGTCGGCGGTGAGCACGGCGAGTTCCTCGGACCGGCGGGCGGACAGGACCAGCTCCATGCGGCGGACGAACGTGTCGTGCGAGAGACGGCCGAGCGCGACGCCGTCACGGAGGGACTTGAGCGCCCGGTCGCGCTCCGCGTCGGACAGCCGCGCGGGGTACGGATGGAACTCGAAGGACGACGTCACGTTCGTGATTGTCGGCCAGTAACGACAGGGTGTCCAGAAGACCCGGAAACGGCTGGTGGGGCCGGGTGCGGCCGTTCGCGCGACCAAAGGGCGACGAACACGCGGCAAAAGGGTGGATCCGAAAGCGAATTGATCTCCCGTGGAGCACCATGGACGGGCTGGGTCACTGCGAGCCGACAAGGGGGAAGCGTCCATGCGATTCGAGGTGTGGGCACCACGGGCCGAGCGGATGACGCTCCATTGCGCCGGTGTCACGCGCGCGTTGGACCGTGATCCCGGCCGTTCCGGATGGTGGTCGGGCGAGGCGGAGGCGGCGGAGGGAACCCGGTACGGGTTCGCCGTGGACGACGGTCCCGTCCTGCCCGACCCCCGCTCGCGCCGCCAGCCGGACGGACCGGACGGACTGAGCGCGGTGGTCGACCAGGGCGGGTACGCCTGGCGGGCCGACTGGCCCGGCCGGGCGCTGCCGGGCGCGGTCCTCTACGAACTGCACGTGGGGACGTACACCCCCGAGGGCACCCTGGACGCGGCGGCGGAGCGGCTGGAACACCTGGTCGAACTGGGCGTCACGCACGTCGAGTTGATGCCGCTGTGCCCGTTCCCCGGCCGGCACGGCTGGGGGTACGAGGGGGTCTCCCTGTGGGCCGTGCACGAGCCGTACGGCGGTCCCGAGGCGCTGAAGCGGTTCGTCGACCGGGCGCACGAACTGGACCTGGGCGTGGTCCTCGACGTCGTGCACAACCATCTCGGCCCGTCCGGCAACCATCTGCCCGCGTTCGGGCCCTACTTCACGGACACCCACCAGACCCCGTGGGGTTCCGCGGTGAACCTGGACGCGCCCGGCTCGGACGAGGTGCGCTCGTATCTCCTGGGCAGCGCGCTGGCCTGGCTGCACGACTACCGCCTCGACGGGCTGCGTCTCGACGCGGTGCACGCGCTGCGGGACACCCGGGCGGTGCACTTCCTGGAGGAGCTGTCGGCGGCCGTGGACGCGCTCGCCGGCGACCTGGGCCGGCCGCTGTTCCTGATCGCCGAGTCGGATCTCAACGACCCGCGGCTCATCACGTCCCGCGAGGAGGGCGGCCTCGGGCTGCACGCCCAGTGGAACGACGACTTCCACCACGCGCTGCACACCACGCTGACCGGCGAGGCGCAGGGCTACTACGCGGACTTCGCGAACCCCCCGCTCGCCGCCCTGTGCAAGACGCTGACGTCGGGCTACTTCCACAACGGCACCTATTCCAGCTTCCGCGGGCGGCACCACGGCCGTCCGCTGGACCGGGCGCGGGTCTCGGCGCAGCGGCTGCTGGGCTACACCCAGACCCACGACCAGATCGGCAACCGCGCGCAGGGGGACCGGCTGTCGGCGTCCCTCTCCCCCGGACTGCTGGCCTGCGCCGCCGCGCTGACCCTCACCGCGGCGTTCACGCCGATGCTCTTCATGGGCGAGGAGTGGGGCGCCACGACTCCCTGGCAGTTCTTCACCGACCACACCGATCCCGAGCTCGCGGACGCCGTACGGCGGGGCAGGCGGCGGGAGTTCGCGGCGCACGGCTGGGCCGAGGAGGACGTGCCGGACCCGCAGGACCCCGCGACCCGGGACCGCTCGTGCCTCGACTGGTCGGAGCCCGGACAGGCCCCGCACGCGCGCCTGCTGGCCTGGTACCGCGAGCTGATCGCCCTGCGCCGGAGCCAGGCCGACCTGTCGGACCCCGATCTCGCGGCGGTCAGGGTCGCGCACGATCCGGCCGCCCGCTGGATCGCCGTCCGGCGCGGGGACGTGCGCGTCGCCGTGAACCTCGGCAAGGACCCGGCGGCGATCCCCCTCGGTATCCGCCGCGCGCGGGTCCTCGCGGCCTGGGACCCGGTGGAGGCGCCGGGCACGGACGGGGTGCTGAGCGTGCCGGGCGAGTCGTGCGTGGTGCTGACCCAGGCGTGAGGACGCCCGGCGCGGGACGCCCGCGTCGGACACGGCTCAGGGAGCCTCGTCCGGCGCGTCCCTCAGGTCGGTGACCCGCTCCAGCAGGATCGACTCCCAGGCGCGCGCCAACCGGGCCTCCAGGAGCGGCAGTTGTCCCACGTCGCGATCCTGGAGGCGGTCGGCGAGCCGGATGACGGTGTCGCAGCGGGCGAGCCACAGGCCGCGCAGGCAGGGGCGCGCGCCGTACCCGGCGAGGGTGGCGGCGCGTACGGCCGCGGGGGCGCCGACCGCCAGGGCCAGCCCCGCGATGTCCTCGGCCGGATCCCCGGTCACCGCGCCGGTCCAGTCGAGGACGCCCCGCACCCGGCCGTCGGGGCTGACCACGAGGTGCTCGCCCAGCAGGCCGTGGTGCACGAGGACGGCGGCGCCGGGCTGCGCGCCGAGCTGGACGGCGGCCGGCGCGGCGAGCTGGTCGAAGCGGGCGGGGTCGAACTCCTCGGCGGGCAGCCGTCCCGCGGCCCGTACGGCGGCGGCCCGCAGTGCCTCCAGGGAGCGCGGCGGGGTCCGCGGCACCCCCAGTGTCTCGGCCTGCGGTACGGGGACCTCGCGCAGCCCGGTCAGCAGGTCGGCCAGGTCCGCCTCCCCGAGAGCCGAGACGGCCTGCTCCTCGCCGGAGACGCCGGGCACCTTGGTGTCGAGGGTGAAGCTCAGTCCGCTCGCCCACTCGCCCTGCGCGACGCTCATGGGCACGGCGCCCCCGACGAGGGGGCGGACCAGGTCGCGCAGCCGCAGCTCACGCCGTTGCCGCAGGGAGGCCTCGCGGTCCGGGGCGAGCCGCAGCACATGGCGTCGGCCCACCCACCAGGTGAAGCGTCCGCCGTGTTCGCGCACGGGCCGTACGTCCGGTCCCGGGCCCGGCGCGGCGTCGTCGGAGAGCAGGCCGCGGACCAGCCGACGGACCGCGTCCGGGGTGGGTTCCGGAGCGGGGGTCGGTGCGGGTGCCGGTGTCCGGTTCATGGTCGCGCCCTTGTCGTCCGGGAGCGGTGGAGGCTGCGGGTGGGGTCGAGGGTACGGGTGCGGCGGCCCGGCCGCTCGGTCGGTGGGGGCACGTCAGTCGACGATCACCATCTCGCGGGAGGTGTTGTTGAGCCGGCGTCCGCCGTCCTCGGTCACCGTGACGATGTCCTCGATACGGACCCCGAAGCGGCCCGGCAGGTAGATGCCCGGCTCCACGGAGAAGCACATGCCGGGGACCAGGGGCTGTTCCTCGCCCTCGACCATGTAGGGCGGTTCGTGGGTGGTGACGCCGATGCCGTGCCCGGTGCGGTGGATGAAGTACTCGCCGTATCCGGCGGCCTCGATGACGGCGCGCGCGGCGCGGTCGACGTCCTGGCAGGCGGCTCCGGGCCGCACGGCGCGGAACCCGGCCTCCTGGGCCTCGCGGACGATGTCGTGGACCTTGCGCTCCTCGTCGTCCGGTTCGCCGACGTGGACCGTGCGGGAGGTGTCGGAGCCGTAGCCGTCCTTGAGGCCGCCGAAGTCCAGGACCACCATGTCGCCGGCCTCGATCACGCGCTCGTCGGCCTCGTGGTGCGGGTTGGCGCCGTTGGGGCCCGAGGCGACGATGGTGAAGTCCACCTGGGAGTGCCCGAACCGGCGCAGCAGGTCGGCGAGGTCGTTCGACACCTCGGTCTCCCTGCGGTCGGCGAAGCGGACCTTGCGGATCTCCTCGAACGCCTCGTCGGCCGCGGCTCCGGCGGACGCCAGCCGCTCCAGCTCGGCCGCGTCCTTGACCGCCCTGAGCATCGGCAGGACCTCGGTCAGGGCCGCGTAGCGGGTGTCGGGGAGCCGCTTCTGGAGGCCGAGCAGGTGCAGGGCCCAGCCGTTGTCGCTGACGCCGAAACGGCCGGCGCTGTCGAGGAGGGGCGCGGCCGCTCCGTAGGGGTCCTGGCCGTCGGTCCAGTCGTGCAGGGTCATCGCGGGCGCGCCGGCCGACTTGGCCGCGTCGGGCGCCTCCAGCGTGGGCACGACGAGGGCGGGCTCCGCACCCGCGCGCAGCACCAGCAGGGTGAGCCGCTCGGTCTCCACCGGGCGGTACCCGGTCAGCCACACCAGGTCGGGCCCCGGCGCGACCAGGACGCCGTCGAGCCCGGCGGCTGCCGCGGCCTCGGCGGCGCGCCGCATGCGGGCCTCGTAGTCGGCGGCGGTGAAGGGCGCGGGTGTGGCGGCGGTCATCCATGCCTCCGTGTGTGCGGAGTTCCCCAGGGGGCTACGGCAGCATCCTGCCCCTCCGACGGGGTGCGCGCGAGCCGGTTCTCGCCCGCCCCGGGGGGTCAGCCCTCCAGGGCGAGGCGGGCCCCCAGGAGCAGCAGGACGCCTCCGGAGACCTGCTCCAGGCGCCTGCGCACGCCCGTCCGGGACAGCACGGTCCGCATCCGGCCGACGAACCACACGTAGACGCCGTAGTACCCCACCTCGTAGACCGCCCACAGCGCGGCGAGTCCGAGCATGGCGGGCAGGTGCGGGGCGCCCTCGGGCACGAACTGGGGAAGGAAGGACATCGCGAAGACGGCCGCCTTCGGGTTGGCGAGGTTGAGCAGCAGGCCGCCCCGGTAGGACGCCCAGGCGCTCCTCTCCGCTCCTTCCCAGCCGCCGTCGGCGGCGCCCTTGGAGCGGCGTGCCTGCCACAGCGTCTGGACGCCGAAGCCGACGAGCACGACGGCGCCGACGACCCGCATGACGCCGTACGCCATCTCGGAGGCGGCGAGCAGGGCGGTGAGGCCGAACGCGGCGACGGCTCCCCACAGGAAGACGCCGGTCTCGTTGCCGAGCACGGTCATGAAGCCGGAGCGCCGGCTGCCCAGTGACCGTTTGATGATCAGGACGGTGCTGGGTCCGGGCGAGGCCGCGATGAGGGTGCAGGCGCCGAGGAAGGCGAGGAGGGTGCTCAGCATGCGGCCATGATGACGGGCCGCGGGTCCGGTGACCAGGAATTTTCCCCTGTACTTCGGGGAGGGGCGCTGTGCCCGCTGCTCGCGCCCGCGGGGAAGGTTCGCCGTGCCCCGCGCGGTGGCTCGGGCCGGGGCCTCAGGTCGCGGTGCCGGGGACGGCGGAAAGGTACGCGCGGCCGCCGCCCGCGTGGCGCACGCGCAGGGTGACCTCCCGGCCCGGCGTCGCGTCCGCCACCGCGCGGGCGAGGTCGGCGGCCGAGGTGATCCCGGTCCCGTCGACGCCGAGCACGACGTCGCCGCGGACCAGGCCCGCGGTGTAGCCGGGACCGGGCAGGTGCACGCCCACGACGAGCGCGCCGCCGCCGGGTGCGTCGACCGCCTCGACGCCGAGGGTCCCCCGTACGAACTGCCGCCCGGACTCCCCCGGCCGGAGCGGACCGCCGTCACCGGACCCCGCCGTGGAGCCGCCGGCCCCCGGCGCCCCGGAAGCGCCGGCCCGAGGCCCCTGGGACGCGCCGGGTTCCCGCGCTCCGGAAGCGGCCGGTGCCGGCCCCCCGGACGCGCCCGGTTCCCGCGCCCCGGACGCTTCCTGTCCCGGCGTCTCGGTGGCGGAGGCCTGCCGCGGCTGCCCGGCCGCACCGGTCTGCCGCTGGAGGTCCGCCGCCCTGCCCACGCCGATCACGGTCGCGCCCACCGCTCCGAGCCCCACGCCGGACAGGACGAGGACCACCCCGGCGGACACCCCGGCGAGGACGGTGACCAGCCGCCTCCCGCGCCGCCGCGCCACGCGCGGGCGCCCGGCCCCGCCGGCCGGACGGGCGCGGCCGCCCGGATCCCGGCCGGGCATCGGCTTGGGGCGCAACGCGGTCTGTTCCATGAGTCGCCTCCGGCAGATGTTCCGAGGACCGCCTTCGGCTCTTGCCCTACCCCGCGCCCCGGCGTGCGACGATCCCCGAACGAGTGAGACTGACCCGGCCGTTCCCCGGACGAGTGGATTGCCGTCCCGTCAGAGGGGAACGGGCTGCGCCCGCCGGAGCAGGGGCGGTGCGGGCGCCCGGTCCGGTACGAAGCCGTGGGCCCGGCGGGCCAGGTCCGCCGCGCCGTAGCGCCGGCAGTCCTGGTGCCACTTGAGGATTCCGGCCAGCCAGTTCTCCAGCTCCGTCACATAGCCCCGCATGATCCCGCGCGCTTCCTCCGAGAGCTTGAAGTCGTCGTACAGGACGGGCAGTTCGTGAGCGGCGACGTGCTGGAACTGCTCCATGCGCCGGGTCATCAGGTCATGGACGACGCCGAGCGCGGTCGGGTAGTCGCAGCCGAAGAAGTTCTGCACGACGAGGATGCCGTTGTGGATCTCTCCCTCGTACTCGATCTCCTTCTGGTACGAGAAGACGTCGTTCAGGAGCATCGCGTAGTCCATGGCCGCGTTCTCCAGCGACCGGACGGGACCGCTGCGGTAGACCTCCGGCGGGACCGTGCGGCCGTGCCCGAGGCGGCACAGGCTCATGGTGAGCTCCGAGCCGAACGTCGCCCGGCGCATCTCCAGATAGTCGACGGGGTCGGGCATGCGGTTCTGCGTCTGGTTGGACAGCTCCCACAGCCAGCTCTCCGTCATCACGTCCACCGTCGCGCGCAGGGTGGTCCTGGCCTCCGGCGTCATCTCCTCGGTGGTGCGCCGCCACAGGTCGATCAGTCCGCGCTCCATGCCGTTGACCGGGACGGGTGTCTCCTCGCCGTCGACGGGCATGCAGGCGGACAGCCGCGCGGTGGTCAGCCTGGCGGCGGCGAGGTCGCGGCGGTTGCCGTAGTACAGGGGGTAGTAGTCGTCGCCGTAGGTGCCCCAGGCCAGCCACTGCGAGCTGAGGTCGAGGGCCTCGGGTGTCGCGTCGGGATGGATGCCCGCGGCGCACAGCGGGAGGTCGTAGGCGATGAGTTTGTCCTCGTCCCAGACGCCCTCCTGGAGCATGCCCGTCGCGTGCATCCAGGTGCCGAGGCGGTCGCGGGCGCCCGCGAGGTGCGGGCTGAGGGTGACCTCGAACGGCATGAGGAAGTCGGGGAGCCGGGAGGGTCCGACCTTCTGGAACGGGACGTGGGTGTACGCGCGCAGCCGCTCCGCCCCGGCCGCGGAGAGCAGCGCGCCGACGTCCGCCGCGGACGTCCCGAACCCGCTCGTGCCGAAGGGCCGCGCCTCCTCGACGGCGCCCTCGTTCATGTAGCGGCTGGAGCGCATGTGCCATTCGTGTCCGCCGGACTGCCAGTCCTGGAGTCCCTGCGTGTACGCGGCGACGGCGCCGATCTCCGCCGGGGTGAGCCCCTTCTCGGCGACCAGGGCGGGCACCTCGGTGAGCGCCGTGTGCTCGAACTGGTGGAGGCGTGAGGTGAGTACGTCGTTGACGGTCTCGGCGGCCTCCTGTGTCGTGCAGCCGAAGAACGTCTCCAGGACGAGGACGCCGTTGCTGAGCTCGCCCTCCTCCTCGACCTCGCGCTGGTAGGAGAAGAGGTCGTTGCGCAGGTGGACTCCGTCGGAGAACGTCTCCATCAGGACGCGCAGGGGCCTCGACTCCGCGACGGACGCGGGCACTTCGGACGTCGCGTACTCCACGAGTCCCGCCGACCAGGGGGCCCCGCCCACCTTGCGGCGCATCTCGATGTACTCGACGGGGTTGGCGATCCGCCCCTCGTCGATGTTGGACAGCTCCCACATCGACTCGTTGAGCAGGTGCTCGGTGGACACGGCGAAGCGCCGGCGCCAGGCCGTGGACATCGCGGGCACCGTGCGGGCCCACAGGTCGGCCAGTCCCGCCTCGACGGGATTCTCCGGTTCGGGCACGGGGGTGGACAGGTCGAGGGGCATGAAGAGGGGCAGGCGGTCCAGGTAGGCCCGGCCGCCGGCGCGGTCCTGGGTGCGTTTGAAGGTCTCCAGGAAGTGGTCGTCGAAGAAGAACACCCACACGTACCAGTCGGTGATGAGCGAGAGGGCCGGTCCGTCGCAGTCGGGGTGGGTGTAGGCGCACAGCAGGCCGTAGTCGTGGGCGTCGAGGTCGGACTGCTCCCAGATTCCGGAGCCTTCGAGCATGCCCATGTCGCGGGCCCACGCGGTCGAGTGCGCCCGCGCCTCGTCCAGGTGCGGGTTCAGCCGGGCGGTGTACGGCATGTAGAAGTGCGGGAGTTGGAACGGCTGCGTCATGGCCGGGCCCTACCCAGGCCTCCGCGGGCACATCCGCAGGCCAGGACATGATCACACCATCGCGTGAACCGAGCCGAAAGCCGCCCGTGACGGGCCTTGCGCCCACTCGACGCCGCCGGCGCGGCCGAGCGCCTCTTCTGTACGGCCCGCCCGGCATCCGCCCTCCGCGGCCGGGCGTCCCGCCGACGCGGCCCGGCGTCCCTCCCTCGTGACCCGGCGTCCCCGCGATCCCGGCCCCCGGATGGTCAGCGGCGTCTGGCCTGGATCAGGGCGTGGGTTCCGCCGGTGCGCCAGCGGTGGTCCTCGGCGGCGTCGAGGGCCGCCTCGACGGCGGGGGTGAGCCCGACGACGACATCGGACTTGAGGGTCCGCAACGCGGCCACCGCACCGGGGAAGCAAGCCGTGGCGGCGGCGAACGGGGTGGTGGCGGGGTACAGCCGGTCGCCAATGAGCCGACGGTAGTTCAGGTCGCCCTTCAGCAGGGTCACGTCGGCGGCGGCGAACTCCCGCCGCAGGTCGTCGGGCAGATCGGCGTAGGGCAGCGGGCCGCAGGCGAAGGGGTGGGTCCGGACGGTGAGCCGGCCCTCGGACAGGGCCGCCCAGAGACGGTTCCCGGCCTCGCCGGCCGCTCCCTTCGCGGCGGTCAGCCGGCGCAGGGCGTCCAGCACGTCGGCCGTCGTGGCGTCGGACACGTAGTACGGGTACGGCTTCACGTGCAGGGCGGCCCGTGCGATCCGGCCGTGCCGCAGGAGGTGGTCGACGAGGAGGAGGTCGGGAATGAGTTCCCGGCCCGCGTTGTCCGCGACGAGACAGAGGGCACCGCCGTCGAACAGGGACCGCAGCACGTCCGCGTCGTTCGCCACGAGCTGGGACGTGGCCGCCGGTCCGCCCGCGGTGCCGGCGAGGCTGAATCCGAGGTCGGCGCGGTTGCCCCACAGGGAGCCGTGCAGCAGCGCCTCCTCCTGTTCCCCGGACGGTCGCCGCGCGAGCTCGTCCAGCGCGGCGAGTTCCTCGTCGGCCTCGGGGGTGTCCAGTTCGGCGAGCTTGAAGGGTCGGAACGGGTCGATGCCCTGCCAGGGGCCCGGTACGAAGTAGCCGACGGCTTCGAGGAGCTGCCGGTAGAAGTAGCTCTCGGACCACAGGAAAGGCAGGTCGAACCAGGACCGGCCGTAGTACTCGCGGCCGCCCCAGGCATCCCAGCGGCCACGGTCGGCCGCCGTCTCCGGGAGCGGTTCGACGACGCCGTCGGCGCAGTTCTCGAGCAGCGCGTCGAGCGCGTGGCGCTGCTCGGGGCCGTACGGGAAGGCGTCCGTCACCTTGCGGATGAGCGCCGGATGCCGCTCGGCCAGCACGCTCCAGGGGAACGAGCCGCGCACCGAACTCACCACCACCGGGGCGTCGTCGGGACCGGGGGCGAAGGGGGAAGGGGCAGGGGAAGGACCGGGGGCGGGGGCAGGACCGGGGGCGGCGGGATCGTGCATGCGGCTCACCGTAGCGGCTGCGCAGAAGGGGCCGTCCGACGCGATGCGCGCCGGGCGACCCCTCCCCCCGTAGAGCCCAGCGGTCGACTTCGAGCTGTTGACCGTTGCGGGTGCCGCGCGGTCGTGTCCTTGGTCCGAGGTGCGGCGGCCCTCGGCGGTCGCGCTGAACCATAGGCAGGGCGCGGAGCGGAGGGATAGCGGGAAAACCCTCGATCCAGGCGGTGCCCGGCCCTCGTCCGTGCCCGCCGCGGCGCGGTGGTCCCGATACGCGCGGATTGCGGATCTGAACGGACGGCGCCTCACGGCCGTATCCCCCTGTGCCCCGTGCGAGGAGTGCGTCCCGGCCACGCACGGCGGCACACCGCTTCGCCCACGCATCGAGGAGACCCGCCGGATGACCGCCTACCGCACCGCCACCGCGGCCGCTGTCGCCCTGGCGGCTCCGCTGCTGCTCACGACGTGGGCGGCCGGGACCGCGTCGGCGCACGGCGCGCCGACGTCCCCGGTCAGCCGGGTGTACGCGTGCTCGCCCGAGGGCGGCAGCCAGGGCACGGCGGCCTGCCGGGCGGCGATCGCGGCGAACGGCGGCGCGCCGTTCACGGCGTGGGACAACCTGCGGGTGGGCGGTGTGAACGGCCGGGACCGCTCGGTGATCCCGGACGGAAAGCTGTGCAGCGGCGGCCTGCCCGCCTACAAGGGTCTCGACCTGGCCCGCGCCGACTTCCCGGCGACGCGTCTGACGCCCGGCGCGTCCCTGAACATGAAGTACAGCTCGACGATCGCGCACACGGGGACCTTCAAGCTCTACCTGACCAAGCAGGGCTACAGCCCGACGAGGCCGCTGACGTGGTCGGACCTGCCGGAGAAGCCGTTCGCCACGGTCACCGATCCCGCGCTGGTCGGCGGCGCCTACCGGATCAGGGCGACGCTGCCGTCGGACCGCACCGGCCGGCAGATGCTGTTCACGATCTGGCAGAACTCCAGCACGACGGACACCTACTACTCGTGCTCGGACGTGGTGTTCTCCGGCGGGAGCGAGGCGTCGAAGCCGGCCGGGAGCACCGGGACTTCGGGGACCACCGGCAGCGGTTCGACCGGCACGAGCGCCAAGAAGTCCCCCTCGGCGACCCGTTCGGCGACTACGGCGCCCAGCCCGAAGGCCTCGTCACCCGCCGCCGACTCGCCCTCCCCCGTGGCCAGTTCGGCGGCCGTGCAGACGGGCACCGCCGATCTGACACCCGCCGCCGAGCGCACCTCGGGCGGCGGACCCGCGCTCCCCCTGGTCGCCGGGGGCGCCGGGGCGGCACTGCTGCTCACTGCCGGCGTCGCGGTGGTGCTGCGACGCCGGCAGTGAACCCGGCTCCCGTGGGGATCAGTTGACGTACACCGCCGGGCTTCCCGCCTGGCTGGTGTCGGTCACGGGGGCGTACTTCGCGGTGAAGTAGCCGTTGGCGAAGCAGAGCGACGAGCCGGAGAACTTGGTGAACTGCTGTCCGGTGAAGCTGAGACTGTTGTCGGAGTTGTCCGTCGTGCCGGTGAGGCTCGCCGCCCGGTAGACGCAGGTCAGCGTGCCCAGCAGCGAGCGCAGCTTGACCGTGGTCTGGATGGTGGAGCCGGCGGCCGGGGTGACCGTGACGCTTCCGTCGGAGCCCACCGCGGTGCTGTAGGGCAGGTTGTCGACCGTGATGCTGGTGACGCCGAGGACGCCGACGACGTTGCTGCTGCACGAACTGGCGCCGAAGGTGTGGCCGGTGAGGGTCTCGGTGGCCGTGCCGGGGGACGCCGGGTTGTCGGCGGCGGTGGCGGTGAAGGTCGACGCGGAACAGGAGACGCCGCTCGTACCGGTCGCGCTGGAGTAGAGCGTGGCGTTGGTGCCGCTCGCCAGCGAGGCGGTGAGGACGTCACCGACGGCGACGGGGGTTCCGCCGGCGCTGCCGGTGGTGAGCACCGCGATGTCGTCCGCGGAGGCGGGGACGACCGCGGACGCCGAGAGGGCCGCGACGGCGCCGGCGAGGGCGAGCAGGGATCGAGTACGCATGGGGGGTGCCTCTTCTCCGATGGGGGTGTGGGTGCCTGACCGCGCCGGGGCGCGGGGGTGCGGGGTGCGGGTCGAGAAGCCGGCGCGAAGGTGCGGGTGGTACGGGCCGCGCGCGACGGCGGGCCGGGACACCGGGCCCGCCCGCGGGAGTGGTGCGAGGAGAGACCGCCGCCGGTCCGTGACGCCTTCTCCGTACGCCACGGGCCGACGGCGACAGCCGGGCGGCCGGTACGGCCCTCGGGGGGAAGGTGACCGCGCCGGTGCCACGGGACGGGGAGCGGCCGGGGGGCACGCCGTGTCGGCGTACACGCCAGGGCTGCTCCGGAACACGCCATGACCGCCCCGCAGAGCGGGGTCCGGGAGGTGACGGGCGCGTCGGCCGACGGATCCGGCGCCACGGATCCGGGGAAACAGGGGAAGTTGTAGACCTGATGGAGGGTCAACGTCAAGGCTGCGTACGGAAGTTGGAGGTCAGAGCGGCTCTCCGGACGGCGGGCGTTCACAGGTGCGGCACAACGGGCACGGTTTTCCCACACGCGCCTTGACCCATGGATGTAACCCCCGGTAACTTCCTCGACGGCTACCGCCGCGTAACGAGAAAGCCCTTGCAACCGCCGGGAGGCGCGAGGAGGCGTACGCGGCGGCTGCTGTCCGCGCCAGGACAACGCGCCACTGGAGCCCCACCCGCATCGACACCCGCATCGAACGTGCCCAGGGAGCAGACATGGCCTCGTCCCCGGACGCCACGGCGTCCAACGGTTCCACGCCCGAGACCCCGGAAAGCGGTTCAGCCGCCGGACAGGGCCGCCGCGGGCGGGTCCGGCTGCGCCGCGCCGCCGTGATGGCGATACCGGCCACCGCGGTCGCCGCGGGGCTGATGATCGCCACGGCGGAGGGTGCCCTCGGTGTCCAGTTCGCCATCTCCGGCATGCCGTTCACGGTCACCGCGACCGAGCTGAACGGCACCGGCTTCGAGCAGTTCGGCGGCCTCGACAACATGGCGGAGGACAGCCCGAACGCCGGCGACACGGGCGGCCAGGTCCTCATCGTCACCTCGGCGATCAAGAACGCGACCCTCGACCACCTGTGCCAGAGCGTCGACCTCGGGGGCACCAACCTGCTCATCACGGCCGGCAGCGGTTCGGACAAGGTCCAGGCGACCGACCTGACCACCGACTCCACGGAGCTGTCCGGCAACGCCTCCTTCAACAACATCGAGATCGGCAACGACGCCAGCACGCTCACCAAGGCCGGGGTCCAGGGCCCCAAGGGCGTGTTCAGCCAGCAGGCCGACACCGTGCGCATCGCCAACCTGCGCCAGACCAACTACGCGACGACGGCCGGGGTGTTCAAGCTGCCGGGCCTCAAGCTCCGCTTCAGCGACCAAGGCTGCTGATGAGCACCGAAGCACGGACGGACGACTCCCGGGACCTCAGGGAGACCTTCCGCCGGTGGCGCGCGCACCGCCCCTTCTGGGGCGGGCTGCTGCTCACCCTGGGGGGAGCGGAGATCCTGCTCACCGAGAAGGCGTCGCTGAAGGTCGTCCTGCACATCGGCATGCAGGGCCTCGCGGGCTATCTGCTGCCCACCGTGATGCTGCTGTGCGGCCTGCTGATCCTCTTCAACCCGGCCCAGCGGCTGTTCTACTCGCTGCTGGGCGTCCTGCTCTCGCTGGGCACCTGGGTCACCTCCAACCTCGGCGGCTTCTTCATCGGCCTGCTCCTCGGGGTCGCCGGAAGCTGCCTCGCCTTCGGCTGGCTCCCCGACCAGGAGCCGCGCAGAAGGCTGCTGCGCCGCGGACACGCCTGAGGCGGACCCCGCGGCGGGATCCGAACCCCCACTGGCTTGCTCCGTGCGGACCCGTGGGACGTAATTGTCTCCGCGCGCACGGAAGTTGGCACTGCACGCACCGACCCGGCAGGTATCCCGGCGAAGCCGCGTCGTCGCGTAGCGTGACGCGGCGTACGCCGAATAGGAGTTCGACTGCCGGGAGGTTCCTGATGGGAAGTCCACGTCCTTTGGTGATCGACGCGACCGGAGGCGACATCCACGGGGAGGCCGCCCGGATCCGCGAGAGAGGACCGGTGGCCCGGGTGGAGCTTCCCGGGGGCGTCGAGGCCTGGGCGGTGAGCGGCCCCGAGCTGCTGAAGCGGCTGCTCACCGATCCGCGGGTGTCCAAGGACGCGCAACAGCACTGGCCCCTGCTGGCGAACGGTGTGATCACGCCCGAGTGGCCGCTGTTCGCGTGGGTGGCCGTGGAGAACATGTTCACCGCGTACGGCGGTGAGCACCGTCGCCTGCGCACGCTGGTCTCCAAGGCGTTCACCGCCCGCCGGACGGCCGCGCTCCAGCCGCGTATCGAGGAGATCACCGGGCAGCTCCTGGACCGCGTGGCGGAAGCGGGTCGCGGCTCCCAGGTCCTCGATCTGCGCGAGGAGTTCTGCTATCCGCTGCCCATCCAGGTGATCAGCGAACTGTTCGGACTGCCCGAGGAACGGGGCCCCGAGCTGCGCGCGCTGGTGGACCGCATGTTCGCCACCTCCGCCGATCCGGGCGAGATGACGGCCGCCTACGGCCGGTTGCTGGTCATCCTGGCCGAACTCGTCGCCACCAAGCGGGAGTCGCCCGGCGACGACCTGACCTCCGGGCTCATCGCGGCCCGCGACGACGAGCGGGGCACCGCGCTCAGCGAGCAGGAGCTGCTGGACACGCTGATCCTCATGATCAGCGCCGGTCACGAGACGACTGTCAACCTCATCGACAACGCCGTGCACGCCCTGCTCACCCGGCCCGACCAGCTCGCGCACGTCCGGGCGGGCCGCGCGGACTGGGACGACGTGATCGAGGAGACGCTGCGGGCGGACGCCCCGGTCGCGAGCCTGCCGCTGCGGTACGCCGTCGAGGACATCGTCCTCTCCGAACTCGGCGGTCCCGAGGGGACCGTGATCGCCGAGGGTGAGGCGATCCTCGCGGCCTACGCCGCCGCCGGGCGCGATCCCGAGCGCCACGGCAAGGACGCCGACCAGTTCGACGTCACCCGCGCCGACAAGGAGCACCTCGCGTTCGGCCACGGCGTGCACCGCTGCCTGGGAGCCCCGCTGGGCCGCCTGGAGGCCCGGGTCGCGCTTCCGGCCCTGTTCGACCGCTTCCCCGCCCTGCGGCTCGCCGTCCCGGAGGAGGACCTGCGCCCGGTGGACTCCTTCATCTCCAACGGCCACCTCTCCCTGCCGGTCCGGCTCGCCTAGGGCCTGTCCGGACACTTCCCGTCGTCGCCGGAGGGCGGCCCGGCGGCGGCGTGGGGGTCCCCTGCTCGTAGAGCGGCGAAGCGGAACGTGATCTCGAACTTCCGGCGGCAGCCCCCTTTCCTGGTCAGGTCCCTCCAGGATGGGCAGGACAGGCGGAGCGTGAGATCACGGCGGGGCGCGAGGAGGCGTCCCGTCGTCGACTCGCCACCCGGGCATCCGAAGGGCGTGGCGTTGATTCTCAAGGGGAGGGCCGCGGAACTCCGTGTCCTCGAAGGGTTCGTGGCCGGACTTCGTGACGGGCTCAGCAAGGTGACGGTGCTGCGCGGGGACCCCGGGATCGGCAAGACCGCACTGCTGGAGTACGCGGTGGCGGAGGCCGCCGACCTGCGTGTGGTCTCGGTGGCGGGGATCGAGTCCGAGAGCGCGGGGTTCCCCTTCGCCGCGCTGCACCGGATGCTCATCCCGCTGGTGGACGGACGGGACGGCCTGGACGCGCTCAAGCACTCCGGCGCGCTGCCGCCCACCCAGCACGACGCGCTGCGCGTGGCCTGCGGACTGGCCGACGGGCCGCCGGCCGACCGGTTCCTCGTCGGGCTCGCGGTGCTGACGCTGCTCGCCGAAGCGGCCAGGAAACGCCCGGTGCTGTGCTGCGTCGACGACCTGCAGTGGCTCGACGACGAATCCCTGGGCGTCCTGTCCTTCGTGAGCCGACGGCTCCACGCCGAGGGCGTCGGTCTGCTGTTCGCGGCTCGCACCGGCTTCGAGGTGCCCGCGGGGCTGCCGGTCATCGAAGTAGGAGGCCTGGCGGACGAGTTCGCCCTGGAACTGCTGCGCGAGGCCGTCCCCGGCCAGCTCGACGCCCGGGTCGCCGCACGGATCGTCACCGCGACCTCCGGGAACCCCCTGGCGCTGGCCGACCTCGGAGAGGAGCTCTCCGCCGAGCAGCTTTCCGGCGGACTCGCCCTGCCCGAACCGCTGCCTCTCGGCGGCCGGTTGGAGGCCCACTACCTCCGGCAGGTGCGGGCGCTGCCGGAACCGGCCCGGACCTGGCTGCTGCTGGCCACCGCCGAACCGGGCGGCGATCTCGGATACGTCACCGGCGCGGCGCGGCTCCTCGGCGTCGACCCCGAGGCCTCCGGCCCCGCCGAGACGGAGCGGCTCGTGGTGCTGCGGACCACCGCGCGGTTCCGGCACCCCCTGGTGCGGTCCGCGGTCTACGGCGGCGCGAACGGCAACGAGCGCCGACGCGTCCACCGTGCGCTGGCCGAGGTCACCGACCGCCCGGCCGACTCCGACCGGCGCGCGTGGCACCTCGCCGCGGCGGCGCTCGGCCCGGACGAGGCCGTCGCCGCCGAGGTGGAGCGTGCGGCCGACCGGGCGGGCGCGCGCGGCGGCTACGCGGCCCGCGCCACCTTCCTGACCAGGGCCGCCGAGCTCACCTCGCGGGCCGGGACGCGCGCCGAGCGGCTGCTGGCCGCGGCCGAGGCCGCGCTGCGCGCCGGAGCGCCGGTGCAGGCGGAATCGCTCCTCGACACCCTCGACGTCGGACTGCTCGACGACGTCGGCCGGGGCAGGGCGCTGCTCGTCCGCGCGCACACCGTCATCGCGCTCGGCGACGCCGGTTCCTTCGCCAAGGCGCCGGCGCTGTGCCTGAACGCGGCCCGTTCCCTGACCGGCGGAGCACCCGACCTCGCCCGTGAGGCGCTGCTCAGGGCCATCGACCGTGTCATCACCGCCGAACACCTCACGGAGGGAACGACACCGGCCGAGATCGCCCGTGCCATCGAGGAACTGGTGCCGCGCGATACGCCCGCCAGCGGCGTCGACCTCGTGCTGCGCGCGTTCGCCGTCCTGGCCACCGACGGGTACGAGAGCGCCGTACCCCATCTGCGGAGGGCCGCCGCGATGCTGCTCGACCCGCGGACCGGCGACGAGGACGTGCTACGGGGCCAACTGCCCGTCATCACCATGTCCATGGTCCTGTGGGACGAGGAGGCGCACACCGCCGTCATCCGGCGCGGTGCCGACATCAGCCGGCGGGCGGGCGCCCTGTGGCAGTTGGACTCCGCCCTGTACTGCGCCTCCATGTCCGAGACCAATCTCGGCGAACTGGCCGCCGCCGACGACCTGCTGACCGAGGGCCACCAGGTCCGGTCCGCGATCGGTGCCAACGACGAGGTGTGGGCCATCTACCGGCACCCGGAACTGCTCGCCTGGCACGGTGAGGCCGATGATCTCGACACCGTCCTGCGCGGCTCGATGGAGGCCGGAACCTGGCTCGGCGCGGGCGCCGTCGCGTCCATCGCCCGCATCGGCGCCGTCGTCCTGGCGCTGAGCCGCGGCGACTACACGCGGGCACGCGCCACCGCCCACGAACTGATCGAGCACGACGTCCTCGGGGTGCACTCCCGGCTGCTGCCCCACCTCGTCGAGGCGTCGGTGCGCTGCGGCGACCGCGTGCTGGCCTCGGCCACGCTGCGTACGCTCACCTCCCGCGCCAGAGCGGCGGACACACCGTGGGCACTGGGCGTACTGGCTCGTTCGGAGGCGCTGCTCGCTCCCGCCGACGAAGCCGAACCGCTCTATCGCGAGGCGATCACCCTGCTCTCCGGCACCAGGGCCCGCTCCGATCGCGCCGTCGCCCATCTGCTGTACGGCGAGTGGCTGCGCCGCCGCAAGCGCCGGAAGGACGCCCGTGAGCAACTGCGTACGGCGCTGGCGATGTTCGACGGCATGCGGGCCATGGGCTACGCGGCGCGCAGCGCCCAGGAGCTGGCCGCTACCGGGGAACACCCGCGTCGCGGATCCGCGGGACCGCAGCCCGAGTTGACCCCGCAGGAACTCACGATCGCCCGGCTCGCGAAGGACGGCGCGACCAACGCCGAGATCGCCGCCCAGCTCTTCATCAGCGCCGGCACGGTCGACTACCACCTGAGAAAGGTCTTCCGGAAGCTCGACGTCACCTCCCGACGTCGGCTCGGCGAGGTGCCGGGGCTCTGAGCCCGGAGCCGGGCCCGGGTGCTTCCCCGGCCCCGCGGCGCAGGGGCCGGTCCGCCGGTCCAGGCGGCCGGGCGGACCGTTCGCGGGGCGGGACACCCGGTGACGCGTCCGGCGCGCGGCGGTCACGACTACGTGCCGTACGGGATTCGGGGGCGCCCGGTCCCGGCGGACGATCGACCGGTCGGAAATCGTCCGAAGACGGGAGTACCCATGCCGTACGTCACCGCGGCCGACGGAGCGCGGATCCACTACAAGGACTGGGGACAGGGCAGGCCGGTCGTGCTCAGCCACGGCTGGCCGCTGAACGCCGACAGCTGGGAGGCGCAGCAGCTGTTCCTCGCCGCGAACGGCTTCCGCGCCATCGCCCACGACCGGCGCGGGCACGGCCGTTCCGACCAGACCTGGAACGGCAACGAGATGAACACCTACGCCGACGACCTCGCCACCCTCATCGACACCCTCGACCTGCGCGACGCGACCCTCGTCGGCTTCTCCACCGGCGGCGGCGAGGTCGCCCGCTACGTCGGTCGGCACGGCACCGCACGCCTCGCCCAGCTCGTCCTGGTCTCGGCCGTACCGCCCTTCATGCTCAAGACCGACGACAACCCCGGCGGTGTGCCCCTCGAGGAGTTCGACGCGTTGCGCGCCGGCTCCCTCGCCGACCGCTCGCAGCTCTACCACGACCTCGCCGACGGACCGTTCTTCGGCAACAACCGGCCCGGCGCCGAGGTCTCGCAGGGCATCCGGGACGCGTTCTGGCGGCAGGGTCTGGAGGCGGGACACCGCAACGCCTACGAGTGTGTCGCGGCCTTCTCCGGCACCGACTTCCGGTCCGACCTGGACGCCTTCGACGTCCCCACGCTGGTCGTCCACGGCGACGACGACCAGGTCGTGCCCTTCGAGGTCGGAGGCAAGGCGTCGGCCGCCCGGATCAAGAACGCGACCCTCAAGGTCTATCCGGGCGCACCGCACGGCATCACGGACACGCACAAGGACCAACTGGGCGCCGATCTGCTGGAGTTCCTCAACTCCTGAGCGGGAGCGCGCGAGTCGGCCGCGCCGGGAGGGCGTGACGGCCGGGACGCACCTCGCGCTCACCGCAGGCGTCCGGTGCGAGCGGGCGAACGGGTCTGCCCCGGCCCTCGGTCCGTGGCCGTCGCGGAGGCGGACGCGGTCACCGCCCACCGCTGCCGGGCGCCTCTTCGCCCTGCCCGCACCCCGTCGGACGCCTCTTCGCCCCGCTCTGACCCCGTCGGGCGTCTCTTCCCTCTTCCTGCATCGTGCCGGGCGATTCCTCGCCCGCTGTCCGGCGGGCCTCCCGCCCGCCCGAGCCGAAGGAGCCCTACCGTGACCTCCTCCGCCCACCCCCGCCGCCGCGTCCTCGGCGGCCTGCTCGCGACCGGCGCGTTCACGCTCGCCGGTGGCACCGCGTCCGCCTCCGCGACCGCCCGTACCGGCGACACGGGCAGACCGACCGTCGTCCTCGTCCACGGCGTGTTCGCCGACGCGTCCGGGTGGAACGACACCATCGCCCGGCTCCAGAGGGCCGGCTTCCCGGTCATCGCCCCCGCCAACCCGCTGCGGGACCTCGCGGGCGACTCCGCGTACGTCTCCAGCGTCGTCGACACCGTTCCGGGTCCGGTCATCCTCGTCGGGCACTCCTACGGCGGCGAGGTCATCACCAACGCGGGACGCGGGCACACCAACGTCAAGGCACTGGTCTACGTCGGTGCGTTCGCGCCCGACGAGGGCGAGAGCGCGCTGCAACTCGCCTCGATGTTCCCGGGCAGCATGCTGCCGGACGCGCTGCTGACCCGGCCGTTCCCCCTGCCGGACGGCACTCCCGGCGGCATCGACGGATACATCGACCCGGCCAGGTTCCACGACGTGTTCGCGCAGGATCTCCCGCACTCCGTGACCCGGCTGATGGCGGTGACCCAACGCCCCGGATCCGTGGGCGGGTTGGGTGCCGGTAGCGGTGTCCCGGCCTGGAAGAGCCTGCCGTCCTGGTACGTGATCCCGACCGCCGACCGCGTCATCCCGCCCGCGGCGCAGCGCTTCATGGCCGAGCGGGCGGGCAGCGCGACCGTCGAGGTCAAGGGTGCCTCGCACGTCGTGATGATGTCCCACCCGGACGTCGTGGTCCGCCAGATCCTGGCCGCGCACCACGCCACCCGCTGACACCTGTCACCACCTCCCGAGGAGTTCCGATGAGCACCGCCCCCGACACCATCGTCCTGATCCACGGTTTCTGGGTCACACCCCGCAGTTGGGAACACTGGATCGACCGCTACGAGAAGCAGGGCTACCGCGTGATCGCTCCCGCGTACCCCGGCTTCGAGGTGGAGGTCGAGTCCCTGAACGCCGACCCCGCGCCGATCGAGAAGATCACCGCCCCGCAGATCATCGAGAGCCTGGCGAACGTGGTCCGCGGGCTCGACAGGCCGCCCGTCCTGATCGGCCACTCCGCCGGCGGCGCCTTCACACAGGTCCTGCTCGATCACGGCTACGGCGCGGCCGGCGTCGCCATCAACTCCGCCCCCACCGAGGGCGTATCGGTGGTGCCCCTGACGCAGGTGAAGGCCACCTTCCCGGTGCTGAAGAACCCGGCGAACCATCACAAGGCCGTCGGCCTCACCCATGACGAGTGGCACTACGCCTTCACCAACACGTTCACGGAGGAGGAGTCGCGCGCCCTGTACGAGCGCTACGCGGTCCCCGCCTCGGGCCGCATCCTGTGGAACAGCGTGCTGGCCAACCTCCAGCCCGGCCACCAGGACATCTGGGTGAACTACCACAACGACGACCGCGCGCCGCTGCTGTTCCTCTCCGGCGAACTCGACCATCTGATGCCGCCCAAGGTCCAGCAGTCCAACGCCCGGCACTACAAGTCGGACACCGTCACCGAGGTGAAGGTGTATCCCGGCCGACCGCACCTCATGCCGGCCTCGCCCGGCTGGGAAGAGGTCGCGGACCACGCCCTGTCGTGGGCACTGGAGCACGCCGTCCGCTAGACGGAACCGAACGGCACGGCACAGCCCGGCCGGGGCGGACGTACGCGATCCGTCCCGGCCCGGGAACCGGGTGCGGCCGACACCGCATACGGTGACACCGCGAACGGCCGGATCGCGCGGGCGACACCGCTGACGACGGGACTCCGGACGACAAGACGGCGGACGACGACACTGTGAACGGGGACCCGGCATGAGCGAAGCACGCATCACCCACATCGGCGGTCCGACCACCCTGATCGAGGCCGGTGGCTGGCGGCTGCTCACCGACCCCACGTTCGACCCGCCCGGCCACCGCTACCGCTTCGGCTGGGGAACGTCCTCGTACAAGACGGCCGGCCCCGCGCTCACCCCGGCCGAGCTCCCTCCGATCGACGCCGTCCTGCTCAGCCACGACCACCACGGCGACAACCTGGATCTCGCGGGACGGACCCTGCTCGCCTCCGCGGACACCGTCCTCACCACGCCGTCCGGCGCCCGCCGCCTCGGCGGCAACGCGCGCGCCCTCGCTCCCTGGACGACCCACCGACTGGAGGCTCCGGGCCGACCGGCCATCACCGTCACGGCGACCCCCGCGCGCCACGGCCCACCGCTGTCCCGCCCTTTCACGGGCGAGGTGACCGGCTTCGCCCTCCACTGGGAGGGGCAGCGACACGGGGCCCTGTGGATGTCGGGCGACACCGTCCTGTACGACGGTGTACGGCAGGTGGCCCGGCGTCTGGACGTGGGGACGGCCCTGATGCACCTGGGCGGTGTCCGTTTCCCGTTGACCGGCCCGGTCCGCTACACGATGACGGCGGCCGAGGCCGTGGAACTCTGCCGTCTGCTCGCCCCGCACACCGTCATCCCGGTCCACTACGAGGGCTGGCACCACTTCCACGAGAGCCGCGCGACCATGGAACGGCACCTGGCCGCCGCCCCCGAGGACATCCGGGACCGCTTCCGCCTGCTGCCCGCCGGGACGGGTGTGGACATCACCCTGTGACGGTCACGCCCGCGCCGGTGAACGACGGCGGAGACGCCAGGTTCCCCGACGGTCGGACCCGCTGGTACTCCGCCACGCGGAAAGCTCTGGCTAGTACTCCCCTCGCCACCAGGCCGCCGCCCGCGACCGTACGGTCCGCGGGTGGTCGGTCTCGGGGCTCCGGGGGTCGAAAGGCGGCGGCGGAGACGGTGTCGGAGGCGCCGGCCGCTCCGGACGGTCGGTGTCTCCGACGGCCGGGGCGGGCGGGAAGCTCACCGGCAGGGCGGCGAGCGCCCGGTGGAACGGGCCGGGCCGCCACCGCAACTCCCCCACGGGGAGCGACAGTTCGATGCCGGGTATCCGGTCCAGGAGCTTCTCGATCGCGACGGACGCGATCAGCCGCGCCGGGCCCTGCGCGGGACACGTGTGCGGGCCCGCGCTCCACGCCAGATGGGCCCGGTTGCCCAGGTGCCGATGTCCCGTCAGGGCCGGATCGGTGTTGGCGGCGGCGAGGCTCACCACCAGCGGATCGCCGGCGCGCAGCAGCGTGCCCTCGTACACGACGTCGTGGCGCGGGTAGTGCACGGCGTAGTTCGCGATCGGCGGGTCGGTCCACAGCACCTCGTCGAGGGCGTCCTGCACCGGCAGGGTTCCGCCGGAGAGGTCGCCCGCGAAGCGGTCGTCGGAGAGCAGCAGGCGCAGTCCGTTCGCGATCAGGTTCTGCTGGGGTTCGGTGCCGGCCCCCATCAGCACGGCGAGGGTGTGGATCAGCTCCTCGTCGGTCAGCCCGGCCGGGTGTTCCATGAGCCAGGACGTCATGTCGGGGGCGGGCCGGCGCCGCTTCAGCTCGACGAGGTCGGCCAGGGTGGCGATGAGCAGTTCGTACGCCTTCTCCGCGTCCACTCCGTCGAACATCCCGGACATGCCCTCGACCAGCCGGACGCCGTGCCCGGCGGGGCAGCCGAAGAGGTGGTTGAACACGAGCAGGGGCAGGACCTGGGCGTATTCGCCGAGCAGATCCGCCGTGCCGAGCGGCGCGAACCGGTCGATGAGGGTGTCGGCGCCGCGTTCGGCGCAGTCGCGCAGCGCGCCGGGCTCGACGCGGGCGAGCGTGTCGGCGATGGCGCCCCGCAGCCGGCTGTGCTCCTCGCCGTCGGTGAACAGGGCGCTGGGCCGGTAGGTCATCATCGGCAGGACCGGGCTGTCCGCCGGGACGGCGCCGTCGGCGAGGTCCTTCCAGCGGCGGGGGTCCTTGGAGAAGGTCTCCGGGCTGCGCAGGACGTGCAGCGCGGCGTCGTACCCGGTGACCAGGGTGGCCCGGACGCCGGGGGCGAGTTCGACGCGGGCGGTCGGTCCGGATTCCCGCAGCAGCCGGTAGACCGCCGTCGGATCGGCCGCGAACTCCGGCCCGTACAGGGGCTGATGGGCCGGGCAGCCGGGGGGCGGTACGGCGTTCACGCGGTCTCCAGTTCGCCGGTGCGGGCCAGCAGATGAGTGACGAGGGCGATCAGTGTCTCGGTGGCGGAGACCCGGTCGCGGGCGTCGCAGCGCAGCAGCGGGGTGCCGGGCAGCAGGTCGAGCGCCTCGCGCACCTCGTCGAGCCCGTGCTCGGGCCGGCCGTCGAAGTCGTTGAGGGCGACCGCGTACGGCACGTCCAGTTCCTCCAGCAGGCCCATGACTTCGAAGGACCGGTCCAGGCGTCGGGTGTCGGCGAGGACGAGGGCGCCGAGCGCGCCGCGCGTCAGGTCCCGCCAGAGGCCGGTGAAGCGACGCTGTCCCGGGGCGCCGAACAGATAGAGGACCAGGGTGTCGTTGAGCGTGACGCGGCCGAAGTCGAGGGCGACGGTGGTGGTCTCCTTGTCCCGCGTACCGGTCAGGTCGTCGACGGACGCGCCGGCCCGGGTCATGACCTCCTCGGTGCGCAGCGGTCGTATCTCGGACAGCGCGCCGACGAACGTGGTCTTGCCGACCGCGAAGTGGCCCACGATCAGCACCTTCACGGCGGTCCGCACGCCCTCGGGCAGATACGAGGTGTCAGAGCCGGGAGCGCAGTCCATCGAGGACCTCTCTCAGGACGCGGGTGTCGGACGGAGGTCCGGCGGAGGGGATCGGCGCTCGGGTGACGAGGTGACCGCTGTCCATCAGGTCGGCGACCAGCACTTTGGTGACGCTGACGGGCAGCTCCAGATGGCCGGCCACCTCGGCCAGCGACAGGGCACCGGGCCGGCACAGCTCTATGAGCCGCCGCTTCTCGGGGCTGAGCCCGGTGAGCGGGGGGCCGACGGCGGCGATCAGCAGCGTGACGAGGTCGAGGGTGTTGCGCGAGGGCTGCGAGCGGCCGTCGGTGACGACGTAGGACCGCACCAGCCGCTCCCCGGGACGATGTCCGGGCGGTCTCATGCCGGGCTGCCGGTGTCCCGCCGGGCGGGGCTGGTCAGTTCCCTGCCGAGCCGGTCGACCATTTTGTGCATGCGGTAGGTGACCGCCTCCATGTCGACGTCCTCGGTCGTGGACACCGCGAGGTGGGTGCCCTCCCCCGCGGCGACGAGGAAGACGTACCCGTGCGCGAACTCGATCAGGGTCTGCCGCCAGGGTGTGTCCGGACGGCCGCAGAACTCGGCCGTGCTGCGGCTGATCGACTGCACGCCGGACAGACCGGCGGCCAGCCGCTCGGCGTCGTCCCGGCCGATGTCCGCGGAGTGCGCGCGGAGCATGCCGTCGGCGGACAGCAGGATCGCGTGCCGGGCCTCCGGCACCTTCAGGACCTCGTCGAGCATCCACCCCAGCTCGTTGCTCATGGGCGCGGTCATCCCTGTGTGCTCCCTTCGATCGGGTGAGGTGTTCCGTACGACGGCACGGGGGCGTCCGGCGGTCGAGGGGCCGCCGGGTTCGCCGGGGTCGCGGTGGTGTCCTGCTCCGCTCGGCCGGATCGGGTGCCGCGGGCGAACGCCCCCATGCGCCGGGCGTTCTCCTCGGCCGACCGGGCGCCGACGTCCTCGGCGGCCACAGCGCCCTCGGCGCGCTCGGCTGGCTCGGCAGGCCCCGCAGACTTCGCAGGCACGGCGGACTCGGCAGGCACAGCGGGCTGCGGAGGTACAGCGGGCTCCGCAGACGCGCCGGATTCGGCGGGCGCGGCGGCGGTGCCAGGGCCCGCGCCGTCCGGCTGCCGCGGGACCCGGCGCCGCCGCTTCGGCAGGCCGCCGGCCGTGGTCGTCCCGACGGGCTCGGCCTCGCGCCGGGTGTGCGGCACGGGCGCGGTCCGCACGCCCCCGGGCCTCGCGGCCGTGAGTGAGGGTTCGACTCTCGGCGGCTCCGCGTCCGGGACCGGGTGCGTGAGCAGTTTCGCGGGCAGGAACACCACCGCCCGGACACCGCCGTACGGGGACCGGGTGTCCACCGAGACACTGAATCCGTACCGCGCGGCGAGGACGCCGACGACGGCGAAGCCGAACCGCGGAGGGTCCTCGAGCCGGGTCACGTCCACCAGATCCCGGCCGGTCAGGAGCCCGGCGGCCCGCTCGATCGTTCCGGCGTCCATGCCGACACCGGCGTCGTCCACGACCACGCAGGCACCGTTGTGCGCCGGCTGGACGGTGACCTCGACGGTGGTGCCGGGCTGCGAGTGGCGTGCCGCGTTGTCCAGCAGTTCGGCGACGGCGAGGACCACCGGTTCGACGGCACGCCCCTCGACGGCCAGGCCGACCTCTCCGTTGACGCGGACGCGCCGGTAGTCACGGACGCGGGAGGTCGCGCCCCGCACCACCTCGGTCAGCGCGGAGGTGCCGCGCTGGCGTCCGGGCCAGGAGCCGCACAGGACGGCGATCGCCTGGGCGCGCCGCCCGAACTGGGCGTTGGTGTGGTCGATCTCGAGAAGGTCGCGCAGGACGTCGGGGTGGTCGTGCCGGTCCTGCATCTCGGCGATGGACACCTGCTGCTCGCTCGCGAGGGCCTGGATCGAGCGCATGGACGCCTTGAGCGCGGACTTCGCGGACCGGTCGGCGCGCGCCTGCGCGTGTCCCACCGCCTCCGAGAAGCGCTCCAGGACGGCGCCGAGGTGCTTCGCGAAGTCCGTGCCGGCCAGCCGGGCGTCGAGCGGAGGGGCGGCCGGATGAGGGGCGGCCGGGACACCCGGGGCGGCGGTCCGGTGCGGGGTGTCCTCCAGGACGGGCAGGCGGACCTCGGCCAGGTTGCGCAGTTCCTCGTCGCGGGCCCGCAGGTCCCCGACGAGATCGTCGGTCCGCCGGCGCAGCCGCGCGCTGATCCCGCGCTGGCGCAGCAGCAGCACGGTGACGGCGAGCAGGCCGACGGCCAGGCACCAGGACGCGGCCTCCGGTATCCGTTCGGTCATGGTCCTCAAGTCCTCTTGTACGGAGACGCATTGCCGGGGCGGGAGCGGGAAAAGTGAAGGAGGATGCGCGAGTTGACGGGGCGGACGACGGTAGCCGCGCGTCGGCTCCCACGCTTTCCGCGACGCGCAAGGAAGTTGCCGCCATGCGCACCGGCTGTGTGCACTAGGCTGACACCGCGTAACTGCCCTCACTCGCACGGGAGTCGATGGTGGCCTTGCCCACGGGGAACTACCTGGTGGAAGCCCGGTCGACGGGCTCGGTGGGACCGTCGGAGCGGGCCGACTTCTGGAGCGAGCACATCGGGTCGTACCAGCCGCGGATGGGCTATCGGTACGGCCGTACCGACGACTTCAGCGGCGAGACGGTCCGCCAGCGCTCCGAGGTGTATCAGCTCGTCAGGTTCCGTTCGGACGCGATCGAGTACAGCAGGACGGCGCGCCAGATCCGCGAGGACCCCGACGGGGACTACCGGTTGCTGCTGCCGCTGACCGGGGAGATCGTCCTGCGCCAGGACGGCCACGAGGCACGGCTGACGCCGGGGACGGGCACGCTGGTCTCGTTCGGGTCGCCCTTCCAGTGTCTCCAGGACGCCTCCACCCAGGCGTTCGTCCTCACCATCCCGGCCCGCGAGCTGGACGGCCCGCTGAACCGCAAGTCGCCGCTGGCCACCGGCCTCGACCTGAGCAGGGGGCTCGGCCGTGTCGTCCGCTCGATGCTCGACGGTCTGTACGCCGAGCGCGACGACCTCACGGACGCCCAGTTCAACGCCGTGTCCGACCGGGTGGTCGAGCTGCTGTGCATGCTGACCACCGGCGACGACCGCCCCGAGGGCACCCGTCACCTGTCCGACGTGGAGACGGTGGTGCGCCGCCACGTCCGCGAGAACGCCGCCGACCCCGGCCTCACGGGGACGTCCATGGCCCGCGCCCTCGGCTGGTCGCTGCGCCAGATCCAGCTCGCCCTCCAGCACGCGGGCACCACCCCCCGCGACCTGATCCGCGAGGAGCGGCTGCGGCTGGTCCGCGAACGGCTCCGGTGCGGCGACTGCGAACACCTGACGATCACCGATCTCGCCCACGCCTCGGGTTTCTCGTCGGCGAGCGCGCTGAGCACCGCCTTCCGGCAGCGCTTCGGGGTGAGCCCGCGCGAGATGCGCAACGGAGTCCGCGCCACGTGACACCCGCGGCCGATCACGTCCTGGGACAATCGGTACAGGACGGGATTCCGGTCCTGGGCGGGGATCCGGTCCAGGACGGCTGCTGTCCCGGGAGTGGAGATGGATCTGCGGCAGATGGAGGTCGTGGTCGCGGTCGCCGAGGAGGGCGGTTTCACGGCGGCGGCCCAGCGGCTGCGCGTGGTGCAGTCCGCCGTGTCGAGCGCCGTCCTCGCGTTGGAACGGGAACTGGGCACCCCACTGTTCGACCGCACCACGCACCGGGTGTCGCTGACCCCGGCGGGCGAGGTCTTCGTCCCGGCGGCACGCGCCGCGCTGCGGGCGGCCGAACAGGCACGGGCGACCGTCGACCTGGTCCGGGGAGAGCTCAGGGGCCGGGTCACCATCGGCACGGCACGGGGTGTCTGGGCCGACCTGCACCGGCCGCTGGCCGCTCTGCGCGCCGAGCATCCGGGCGTGGTGGTGCGCCTGCGGCAGGCGTCCCTCCCCGACATCCGGGACGGGCTGCGGGAGGGCAGCGTCGACCTCGCCGTGGTGGCACTCGACCGGCAGCGGCAGCGCGGTCTCGTGACGCGGCTGCTGTCGTACGAGGAGATGGTGCTGGTGTCCGCCCCGACGCGCGAGCTCACCGCGAACGGCCCCGACGGCACCGTCACCCTCGCCGGGGCGGCCCGGCTTCCGCTGGTGGACTTCACACCGGGCTGGGCGATCCGGCTCAGCGTGGACCGGGCCTTCCGGGCCGCCGGTGTGGAACGGGAGCCGGCCTTCGAGGTCGACGACATCGCGGCCGCGGCGGAACTCGTCGGCAACGACCTGGGCGTCTGTGTCATGCCCGCCTCGATCGCGGGACGGTTCCCGGGCCTCAGCACCCACCCGTTCGCCCGGCACGCGCCGCACTGGAAACTCATGCTGGTCCACCCTCGTGGCGACACCCCTCCCGCGGTCACCGCGCTCCTGCGGCACATGACCTGAGGGCGGACGGTCCGAGGACGCCCCCCCCGGGGGGGCAGAGACGGGATCAGGTGCGCCGGACCGCGTGCCCGATCGTCCGGGCCGCCGGCCCGCACCACTCGGACCGCGTCCCGGCCGTCCGGACCGCGTTCCCGGCCGTCAGGTGGAGGCCGCGGGGCGGGAGGCCGGGTGCGTGGCCGGCTGCGGGGTCAGCCGGTCCAGGCCCTTGCGGTCGTAGTAGCGGGTCATCGCGAAGCCGAACACGAGGGCGAGCACGCTGCCGACGGCGATCATGAGCCAGGCGCGGCCGAGCCCGGCGTCGGCCCGGGCGTCGAAGAACAGGATGGCCCGCACCCCGTCGCTGAGCTGGCGCATGGGCTCGAAGATGGACAGGAACCGGTAGAAGCCGGGGACCGCCTGGAGCGGGACGGTGGCGCCCGAGGAGGGCAGGCCCAGCACGATGAACACGAACATGGACACGAGCTGGCCGATCCCGCCGAACGCCGCGTTGATCGCCTGGACGCCCAGTCCGACGGCCAGGCTCGCGCAGTAGGAGTAGATCCACAGCAACGGCAGGTGGGTGGCGTCCATGCCGAGGATCGCGACGGTGGCCAGCATGACGAGGGACACCGTGAGCACGGAGATCCCGGCGGTCATGACCATCTTCAGGAGCAGCGTCTGGGTGCGGCTGATCGGCACGGTGGGGCGGCGGGTGTGCCAGGGGCCGATCTCGGTGTCGGCGTAGCCGAGGGCGGTGTCGACGCCGGTGCTGATGAGGTTGCCGCCGAGGAACCCGGCCAGGACCAGGAGCAGGGTGTAGTAGAACGCGCTCAGCCCGAGACCGCTGTGCGTGCCGATGGGGTGTCCGATCCGGGTGACGACCTGGACGGGGTCGGCGAGCAGCAGCCGCGTCGTGGCGTCCGCCTTCGCGGTCACGGGGGACGCCGTCAGTTGCTTGCCGATGGTCGTGGAGGCCTGCTGGGCCGCCGTGGTGTTGATCCTGGAGGCCAGGGACGAACCGAGGCTGCCCATTCCGGGGTTGGTCAGGACCGTGATGGTGGGCCGGACGGTGGCGTTCGCCGTGGTCAGGGCGGTCAGGGAGTCGGTGAAGTTCCGGGGGACGACGAGGGCTCCGTAGATCTTGCCGGAGGAGAGTTCGTCCTGGGCCTGCGCGCGGGTGAGTCTGCGCCAGCCCGCCGTGCCGGAGGTGTCGCTCGCGGCGATGGCCGCGGTGACCTGGGCGCCCGCGTTCTGCCGCTGCCCGGGAGGGGGCTTGCCGGTGTCCTCGTCGACCAGGCCGATCGGCAGGTGGCGCAGGTGCCCGTTCGGGTTGACGATCCCGCCCATGTACAGCAGCGACAGCAGCAGCGCGAGCAGCCCCGTCAGGACGGTGGGCACCAGCCACAGCTTCGGGCGACGCAGGAGCGCGGTGGCACGGGCCTGTACGGGAGTGTCCGGGCCGGCGGCGTCGTCACCGGGTCCCCCGGGGTGCCGGACGGCGCCGCCCGCGCCCGCCGTGCCCGGGGGCTCCTCGGGGTGATTGCTGTCGGCGTCCATGGTTCTCCACAGGTTCCGGGGCGGCATGGGAACGGCGTCGGGCGCGCGGCCCTCGGCCGGGGAGTCCAGGACCGCACGTCAGGCCAGGATCGGGGGTACGGACGCGCCACGGACGGCGACTCGCCGAACCCCCGACGACGGCCCCGCCCACGCACCCGCAGGGGCCCACGCGCGACACCCGGATCCCGTCCCCACTTACCGCCCCCTAGGCCCGCGACCCGTCCCCCGGGCCATTGCCTCACCCCCGGGCCGGATTCCTGGGTCGCGCGTCCGCCCCGCCGGTCGTACCTTCGTCAGCACGGTGAGTGCCTGGCCGTGTCGCTCAGTTGCCGGTCCTCCTTTTCTCTCCGGACACCGTGGCGTCACACCGGACGGGAACGTTTTGCCCCGTCCCCGTTGCATCGCCTCGGATCCGTCCGTCCGTACCCGGGCGTGACGCGGAAGGACGACGTGCGCCGTGTCCCTGCCCCCGCTCGACAGCCTCCCCGCCACCGCGACCACCGCGGCACAGGCGGCACAGACACCCGCCACCGCGACCACGGCCACGGCCACGGCGGCGCCGTCACCCGCCCCGGCGAAGGGTGACGCGGGCGGCTCCACCGCGCCCTCGTCGGCGCCTCCCCCCACCTGCTCTCCCACCGCCACCCGGCTCGCGTCCCTCTCGCGTCTCACCCGTCTGGTGGTGACGCTGCTCCCCGTGGTGCTGATCGGGACCTGGGCGGCGCTGGACCGGAGCGCCGTGCTCGACGGCGTCGCCCGGCTGGGTGACGCCGATCCGTGGTGGCTCGTGGCCGGGCTCCTCTTCACCCTGCTGGGCTGGGTCGTCGCCGCGTGCGTCCGGCAGGGCGCCCTGCCCGAGCGGCTGCCGCCCGGACTGCTGCTGGCGTCGCAGTTGGCCGCGGGCGCCGCCAACCACGTCCTGCCGGCGAGCATCGGCGCCCACGCCGTCACCCTGCGCTTCCTGCGCGGCCAAGGCGTGCCCCTGGCGCGGGCGACGGCCTCGCTCGCGCTGTATTCGCTGGTCAAGCCGGTGGCGAGGATCCCGGTGCTGGTCCTCTTCCTGGTGGCCGTCGGCGACACCCTCCGGTTCGGCGCGCTCGCCCCGGACCGCTCGACGCTGCTGCTGGCGGCGGGAAGCGCCGCGCTCGGTCTGACGACCGTCGCTCTGCTGGTCACGAAGGTCCGTCCGCTGCGCCGCCCCGCGGTCGACTTCGTCCGTACGGCCCTGACCGACGTACGGATCCTGCACACCCGGCCCGGCCGTGTCCTCGCCCTCTGGGGTGGTTCGGCGGCCGCCCCGGTGCTCCAGGGCAGCACGATCGCGGCGGTCGGCTTCTCGCTCGGACTGCCGTTGTCCTGGGCTCAGGTGGTGTTCGCGCTGCTGGTCGCCAGTACCGCCGCCGGCGCCGTGCCCGCGCCGGGCGGAATCGGCCCGGTGGACGCGGCCATGGTCTTCACGATGGTCTCGCTGGGCGCCCCGGCGGGCCTGTCGACGGCCACCGTGATCGGCTACCGGGTCCTGACGGTCTGGATCCCGCTGCTCCCGGGCACGCTCATCCTCTCGGCCCTGGTGCACCGCAAGGTGCTGTGAACGAAGGCGGGCGCGGGGCCGGGCACAGCCCGGCCGACCGCGCCCGGTCCCCGTACGGCGTCGGCCGGCCGCGCCCTCGTCGGGTCCCGGCCGGCCTCGCTCAGCCCTCGTCCGGCGTCAGCCGCAGCGAGATGCTGTTGATGCAGTACCGCTGGTCCGTCGGCGTGGGATAGCCCTCGCCCTCGAAGACATGGCCGAGGTGCGACCCGCAGCGGGCGCACCGCACCTCCGTCCGCACCATTCCGTGCGACCGGTCCTGGATCAGCTCGACGGCGTCCGAGTCCTTCGGGTCGTAGAAGGACGGCCAGCCGCAGTGCGACTCGAACTTCTCCGTGGAGGTGAAGAGTTCGGCGCCGCAGGCGCGACAGGAGTAGACGCCCTTCGTCTTGGTGTCGGTGTACTCACCGGTGAAGGCGGGCTCGGTGCCCGCCTTGCGCAGCACGGTGTACTCGGACGGGGTCAGCTCCGCGCGCCACTGCTCGTCCGGCTTTTCGATGTCGTACGACATGAAGCTCAACCCCTCACGCTCAAGGAGGCCCGCTGGGGGCCACGGTTCACTCGGCCAGGCGGGCGAGGATCTCCGGTCCGAGATCCGTCACGTCGCCCGCGCCCATGGTGAGAACGAGATCACCGGGCTTCGTCATTCCCGCGACGACGGACGGGACCTCGGTCTTGTCGTGGACCGGCGTCACCTCGGCGCCCGCGGTGCGCGCGGCCTGGATGATCAGCTCGCTGGTGACACCGGGGATCGGGTCCTCGCGGGCCGGGTAGATGTCCAGGACGACCGAGGCATCCGCCAGCGACAGGGCCTCGCCCATCTCCCTGCCCAGTTCCTGGGTGCGGGAGAACAGGTGCGGCTGGAAGACCACGAGGATGCGGCCCGAGGCGCCGGACCGCATGGCCTCCAGGTCGGCGGTCATCTCGGTCGGGTGGTGCGCGTAGGAGTCGACGACCTGCACGCCGACCGCCTCGCCCTTGAGCTGGAGGCGGCGCTTCACACCGGTGTACGAGGCGAGCGCGGGGGCCAGCTCGGCGGCCGGGATCCCCAGGGCGACGCCGGCGGCCAGCGCGGCCACCGCGTTGTGGGCGTAGTGGCGGCCGGGGACGGAGACCGTGAAGGTCAGCTCGGCGCCGTCCAGCAGGACCGTCACCTCGCTCTTCAGGCCGTGCGGGACGACGGAGAGCACGCGGACGTCCGCGTCCGCGGCGTCGCCGTAGGTCACCACGCGCACGTCGCGGCCCGTGACGCGGCGGGTCAGCTCGCGGGCGCCCTCGTGGTCCGCGGAGATCACCAGGGTGCCGCCCTCGGTGACGCGGTCCACGAACGTCTCGAAGGACTCGTAGATCTCGTCCATGGACGCGTAGTTGGCGTGGTGGTCGAGTTCGACGTTGAGGATGATCGCGACCTCGGGCGCGTACTTGTGGAAGCTGCGGTCCGATTCGTCCGCCTCGGCGACGAAGATGTCGCCGTCGCCGTGCAGGGCGTTCGAGCCGGGGGCGTCGAGGTCGCCGCCGATGGCGTACGAGGGGGCGAGGCCGAGCGTCGACAGGGACACGGCCAGCATCGAGGTGGTGGTCGTCTTGCCGTGGGTGCCGGCGACCGCGATCGGGCGCAGGCCGTCCATCAGGCGGGCCAGGGCGTCCGAGCGGTGGACGACCGGGATGCCGAGCTCGGCGGCGCGGGCGAGCTCCGGGTTGTCGGCGCGGATCGCGGAGGAGACCACGACACAGGTGGCGTCCGGGGCGAGGTGACCGGCCGCGTGCCCGATGTGGACCGTGGCGCCCAGCGCGCGCAGCGCCTCGGCGGTGGCGGACTCCTTGGCGTCGCTGCCCGCCACCACGGCTCCGCGCTGCGCGAGGATCTTCGCGATGCCCGACATCCCGGCGCCGCCGATGCCGATGAAGTGCGGTCGGTCCATCGCGGTAGGAAGGCCGGGTGCCATGCGTGTTTCTCCCCAAGATCCGGTACGAAGGTGGGCGCGCTCTCCTGAGGGGAACGCGGGCCCAGCCTATTGGGTGCGGCGGACGGCGCCTCACAAGGGACGCCGGCGGACGCGCGCCCCGGGTGTCCGCCGAGGCCCCCGGTTCACGCCTTGCTGTGCGAGAACAGCTTCAGGACCGGCACGCCCACCTTGTGGCGGGCCCGGGAGGCCCAGTCCCGGTGGAAGAACTCCTCCACGTAGTGGGGGTCGGTCAGCACGATGACCTCGTCGGCCTTCACCTCGTCGACCAGGCCCTTCAGCGCGTCGAGGGGATGGTCCTCGATGAGCCGGCCCTCGGCCGTGCTGCCGGACCCGCGCAGCGCCATGAGGGACACCTCCAGCGCCCGCTCGCCCTGGCCGACGGCCTCCTCGCCCTCCGGCGTCCTGCCCTCGTGGGTCGCCTCGTCGATCTCGCCCATCGCGACGTCGTCGATGGCCCGCAGCAGCCGGTCCGCCTGGTCGCCCCGGGGCTGGAGGAGCACGTGGAAGGCGACCGCCTCGTCACCGTGCAAGGTGGTGACGAACTCCACGTCGGCGGACGTCAGGGCCTTCTCGATCATCAATACGCTCGTGAACACGACAGGCGCCCTTCTCGTCCGTGGGCCGTCCCGGCCCCCTGCGGAAACCATCCTGCCCCGTGACAGCACGGGTACTGCGCGAATTAGTGTGCCCGTCCGAAGAGAAACGGAATCTACTGTTCCGACTGTCGGCCGGATCGACGGTACCGGCTGTACAGGAACCCGGCTTCCTCCAGCAGGGACGCCAGTTCGAAGTGCTGGGGAACCGGCACCGAGGGCCCACCCGCGATCCGCTGGGCGTCGCCCGCCGCGAGCATCGGGGAGAGCGTCAGGCACATCTCGTCCAGGACACCGGCCGCGACGAACTGACCCAGCAGCCTGGGCCCGCCCTCGGTCAGCAGCCTGGTGTGCCCGAGGTCGCCCAGGGCCCGTACGGCACGGGCGGGATCGACCCCCATGCCGTCCCCGGCGATCACCACCCGCGCGCCCGCCCGCTCGGCCTCGGCGATCCGTTCCGGTGCCGCCGCGGAGCCGGTCAGCACCAGCGTGGGCACCAGGGGCGAGGTGAACAGCGGCAGTGAGAAGTCCAGGCCGAGGCTCGCCGTGACCACCGCGATCGCGGGCGCGGGACCCTGCCCGGCGGCCTCCCGCCGGGCCGCGAAGGCCTCACGCGCGCGGGCCGGCCGGTAGCCCTCCTGCCGCACGGTCTCGGCGCCGACGACCACGACGTCCGCGAGCCCCCTGAGGACACCGAAGATCCTCATGTCGGTGGCGTTCGAGATGGGCTGCGAGCGCCCCTCGTGCTGGGCGGCACCGTCGAGCGTGGACACCATGTTGGCCCGGAGCCAGGGCAGCCGGACGTCGGGGTAGGCGTACGCCTCGGCCAGCTCGCCGAGCTCCCACTCACGGTCCGTCACTTGCGTCCCGGGGGCCTCGGCGGAGGCCTGGGCTGCTGTTTCGTAGGTCACAGGGAACAGGCGTCGCATGGGTTGCAGTGTGGCACGGCGCATAGAGTGGGTAACCGTGTCGTCCACCTCCACCGCCTCCGCGATCGACCCGATAGCCGAAGCGGCCCCGCTGTCCCTGTGCGCCCGCGAGCCGCACGTCCCCGCCGACCGGCTCGTCGCCGAGATGGTGCCGCCGCCGCGCTTCGACTCGGTCCGCTTCGCCACGTACATCCCGGACCCGAACCAGCCCAGCCAGACCGAGGCCGTGGGCATCCTCGAGGCGTTCGCCGCGGGTCTCGGCGGGGCGCACGCCGTGGGCGCGCCCAAGCGGCGGCTCTTCGGCTTCGGCAAGGGTGCCCCGAAGACGCCGACCGGTCCCCGGGGCGTCTACCTGGACGGCGGGTACGGCGTCGGCAAGACCCACCTCCTCGCCTCCCTGTGGCACGCGACCCCGGCGGAGCCCTCCCTCAAGGCGTTCGGCACCTTCGTGGAGCTGACGAACCTGGTCGGCGCGCTCGGCTTCCAGAAGACCGTGCAGACCCTCTCCGGGCACCGCCTCCTGTGCATCGACGAGTTCGAGCTCGACGACCCGGGCGACACCGTCCTCGTCTCCACCCTGCTCGGCAAGCTGGTCGACGCCGGCGTGGCGCTCGCCGCCACCTCGAACACACTTCCGGGCAAGCTCGGTGAGGGCCGGTTCGCGGCCGCCGACTTCCTGCGGGAGATCCAGGGCCTGTCCGCGCGCTTCCGCCCGCTGCGCATCGACGGCGAGGACTACCGCCACCGCGGGCTGCCCGAGGCGCCCGCCCCGTTCTCCGACGAGCAGGTCACCAAGGCCGCGTACGCCACCGACGGCGCGTCCCTGGACGACTTCCCGCACCTGCTCGACCACCTCGCCCGGGTCCACCCCAGCCGGTACGGCGCCCTGACGGACGGGGTCAAGGCGGTCTGCCTCACCGACGTCCAGCCCGTCCCGGACCAGTCGACGGCGCTGCGGCTCGTCGTGCTCGCCGACCGGCTGTACGACCGCGAGGTGCCGGTCCTCGCCTCCGGCATGCCCTTCGACCGGCTGTTCAGCGAGGAGATGCTGAACGGCGGCTACCGCAAGAAGTACTTCCGCGCGATCTCCCGGCTCACGGCGCTGGCCCGCGACGCGAAGGGGCTCGTGGAGGGCCGGGAAGCCCGGTAGGCACGCCTGACACCGCGCACCGCCACCGGCCTCGGGAACCCTTCCGCACCGGCCGGTAACAACCGCGCCCCCGCGACGTAGAGTGGAATGGCCAGACTTGTCAGGCGGCTCGGAAGGGGGTCGTCATGGTCCAGGAACTCATCGTGGCGATCACGGCGGCCTGTTCCGCCTCGGTCATCTACGTCGCCGCCGGCGCCCGCGTCGTCAAACAGTACGAACGCGGGGTCGTCTTCCGTCTCGGGCGGCTGGCCGGCGAGGTCCGCTCCCCCGGCTTCACCATGATCGTTCCCTTCGTGGACCGGCTGCGCAAGGTCAACATGCAGATCGTGACCCTGCCCATCCCGGCGCAGGAGGGCATCACCCGCGACAACGTGACGGTCCGCGTCGACGCGGTCGTCTACTTCCGGGTGGTGGACGCGGCGAACGCCATCATCCAGGTCGAGGACTACCGCTTCGCGGTCTCCCAGATGGCACAGACCTCGCTCCGGTCGATCATCGGCAAGAGCGATCTGGACGACCTGCTCTCCAACCGCGAAAAGCTCAACCAGGGGCTGGAGTTGATGATCGACAGCCCGGCGATCGGCTGGGGCGTGCAGATCGACCGCGTCGAGATCAAGGACGTCTCCCTGCCCGAGACGATGAAGCGGTCCATGGCCCGTCAGGCCGAGGCGGACCGCGAGCGCAGGGCCCGGATCATCAACGCGGACGCGGAACTCCAGGCGTCCAAGAAGCTGGCGCAGGCCGCCGAGGTGATGTCGGAACAGCCGGCCGCGCTCCAACTGCGGCTGCTGCAGACGGTGGTGGCCGTCGCCGCCGAGAAGAACTCCACCCTCGTCCTGCCCTTCCCGGTCGAACTGCTGCGCTTCCTGGAGCGGGCCCAGTCCGGACAGCCGCCCGTCGTGGCGGACTCCCGGCAGCCGTCGGCCCCCGAGGTACCGCCCTCGCTCAAGGGGCAGCCGGGGGTCGATCCCGTCGAGCCGCCCGTCGTGCCGGACCGGATCAACGGAGTGCGGGAGGCGCTCGGCCTGCCGGAGGCGTTCGCGGACACCGACGGGCTCGGCATCCCGGACGCGTTCGGCCTGCTGGGGGACGTCGGGGCGCCGAGGGAGCCGGGAGACGATCCGGAACCCTCCGGACGCCCGGAGGGGTCCGGGTTCACGAAGGACTCCGGCTTCACGGAGGAGTCCGGGTAGCCGTTCGAAATCCCGTGGCCCGGCCGGGAGGCCGCTGCTAGCGTGTGAGCCATGAAGAAGCGTGCCGCGATGAACACGACGACGCCGGAGAGTGTCCCGGCGCGCTGACCTCTGACATGAGTCGAAGCCCCGGGGCGAGTGCCCCGGGGCTTCGCCGTGTGGTCGCTCGCCCTCCGCAAGCGAGGAGACCACCGTGAACGACCACCGCCGACTCGGCCGCGAACTCGGCCTGTTCGACACCGACCCCCTCATGGGCGCCGGACTTCCCTACTGGCTGCCCGACGGCGCCGCCGTGCGGTACGCCCTGGAGGAGTACGTCCGCGACGCCGAGCGGCGGGCCGGCTACCGGCACGTGTATTCGCCGGTGCTGGGCAAGAGGGAGCTGTACGAGATCTCCGGGCACTGGTCGCACTACGGCGACGACATGTTCCCGCCGATGGAACTCGGTGGAGAACAGATGCTGTTGCGGCCGAGCCTGTGCCCCCACCATGCGCTGATCTACCGGTCCCGCCCGCACAGCTACCGCGAACTACCCTTTCGCATGGCCGAGTTGGGCGGGATGTACCGCTCCGAGCTGTCGGGCGTGCTGGGCGGCCTGACCCGTGTGCGGGCCATCCAGCTCAACGACGCGCACATCTTCTGCACCCCCGACCAGGTCGCCGAGGAGGCCGCCGCCGCCCTCGGACTGATCCGTGCCGCGTACGAGGCCATGGGCATCGAGGCGTCCCGCTACCGGCTGTCGCTGCCGGGCCCGGGAGGCAAGTACGTCGCCGATCCGGAGCTGTGGCGCAGATCGGCCGCGCTGCTGCGCGAGGTCCTCGACGGGTCCGGCGTCGCGTACGAGGCGGTCGAGGGCGAGGCCGCGTTCTACGGGCCCAAGATCGACGTCCAGATCGCCGACCCGGCGGGCCGCGAGTCCACCCTCTCCACCGTCCAGGTCGATTTCCACCAGCCCGAGCGCTTCGATCTGCGCTACATCGGCGCCGACGGCGCGAAACACCGGCCGGTCATGGTGCACCGCAGCGTGATCGGCAGTCTGGAACGGGCCGTCGCCCACCTCATCGAGGTGCACGGCGGCGCCTTCCCCGCCTGGCTCGCCCCCACCCAGGTGGTGGTCCTGCCCGTGTCCGAGGCCGAGACCGAGGAGGCGCTCCGGCTCGTACGCCGCTGCCGCGACCAGGGTCTGCGGGCCGGGCTCGCCGCCCCGGACGAGGGCAGCCTGGGCGCCCGGGTGCGTGCCGCCCGGCTGGTCCCGTACCAGGCGGTGATCGGTCCCCGGGAGGCGGCCGACGGCCTGATCGCCCTGCGTCTGCGCGACGGACGCCGTCTCGATCCCCGGCCGGCCGACGAGGTCCTGCACGAGATCGGCCGCGAGATCGGCCGGAGGACCGGGTCGCGCGGCACCGGGTGACGGTGTGCTCCTCCTAAGCTGGAGGCATGAGCGACGACCACCGCGCGACCGGCGCGGACGGGCCTGCCGGGGAGTCCCACGGCACCCTCGACCCGGCGGGGCAGGACGGGCCGCCGTACGCGGAGTGCGTGCTGTGCCGTGAACCGACCGAGTATCCGGAGTCGCACAAGGGCATCACGCTGTGCCCCGTCTGCGACTGGCAGGAGGCGCAGCGCACCGCGTGCTCGGGCTGACCGGCGCGGGGCGGACGGTCCGTGGGACGGGTGGCCCGTGGGACGGGCGGCTCCGGCACCGGACCGTCCGTCCGGAACGGATCTTCCGCCTGGCAGACTGGGGGCGTGAGCAGCGACGACCCGACTCCCGCCGACGACAGCCCGTTCCGCGACGAGCCCACGGCGCGTGACACCGCACGGCAGTTCGTCCTGCCGCTGGTGGTGCACATCGAGAAGGACGCGCCCCCGGCGCGCACCGACGCGCTGGAGACCTCGGCCCGGGCCGTGCTGACCATGCTGAGCGACGAGCGTTCGCTCGGGGACGGCATCTGGGCGCAGGCGATGCGGGACTGGCAGGACGCCCGGATCCGCAAGGTCGTACGGCGGGCGCGCGGCGCCGAGTGGCGGCGGGCCGAGGCGCTGCCCGGCATCACCGTGACGGGGCGGACCGCGGAGGTGCGGGTCTTCCCGCCGGTGCCGCTGGACGGCTGGCCCAAGGACCTGGCGCGGCTCCAGGTGTCCGGTACGGATCTGGAGGATCCGGAGCCGCCGGCACCGGCCGATCCGGCGGCGCCCGTGCTGTGGCTGAACCCGGAACTCGACATGTCGGCGGGCAAGACCATGGCGCAGACGGGCCATGGCGCCCAACTGGCCTGGTGGGAGCTGTCGGAGCAGGAGCGGACCGCCTGGCGCGCGTCGGGCTTCGCCCTCTCGGTCCGTACCGCCGATCCGGCCCACTGGCGTGAACTCAGTGTCTCCGAGGTGCCGTTGGTCCGTGACGCGGGGTTCACGGAGATCGCCCCCGGGCTGACGGTCGCCGTCGAGGGACACGACCGCGTGGGCGCCCTGCCGGGACGCGCCGCGGATCCCGCGGGCTGACGCGGCTGACGCGGCTGACGCGGCTGACGCGGCTGACGCGGCTGACGCGGGACCCTAATCGGCCAGGGTGGTGGCGAGTTCCGCGGTGACGCGGACGATCTCGGTGTCCGGCTCGGCGAGCAGGTGCTGAAGGGTGCCGCGGTGGGCGCGGACGGCCTGGCGTGCCTCGCGCTCCCAGCCCACCCAGTTCTCCCGGCGGTTGAGGAGCTTGGGGTACGCGGCGGCGGTGCGTTCCCACTGCCGGGCGTCCGCGATGTCCTTCAGGAGCTGGATTATCTGGACGCGGCAGGTGACCTGGGGGAGTTCGGCGAGCTCCCACAGGAAGGGGACGGTGGCGGCGGTCGCCTGCTCCACGACGAATCCGAACTGGCAGATTCGTTCCCTCAGGTCCTGGAGTGCCGCTCTGGCGGTCGCCGCGTCACCCCAGGCGACGGTGTTGAGCAGGAAGGGGATGGCTTCCGCGGACCCCTTGGAGTCCTTGATCTCGTCCCACGACACGCGTTCCAGGTTCCTGAGTGGTGTGGCCATTTCCGCTCCCCTCCGAAGGCGTCGGACAGTGCCAGGTGCGCGGGCGGGCCGAGGGCCCGTCCCGGACGATCACGCTCCCCGGGGAGCGGCTGAGCCGACGTCAGCAAAGGCCTCTGGCAACGAGGTTGACGCCACGGCTATTATCCACGCTGACAGCGTCTTCGTGCAATTGCACGAGAAATTGCATGAAGACGGAGAGGCGCATGGGCCACGTGAGGCCCGGCCGGGGCCCGCGACCGGGCGGCCGGCCCGGGCGCGCACCTGGTGGAACGTCAGCAAGGAGAGTGCGTTGGTGCCATCAGTGCCGAACGGAGTGCGGGCCAGCTCGCTGGGTGCCTCCTGGATCAAGAGCAGGCACAGCAATGCCGAAGGCAACTGCGTCGAAGTGGCCGCGCTGGGAGACGGACGGATAGCGGTCCGCAACTCCCGTGACCCCGACGGCCCGGCCCTCGTCTACACCCCGGCGGAAGTGGCCGCGTTCCTGGCCGGCGCGAAGGACGGGGAGTTCGACCACCTGCTCTGAGCCCCGGTCCCGGAGGCGCTCTGAGCCCCGGTCCCGGAGGCGCTCTGAGCCCTGGTCCCGGAGGCGCCGAACTCCGTTGAAACGGAAGGCTGGTTGTCCACTTCTGTCTCTCCATGCGGCAGAGTCCGGCGCAGTGCGATAATTTTGGCTGTCTTCTGCCGGTCGACTGGGAGTCAGGATGTCCGTCGAGTCACCCCGCGTCTCCCGCCTCGAACCGTATCTGAGCCGGGAGGAGCCCGCCCCCACTCTGCTGAAGATGCTGGTCGGCGTGCAGCTCGCCGGCGCCCGCGAGGACGCCGGGCTCTCCCAGGAACAGGCCGCGCGCTCCCTCGGGTTCAGCGCGGCGAAACTGTCGCGCATAGAGGCGGGCAAGGGCCGTCGGCCACCGACGGAGGACGACGTCCGCGCACTGCTCGGGCTGTACGGGACCGAGGACTACGAGATCTCGGTCCTGCTCAGACTGCTCAAGCGCGCGGGCGAGCCGGGGTGGTGGCAGCGCTACGACAAGCGGCTGATGCCCGAGTGGTTCGACCGGCTGGTCGGCCTCCAGGAGGCAGCCACCACCATCCGTACCTTCGAGATCCAGTACGTTCCGGGCCTGTTGCAGACTCCCGACTACACGCGGGCCGTGGTGGAACGCGGGCTGCCGACGGCGCCCGCCGCCGAGGTGCAGCGCCGGGTGGAGCTGCGCATGCGCAGACGGGAACTGCTGGACCGGGTGGACGCGCCTCAACTGTGGGCCGTCGTCGACGAGTCCGTCCTGCTGCGCGTCCTGGGCAGCCGTGCGGTGATGCGCGCCCAGCTCGAACACCTCATCGAGATGGCCCAGCGCCCCCATGTGGTCGTGCAGATCGTGCCGTTGGACGTCACCAACGCCTCCGCGCCGGCCATCCCGGTCACCTATCTGCGCTTCGGCGGCGTCGAACTGCCCGACATCGTCTACCTGGAGCACATCAGGAGCGCCAACTTCCTGGAGGACCGCGACGAGACGGAGGAGTACCGGGTGGTACTGGACCGGCTCGCCGACGAGGCCCTCAGCCCCCGCGCGTCCCTGGCGCTGCTGCGCACCACGGTGGAACAGCGGTACGCCAAGGACTAGGAGGCGTCGCGGCCGGACGCGTACGCGAAGGGCGGGAGCCGGCCCGGCGGACGCCGGACGGCAGCGGCCCGACGGTATGAGCCGGAGGCTCTCCTAGCGGATCCGGCCGACCCCGCCGAACTCGATCCACTCCTGCGTGAGCTGGCGCGGCACGACATCGGTGTCCGGCCGCCAGGTGGACACCTCGACCAGTCCGGGTTCGAGGACGTCCATGCCGTCGAAGAACTCCTCCACGTCCTTCTCCTGGCGGACCCGGCCCCAGTGCCCCTGCGTCGCCTGGTCCATGAAGCCGGTGACGAAGTCGCGGACCTCGGCGTCCTCGCTGACCAGTTGGCACATCACCATGAAGCTGCCGGGCGCCAGCCGCTCGGCGACGCGGCGGATCACCGGGAGGGGCCCGTCGGTCTCGCTGTCCGGGATGCAGTGGAACACCGAGTTGAACAGCACGGCCACCGGCTGTTCGAGGTCGATCAGCCGCCGGGTGTCGGGGTGGGAGAAGATCTCCTCCGTCTGCCGCAGGTCGGCGTGGATGACGGCCGTCCGGTCGTTCTGGTCGAGCAGGGCCCGGCCGTGGACCAGCACCATCGGGTCGACGTCGACGTAGACCACGCGGGAGGTCTCGTCGATCGCCTGGGCGACCTGGTGCACGTTGTTCTGGGTGGGCAGGCCGGATCCGTGGTCGAGGAACTGCCTGATCCCGTATCCGTCCGCCAGGGTGCGGACCACCCGCTGGAGGAAGCGCCGGTTGTTCAGGGCGAGCGCGCGCGTGCTGGGGACGACCTTGTCCAGTTCCTCGCAGGCCGCCCGGTCGGCGGCGTAGTTGTCCTTGCCGCCGAGGTAGTGGTCGTACATGCGCGCGGCCGTGGGCACCGTGGCATCGATCGACGTGGACAACTGCTCGCCAGGCTGCATCGTTCCCCCAGATCAGTGTCGGTCTGCCTGACCGGCCCGACCGGCAATCCATCTTAGGGAAACGGAAGTTGGCGTTGCCACCCCCCGAACGAAGGACGCGGGAGGCCTTTCAGGCCAAGTCTCGCCCCTCGCTCACCGTGGTGGCGCGAAAGGGCCACTCGCCCTCGCCGGAGCCGGTCCGCTCGCCGCAGTCCGGCACGGGAGCGGCGGCGCGGAACCTCAAATCTTGCTCTGAACGTCCGCCCCTGTGGGTTCGGTCCCGGCCCCGGGGGCCATGACCTGGTCACGCCGGTGCACCGGCCGTCGTGGGGAGCGACGTACGGGCAGGCGCGGCCGAGGCCGTGACGGAGGAGGGGACATGACGAAGCCGGAGCGGCTGGGTACGGGAATCGGGTGGCGGCCGGAGATCGCCGAGGCCGTGGAGCGGATGCCCGGCATCGACTGGGTCGAGGCCGTGGCGGAGAACCTGTGCCCCGGTCATCTCCCCGAGTCGCTGCTGCGGCTGCGGGAGCGGGGGGTCACGGTGGTGCCGCACGGCGTCTCCCTGGGCCTCGGCGGCGCCGACCGGCCCGACGAGGCGCGGCTCACCGCGCTCGCGGAACGCGCCGAGGCGCTGGGCTCGCCGCTCGTCACGGAACACATCGCGTTCGTCCGGGCCGGCGGCCCGCTCACCGCGTCACCGCTCCTGGAGGCCGGGCACCTGCTGCCCGTTCCGCGCACCCGGGACGCGCTGCGCGTCCTGTGCGAGAACGTCCGCGCGGCCCAGGCGGCGCTCCCCGTCCCCCTCGCCGTGGAGAACATCGCCGCGCTGATCTCCTGGCCGGGCGAGGAGATGACCGAGGGGCAGTTCCTCTACGACCTGGTCGACCGCACGGGCGTCCGGCTGCTCATCGACGTGGCCAACCTCCACACCAACCACGTCAACCGCGGCGAGGACCCCGCCAAGGCCCTGGACGAACTGCCCGTCGAGGCGATCGCCTACGTCCACGTCGCCGGGGGCTTCGAGCGGGACGGCGTCTGGCACGACAGCCACGCCCACCCCGTCCCGCGGCCCGTGCTCGACATCCTCGCCGACCTCGCGTCCCGGGTGACCCCGCCGGGTGTCCTCCTCGAACGCGACGAGAACTTCCCGAAACCGGCCGCCCTGGAGCGGGAACTCACCGCGATCCGGGACACCCTGAAGCAGGCGGAGGCCGGAGCTCGGGCGACCGGGCCCGACCGGACGGCCCCGGCGGGGACCGGCCCCACTCCCTCGGCGGCCGCCCCGGGCGAGATGGCCGTACCGGACCAGGCGACCGCGCCGGACGAGGTGCCCGCGGCGGGAGACGCGCCCCGTCAGCGGGTGGCGCTGGCGCAGGCCGCGCTGCTGTCGGCGCTGGTCGCCGGGACCCCCGCGCCCGAGGGCTTCGACCGCGTCCGCCTCGGGGTGCAGGCGCGCGCCCTCGCCGCCAAACGGGCGGACGTCGTCGCGAAGGTGGCCCCGGAGCTGCCGGAGATCCTGGCCGACGGCTACCGGCCGGCCTTCCTCGCGTACGCGCAGCGGCGTCCGATGACCGGCGGCTACCGCCGCGACGCCCTGGACTTCGCCGAGCACCTGCTGCTCGCCGGGCTCCCGGAGAGCGCCAGGACCCGGCGGCTGCGCGCGTGGTGGCTGGAACGGTCGGGTCCCGCCCCGCTGTCCGGACGCCCCGTGGCCCGGCTCGCCAGGGCCACCCGCAGGGCGCTGCTCCGCCGCTGAGCCGTCTCCCCGGCATCCGACACGCCTCGTCCGCGGAGTGTGCCCGGAGTAACACCGCACGATGTGAAGGCGCTGTGCGCGTCCGTTTGATGATGCTTCAGGACGGTTCGGCGTCAGCACGAACCACCGCATCCGGCGCCTTCCACCCTCGTCCCGACCCCTCCTTCGCGTACGGCAGTCGGCGTAGAGCCCGCAGTAGCATGCCAGCCCGCACGCGAAGCGCATTAGCGTGCGGTGCCGCAACAGGAGGCACCATGCGATCCGACAACCGCACCGGACCGGTCAGTGGAACAGGGCTCATCATCGCCGCCCTGCTGGCGACCCTGGTCGCGCTGGCCTTTCCGATCTGGTCGTACGCGGACCGCGCCGGCACCGGCCTCGACACCCTGAACTCCGGGACCGTCCCGAGTCCGTACGGTCCGCTGTCGGGCCTGGACCGGGAGTTCGTCACCAGGGTCCGGCTGGCCGGTCTGTGGGAGCTGCCCGCGGGCCAGCAGGCCCAGGAGCGCGGCACCACCCAGGCCGTACGGACGGCGGGAGCGCACCTGATCGAGGGGCACACGTTCCTCGACGCGCGCGTCCGCAGCGTCGCGGCGCGGCTCAGCCTGGAACTGCCCAACCAGCCCAACGCACAGCAGCGTCAGTGGCTGTCCACGCTCAGCGCCGCGCACGGCACGCAGTACGACCGGGACTTCGCGAACATCCTGCGCGCCGCGCACGGCAAGGTGTTCGCGATGGTCGCCCAGGTCCGCGCGAACACGCGCAATTCACTCGTGCGCGATCTCGCCGACGACGCGAACACCACCGTGCTCGACCACATCAAGGTCCTGGAGGCGACCGGATACGTGGACTTCGACGCGCTCGCCTCGGACGCGGCCACCGCGAGCCCGCCGCCGCTCACCAACTCCCCCGCGCCGCCCGGCCCGGTGCCGTCCCCGTCGTCGCCGGTCCCGGTGACCCCGTCCTCGGGCTACCCGCTCCCCCCGGCCGCCGCGCGCCCCAACCCGTCGGCGGGCTCCTGAGCGACCGCGGCGAGGTCCGTCCGCCCGTGGACCGTGCCGAGTCCTCAAGACCGCCCCGATCCACACGAGTTGCGCGTGGTGCGGAGATCGAGCACCGGGGCGCGCGGAAAGCGGAACATCACACACCGGCAACGGCTGCGTCCCACATAGTGGGTGGAGCATGGCGCCCACCCGGTCCCATCGCATAGAAAAACGCCATGTTCTGGGTCCTTCTCCTGATCCTCGCCTGGGTAGCGGCCGGTGTCTCCTGCACCCGGCTGTGTCTGGCCGCGGTCCGTACCGCGTCGCTCGACACCGATGCCGCGCACGGGCACGACCTCACGCTGTACGAGGCCGCGTTCCTGTCCGGCGGACCGGCCCGGGTGGCCGATCTGACCCTGGTGTCGATGGCCCGCCAGCGCCGCCTGCTGCTCGCGCACACCGGCTGGGCCACCGTCGTCGACCCGCGCGGGCGCGACGACATGGAGCGCTCGGTCATCGGGGCGATCGGACCCGAGGGCCAGTCCCGGATAGCGCCGCTGCGGGCGGCCACCGCCGCAACCGACTCCGTACGCCGTCTCGCGGACCGGCTGGTCGCGGCCGGCCTCGCCGTCCCCGACGGGACCCGCACCACGGTCGCGGGGGCGGTCCGCCAGGTCCAGGCCGCCGCGGCCGGGGTCCTCGCGCTGGGCGTCGCGGCCCTGCTGCTGCCGGGCCAGGCCCCGGGCAGCGACGTCCCGGTGGCCGTCTGGTTCCTGCTTCCGCTCATCCTGACGGTGAGCTGTCTGGCCATAGCCCGGATCGAGGTGCACCCCTGCACCCGCTGGGCCTCCCCGGCCGGGCAGCGGCTGCTCGGCACCCTGGCCCGGCACTCCGACGCCTCCGGCGACGACCGTACGTACCTCACCTCCGTCGCCGTACGCGGCATCCGCGCGATCGGCGAGCCCGACCTGCGGGCGGCCCTGGCGCACCGCGACCGCGACACCCCCTGGCGGGAGGGGGCCCACTAGGACCAGCGCCCGAAGACACCCCGGGCTCCAGGGGGCTGGAAGGAGCCCGCGGGGGCGCATCGGGGTCATTGGCGCCGACACCGGCGGGCGGTGCTTTACTTCGCCGTCCGCCGAACGAAGCATCCTTCTGTCGCTGCCGCGCGCTGAAGGGATTCGCGATGAGAGCTGCCGTCCTCCACGGAACCGCAGGGTCCTTGCTCCTGGCCGGCCTCGTCGCCGCTCCCGCGGACGGCGCGCAGGCCTGGCCCGACCCCATCGGATCCGCCGCGACCCGCGGCACCGCCGTCGCCGCCGGACGCGCCGCCGCCACGGGCATCCACTTCGGCAAGTGCCCCAAGGAGGAGCACCTGCCGGCGAGCCTCCAGTGCGGCACGGTCACGGTGCCCCTCGACTACACGCTCCCCGACGGCAAGCGGATCAGACTGACCGTCAGCCGCGTGAAGGCCACCGGCAAGGACCCGCACAACGCCAGGCACAAAGTGCCGCGTCAGGGCTCCCTCGTCTACAACCCCGGCGGTCCCGGCGGCTCCGGCATGTTCTTCCCGCTGATCGGCATGCTGCCCGAGTGGAAGCGCATCGGAGCCGCGTACGACCTCGTCGGCTACGCACCGCGCGGCGTCGGCCGGTCGGCGCCGCTGACCTGCCGGGACCCCCGGCACCGTCCGAAGCCGCTCCTCCAGGCCCCGACCGTCCCCTCGGAGTCGTTCAAGAAGGCACGGATCGCGGAGGCCAAGGCGTACGCCCGCGGCTGCGCCCGGCGTGCGGGCTCCGCCCTGCGCCACTACACCTCGCTCGACAACGCCCGCGACCTGGACGTGCTGAGGGCCGCGCTGGGCGAGCGGAAGCTGACGTTCATGGGCGCCTCGTACGGGACGTACTTCGGCTCCCTGTACGCGACGCTGTTCCCCTCGCACGTACGCCGCATGGTCTTCGACTCGGCGGTGAACCCCGACCCCGAGAAGGTCTGGTACGGCAACAACCTCGACCAGTCGGCCGCGTTCGAGACCCGCTGGGCGGACCTGCGCGCGTGGATCGCCCGCCACCACACGGTGTACGGACTGGGCCGCACCGCGGAGGAGGTGCGGCGCTCCTACGAGAAGGCGCGGGCCCGGCTCGCCGCCTCGCCCGCCGGAGGCGCGGTGGGACCCGCCCAGCTCCAGGGCGCGTTCCTGCAGGCCGGGTACTTCGACGACTACTGGCCGCAGCGCGCGCTGGCGCTGTCCGCCTATCTGAAGGGCGACCCGAAGCCGCTGATCCAGGTGGCCGGACCGCATCCGGAGGCGGCCGCCGAACAGGAGAACAGCAGCGCGGTCTACACGGCCGTGGAGTGCAACGACGCGCCCTGGCCGACCGACTGGCGTACCTGGGACCGCGACAACACCCGGCTCGCGCGGGTCGCCCCGTTCGAGACCTGGGACAACGTGTGGATGAACCTGCCGTGCGCGTACTGGCCCGCGCCCCGGCAGAAGCCGCTCGACGTACGGACCCTGCCCGGTGAGCTGCCGCCGACGCTGATCCTGGCCGCCGAGCGGGACGCGGCGACGCCGTACGAGGGCGCGAAGGAACTCCACCGACGGCTGTGGGGCTCGGTGCTGGTGACGGAGAACGGCGCCGGCACCCACGGGATCGCGGGCGGCCCCAACAAGTGCGTCAACGGCCACCTGGACGCCTACCTCCTGGAGGGCCGGCTCCCCGGCGGCGACGCGGGATGCGCGCCGCACCGCGAGCCGGTGGCGCGGGCGCACTGACCGGGTCCGGAAACCGGGAAGGCGGACGCCCCCGGGAGGGGCGCCCGCCTTCTCACGCGGACGGCCGGTGATCCGCCGGCACGGCCGGACGGGATGCCGGGACGGTCAGGCGAGGCCCGCGACCAGTTCGGCGACGTCCTTGCGGCGGCCCGTGTAGAACGGGACCTCCTCGCGGACGTGCATCCGGGCCTCGGAGGCGCGCAGGTGACGCATGAGGTCGACGATGCGGTAGAGCTCGTCCGCCTCGAAGGCGAGCAGCCACTCGTAGTCGCCGAGCGAGAACGAGGCGACCGTGTTCGCGCGCACGTCCGGGTAGCCGCGCGCCATCTTGCCGTGGTCGGCGAGCATCCGGCGGCGGTCCTCGTCGGGCAGCAGGTACCAGTCGTAGGAGCGCACGAAGGGGTAGACGCTCACGTAGTCGCGGGGCGTCTCGTCGGCGAGGAACGCCGGGATGTGCGAGCGGTTGAACTCGGCCGGGCGGTGCAGCGCCATGTTCGACCAGACCGGCTCCAGCGCGCGGCCCAGCTTCGTACGGCGGAAGAGGTTGTACGCCTCCTGGAGCTGGTCGCTGGTCTCGGCGTGCCACCAGATCATGACGTCGGCGTCCGCGCGCAGCCCCGAGACGTCGTACGTGCCGCGGACGGTGACGTCCTTCGCGGCGAGCTGGTCGAACAGCTCCTGGACCTCGTCGGCGTAACCGGCGCGGTCCTCGGGGAGCACGTCCTTCAGCTTGAAGACCGACCACAGGGTGTAGCGGATGACCTCGTTCAGGTCCTTGGCCAGCTTGCCCTTGTTCGGGATCCTGGCCGGCTCGGTGGTGGGGGCGTCGTCACTCATGAGGCTATTCTCCCGCGCCGCCGTGCAGGCTCTGCACCGGGTGGGCCCGCAGTGCCTCAAGACCGGCGCCGTCGCCGCCGAGCCGGTCGACGGCGGCGTACGCGGACGCGATGCAGGCCGGGATGCCGACCCCGTCGTACGCCGCGCCGCACACGGCGAGGCCGGGCAGCTTCCCGACGTGCTCGCGGACGCGGGCCACGCGCGCGTGGTGGCCGACCGGGTACTGGGGCAGACCGTCGTCCCAGCGGGTCACCCGGGTCTCGACCGGCTCGGCGTCGAGCCCGGTCGCCTCCCGCAGGTCGTGCCGGGACACCTCGACGAGATCGGCGTCGGACCTGCCGAGCACCTCCGTCTCGCCGTACCGTCCGACGGAGGTGCGCAGCACCAGCAGGCCGGGGTCCTGGTCGGCGATCCAGCCCCACTTGCGGGAGGCGAAGGTGGACGCCTTGATGGTGTGCCCGTCGACCGGAGGCACCAGGAAGCCGCTCCCCTCGGGGAGGGTGACGCCCTCGCCGCGGTAGGCGAGGGTCACCAGGGCCATCGACGCGTACTCCACGGCGGCCAGTTCGGCCGCCGCGGCCGGCGCCTCGGCCCGCAGCAGGGAGGCGGCCGCCGGGGCGGGCAGCGCGAGGACGACCGCGTCGGCGTGCAGGACGCGGTCCCCGGCGACGACGCGCCAGGCGGCGCGGGCCTGCTCGCCGGTCCCGGCCGCCGTGGTCCGGCGCAGCTCGGTCACCTGCGTCCCGGTGAGGATCTCGCCCCCGCGTGCCGTCACCGACGCGGCGACGGCGAGCGGCAGCCGGCCCACTCCCCCGTCGATGCCCATGAACACCGGGCCGCCCGGCCCGGCCGCGGCCGCCTTCCCCTGGATCTCGCGGACCGCCTCGGTCAGGGAGGTGTGGGTGCGGGCGGCAGCGTAGAGCTGGGGGACGGCCAGCCGCATCGAGATGCGGTAGGCGTCTCCCGCGTACACCCCGCCGAGGAGGGGTTCCACGAGGCGGTCGACGACCTCGCGGCCGAGGCGCGCCGCCACGTACTCGCCGACGGCGATGTCCTCGCCCACCTCGGTCCGCGGCAGGTCGGCGTCGCGCTCGATGCGGCGCAGGCCCTCCTCGGAGAGGACGCCGGCGACGGCGGACGCGTCGCCGGGGACGCCCATGACGTGGCCCTTGGGCATGGGGCGCAGGGTTCCGCGGGTCCACAGGGAGGCCGTCGCGGTGGCGGGCGGCTGGAGGCGGTCGCCCAGCCCGGCCTCGCGGGCGAGGTCCACGGCCTCGGGGCGGCGCGCCAGCATCGACTCGGCGCCGAGGTCGACGCGCGCGCCCGCGATCTCGCCGGTCAGCAGCTTGCCTCCGACGCGGTCCGACGCCTCCAGGACGGTGACGCGCGCGCCCCGCCCGAGCAGGCGGTGAGCCGCGGCCAGCCCCGCGATCCCTCCGCCGACGACCACGACGTGTCCCGAACCCGCAGGGGTGTCCTCTTCGCGCATGTCTCCACCTTCTCAGACGTCCCCGGCGCCCCCGGCGGGGAGCCCGGTGTCCCGCGCGAGTCCGGACCGTGACCGCATCGGGACCGGAGCACGCCAACGTCCCGCGCCCCTCCGGCGTCGAAGAACTGTCCGTCGTCACCACCCTGGGGGGTAGTCCCGCATGCACACAGGCTCCGTACATCCGCTCCGGCCCACGGCACCCGGCGAGCCCGGATCTTTCGCCTCGTCCGCCCCGCCGGTCCCGTCCGCGTCGCCCGCGCGCGCGGTCCGCCCCACCCGGGTCATGGCCGGGATGTTGCTCGTCGCCGCGGTCGCGCTGACGGGATGCGGCGCGAGCGAGACGGGGAGCACCAACGACAAGTCGGTCGCCCGGAGCGACGCGAACGCCGCCCCCGCGGAGCAGGCGGACTCGGGGGCCGCGGGGGCCGCGGGGAGCGGGGCCGCGAACGGCCGCAAGACAGCCGCTCCGCCCAAGGTGACCCTGAACAGCATCATCCGTACCGCCTCGCTGACCGTCGTGGTCAAGGACGTTCCCGGGGCTCTGGACGACGCCCGCGCGGCGGCCGAGAACGCCGGGGGCTACGTCGGCGACGAGACCACCACCCGTGACGGCCGGGACCACGAGCGCACCCGGGTCGTCCTGCGGGTGCCCACCGAGCGCTACGACGAGGTGCTCGCCGCGCTGGAGGGCGCCGGCAAGGTCGTCACGCGCACGGCCAAGGCGGAGGACGTCACCGATCAGGTCGTGGACGTGGAGAGCCGCGTCAAGTCGCAGCGCGCCAGCGTGGCCCGGGTCCGCGAACTGATGGACAAGGCCACCAGGCTCAGTGACGTGGTCGCTCTGGAAGGGGAGTTGAGCACCCGGGAGGCCGATCTGGAGGCGCTGCTCGCCCAGCAGGCGTCGCTGAAGGACCGCACGAGCCTGGCCACGATCACGCTCACGCTGTCCGAGACGCCGGTGAAGAAGGCCGAGAAGAAGGAGTCCGACCCGGGCTTCCTCGACGCGCTCTCGGGTGGCTGGCACGTGCTGGTCACCGTGGTGCGCTGGCTGGCGCTGGCCGTCGGGGCCGTCCTTCCCTTCGCGGTGGTGCTCGGCCTGATCGTCCTGGCGTGGACGCGTGGCGTGAGCCCGCGGCTGCACCGCCGGACCCCGGCGCCGGCCTCGGGCCCGGCTCCGGCCATGGCCGCGGGCCCGTCCGCGGTGACTCCGGGCCCGGCCCCGGTTCCTTCTCCGGCGGCGCCCGAGGGTCCGGCCCCGGTGCCGGCCTCGCGCACCGCTCCGGAACCGGCCGCGGACCCGGCCTCCGGCACGGCGGGCGGCACCGCGCCCGGCGCGGGCCGGGAGGGCGGCGGGGAGGACTGAAGTGCCGGGCCCCCGTAGCGTGTTCGTATGGGCATGAGCGATACGAACGGTACGAGCGGCGGGCACGGCGACCGGGAACGGCTGGTCGTGATCGGGGGTGACGCGGCGGGCATGTCCGCCGCGTCACAGGCACGCCGGCTGCGCGGTCCCGACGAGCTGGAGATCGTGGCGTTCGAGCGGGGCCACTTCACCTCGTACTCGGCGTGCGGCATCCCGTACTGGGTGGGCGGCGACGTCCCCGACCGCGACCGGCTGATCGCGCGGACCCCCGAGGAACACCGGGAGCGCGCCATCGACCTGCGGATGCGTACGGAGGTCACCGAGATCGACGTCGCGGGCGCCCGGGTGCGCTCACGGGACCTCGGCACCGGGGCCGAGGCGTGGACCTCGTACGACCGCCTCGTCATCGCGACCGGCGCGCGGCCGGTCCGCCCCGAGCTGCCGGGCGCCGACGCGCCGGGCGTGCACGGCGTGCAGACGCTGGACGACGGGCAGGCGCTGCTCGACACGCTCGCGCGGACCGAGGGCCGCCGGGCCGTGGTCGTCGGCGCGGGCTACATCGGCGTGGAGATGGCCGAGGCGCTCATCAACCGCGGGTACGAGGTGACCGTCGTCAACCGGGGCAAGGAGCCCATGGCCACCCTCGACCCGGACATGGGCCGCCTGGTGCACACCGCGATGGAGGGGCTCGGCATCACCATGGTCGGCGACACCGAGGTCACCGGGTTCCTCACCGCGGACGACGGACGGGTCCGCGCGGTCGTCACGGCCGACGCCACCTACCCGGCGGACGTCGTGGTGCTCGGCATCGGCGTGCGCCCCGAGACGTCCCTGGCCCGCGCCGCCGGACTGCCGCTCGGCGACCACGGCGGGCTGCTCACCGATCTGTCGATGCGGGTGCGCGGGCACGAGGACATCTGGGCGGGCGGCGACTGCGTCGAGGTGCTCGACCTGGTGTCGGGGCGCGAGCGGCACATCGCGCTGGGCACCCACGCGAACAAGCACGGGCAGGTCATCGGCTCCAACGTGGCCGGCGGATACGCCACGTTCCCCGGCGTCGTCGGCACGGCGGTGAGCAAGGTCTGCGACCTGGAGATCGCCCGGACCGGGCTGCGCGAGAAGGACGCGCGCCGGGCCGGGCTGCGGTTCGAGACCGTCACCATCGAGTCGACGAGCCGCGCGGGCTACTACCCGAACGCGGCCCTCATGACGGTGAAGATGCTCGCGGAGCACCGGACGGGACGGCTGCTCGGCGTGCAGATCGTCGGCCGGGAGGGCGCGGCGAAGCGGGTGGACATCGCCGCGGTGGCCCTGACCGCGGGCATGACGGTGGAACAGATGACGATGCTGGACCTCGGCTACGCCCCGCCGTTCTCGCCGGTCTGGGACCCGGTCCTGGTCGCGGCCCGCAAGGCGGTGGCGAAGGTGCGCCGGGCAACCCCGTGACGGGCACGGGGACATGTCCGCGAGGTCCCGCCCGGCGACACCTCCCGGGGCCCGCGCGCGCGGGCCCCGGTGGCGGACAGCCGCTAGGCGGACTCGTTCCCGGCCGACCCGTTGATCCGGTCGATCGCCTGCCGGGCCTGCTCGGCCGGCGGCCGGGCCGGCAGCGAGGAGACCGAACCGGCCGCGGTGACCGCGGGCGGGGCCTGGGCCGGCTTCGCGTGCGCGGCCGAGCGGGAGGACCGCAGACGGTGGCTGACCGCCTCGTCCAGGGTCACGGGCCGCTGCAGCCGGGCCGCGAGCCGTCCGGCCTCCTGGCCGAGCGCGGCGACATCCTCCCAGGGGAGGTGCAGCACCAGCGCGATCTCCGCCTCGCCGTCGGGCAGGGCGTGCATCGGAGGAGTAACTCGGTCGCTCATGGCCTGGGTCCTCACGTCTTCACGTCGTCGCGTCGTCGTACCCGTCCCGCGGCGCCGGAGCGAAGCGGGGGGCTGAGGAGACATACGGCCGCGGGGGCACATGTGTTCAGTGTGTTCGACGGGAAACGGCGCCGGGGGCCGCTCCGGCCGGGGCCCACCCGGCCCCGTCGAGCACGGATTCGCCCCGCGTCTCGCGGGCAGTAGTTCCTCGTGGTCATTCCCGTCCATGACGTGAACCCGGTGCGGCGCACGCCCTATGTGACGTACGCGCTGATCGCCGCCAATGTGCTCGTGTTCCTCTACACCCCCGGTCTCGCCGGATCGGTGGCGGGCGACAGCGCCCTGTCGCAGCTCTGTCATCTGCACGCGTTCATGGACCACTACGCCGCCGTGCCGCAGGAACTGATCCACCATCGGATGCCGCGCCTGGTCCCCACCGGCGAGGTCGGCGGCGGTCTGCACGGGCCGGGCTGTGTGCTGGGACCGCCGGGCTACGACAAGTCCCCGCCGCTGTCGGTGCTCACGGCGATGTTCCTGCACGGGAGCTGGCTGCATCTGCTGGGCAACATGCTCTTCCTGCTGATCTTCGGCAACAACATCGAGGACCGGCTCGGACATGTGCGCTTCACGCTGTTCTACGCGGCGTGCGGCTTCGCGGCGGCGTACGGCTTCGCCCTGGTCAACGAGGACTCGGGCGACCCGCTGATCGGGGCCTCGGGGGCGATCGCCGGGGTCCTCGGCGCGTATCTGGTGCTGTATCCGAGGGCCAGGGTCTGGGTCCTGGTGCCGTTCCTGGTGTTCCTGCCGCTCCGGCTGCCCGCGTGGCTCGTGCTGGGCTTCTGGTTCGTGCTCCAGGCCGCGTACTCGTCCGGCGCCGCCGTGCCCGCCGCGGGCACCGTGGCGTACGCGGCGCACGTCGTCGGTTTCCTGGCCGGCATGCTCCTGGCCTGGCCGCTGCGTCCGGGCACCCCGCCACCGCCGGAGCCGCGCCGCCTGCTGTGGGGCAGACAGGCGCGGCACGGCTGGTAGATGACGAACGGACCGGCCCCGGGGTTCGGCGGGCCGACCGCGGGGTCCCGCGGGCCGACCGGCGTCCTAGCGGGCCGTCTGCGTGTGGACGTACTCCACCAGGCGGCTCAGCACGTCGGGGTCCATGCTCGGCATGACGCCGTGTCCGAGGTTGAAGACGTGGCCCTCCAGACCGGCGGCGGCGGCGAGCACCTCGCGGGTCTTCGCCTCGACGGCCTCGGTGCTCGCGAACAGGACCGCGGGGTCGAGGTTGCCCTGGAACGCCTTGCCGGGACCGACGCGGCGGGCGGCCTCGTCGAGCGGGACCCGCCAGTCGACGCCGACGACGTCCGCGCCGGCCTCACCCATGAGGCCGAGCAGCTCGCCGGTGCCGACGCCGAAGTGGATGCGCGGCACACCGTAGGAGGCGACGGAGTCGAAGACCTTGGCGGAGGCGGGCATCACGGAACGGCGGTAGTCGGCCGGGGCCAGGGCGCCGACCCAGGAGTCGAAGAGCTGGACGGCGCTCGCGCCGGCCTCGATCTGCACCTTCAGGAAGGCGGAGGTGATCTCGGCGAGACGGTCGAGCAGGTCGGCCCAGAGCTGCGGGTCGCTGTACATCAGCGCCTTGGTGTGCTCGTGGTTCTTGGACGGACCGCCCTCCACGAGGTAACTCGCGAGGGTGAAAGGCGCGCCCGCGAAACCGATGAGCGGGGTCTCCCCGAGTTCGGCCGTCAGGAGTCCGATCGCCTCGGTGACGTACCAGACGTCCTCGGGGGTCAGGTCGCGGAGCTGGGCCAGGTCGGCACGGGTGCGGATCGGGTTCTGGACGACCGGGCCGACGCCCGGCTTGATGTCCAGGTCGACGCCGATGGCCTTCAGCGGGACCACGATGTCGCTGTAGTAGATGGCGGCGTCCACGCGGTGCCGGCGGACCGGCTGGAGCGTGATCTCGGCGACCAGCTCGGGCCGCGTGCAGGACTCCAGCATGGGGATGCCCTCGCGCACCTTGAGGTACTCGGGCAGCGAACGGCCGGCCTGCCGCATGAACCACACGGGCGTGTGCGGCACGGGCTCGCGCCTGCACGCCTTGAGGAAGGCGGACTCGTACGTGGCTGTCGGCTGCTGCCCGGCGGGGCTGTGGTTGGCGCTCACGACGGAAAGTCTCCCACGCCTCGCGGGCACCCCCGTCCCGGGCTCCGGTGCGCCCGCACCCCTCCGGAGGGCGCATTCGCGCGACGGCGTGCGCCCGGCGTGATCCGGACAGGGGTCCCACGCACGGGTGTCTCTCCCTGCGCGCGGGCTCCGTTCCCCTTAATCTTCCCGGCATGGCTGCGGCTCAGGGACGACTGTCGGACGGCGCTGGCGGAATGGACGACGCGAGGGAGGAGAAGGAGGGGGACAGGAATGCGGCGGAGACGGCCCCGTTGCCCTTCCGGGCGGCCGTCGACGCACTGCGGGGCGCCCGGCTGCGGCCGGACATCGAGATCGACCCGACGCGACCACCGCAGCGCCTGGCTCCGTACGCGTACGCGCTGGAGGCAGCGGTCGTGGCCGACGACGAGGATCTGGCCGACGGCCGTCTCGTCCTGCTGCACGACCCGGCCGGACACGACGCCTGGCAGGGCTCCTTCCGTCTGGTGACCCTGGTCCGCGCGGAGCTGGAGCCGGAGATGGCCGCCGACCCGCTGCTCCCCGAGGTCTGCTGGTCGTGGCTGACCGGCTCGCTCCAGGCCCGCGGGCTCTCGTACGGCGAGGCGAGCGGCACCGTGACGCGCGCGAGCTCGCACTACTTCGGCGGGCTCGCGGAGCGCCCGGCCGCCTCTCAGATCGAGATCCGCGCGTCCTGGACACCCCGGGAGGGCCTCGGCGGCGTACCGGACACCGCCGCGCACCTCGCCGGCTGGTGCGACCTGCTGTGCCAGATCGCCGGACTGCCGCCGGTGACTCCGGGTGACGCCTCGGTGGTCACCCTGCCGCAGCGCCGGGGACCACAGTCCCGCTGACCCCGCCGAGGGCGCGCGCCGACGCGCGCGCCCTTTCCGTTTCCTTACCGGCCGCGTGGCGATACGACCACTTTCGGCCGCGTATCGACGAGGAACGACGGGGAACGACTGGGAACGACTCGGTTCGATCTTCGGATGATCGATCGCGCGTCCGAATTGCACGGATTGTTACTCACCCCATCGTGATCATTCCCTAAAGGTCGACGGGTTTGATGCCGAAGACGTCTGTGACCTTGAAAGCACGGTTCGTCCTGGCTCGCCCCCCAGAGCCGGTCCCGTCCCGCTCCCGCACCCCAGGAGGCCTGGTGTCCGTTCTCCTCGAGCAGCCCGCAAGCCTGGTCGCCTACCGCCCGAACAAGCCGACCGCCATGGTGGTCGTGGCAGACCCCCGGGTCCGTTCCACCGTCACCCGCCATCTGTGGGCGCTCGGAGTGCGCGACGTCATCGAGGCGTCGTCCGTCGCGGAGGCCCGTCCCCGAATCGGCAACCCGCGCGACATCTGCGTCGCCGACGTCCACCTGCCGGACGGTTCCGGCCTCACCCTCCTTTCCGAAACCCGAGCCGCCGGCTGGCCCAACGGCCTCGCCCTCTCCGCCGCCGACGACATCGGCGCCGTGCGCAACGCCCTCGCGGGCGGCGTCAAGGGCTACGTCGTCACCGGCACCCGTACGAACGTCGGGCTCCCCACCCGGCCCGGCGCCGCGCCGATCGGCTCGGCCGCCGCCCGTATGCACCGCCGCCCCCCGGGTGCCCCGAGCCACCCGGGCGGCTACCGCGAACTGTCCGGACGAGAGGTCGAGGTCCTGCGACTGGTCGCGGAGGGCCAGTCGAACAAGGCCATCGGCGTCTCCATGGGCCTGTCCGCACTCACCGTCAAGAGCCACCTCGCCCGCATCGCGCGCAAGCTCGGCACGGGCGACCGCGCCGGAATGGTCGCCGTGGCCCTGCGGACCGGAATCATCCACTGACCCTCCGCCGCCCCCTCCTCCCCCTCCTTCCGATGCCTCGCACCGACACCGAGCGGTCTCCCCACCGCCCGGCCGGCCCCCGGCTCGTGAACCGCGTCTTGCGCTGACCTGACTGGTTTACGACCATCCGACGCCCGTCGACGGAACGTTCCGTCGACGGGCGTCGTCCATCCACGGATACTCTTGACAGGTGACCGACGCCCAAGAGACCGCAGCAGACAGCTCACTGCGAACCACCGGAGGCGGCCCTCCGGACGACGTCGAATCGGCGCCGACCCCATTGCTGGAGCCCCGAGAGGGCATCCCGCCGGTGATCGCCGACGAGGCCTCGCTCGCCGAGGTGATCGCCGCGTTCGCCGCCGGCACCGGCCCGGTGGCCGTCGACGCCGAGCGCGCGTCCGGCTACCGGTACGGCCAGCGGGCCTATCTGGTGCAGCTTCGCCGCGAGGGCGCCGGCAGCGCGCTCATCGACCCCGTCGCCTGTCCCGACCTGTCCGCTCTCGGCGAGGCGGTCTCCGGGGCCGAGTGGGTCCTGCACGCCGCCACCCAGGACCTGCCCTGCCTGCGCGGGATAGGCATGATCCCCACCACCCTCTTCGACACCGAGCTGGCCGGACGCCTCGCCGGGTTCCCCCGGGTGGGCCTCGGCGCCATGGTCGAGAGCGTCCTCGGCTTCGTCCTGGAGAAGGGCCACTCCGCCGTCGACTGGTCGACCCGGCCGCTGCCCGAGCCCTGGCTGCGCTACGCCGCGCTCGACGTCGAGCTGCTGGTCGACCTCCGCGACGCCCTGGAGAAGGAGCTCGACCGGCAGGGCAAGCTGGACTGGGCCCGGCAGGAGTTCGACGCGATCGCCCAGGCCGAGCCCGCGCCGCCGCGCAAGGACCCCTGGCGCCGTACGTCCGGGATGCACAAGGTGCGCCGCCGCCGGCAGATGGCCGTCGTACGGGAGCTGTGGGAGACGCGGGACAGCGTCGCGCAGCGCCGGGACATCTCGCCGGGCAAGGTGCTCGGGGACGCCGCGATCGTCGAGGCCGCGCTGGCCGTGCCCGCCAACGTGCACGCCCTGGCCGCCCTGAACGGCTTCGGGCACCGCATGGGCCGGCGTCAGCTCGAACAGTGGCAGGCCGCCGTCGACCGCGCGAAGGCGCTGCCGGACGCCGAGCTGCCGCAGCCCGGACAGCCGGTGACCGGGCCTCCCCCGCCGCGGGCCTGGGCCGACAAGGACCCGGCCGCCGCCGCCCGGCTCTCCGCCGCGCGGGCCGCCGTGTCGGCGCTGGCCGAGCGCCTGAACATGCCGCAGGAGAACCTGATCACGCCCGACACCGTGCGGCGCGTGTGCTGGGAGCCGCCCACGACGCCGGACGCGCAGTCCGTCGGCGCGGCGCTCACCGCCTGCGGGGCGCGGCCCTGGCAGGTCGAGCTGGTGACCCCGGAGCTGGTGACCGCGCTGTCGGTGAAGACGGTCTAGGCACCGGCCGACGATGCTTGTCGGCGCCTGAAGGGCGGCCCGGCCGCGACCGCGCCCTTGGGGTCCGCCCGGGCACGACTCAACCCTCGAAAGCCTCCCGATCCGATCGACCTCGGCTCGGGAGGCCTTTTCGTGGGCCCGTCCGGCGGAGCCGACCCGTCGAACGGGCGACGAGATCACGCCAAGATCCTGGGCCTCGGATCATGGCCGGTTCTCCTCGGCGTTCGCCCTTCCGGATGTGACCTTCGCCGCTCCCGCCCGCGGGACTGGGCAGGTTGGTTACTCGTAAGTAGCATGGGTGCTGAGCGCGCGCTCAGGCGTGTGTCCGCGCAGCAGTGCCATCCCGCATCTGGAGGAGAGCCATCGTGCCTCGTACCGTCAGGGACGTCGTCTTCGTCGACGGCGTCCGCACCCCGTTCGGCAAGGCGGGCCCGAAGGGCATCTACCACGAGACCCGCGCCGACGACCTCGTCGTGAAGGCCATCCGGGAGCTGCTGCGCCGCAACCCCGGTCTTGACCCCAAGAAGATCGACGAGGTCGCCATCGCCGCGACCACGCAGATCGGCGACCAGGGTCTGACCCTGGGCCGCACGGCCGGCCTCCTCGCGGGTCTGCCGCAGTCGGTCCCGGGCTACTCCATCGACCGTATGTGCGCGGGCGCGCTGACCGCCGTCACGAGCGTCGCGGGCTCCATCGGCTTCGGCGCGTACGACGTCGTCATCGCCGGCGGTGTCGAGCACATGGGCCGTCACCCCATGGGCGAGGGCGTGGACCCGAACCCGCGCTTCGTCAGCGAGAAGCTGGTCGACGAGTCCGCCCTGTTCATGGGCATGACCGCCGAGAACCTGCACGACCGCTACCCGACCATCACCAAGCAGCGCGCCGACGAGTACGCCGTGCGCTCGCAGGAGAAGGCCGCCAAGGCGTACGCCAACGGCAAGATCCAGCAGGACCTGGTGCCGATCTCGGTGCGCAACACCAACCCGGACGCCGGTGAGACGGGCTGGGGCCTGGTCACCGCCGACGAGCCGATGCGCCCGGGCACCACACTGGAGAACCTGGCCGGTCTGAAGACCCCGTTCCGCGTGCACGGCCGGGTCACCGCCGGCAACGCGGCCGGTCTGAACGACGGTGCGACCGCCTCGATCATCGCGTCCGAGGACTTCGCCCGCGAGAACGGCCTGCCGGTCAAGATGCGCCTGGTCTCGTACGCCTTCGCGGGCGTCGAGCCGGAGGTCATGGGCTACGGCCCGATCCCGGCCACCGAGAAGGCCCTCGCCCAGGCCGGTCTGTCGATCGAGGACATCAACCTCTTCGAGATCAACGAGGCCTTCGCCGTCCAGGTGCTCGCCTTCCTGGAGCACTACGGCATCGCCGACGACGACGCGCGCGTCAACCAGTACGGCGGCGCCATCGCCTACGGCCACCCCCTCGCCTCCTCGGGCGTGCGTCTGATGACGCAGCTCGCCCGTCAGTTCGAGGAGCAGCCGGAGGTCCGTTACGGCCTCACCACCATGTGCGTCGGCTTCGGCATGGGCGCCACGGTGATCTGGGAGAACCCGCACCACAAGGACGCCGGAGGCGACAAGTGAGCACCGCTGAACTCCTCAAGGGAGCGGCCGAGCTGTTCCCCGACGAGGTCGTGACCTCGGCGAACGTACGCCACCTCGACCTGCCGTTCGGTGCCGGGCGCTTCGCGCTCATCACCCTCGACAACGGCTTCGACCACACCAAGCCGACCACCTTCGGCCCGGCGTCGCTGGCGAACCTGGACATCGCCATCGACCAGGTCGAGCGGGAGGCCGCGGCCGGCGAGATCGTCGGTATCGGTGTCACCGGCAAGCCGTTCATCTTCGCGGTCGGCGCCGACCTCAAGGGTGTCGAGCTGCTGAAGCGCCACGAGGACGCGCTCGCCATCGGCAAGGGCGGTCACGAGGTCTTCAAGCGTCTGTCGGGCCTCGCGGTCCCGACCTTCGCGTACTACAACGGCGCGGCGATGGGCGGTGGCGTCGAGGTCGGTCTGCACTGCTCGTACCGCACCGTCTCCGCGGCCCTGCCGGCCTTCTCGCTGCCCGAGGTCTTCCTCGGTCTGGTCCCCGGCTGGGGCGGCTGCACGATCCTGCCGAACCTGATCGGCGCGGACAAGGCCGTCTCGGTGATCATCGAGAACTCGCTCAACCAGAACAAGCAGCTCAAGGGCGGTCAGGTCTACGACCTCGGCATCGCCGACGCGCTCTTCGAGGGTGCGGACTTCCTGGAGCAGTCGCTGCTGTGGACGGCCGCCGTCCTCAAGGGCGAGATCGCCGTCGAGCGCCCGGAGATCGACCGCGGCGAGGCCTGGGACCAGGCCGTCGCGCGTGGCCGTTTCATCGCCGACAGCAAGGTGCACGGGGCCGCCCCGGCCGCCTACCGCGCGCTGGACATCATCGCCGCGGCCAAGGACGGCGACCTCCAGAAGGGCTACGACGCCGAGGACGTGGCGCTCGCCGACCTGATCATGGGTGGCGAACTGCGCTCCGGCATCTACGCGTTCAACCTGGTCCAGAAGCGTGGCAAGCGTCCGGCCGGCGCGCCGGACAAGTCGCTCGCGCGTCCGGTCACCAAGGTCGGCGTCGTCGGCGCGGGCCTGATGGCCAGCCAGCTCGCCCTGCTCTTCCTGCGCCGTCTGGAGGTGCCGGTCGTCCTGACCGACATCGACCAGGAGCGTGTCGACAAGGGTGTGGGCTACGTCCACGCCGAGATCGACAAGCTGCTGCTCAAGGGCCGCGTCAACAAGGACAAGGCCAACCGCCTCAAGGCGCTGGTCTCCGGTGTGCTCGACAAGGCCGAGGGCTTCTCCGACGCGGACTTCGTCATCGAGGCCGTCTTCGAGGAGATCGGCGTCAAGCAGCAGGTGTTCGCCGAGGTCGAGGCGGTCGCCCCGGCGCACGCGATCTTCGCCACCAACACCTCCTCGCTGTCGGTCACCGAGATGGCGTCGAAGCTGAAGAACCCCGAGCGGGTCGTCGGCTTCCACTTCTTCAACCCGGTCGCGATCCTCCCGCTCCTGGAGATCGTGCGCGGCGAGCAGACGGACGACGCCTCGCTGGCCACGGCGTTCGCCGTCGCCAAGAAGCTGAAGAAGACCGCGGTCCTCACCAAGGACGCCCCGGCGTTCGTCGTGAACCGCATCCTGACCCGCTTCATGGGCGAGATCCAGAACGTCATCGACGAGGGCACGCCGGTCGAGGTCGCCGAGAAGGCCATCGAGCCGCTCGGCCTGCCGATGTCGCCGCTGGTCCTGCTCGAGCTGGTCGGTCCCGCGATCGGTCTGCACGTCTCGGAGACCCTCAACCGGGCCTTCCCGGACCGCTTCACGGTCTCCCCGAACCTCGCGGCCGTCGTCAAGGCGGGCAAGCGCGGCTTCTACGTCTACGACTCCGGCAAGCCGGAGCTGGACCCCGAGGTCGCCGCTCTCCTCAAGCAGGGCGACGTCGTCCTGACCGAGGAGCAGGTGCGGGACCGCGTCCTCGACGCGGTGGCCCAGGAGATCGGCCTCATGCTCGACGAGGGCGTCGTCGCCGAGGCCCAGGACATCGACCTCTGCCTGATCACCGGCGCGGGCTGGCCCTTCCACCTGGGCGGCATCACGCCGTACCTGGACCGCGAGGGCGTCTCGGAGCGGGTGACCGGGAAGCGGTTCCTGGAAGCGGGCGTGGCGTCGGTTCCGGCGTAACGGCCTGACGGCTCGAAGAAGAGGGCCCCCGCCACTGGGCGGGGGCCCTCTTCTCGTTCTCGCGTGCCGCGTCGGCGGCGCGGCACGAGCGGCGGCCGGTGTCCGCCGCTCGGCATACGGGCCGTCAGGCCGCGTCGACCCACTCCGTCATCGCCGTGCCCGGCGACGTCAGCGCGCCGACCGGGCCCGCGGGTCCGAGCGCGGCCGCGGACACCCGGCCGAGGGCGTCGACGGCCTCGAACACGCGCTCGCAGTTGCCCCCGCCGCGGTGCACGAAGAAGTCCTCCACCCGGGCCTCGTGGACGGGCTCGACGGTGAAGCCCCGGCGCATGGTCGCGATGATCTCGTCCACGGCCTGGTCCACGGTCCGGCACACCGGACCGAAGCCGTCCTCGGAGAGGTTGAAGTAGCCGCGCTTGTAGTGCCGCCCGTAGAAGTCCTCTTCGTCGAAGGGCACGTGGACGAGCGGGATGCCCATGTAGGCCACGTCGAAGAAGACCGACGAGTAGTCGGTGACCAGGAGCGAGCACTCCTTCATCGCCTGCTGGACGTTGCGGGCGCGCGGGTCGGCGACGTGGATGGAGGGCGAGGAGAACTGGAAGGTGTGCAGGTAGGGCCGGATCTCGTAGTGCGGGAAGAACTCCAGGTCCACGCCGAAGTGTTCGAGGGCCCGGCCCAGCCGGGGGTCGGACAGCAGCGTCCGGTAGAACCGGTAGTACTCGGACTGGGTGAAGTTGCTCTGCGTGGCTCCGGAGGACTTCTTGTAGGAGGCCGTGACGATCCACTGACGCCAGGTCGGCATCAGCAGGATGCGGGGCTTGTCCCGCGGTTCGCGCCGGAGGGCGTCGAAACGCGGGAAGCCCACGGGCTGGGCCCGGTCGCCGTAACCGGCCTCCTGGGCCATGAACTCGCGTTCCTGGCGACCCGCGGTGACGAGCACGTCGTAACTGGCGATGCGCTGGTCGGCGCCGGAGGTCACGTCGTTGTAGGTGACGCCGTGCTGGAGGAACACCCGCTGGTACTTGATGAGTTCGCCGAACCGGTGCAGGAACAGCGCCTTCTTGTAGCCCTCGGGAACCAGGTAGGACTCCGAGTCGTAGGAGCCGATGAGCTTCGTCGCGTGCAGCAGGTACATCCGGTGCTTGAAGGAACCCAGCTTGAGGACGTTGCCGTACGGGGCGACCTTCGCGTAGTCGGCGGACTTGGCGTCGATGACGTAGTACGCCTTGCGCCGCTTGCGGTTCTGCCTGATCCACTTGAAGAAATGGTACGAGTTGTCCTGCGCGGTGTCGGAGCGCTCGCCGATCAGCCAGATCTCCTTGGAGTTCAGGAGCGGGTAGGTCAGCCAGTAGGCGAGGCGCATCCGCCACCCGGGGTTGCGCGTCCTGAGGATGCGCAGCTCACGAGCGGCCCGCCACGAGGCGTGCCGGATCCGGGCGAGGGGACCGGAGTCGACCATGCGCAGATGCAGGGCGTCCTGGGCTCCGATGGTCAGCATGTAGCGGTAGGGGCCCAGTCGGCCCGGCCCCTTGAAGCGGTGCAGGGCGAGGCGCGCCTTCATCACGACGTTGCGGTGCCGGGTTCCGTCGGTGCGGTGCACGCGCAGCCGGAAGTCTCCGACGCCGAGGCCGTCGCGGGACAGTGCCGTGGCGGGGATCTCGGCGTACCAGCCGGCGTAGAGGTCGCGGCCGTTGCGGGCGTTCGACAGGTCGCGCCGGTAGACCTGGGTGAGGGGGACGACGGTCTTGTCGTCCTTCGTCTGGTAGACGAGCTCGAGCCGGTTGTCCATCGGTCCGCTCAGGTCCATGCCGGGGAAGGCCATGCACCCTTCGAGGACCAGGACGTCGCCCCGGGTCCGGACGCTCTCCACCACGACGTTGGGGTCCTTCACCCGGGCCGAGCAACTGGGGAGGGTGCCGCCGGGGAAGGTGCGGTAGAAGCCCTCGTCGTCCACCTCCACCAGCGGCGGAGCCGCGGCCAGGGCCGGTTCGGGATCGCAGAACAGCTCGAAGTTGCCGGTCCTGGCCGCGTAGTGGTCGAGCTGCTGGGCCGGACTGGCGACGAACTCGACGATCACGTCGTCGGGGATCTGCGCGTAGTGGCGGTGGATGTCGGGGAACATCTCGGCGAGCTGCGTACGCCCCATGACGTTGCGGGCGTTGCACAGGAAGCCCTTGTACGTGCGGGTGGCGTAGCGCTGGAACATGCGGCGGATCTCGGGGCGCTCCCCGGCGCTGAGATCCAGCAGGAAGTGGTTGAGCCGCAGGTGGTCGCGGTAGTTGGCGGGCTTGCTCCACAGCGAGTCCATGATGGACGAACCGTCGGGGCGGCCTCGGTACCAGTAGACGGGCCGGTCGACGAGGCTGATGGACCGCGCGCGCAGCATCGCCGGCAGGGTCAGCCAGGCGTCCTCGAAATGCACGCCCTCGCCGAAGCGCAGCCCCAGACCGCGCAGCAGCCCGGTGCTGAACAGCTTGTTGCAGGCCGAGCCGCTGAAGATCATGTCGGGTATCTCGGCGAAGTCTTCGAACCGGCGGTCGCCGTGGCCGAAGTACTCCTTCCACGGACCGTAGGGCCGGTCGGGGAAGTTGACGAGGTCGCCCATGACGACCTCGGAGCCGTCCCTGCGGGCGGCCTCGGTCATGGCGGCCAGGGCGTCCTCGCCGAGGATGTCGTCCGAGTCGAGGAAGGTGACGTACGGGGCGACGACCTGGTCGAGTCCCGTGTTGCGGGCGTTGCCCAGGCCGCCGTTGATCTGGTGGATGACGGTGACGTTGGCGTAGTGACTGGCGAAACGTTCCAGCATCTGCGGCGTCTCGTCGGTGGCCCCGTCGTCGACCAGGATGACCTGGGTCTCGGCGAAGCCCCGCTGGGCGGCGAGGGAGCCGAGGCAGTCGTCGAGGTACTTCTCGACGTTGTAGCAGGGCACGACGACCGCGAGCTCGAAGCCGCGGGGAAGCTGACGGATCGGCGGGTGGACACGGTCGCGCCACCACATCCACGGGGCGTTCGGGTCGCTCTGTTCGGACTCGAAGCTGCGTCGGCCGGCCGTCGCGGACCGGAAGGCCAGGTTGCCGCTGACCGTGCGGTAGCCCTCGCGCTCCTCGCCCTCGTGGGTGAAGGACAGGCCCTCCAGGACGACGTCACGCACGTTCAGGGCGGAACGGGAGCGGCTGCGGTTCCACTCGACGATGACCGAGACGTTCCACACCGTGCTGTCGGAGGCATCGTCACCGAGCAGCCGGGAGAGGTCGGCCCGGCCCGAAAAGGCCACCAGGCGCTCGTCGACGGAGACCTCGGGGACCGGGACCACGACGTCCTGCTTGGTGTGCCGGTTGCGGACGGCCAGGGACAGCGAGAGGGAGTCGCCGGCGCCGATCCGCCCGAAGCGGTTGACGAGCTCTCCGTCGTACGTCAGCTCCGTGCCCTCGACTCGCCAGCCGTTGAGCTGGGCGAAGAGCGGGATCTGCGACACCGTGGCGGCGGCCAGGTCCAGTTCGGTCACATCCAGCATGCGGCGGGCGCCCGGCAGATGGAGATGGTCGGCCGACCAGTAGACCCGGCCGTCCTCCTCGACCATGTGGGAGGAGAAGACGCTCTTGCGCTGGGTGTAGTCCAGCGTGGTCAGGGCGGCCTCGATCTCCTCGTACATGAGGAAGTAGCCGCGCACCCGGTCCACGGGGCCGCACAGCTCGAAGGCCTCACCGCTCAGGGAGAACAGGTAGGAACTGACCAGGTCGGCGAAGCGCTGCTGGAACTCGGCGTCCCCCTCGGCGAGGGCCCGCATGTACAGGCGCAGGTCATGGGTGAGGAACTTGGCGTCCTTGCGGACCTTGAGCGACCACAGGCCCCGCTCCAGCAGGAACTGGTCCGTGGCCCGGTGCACCGCGATGCGGTCCGTGATGCTGCGCAGTTCGCCGGTGCGGCCGGTGATGGAGGCGCCGTCCGTCTCCCACATCCAGCGGTAGACGGGGTCGGTGATGACGGTGATGCCGCGGGCGAGGCAGCCCGCGACCGTGGAGAAGTACGTGTCCTCGTAGAAGACGCCCTCGGGGAACCACACCCCCGCCGAGCGCAGGAACTCCACGCTGTAGAGCTTGGCGGCGGCGATGGGGTCGGAGAGCAGGAGCGGGAACTCCTCCAGTCCTGGGACGGTACGGCCCATCGCGTAGACCTCCGGCGCCCAGGGGGCGGAGTCGCCGGTGTCCCGGTTGACGCGCAGGGCCTTGCCCGCGGTGATGTCACTGCCGCTCTCCAGGGCCGCGGCGACGAGGCGTTCGCAGGCACGGGGCGGCAGTTCGTCGTCGGCGTCGAGGAACATCACCCAGCGTCCGGCGGCCTGGGCGATGCCCCAGTTGCGGGGGGCGCCGACACCGCCGCTGTTCTCCTTGCGGCGCAGCACCCGCACGCGCGAGTTGTGGCCGGCGAAGTTGGCGACCACCTCGATGGTGCCGTCGGTCGAGGCGTCGTCGACGACGATGACCTCGACCAGTTCGTACGTCTGGTTCACGGCGGACTGGAGTGCCTTGCCGATGGTCGTGGCCGCGTTGTACGCGGGGATGACCACGGTGACCCAGGAGTTGTCGCCGTCCTGCACCTGTTGCATCTGGGTTTGCCCTGCGCTGGTTCTCATCGGGAGTTCTTCCAGGCCCCCGGTGCTCCGTGCCGCTCGTCGGGGAACGCCGCCCCGAACCGGTCGAGCGGCATGGTGTCGCCGTGCGGGCTGGGGATGTGCGGGAGTGCGTCGGTCGGGTGGAAGGGATCGTGGTTCTGCGCGTAGGAGTCCGGCTGCGGGTAGGCCCAGAACTCGGGGTCGTCCTCCGGCCGCGGCGCGGGGTGGTGCTCGTCCGCCTGCGGGCCTTCCTGCGTGGCTCGGCGGTGGCGGCCCCGGTGCATCTGCGGGGCGATGGTCCCGCCGGTGGCCGGGGCGAGGCTGAGCTCCTCCATGACGCGGGTGAAGTCGCGGGTGGAGAGCAGGAACTTGTACATGATGACGAGCTCGAAGAGCATCAGCAGAGCGGCCGAGACCACGGTGGTCCACAGGATCTGCCCGATCAGCGGGCCCACGATGAAGATGAACATCTGGAACTCGATGCCGCTGATCAGGTGGGGACGGATCCGCGTACGCAGCATGGCCCGGCGGAGGCGTGTGTACCAGGGGAACTGGTCACGGAACTGTTCGTGCAGGTCGACCACGTTCGGGGCGGCGGCCTCCTCGCGCAGGGTCTCGGCGGAGGCGTGGGGGTTGTCCCGGAGCAGGTCTTCCATGAAGACGACCTGCGGACCCTGCACCTCGGCGCGGGCGTCCCGCTCCGCCTGCTCGGCCGCCGCGCGCTCCCGCGTGACCTTCTCGATCTTCGTACGCATCGACTGGCGCATCTTGAAGATCTGCAGCGCGTCCACGTAGCGCAGCATGTCGAGGAAGACGACGCCGAGGGCGGCCACGAGGTAGCGCTCGTCGTCCGTGCGCAGGAACTGACCGCCCATCAGGGCGAGGGCGCAGAACAGCACGCGGATGCGGTCGAAGACGTAGTCGAGCCAGCCGCCGAAGACGCTTCCGTTGCCCTTGAGGCGGGCCAGCTTGCCGTCGATGCAGTCGAGGATGAAGCTCACGTGGTACAGGAGGGCGCCGAGCAGCAGCGAGTCGCGGTCGCCCTTCAGGAAGAGGGCGGCCGACCCCATCCCGATGACCAGCGCGGCCCAGGTGACCCCGTTCGGGGTGATGAACCGGAAACGGGCGAAGACGAGCAGCAGTCGCGTGGCGACGGGGTCGACAAGAAGGACCGTCCACCAGGCATCGCGCTTCTTGCAGGTCAGTTTTTGGACAGCCCGCAACGATAGCCTGGCCATAACCCCTCAGTCATCCACGAGACAGGACGAAGTACCCCGTAGCTGCTTGCATGCATCCCAGGGGGGCTCACAGGCAAGTCCGCGGATTCACAGGATCACCACAAGAGCGACCTGAACTTTAACAACCCTTCACCTGCTTATCGACGCACATTTACCCCTGGTTAACCGCGACGTTGATCACAGGTTCCCCATACAACCATTTTCGATCTTCACGCTCCGCAGCCGCCGACGCCGGTCGAGAACAGCGCCCCGCACTTCCGCGCCAGACCACGCCAAAACGGCGTACAGCATCCCAAAAGGCGCACAGTCGAGAACAAGCCATCCGACCCGCCGTCGGCGCGGCCGGGTCAGCCGCTCGCGGGCCGCCAGCCGTCGAAGGAAAGGCCGGTCCCGGTCTCCTGACGACGGGTCAGCAGCAGCCGGCCGCCGGGGGCCCGGGTCGCGACGGTCAACTGTCCCGCCCGGCTCACGGCCACGGCGGGCGCGCCGATGGAGGGCGCGCCGAGGTCCTGCCACCACACGCCCACGTCGGCCCGCCCCTGCGGGTACACGCCCGTCACGCACGCGCCGTGCGCGTCCCGGCGGACCAGCACCGAGTGGGCCCAGCCGTCCAGCTCGACACCCCCCGCGACGGCCGGCGGCCCCTCCCCCTCGGCGTCACCGAGTGTGCAGGGGGCCGGGGCGCCGGGACTCCAGGACGAGGCGTCGCCGGTACGCGGATCCCGGAAGAGCACCGCGCCCGGTTCCGGGGCCGGGGCCAGGGTGCCGGGGCGCACGTCGAACGGGACGGTCCGGTCCTCGGTCCAGGCGCCACCCGGTCCCGTGTACCAGCGCACCACGGCGGCCGTGTCGCGCGCCCGGGCGAAGACCTCGACCCCGCCGTGACCGGCCGTCACCGCGAGCAGTTCGTCGGAGACCCGGGTGCCCCCGAGATGCTGCCACCCCGTCCAGCTTCCGTCCGTCGAACGGCAGCGATAGCTGATGCTGTGCCCGAAGTTGCGCACGAACACGAAGAGCCGGCCGGTGGCGTCGAACGCGGCCGTGGGGAACCCGACCTCACGTCCCTTGCGCCACGCGCCGACGTTCGGGCCGCCGAGCGAGTGCCAGGGTGTCAACGGCCGTCCGGTGCGGTACTGGGCCGCGTGCACGACCTCGATGTGCACCTCGCCGGCGCCCCGGGTGGTCCGGCGCAGCGCGAACAGGTGCGGCATCCCGTGCGGATCCCGCACCACGGCGAGTCCCGGCAGCAGACCGTGGCCCTCCACCACCTCCGGTCCGTGCCACGCCCCGCCGGGCACCTCCTCGTACCAGCGCGCCACACCCGCGGCCGTGGGCAGGAAGGCGGTCAGCCGCCCGTCGAGGCCGGCGGACAGCCAGTTCACGGGCACCGGGTGGCGCCGGGCGGCGGCGATCCCGAGCAGCGGGTCCGCCTCCCCGCGACGGCAGTCGACGAACAGCGGCCGTCCCGTCCGGCTCTGCAGGGCGCGGGCCGCCGCGAGCGCGAGCGCGGCGGTCTCTGCGTGCGCGGGCGGCACGTCGTACGACGGCACCCCGCTCGTGTCGTCGATGGAGCGGTGAATCGGGTCGGGGTCCAGCGTGTGCAGCCGCTCCGGGCCGATCGCGGCCAACTCCTCGGTCAGCGACGCCACGGCGTCCGCGCCGTCGGCGTCCACCACGCGCGGACCGCCCGCCGTCGTGCAGCCGCGTGAGACGGCCGCCGACAGGGCACGGTCGAGCGCCGTCCGTTGCTCCTTCGTACCCGCCCGCAGACAGACCACGGCGATCTCGGCGCCCGGTTCTTCCCGGTCCACGAGGGGCACGGCGGCGGAGGGTTCCGGGACGACCACGGCGACCACATGGCCGCGGCCGCCCGGTGTGTCACCCGGGAGGGTTGCGGCTCCCGGCCCGCGGTCGGACTTTCGCCTCATGTCCTCACGTCCCTCGGCACGGAAGCGGATCCCGGCGCGGTCATATGCGGATCCAGTCGCCCAGCGTCAATCCCGGACCGTCCTCCTGACGGGCCAGGGTCAGTGTGCCGTCCGCGCCCACGGCGAGGACGACGACCCGCCCCCGCCCGTCGCGGGCGAGCACGGGGTCGCCCTGGCAGACGGTGCCCGTGTCGGTCCACCACACCCCGTTGCGCTCGTCCTCCGCGACGCAGACGCCCAGCACGATCCGGCCCCAGGCGTCCCGGTGCGCGAGCACGGTGCAGGGGTATCCGTCGACGGTGGTGGCGAGTGCCGCGTGCCGTCCGTCGCCGGGGTTCCCGCCGATGGGCACCGGCCATTCCCCAGGACGTACGGCGACGATGCCACCCCCGGGCAGATCGGTCAGGTAGTAGGTCACCCGTCCGGGAGAGGTCTCCACCGCCGCCACCGAGCCGGGCAGCGGCACCACGTCGAGGTCGTGACCGCGTTCCAGCGCCGCACCCGGGCTCCCCTGGTACCACGTCAGGGCACCGGTGGAGGTGGGGGCGAGGAGCTCGACGTGCCCCGCGGAGGTGGCGACGGCGGCCGGGACGTCCAGGGCGGCGGTCACCCTGAGGTCGAGCCACGGCTCCCAGCGGCCCTGCGCGTCCTCGCGCCGCATCGCCACATGGCCCTCGGCGGTGGCCACGAAGACATGGAGCGCGCCGGCCGTGTCCACCGCGGCGGTCGGCGCACCCATCTGCGGGGTGCGCTCGCGCTTGCCGTGCGGGTTTCCGACCGACCGCCACTCGCTCAGCGGGCGGCCCGCCTGGTACTGGATCGCGTAGACGAGGTCCACCGCGGGGGGACCGTCGCCGCCGTCACGCACCCGCCGGCCCAGGAGCTGGGCGTAGCGGTTGCGGCCCTGCACGACCGTGAGTTCGGTGACCCCCTCGGCGGGCAGGACGTCCGGGCCGTTCCAGTCGGGGCCGCCGGGGCTTCGTTCCGTCCAGCGCAGCACGGCCTGGTCCACATGCGCGTACGCGATGAGCCGACCGTCGTGCCCCGGCACGAGCCACGGCCCCGACAGCACGGCGGGGAGCCTGCCGGCACCGCCCGGTTCCCCGCCTTCGGCCGACCGCTGCCGTCGCGCGCCTTCCCGCGCGGTGTCGGCCCTCATGTCCGTCGTCGTCCTTCCCATCGGTGCGGCCCGCGACCGCACCGGTCCATCACTACGTCATACGTGCACTGCCGCCGCGCGGCTGCAAGTGCGGCGGGCTCACCGATCCCCGCCATGAGCGGGGCGTGCGACGGCCGCCGGCCTCGGGCCGGCGATCACGCGTCCGAACCCGAGCAGGCCCGGTCCCGGCCCCGCCGGGCAACGGCGGGGCCGTGGTGTCCGTCATGGCCTCAGCGACGGGCCTCCGGGTGGCGGCGGCACCAGCCGTCCCACGCCGAGGTCACCATCGCCCGGGCGTCGTACCGCGCGCTCCAGCCGAGTTCGGCGCGAATGCGGTCGGCCGACGCGACGACACGCGCCGGGTCGCCGGGCCTGCGCGGGGCGGAGACGGGCGCGGCGTCGGCTCCGTAGCCGGTCACCTCGCCGATCAGCGCGATCATCTCGCGCACGGAGACACCCTCGCCGCGGCCGATGTTGACCGTCAGATCACTGCCGGGCTCCCTGGTGGACAGGGCGCGCGCCGCGGCCAGATGCGCGGAGGCGATGTCGTCGACGTGGATGAAGTCACGTACGCAGGTGCCGTCCGCCGTGTCGTAGTCGTCGCCGAAGACGACCGGCGCGGCTCCCTGGGTGAGCTTCTCGAACACCATCGGCACGAGGTTGAACACCCCGGTGTCCGCGAGGTCTTCGCGTGCCGTGCCGGCGACGTTGAAGTAGCGCAGGCACGCGGTGGCCATACCGTGCGCGCCACCGGCCGCCCGGACCAGCCACTCCCCCGCGAGCTTCGTCTCGCCGTACGGGTTGACGGGCGCGCAGGGCGTGTCTTCCGTGACCAGGTCCACGTCGGGCATGCCGTACACGGCCGCCGAGGAGGAGAACAGGAAGCGCTCGACGCCGGCTTCCGCGGCGGCCTCCAGGAGGGTGGTCAGGCCCTGGACGTTCTCGCGGTAGTAGTACAGCGGCCGCTCGACCGACTCCGCGACCTGCTTCTTCGCCGCGAGATGAACGATGCCGGAAATGCCCAGTTCGGGCAGAGTTCGACGGAGGAGATCCGCGTCCAGCACGGAGCCCTTGACGAAGGGCACCCCGTCGGGGACGCGTGCGGGGTCGCCCGTGGAGAGGTCGTCGTACACGGCGACACGCTCGCCGGCCGCGAGCATGGCGCGCACGACATGGGCCCCGATGAACCCCGCACCGCCGCTGATCAGCCAAGTCATAGACTGCATACTATTCATTTGGTGTTTGTTTACAAATCCATCACCTCTTGTTCATAACGTGACCATCGGCTTACAGTGCGGGACCGACCGCGCGCCACGGACCGGCCCCTCCCCCACCCGAGTCCTCGAGCCATCGACATCGCCCGTACCAGGGCACAAGCAGCTAGGACCCGGACCAGGATGAGTCATGCCCCGACGCCCCCGCCCATCGCGACCGACGCTCCGTCAAAGGACGGCGGCGGACGGAGGGGAGGCAAGCGCGAGCGCAAAGGCGGTCGCAGGACCGGCCGGAAGATCCTGCTCGGTCTGGCCGTCCTCGTCATCGCGGCCGGCGGCACCGGCTACTGGCTCTACAGCGACCTCGACGGCAACATCAAGGCCGTCGACCTCGACAAGGCCATCGGGGACGACCGGCCGGCGAAGCTGCCCACCTCCGGGCAGAACATCCTCGTCCTCGGATCCGACTCGCGGGCCGGGGCCAACGCCGCCCTCAAGACGGGCCATGTCTCCGGGGCGCGTTCCGACACCGCGCTGGTGATGCACATACCCGAGGGCCGCCGGGAGGCCGTCGCGGTCAGCATTCCGCGCGACACCCTGGTGACCCGCCCCGAATGCACCAGGGCCGACGGCTCGAAGGTGCCCTCCGCCCGGCGCGTCATGTTCAACTCCATCTACTCGCAGGTCGGTTCGGCCTGCGTGGTGAAGACCGTGGAGAAGATCTCCGGGATCCGCATGGACCACTACATGGAGATCGACTTCGCCGGCTTCAAGGGCCTGGTCGATGCGATAGGCGGCGTGAACGTCACCGTCGCCAAGGACATCCACGACAGCTCCAGCGGCCTCGACCTCACCGCGGGCACGCACCGGCTGAACGGCACGCAGTCCCTGGAGTTCGTACGGACCCGGCACGGGATCGGCGACGGCAGCGACCTCGGACGCATCGGTCTGCAGCAGCAGTTCATGACCGCGCTGCTCTCCGAGATCAAGAAGCAGGACCTGCTGGGCAGTCCCACGAAGACGTACAAGATCGCCGACAGTCTGACCCAGGCGCTCACCACCGACTCCGACCTCGCCTCGCTCACGGCGCTCGCCGACTTCGGCCGGAGCATGAACGGCGTCGACCCGTCCACCATGGAGACGATCATGCTCCCGGTGGCGTACGACAAGGTCGACCCGAACCGCGTGGTGGCGGCCGAGCCGCAGGCGTCGGCCCTCTGGAAGGCGCTCCGCACCGACTCCGTCATCCCCGAGTCGGCGAAGAAGTCGCCCGCCACCGGCGGGAGTTCCTGACCCACGGCGACGAATGGGCCCGGCCATCACCTGAACAGGTGGTGGCCGGGCCCTTGTTCGTGTCAGCGCCGAGTCGTGTCAGACCGCGCGCCAGGCCTCCAGGGCTATGCCCGGCTCGTCCTTGCGCCGGGTGACGCGGAGTTCACCGGTCCCCGGGGAGAGCGTCGCGGCGACCACCCGCCCCTCCTCGTCCTCGGTGAGCGCCAGCAGCGCGTCGGCGGGGAGTTCGGGACCCGACTCCGTCCACCACGCGCCCGCCGACTCGTCCTCGGTCGGGTACGCGGCGAAGGCCACTCGGCCGCTCGCCGCGCGCTGGGCGAGCAACGTGCAGTCGTGGCCGTCGAGTTGACAGCGGATCACCCGGACGGGACCCGGGCCGGCCGACGTCAGCAGGGTCACGGGCCGGGTGCCGGGACGCCAGGCGCACACGTCGCCCGATTCGTCGGTGAAGAACAGCGTCGTCGCATCGGCGGAGGTGGCGAGCGCCTGCAGGGTGTCCGGGCGGACCGGTGCCTCCAGCGCCTCGTCCAGGGCGGGTTCCGCGCCCGCCTCCGCCTGGCTCCAGTGCAGCACGCCGCCGGGGACGGCCGCGTACAGCTCGACACGGCCGGACATCCCGGTCACGGCCGCCAGGTCGCCCCGGACGTCGTGCCCCTTGAGGTCGCGCCAGGGCCCCCAGCCGCCCTTCTCCTTCTGGGCGATCATGCTGACTCCGCCGCTCTTGTTGCGCACGAAGACATGGGCGCGCCCCTGCGCGTCGACCGCGACGGCGGGGTTGCCCGTCCGGCCCCCGGTGCGGTCCGGGTGACCGATCGGGTTCCAGTCCAGGGCGGCGAGATCGGGCCGGAAGTGGGTGGAGTGGACGAGACCCGACTCGTCCCTGACCGTCGGACGCCAGGAGACCAGATGGGTGTAGCGGTCGGGGCCCTGACCGAGGGCCAGTACGGAGTGCAGGCGCTGTTCGCCCCCCACGGTGCGGGGCGGGTCCCAGAGGCCGCCGGGTCCGCGCTCCGCCCGGCAGCGGACGGTGGCCTCCGACAGCAGGTACGCACTGAGCCTGCCGTCGCGACCGCGTATGAGCCAGTCGACGTTCACCGCTTCACCTTAATCGGGGGCGGACCGCCCGGTGATCCGGGGCGGCCCACCGGACCGGCCCCTTCCCCCGTCAGCGGTTCACAGGCGCTTGGCGCTGCGCAGCAGCCCGGCGTAGAAGCCGTTGCCGTCGATGCGCGAGGCACCGCCCTTGTCGCCCATGGTCGGCCCGTTGACCTCCTTGCGGCTGGAGATGAAGACGCGGTGACCGTCGGTGTCGACGCCCAGGTACAGGGCGACGTGGTCCAGGTGGTTGCCGGTGCGGTGGTCCATCTTGAAGAAGAGGAGGTCACCGGGCTGGACGACGTCGATGTTCTTGGGGCGCGTGTACCAGGGGGACGGTCCGGAGAGCTTCAGGATGTCGACGCCGATGTCCGAGCGGGCCATGCCGTCGGCGCTGCGCGGCAGTCCGTCGCCGGAGGAGTTCGTCGCCATCAGCGGGTAGCGGGCCCGGTAGCCCCAGACCATGCGCATGAACCCGGAGCAGTCGAGGGCGCGGTAGCGCTCCTTGCGCGCCACCATCGAGGTGCCGTCGCGGAAGGTGTAGTTGATGCCCAGGTAGTCGTAGAAGTCGTTCTGTTCGAGGCGGTCGACGCCGTCCTCCTTGAAGGGGCCGAAGACGGCGTCGCCCGCGTACGGGACACCCTCGTCGTCCTTCTTCACGGGTGCGCCGTCGACGTACTGGAAGGCGATCGCGAAGATGTCGTCGGCCTCGCTGCCGTAGTACTCCTTGAACCAGTCCTTGAACCACTTCTCCTTCTCGGCGCCCTTGCGCCAGGCCTCGGGCATCAGGCGCACCCAGTCCTGGGTGACCACACGGGACTGGGTGTTGGCCGGTTCGGTGAAGGTGCGGGACGGGCCCCGGAGGGTCGCGGTGCGGGCGCCGTCGGTGAAGGTGGCGAGGATGTCGCCGTTCTCGCCGCGCAGCACGGAACGCGTCGGGTTGTTCAGACGCTCCCAGGTCTGCTTCCCGGTGGCCTTGCCCGAGTTCTCGAGGTCGGGCTTGTCGGTGACGGCCTGCACGGCCGGGACCTTCGCCTCCTCGTCCTTGCGGAGTTCGAAGGTGAAGAACGCGCTGCCCGCGAGCAGCGCGATGACCGTGGCAGCGTGGAGGACGGGGCGGCCTTTGCGCTTCGGCATGGTGACGGCTCCAGGGATTGCGGGAAGGGCGGGCGGCTCAGGCGGAGGGCATGGCGCCGAGAAGGATCCCGGCGGTCAGCACGACGTACGTGGCGAGCGTGACCGTGCCGGTCGACAGCAGCGTGGCTCCCTTGGGCTGACGCACGAGCTGGTAGCCGACGAGACCGGGGACGATGAATCCGAGGGTCTGGTTGGCGTAGAGCAGCGGGAACTCCATCTGGAGCACGATGATCACGGTGGCCTGGATCAGGACGCCGCTCAGCACGACGGCCGCGAACAGCCGCTTGCCGTAGAGGATCACGAAACGCTGGAGCAGCAGCGTGGTGACGTACGTCAGAACGGTGACGCCGACGACCAGCGCGGCGCGCTGAAGGTCCTCGATGAGGGTGAGCGCCAGCCAGCCCGGGGTGATCATGCCGCCGGGCGAGAGGTTGGTCGTGAGGTAGCAGATCAGCGAGAACATCAGGCCCAGGCCGATGCCGATCGCGGCGATCTCGGGGGTGAGGACGGAGGGGATCAACGGGGCTCTCCTGGGCTGTGCCACTGCTGGGTGTCGTCGGTGGGCTGTGCGAGGGGGACGCGGGGTTCGAAGAGGCCCCGGGACCGGGGCTGTTCACCCGGGCCGGGCGGCGTCGGAGGCGTGGCGGCGGGTTCCCGCGCCGGCTCGGGCCAGGGCTCGCGGGCCTGCTCGGGCGGGTGCACCGGCTCGGGCCGGTACGCCCGCTCGGGCTGCCGGTACGGCTGCTCCGGCCGGCCGCTCGGGTGCGGACGCTCGGCCTGGGCGCCCTGGTACGGCTGCTCGGGACCGCCGCTCCGCCGCGGCAGCTCGGCCCGGCCGCTCCGGTACGGCTCCTCCGGCCCGCCGTTCGGCTGCGGACGCTCGGTCCGGCCGCCCTGGTACGGCTGTTCGGGCCGACCGCCCGGGTGCGCCTGCTCCGGCTGGTGCGACTGCTGCCGGGCGACCTGGTGACCTGCCGGCTGACCTGTCTGCTGACCGGGCTGCTGGGGATGTTCGGGACGTGCCCGTCGTCCGGCCTGCTGCGGGTACGGGTCGTCCGCGCCGCGCTGGACCGGGACCTCGGGCCGGGGCGCGTACCGGGTCTCGTACGCCTCGGAGTACCGCTGGTAGGGGTCGATCCGCGGGGCGTAGAGCTGAACGGTCTCGACGTGCTCGCGCACGGCCGGCGCGGGCCGCGGCGCGTCGGCCGCCGGGCCGGCGGCGGCGCGGGGGCCGCCGGTCGGCGCGTACGCGTCCCGGCTCCCGGCCGCGCGGTCGTCCGCACCGGCGCCGGCGCTGTCGTCCGCGCTGTCGTCCGCGCTCTCGTCCGCGGGGAGTTCGGCGAGGTGCTCGAGCAGGTGCTCGCCCTGGCCGTGGATGTTGCCGATGGCCACGAGCGAGGTGTCCGCGCCGAGCTCTCCGAGCAGCAGGGCCATGAACTCCTCGGCCTCGCGGCGGTCGCCGCCGAGGTCGACCGCGCGGGAGCGGTACTCGGCGGGGATCGCGTCGATGGCGCTCTTGGCCGGGTGGCCGATCACGAAGACCTTGTCGGGGTCCAGCTCGGGGATGATCTCGCCCATCTGGCCGTTGCGCTCGACCCGGTCGGGACGGCAGTTGATGACCACGTTGAGCGGGCGGTGGATCGCGCCGAGGTCGAGGAGCTGGTTGATGTTCATCAGCGTCGACTCGGGGTCGTTGGCCGCGAAGACGTTGGCGAAGCGGAGCTTCTTGCCGTCCTCGGTGACATACCGCTCGACGGAGAGGACACCGGGGTCCGGCGGCGCGTCGTACATGCCCTGGAGGGCCGTCTGCCGCTCCACGCCGAGGAGTTCGGCGACCTTGAGCGCGATCGCCACGTTCTCCTTGAAGGTGAACCAGCTGAACCCGCGCAGCTCCTCGTCCGAGACGGTCTCGGGGTCGGCGTAGATCAGCTGGCAGTCACGCGAGTCGGCCTCCTCCTGGAGGATGTCGAACCGGTCCTTCTCCGCGGTGACGCAGATGCCGCCCTCCGGCATGGAGCGGGAGAGCGAGCGCGCCACGTCGTCGAGGGTCGGGCCCATCTCGGCGAGGTGGTCCTCACGGACGTTGCACAGGACGCCGATCGTGGAGCGGATCAGCTTGGACTGGTTGATCTCCTGGAGGGCCGGCATGACGGCCATGCACTCGATGACCAGGGCGTGCGGGTTGTACGCGGCCGCGCGCCGGACGATGCCGATCTGCTCGACGACGTTGGCGATGCCGAACTTGCGGTAGACCGGCTCCTCGGTCGCGTCGGGGTGGATGAACCGGGCCGCCGTACCGGTGGTCTTGGCGACCGTGGTCAGCCCGCCGCCGCGCAGCGCGCCCGCGCAGAGCCGGGTGATCGACGACTTGCCGCGGATGCCGTTGACCAGCACGCGGGTCGGGATGTTGTCCAGGTTGGTGAAGTGCCGCCGCTGTTCGACGATGCCCGCCACCAGCAGGATCGCGCAGCACACCATCAGGACGGTGTAGAGGAAGAGCACGGCCGATCAGTTCCTTACGTGCTGCTGGTGAGCGGTGTCCGGTGCGCCGCGGCGCGGGGACGGCTGCTGTCTGCGCTGTCCCTGGAGCTGCTGGCGGACGAGCTCCAGGGAGCGGGTGACCGCGCCGACCTCGTCGTGGTTGCGCGGGAACAGGACGGTCTTGCGGTCCCCGTCGGCCAGTGCCTCGGCCTGTCCGGCCAGGGCGCGCAGCGGCCGGGCCACGACGATGTGCATCCAGCCGAGGCAGGCGGCGGCCGCCGCGGCGCCCAGCAGTCCGGCGAGCACCGTGCGGTGCTGCACGTCGTACTCGGGGATGGCGAGGCGGTCCGCGGGCTGCCAGCTCACGACGGTCCAGCCGAGCTGCTTGGCCGCGCCGCCTCCCACGAAGGGAGCCGCGGCGGCGATCTGTACGCCGTCCTCGCGGTAGAGGACGCCGGCGGCGTGGGCGGACTTGCCGACCTTCTGGCCGGACGCGGAGACCAGGTCCTGCAGGCGCTCGCTGGGCAGCGACTGGAAGGCGAGGTAGCCGGTGTTGCCCGCGATGACCTTGCCGTGGTCGTCGACGAGGCGTACGACGCCGAGTCCGGGCCGCTTGAGCACCGAGTTGAGGAAGTCGAGCCGGAACTCGCCCACCAGCGCCGATCCGTCGCGGCCGGGGATCTCGGCGGTGCCGACCACCAGCGGTTTCTTGCCGCCCTGGCCGAGGAGCTGGATGGGGTCGGCGGTGGCCGGCTTGGGCCGGGCCACGCGGGGCTTGTCGCCGACCCGGGCGACCACGTCGCCGGAGGCGTCGACGACGTAGAGCGACTGGTAGCGCAGGTGCTGGTTGAGCGTGCGGTCCAGCACCGTCGTCATGTCCTCGGGGCTGGTGCGGTCGCCGATCAGTGTGGCCACGGACTGGAGGTCGGCCTCGCCCTCGTTGAGCGCACGGCGTACCCGGTCGGTGAGCGTGTCGGTGCGTTCGCGCTGGTCGTTCACGAGCTGCTGCGGTACGACGACGGTGCCGTCGGCCCGGTTGAGGAGGAGCAGCAGCGGGGCCGACCAGGCGAGCAGCAGGACGGCGCACAGGGCGAGGAGTCCGCGGGTGCCGATGCGGCGCAGGCCGCGCGGTGCCGCGGGGGCGTCGCCCGGCTCGGCGGGTTCGCCGAGGAGCTGGCCGCGCAGTCGCTCCAGGGCCGTGCCGATCCTGCGCGCCTCGCCGTAGCCGGGGACGCCGACCGGGCGGGTCAGGTCGCCGCGGGTGAGGCGGCGCGACTCCAGGAAGAGCCGGATGAGGGGCCGCTGGACGGTGCCGAGCAGCACGGCGACGGCGAGGCCGCCGATGAGCAGGAGGGCGCCGGCGGCGATCAGTCCGAAGACGGGCGAGGTGGAACGGGTGGGGTCCTCGGCGACCTTCACCACGGCGACCACGGTGAGGCCGAGGGCGGTCGCGGTGGTGGTCTCGCCGGGCTCGGTCGGGGCGAGATCGGCGTATCCGCCGACGGACCGGTCGCTGAGGAAGGTGCCGCCGATCAGGCTGCCGCTCACGCCCAGGTAGCCGCCGGAGCCGGGCTCCTTGCTGCTGAGCGGGTGCTGCGCGGCCCTGGCCGCCGCGGTCTTCGCGAACGACTTGAGCTGCTTGGTGGAGGCGGCCACCTCCTCGCGCTGGAGGTCGGTGAGGACCTGCTCGGGCTCGGGGATGCCGTCGCTGCTGAGGATCGTTCCGGAGCGGTCCACGACCGCGATCGAACGGAACTGGCCGAGGCTGATGCCGGGGAACTTGAGGCTGTTGGAGGCCACGAGGAGGAGCTGGGGCTTGCCCGGCCAGGACAGCAGCGCGAAGGACAGCAGCCGGACCTCGCCGTTCTCCAGGCGCACCATGCGGGGCGCGAGGCCTCCCTCGTCGCCGAGCGTGGACCGGTCGAGGGAGGTCAGCGGGACGGTCTCGCCGCGGGTCGCGACGAGCTTGCCCGACTTGATCTCGATGATCGCCGTACCCATCCACTTCTGGTACGTGTTGCCCAGTTTGTCGAGCACGGTGTCGGCGGAGACGGGGGCGCCGGCGCTGAACAGGGCGGCCGAGCGGTCGAGGTCGGTCACCGACTCGTCGATGGAGGCCCGCAGGGCGATCGCGCCGTCCTCCGCGAAGTGCTGCTGCGAGGTCTGGACGGCCTTGGGCACCCCGCTGCCGCCGGCCGGGCCGAGCACGAGTGCCGTGACGGCCGCGAGGGAGAGGAGCAGCGCCGACAGGACCGCTATCGGCGGTCGTATGCCGCCAAGCAGCGACATATCAGCTCTGCGGCGAGCACGGTGCTGCCGGGCCGGGGGCGATGACGCCAACGGACTGGTCCTCTCAAGCGGTTGTACGGGCGAGACGAGCGTGGGGTCGATCCGCTCGTGGACGGGACGCGGGTTGCGGGTGCGACGCGGGGACACGGACGGGAAACCTGTGTCTCTGCGGCGTGTCAGACACGCGGAACTGTCAAGAAGTTGTGCGGATCCAAAGTGATCTGGGCAACAGCCGAATCGGGATGAACACCTTCGTTCGCTTTCAGCGGGTTTCGGATCCGGGCGGACGCTTCACCCCTGCGGCGACAGCGGCCCGGACGCCGTCCGGCGCCCGGCCCGGGTCGGGCCGGGCGCCGGACGGGACGCCGGGTGATCTCAGCCGGGCAGCTCCGTCAGGGGCTTCAGTCCGTCCTTCGCCGCGCCGCGGTTCAGCATGGTCCCCTCGGTCCGCTCGAAGGCCAGCCGGAGCCGGGACCGCTCCTGGTCGCTCAGGTCGTCCCGCTTGAGCTCGGCCGCCACGTCCACCAGCCGGTAGTCCTCGACCTGGCCCTTCGCGGGTTCGGCCGGGGTGCCGTCCGCGCCGACCTCGGGGTCCGGCGGGATCTCCACGAGGGTGGGCTCGTAGCGGGGCTCGACGTCCCACGTGCCCCCGCGCTCGGTGAAGGTGAACCAGCCGATCACCCCCTCCTCGGTGAGTCCGGTGGGCACGTCGTGGCGGGCCACCTGGTTGCCGAGGCCGTACGCGATCCAGGTGCCGTCGACCTTCTCCATCGGCTGCACGACGTGCGCGTGGTGCCCGATGATCAGGTCGATACCGGTCTTGCGGGCGAGCTCGCGGGCGAACTTGAGCTGCGGGGTCGAGGGGTTCGGGTGGTGCTCACGGCCCCAGTGGATCGAGAGGATGACGACCTCGGCGCCGGCCGCGCGGGCCCGCTTCTCGGCCGCCTGGATCCTGCCCAGGTCGTTCTGGTTGACCAGCCACGGCTTGTCCTTGGGCAGCTCGTGCGCGTTGAAGCCGAAGGCGAAGGAGATCTGCGCGACCTTGACGCCCTTGACGTCCATGATCAGCGGCGTGAGCGAGTCCTTCTTGGTGCGGAAGGAGCCCGTGTGCTTGAGGCCCGCGGCGTCCAGCGTGTCCAGGGTGTGCTTCACACCCTCGTACCCGTGGTCGATCGAGTGGTTGGAGGCGGTAGAGCAGGTGTCGTAGCCGACGTCCTTGATCGTCCCGGCTATCTGCGGCGGGATGAGGAAGTTCGGGTAGCTCTCGAAGGGGCCCTTCGGCGTGCCGATCACCGGCTCCATGTGGCAGATCGCCAGGTCGGCCTTGCTGATCACCGGCTTGATCCCGGCCATGAGCGGACCGAAGTCGAGACCGGCGACACCGCGGCCGGTCTCCTTGGCGTCGGCCGTCGCCTGGTCGATGAGCTGAGGATGGATCAGAATGTCACCCGCCGCGGCCACGGTGAACGAGCGTCCGCCGCCCTTCGACGCCGATCCCGAGTCGTCACCGCCCCCGACGAGACCGCATCCCGCCAGTGCGGCGACGAGGACGAGGGGGGCCAGGAAGGCGGGCAAGGTGCGGCGGTAACGGCGTCTGGTCACCGAGATATCTTGATACAACCATGAGAGCAAACGGCTCCAGAACGATAACGATCGCAACAATTCTCTTGATTCTCGCCGCCCTCGCCGGGTGGGCGGCGGTCGCCGTGCGCGGCTCCCACGACAGCGGCGGGGACACCTCCGGCCGCCCCTCCGGGGGTCCGCCGACCGTGGACCTGACCCGCTCCGTGGCGGCCTACACCGACCGCTTCTCGCCGGGCGGGGCCTTCCGGCCACCCTCCCGTACCGAGCGGCAGACCGTCACCGACGGGGTGGGGCTGCTCCTCGACCACCACCGCGAGCAGGCGGAACGGCGGCTCGCGGAGGTCGACTTCGGTGTGCGCACCCTCGTCGACAGCGTCACGCGCCGCCGGTTCGCAGAGGTGTACGACCGGGTCGACCAGGGACCCTCGCCGCGCGGCTGGGGCCGCGTCTTCATCGATCTGGACCACCCCGTCCGATGGTCCGCACAGGTGCCGCATCCGGTGTCGGACGAGCACACGGAGCTCTTGGGCGTACGGGTCCTGAGGGGCGCCCCCGGCGGCATCCTGATCATTGCTGGAGCACATCGCGAATCCGGCGAGGGCAACGCGGCGGATGTGGCGCACCGCCGGGACACGGTCTTCAGCGCGATCTGCGCCGAACTCTCCGGGCGACGGCTCCCGGGGATCCAGCTCCACGGTTTCGCCCAGGACTCCGCCCCGCGTTACGACGTGATCGCCTCGGCCGGCGCCGGAACGGCCGGCCGCCCGGCGGGCCGCCGGCTCGCCGACGCGCTCCGCGAGCGGCACTTCGCCGTGTGCCGCGCCTGGGTCCGCTCCTGTCCGCTCGCCGGGCACGAGAACGTGCAGGGGCGGGAGGCCGCCGACGCCGGGGTGCCGTTCCTCCACGTGGAGTTCGCGCCGGGGCCGCGGTCGGACGCCGGGCGGGCGGCCCGGGTCGCCGAGGCCGTCTCGGTCGTCACCCGGCGCTGGGCCGACGGCTCTGCGGCAGAGTGAGGGCATGAGTTCCCCGGAGGAGATCGCGACGCTGGTCGTCGTGGACGGCGCCAACGTGGTGGGGTCCGTGCCGGACGGCTGGTGGCGGGACCGCCGCGGTGCCGCCGAGCGGCTCAGGGACGGCCTGGTGGAGGTGGCCCTGCGGGGTCTGCCCGGCCACCCGGGGCCGCTGGAGATCGTCCTGGTGGTGGAGGGCGCGGCGCGCGGGGTGGAGTCCGTCCCCGGGGTCCGGGTCGTCGAGGCGCCGGGCAGTGGCGACGACCGCATGGTGGAGCTGGTCGCCGAGGCGCGGGACCGCCCGCGGCTGGTGATCACGGCCGACCGCGAACTGCGCCGTCGCGTCACCGCCCTGGGCGCCGAGGTCGCGGGCCCGCGCACCGTACGCCCCAGCCCCAGCCCCTGACACCTGGCACCTGGCACCGGCCACCGGCCACCGGCCATCAGAGAACCCGGGAAGCCGGCGGACGGGAGCGGGACGCCCCGGCGGGCCCGGGACGGTCGGGGCGGGACGGACCACGCGCGACCGACAGGCCCGGGACGGGCCGCGCGGGACGGGCGGGTGCGGGCATGCGTCGGCCCCGGGGCCGGCGGTGAGGCGCCGGGCGCGGGGCCGAGGGGTGGGAGGTGGCTGGCCGGGGGTCAGCCGGAGGTCGTGCCGGGCGGGTTGCGGGTGCCCTCCGGGCCCGCCTCCGCGCGGCGCCCCAGGAGGCTGTGCTTGCGTCCGTACAGGAAGTACACGACGACGCCGATCACCATCCAGATCGCGAACCGCAGCCAGGTCTCCGCCGGCAGGTTCAGCATCAGCCACAGCGTCGCGAGCACCGAAAGGATCGGCACCCACGGCACCAGCGGGGTGCGGAAGGAGCGGGGCAGGTCGGGGCGCGTGTGGCGGAGGACGACGACGCCGACCGCGACCACGACGAAGGCGAAGAGCGTGCCGATGTTCACCAGCTCGGCGAGCTCGCTGAGGGTGGTGAAGCCCGCGAGGATCGCGATGATGACACCGAGCAGGATGGTCGGCCGGTGCGGGGTGCGGAACTTCGGGTGGACGCGGGAGAAGAACCGCGGCAGCAGCCCGTCGCGGCTCATCGCGAAGAAGACGCGGGTCTGCCCGAGCAGCAGGATCATGCAGACGGTCGTGAGTCCGACGGCGGCGCCGAAGCTGATGACGCCGGCGAACCAGGGATGCCCGGTCGCCTTGAACGCGTCCGCGAGCGGTGCGTCGATGGAGAGTTCGGTGTACTTCTGCATGCCGGTGACCACGATCGACACCAGGACGTAGAGCGCGGTGCAGATGAAGAGCGAGCCGAGGATGCCGCGCGGCATGTCCCGCTGCGGGTTCTTGGTCTCCTCGGCGGCCGTGGCGACGACGTCGAAGCCGATGAAGGCGAAGAACACGACGGAGGCGGCGGTGAAGATGCCCATCACGCCGAAGTTGGTCGGCGCCCAGCCGAACATGATCTGGATGAGCGGCGACTTGATGCCGCTGCCCGCCTCCACGTTCTGCGCCGGGGGGATGAACGGCTTGTAGTTCTTGCCCTCGATGAAGAAGGCGCCCGCGATGATCACGATCAGGACGACCGTGACCTTGATCGCGACGACCAGCGTGGTGATCCGCGCGGAGAGCTTCACGCCGATGACGAGGATGGCGGTGAGCACCAGGACCAGCGCCGCCGCGAGGATGTCGAACCCGAAGCCGGAGGCCCCGTCACGTCCGCCGAGCGAGTCGGGAAGGTGCCAGCCCGCGTTGTCCATCAGCGAGCGCACGTAGCCGGACCAGCCGACGGCCACCACCGCCGTGCCGAGCGCGAACTCCAGGACCAGGTCCCAGCCGATGATCCAGGCGGGCAGCTCGCCCAGGGAGGCGTACGAGAAGGTGTACGCGGATCCCGCGACCGGGACCGTCGAGGCGAACTCCGCGTAGCACAGCGCCGCCAGTCCGCAGGCGACACCCGCGGCGACGAAGGCCAGCGAGACACCGGGTCCCGCGTTCTCCTTGGCCACCTTGCCGGTGAGGACGAAGATGCCGGTGCCGATGATGACGCCGACGCCGAACACGGTGAGGTCCAGAGCGGACAGCGACTTCTTGAGCGCGTGCTCCGGCTCCTCGGTGTCCAAGATCGATTGTTCGACCCTTTTCGTCCTGAAGAGGGTGTTGCTCACGGACGTACCTCCCACGCTTGTCGTCCTCGACATGATCGAGAGGGCAGGTAGCACGTATGCCCCGACGCGGCGCGTATCACGCAGATGGGCCGGTTTCACCACCCGTACAGGGTGCTGAAACCGGCCCATCGGCCGTGCCGGGATGCGTCAGTCGCGCGCGGGCTGTACGGCGTCCACGGCCTGCGCGGCGCGGCTCTCGAAGCGGCCGTCGAGCTTGGCGACGAGACCGGTGACCTGCCGGGCGATGTCCGGCGCGGTCAGCCCGATCTCGGCCATGACCTCGGCACGGGAGGCGTGGTCGAGGAAGCGCGGCGGGATGCCGAAGTCGCGCAGCGGGACGTCGACGCCCGCGTCGCGCAGGGCCTGGGCGACGGCCGAGCCGACACCGCCGACCCGGGAGTTGTCCTCGACGGTGACGACCACGCGGTGCTGCTCGGCGAGCGGCGCCATGGCCTCGTCCACCGGCTTGACCCAGCGCGGGTCCACGACGGTGGTGGAGATGCCCTGACGGTCCAGCAGAGCGGCGATCTCCAGGCACATCGGGGCGAGCGCGCCGACCGAGACCAGCAGCACGTCGGGCGCGTCGGTGCCGGGCTCCCGCAGGACGTCCATGCCGCCGATCCGGCCCAGGGCCGGGACGGCCGGGCCGACCGCGCCCTTGGAGAAGCGCACCACGGTGGGCGCGTCCTTCACCTCGACGGCCTCGCGGAGCTGGGCGCGGACCTGGTCGGCGTCGCGCGGCGCGGCGAGCCTGAGGCCCGGGACGACCTGGAGGATGGACATGTCCCACATGCCGTTGTGCGAGGCGCCGTCCGTGCCGGTGACACCGGCGCGGTCCAGGACGAAGGTGACACCGCACTTGTGCAGGGCCACGTCCATCAGGACCTGGTCGAAGGCGCGGTTCAGGAAGGTCGCGTAGACGGCGAAGACGGGGTGCAGTCCGCCGGTGGCGAGGCCGGCCGCGGAGACGGCGGCGTGCTGCTCGGCGATGCCGACGTCGTAGACCCGCTTGGGGAACGCCTTGGCGAACCGGTCGAGGCCGACCGGCTGGAGCATCGCGGCGGTGATGGCCACGATGTCCTCGCGCTCCTTGCCGAGCGCGACCATCTCGTCGCCGAAGACGGAGGTCCAGTCGGCGCCGGAGGAGGCGATCGGCAGGCCCGTGTCCGGGTGGATCTTGCCGACGGCGTGGAAGCGGTCCGCCTCGTCCTGGAGGGCGGGCTGGTAGCCGCGGCCCTTCTCGGTGAGGCAGTGGACGATGACCGGGCCGCCGAAGCGCTTCGCGCGGGCCAGGGCCGATTCCAGGGCCTCGATGTCGTGGCCGTCGATCGGGCCGACGTACTTCAGGCCGAGGTCCTCGAACATGCCCTGCGGGGCGATGAAGTCCTTGAGGCCCTTCTTCGCGCCGTGCAGGGTCTCGTAGAGGGGCTTGCCGACGACCGGGGTGCGCTCCAGGAGGTCCTTGCCGCGGGCCAGGAAGCGCTCGTAGCCGTCGGTGGTGCGCAGGGTCGCCAGGTGGTTCGCGAGGCCGCCGATGGTCGGCGCGTACGAACGCTCGTTGTCGTTGACGACGATGATCAGCGGGCGGTCCTTGGCGTCGGCGATGTTGTTCAGCGCCTCCCAGGCCATGCCGCCGGTGAGCGCGCCGTCACCGATGACGGCGACCACGTGGTCGTTCCTGCCGAGGACCTCGTTGGCCTTCGCGAGTCCGTCGGCCCAGCCGAGGACCGTGGAGGCGTGCGAGTTCTCGATGACGTCGTGCTCGGACTCGGCCTGCGCCGGGTAGCCGGACAGGCCGCCCTTCATCTTCAGCCGGGAGAAGTCCTGCCGGCCGGTGAGCAGCTTGTGGACGTAGGACTGGTGGCCCGTGTCCCACAGCACTCTGTCCTTCGGTGACTCGAAGACGCGGTGCAGGGCGATGGTCAGCTCCACGACACCGAGGTTGGGGCCGAGGTGGCCACCGGTCTTGGAGACCGCGTCGACGAGGAAGGTCCGGATCTCCTCGGCCAGCTGGTCGAGCTGCTCCAGGGTCAGCCGGTCCAGATCGCGCGGTCCCGTGATGCGGGTCAGCAGCGCCACCCGTGCCTCCTTGCAGTGATCGAGCTGTTGCCGGGTTCGTCGAGTCTAATGTTCCGCCTTTTCGGGCGCGGGCCGGGCCTGGCGATCCACGCCACACGAACGGCCCAACCGGACGGGAACACACGTTCGCGTCCGGACGTGGCTGCGTCCGGCGCCTCGACGGGCACCGGACGTGACTGTGCCCGGCGCCGCCATTGGCGCCGGGCACAGGCCTGAGTGGGTGAGAACCCTACGCGCGACCCGCGGTCTTCTGGGTCTTGCGGGTGACGGCGTCGATGACGACCGTGGCGAGCAGAACGCCACCGGTGATCATGTACTGGACCGGCGAGGCGATGCCCTGCAGGGCCAGACCGTACTGGATGGAGACGATCACCAGAACACCCAGCAGGGCGTTCCAGGTGCGGCCACGGCCACCGAAGAGGCTGGTGCCACCGATGACGGCCGCCGCGATGGCGTTCATCAGGAGGTCACCGGCACCGGCGCCCTGGTTGGCGGAGGCGATCTTCGAGGCGATGAACAGACCGCCGACGGCGGCGAAGGTGCCGGAGATCGAGAAGACCGAGATGCGGATCAGCTCGACGTTGATACCGGCACGACGGGAGGCCTCGACGCTGCCACCGAGCGCGAAGATCTTCCGGCCGAAGGTGGTACGGCGCAGCACGAAGTCCGTGACCAGCAGGACCGCGAGGAAGATCACCACGGCGAGCGGCAGGCCCTTGTACTGGTTGTACATGATCGCCACGCCGAAGCTGAGGATGCCCAGCAGCACCGTGCGGGCGATGGTCTCGCTCACCGGGCGGGACGGCACACCGGCCGCCTCGCGGCGCTTGTTGCCGAGGAAGGAGCTGAGGAAGAACCCGGCGGTCACGACGACGGCGAGCACGTAGGCGGCGGCGACATCGGTGAAGTAGTAGCTGGTCAGCTTGGCGACGACGCCCTCGCTGTCCAGGTTGATGGTGCCGTTGCTGCCGAGGATCTGGAGCATGAGGCCGTTCCAGAACAGCAGACCCGCCAGCGTGACGGCGAAGGCCGGCACACCGATGCGCGCGAAGACGAAGCCCTGGACCGCGCCGGCGACCGTGCCGGTGAGGATGGCCAGGACGAACGCCAGCCACTCGTTCATGCCGTGCGTGACGCTGAGGACGGCGAACGTGGCGCCGGCCAGACCGGAGAGCGAACCGACCGACAGGTCGATCTCACCGAGCAGCAGCACGAAGACGATGCCGACCGCGATCATGCCCGTGCCGACCATGGCGACGGAGATGTCGGAGAGGTTGCCCGCGGTGAGGAAGTTCTCGTTCAGGCTCGCGAAGATCGCCCAGATGACGATCAGGCCGATGACGACCGGGATGGAACCCAGGTCACCGGACTTCATCTTGCGCTTGAACTCGCCGACGTAACCGGCGAAGCCCTGCTCGCGCACGAGCAGGCGGGGGTCGACCGCGGTGACCGCCTTGGCGGCCGCCTCGGGGTTCGCCACCTCGTGGGAACCGGTCTCAGAAGTCTTGTCGATGCTCACTTCTGAGCCTCCCCGCTGCGCGCCGCACGACGGGTCACGGCGTTCTCCGTGGCGCCCGTGATGGCGGAAATGATCTCTTCCTGGGAGGTCGACTTGACCTCGAAGATGCCGTTGTTGCGTCCGAGACGCAGAACGGCGACCTTGTCGGCCACGGCCTTCACGTCAGCCATGTTGTGGCTGATGAGGATCACCGCGTGACCCCGCTCGCGCAGCCGCTCGACCAGGTCGAGGACCTGGGCGGTCTGCTCGACGCCGAGGGCCGCGGTGGGCTCGTCGAGGATGACGAGCTTGGGCTCACCGAGCATCGAACGGGCGATCGCCACCGTCTGGCGCTGACCGCCGGAGAGCGAGGCGATCGGGATGCGGACGCTGGGGATGCGGATGGACAGCGTGTCCAGCAGCTCGCGGGAGCGGCGCTCCATCTCGACCTCGTCCAGGACACCGCGCTTCTTGAGCTCGCGTCCCAGGTAGAGGTTCCCCACGACGTCGATGTTGTCGCAGAGCGCGAGGTCCTGGTAGACCGTCGCGATGCCCAGGTTCTGGGCGTCGTGCGGGCGGTTGATCTGAACGGCCTTGCCGTCCCATTCGATGGAGCCCTCATCGATGGGGTGCACGCCGGCGATCGTCTTGACCAGCGTGGACTTTCCGGCGCCGTTGTCGCCCACCAGGGCGACCACTTCACCGGCGTGGACTTCAAGCTCTACATCGGTGAGCGCCTGGACGGCACCGAATCGCTTGGAGACCCCGCGCAACGCCAGAACAGGCGTAGCGGACACGTGAACCATCTCCTTCGCCGCCTGACCCGGCGGGAGGTTGTGCAGAAGTTTGCGGTGGGGGTTCCGTCCGGTGCCCCGCTTAGCTTGCGGGGCTGTTGGATGCGGGGCACCGGAGGAGCTTTGGATCAACGAGTCACGTACGGGAATTCAGCGGCGAATTCCCGTACGCGTGGACGACTCGCGGCTGTTTACTGCAGGCCGGCCTTCTTGCAGGCCGCGGCGTAGGCCGGGGTGCAGATGTCGTTGACCGTGTACAGGCCGTCCTTGACGACGGTGTCCTTGATGTTGTCCTTGGTCAGCGAGGTGACCGGGACGAGCAGGGACGGGATCTGCTTGTCGGTCGGGCTGTCGACCTTGTCCTTGGCGACGGTGTCGAGCGACTTGCCCTGGGCGAGGGCGACGGCCAGCTCGGCGGCCGCGTCGGCCTCCGGGGCGTACGGCTTGTAGACGCTCATGAACTGCTCACCGGCGAGGATGCGCTGCACACCCGCGAGCTCGGCGTCCTGGCCCGTGACCGGAACCTTGATGCCGGCGGCCTTCAGCGCGGTGATGATACCGCCGGCCATGCCGTCGTTCGCGGAGTAGACACCGATGATGTTCTTCTTGCCGAGGGCCGAGATCGCCGCCTCCATGTTGGCGTTGGCGTTCTCCGGCTTCCACTCCTTGGTGTCGTACTCCTTGCCGACGTTCACCTTGCCGTCGAGCACCTCGTGGGCGCCGGCCTTGAACTGAGCGGCGTTCGGGTCGGTGACCGAACCGTTCATCATGACGATCTTGCCGGACTTGGCCTTGGAGCCGAGCGCGGTGAGGAGCGCCTCACCCTGCGTCTTGCCGACCGTCTTGTTGTCGAACGAGGTGTAGGCCGAGATGGGGCCCTGCGCGAGGCGGTCGTAGGCCACGACCGGGATGCCGGCGTCCTTGGCCTTCTGGACCGAGCTCTTGATCGCGGCGGCGTCCACAGCGTCAACGATCAGCACGTCCACCTTGTTGGTGATCATCGTGTCGACCTGCTGGTTCTGGGTGCTCGCGTCCTGCTTGGCGTTCGCGTAGACGACCGTGCCCTTGTTGTTCGTGAGCTCCGCGACCTTCTTCTCGATCAGCGGCTTGTCGAACTTCTCGTAGCGGGCCGTCTGGTTCTCCGGAAGGAGCAGACCGACCTTGATCGCGTCGCCCTTCTTGGCGGAGCTGGCGGAGCTGTCGCTCCCGCCACCGGACTCCTTCGCGCTGCCACAGGCGGCGAGAGAGACAGCCATTGCACCAGCGGCAACGGCAACGGCGGCACGACGCATCTGCGTGTTCATTCCTAAACCTCCCTGACGAGGCCGCGTCGTTGCGGCCGAGGTGGACTGGAGTCAACTCGGCCACACGTGCGACGTCAAGAAGTAAATACTTAACGAGATGGCAACGGTGCCATGCGTTCTCTAAGTGAAGGCAGGGGTACCGGCCGACAGAGAGCCATCCAAAAGGGTCGAATCGCCCATCTCGCTGAGCGCGAGAGCGAGCGCTCCGAGCACCTCCGCACGGCCCCCAAGTGCCCCTGGCAACACCGAGAGTTGACGTGCGGCGCTGGGGATCGCGTAGCGGCCGACAGACTCCCTTATGGGCCCGAGAACGAGCTCGCCGGCCTCGGCGAGATCGCCGCCGAGGACCACCCGGCTCGGGTTCAGCAAATTGCAGAGATTCGCGACTCCACTGCCGATGTGGCGGCCGACGTCGGCGATCACCCGACGGCAGCCCGGATCTCCGTCCCGCGCCAGCCTGACCACGCCCTCCATGGTCAGATCGGTACCATGACTGGACTGGAGGAGCGGCAGCACATAACGCGCCGCCGCGAAGGTCTCCAGACAGCCGCGGTTGCCGCAACGGCAGACGGGGCCGGATTCATCAAGTGTAATATGCCCGATTTCTCCCGCTGTGCCACCCGGACCGCGGTAGATCTTGCCCTCGATGACCAGGCCCGCGCCGACACCACTGGCGACCTTGATGTACGCGAGGTCCCGGACCCCGCGACCGCTGCCCCAGACCATCTCGCCGAGTGCGCCCAGATTGGCGTCGTTGTCCACGTGGACAGGCACGCCGAGCCGCCCCCGCAGCTCCTCGGCGGGCCTCGCACCGGTCCAGCCGGGCAGGATCGAGGTGGACCCCAGGGTGCCCGACTCCACGTCGATGGGGCCCGGTACACCGAGGCCCACGCCCGCGATTTTGGAACGGTCCACACCCGTTGCTGCAATCAGGCGGCTGACCAGCTCCTCGGCCCGGTCGAAGCCCTGGGCGGCGGAGGCGTCCACGTCCAGCGGCTCGGACTCCTCGGCCAGCACCTGATGGGCCAGATTTCCGACAGCGACGCGCAAATGGGTGTGCCCGAAGTCCACGCCGATGACGATCCCGGCGTCCCCGCTCAGGGACACGCTGCGCGCCCGGCGCCCTCCCGCCGAAGTGGGTGTGACCTCGACCGTCCCGCCGTCCTTGAGTTCACGGACGATATTGGAAACGGTCGCGGCCGAAAGGCCCGTCGTCCTCGCGATCTCCGCCTGCGTGAGCGAACCGGCGAGCCGCACGGCCCGCACGACGCGCTCCAGATTGGCTCGGTGCAGCGACGACTGCGACCCCGGAGTCTCCATCGACTCATCCACTCCTGCCCTCAGCCGGGCGGCCCCGATGCCGCCCGTGTGATCTGGGTCACGTCAACGGGACCCCGGTCACTTACAAGTTGTGAACTCCAAGCTCCGCTGAACGGGTTACCGCAGTCAAGTCCTTGACGGAAATCGGGGTCGCCCAGTCACGTTCGTGTCCCGGCCCCACCCGGACACACCTGCGCCACCCCCGGGACGGAGGTGGCGCGGGTGACGGAAGGGGTGATTCGTTACTTGAGCGTCGCCGAAGTGAGACCTGCCTGGACCTGACGCTGGAACGAGAGGTAGACGATCAGCATCGGGATCATGGCGATGGTGACGCCGGCGAACAGGACGGGCAGATCGGTGGCGTAGCCCTGCTGCTGCTGGAGCTGGATCAGGCCCTGGGTCAGGACGTAGCGTTCCGGATCGGAACTGCTCTGCGGCTGCATCAGGACCGAGGGCAGGATGTACTGGTTCCACTGGCCCAGCACGTTGAAGATGCCGACGCTGAGCAGTCCGGGCTTGGCCATGGGCAGCATGACCTGGAAGAACGCCCGGGTGTGCGAGGCGCCGTCGAGCACCGCCGCCTCGAAGACCGCCGTGGGCAGCGTCCTGAAGAAGGCGTGCATGAAGAACACGGTGAACGGCAGCGAGTAGGCCACGTACACCAGGACCAGGCCTTGGTAGGTGTTCAGCATGTCGAGTCGCTTGACCATGAAGAACAGCGGCACCAGGGCCAGGAAGACGGGGAACATGGCCCCGCCGACGAAGAAGAAGTAGACGATCCGGTTGCCGGGGAACTCGTAGCGGGCCAGGACGTAGGCCGCCATCGCGCCGAGCAGCATGGTCAGCGGGACCGAGAACACCAGGACGATCAGGGTGTTGGCGAAGTAGTCGCCGATGCCCTTGTTCCAGGCCCGGCTGAAGACGTCGAACTGCCAGTTCGTGGGCCAGCCGAGGGCCGAACCGCCGATCTGCGCGTCGGTCTTGAAGGAGCTCAGGACCAGCCACAGCAGCGGCAGGATGATCAGGATCGCCCACAGGGCGAGGAACCCGTGCGAGAAGACGTTGAGGGCCACGCCCTCGGTGCGCTTGTCGCCCGGCCGCGGCGGCGCCTTCCTGGCGCCTCGCTGCGGGGGTACTGCGGCGCCGTCGACCTTCGCCGGCTCCGTGATGGGTGCGCTCATAGTCGTGTCTCCCGCTCAGAACTCGATGCGCTCGCGGCGGGTGGCGCGCAGCGTGACCACGGACAGGATCAGGGTGAGAAGGAGCATGACGACACCCATGGCGCAGGCGTAGCCGCTCTTCCCGAAGTAGAGGAAGTTGCGCATCATGACGTTCGCCATGACCTCGCTGTGGTGGTCGGGCCCGCCGCCGTAGCCGGTGCCCTGGGTCATGGTCGAGACCAGGACGAACATGTCCATCGCGATGATGCCCAGATAGACCCAGGCGGTCTGCACCGTGTCCCACAGGAGGGGCAGGGTGACCCGGAAGAAGGTGTGGCTGCGGCTGGCGCCGTCCAGCAGCGCCGCCTCGTAGATGTCCCTCGGGATGGACTGCATGGCGGCCGAGAACAGCACCAGGTAGAAGCCGACGCCGTGCCAGACGACGACCGCCATCAGGCACCAGAGCACCAGGTTGGGCTCGTTCATCCACTCGATGGGGCTGTCGGCGTCGAGCAGGCCGAGCTTGATCAGCAGGCCGTTGAGCAGACCGCCGCTGTCACTTCGGTAGAGGGCTCCGAAGAGCACCGCCACGATCGCGAGCGACAGGACCTGCGGGAAGAAGTACACGATCTTGTAGAAGCGCGAGCCCGCGACGCCCTGGACGCCGCCGGCGCCACCCCGCCCGCCCGCGTTCACCATGAAGGCGAAGAAGAGGGCGAGCAGGATGGTGATCACCGGGATGAACACCAGGAACAGGATGTTGTGCCAGATCGCTTGGAGGAATACGTCGTCCTGGAACAACGCCTTGTAATTGTCCAGGCCGACGAAACTGAACGTCTGCGACTGACCCTTCCAGTCGGTGAAGGAGTAACCGATGGTCTGTAGGTAAGGCCAGATCACGAAGATCAGATACAGCGCCAAAGGTGCGAGGAGAAACCCCGCGACGAACCGGTTCTGCCCTTTTCGCATGGCATCCTGCCCCTGGTGTTCCGGGTTTACGTGATCAGTCGCGGTGGTTCTTCTTGGACGCCGGGTCCTTGGCCGCCTTGTCGACCGCGGCCTGGGCCTTCTTCAGCCATTCCTTCGGCTGGATGCGCTTGGACATCAGCTCGTTGGACGCGTTCTGGATCGCCACGTCCATCTCGCTGTACCAGTTGGGGTACAGGTAGTTGAAGGAGTTGTCGCCGGCCGCCTTGGAGGCCTCGACCGTGGACTGCGTACCGGGCCTGAGCTGCACGCCGTCCGACACACCGTCCTTGAGGATGGTGAGCGAGTTGGCCTTCTGGGCGAAGAGCGTCGACCACTCCTTGGAGAGCATGGAGCGCATGAACTCCTGTGCCTCGGGCAGGTTCGCGGCCTTCGCGGGGATGATGAACGGCTCGCCCGAGCCGGCCCGGATCGCCTCGAACGGCAGCTTGTCGCCCGGCAGGCTGGGCATCGGCATGAACTTCATGTCGAAGTCGGCCGGGGTCTGCTTGAGCTGCTCGTTCTCCAGCCAGGAGCCACAGGTGATGAACGCGGCCTTGTACTGGTTCCACCGCGTCTGCGACTCGGTGTGGGTCAGGCCGTTGGTGCCGGCCATCAAGTAGCCCTTTTCCACGACCTCGTAGATGGCCTCGATGGCCGCCTTCGCGGCGTCGGACCCGACGAACGCCTTGGGGTCGAGGTTGTCGATCGCCTTCATGGCGTCCAGACCGCCCTGCTTGGCGATCAGGTCCATGATGGCGACGTTGATGTAGTACGGGTACTTGCCCTGGTGGGCGAGGCCGCCGATGCCCTGCGACTTGGCGTCCTTGCAGATGGCGAGGAAGTCGTCCCAGGTCTTGGGCACCTCCCAGCCCTTCTCCTTGAAGAGCTTGCCGGAGTACCACAGCCCCCACACCGTGTAGATGTAGTTGAGGGCCACGACCTTGCCGCCCTGCAGGCCCGGGTCGAGCGTGCCGGGGATCAGCGTGTCGCGGACCTTCTTCGACGGGTCGTCGATGGAGGGGGCGTCGAGGACGGCGGCCAGGTCGAGGAGCTGACCGTTCTTGTAGAGCACGTCCAGCTTGATCTGCTGGGCGCCCGAGTCGTCGACGATGTCCGGCGGGTTGCCGCCGTTGAAGCGCGGCTGGAGCTTGCCGGTGATCTCCTGCGTACCGGTGTGGGCGCTCTTGCTGCCCCACTTCTTGTCGAACGCGGCTTCCCACGCCTTGGCGTAGTCGTCGCCGTAGCCGCCCTTGAAGACGACGACGTCGAGCTTGCCGTTGCCCTTCTTCACACCGAAGGGGTTGTCCTTGCTGGTCTTGCCGGTGCCCTTGTCGGCCGGCTTGTCGTCGCCCCCGCCGCTCGCACACGCGGACAGGAAGCTCATCGTCGGGACGGTGATCAGACCGAGTGCGGCCGACCTCTTGATGAGGTCACGGCGGCCGACACCCTCGGGGCTGCTGTTCTCGGCGGAAGTGGATCCCATGCTCAAGTCCTCGCCTTCTCCAGGACTCAGGCGGTGAACCGGATCCTCCCCGGCACCGCGGTCAGTTCAAGCTGGGGTCGTGCGTAGGGGATCGACCGGGACGAACAGGCTTTACGTGTATGGACCACGCTCCACTGTCCCGCGAAATTCCCCCCTGGGTCCTGCCTGTCCAGCGCCAGTCGATCGACTGGCCGGACGCGACAGGTATAGTCCACTTCCCGCCAGGGGAGCAAGATCGAATGCAGGTTTGGCCGTCGGTCTTTTCCGAGTTGAGACCTCACGGAAATATGGGGCAGCCCCGGACCACCCCGGCGAAGATCCACACCACGCCGGCGTCCCGCAATGAACTCAATGCACGGTTCGTCACACGGTATTCACCCCGGATGCCACACCCAACACCCTTGACATCACTGTCAACTTGACGCCCAAATGGTCCTTGCGCATCGAAATTGACAACGTTGTCCACGTGCAGGGAGGGTGCTCGCCCATGCAGCACAGAGCTCGGTACAGACAGGGTTCCACGCGGCGGACCGGCCGGCGATCCCCGGCGGCACTGGGGGTGGCGGCTCTCTCCCTGTTAGCGGCCTCCCAGGGCGTCGCGGTCGCCCTGCCCGCCCAAGCGGCCAAGCCCGACCGGGAGTTCAGCTCGTCGTTCGAATCGGACGATCCGGCCCCGGACTGGCTCAACACGGTGGACACCGCCCCCGACGGGACGAAGCGGTCCTCCGGTGTCGACGGCGGCTACAGCACCGGCATCCCCGGCAATGTCACCGACCACGTCACCGACGTGCGGGCCAGTGGCGAGAACACCGGCGCGGGCGAGGTCAAGGAGAACCTCGTCGACGGCGAACCGAGCAGCAAGTGGCTGACCTTCGAGCCCACCGGCTGGGCGGAGTTCGACCTCGACGCGCCGGTCAAGGCGGTCACATACGCGCTCACGTCCGCGAACGACCACGACGAACGCGACCCGCGCGACTGGACCCTCCAGGGCTCCACCGACGGCAAGGACTGGAAGACGCTCGACACCCGCTCCGGCGAATCCTTCGGCGAGCGGTTCCAGACGAAGTCGTACGACGTCTCAAGTCCCGTCGAGTACCAGCACTTCCGGCTCGACGTGACGAAGAACAACGGCGGCGACATCCTGCAGATCGCCGACGTCCAGTTCTCGACGGGCGGCGGCGACGACCCGACGCCCAAGGACATGCTCTCGCTCGTGGACCGGGGGCCGAGCGGCTCGCCGACCGCGAAGTCGGGCGCGGGCTTCACCGGCAAACGGGCCCTGCGCTACGCCGGCACGCACAAGGGTGACGGCCGGGCGTACTCGTACAACAAGGTGTTCGACGTGAACGTCGCCGTCGGGCGCGACACCCGGCTTTCGTACCGGATCTTCCCCTCGATGGCGGACGGCGACCGGGACTACGACGCCACGAACGTGGCCGTGGACCTGGTGTTCACCGACGGCACCTCGCTGAGCGGTCTCGACGCCGTGGACCAGCACGGATTCGCGCTGACACCGCAGGGCCAGGGTGCCGCCAAGGTGCTCTACGTCAACCAGTGGAACAACGTCACCTCGCGGATCGGTTCCGTCGCGGCCGGGAAGACGGTCGACCGGATCCTGCTCGCGTACGACTCGCCCAAGGGTCCCGCGAAGTTCCGCGGCTGGCTGGACGACGTCTCGCTCAGGACGGCCGCTCCGCAGAAGCCGGCCGCGCACCTGGCCGACTACGCCCTCACCACCCGCGGCACCAACTCCAGCGGCGGTTTCTCGCGCGGCAACAACTTCCCGGCGACGGCCGTGCCACACGGCTTCAACTTCTGGACGCCGGTGACCAACGCGGGCTCGCTGAGCTGGCTGTACGACTACGCTCGTGCAAACAACGCGGACAACCTGCCCACCATCCAGGCGTTCAGCGCGAGCCACGAGCCGAGCCCGTGGATGGGCGACCGGCAGACCTTCCAGGTGATGCCGTCGGCCGCCTCCGGCACCCCGGACACCGGCCGCACGGCACGCGAACTGGCCTTCAGGCACGAGAACGAGACCGCGCGGCCGTACTACTACGGCGTCACGTTCGAGAACGGTCTCAAGGCGGAGATGGCCCCGACCGATCACGCCGCGGCCCTGCGCTTCACCTATCCGGGCGACGACGCGAGCGTGATCTTCGACAACGTCACCGAGCAGGCGGGCCTGACGCTGGACACCTCGGCGGGCGTCGTCACCGGCTACTCGGACGTCAAGTCCGGGCTGTCGACCGGCGCCACCCGGCTCTTCGTCTACGGGACCTTCGACGCGCCCGTGACCGAGGGCTCCTCCAGCGGCGTCAAGGGCTATCTCAAGTTCCGGCCCGGCTCCGACCACACCGTCACCCTGCGCCTGGCCACCTCGCTCATCAGCATCGATCAGGCCAAGGACAACCTGAGCCAGGAGATCCCGGACGGCACGTCCTTCGACGCGGTCAAGAAGGGGGCACGCAAGCAGTGGGACAGGATCCTGGGCAAGGTCGAGGTGCAGGGCGCCACCCCGGACCAGCTCACGACGCTGTACTCCAGCATGTACCGGCTGTACCTGTACCCGAACTCCGGCTTCGAGAAGGTGGGTTCGACGTACCAGTACGCCTCGCCGTTCTCCGCGATGCCGGGTCCGGACACCCCGACCCACACCGGGGCGAAGATCGTCGACGGCAAGGTGTACGTCAACAACGGCTTCTGGGACACCTACCGGACGACCTGGCCCGCCTATTCGTTCCTGACGCCCGGTCAGGCCGGTGAGATGGTCGACGGGTTCGTGCAGCAGTACAAGGACGGCGGCTGGACCTCGCGCTGGTCCTCGCCCGGGTACGCGGACCTGATGACCGGCACCTCCTCGGACGTGGCGTTCGCGGACGCGTACGTCAAGGGAGTCGACTTCGACGCCAAGTCGGCGTACGAGGCGGCCCTGAAGAACGCGACGGTCGTCCCGCCGACCTCCGGCGTGGGCCGCAAGGGCATGACCACCTCACCCTTCCTCGGCTACACGAGCACCTCCACGGGCGAGGGCCTCTCCTGGGCCATGGAGGGCTACGTCAACGACTACGGCATCGCCCAGATGGGCAAGGCGCTCTACAAGAAGACCGGCGAGAAGCGCTACAAGGAGGAGTCGGACTACTTCCTCAACCGCTCCCAGGACTACGTGAACCTCTTCGACTCCAAGGCCGGCTTCTTCCAGGGCCGCGACGCCAAGGGCGACTGGCGGGTCGACTCCGCGAAGTACGACCCGCGCGTGTGGGGTTACGACTACACGGAGACCGACGGCTGGGGTTACGCGTTCACCGCGCCGCAGGACTCGCGCGGTCTCGCCAACCTCTACGGAGGCCGCGGCGCGCTCGCGGAGAAGCTCGACACGTACTTCTCGACCCCGGAGACGGCCTCGCCGGAGACCGTGGGCTCCTACGGCGGTGTCATCCACGAGATGACCGAGGCCCGGGACGTACGGATGGGCCAGTACGGCCACTCCAACCAGGTGGCCCATCACGTCAACTACATGTACGACGCGGCCGGGCAGCCCTGGAAGGCCCAGAAGAACATCCGCGAGGTCCTCTCCCGCCTCTACACCGGCAGCGAGATCGGCCAGGGCTACCACGGGGACGAGGACAACGGCGAGCAGTCGGCCTGGTACCTCTTCTCCTCGCTCGGCTTCTACCCGCTGGTGATGGGCAGCGGCGAATACGCCATCGGCTCACCGCTGTTCACCAAGGCGACCGTCCACCTGGAGAACGGCCACGACCTGGTCGTCAGGGCCCCGCGCAACAGCACGAAGAACGTGTACGTGCAGGGCGTCCGGTTCAACGGCAAGGCGTGGAACTCGACCTCGCTGCCCCAGTCGCTGATCGCCAAGGGCGGCGTGCTGGACTTCGAGATGGGCTCCGAGCCGTCCTCGTGGGGCACCGGAAAGAACGCGGCACCGGTGTCGGTCACCGAGGACGACAAGGTGCCCTCCCCGCGCGCGGACGCCCTGAAGGGGGACGGCGCCCTCTTCGACAACACCTCGGCCACGGACGCCCGTGTCACCTCCGTGGATCTGCCGACCGGCGCCGAGACCAAGGGAGTCCAGTACACGCTGACCTCCGCGGACCACACCAAGGCGCCGACCGGGTGGACCCTCCAGGGTTCCTCGGACGGGACCACGTGGACGGACCTCGACAAGCGTTCCGGTGAATCCTTCCCCTGGGACAGGCAGACCCGGGCGTTCACGGTCGCCACGCCCGGCTCCTACGCCCACTACCGTCTCGTCCTCGACGGCGAGTCGACCCTCGCGGAGGTGGAACTGCTGGCCTGAGCCACAGCCGACGGAAAAGGGGGCGGGCCCGGAGGAGACTCCGGGCCCGCCCCGCGTTCGTGCACGGGCGTCCGTGTGCGCGTCAGCCCACCGCGAGGGTGAAGACGTGCAGATCGGCGTTGTCCGTGAGCCTGACGCTCTTGATCGTCCTTCCCTCCGGCGCCGCGAACGGCTTGGTGGCGAAGACGTAGGTGGCCACCGGATCCTTGTCGGCACCGGCGACATTGCGGTACGCCGCCCTCGCGACGGTCAGGTTGCCGTACTGGACGGTGCCGCCCCCGCCGCCGACGGTCCAGTCGGTGAAGGACAGGTCCACGGAGTCGGTGCCGCCGTCGGTGTAGGTGACCGTCGCCGTGGCCTTCTGGTTGCCGTTCACGGCACTGCCGATGAAGGACAACCGGCCGGCCGGCTCGCTCAGTTCGACGGTCTGCGAGGTGCCCGAGGCGTTGTCGGGGCGGCCGGAGGGAGACTTCGGCCAGGTGAAGGCGAGCCCGTCCACCGTTCCCCCGCCGCCGGGGGTCAGGCCCGCGTCGGCGAGGGCCTGACGGGAGTAACTCCAGCCGCCGCCGTCGTAGTCGGCCTCGGAGTGGTCCCCGGTGTCGTCCGAGACACCGGTGTTGTCGTAGGCCGCGAGGAGGGTCCCGGGGGCCGCGACCGTCAGCGCCACCGGCTGCGCGTACGACGTGTCGCCCGAGGTCACCGTCACCTTGACGTCGTAGAAGCCCTGTTCGGCGTCGTCCGCCGCGGTGAGGGCGATCCGCCGGGCGCCGTCGGTCACCGTGCCCTCGGCGGGGTTCGCCGTCACCCCCGCGGGCACCTCGACCCGGAAGCGGACCTCGGGACCGGCGCCGCCGCCGAGCGCGAGGGCGCGGATGTCGAGCGCGGTGCTGCCGCCGGGCGCGAGCGTCGCCGCCGTCGGGCCCACACCGATCTGGTACGGCTGCTCACCCGTGCGGAAGGAGGGCGGCGCGGCCGACTCGGCGCTCCCCCAGCTCTTGTCCGGTGTCGCCGACAGCGTGTAGTCCAAGGTCCCGCCCTCACGGACGAAGGAGGCCGGCAGCCAGGGCCGTTCGCTGCCGCGGCCGTCGACCCGCAGCGACTGGACGTAGGGGCTGTCCGCGGCCGCGCCCCGGGCCCGGATCTCGATGTCGGCGCCGCCCGGACGCTCGATCTCGATCCTCGGGAACAGCGGTGAGGCCAGCGTCAGTTCGGCGCGGGAGGGCACCTGCGGGTACATGCCGAGCGCGGAGAAGACGTACCAGGACGACATCTCGCCGAGGTCGTCGTTGCCGGGGATGCCCTCGGGCTTCGTCGACTACAGCCGGGCCATCGCCGCGCGGACGGTCTCCTGCGTCTTGTAGGGCGCGCCCGCGTAGTCGTACAGGTAGGGCACGTTGACCGACGGCTCGTTGTCCAGCTCGGACTTGTCACCGCCGCTGCCGCTGAACGCCCAGCTCCCGTCCTCGTCGTGGAAGAACGTGTCGAGGCGGTCGAGGGCCTTGTCGCGCCCTCCCATGGCGGCGAAGAGGCCCGCCGGGTCGTGCTGCACCATCCAGGTGTACTGGGCCGCGGTCCCCTCGACGAAACCGTTGCCGGTCGCCGGGGTGAAGCCGGTGACCCAGCTCCCGTCGGCCTTCCGGTTGGCCACGTAGCCGCCGCCGGGGTCGGCCGCGATGTTGAAGTTGTTCTGCCACCACTGCGCACGCTCGGCGAACTCGGCGGCGGTCTGCTTCTCCCCCGCCGCCTTGGCCAGTTGGGAGATCGCGAAGTCCGCGCCGGACATCTCCAGCGTCTCGGCCGCGCCGCCCCAGGCGTTGGACACGGACGGCATGTAGTGGTGTTCGAGGTACTGGTCCAGCGAGGGGCGCTGGCCCACCGAGAGCACCGGTTTGCCCGCCGGCGAGCGGTCCTGCTCGGTCGGCACCGTCGCCGCCTTCACCAGGGAGCCCAGCGCCCCGCGCAGGTCGAAGTCCGTGCCGCCGAAGGCACGGATGCCCGCGAGGGCGGGCGCCGACGGGTCGCCGTTCATGACGTGCGTGCCGCTCGCGCCGTGCAGCCAGCGGTCCCAGACTCCCCCGTTCTGCCGGGCGAGTTCGAGGAGCGACTGCGCGATGTCGGAGCCGGTGTCCGGGTCGAGCAGGGTCAGGAGCTGGACCTGGGAGCGGTAGACGTCCCAGCCGGAGAAGGTGCCGTACTGCGCCTCGTGGCCCCTGCCGACCTTGTGCACCTTGTCGTCGGGGCCCCGGTATCTGCGGTCGGCGTCACTGATGACGTTCGGGTGCAGCAGCGCGTGGTAGAGCGCGGTGTAGAAGGTGGTGCGGTCGCCGTCGGTGCCGCCGCCGACGCCGATCGCGCCGAGCCGCTCGCGCCAGGCGCGGTGGGCGGCCCGCCGGACGGAGGCGAAGGAGCGGGACGGCGGGTTCTCGTCGTCCAGGTTGGCGGTGGCGCCGTCCTGACTGACGTAGGAGATGCCGACCTTGACGTTCACCGGGTCGGCGCCCGGCTCGAACTCCACGTAGCCGCCTGCCCCCTTGCCCGCGACGGGCCGGCCGCCCTGCGCGAAGCCCCCGGTGCCGCCGCTCGCCTCGGTGGCCCCCGGACTCAGCCGGTCGTCCTGCCAGGTGCCGGTGGTCTTGAAGGCGCGGTCGAAGCGGGCGGTGAAGTACAGGGTGTAGTACGAGCGCCGGCCCTCGGGGTCGAGGTAGCCGCAGAAGTTGCCGGAGGTGACGGAGCCCGAGACGGTCCTGGTCGCCGGGTCGATCCGCACGGTCGAATCCGTCGACCCGACCTCGGAGTTGGCGGTGCGGATCAGCATCGAGGCGGGCTTGTCGGCGGGGTAGGTGAACTGGCCCGAGCCGGTGCGCGCGGTCGCCGTGAGGTCGGCGGTCACCCCGGAGGCGAGCCCCACCTTGTAGTGGCCGGGTTCGGCCCGTTCGTCGGAGTGCGCGAACCCCGCCGCGTAGACGGCGTCCTTGGTGTCGGTCGCCGGGGACGAGGTGACCTCGCCCGCGTACGGGAAGAACGGGATGTCGCCGCTGCCGCCCGCGCATCCCGTTCCGGACATGTGGGTGAGGCTGAAGCCCCGGACGCGCGTGGCGTCGTACTGGTAGCCGCCGGGCGCGGCCGTGCGGGTGGCGTCCCCGCGGGTGTTCTCCGGGCTCCAGGAGAGCATGCCGAAGGGCGTGACGGCGCCGGGGAAGACGTTGCCGCCGTTCCTGGTGCCGATCAACGGGTCGACGTACGCCGTGGGGTCCTGGACGAGTTCTGGCGGCGCCGACGACGGCGCGGCGAGCGCCGGGGTGGCGCCGGCGACCGTCAGGGCGACGGCCAGCACTAACGATGACGGACGGAAACGCATGACGCGGCCCCTCCTCCTTCGGACGGGTCGCGCACCACAGGTCGCACAAGCCGCAGGGACAGTAACGTGCGCCACGGGTACCACGGAAGACCGCCCGCGCCGTCGGAGCCGCGCCCGCCGCACACTCCGATGGAGCCGCACCCCTCGATCGGCGCCGATGGGCCGAGGCTGTCCGTCAACGTTCTTGACATCGTTGTCCGTTGAGGCGATAGAGTCGGGAGCAGACCGTTCGACAACGTTGTCGCGCACATCGGTCGCCACAAGCCGCACCATCCCGGGCAGGGCCTCCCCCGCCGCGTCCGGGCTCGCGGACCGGGTGGGTCCGAACCCACCCACCCGGTCCGCCCCGAGTGTCGCTCGTTCAGCCGACCCGGCAGGGAAGGGCCGTCGACGGATCAGCACCCGCGCCTGTGACGACGTACCCGAACGTGGCACTGCCGCCCGGACTCAGCGAGCCGTTCCAGTCGGCGTTGTGCACCATCACGTCCTGCCCGCCGTAGGTCGCGTTGCCGTTCCACAGACTGGCGACCGACTGCCCGCCCGGGAGCGTCCAGTCGACCATCCAGCCGAGCATCGGGACCGTACCGGTGTTGGTCACCGTCACCTCGGACTGGTAGCCGCCCGGCCAGGAGTTGGTCGTGCGCCGCGTCGCCGAGCAGGTGCCGGGCGGGGGCTCGGTCGGGTTGCCCGGGTCGTGGATGCCGGTGACCTCGCCGTTGCCGCCGTCGAAGACGACGTCGGAGCAGGAGTAGAAGGTCTCGGCGCTGTCCGAGCGCTGCCAGACCATGTAGATGAGGTGGCGGCCGCTCTTGCCCGCCGGCAGCCTGCCGCTCCAGGAGTAGTTGGCCTCGACCGTGCCCGGGGTGCCGTTGAGCGGGGGGTGGTCGACGCTGAGGAACGGCTGGTCCTCCATCGCGTCCCAGGTGAGCGCCCTGGTCGGATCGAAGCCGTCCTTGGTGATGTACACGTAGAACCAACCGGGGTGCGCCGCCCAGGCGTTGTACGCGAAGTCGACGGTCGCGCCCGCGGTGAGATGGGTCAACGGCCAGTCGGAGCGGGGCAGGTCGAAGCCCGAGAAGTTGGCGTTGCCGCCGCTGCACAGCGAGCCGTCGGGGACGAAGCCGCGGGTGCGCCCCGCGCCGTCCGAGCGCAGGACCGAGAACCAGTTGTAGAACGGCGTGGTCCCGCCGACCTGTTGGGCCGCCTTGCAGGCCGGGTTCACCGGTTTGATCTCGCCGGTGTCGGTCAGGCCGTCCTGCCAGCACAGGAAGGTGCGGCTGCCGGGCTTCATGGGGGTGCCGTGCGCCTCGGCCCGGGTGCCGGTCGTGACGATCAGGGCGAGGGCGGGAAGCACGGCCAGCAGGGCGAGAAGGACGAGGAAGGGGGACGGGCGGCGGCCGGGGAGCCGTAATCGGGGCAGCGGCGGTCGCGCAACCCCCGCCGCTCGCCTCAGATCTGATAGGTGCATGACAATCCCTTCGTGGGGTGTGCGGGATCGGGGCGAGGCGGGAGCGAATCCCGGGCGGGTTCCGGTCCGCTTGTGGGAGCGCTCCCACCTCATGCGGAACGTAACGCACCCGGGATGCCCTGTAAACGCCCGGCGCGCCGCCTTCACCGGGGCGGGGGCGGGCGGCGGGCGCCGACGCCCTGCGGCGCGTCGGGGCCGACGGCGAAGGGCCGCACCCCCGTCAACCGGGGATGCGGCCCTCGAACTCCTGCGGAGCTGCCTACAACTGCGTCACCTGAGTGGTCAGTTGCGGATCAGGTTGCGGAGCACGTACTGCATGATGCCGCCGTTGCGGTAGTAGTCCGCCTCGCCGGGGGTGTCGATGCGGACGACCGCGTCGAACTCGACGCCGGTGTCGGTGGAGACCTTCACCGTGCGCGGGGTGGTGCCGTTGTTGAGCTCCTCGACACCGGTGAAGGAGAAGGTCTCCTCGCCGGTCAGGCCGAGGGACTCGGCCGTGGCGCCCTCCGGGAACTGGAGCGGCAGGACGCCCATGCCGATGAGGTTCGAGCGGTGGATGCGCTCGTACGACTCGGCGATGACGGCCTTGACGCCGAGGAGCGCGGTGCCCTTGGCGGCCCAGTCGCGGGACGAGCCGGAGCCGTACTCCTTGCCGGCCAGGATGACCAGCGGGATGCCCTGCGCGATGTAGTTGCGCGAGGCGTCGTAGATGAAGGAGACGGGGGCGCCGTCCTGCGTGAAGTCGCGGGTGTAGCCGCCCTCGGTGCCCGGCGCGATCTGGTTGCGCAGGCGGATGTTGGCGAACGTACCGCGGATCATGACCTCGTGGTTGCCGCGGCGCGAGCCGTAGCTGTTGAAGTCACGGCGCTCGACACCGTGCTCCGTGAGGTACTTGCCTCCGGGGGTGTCGGCCTTGATCGCACCGGCCGGGGAGATGTGGTCGGTGGTGACCGAGTCGCCCAGCTTGGCGAGGACGCGCGCGCCGGCGATGTCCGAGACCGGGGTGGTCTCCATCGTCATGCCCTCGAAGTAAGGGGGCTTGCGCACGTAGGTCGACTGCGGGTCCCACTCGAAGGTGTTGCCCTCGGGGATCGGCAGCGCCTGCCACTGGGCGTCGCCCGCGAAGACGTCCTGGTAGGACTTGCTGAACATGTCCTCGCCGATGGCGTTCGCCACGACGTCGTTGACCTCGGCCTCGGAGGGCCAGATGTCGGCCAGGTAGACCGGCTTGCCCTCGGTGTCGGTGCCGAGCGCGTCGCGGGTGATGTCCACCTTCATGGAGCCCGCGAGGGCGTAGGCGACGACCAGCGGCGGGGAGGCCAGGTAGTTCATCTTGACGTCGGGGTTGATACGGCCCTCGAAGTTCCGGTTGCCGGAGAGGACCGAGGTGACCGCGAGGTCGTGGTCGTTGACGGCCTTGGAGACCTCGTCCGGCAGCGGGCCGGAGTTGCCGATGCAGGTGGTGCAGCCGTAGCCGACCAGGTTGAAGCCGACCTTGTCGAGGTAGGGGGTGAGCCCCGCCTTGTCGAAGTAGTCGGTGACGACCTTGGAGCCCGGGGCGAGGGTGGTCTTGACCCACGGCTTGCGGGTCAGGCCCTTCTCCACGGCCTTCTTCGCGACGAGCGCGGCGGCGACCATGACGTACGGGTTCGAGGTGTTGGTGCAGGAGGTGATGGCCGCGACCGTCACCGCACCGTGGTCGATCTCGTAGGTCGAGCCGTCGGGGGCCGTGACCGTGACCGGGTTGGACGGGACGCCGTTGGCGGCCGCCGGGGAGTCGGAGGCCGGGAAGGACTCCTTGCCCGCCTCGTCGTCGTCGGCGACGTAGTTGCGCACGTCGCTCTTGAACTGCTCGGCGGCGTTCGCGAGGACGATGCGGTCCTGCGGGCGCTTCGGGCCGGCGATGGAGGGGACGACCGTGGAGAGGTCGAGCTCCAGCTTCTCGGAGAAGTCGGGCTCGGCCGCCGGGTCGAGCCAGAGGCCCTGCTCCTTGGCGTACGTCTCGACGAGCGCGAGCTGCTGCTCGGAGCGGCCGGTGAGCTTGAGGTACTTGATGGTCTCGCCGTCGATCGGGAAGATCGCGGCGGTGGAGCCGAACTCCGGCGACATGTTGCCGATGGTGGCGCGGTTGGCCAGCGACGTGGCGGCCACACCCTCGCCGTAGAACTCGACGAACTTGCCGACGACACCGTGCTTGCGCAGCATCTCGGTGATGGTCAGCACGAGGTCGGTGGCGGTCGTGCCCGGGGTGAGCTCGCCGGTCAGCTTGAAGCCGACGACGCGCGGGATGAGCATGGAGACCGGCTGGCCGAGCATCGCGGCCTCGGCCTCGATGCCGCCGACGCCCCAGCCGAGCACGCCGAGGCCGTTGACCATCGTGGTGTGCGAGTCGGTGCCGACCAGGGTGTCGGGGTACGCCTGGCCGTTACGGACCATGACCGTACGGGCCAGGTGCTCGATGTTGACCTGGTGGACGATGCCGGTACCCGGGGGGACGACCTTGAAGTCGTCGAAGGCGGTCTGGCCCCAGCGCAGGAACTGGTAGCGCTCCTTGTTGCGGCCGTACTCCAGCTCGACGTTCTGGCCGAAGGCGTCCTTCGTGCCGAACTTGTCGGCGATGACGGAGTGGTCGATGACCAGCTCGGCCGGGGAGAGCGGGTTGACCTTGGCCGGGTCGCCGCCGAGCTCCTTGACGGCCTCACGCATGGTGGCGAGGTCGACGACACAGGGCACGCCCGTGAAGTCCTGCATGATCACGCGGGCGGGCGTGAACTGGATCTCCTGGCTGGGCTGGGCCTGCGAGTCCCAGCCGCCGAGCGCACGGATGTGATCGGCGGTGATGTTCGCGCCGTCCTCCGTGCGGAGCAGGTTCTCCAGCAGCACCTTCAGGCTGTACGGAAGGCGAGCCGAGCCTTCCACCTTGTCCAGCCGGAAGATCTCGTACGACTCGTCGCCCACCTGCAGCGTGCTGCGGGCGTCGAAGCTGTTCGCCGACACGACAGTCTCCTTCATTGATGTGCGCGTTCCCACCGCATCCTGCCGCCACGACGCCATGGCCGATCCGCTAAGGTAAGGCTAAGTTAGGTAACCCTTACCGTCGGATCGATGGCGGCGTGCTGCTGCGGTACGCCTCGGCAGATATCTCGATGTCGAGATAACTCTAGTGCATGGGGGCGGGCAGGTCATGTCCGCACGCCCGCATGTCCGGGCCGCACCCCTTGCCCCGGCGCGGGCGGAATGCCCGCATCATCCGGCATCACCCGGCCGCGGGGACGCATCCGCACCCCCGCCGCCGACGAGCCGTCTCCGGACCGGTCCCGCGCCCGGACGGCCACGGCGCCGACCCTCGCCGGAAGTTGACACACCGAAAGCACGGACAGGCACACCCGGGCCGTTTCGGGGTACCCGGTGTCCGCCGGGAAAGTCCCGGCGCGACGACACAGGGGGGCACCCATGCCGCTCACCTTCCGCAAGAGCTTCCAGATCCTTCCCGGACTGCGGCTCAACATCAACCGCAAGTCGTGGTCCATCACCTCGGGCGGAAAGAACGGCCCGAAGCGCACGCACAGCAGCACCGGACGCAGGACGACGTCGATGGACCTGCCGGGGCCGTTCGGGTGGCGCAAGACCACGCGCAAGGCAAAGTGACCCAAGAGGGACAAACGGTCTGACCCCGACGAACCGTCACGTAAGCGCTTCTTCACGGCATTCACGTACGGCGACACGGGCTCGCGGAGCCGCAGGCACCCCGCGAGCCCCGTCGCCACGCCGGCGCGCGGCACCCGAACTGCCCCTCGAACACCGCCTGGTGACCCCCATCACTCGGAAGGCGGCGCTCCACTTTTGTTTATCTCACATCCGATATACGGTCGCGCCATGGCAGACGACTACCTCGTACGTATCGGCAAGCTCATCCGTGACGCCCGGCAACACCGGGGCTGGACACAGTCGCAGCTCGCCGAGGCGCTCGGCACCAGTCAGAGCGCCGTCAATCGCATCGAGCGCGGCAACCAGAACATCAGCCTTGAGATGATCGCCCGTATCGGTGAGGCGCTCGACAGCGAGATCGTCTCGCTCGGATATGCGGGTCCGATGCATCTGCGCGTCGTCGGCGGGCGTCGTCTGTCCGGCTCGATCGACGTCAAGACCAGCAAGAACGCCTGTGTCGCCCTGCTGTGCGCGACGCTCCTGAACAAGGGGCGCACGGTGCTGCGCCGGGTGGCCCGGATCGAAGAGGTCTACCGCCTGCTGGAGGTCCTCAACTCGATCGGCGTCCGCACCCGCTGGATCAACGACGGCGTCGACCTCGAGATCGTGCCGCCCAGCGCGCTGGACATGGAGTCCATCGACCACGAGGCCGCCATCCGCACGCGGTCCATCATCATGTTCCTCGGCCCGCTGCTGCACCGCCTGGAGGCCTTCAAGCTGCCCTACGCGGGCGGCTGCGACCTCGGCACCCGCACCATCGAGCCGCACATGATCGCGCTGCGCCGGTTCGGCCTCGACATCGCCGCGACCGAGGGCCTCTACCACGCCCGCGTCGACCGGTCCGTCACCCCCGGACGGCCGATCGTGCTGACCGAGCGCGGGGACACGGTCACCGAGAACGCCCTGCTCGCCGCCGCCCGCCACGACGGCGTCACGGTCATCCGCAACGCCTCCTCCAACTACATGGTCCAGGACCTGTGCTTCTTCCTGGAGGCCCTGGGCGTACGCGTGGAGGGCATCGGCACCACGACGCTCACCGTGCACGGCGTGCCGAACATCGACGTCGACGTGGACTACTCGCCCTCCGAGGACCCGGTCGAGGCGATGAGCCTGCTCGCCGCCGCCGTGGTCACCGAGTCGGAGCTGACGGTCCGCCGGGTGCCGATCGAGTTCCTGGAGATCGAGCTCGCGGTCCTGGAGGAGATGGGTCTCGACCACGACCGCACGCCCGAGTACTTCGCGGACAACGGCCGTACGCGGCTGATCGACCTCACGGTGCGGCCCTCCAAGCTGGAGGCGCCCATCGACAAGATCCACCCGATGCCGTTCCCGGGCCTGAACATCGACAACGTCCCGTTCTTCGCGGCCATCGCGGCCACCGCGCAGGGCCAGACGCTGATCCACGACTGGGTCTACGACAACCGGGCGATCTACCTGACGGACCTGAACCGCCTCGGCGGCCGGCTCCAACTGCTCGACCCGCACCGCGTGCTCGTCGAGGGCCCGACCCGCTGGCGCGCCGCCGAGATGATGTGCCCGCCCGCGCTGCGGCCCGCCGTGGTCGTGCTGCTCGCGATGATGGCGGCCGACGGCACCTCGGTGCTGCGGAACGTGTACGTCATCAACCGCGGTTACGAGGACCTCGCCGAGCGCCTGAACTCGATCGGCGCCCAGATCGAGATCTTCCGCGACATCTGACCCGCCGCCGGGGACACGACCAGTCCCCCGCCCCGCCGGACCCGTTCGCACACGGTCCGGCGGGGCGCGGTGGTGTCCGCGGGGCTCTCGCGGGCTCAGGCCGCCTGACGGTCGCGGCCCACTTCGCGCATGCGGCCGAAGGAGTAGACGCAGCCGGCCAGGGCGAGGTCGGAGAGCAGCATGAATCCGATGGCGTACGAGTTCTTGGCGCTGTAGACGGCTCCCATGACCAGGGGCGGGACGAAGCCGCCGAGTCCGCCGGTCGCGCCGACGATGCCGGTGACGCTGCCGACCTTCGGTGGCGGGGTGACCCGCGCGACCATCGCGAAGACGCTGCCGCTGGAGGTGCCGAGGCCGGCGGCCATCACGAGGAGGAAGACCGTTCCGCCCGGGACGAGGTGGGGTTCGAACGCCTGGCACACCGCCATGATCCCGACGACGCCGAGGGCCCAGGAGGTGACGACGGCCGGGTGGACGCGGTCGGAGAGCCAGCCGCCGATCGGGCGGAAGACCACGGTGACGAGCGCGAAACCGGCCGCGCGGGTACCGGCGTCGGTGGGCGACAGTTCGTACCAGGTCTTGAGGTAGGTCGGCAGGTAGACGCCGAACGCGACGATGCCGCCGAACCCGATCGCGTACAGGGCCGCGAGTTCCCAGGTGACCCGCAGCCGCCCGGCGTCGCCCAGCCGGGTGGCCAGCGAGGTGGTGGGGACCACTCGGTCGGGACGGTCGGCGAGGAGGAAATACTCCACGACGGCCATGGCGGCCAGGGCGACGGCCAGCACCACGAACGGCAGGTTCTCGCCGTGCTTGTAGATGCGGGGGGTGAAGTAGCCGGAGAGGGCGACACCGCCCATGCCCGCGCCGAACACCCCGACGGCGAAGCCACGCCGGGCCGGCGGGAACCAGGAGTTGACGAGGGGGACGCCGATCGCGAACGTCGTGCCGCCCAGGCCGAGGAAGAACCCGACGACGAGGAGGCCGGCGTAGGAGTCCTTCACGACGATGAGCAGCAGGACGGGCACGATGGTCAGCGCGGTGACGAGCGGGAACATGATCTTCGCGCCGAAGCGGTCGGTGAGCGCGCCGACGGGGACCCGGCCGAGCGAGCCCACGAGGACGGGGACGGCGACCATCAGCGACTGCTGGAAGGAGCTCAGTGAGAGTTTCTCGCCCAGCGGGGTGGCGATCGGCGAGATGAGGTTCCAGGCCCAGAAGGAGATGGCGAAGCCGACGGTGGCGACGACGAGGTTGCGGTAGGCGGCGCCGGGCACCGCGGGGGTCGGGTCCGTCCGGGCGGCGGTCTGGGCGGTCACGGCACTCGCTCCCATCCGGGCCGCTCGGGACGGGTGCCGAGCTGGCCGCGTTCACGGCTGCGGTACACGATGTAGGGGCGGAAGAGGTACGGCACCGGGGCGCTGAACATATGGATCAGCCGGGTGTAGGGGACGAGTGCGATGAGCGCGGACCCGATGACGATGTGGATCTGATAGGTCACCGGCACGCCGTCCATCCGCGCGTAGTCCGGACGCAGGGTGAAGACGCTGCGCAGCCAGGGGGCGATGGTGGTCCGGTAGTCGTACCCGTGGCCTCCCGCGTGGGTGAGCTTGGCGATCATGCCCATGAGGATGGCGGCGAGCAGGACGACGTACATGAACTTGTCGTTGCGGGTGGTGGCACGGAAGACCGGTCCGTTGGTGCGGCGGCGGTAGATCAGCAGCGCGATGCCGGCGACGGTGACGAGACCAGCGAGCGTGCCGGTGGTGAGGGAGAGGTAGTGGTACGCGGTCTCGCTCACCCCGAGCGCGCTGGTCCAGGAGTCCGGGACGAACAGTCCGACGAGGTGGCCGGCGAGCACGAAGAGGATCCCGTAGTGGAACATCGGGGACGCGATCCGCAGCAGCCTCGATTCGTAGAGCTGCGAGGAGCGGGTCGTCCAGCCGAACTTGTCGTAGCGGTAGCGCCAGATGATCCCGCCGACGAGCAGGACGATCGTGACGTACGGCATGGCCGTCCACAGGAGGCTGTCGGCGAGGCTCATCGGGTGACGACCTCCAGCAGCGGGGTGCCGAACGGCGCGAGCCCCACGTCCTCGCGCGGCGGTCCGCTCCGCGCCATCGCCTGGGCGGCCGCGCGGTCGCGGGGCGAGGCGCCGGGGAGGGTGGCGACGAGCGCCTGGAGGACGCCGGCCCACGGCGAGGCGGCCTCGACGAGGGCGAGGCGCAGCAGTTCCAGCGCCGGGCGGTGGTCGCGCAGGAGGGTGTCGGTACCGGTGAGGGCGGAGAACTCGCAGACGGCCGGGAGGAAGTCGGGGAGTTCGCGGGTGTCCGCGTACTCCCATCCGTGCTCCCGGTAGATCTCCTTGAAGCGCACCAGGGACCGGCCCCGGCGGCGGGTGTCGCCGTCCGTCCACCAGGTGAGGTACAGGCAGCGGCGGCCGGAGAAGTCGAACGTCCGGACGTACTCCTGCCGGAGCGCGTCGGGTGCGGTGCCGGCCGCGTGGTCGAGGAAGGCGCGCAACTCGCCCCGTCCCGGGCCGCGTCGTTCGTCGAGGGCCGCGCGCAGGACCTCCAGCCCGGCGTGGAACGCGTCGTCGGGGTAGACCAGGCAGCGGGCGACCGCGGCGTGGACGACGGCGTGCGGGGTGGTCATCTCTCCTCCTCGTCGTCGGGCGTACCGGCGGGTGGGAACAGTCCGGCGGGGTGGCCCCGGCCGTCCCAGTTGAGGAGGTTGACGCGGCTGCGCGCGGGGTCGGCGGGCGCGTCGGCGGTCTGGCGGTCGCGCAGCACGTGGAAGTTCTCCACGGACATCGGGGGCGTCTCGCCGGACCCTTCGCCGTAGGGGCCGGAGCCGCCCATGCCGGGCCCGCCCGTGTAGTCGAGGCTGCACTCGTCGGGCAGGACGGACTCCTCCAGACGCCGTGCGTCGCCGACGGCGGCGGTGGGGATCACGTACCGCTCCTCGTACTTGGCGAGAGCCAGCAGCCGGTACATCGCGTACATCTCCTCCCCCGACATGCCGACCGACCGGGCGATGTCCTCGTCGACCGGGGCGCGGCCCGAGGGGCCGCCGGCGAGCAGCCCGGGGCGCATCGCGCCGCGCATGGCGGCGAGCTTCTCCAGGGAGGCCCGTACGGGTGCGGTGTCGCCGGCGGTGAACAGCTCGGCGAGGTATTCCAGGGGGATGCGCAGGGTGTCGATGGCGCCGAAGAGGTTGCCGGTGTCCTCGCCGTCGAAGCCGGTCTCGGTGAGGGCCTCGACGACCGGGGAGAGCGGCGGGATGTACCAGACCATCGGCATCGTGCGGTACTCCGGGTGGAGCGGCAGCGCCACCCGGTGCTTGCTGATGAGGGCGTGGACGGGCGAGCGCCGGGCCGCGTCGATCCAGTCCTGGGCGATGCCGGCGCGCTCGGCCTCCCGCTGTACGACGGGGTCCTCGGGGTCGAGGAACACGCCCAGTTGGGCCTCGTACAGGTCGGTGTCCTCGGGCGTGGAGGCCGCTTCCAGTACCCTGTCGGCGTCGTAGAGCATGACGCCGAGGTAGCGCAGCCGTCCCACGCAGGTCTCGGAACAGACGGTGGGCAGGCCGACTTCGAGCCGTGGGTAGCACAGCGTGCACTTCTCGGCCTTGCCGGTGCGGTGGTTGAAGTAGACCTTCTTGTACGGGCAGCCGGTGACGCACATGCGCCAGCCCCGGCACTGGTCCTGGTCGACCAGGACGATGCCGTCCTCCTGCCGCTTGTACATCGCGCCGGAGGGGCACGAGGCGACGCAGGACGGGTTCAGACAGTGTTCGCAGATCCGCGGCAGATAGAACATGAAGGTCTGCTCGAACGCGAACCTCACCTTCTCCGAGGCCTGTTCACGGACCTTCGCCACCATCGGGTCGAGTCCGCCGTGTTCGCTCACCCCGCCGAGGTTGTCGTCCCAGTTGGCGCTCCACTCGATCTTCATGGGCTTGCCGCTGAGGAGCGAGCGTGGGCGGGCGACGGGGATGTCGTCGCCGAGGGGGGCGTCGACGAGGTTGGCGTACTCGTACGTCCACGGCTCGTAGTAGTCGTCGATGGTGGGCAGTTCGGGGTTGGAGAAGATGTGGGCCAGCTTGGAGAAGCGGCCGCCTCCCTTGAGCTTGAGCCGGCCGCGCCTGTTGAGCTCCCAGCCGCCCTTCCAGGTCTCCTGGTCCTCGTAGCGGCGCGGATATCCCTGCCCGGGGCGGGTCTCGACGTTGTTGAACCACACGTACTCGACGCCGCCGCGGTTCGTCCACGCCTGTTTGCAGGTGACGGAGCAGGTGTGACAGCCGATGCACTTGTCGAGGTTCATGACCATCGCGATCTGTGCCATGACGCGCATGTCAGTACTCCACCGGTTCGGTGCGGCGCCGGACGACCGTGATCTCGTCGCGCTGGTTGCCGGTCGGACCGAGGTAGTTGAACGCCCAGCTCAGCTGGGCGTATCCGCCGATGAGATGGCTCGGTTTGAGCAGCAGCCGGGTGAGGGAGTTGTGGGTCCCGCCGCGTCTGCCGGTCGTCTGTGTCCTGGGTGTGGCGATGACGCGGTCCTGCGCGTGGTGCATGTACACCGTGCCGCGCGGCATGCGGTGGCTGACGACCGCGCGGGCCGCGACGACACCGTTGCGGTTGACCGCCTCGATCCAGTCGTTGTCGCGCACGCCGATCGCCTCGGCGTCCTGCGGGGACATCCAGATGTTCTGGCCGCCGCGGGAGAGCGACAGCATCAGCAGGTTGTCCTGGTACTCGGAGTGGATGGACCACTTGCTGTGCGGGGTGAGGTAGCGGACGGTGACCTCGGCCTGGCCGTCCTCGCCGGTGGAGATCCGGTCGCCGAAGAGCCGGCGCATGTCCAGGGGCGGCCGGTAGACCGGCAGGGCCTCGCCGAGTTCGTGGATCCAGTCGTGGTCGAGGAAGAAGTGCTGGCGGCCGGTGAGGGTGTGCCAGGGCTTGGCGTGCTCGGTGTTGAGGGTGAAGGCGGTGTAGCGGCGCCCGCCCGCCTCGCTGCCGGACCACTCCGGCGAGGTGATGACCGGCACGGGTGCCGCCTGGGTGTCGGCGTACGTGATCCGCTTGCCCTCGTGCTCTGCGGCGAGGTGGGCCATCGGCTGCCCGGTGCGGCGCTCGAGGGTGTGGAACCCCTGGGTGGCGAGGTGGCCGTTGGTGGTGCCGGACAGGGCGAGGATCGTGTTCGCCGCCTTGACGGCCGTGTCGAGGAGCGGCCGGCCCGCGGCCGGTCCCGAACTGCGTGTGCCGTGCCGGTCGGCGAGCAGCCGCACTTCCTCCGCCACGTCGAAGGTGATGCCCTTGACCGGCAGGCCGAGCTTCTCGGCCAGCGGGCCGAGGGTGGCCATCTTCTCGCCGACGGCGCCGTAGTCCCGCTCCACGACGGTGAGTCGGGGCATCGTCCTCCCCGGTACGGGCTCGCACTCGCCGCGCCGCCAGTCCAGGGCGACGCCCCCGGGCTGTGCGGTCTCGGCCGGGGTGTCGTGCTGGAGAGCGGTGGCGACGAGGTCGCGGCGCACGCCCAGGTGTTTCGCCGCCATCGCGGAGAAGGACCGGGCGAGGGCGTGGAAGGCGGCGAAGTCGGTGCGGGCCTGCCAGGGCGGGTCGACGGCCGGGGTGAAGGAGTGCACGTAGGGGTGCATGTCGGTGCTGGAGAGGTCGTGCTTCTCGTACCAGGTCGCGGCGGGCAGGACGATGTCCGACATGAGGGTGGAGGACGTCATGCGGAAGTCCAGGGACAGCAGCAGGTCGAGCTTTCCCTCGGGGGCCTTCTCGTGCCAGCGGACGTCGCGGGGGCGTTCCTCGGGCGCGGCCTCCTCGGCGCCGAGCGAGGAGGTGGTGCCGAGCAGGTGCTTCTGGAAGTACTCGGCGCCCTTCGCGGACGAGCCCAGCAGGTTGGCCCGCCAGAGAGTCACGACGCGTGGCCAGTTGGCGGGCGCGTCGGGGTCCTCTCCGGCGAATCCCAGCTTGCCTGAGCGGAGTTGGTCCACCGCGTACGCGACCGGGTCCTGGTCGCCGGCCTCGTCGCACAGGTCGAGCGGATTGCGGTCGAAGGTGGGGTAGGAGGGCATCCACCCCGAACGGGTCGCCTGGGCGAGGCAGTCGGCGGCCGTCATCCCGGCGAACGCTCCGGTGCCGAGCGGGGAGGCGAGGGTGTCGGCGCGGTAGTGGTCGTACCGCCACTGGTCGGTGTTGAGGAACCAGTAGGCGGTGCCGATCGCCTGGCGCGGCGGACGCGACCAGTCGGACGCGGCGGCCAGGGTGGCCCAGCCGGTCGCCGGTCGGCACTTCTCCTGGCCGACGTAGTGCGCCCAGCCGCCGCCGTTGCGGCCCTGGCAGCCGGTGAGCTGGAGCAGGGCGAGGAAGGCGCGGTAGATCGTCTCGGAGTGGAACCAGTGGTTCGTGCCGGCGCCCATGAGGATCATGCAGCGGCCCCGGGACCGCTCGGCGGTGTCCGCGAACTCCCGCGCGGTGCGGACGACCGCCGCGGCTGGGACGGAGGTGTGGACCTCCTGCCAGGCGGGCGTGCAGGGGACGGCGGGGTCGCCGTAGCCCTCGGGCCAGGCCCCGGGGAGCCCTTCGCGGGCGACGCCGTACTGGGCGAGCAGCAGGTCGTAGACGGTCGTCACGAGCCGGCCGCCGACGCGCGCGGCGGGGACGCCGGCGGCGCGGACCGCACCGCTGCCCTGGCCGTGCGGCCCGCCGTCGGTGTCGAAGCGGGGCAGCAGCACCTCGGTCGGGACGGCTCCGTCCCGCCCGTACAGCGAGAGCCGTGGCTCCAGATCCCCGAGTTCCAGATTCCACCGGCCCTCGCCCGACGCGGTCCAGCGAAAGCCCAGCGACCCGCCGGGGACCTCCGGCCGGCCGGTGGCGTCGTCGAGGACGACCGTCTTCCACTCGGCGCCCTCGGCGGTGTCCCCGAGGTCGGAGGCGCGCAGGAACTTGTCCGGGACGTGGCCGCCGTCGTGCTCCCGCAGGGTGACGAGGAACGGCAGGTCGGTGAAGCGCCGGACGTAGTCGGTGAAGAACGGCACCTGCCGGTCGACGAAGAACTCCTTGAGCACGACGTGCCCCATCGCGAGGGCCAGTGCTCCGTCGGTGCCGGGGTGGGGGTGCAGCCACTCGTCGGCGAACTTGGTGTTGTCGGCGTAGTCCGGGGAGACGACGACGACCTTCTGGCCGCGGTAGCGCGCCTCGGCCATCCAGTGGGCGTCCGGCGTACGGGTGACCGGGACGTTGCTGCCCCACATCATCAGGTACGCCGCGTCCCACCAGTCCCCCGACTCGGGGACGTCCGTCTGGTCGCCGAAGACCTGCGGGGAGGCGACCGGCAGATCGGCGTACCAGTCGTAGAACGACAGCATGGGAGCGCCGATCAGCGAGTGGAACCGGGCGCCGGCGGCGTGCGAGACCATGGACATCGCCGGGATGGGCGAGAAGCCGGCGATGCGGTCGGGGCCGTGGGCCTTGATGGTGTGGACGTGTGCGGCGGCGGCGATCTCCAGGGCCTCGGCCCAGCTAGCCCGCACGAGGCCGCCCTTGCCGCGGGCCCGCTGGTAGCGGCGTCGGCGCTCGGGGTCGGCCTGGAGGTCGGCCCACGCGGTGACCGGGTCGCCGGTTCGCTCCTTCGCCTCCCGGTACATCTCCAGGAGCACACCGCGGACGTACGGGTAGCGCACCCGGGTCGGCGAGTACGTGTACGAGGAGAACGCGGCCCCGCGCGGACAGCCGCGCGGCTCGTACTCGGGACGGTCCGGGCCGACGCTCGGATAGTCCGTCTCCTGGGTCTCCCAGGTGATGATGCCGTCCTTGACGTACACCTTCCACCGGCAGGAACCGGTGCAGTTGACCCCGTGGGTGGAGCGCACGACCTTGTCGTGACTCCACCGGTCCCGGTAGAAGACGTCACCGCCCCGCCCGCCCTCCTTGGAGAGCGTGCGCAGATCGGCGGAGGTCTCCCCCCGCCGGAAGAACCGCCCGGTACGCAACAGCAGCTCACTGGCCGTGCCGTCCATCCCACCGGTACCTCGGCCCTGGGTCGCGGACACGGACGCTCCTCTCGGCCGGCTTCAGCCCAGCGGACCATTCATGGGCGGGGTCCGCATGCGTGGGGGGCTGAACGGGCGAGGGAGGCAAGGTGGGCCGCCGGTCGTGGTGCCGGCGGCTCCTCCGCGGGCTCGTTCAGCCCTTGACGACCGTGATGTCCTGGTCCCGCACCGCGTGGAACGACGGGAGCGGGAGGCCGGTCGTGCTCAGTTCCATGAGGGTGGCCTGGACGTGGGCCGGGCCCGCCTTGAGGGTGCTGGGGACGGGCTTCTCCGAGTTGGTCCAGGTGTGCTCGGCGCCGTCGCAGAGGGCCGTCGTGCCGCCGATGCCCTGCTTGACCCGGGGGTCGTCCTGGGACACGGAGGACGACACGAAGACGGGCCCGGAGGCGCCGGTGCAGCGGTAGGTGCCGGAGAGGGTGATGGTGCCGTCGGCGGCGACCGTGCCGGTCGGGTCGACGGTGACCTCGTCGGACGAGGCGGACAGGGCGACGGCGGACGGGGCGAGGAACAGGAGCAGCGCGGCACCGGCGGCGGCGCCTGCGGCCTGGCGGAACGACATGGGGTACCTCCTGGAACGGGGACCTGCAAGGGTGCTCAACAGGTACCGGTCCAAGGCCCCGGGGCCGGTGATCATCACCCCTTTGGTGGCGAGTTGGCGCCGTCCGTCATGGGGACGTCCGAGAGTTGTCCTCGTGTTGTCACGCTTCACGGCCGGGTGTTCCGATCAGTTCGCCGCGCGCGCATGGTCTGTGTATGCGAGGGCGACGACAGCGCCGCCGACACTCTTCGCATCCCACGTGGAGGTGCACCATGTGTTCTCACCGGTCTTCGTGCCCGTCCGCGGAAGCCACCACCCCGCACATCGTCTCGGCCCATCCCGAGCAGGGCTGGAACCTCCTGTGCAACGGCGCGATCGTCTTCGACGACAGCGGTGAACTGCTCCCCGACGGCAGCGTGGTCGCTCCGCACCGGGTGTTCGCCGACCGGCTGGCCGTCGCGGCCTGACGCCCGGCGTGATCCGCGTTCTCCGCCGCGCCCCGCGGTCCTACGCCAGCACGGCGAAGCCGTCGAGTTCGACCAGCGCCTGTTCGTCCCACAGGCGCACGGCGCCGACGACGGCCATCGCGGGGTAGTCGCGTCCCGCCAACCGGCGCCAGATGCCGCCCAGTTCGGCGGCGTGGGCACGGTAGTCGGCGACGTCGGTGGCGTAGACGGTCACCCGGGCGAGGTCCGCGGGAGTGCCGCCGGCCGCCCGCAGCGCGGTCAGCAGATTGGCCAGCGCCCGCTCGAACTGGGCGGGCAGGGTCTCCCCCACCACCTTCCCGTCCACGTCCAGGGCGGTCTGTCCGGCCAGGAAGAGGACGCGGGAGCCGGTGGCGACGACGGCGTGCGAGAACCCGGCCGGCGGGGAGAGCTCGGACGGATTGACGCGCTCGACGGTCATACGCGGTACAACTCCTTCGCGATGATGGTCCGCTGGACTTCGCTGGCCCCCTCGTAGATGCGCGGTGCGCGCACCTCGCGGTAGAGGTGTTCGAGCAGATGGCCCCGGCGCAGGGCGCGGGCTCCGTGGAGCTGGACGGCCGCGTCCACGACGTACTGCGCGGTCTCGGTCGCGAGCAGTTTCGCCATCGCCGCCCGCCGGGGCACGTCCGGCGCCCCCGCGTCGTACGCCGCCGCCGCCGCGTAGACCATCAGCCGGGCCGCCTCGGTGCGCAGCGCCATCTCGGCGACCTGGTGGGCCACGGTCTGCAGGTCCTTCAGCGGGCCGCCGAACGCCTCGCGCCGTGCCGTGTGCGCGAGGGTCGCGTCCAGCGCGGCCTGGGCCATGCCGACGGCGAAGGCGCCGACGCTGGGCCGGAAGAGGTTGAGGGTGCCCATGGCGACCCGGAACCCGTGGCCGGGTTCGCCGAGCACGTCGTCCGCCGTGACGGGTACGGCGTCGAAGGCGAGGGCGCCGATGGGGTGCGGGGAGAGCATGTCGAGCGGGGTGCCGGTGAGGCCGGGGCGGTCGGCGGGGACGAGGAAGGCGGTGACACCGCGGGCTCCGGCGTCGGGCGCGGTGCGCGCGAAGACGGTGTAGAGGTCGGCCTCGGGGGCGTTGGAGATCCAGCACTTCTCGCCGGTGAGGCGCCAGCCGCCGGCGCCGTCCTCGTCCGCCCGGAGCGCGAGGGCGGCGGCGTCCGAACCTGCGCCTGGCTCGCTGAGCGCGAAGGCCGCCACGGCGGTGCCGTCAGCGACCCGGGGCAGCCAGTGTCCGCGCTGGGCGTCGGTGCCGTACGCGTGGACGGGATGGGCGCCGAGTCCTTGCAGGGCGAGTGCCGTCTCGGCCTCGGTGCAGACCTGGGCCAGGGACTCGCGCATGAGGCAGAGGTCGAGGGCGCCGGAGGTGAAGAGGCGGGAGAGCAGTCCGAGCCGGCCGAGTTCGGCGACGAGCGGCCGGTTGACGTGGCCCGGCTCGCCCTTGTCGGCGAGGGGGCGCAGTCGGTCCGCGGCGTGCGCGCGCAGCTCGGCACACCAGGCGGTCTGCCCCGGTTCGAGCGAGAATGCGGTCATTGCCCGTCCTCTCTCCCCATCGGACGCCACCCACGTTATCGCGAACCGTTGACTGTCGTCACCAACACGATACGCTCCTTGTGCGAGCCCACCACGACGCCCACCGAGGCAGCCCACCAAGGCAAGGGGGCGAGACGCCATGGACCTTGTGGATCCCCTGGATCCCGCAGACATTCCGGGGCCGGCACGCTCGGCCCACGTCGACACCTTCGCGCGCGACCATCTCCCGCCCCCCGAGCAGTGGCCCGAGCTCCGCTTCGACCTGCCCGAGCTGCGCTACCCCGTCCGGCTCAACTGCGCCGCCGAACTCCTCGCGGACACCGACCCCGGACGCCCGGTGTTCCGTACGCCGTCCGGCGCGCCGTGGACGTACGGACAGCTCCGCACCCGGGTCGACCGGATCGCCCATGTGCTGACCGGCGAACTGGGTGTCGTGCCGGGCAACCGGGTGCTGCTGCGCGGCCCGACCACCCCGTGGCTCGCGGCCTGCTGGCTGGCGGTGCTGAAGGCGGGCGCGGTCGCCGTCACGGTGCTCGCGCAGCAGCGGCCGCACGAACTGGGCACGATCTGCTCGATCGCACGGGTGACGCACGCCCTGTGCGACGTCCGCTCGGTCGACGACCTGGTCAAGGCGGAGGTCCCCGGGCTGCGGGTCACGACGTACGGGGGTGACGCGCCCGACGATCTGCTGCTGCGGATCACCGGCGCCCCGGACGAGCCTTTCGACGCGGTGGACACGGCCGCCGACGACGTGGCGCTGATCGCGTTCACCTCGGGCACCACCGGGCGGCCCAAGGGCTGTATGCACTTCCACCGCGACGTGCTGGCGATCGCGGACACGTTCTCGAAGCACGTGCTGCGGCCGCGCGAGGACGACGTGTTCGCGGGCAGCCCTCCCCTGGGCTTCACCTTCGGGCTCGGCGGTCTCGTGGTCTTCCCGCTGCGCGCCGGCGCCTGCTCCCTGCTGCTCGAACAGGCGGGCCCCCGGCAGTTGCTGCCCGCGATCGCCGAACACCGCGTCTCCGTGCTGTTCACCGCGCCGACCGCCTACCGGGCGATGCTGGCGGAGATGGCGGAGGCGGACGCGTACGACATCGGGTCGCTGCGCCGCTGCGTGTCCGCCGGCGAGAACCTGCCCGCCACGACCTGGCGTGACTGGCAGGGCCGCACCGGACTCGGCGTCATCAACGGCATCGGCGCCACCGAGCTGCTGCACATCTTCATCTCCGCGGCCGACGGGGACATCCGTCCCGGCACGACGGGCCGGCCCGTGCCGGGCTGGCAGGCGCGTGTGGTCGACACCGACGGGACGCCGGTGCCGGACGGCGAACCCGGCCTGCTGGCCGTGCGCGGCCCGGTCGGCTGCCGGTATCTCGCCGACCCCCGGCAGCGGGAGTACGTACGCGGCGGCTGGAACATCACCGGTGACACCTATGTCCGCGACCCCGACGGCTACTTCCGCTACGTGGCCCGCGCCGACGACATGATCATCTCGGCCGGGTACAACATCGCGGGCCCCGAGGTCGAGGACGCGCTGCTGCGGCACCCGGACGTCGTGGAGACGGCCGTCGTGGGGCGGAGTGACGAGGCCCGCGGGCAGATCGTGGTGGCCTACACCGTGGTGAGGGAGGGCGCCCGCAGGGACGGCGAAGCGCTGCGCGCCTTCCTCAAGTCCGAGCTGGCGCCGTACAAATGCCCGCGCGAGATCGTCTTCCTGGACGCGCTGCCACGGACCGCCACGGGCAAGCTCCAGAGGTTCAGACTGCGGGAGGAGACCGCTTCCGACGGCGCTGCGGGCGCCCCGTCGGCCCCCGTTCCGCGCGAGCCGGTCTCCGCGCCCGAGGGCGTCCTGCCCGCGGACGGCGATCCCAAGTGATCTTCGCGCACTAGAGTGATCAACGTGTCAGAGCACCACGCCCCCCGGTCCCTCATCGTCACCTTCTACGGCGCCTACGGCCGTTTCGCGCCCGGCCCGGTACCGGTGGCCGAGTTGATCCGGCTCCTCGCCGCGGTCGGTGTGGACGCGCCCTCGGTGCGTTCGTCGGTGTCCCGGCTCAAGCGGCGCGGGCTGCTGGAGCCGGCGCGCACCGCGGCGGGCGCGGCCGGATACGCGTTGTCGCCGGACGCACGGCAGTTGCTCGACGACGGCGACCGCCGGGTGTACGCGACGACGCCTCCCGAGGACGGCGGCTGGGTGCTCGCCGTCTTCTCCGTACCCGAGTCGGAGCGGCAGAAGCGGCACGTCCTGCGCTCGCGGCTGGCCGGTCTCGGCTTCGGCACGGCGGCTCCCGGAGTGTGGATCGCCCCGGCACGGCTGTACGAGGAGACCCGGCACACCCTGGAACGACTGCGCCTGGACGGGTACGTGGAGCTGTTCCGGGGCGAGCACCTGGGGTTCGCCGCCACGGCCGACGCGGTCGCGCGCTGGTGGGACCTGACCGCGATCGCCAAGGAGCACGAGGCGTTCCTCGGCCGGCACGCGCGGGTGCTGCACACCTGGGAGGACCGGACGGACACCCCGCCCGACGAGGCCTACCGCGACTATCTGCTCGCCCTCGACTCCTGGCGCCATCTCCCGTACACGGACCCGGGGTTGCCCGCGGCCCTGCTCCCCGAGGACTGGCCCGGCGCCCGTTCGGCGACCGTCTTCCGGGCCCTGCACGAGCGGCTGAGGGACGCGGGCGCGGAGTTCGCCGGAGTGCCTCCGCGCCCGGGGCGCCCGGAGGCTACCGACCGCCCAGAGTGAGCCGGGGTCGCGGCGCGTCGGTGCGGCCGGTCTGGGGGCGGCGGCTGCCCGCGCGGTAGGGCATCGGCCAGTGGGCGCCCGGCCCTTCGTAGCCCTGTTCGGCGGCCGCGTGCAGCGTCCAGTTCGGGTCGTACAGATGCGGTCTGGCGAGCGCGCACAGGTCCGTCCGCCCGGCCAGGATCAGGGAGTTGACGTCGTCCCAGGAGGAGATCGCGCCGACGGCGATCACCGGGATCCCGGTCTCGTGCCGGATCCGGTCCGCGTACGGCGTCTGGTAGGAACGGCCGTACTCGGGGCGCTCGTCCGCCACGACCTGGCCGGTCGACACGTCCACCGCGTCGGCGCCGTGCGCGGCGAAGGCCCGGGCGATCGCGACGGCGTCGTCGCCCGTGGTGCCGCCCTCGGCCCAGTCGGTGGCGGAGATGCGGACGGTCATCGGGCGCTCGGCGGGCCACACCGCCCGCATCGCGTCGAAGACTTCGAGGGGGAAGCGCAGCCGCTTCTCCAGCGACCCGCCGTACGCGTCGGTCCGCCGGTTGGTCAGAGGGGACAGGAAGCCGGAGAGCAGGTAGCCGTGGGCGCAGTGCAGTTCGAGCAGGTCGAAGCCGCAGCGGGCCCCGCGGCAGGCGGCCGCGGTGAACTGCTCGCGCAGATCGGTGAGCTGGGCGCGCGAGAGCTCGCGGGGGGTCTGGCTGTCGGGCCGGTACGGGAGCGGGGAGGCGGCCACGAGGGGCCAGTTGCCGTCCGGCAGGGGTTCGTCGATGCCCTCCCACATCAGCCGGGTCGAGCCCTTGCGGCCGGCGTGGCCGAGCTGGAGGCCGATCGCGGAGCCCGGGGCCTGACGGTGCGTGAACTCCACGATCCGCCGCCAGGACTCGGCCTGCCGGGCGGTGTAGAGACCGGCGCATCCGGGCGTGATGCGCCCCTCCGCGCTGACGCACACCATCTCGGTCATGACCAGTCCCGCGCCGCCCAGGGCCCGGGCGCCCAGATGGACGAGATGGAAGTCGCCGGGCACGCCGTCCACGGCCGAGTACATGTCCATCGGCGAGACGACGACACGGTTGCGCAGGGTCAGTCCGCGCAGCCGGAACGGGGTGAACATCGGCGGGGTGCCGGGAGGGCAGCGGAACTCGCGCTCGACCGTGGCCACGAAGCGCGCGTCACGCAGCCGCAGGTTGTCGTGCGTGACGCGGCGGCTGCGGGTGAGGAGGTTGAACGCGAACTGCCGGGTGGGCTGGGCGAGATAGCGGCCGATGTCCTCGAACCAGTCGAGGCTGGCGCGGGCGGCGCGCTGGGTGGAGGCGACGACCGGGCGCCGTTCCTCCTCGTAGGCCACCAGCGCCTCCGCCGTCGAGGGCCGTTCCTCCAGGCAGGCGGCCAGCGCGAGCGCGTCCTCGACGGCGAGCTTCGTACCGGAGCCGATGGAGAAGTGCGCGGTGTGCGCCGCGTCGCCGAGCAGGACCAGGTTCCCGTGCGACCAGCGGTCGTTGACGATCGTGCGGAAGGTCGTCCACGTCGACTTGTTGGCGCGCAGCGGGCGTCCGCCGAGCGCGTCCGCGAAGATCTTGCCGCACCGCTCGACGGACTCCGCCTCGTCGAGGTCCGCGAACCCCGCGGCGCGCCAGACCTCTTCGCGCATCTCGACGATGACGGTGGAGGCGTCGGCCGCGTACGGGTAGCCGTGGAGCTGCATCACGCCGTGTTCGGTCTCGGCGATCTCGAAGCGGAAGGCGTCGAAAGCGAAGTCGGCGGCGAGCCAGATGTAGCGGCAGCGGTGCTCCTCGACGGACGGCCCGAACACCTCGGCGTGGGCCGCGCGGGTGAGGCTGTGCACACCGTCGGCGGCGACCACGAGGTCGTACTCCGCCATGAGTTCGTCCACGGGCGGGGCCTCGGTGGTGAAGCGCAGGCCGACACCGAGCGAGCGGCACCGCTCGTGCAGGATCTCCAGGAGCCGGCGCCGTCCGAGCGCGGCGAAGCCGTGGCCGCCGGAGGTGTGCCGGACCCCGCGGTGCACGATGTCGATGTCGTCCCAGCGGACGAACTCGGCCTGGAGCGCGGCGTACACGACCGGGTCGGCGTGCTCGATGCCGCCCAGGGTCTCGTCCGAGAGGACGACGCCGAAGCCGAAGGTGTCGTCGGGCGCGTTGCGTTCCCAGACGGTGATCTCGCGGTCCGGGCCGAGGCGTTTGAGGAGCGCCGCGGCGTAGAGTCCGCCGGGGCCGCCGCCGATCACCGCGACCCGCCTCACATCGGCCTTCGCTCGCATCGCGGGCTCACCTCCCCCGCCACTTGGGGTCCCGCTTCTCCGTGAAGGCGGCGTGGAACTCGGCGTAGTCCTCGCCGTTCATCAGCAGGGCCTGGGTCGCCGCGTCCAGTTCGACGGCGGCGGCGAGCGGCATGTCCAGTTCGGCGGTGAGCAGCGCCTTGGTCTGGGCGTACGCCAGGGCCGGACCGTCGGCGAGACGGCGGGCCAGCGCCTGCGCGCCCTCGTCGGCGTGCCCCTCGTCGGTGAGCTCGCTGATCAGCCCGATGCGTTCGGCCTCGGGCGCCCGCACCGGTTCGCCGAGCATGAGCAGCCGGGTCGCGTGGCCGAGTCCGACCACGCGGGGCAGCAGATAGGCCGCGCCCATGTCGCCGCCGGACAGCCCGACCCGGGTGAAGAGGAACGCGAACCGGGCGCTCGGGTCGGCCACCCGGAAGTCCGCGGCCAGCGCCAGCACGGCTCCGGCGCCCGCCGCCACCCCGTGCATCGCCGCGATCACCGGGAACGGGCATTCCCGTACGGCCCTGACGACCTGCCCGGTCATCCGGTTGAAGTCGAGGAGCTGGGCGGTGTCCATGGAGAGGGTCGCGCCGATGATCTCGTCGACGTCGCCGCCGGAGCAGAATCCGCGGCCCTCGCCGGCGAGCACCAGGGCCCGCACGGACCGCTCGCGGGACAGCTCGGCGAGCAGGTCGCGCAGGTCGGCGTAGGCACCGAAGGTGAGCGCGTTCAGCTTCTCGGGGCGGGCCAGGGTGACGGTGGCGACGCCGTCGGTGAGCTCGTACCTCAGATGCTGCCAGTCGGCGGTGCGGCCGGCGGAGCCGGTGAAGGGACTCATGGCGGGCGGCCTCCTAGGGCGGGGGCGACGCGATACGGCTGTCCCACCAAGTTATCACCTGTTCGTGACCGTCGTCACGAGTGCGCGATAGGGCGATAGGGAGGCGGGATGTCGGGGCGACGCCGCGAAAACGTGATGCCTACGAGACATGAAAGAACGGTCGCGGGTGGTGAGCGACCCGCGACAGGCCGTGAACACAGGGACGCCGGGGAGCCGTGGTCCGTCACCCCGTCACGGGCCTTCGACAGCCGTGTAACGGCGGGAGGGAACACGGGAGAGGGGCCGTTCGTCCGGGTAGACAGCCCGTATCCGACCGAACGTCCCGAAAGGAGGCCTCCCTCCCGCGGAACACATCGGCCGATGTCCCGAGAAAGCCCACCGCGCGCGTTCGGCCGGTGGAGCCGTACCATTCCTTAGGTTGTAAGCAGGACAGCCTGCTCCATGAACGGACTCGCCTTGCCCGACACCCCAGCACCCGCCTCCTGGCGCATCGCGCTGCCGCACACCGTCGCGGCCGTGCCGGTGGCGCGCGCCCTGGTCCGCACGGCACTCGCGGAACGGGAGCACGCGGCCGACAGCGACACCGCCGAGCTGCTCACCGCGGAGCTGGTCGCCAATGCCGTCGAGCACACCGCGGGTGACGGCCCCATAGAGCTGGTCGTCGAGCTGATGCCGACCGGCTGCCGGGTCGAGGTGCACGACCCGGACCCGGTGCCGCCGCACGATCTCACCCTGCCGCACCCGCCCGGCGAGCCGGACCCCTGGCAGGAGCACGGGCGCGGTCTGCTGCTGCTCCGCGCCCTCAGCTCGGCCTGCGGACACCGTCCCACCGACTCCGGCAAGGCGGTCTGGTTCCGGCTGCCGGTGATCCCCGCCCAGCGCCGGCCGGCCCTCTAGGCGCCGGCCCGCGACACGACGTTCGATCCAGGCGCCCGCGTACGGACCTGTGGGTCTACGGGTCTACGGGTCTACGGGTCTACGGGTCTGCGGAGGATCAGGCCAGCGTGGCGACCATGATCGCCTTGATGGTGTGAAGCCGGTTCTCGGCCTGGTCGAAGACCACGGAGTGCGCCGACTCGAAGACCTCGTCGGTCACCTCCAGCGAGTCGAGCCCGTAGACGTCGTACAGCTCGCGGCCGACCCGGGTGCCGAGGTCGTGGAAGGCCGGCAGGCAGTGCAGGAAGCCGACGTCCGGGTTCCCGGTGGCGCGCAGCACGTCCATGGTCACGGCGTACGGGGCGAGGGCCTCGATGCGCTCGGCCCACACCTCCTTGGGCTCCCCCATGGAGACCCAGACGTCGGTGGCGACGAAGTCGGCGCCGCGGACACCCTCGGCCACGTCCTCGGTGAGGGTGACGGTGCCTCCGCTCTTCACGGCGAGTTCGCGGGCCCGCGCGACGATGTCGTCGGCCGGCCAGTAGGCCCGCGGGGCCACTATCCGCACGTCCATGCCGAGCAGCGCGCCGGTGACCACGTAAGAGTTGCCCATGTTGAAACGGGCGTCGCCCAGGTAGGCGAAGGTCATCTCGCCGACCGGCTTGGCGCAGTGCTCGGTCATCGTGAGGACGTCGGCCAGCATCTGGGTGGGGTGCCACGCGTCGGTCAGGCCGTTGTAGACCGGCACTCCGGCGTGGGCGGCCAGCTCCTCCACCGCGTCCTGGCTGTCACCGCGGTACTCGATCGCGTCGAACATCCGCCCGAGCACGCGGGCGGTGTCCTTCACGGACTCCTTGTGTCCGATCTGGGAACCGGACGGGTCCAGGTACGTCGTCGAGGCACCCTGGTCCGCGGCCGCGACCTCGAAGGCGCAGCGGGTGCGCGTGGAGGTCTTCTCGAAGATCAGCGCGATGTTCAGGCCCGAGAGATACCGGGTCTCCGCCCCGAGCTTCCTGTCCGCCTTGAGTCCGGCGGCCAGCTCGACCAGGCCGAGGAACTCCTCCTCCGTGAAGTCCAGCTCCTTGAGGAAGTGACGGCCGGCGAGGGCGGTCGGGACTGTCGCCATGGGGGCGCTCCAGGGATGACGGGGACGAGGACGGGGCCGGACGTCTGAAATTCTATACGACGCTCAGCATTTATATGCGGTCGGTCGTTCGACTCCCCGTGTGGGCCTCGCCTCGCGGCCCACACGGGCCCCTGACTCACACGGGTCCCTCCCATTCGTAAGGGTGCCCCGACTCGTACGCCCCCTCTCGCGCCGGCCCCTCAGACCGGGTCCCGAACGACCGGACAGCTCATGCAGCGGGGGCCACCCCTGCCGCGGCCCAGCTCGCTGCCCGGGATCTCGATCACCTCGATGCCCTGTTTGCGCAGATGGGTGTTGGTGGTGGAGTTGCGCTCGTAGGCGATGACGACGCCCGGCTCGACGGCGAGGACGTTGCAGCCGTCGTCCCACTGCTCCCGCTCGGCCGCGTGGACGTCCTGCGTGGCGGTCAGGACGCGGATCTCGTTGAGGCCGAGCGCCGCGGCGATGGCGCGGTGCATGTGCTCCGGCGGATGGTCGGTGACCTTCAGCTCCTTGTCCCCCGCACCCGGCTCGATGGTGTACGAGCGGAGCATGCCGAGCCCGGCGTACTGGGTGAAGATGTCGCCGTCGACCATCGTCATCACCGTGTCGAGGTGCATGAGCGCGCGCCGCTTGGGCATGTCGAGCGCCACGATGGTGCGGGCCGAGCCGGCCGCGAACAGCTTGTGGGCGAGCATCTCGACGGCCTGGGGCGTCGTCCGCTCGCTCATGCCGATGAGCACCGCGCCGTTGCCGATCACCAGGACGTCGCCGCCCTCGATGGTGGAGGGGTAGTCGGCCTGTCCCTCCGACCAGAGGTTGAAGCCCTCCTCGCGGAACAGCGGGTGATGCCGGTAGATCGCCTCGAAGTGCACGGTCTCGCGCTGCCGGGCCGGCCAGCGCATGGCGTTGATGGAGACGCCGTCGTAGATCCAGGCGGAGGTGTCACGGGTGAAGAGGTGATTGGGCAGCGGCCGCAGGAGGAAGTCGTCGAGGTCCATGACGTGGAAGCGCACGGAGGTGGGTTCCGCGTGCGCGTCCAGGAACTCGCGCTTGGTCATGCCGCCGACGAGCACCGAGGCCAGCTCCTGGGCGGGCATGGCCTCGAAGGCGGCCCGGAGGTGGTCGGTGGCGAGCGGCCCGTATTCCTTCTCGTCGAAGACCCGGTCCAGGACGAGGGACCGGGCCTCCGCGAACGCCAGGCTCTCGGTGAGCAGGTCGCCGAAGAGGTGGACGGTGACCCCACGGTCGCGCAGGACGTCGGCGAACCCGTCGTGTTCCGCGCGCGCCCGGCGTACCCACAGCACGTCGTCGAAGAGCAGCGCGTCCTTGTTGCTGGGGGTGAGCCTTTTGAGCTCGAGATCGGGCCGGTGAAGGATGACGCGGCGCAGCCGCCCGGCCTCGGAGTCGACGTGGAATCCCATGTCTCCATCCTGACCATCCGGACGCGTGTTCACCCGTGGTTCGCGTCAGCCGCACCGCATTCATTTCGTCCCCTTGACGATAAGCGGTGAACTCATTATCGTCTCAATGACGACAACGAAGAGCGGAACCGCCGGGCCGACCCGGCGTCGAGGGGGTACTCATGGCCGACATCACGCGACGCCTCGGCTGGCGCCATCTGCGGGGGGCGCCCACCGCCCACGTCCGGCACCACAAGTCGGGGCAACTGGTCCACGACGGCCCCGGGCTCAGCTTCTGGTACCGCTCGCTGACGGCGGCGCTCTCCGAGGTCCCCGTCGACGACCGCGAGCTGGCGATGACCTTCCACGCCCGTACGTCCGACTTCCAGGACGTCGCGGTGCAGGCGACCGTCACCTACCGGGTCAGCGACCCCGCGGTCGCCGCCTCCCGCATCGACTTCTCCATAGACCCCGACTCCGGCGCCTGGCGCGGCACCCCGCTGGAGCAGCTCGGCTCACTGCTGACCGAGACGGCCCAGCAGCACGCGCTCGACGTCCTGGCCCGTACGACACTGGCGTCCGCCCTGGTCGACGGTGTCGCTTCGGTACGGGAGCGGATCGCGGACGGCCTCGCCGGCGAACCCCGGCTGCCCGCCACCGGCCTCGAAGTCGTCGCGGTGCGGGTCGTCGCGCTGCGGCCGGAGCCCGAGGTGGAACGGGCGCTGCGCACCCCCGCCCGCGAGCAGATCCAGCAGGACGCGGACAAGGCCACGTACGAACGCCGGGCGGTCGCCGTCGAGCGGGAGCGCGCCATCGCCGAGAACGAACTCCACAGCCAGATCGAACTCGCCCGGCGCGAGGAGCAGTTGGTCGACCAGCGCGGTACGAACGCGCGCCGCGAGGCCGAGGAGCTCGCGGCGGCGGACGCGGTGCGCGCCGGGGCGGAGGCGGCCCGCACGGTCCGGCTGGCCGAGGCCGAGGCCACCCGGTCGCTGCGGCTCGCCGAGGCGGAGGCCACCCGCAAGGTGCGGCTCGCGGGGGCCGAGGCGCAGGCGGAGCGCGAGGTCGGCGCGGCACGGGCCGAGGCGCAGGCGGCCTGGCTGCGGGTCCACGGCGACGTGGATGTCGCGACGCTGCACGCCCTGACCGGCAGCCGGCTCGCCGAGAACCTGCCGCGGATCGAGAACCTCACGCTCTCGCCCGACGTGCTCACCGGGCTGCTCGCCAAGCTGGGCAACGGCAGCGCCGGGGACTCGGCGTGAGTCTCGCGCCCCGGGTCGTCATCGTCCACCGGACCACGGAGTACGAGGAGTTGACGGCCCGGCACGGCACGCACGGGCAGGCGGCGTTCTTCCTGTCCTCGCGCGGCCGGGACATCGCGGAGGTCGCCGAGCGGCACCGGCGGGCCCGCGAGGCGCTCGCCGCGGTGGTGGCGGCCATTCCGCTGACCTGGCGTCAGGCGCGCGTGGAGCGGGCCGATCTGGACCGCTTCCTGTTCGCGCCGGAGGACGTGGTCGTCGTCGTCGGCCAGGACGGGCTGGTCGCGAACGTCGCCAAGTACCTGGCCGGTCAGCCGGTCGTGGGGATCGACGCCGACCCCGGGCGCAATCCGGGCGTGCTCGTGCGGCACCGGCCCGGGGACGCGGGCGCGCTGCTCGCCTCGGCGCGGGGCGGTGCCGCCGACGAACTGACCATGGTCGAGGCGGTGGCGGACGACACCCAGCGGCTGGTCGCCCTGAACGAGATCTATCTGGGAGCCGCGGGCCATCAGACGGCCCGCTATCGGCTGGGGCTCGACGAGTACGGGGGTGCCGTCGAGCCCCAGGCGTCCTCCGGGGTGCTGGTGGGGACCGGGACCGGGGCCACCGGCTGGCTGCGCTCGGTGTGGCAGGAGCGGGGGGAGCAGTTGCCGCTGCCCGGGCCCACGGACGAGCGCCTGCTCTGGTTCGTCCGCGAGGCCTGGCCCTCGCCGGCCACGGGCACCTCGCTCGTGGCCGGTGAGCTCACCGGGTCCGGGCGGCTGTCCCTGACGGTGGAGTCGGACCGGCTCATCGTGTTCGGGGACGGGATGGAGGGGGATGCGGTGGAGTTGGTGTGGGGCCAGACCGTGCAGGTGGGGGTGGCCGGGGTTCGGCTCCGCCTGGTCGGCTGAGGCTCGCTTCGCTCCCTCGCCGCCCGGCCGCGCCGAACCCCGCCGGGCCCCGTCGCCCCGGACCGGGTCTCTCCCCGGGCGGGGTCTGTTGCGTGTGCCCCGGTGGGGCGGGTTCGGGTGCGGCCCCGGTGGGGGCGTGGTTCGGCTGCGGGTCCGGTGGGTGCGCGGTTCGGCTGTCCGCCCGGTGGGGGCTGGGCGCGCCGTTCCCCGCGCCCCTTGCGGGGCTCCCACCGGGGTGGTGACTACCGGTCCCGGTGGGACCGCGATTTCGGCTGCGGCCCCGGTGGGGGCTGGGCGCGCCCCTGACGGGGCTCCCACCAGCCCGGCGATTGCCGAGCCCGGTGGGTGCGCGGTTCATCTGTCCGCCCGGTGGGGGCTGGGCGCGCCGTTCCCCGCGCCCCCTTGCGGGGCTCTCCCCACCCGGGACTCAACGCCCAGCCCGGGTGGGTTCGCCGTTCGGCTGCCGGTCCGGTGGGGGCCGGGCGCGCCGTTCACCGCGCCCCTGGCGGGGCCGGTCCGGGTCCGAGGGTGGACCCGCTACAGGCGGGGGTCGACCGGTTCGGATTCCAGGGAGAGGACTCCGAACACCGCCTCGTGGACGCGCCACAGGGGCTCGCCCTCGGCCAGGCGGTCCAGGGCCTCCAGGCCGAGTGCGTACTCGCGGAGGGCCAGGGACCGCTTGTGGTTCAGGAAGCGGCCGCGCAGCCGGGCGAGGTTCTCCGGACGGGTGTACTCAGGGCCGTAGATGATCCGCAGGTACTCACGGCCCCGGCACTTGATGCCGGGCTGCACCAGGCGCCCGTGCCCGCCGCGCACCACCGCTCCGACCGGCTTCACGACCATGCCCTCGCCGCCGCGGCCGGTCATCTCCAGCCACCAGTCGACACCGGCCCGCACGGACTCCGGGTCCCCGGTGTCGACGAAGAGCCGCCGGGTGGTGTGCAGCAGTCCGCTCCCGTCGTTCTCCACGAGCCGGTCGATCAGGGCGAGTTGCTCGTCGTGCGGCAGCGCGGCGAGGCTCCGGCCCTGGACGGCCAGGATCTGGAACGGCGCGAGGCGGACGCCGTCGAGGCCGTCCGTGGTCCAGCAGTAGCGGCGGTACGCGTCGGTGAACGCCCGCGCGTCAGCGGCCCGTTCGCGCTGGCGCGCCAGCAGGTCCGTGACGTCGACACCCCTCGCCGCGACCCCTTCGAGCGCGGTCAGCACCCCGGGGAACACCGCCCCGGACGCGGCGCCGACAGCGGCGTACTGACTGCGCAGCAGCCCGGACGCCTTCAGCGACCACGGCATCAACTCGGCGTCCAGCAGCACCCAGTCGGTGCCCAGCTCCTCCCACAGACCGGCCTCGGTCGCGGCGGCGCGCACCCGGCCGAGGATCTCCTCGGTGACGGCGGAGTCGTCGAAGAAGGGCCGGCCGGTACGGGTGTACAGCGACCCGGTGGGACCGTCGACGCCGAACCGCTCGCGCGCCACGTCCGCGTCCCGGCACACCAGGGCCACCGCCCGCGATCCCATGTGCTTCTCCTCGCACACGACCCGCGCGACCCCGTCCTCCCGGTACTGCGCGAAGGCCTCGGCGGGGTGCTCCAGATAGCCCTCGAGGTGCGACGTCGCGGTCGGCGCCATGGTCGGCGGGAGGTACGGCAGCAGCCGCGGGTCCACCGCGAAACGGCTCATGACCTCCAGCGCCGCGGCCGCGTTCTCCTCACGGACGGCCACCCGCCCGGCGTGCCGGGTCTCGACGGCCCTGCGGCCGTGCACGTCCGCCAGGTCCAGCGGACGGCCCTCGTGACCGCCGGGCGCCTCGGTGGCCAGCGGCTTGGCCGGCTCGTACCAGACCCGCTCGGCGGGTACGTCGACGAGCTCGCGCTCCGGCCAGCGCAGGGCGCTGAGCTTGCCGCCGAACACGGCACCGGTGTCCAGGCAGATGGTGTTGTTGAGCCAGGTGGCGTTGGGGACCGGGGTGTGTCCGTAGACCACCGCCGCGCGGCCCCGGTAGTCCTCCGCCCACGGATAGCGCACGGGCAGCCCGAACTCGTCGGTCTCCCCCGTGGTGTCGCCGTACAGCGCGTGCGAGCGCACCCGGCCCGAAGTGCGGCCGTGGTACTTCTCGGGCAGACCGGCGTGACAGACGACGAGACGTCCGCCGTCGAGGACGTAGTGACTGACCAGTCCGTCGACGAACTCCCGTACGGCAGCCCGGAATTCCTCGCTCTCCCGGTCCATCTGCTCGATGGTCTCGGCGAGTCCGTGGGTGTGCTGGACCTGGCGCCCCTTGAGGTAGCGGCCGAGCTTGTTCTCGTGGTTGCCGGGCACGCACAGGGCGTCGCCGGAGCCGACCATGGACATCACGCGGCGCAGCACGCCGGGCGAGTCCGGGCCGCGGTCGACGAGGTCGCCCACGAACACGGCCGTACGGCCCTCGGGGTGCACACCGTCGACGTAGCCGAGCTTGCCGAGCAGGGTCTCCAGCTCCGAGGCGCAGCCGTGGATGTCGCCGACGATGTCGAACGGGCCGGTGAGGTGGGTCAGGTCGTTGAACCGCTTCTCGGTCACGACCGACGCGTTCTCGGCGTCCGCCACCCCGCGCAGGACGTGCACCTTGCGGAAGCCCTCGCGCTCCAAGGAGCGCAGCGAGCGCCGCAGTTCGCGGATGTGGCGCTGGATCACGCGGCGCGGCATGTCGGCGCGGTCGGTGCGCGCCGCGTTGCGTGCGGCGCACACCTCCTCGGGCACGTCGAGCACGATGGCGATGGGCAGGACGTCGTACTTCCTGGCCAGCTCGATCAGCTGGCGGCGGCTGTCCTGCTGGACGCTGGTGGCGTCGACGACGGTCCGGCGGCCGGCCGCGAGCCGCTTGCCCGCGATGTAGTGCAGGACGTCGAAGGCGTCGCCGCTGGCGCTCTGGTCGTTCTCGTCGTCGGCGACCAGACCGCGGCAGAAGTCGCTGGAGATGATCTCCGTCGGCTTGAAGTGCCGCCGGGCGAACGTGGACTTGCCGGAGCCCGAGGCGCCGATGAGCACGACGAGGGAGAGGTCGGTGACGGGCAGGACGCGCCCCTGTTCGGTCTGCTCGCTCATGCGGCCTTCTCCTCCTTCGCGTTCGGGGTGCCGGTGGTGCCGGCCGGGTTCGTGGCCAGGGTGAAGACGGCCATCTGGGTGGGCGGGCCGACCTCGGGGTCGTCGAGGCCGACGGGGGTGAACTCCACGTCGTACCCGTGCCGTCCGGCCACCGTGCGGGCCCAGGAGCGGAACTCCTCGCGGGTCCACTCGAACCGGTGGTCGCCGTGCCGGGAGTGGCCGGCCGGCAGGGTCTCCCAGCGGACGTTGTACTCGACGTTCGGGGTCGTCACGAGGACGGTCCGCGGGCGGGCGGAGCCGAACACCGCGTACTCCAGGGCGGGCAGCCGGGGCAGGTCGAGGTGCTCGATCACCTCGCTGAGCACGGCGGCGTCGTACCCCTTCAGACGGCGGTCGGTGTAGGCGAGCGAGCCCTGGAGGAGCTGGACGCGTGCGGCCTGCCGCTCGCCCATGCGGTCGAGCTTGAGGCGGCGCGAGGCGATGGTGAGCGCCCGCATCGACACGTCGACCCCGACGATCTCGGTGAAGCGTGTGTCCTTGAGCATGGCCTGCACCAACTGGCCCTGTCCGCAGCCGAGATCGAGGACGCGGCTCGCGCCGGACGCGTGCAGCGCGGCGAGGATCGCGTCCCGGCGCTGCACGGCGAGCGGTATCGGCTTCTCCTCGGTGTCGGTCTCCTCGTCGACGGCGTTGTCGATCTCCTCGACCGCGATGTCGTCGGCCTCGGCGAGCCGGGCGAGTTCGAGCCGCTCCAGGGCCTCCCGGGTCAGCGACCAGCGCCGGGAGAGATAGCGGCTGGTGATCAGCTTCTGCTCCGGGTGGTCGTGCAGCCAGCCCTCGCCCGCCCGCAGCAGCTTGTCGACCTCGTCGGACGCCACCCAGTAGTGCTTGGCGTCGTCGAGGACCGGGAGCAGCACGTACAGGTGCCGCAGGGCCTCGGCGACCGTCAGCTCCCTCGACGCCAGCTCCAGGCGTACGTAGCGGGAGTCGCCCCACTCCGGGAAGCGCTCGTCGAGCGGCACGGCCTCGGCCGTCACCGTCCAGCCCAGCGGCTCGAAGAGCCCGCGCACCAGGTCGGCTCCGCCTCGGGCGGGCAGCGCGGGCACCTCGACGCGCAGCGGCCTCGGCTCGGCGGGCAGCTCGGGCCGGGCGTTGCACTGGCCCTTCATCGCGCTGGAGAACACGGCGCTCAGCGCCACGGCGAGCAGCGAGGAGGCGGCGTACGGGCGGTCGTTGACGTACTGCGCGAGTGCCGCGTCGGGCGCGCCACCGCGCCCCTTCCCCTTGCCGCGCCTGACCAGCGCCACCGGGTCGACCTCGAGGAGCAGGGCGGCCGTGCAGCGCTCGGGGGTCGCCTCGGGGTACAGCACGTGCGCCGTCCCGTACGAGGTCGAGAACTTCTGCGCGTTGTCAGGATGCTTGTGCAGCAGAAAGCCGAGGTCGGTCGCGGGCCGCTCTGGGGTACCGGTGGTACTGATCGTCAGGAACACGGTGTGTCTGCCTCGATACGTCTTCTGAGCTGTGGGGACCCGGCGACGCGTCCGGCCGGCGCGCGTGCGCGTCCTCCGGACGCCGTCGGGTCACAGCGTGGGCGAGCACGCCTGTGCCGTCGCCGGCCCCGCTGCTCCGCGGCCCGCGCGGCCCGTGGCCACGCCGCGCCGCGGCCGACCGCGGGGGCGACGCCTGCCCTCGGCGCGCCCCCACAACGTACAGCGGAAACCGCAGGTGGACCCGGGGTTTTTCGCCGGGGGCCGGGGCCACGGCCGAAGGGTTCGAGGACGCCGGCCGTGACGTCCGGGCAGGTCAGCCGGAGGTTTCCGGGCTGGGTCGCACGGCCCCGCCGGCGGGGCCGGGGTTGGGCGAGGGGCGCCGTCGAGGCCGGGACAGAGCGCGGGATCGCCGTCGAGGCCGGAACCGAGCGCGGGGCCGCCGTCGAGGCCGGGACTGAGCGCGGGGTCGCCGTCGGGGCCGAGACTGGGCGCGGGGCCGCCGTCGCGGCCGAGACTGGGCGCGAGGCCGCCGTCAGGGCCGGGGGTGGGCGCGGGTTGCCGTCGGGACTCGGGCTGGTGTCACGGCCCGAGCCGGCGCCAGGGCCCGCGTCGGCTTCCGGAGCGGGGTCAGGGCCGGGGTGTGTCTGCGTCGAGGGCGGCGTCGGGGCCGTCTGTGCCGGAGTCTGGGCCGGTGGCGGTGCCGGTCCCGGCGTCGTCTGTGCCGGAGTCGGAGCCGGAGCCGGTGCCGGTCCCGGCGTCGTCTGTGCCGGAGTCGGGGCCGGTGGCGGGGCCGGAGCCGACGTCCGCCCCGGCCTCGGGGCCGTTCACGCCCGCGCCCGTGAGCAGGGCGGCCGCGGTCGCGAGGGCGAGGCCGTCGAGGCCCTGGCCCTGCATGACGGCCCGGACGCCCGATCCGTCGAAGGCGACGGTCAGTTGGCGCGCGAGGAGTTCGGGATCCCCGGCTCCGCCGCGCTCCGCCTCCTGCCGGAAGAACGCGGTCAGCTCGTCCTTGCAGCGGCGGGCCACCAGGCTCGCGGGATGGTCCGGCGCCTTGAGCTCGGCGCTCACGGCCACGAAGGGGCAGCCGCGGTAGTCCGGACGCGCGGCCATCTCCTCCAGCCGTTCGAAGACGTGCAGGACGCGATCACGCGGCGCCCGGCCGTCGTCGGGGGGCAGCAGGAACGCCAGGTACGCGGGCGCGCTGCGCTCCAGGCTCGCCGCCAGCACGCCGTCCTTGCTGTCGAAGAGCTGGTACATCGAGCGCTTGGACACCCCCGCCACCCGGCACAGCGCCTCGACACCGACGCCGACACCCTCGCGGTAGAAGAGCTCGGCCGCGGCGTCGAGCAGTCGGTCGCGGGTCGGTGAACCGGCGGTCGCGGTCGGGGTCGCCTGAGTCATGAGCCCAGCTTACGTTCTCCGCTTGCTTCTCGGAAACCGATCGGTTTACAGTGCGGACAGCACGGAAAACCGATCGGTTTACGATGGGGCCGACACGGCGGACGGGACCGCCGGACGACACGGCGGACGGCACGACCGACCGCCCTTCGAGCACACCGTCACGCCCCGCCCCCGGTCACCCCGCACCCCCGATTCCCGGCGGCCCTCAGAAGGAGAAGATCATGACCAGCATCGACGGCTCGGTGGCACTCGTGACGGGCGGCAGCCGCGGCATCGGCAAGGCCTTCGTGGACGCCCTCTACGAACGCGGCGCCAAGAAGGTCTACGCGACGGCCCGCGACCCGCGGACCGTGGCGCACCCCGACGCGGTACCGCTGGCCCTGGAGGTCACCGACCCCGCGTCCGTCGCGGCCGCCGCCGCGCGGGCCCAGGACGTCACCATCCTGATCAACAACGCGGGCGCGACGACCCCCACGTCGTTCCTGGACTCCCCCGTCGAGGACATACGGCGCGAGTTCGACATCAACTTCTTCGGGCCGCTCCTCACCACCCGGGCCTTCGTCCCGGTCCTGGAGCGCAACGGCGACGGGCACATCCTCACGGTCCACTCGGTGCTCTCCTGGGTCACGGTGCCCGGCGCCGACGGCTACAGCGCCGCCAAGGCCGCCCTGTGGTCCCAGAGCAACGCCCTGCGACTGGAGCTCCAGCCGCGCGGCGTCAAGGTCACCGGGCTGCACGTCGGTTACGTCGACACGGACCTGACCGCGAGCCTCGACGTACCCAAGGTCTCCGCCGACAGCGTCGCCGGACAGGCCCTCGACGGGATCGAGACCGACGCGCACGAGGTCCTCGCGGACGCCCTCACCCGTCAGGTCAAGGCCACCCTCTCCGGCGAAGTGAGCGACCTGTACCCGCAGCTCGCCGTGCAGAGGTGGTAGCCCCGCGCAGACGGTGCGCGATGCGCCAGCGGTTCGGCACGGGACGGCTGTTGTGACCGGTGCATGATGGATACATGGATCTTCGAGTCTTCACCGAACCGCAGCAAGGCGCGACCTACGAGACGCTGCTCCGCGTCGCCAAGGCCGCCGAAGACCTTCATTACGGAGCCTTCTTCCGCTCTGATCACTATGTGCACATGGGATCCGTCGACGGACTCCCCGGTCCCACCGACGCGTGGATCACCCTGGCCGGCATCGCGCGCGAGACGAGCCGCATCCGCCTGGGTACGTTGATGACCGCCGGAACCTTTCGCCTCCCCGGCGTCCTCGCCATCCAGGTCGCGCAGGTGGACCAGATGTCGGGCGGCCGTGTCGAACTCGGCCTGGGCGCCGGCTGGTACGAGGCCGAGCACACGGCGTACGGCATTCCGTTCCCGAAGGAGAAGTTCGGCCGGCTGGAGGAGCAACTCGCCGTCGTCACGGGGTTGTGGGGCACGCCGGTCGGCGAGCGCTTCACCTTCGACGGAACGTACTACCAGCTCAAGGACTCCCCCGCGCTGCCCAAGCCCGCGCAGGCGAAGGTGCCCGTCCTGATCGGCGGCCACGGCGCCAGGCGGACCCCCGCGCTCGCCGCACGCTACGCCGACGAGTTCAACATCCCCTTCGCCTCGGTCGCGGACACGGAGCAGCAGTTCGGCCGGGTCCGCGCGGCGTTGCAGCAGGCCGGACGCAAGGCCGACGAACTCGTCTACTCCAACGCCCTGGTGGTGTGCGTCGGCCGCACCGACAGCGAGGTGAGGCGGCGGGCTGACGCCATCGGCCGCGATGTCGACGAGCTGAAGGCCAACGGGCTCGCGGGCTCGCCGGCGGAGGTCGTCGAACGGATCGCCCGGTATCAGGCGGTCGGTTCGCAGCGGATGTACCTCCAGATGCTGGACCTCACCGACCTCGACCACCTGGACCTGATCGCCTCCGCGGTGGCGCCGCAGCTCGCCTGACCGCGAGGACCACGAGCGGTTCCGGTCGGGCGCCCCGCCATGACCGGGACCGGTTCCCCAGGGAGCGCAGGCCTCGTTGCTACCCGGTGGCCGGATCCCGCTCCACCACGCGTTTCTCGTCCCGCACCGCGAGACGTCTCAGCATCTCCAGGACACGGTCCCGGGACTCGTCCGCCGCGTCGATCGCCTCCATGCACTGCCAGTACCTCCCCTCGTCGTCCGCCGCGCAGGCGATGCCGACCAGGGCTATGCCGACCTCGGCGAGGAGGCTGCCGAGACAGAGCAGTGCCTCGCGCGCGTCGCCCAGCTCCGTGAGCTGGGCGGCCCGTAAGGCGCCGACCCCGAGCGCGTGATCGCCGAGCACCCCGCAGCCGCGGCCCGCCAGCTCGGTCAACCCCAGGGCCTCTCCCCGGAGTTCGGGGGGCCCGGACACGGCGAGGCGGCTCCCGATCGCCTGCGCCAGGGAATGCGCCTGCCACGCCTCCGCCATCACCTCCGGAGTCTCACCGCTCTCCGCCAGGGCGCGTCTGCTCGCCACGATGAGCCGCACCGCTTCCATGCGCTGCCCCCGTCTGTCCGACGCGCTCTCGCACGTCCACCCGAACTCCCTTGTTCACTACCCAGAGTGAAGTCCGTTGAGACGAAAAGCCAGAGGAAGCCCGAAATCTGCGGACACGGAATCGCATCGGAGCGCCACGACAACTACGGAGAGTGTCAGATTCCGTTTTGTGCGCCGCGGAACGACCGGCCCGTCAGGGCTCTCCCGGCGCAGGGAAGCGCTCCTCGTTGCGGTCGATCTTCGCGGCGAGGGCGGCGAGCGGGTCGATGCCCAGCACCTCGCAGAACTGGAGGAGATACGCGAGGACGTCCGCGACCTCGTCGTTGACGCGGTGCGCGGTGTCGGGGTCCGCCATCACGCGGGCCGACTCGTCCGGCGTCAACCACTGGAAGATCTCGACGAGTTCGGACGCCTCCACGCTGAGGGCGGCGACCAGGTTCTTGGGGGTGTGGTACGGCTGCCAGTTCCGCGCGGCCGCGAACTCGGCCAGTCTGCGCTGCAGCGTCGCTACGTCCAGTTCACTCACGGCGTCAGGTCTACCACCGTGGCCCCGGCCGTTCCGAGCGCGCGGACCCCGTCGCCCACCGCGCCCATCAGCCGGATGTGCCCCCGCTCGCACATGCGGCCCGCCAGCCGTACCAGTTCCCCGGCCTGCCGGGCGTCGAGTCCCCGGTCGAGGCCGTCGGCCAGGACCGTCAGCGTCTGGAGCGCGGCCGGCACCTCGCCCGCCGGGTCGACCTCCAGGACGCCGGGGCCGGTGAGCAGCACGAGGGCGAGCGCGAGATACCGCAGCTCGCCGTCCCCGAGCAGCCCCAGCGGCGTACGGACTCCGTCGCCGCGGTCGAGCAGCGCACGGACCGTGCCGTCGCCGAGCACGTCGGCCAGGACGTCCGTGACCGGGCCGGCGCATCCGGCGCGCACCGCCGTGACCAGGTGGGCGTACCGGTGGCCGCACTCCGACCGGGTGCGCCACAGCACTTCGGCGAGGTTGCCGCAGCCGCGCAGCAGCCGCCCCGGGCCGAGCGGGACGGGGGCCCGCATGGAGTCCGGGTCCGGATCGCAGACGTAGACGGACCGCAGGGCGAGCACCATCTGCTCGGCCGCGGCCAGGACATGGCGTTCCCCGGCGGTGCGGCCCGCGACGCGCAGGGGCAGCAGCGCGGTGCCGAGGCGGTCGTCGGGGAGCGGGACCCGGGTCACCGCCGAGGACCCGCCGGTGTGCCAGGCCGCCTGGACGGACGGGCGGCCCGGGTCGCGCAGCGCCGTCTCCAGCAGGGTCCGCCCGCCCGCCGACAACCGCTCGCCCACGACGCGCAGTTCGGGTTCGGCCTGGACGGCGACGTCGAGCCGCACCGGGCCCTCGGGGCCGTCGACCGTGCAGCCGATGCGGAAGCCCCGGCGGAGCTGGGCGTCGGGCCGGGACCGCTCGGGCACGCACGCGGCCGGGTCCGGGAACACCTCGGCGAGCCCGGCTCCGGAACCGAGCCGCGCCAGTGCCTCGTAGGCCCGCAGGACGGTCGTCTTGCCGCTGCCGCTCGGGCCGGCGACCAGGGTGAACGGTCCGAGCGGGAACCGGACGCGGCGGTGGGCGGCGAAGGCGGCGAGCCGCAGCTCGGTGACGCCCGGACGGACCGGGCGCGCCGCCACCGCCGTGGGAGCTTCCGGCGAGGACAGAGTCATATGCGGACGGTAGGCCTCCGCGGCGGGGCGAACCGTTACGCCCGGGGGACCTTCCTACGATCGGGGGACGCGGCCCCCGATCGAGGTCGGGCACGGTCGGAGGCCGGAGGCCGGAACGCCGCCCCGTCCAGAGGACGGGAACGGCGACCCTCATCGGAGGCCGGGACCGGCAACCCTCTCAGGAGCCCGGAACGCCGGCCCCCTCAGAGGCCGGGAACGGCGACCCCTTCCATCAGACCCCGCACCTCGGTCCCCGGGGGCGTCAGCAGGAACACGTTCCGGTCCACCCGGTGCATCCCGCTGGCCAGACCGAAGACCACGCCCGTGCTGAAGTCCAGGACCCGCTTGGCGACTTCGGTCTCCGCGCCGGTCAGGTCGAGGAGCACCGGGACGCCGGACATGAGCGTCTCGGCGACGTCGCGGGCGTCCGCGAAGACGTTCACCCGCAGGACCACGAAGCGGCGCCGCGTCTCGGTCGCGGCCTCGGGGATCGACCGGTGACGGACCGCGGACGGCCAGGCGTCCCGGCCGCGCAACGGAACGACCTGGGCGAGCCCTTCCCACTGTTCATCGGTGACGTCGTGGCCGGTCATCGATCCACCCCGTCCTGGCTCGCACTCGTTGTCTGCACCGGGCAATTCTTACGCATGGTCACCCGTTCGGCCCAACAGCGACACGGTCCGCGAACCCGGACCGGGAGCCGACGCGTGCGGCAAGCTACGCATATACGCCCCTATCCATCCCGCAGCCCGGCAAGCGAGGCCTCCGCATGAGCCTGAGCATCCGCAACCAACTCCCCGGCACCGTCACGTCCGTCACCCCCGGTGAGGTGATGGCGACGGTCAAGGTCCGGCTCGACGCCGGACAGGAGATCACCGCGGCCGTCACCCTGGAAGCCGTACAGGAACTCGGCCTGGCCTCCGGCTCCACCGTGCGGGCCCTCGTCAAGTCCACGGAGGTCTCCCTCGCGACCGGCCCGGTGGACGGGCTGAGCATCCGCAACCAACTGCCGGGCACCGTCACCGACGTCACCTCCGGCGGCGCCATGGCCCGCGTCAAGGTCCGGGTCGCCGGCGGCGAGCTGACCTCCGCGATCACCAAGGACGCCGTCGCGGACCTGGGCCTCGCGGAGGGCTCCGAGGTCGTCGCGCTGATCAAGTCCACCGAGGTGTCGCTGTCCAACGCCTGACGCTCCCCAGCAGGGGCGGACATGCTCTTACTGGCCTCACACCCGACTCTTCACGTCCCGCCGCGCCCCGCTCACCGGCGAGAATTAGCGTTTCGGGCCGTGTACTCGGCAGAAATCACGACGACGCCCGTCCGTCGGCAGACCCCCGCGAAGGTCTCGCCCGGCGGGCCGGCCGCGCGATGGAACCCGGACGAGGCGCCCGCGCAATGGCACCGCGCCCTGACCCTCCTGGCCGACATCAGCCTGTTCATCGGTACGCGCCCGCTGTGGGCGCAGGCCGCGAGCCACCGGCTCCTCGTGGCCGCGGTCGTCTCGCTCTGCTACGCCTCGATCCTGGCGACCGGCGTACTGACCCTCGTCGTGCGCCGGGGCCGCTCGCTGGCCCGGCTCGACCTCGTCGTCCTGGTGACCGCGGTGACGCTCGTGGTGTGCGGACTGGTGATGAACCACCAGGGCAGCGACGAGTCGGTCCTCACCACCCGGGCCGCCCACGAGTTCGTCGCCGGCCACCAGGTCTACGGCCGTCCGTGGCCCTGGCTCTTCGGCCACGGCGTCGCGCTCACCGCGACGATGAACGGCGGCTACGACTACACGTACGGCTATCCGCCGCTCGCGCTCATGCTCACCGCTCCGCTGCTGTGGGTCGGACACGGTTCGGCCGCCGCCACGATGGTCGGCACCGGCGCCCTGATCGCGGGCGCCGCCGTCATGTGGCGGATGCTGCCGGTGCCGTGGCGGTCCGCCGCGACGCTGTCCTGCCTCGGCTTCGGTCTGCTGCCGACGTACGCGCGGCTCGGCTACCCGGCGGTCCTCGCCTGCGCCCTGCTCGTCCCGGTGGTGATCGGATGGCCGCGCACGGGCCGCGGAGGCCGGGCCGACATCCTGCGGGCGGTCTGCCTCGGGGCGGCCTGCGCCGCGCAGCAACTTCCCTGGTTCCTCGCGCCGTTCCTGCTGGCCGGGGTGTACGCGCTGCGCCGCGGCGACCTGGGCGCGCGGGCGGCGGCGATGGCGGTGGGCCGGATCGTGGGCGTCGCCGCCACCACCTGGCTGCTGATCAACGCGTACTTCGTCGTGAGCGAGCCGCGGGCCTGGCTCTCCGGGATCGCCCTGCCCCTCACCCAGGACGCGGACATCCACGGACAGGGCCTGGTCGGCATCTCGCTGTATCTCACCGACGGCAGCGACCGCCTCGCCTGGTACGCGCACGCGAGCCTGCTGCTGGCCGCGGGTCTGCTGGCGCTGTTCGTGCTGTTCGTACGGCGGCTGGGGCCGGCGGCGACGGTGCTGCCCTGGTGCGCCTTCTACGCGGCGACCCGTTCACAGGACGGCTACTACCTGCTGATGACACCGCTGTGGGTGGCCGCCGTGATCACCGCGCCCTGGCAGTCCTTCCGCACCGCGTGGCAGCCCCGTCCGGCCTTTCTGCGCGGTCCGCACCGACGCGGGGTCCGGGTGGCCGCGGTCGCCCTGCTGCTGGCCCCGTCGGTGATCGCGGTGAGCCTGGCGGCCACCGGGTCACCGCCGCTGCGCATGCGGGTCACCGAGGCCCGCCGCGCCGCCCATTCCCTGACCGGACTCACGGTCGGCGTCACCAACCTCGGTGCCGAGGCGCTGAGTCCGCACTTCACGCTGACCACGGGCCAGGGCATGAGCCGCTACTGGTCGGTGATCTCCGGCCCCGCCACCCTGGCCGGCCACGCCTTCGGCCGCTACGAACTCCGGCCCCCCGACGGCAGGTTCACACTCCCGCGTGCCGGCGTCCGCATGCGCCTGCGCGCCGTCTCGGCGTCCCCGATGACCCTGTCGAGCACGGACCTCCATCTGCCGACGACCCGGCCCTGAGCGCCGCGCACGCTTCTCTCGCCGGCCCCGCCCGCCTTCTGGTGCATGCGAGGCGGACGTGCTGGAATGACCCGGCTCACGACTCCCGACTCCCGACTCCCTGGGACGGTGAAGCCCCATGCCGGAACCGTCGGACCTCCCACCACGCTCGGACTTCGCGCATCGACCGGACTTCGCGCACCTCAAAGGGGTCGCGTTCGTCTCCGGCGGCACCGGCGGGATCGGCGCGGCGATCGTGCGGACACTCGCCGAGCGGGGCAGCGACGTCGTGTTCACGTACCGCTCCGACCGGGCGGCCGCCGACACGCTCGCCGCGCGGACCGAGGAGGAGTTCGCTCAGCGGGGACGCCGAGTACGCGCGCTGCGGCTCGACTTGAGCGAGGAGCGGGCCGTCGCCGCCGCCGTGACCGAGACGGCCGCCGCGCTCGGCGGACTGCACACCCTCGTCCACGCGGCGGGCCCGCACGTGCCGATGGTGCACCTGAGCAGGGTCACGCCGAGCGCGTTCCGTGCCCAGCTCGACGCGGACGCGGGCGCGTTCTTCAACCTGGTGCATCCCGCCCTGCCGCCGCTGCGGGAGAGCCGGGGCAGCGTCGTCGCCGTCACCACCGTGGCCACCCGCCGGTATCCGGTGCGCGACGGGCTCTCCTCGGGGCCCAAGGGAGCGGTCGAGGCGGTCGCCCGCGCCCTGGCCGCCGAGGAAGGGCGCTACGGCGTCCGGGTGAACTGCGTCGGACCCGGCATGCTGACCGACGGCATCGCGGCCCGGCTGATCGGTTCCGGCGAACTCGACGACGCGGCACTGGAGATCACCCGCCGCAACACCCCGCTGCGCCGCTTCGGCACCGCGTGGGACGTAGCGGAGGCCGTCGCGTTCCTGGCCTCGGACAGCGCGGGCTTCATCACCGGGCAGGCGCTGGGGGTGGACGGCGGGTACAGCGTGTGAGGGACGCCGGATCACGCCCGGACGGGCCTAGCCGATCTCGACCACCCGGGCCCATGCGGGCGGCGCGTCGGGCACGTAGTCGGGATCGTCCTCGTCCCAGGAGCCGTCCCCGCGCGGGAACAGGCCGACGATCGTACGGCACGGGGGCCGCGATTCCGGCCACGGGGTCTGTCCGTCGGTCAGGACCACCACGACGTCGGGGCAGGGCCGGGCCCGTAGCGCCGCGGTGAAACCCGAGCGCAGATCCGTACCGCCGCCGCCCAGGAGCGGGATCCCCTCGGCCCGGCACAGGGGGTGCGCGACCCCCGCCGCCGCGTCGCACGAGACCACCGTGACCAGGTCGCGGCGGCCGCCCACGGCACGGGAGATCGCGGCGACCTCCAGAAGGGCGCTGCCCAGTTCGGCGTCGCTGACCGATCCGGAGGTGTCGATGACGACCGACACCCTCGGCGGTCTGCGGCGCAGACTCGGCAGGACGACACCGGGCAACGAGACCGAGCGGCGCGACGGCCGGCCGTAGGTGTAGTCCTCCCCGGCACCGGGCCCGGAGGCCGCCGAGCGCACGGCGGCCCCCAGCAACTCCCGCCACGGCTGCGGCTGGTGGAAGGCCTCCTCCGCCCAGCGTTCCCAGCCGGCCGGACTGCGCCCGGGCCGCGCCTTGATGCCCTGCGCGACCCGAAAGCGGACCGCGTCGCGTTCCTGCGCGCTGAGGCCGTGCGCGCCGTCGGGTCCGAGGTCCCACTCGCGTTCGCGTCCGTCGGCGCCACTGCCGCAGTCCAGCCAGGCCAGGCTCTGTGTGCTCGGCCCGAGCCGGAACTGGCGGAGGTAGTCCTCCATCAGCTCCCCGGGGGGAAGGTTCAGGAACTGCGGGGTGACGGCGCCCTCGGGCCGGACGAGCCCGGTCCCGAATGCGTCGTCGTTGATCTCGCAGTCGGCGGCGATGTTCATCCGCAGGCGCTCCGCCGGGCCGGTGAGCCCGTGTCGGCGGGCGAACCGCTCGCTGCGCCCGTGGTGGTCGCGCAGCAGGTGCGACACCTCGTGCACCCAGACCCCGGCCAGGTCCTCGACGGGAGTGCGGTCCACGAAGGCGGGCGAGACGTAGCACCGCCAGTGCCGGTCGACGGCCATCGTCGGCACCCACCGCGACTCGACGGTGTGGAGGGCGAACAGCGCCGTCGCCAGATAGGGCCGGGCCCGCACCGCGTGCAGCCGGGCGGCGTAGAGCTTGTCCAGGTCGAGGGTCCCGGGTGCGGTCCCGGTCGTCGCGGTCATCGGCGCGCCTCGGCGGCGACCGCGACGCGGGCCGCCGCTTCGTCCGCGCGCCGGGACAGGGCCACCGCCCCGGCCAGCCGCTCGATGGACGCCGGGACGTCCCAGTCCTCCCGGCGCAGCGTCGCGAGGGTCGTCGCGGGAACGACCACCAGGTCCGGGGCGCCGGTGTCCAGGGCCCGTACGAGGAGCGCCCAGGCGGCGTCCCAGCGGGCCCGGTCGGGCCGCTCGCGGACCGCGGCCACGACGCCGTCGAGGACGGCCTGGCGCAGGTCCCCCCGCTCGGGCAGGACGGCGGCCGCCGGGTCGGCGAGCAGGGTCTCGGGGTCGGGCAGGTCCATGCGGTCCACGCACGCCAGCAGTTCCAGTCCGGGGCCGTCACCGACGGCACCTCTGACCAGCAGGGAGAGCACCTCCCGGGAGGAACCCGCGGCGTGGGCGAAAGCGACGAGCCGCACGGTCGTCTCCCAGCTCCTGGGTGAGGGCCAGGCACCGCCGCGCCGGGTCTCGCCGCCGGGCAGCCGGTGGACGAGTGCGGGACGTGCGGCGAGGAGCCCGCACACCGCGCGCCGGGCGAAGTCCACGGCCTCCGGGAGCCGGTCGGGGTCGAGCCGTGGCAGGGTCGCCCGCGGCCAGGTGCCACCGAGTCCGCGTACGACGACCTCGTGGTCGTGGGCCCACTGGAGATGGACGAACCGGTTGGCCAGCGGCGGACTCAGTTCCCAGCCGTCGGCCGCCGAGGAGCGCGGGTTCGCGGCGGCCACGATCCTCACTCCGGGCGGCAGTCGAAGGGCCCCGATGCGCCGCTCCAGGACGAGTCGGAGCAACGCGGCCTGAACCGCCGGGGGCGCGGTGGACAGTTCGTCCAGGAACAGCAGCCCGCGGCCGGCCCGTACGAGCCGCACCGCCCAGTCCGGCGGGGCCATGGGCACGCCCTGCTCGGCGGGGTCGTCGCCGAGGACGGGCAGTCCCGAGAAGTCGGAGGGTTCGTGGACGCTGGCGATCACCGTGGTCAGGGGCAGGTCCAGGGTCTCGGCGAGCTGGGTCAGGGCCGCGGTCTTGCCGATCCCGGGTTCGCCCCACAGGAGTACGGGCAGATCGGCGGCGACGGCGAGGGTCAGCGCTTCGAGCTGGCTGTCCGGGCGCGGCTCGGTCCCGGTGGCGCGGAGCAGGGCCGACAGGGCGTCGGCCACGTCGAGTTGAGTGGGTCCGGCCGGGGCCGCGAGGGTGTCGGCTTCGCCGTGCGCGTGGGCCTCGGCCGGGGCGAGCGGGGTGCTGGTGGGCATGTCTGATCACCTTTGGGTTCGTGAACGGGCCGCCCGGACACGGGGCTTGGCCCCGGGGGCGGTCAACTGGCTTTCGGTGAGCGATGGACGGGCGGTCAGCGGACCGTCGTGTCACGCGGGTGGGAGCGATGACCGCGAGGCCGGGCGGGCCCCGGAGTGAGTCGGTCGGGTCCGGGCCCGGTGAGTCCGGCCCTGAACAGTCCGTAGGTGAGACGTCGCCGCGCGGCCGCCTGGAGTTCGTCCCGCAGGGCGCCGCCGCGCAGCACCGCGTCGGGGCCGAGGAGTCCCTCGACGACGGCCAGCGCGCCGGCGGTGTCGCCGTGCCGCAGCCGTTCTCGGACACCGGAGAGACACTGCGGCCGCCGGTGCGCCTCGTCGATCGCCCGGAGGCAGGGAAGGGGGGTGCCGGTCAGGGCGACCAGCAGCTCCTCCCTGCGGATCTCGGCCGGATCGTGGTCGAGCGGCGCGAGCATGCCGTCCACGAGGCCGATCCGGTGCCGGGCTCCCCGGCATTCCACGAAGCGCGCCGCGCCCGCCGCCACGGGCCCGTCGGGTCCCGCGGGGCGCGCGTGCCCGTCGGCTCCGGAGTCGCCGTGTTCCGGTGCCAGCGCGGAGGCGACCAGCGGATGCAGTCGCCCGGGTTCGACGGCGCCGGCGCGGAGCAGTGCCAGGTCGGGCGGTATCCAGGTCGCGGCGTCGGGCAGGGCCGGGACCGCGAGATCGCCACCGCCCGCGCGGTCGGGCGCGTCCGTGATCCGCAGGGCGGGCGGCCCGACGCGTGCCGGGTCCGCGACCAGCTCCAGGAGCAGCCACCGGCCGGTTCCGAGCCGCACGGTGACGGAGCCGGCCGTACGCCCCTGGTCGCGCAGCACGATCGCCGCCTCGTCGGCCCATCGGGCGACGGCGCAGCCGAGGTCCTGGAGCACCGGCCAGGGCACCGCGTCGTGGCCGAGGTCCCTGGGGGCCGGCCCCGGCGGGTCCCCTCTCCCCGAACGGTCGTCGCCCGCGGTCAGGTCGGCTCCGGAACGGACGCGCAGCTCGTCGGTCCTGCGGGTGTCCCACAGGTGCCGGTGCAGGTCCAGGCGGTACCGGCGGCTGGGACGGGGGTGCGGATGGCGGCGGGCGCCGGTGTCGAAGGAGAACCGCTCGCGGGACGCGCCGGGAGCTCCGTCCCAGAGCGCCAGGCTCATCCGCTGGCCGCCGTCCGCCCAGGCCGGCGGCGTACGGACCACGAGGTGCACGGGTCGTACGGGATCGGTGTCGTCCCGCCCGGGGTCACGCTCGTACCGGGCCAGGGTCATGGTGAGGCCCGGCCGCAGCAGCCCGTCGGGGGCCACTCTCGGCATGTGCCAGCGCAGCAGGTCGGGAGCCAGATGACGCAGATCGCGGCGGATTCGGGAGGTCAGTTCGCGGCCGTGCGTACGTGCCAGCGAACGCAGATCGAGGTCGATATCGACACCGGCGGCGGCACACGCCCCCGCCCAGTCCCCCTGACGGCGGCGGACGGTCGCGGTCTCGATCATGGTGGGCGGCACGGCGAAGTCACGCACGCGCGGCCAGAAGGAGAGGAGGGAATCCTCGTACGCGGTCGAAGTGAGCATCAGCACTCACCTTGCGCGGACGGGTCCCCCAATCTGATCAGGGAGGAAGTCATCGCGGGGAGCGTAACCCGACGCCGACGATCTGTCAGGTGCTTTCGTCCCGGACGTCCTCCGGCGCCCGCCGACGGGGGTCGACGGACGCCGGAGGACGTCGGAGAACGTTCGCGGAGCTCGGCGTCCGCGGAGTGCGGCCGCGCCGGAAACCGATGGATCAGGCCGGACTCCTGGCTTCCGGGGGCCCCGCCACAGGTCCGTCGCCGGAGCCGATCAGGTGCGGGGTGCCGTCGTCGTCGAGGAACTCGACGATCGCCAGGGCCAGCAGCGCCAGCAGGGCGATCCAGATGGTGACGGCGGCCGTGGGGTAGTTCCAGACGAGCAGGACGGCGGCGGCGACCGCGACGACGGTCCAGTTCAGCCAGGTCTTGGCCCGGTGCACCCAGGCGCCGACCGCGCCCAGTTCGGCCCCGCTGGCCGTCCGCACGGCACCGATGCCACCCTTCCAGGCGGCGAGGACCCGCGAGGCCGCCCGGCCGCTGCCGGTCAGCCAGGCCGCCAGCGCCACGACGACGCCGATGGTGATGACGAGCCGTACCGACGTCCGCAGATAGCGCACCAGGGTGTCGAAGACCGATCCGGCGGCGGGCTGGGAGACGTCCGACGGCAGTCCGTCCAGATAGATCTCCCGGAAGATCCACAGCGCAATGCCGAGGACCGCGGCCCCGGCCGCCACCAGGAGCGCCGCCGTGACGAGGGCGCGGCGTCTGCGGACGGCGAGCAGCACACCGGCCGCCGCCAGCAGGAGCGTCAGCACCGGCAGCCAGAATCCGACGAGTTCGAGCAGCCGGTAGATCTTCTTGGCCTTGCCGATGGAGTCGGAGGTCATCACCGTGAAGTTGGTGTGCACCTGGGGGATCTTCGCGGCGACGCCGAGCCCCTGGTCGACGAGGGACTGCTTGACCTGGTCGATGACGGGGGCGAGGTCGATGACGACGGCGTCGTTGGTCAGTTTCACCGCCCCGCCGCCCTTGCCGGTCAGCGCCTTGTCGACGGCGGCATGGGCTTTGCGGTTCAGCTCGGTCCACAGGGTGGCGAACGCGTCGCTGCTGACGAACTTGAGGGCCACGGTGTGCACGAAGTCGGTGAGGCCGCTGGTGATCGGACCGCTCAGTGGCCCGATCGCCTTGGTCAGTGCGGGCCGGTCGGCCGGGGCGGCGGATTCGAGCAGCGTCTTGACGTCGACGTGCTGCATGACCGCTTTGGTCACCCGGTTGGCGACGGCGTCCTGGACGTCCTTGTCGGAGGCGAGCGGCTTCATGGTCGCCACGTAGCGGTCGGTGTTCCCGATCAGGTCGCTCGACCAGGCAGCCACCGCGCTCAGCGGGGTGAGCAGGGCCGCGAGAAGGATCAGGACGACCGCGAAGGTCGACCGGACGCGGTGGTGCTCGGCTCTCGGCGGACGCTTCTCCAGTTCGGCGACGCGGGCCCGCAGTTCGGCCAGCTCGCGCGCGTCCGCGGCGCCGCCGTTCGCCCCGGCACCGCCGCTCACGTCTCCGGTGCTCACGTCGTCTCCGGGTCGTCGAGGGAGCCGGCGGCGCCTCGCGCGGACCCACCTGCTCGCGTCCGGTCGGTCACGTCATCCATGGCGTGTCTCGCTCCACTCGGCGGAGGGGCCGCGTCAGCGCGGCTGTCGGCTGTCGGGCCGGTAGGTGGCCAGCGCCCAGATGACGAAGACGTCGATGGCCAGCAGGATGACCGACCAGATCGGCGCGTACGGCAGGAACATGAACTGGAAGAGCATGCTCAGCGAGGCCAGCACGATGCCGGTGACCCGGGCCCACGCGGCGTCCTTGAGGATCCCCCAGCCGGTGACGGCGGCGATCGCGCCGAGGATCAGCAGGATCCAGCCCCAGCCGGTGAGGTTGATCCGGTAGACGTAGTCGTTCACGCGCGTGTAGACGTCGTCCTTGGCGAGCGCGGAGATGCCCTGGAGGATGTTGAGGCCCCCGTTCACCAGCATGAGGACACCGGCGAAGGTGACTCCGCCGGCCGCCCAGCCGCTGCTGCCGGAGGGCGGCGGTCCCATGCCTCCCGCGGCGGGAGCGGCACCGGACCACTGGTCTCCCCACAGCGGCATGTCTCCGCCGCTGGGCTGGGATCCCGTGCCGCCGCCGGGCGGGGATCCCGTGCCACCACCGGGCGGGGGGCCCGGAGGTCTCGAAGAATCCTGGCTCATGCTCGACCACCTCGCTGCGCTGTCGGCCGCCGGCCGTCCCCGTGCCGGAAGCACCGGGGAGTTCGAGCGTCCGCCCGCCACGCTTCCCCCGCCACGGGGGCTCCACTGATCGGGTGACGGTCCCGACGGCGGTTTCCGCCCCGCGCTGCCCCGGGGCGGAAACCGGCGAGCTAGGCGACAGGCGCCCCGTTCTGCTCCGCCACGAGATCCAGCGCGCGCCCCAGCGTCGTCAGCCGCTCGTCCAGAGTCGCGCCGGCGGGATAGAAGCGGACCGTGTCGACACCCGCGGCGCGCCAGACCCGGAGCCGCTCGCGGACCATGTCCTCGGTGCCGATCAAGGTGGTGCCGAGGACCATCTCGTCGGTCACGAGCCCGGCGGCGCCGTCCCGGTCCCCGGCCTGCCAGCGCGCGTGGATCTCGGCGGCGATCTCCGCCCAGCCCTGCCTGCTGTAGGCGGCGTTGTAGAAGTTGGTGGTGGCGGAGCCCATTCCGCCGAGGCTGAAGGCGAGTTCCTTCTTCCGGCCCGCGACCATGGCGCGCAGCGCGTCCTCGTCCTCCGCGAAGGCCACTTCGGCGCCCTGGCAGATGTCGAGGTCGGCGCGGTCGCGGCCGGACGCGGCGAGGCCCGCGTCCAGGTGATCGAAGTACGCCTCCTTGGCGCCCTCGGGCACGAAGCTGGTGCCGAGCCAGCCGTCGGCGATCTCGCCCGTCAGGTGCAGCATCTTCGGCGACAGCGTGGCGAGGTAGACGGGCAGGTCGTGCTCGGCCCGCATCGACATCCGCATGGGCCGGGCCTCACCACCGGGCAGCGGGATCGTGAACTCCCTTCCCTCGTACGAGAGTTTCTCCCCCGCGGCGGCCTGCCGGACGATCTCCACGGTCTCCCGCATCCGGGACAGCGGACGGGCGAACGGAACTCCGTGCAGCCCCTCGATCACCTGGGGCCCGGACGGCCCGAGGCCGAGGAGGAAGCGCCCGTCGGACAGGTTGGAGAGCGTGATCGCGGCGCGGGCGATGGCCGACGGGGTGCGCGTGCCGAGCTGGATGATCCCGGAGCCGAGCAGCAGCCGCTCGGTCCTCGCCGCCAAGTAGCCCAGAGGGGAGGGGGCTTCGGATCCCCAGGCCTCCGCGACCCAGCAGATGTCCATGCCGAGCTTCTCGGCCTCGACCACGAAGTCGACGGTCTCCCGCCAGTCGCCCGCCGACGCCTCGATCGTCGTGGAGGTCCGCATCACGCCCCCGCCCATCACGCCCCCGCCCCTTCCGCGCTCTCGGCCAGCTTCCTGATCGCCGCGACGGTGTCCGTCATGCTCCGTTCGAACTCCCGCAGCCGTACGAACACGATCTTCTGCTCCTTCTCCGGCATCCGGTCGATCGCGAAGGACAGCCCCGAACGGCCCGGCCCCATCCGCATCCACTGGGTCAGCTCCGTACCGTCGTCCACCTCAGCCAGGGTGAACCGCCATACGGCGCTGGGGTGTTCGGGGTCGGCCACGGCCCAGGCGAAGACCCGGCAGGGCTCGCACTCCACGACGTACGAGGTGGTCTCCCACTCCCCCAGCGACTCGTGCCTGCTGCGCCCCACGAAGCGGGCACCGACGCGCGGCGCCGTCACGCCGTCGAGCCACTCGACCGACTGGAGCTCCGCGCTCAGGTCCGGCATCAGCCGGATGTCGGAGACGAGGTCCCACACCCGTCGCGGTGGCGCGTCGATCCGTGTCCGCACATCGACGGTCGGCTGGTCCGCGTAGCGGGCGCCCGTCCACTCCATGAGTCTCCGGCCTTCCTCTCGTCCCCCAGGACCTCACCCATCCCAGGGCTCTGACCTTGAGAGTTGCGTAGATAGACTGTCATGTCAAGGAAAACCGCTCCCGGCGCGGGACCGGAAGCGGGGAGCGGGAAGAGCTCGAAGAGAGCGGAGAAGGGGCGCCAGGACGAACGCTTAAGCCGCGGCGTGGTCAGGCGGTGAAACGCTTCTGGATGTCGGGCCGTTCCGCGAGGTGCGGCGGATAGCCGGGGCCGAGCCGCGGACGGGTGTCCTCGGCCGTCATCGGCTCACCGCACTCGGCGCACACCACGGCGGCCTCGGCCTCGTGCCCGCAACGCTCGTGGTGGAAGACGACCGGCGGGCCCTGCTCACCGCTGAGCCAGCGGTTGCCCCACCTGTTCATGGCGGCCAGCACCCCGAAGAAGTCCCGGCCCATCTCGGTGAGGACGTAGTCGTAGCGGACCGGGTCGGTCTGATACGCCTGCTTCTCCATGAGCCCCTCGTCGACCAGCCGACGGAGCCGGTCGGTCAGCGTGTTGCGCGCGATGCCGAGCTCCTGCTGGAAGGCGTCGAACCGCTTGATCCCGTAGAACGCCTCCCGCAGGACCAGGGGCGTCCACCAGTCGCCGAGCAGGTCCATCGTGCGCGCGATGGAACAGGGCCAGTTCGCAAAAGAAGTCCGCCTCACAGGCCCAGCATACGAAGGTCCCGCAAACGGACCCGGCAGCCCGGAACGGAGGGGGTGCCGCGGCTCGGCGGGGGCCGGTACCGTGACGCCCATGAGCACCGGGGGGAGCTTGCCGGAACAGCCGTCCGACGACGCGACCGTCGTGCGGTACGGGCAGCGGGAGATCACACCCGGCCTGATCGCCACAGCCTTCATATGGTCGATCGCCGCTCTCGGGCTGTCGGCGGCGGCACTGCTCGACGACGACGTGATCCGGTGGCTCCTGGCCTCGGCCGGCGGCCTGTGCGCGCTGTGCGGCCTGTTCCTGCTGATCGGGACCGCGGCCACGTCGGACGACAGGTTCGTCTTCGACGCGACGGGCTGGTGGTCGTTCAGCATGGACGGTGACGCCCTGCTGACCTGGGATTCACTGGCCGGGGTGTGCATCTGCTCCACCGGTGACGCGGCGGCCGAGGGTGGCACCGCGACGCTCGAACTCTTCCCCCGCGAGGACTTCGACCGCGATCACCCCGTGCTGTGGCGCCACGCACGGGACGCCGACCCGCCCGCCGACGGTCTCCCGAGGCTGCGCTACCGCGTCGGGCTCACCACCATGGTCAACGTGACGCCGGACGTCGAACAGGCCTGCTCCCGCTGGGTTCCACCAGACCTCTGGCACGGCAGGAAATGGCAGCCCGCGGGCTACAAGGGCCGCCCCGACCGCGCCGGCCACCGCCGCAGGATGCGGGACCGAGCAAGGAACCCCCTCCGGACGGAGAACCCGACGCCCCCACCCCCACCGCAGGACGCCGCACCGCCCGTCCCTCCGCAGGAGCAGCGCACACCTGGCACGTAGCGTCCGCAACTCCCGGCGAACCCCGACATGCCTCCTGGCCGCGGCCGCTGACGCCGCGTCGGTCAGCCGGACCGTCTAAACCGCCCTGGGTGAGCCACAGTTGTCCCGTCCTGGCGGAACCCCGACTGGTGTCACCACGGGCCCCAGGGATAGCGTGGTTCGCTTGAGCAACCCCTACCTCAACGGGAGTCCCCAGTGAACCGCCCCGCCCGGCTCGTCGTAGCCGCGCTCACCGCATCCACGGCCCTGCTGCTGACCGCCTGCGGCTCGGGAGGGGGCGACGACTCGTCCTCGGACAAGATCAAGGGGGCGGACGCCGACGGCAAGAAGGCCTCGGCGAGCGCGCCCGCTTCCTCTCCGACGGCGCAGGACGGTGCCGGGCGGCCGAAGATCACCCTCTCCAAGGACTTTCAGGCGAACTTCCAGGGCTGGACGAACAGCGATCCGAAACTCCAGGCGATCCTTGACGACGGTCGGGAGGAACTGCGCTCGGAGTACGCCGCGGTCATCGAGGCGAACGTGAATTCCGACGCGGTGGCGTTCTACAACTCGGATGCCACCTTGATCACAGCCCACAAGTGGATCAAGCAGTTCGTCGACGACGACGAGAGTCTGATCGGCAGCGTCACGGCCTTCGACCCCCAGGTCCACATCAACGACACCGGCTCGGGCGTGCTCTTCTACTGCGTCGACGAACGCAAGGCGTCCACGAAGAACCGCAGGACCGCGAAGATCACCACCACGCCCGACAAGCCCGAGAACGTGATCCAGTACCGCAACAGACTGGACAAGAACCCCCAAGGCGTTTGGAAGACCACGTCCTCGACGGTGGTTCCGGGAGCCTGCGGCTGATGAGCTTCGCAGCGAAGACGTGCACGCTGTTGGCCACGTCGGTCTACGCGGTGGTCCTCTCCTCCACAGCGGCTTACGGCGCCATCGGAGACCAGGACAACAAGCCCCCGTCCTCGACACCTTCCGGCGGCGTGTCCGGCAACACGCTGGGGGCCAAGGCCACGTCCACCCAGATCAAGGTCACACAGATCAGCGGTGGCCGCTCACACACGTCGCCCAAGGCCCTCGCCCCCGCGGACCCCAACTGGAAGCCCCCGGCGTGCTGGTACGAACCGGTGGCCACGCCGCAGGCACTGAAGGCGGCGGTGGACCGACTCAAGAAGAACCCCAACACGGACCTGGTACCCGTCACGCCCACGCTGAGCTGGGGCGAGGACCTGATGGTCGACCACTACGAGAAGGGCAAGGCCGAGAACGGCAGCGGGGACGGCTACGAGAACTACAACCTCGGCAAGGACGGCATGTTCTGGCGCGGGGTGATCAATCAGGACAGGGCCGACGACCCCGCGTCGTACGACTGCGAGGACACCCTGTTCTGGCAGAACGCCAGGACGCTCCCCGCCAACCAGCACGCCCCCACCCCTGACGTGCTCGCCGCCTACGCCTACGACAAGATCAAGGTTCCCGGGACCGAGATCGAGCTGAAGCCGGCCGCCAGGTCCACGGTCAACGTGCCGACCTGGGTGTGGCTGGACAAGGGCACCTTCAAGCCGGTCAAGGTCCGCGCCGAGCTGGCGGCCGCGGGAGTGTGGGCGGAGACGACGGCGAGGCCGGTCGCCCTCCACCTGAACCCGGGCACGGGCGACGCCGAGACCTCCCCCGCCTCCGGTGACTGCGCGATCAACGACGACGGCTCCATCGGCACCCCGTACACCAAGGGCGACGCCGGCAGGACCCCACCGTGCGGCATCACCTACCGGCGCGCCACGGACGGAAAGCCCTACCGGCTGAGCGCGTCCATCACCTGGCAGATCTCCTGGCAGGGAAGCGGCGGCGCGGCGGGCGACCTGCCGGACGGCACGTTCGAGACGACCCAGGACATGGACGTGCAGGAGATCCAGTCCATCAACCGCTGATCACAGGGCATTCCGCGGCGGCATCGAGGACACACACCGGAGCAGACAGCGCAGACGACCGGACGGCCCACGCCCGAAAACGATGCGCCGGCCATCCGAAGCCGACCTCCAGGCACCGGTCCCCCGACCAAGCCGACTCCTTGCCCGATCCCCTCCCCTGATCGACACCCTCACCTAGGATGGCGAGAACCATCTCAGCGGCCCGACGGGCTTCCTGGATCCGCCTCGCGAGAGCGCGACGCGGACATCGAAGGACATGCCCCCACCCGCACGAGTCTTCTTCGTGCTGCCTGGGGGCATTTTCTTGCTGTTCCGTGAGTCCGCGACGTCCGTGGCCGCCCGCATCCTCGAAGGGTCGCTGGCGCTGCATCTGACCGAGAACTTCCGCCACCAGCACGGCCGACGTGCCGGTCAGGCGGAGGTCAGGTCCTGGGAACGCAGCCTCCCGGCTCTCGTCAACGCCCTCATGGATGCCGGACTCGGCGACGTCGAGGTGCTCATCGAGTACAGCCTGCCCCTCACCAGCAAGCGCGCGGACGCCGTGCTCGCGGGCGTGCACCCCACTACGGGTGAACCGTCGTACGTCGTGGTCGAATTGAAGCAGTGGAGCGAGGCCCACCCGGAGGAGGACGAGCCGCTGCTCTGCCGGATCGACGCGTACACCCACCCCGTCCTCAACCCGATCGAGCAGGTCCGCGGCTACTGCGAATACCTGCTGTCGTTCAACGGAGCACTGGAACGGATGCCGAAGTCCCTGGCCGGGGTGGCGTTCCTGCACAACGCGACCGAGTTCGGCGTCGCGGGGCTGCGGAGCGTCGAGGAGGACCAGCACGGGCGGATGTACACCGGCCAAGAGCGCGGCGCCTTCCTGGACTTCCTACGCTCTCGACTCGCCGCGAAGCCCGGCGCCGAGGCTGCCGACGTCCTGCTCGGCGGCAGGATCCGGCCGTCGAAGCAGCTCATGGCCGTCGCGGCCGCGGAGATCCGCGACCGCGAACAGTTCGTTCTCCTCGCCGAACAGCGGGTCGCCTACGAGCAGGTGATGTCCGCCGTACGCAAGGCGAAGCGGTCCAACCACAAGCAGGTCGTCGTGGTGACCGGTGGTCCCGGCTCCGGCAAGAGTGTCGTCGCCCTGTCGCTCCTCGGCGAGCTGTACCGGCGCGGAGACACCGCCCTGCACGCGACCGGCTCCGCCTCGTTCACGAAGACCATGCGCAAGGTCGCCGGGGCGCAAAAGCCTGTCGTGCAGAAGCTGTTCATGTACTTCAACAGCTTCATGTCGGCTGAGCCGAACGACCTCGACGTACTGATCTGCGACGAGGCGCACCGGCTACGGAAGACATCCGCCAACCGCTACACCAAGGCGGAACTGCGCACCGGCCGTCCCCAGGTGGCCGAGCTGATCGACGCGGCCCGGGTGCCGGTGTTCCTGCTCGACCAGCACCAGGTGGTGCGGCCTGGCGAGATGGGAACGAAGGAGGAGATCATGCGCGCCGCCGCCGAACAGGGCCTCGACTGCACGGTCGTAGAGCTGGACGGCCAGTTCCGGTGCGGCGGAAGTGACGCGTACGAGAAGTGGGTCGTCGATCTCCTCGGTCTTGATGGCGGCACACCTGGCGTGTGGGAGCCGGACGGCAAGCTCGAACTGCTGACCGCCGAGAGCCCGCAGGAACTCGAGGACTTCCTCGTCGCGCGCCGCGAGGCGGGCTACGGGGCGCGGCTGTCGGCCGGCTACTGCTGGAAGTGGACCACCAAGGTCACGGCGGACATGACGGCCCTTCCGGCCGACGTCGTCATCGGCGACTGGGCGCGGCCCTGGAACGTGTACGGCGACCGGTCACTTCTCGGCGCGCCGCCCGCACCCTTGTGGGCCACCGACCCGGCCGGCTTCGGCCAGGTCGGCTGCGTCTACACCGCGCAAGGCTTCGAGTACGACTGGTCGGGCGTGATCATCGGCCCCGACCTGGTGTGGCGTACGGATCGCTGGGTCGTGGACCGGGCGGCGTCCAAGGACCCGATCTTCACGAAGGCGACGCCGGACAGCGACATCGACCGCCTGATCCGCAACACGTACAAGGTGCTGCTGACCCGGGGCATGATCGGCACGATCATCTACTCCACGGACCCGGAGACCCGCGACAAGCTGCGCTCCCTGGTGCGTCCGGCGTCGGGGGCCGAGTCGCCGGTCCTGGTGTAGACCCATCAAGTGGTAGGCCCGGACGGACCGTCATCGCCCGGGCGAGGCGTCGACGGCCGCCGGTGGGCCCTGAGCCGCTCCCCGACGGGAAGCCGACCTCAGCCGGACTTCTTCACCGGCTCCAGGATCGCCACGCACTCCACGTGATGCGTCATCGGGAACAGGTCGAACGCGCGCAGCGTGCGTACCTTGTAGCCGCCGTCGCGGAAGTACGCCAGGTCGCGGGCGAGGGCCGCCGGGTCGCAGGCCACGTAGGCGATCTTTCGGGCGCCCAGCGACGACAGGTGCTCGACCGTCTTCTTGCCGGCGCCCGCGCGGGGCGGGTCGAGGACGATGATGTCGACCTCGGTGATGCCGGTGCGCGGCAGGACCGCCTCGACCTTGCCCTGCTCGATGCGGACGCGGTCGAAGCCGGCGAGGTTGTGCCGGGCGTCCTCCACCGCGCGCTTGCCCGACTCGATGCCGAGGACCGCGCCCTGGTCGCCCAGGCGGTCCGCGAGGGCGCCCGCGAAGAGGCCGACACCGCAGTAGAGGTCGAGGGCCATGTCGCCCTTGCGGGGCAGCAGGCCCTGCATGACGGCCTTGACGAGGGTGTCGGCGGCCATCGGGTGGACCTGCCAGAAACCGCCGCTGCCGACCCGGTGGGTGCGGCCGTCGGCGCGCTCGCGCACGAACGCGCGGCCGTGGACGCGGTGGATGCCGCCGTCCTGTTCGGCGACCCGCATCACGGAGACCGGCTTGTCGAGTTCGACCAGCGGGAGGCGGGCGCCGGGGCGCGGCTCCAGGATCACCATGCGGTCCTGGGAACCGGTCGCGGCGATCGCCTCGACGGCCTCCATACCGGACCAGTCGCGCTCCTCGATGCCGAGTTCGGTGATCCCCGGGGCGGCGATCATGCAGCGCTCGATGGGCTCGACCTCGTGCGAGCGGTGGCGGCGCAGTCCGGCGTTGCCGTCGGGGTCGACGGCGTACTGGACGCGGGTGCGCCACTGCGGCACCTCGCCCGCGGGCAGCTTGTCGCCCTCGGCGGGCATCACCGTGCCGTCCCAGCCGGCCTCCTCTGGCGTGAGGCCCGCGAGGCGCTGCAACTGCTCGGCGATGACCTCGCCCTTGAGACGGCGCTGGGCGCCGGGCTTGGCGTGCTGCCAGTCGCAGCCACCGCAGCGTCCGGGGCCCGCGTACGGGCAGGGCGCCTCGACGCGGTCCTTGGAGGCGTCGATGATCCGCACGGCGTCGGCGCGCAGGAACCGCGCGCCCTCCTCGCCCTCGGTCACCCGGGCGACGACCCGCTCGCCGGGCAGCGCGTGCCGGACGAAGAGGACCTGGCCCTCGTCCGTACGGGCGATGCAGTGCCCTCCGTGGGCCACGGGGCCGATCTCGACCTCGTACTCGTCCCCCACCAGCGACTTCTTCGGTTCTGCCTGCATGGTGGGGTGACTCCAGTTGAGAGGGGGGAAACGGCCTGACTGCGCGGCCGGACAACAGCCGTCCAGTCTACGTGCTCACGGCACCGCTTCCCGCCTCGTCCGTGAGCACGCCTCGAGCTTCCCGTCCCGGTGGACGTGGTTCGCGACGCGCTTCCCGTCCCGGTGGACGTGGTTCGCGACGCACCTGCCGTCCCGGTGGACGTGGTCGCGTCGAGCCTCCCGTACCGGTCGACGTGCTCGCGCCGCGCTTCCCATCCTCGCCGGTGGGCTCGCGACCCGCCTCCCGCCCCGTCGGCTCAGCTCTTCTGGGTGGGCTCCTTGGGCCGTACCTGGGCCGGGCCCCGGCGCACCGCGCCCGGAGCGTTCCAGTCCTGGCGCTTGCGGGCGCGCAGCTTGGCGGCCTCGGAGGACTCGAGCTGGTAGGGCACGGAGGTGACCATGACGCCCGGGGTGAAGAGCAGACGGCCCTTGAGGCGCAGGGCGCTCTGGTTGTGCAGCAGGTGCTCGTACCAGTGGCCGACCACGTACTCGGGGATGATCACGGAGACCGCGTCGCGCGGCGACTCCTTGCGCAGGCCCTTCACGTACTCGATGACCGGCCGGGTGATCTCGCGGTAGGGCGAGTCGAGGACCTTCAGCGGTACGTCGATGCCGCGCCGCTCCCACTCGTCGCGCAGGGTCTTGGTCTCGGCCGGGTCCACGTTGACGCTGAGCGCTTCGAGGGTGTCGGAGCGCAGCAGCTTGGCGTAGGCGAGGGCGCGCAGCGCGGGCCGGTGGATCTTGGAGACCAGGACGACGGAGTGGACGCGGGAGGGGCGGACGCTGTCGTCGGTGGGCCCCTCAGGGGCGGCGAGCTCCTCCGCGACGCGGTCGTAGTGCTTACGGATCGCGGTCATCGTCGCGTAGAAGATCACCATGCCGAGCAGGGCGACCCAGGCGCCGTGGGTGAACTTGGTGACGAGGACGACGACCAGGACCAGGCCGGTGAAGAAGGCACCGAAGGCGTTGATCGCGCGGGAGCGGATCATGTGGGTGCGCTTGGCCGGGTCGGTCTCACTCGCCAGATGGCGGTTCCAGTGGCGGACCATGCCGGTCTGGCTGAGAGTGAAGGAGACGAACACGCCGACGATGTAGAGCTGGATCAGGCGCGTCGAGTCGGCCCCGTAGATGATCACGAGCATGCTCGCGGCGCCGGCCAGGAGCACGATGCCGTTGGAGAAGGCGAGGCGGTCGCCGCGGGTGTGGAGCTGACGCGGCAGGTAGCGGTCCTGGGCGAGGATCGAGCCGAGGAGCGGGAAGCCGTTGTACGCGGTGTTCGCGGCCAGGAACAGGACGAGGGCGGTGGCGGCGGCGAGCAGGATGAACAGGAAGCTGCCCTTGCCGAACACGGCCTCGGCGACCTGGGAGATCACCGGGTTCTGCACGTAGCCGGTGCCGACGGCCACGCCGTTGTGGATCAGGTCCGTGGCGGGGTTCTCGGCCATGCGCACCTTGGTGGTCATGGCCAGCGCGATGATGCCGCAGAACATGGTGACGGCGAGGAGGCCCATCGCCGCCAGCGTGGTCGCCGCGTTCTTCGACTTCGGCTTGCGGAACGCGGGCACTCCGTTGGAGATCGCCTCGACACCGGTCAGTGCCGCACAGCCGGACGAGAAGGCGCGCAGCAGCAGGAAGACGAGGGCGAAGCCCGCGAGCCCCTGGTGCTCGGCCTTGATGTGGTACTCGGCGGTCGGCGCGTGCATGGTGTCGCCGAGCACGAGCCCGCGGAAGGCACCCCAGGCGATCATGATGAAGACGCCGGCGACGAAGACGTACGTCGGGATCGCGAAGAGCTTTCCGGACTCCTTGACCCCGCGCAGGTTCATCAACGTGAGCAGCACGATGACGGCGACCGCGCAGAAGACCTTGTGCTCCACCACGAACGGCACCGCCGAGCCGAGGTTCTCGATGCCGGAGGCGATGGAGACGGCGACGGTGAGGACGTAGTCGACGAGCAGCGCGCTGGCGACGGTGAGGCCGGCCCGCGGTCCGAGGTTGGTGGTGGCGACCTCGTAGTCGCCGCCTCCGCTCGGGTACGCGTGCACGTTCTGGCGGTAGGAGGCGACCACCGTGAACATCAGCACGACGACCGCGACCGCGATCCAGGGGCTGAAGTGGTAGGCCGACACGCCCGCGATGGAAAGGACCAGCAGGACTTCTCCGGGCGCGTACGCCACGGAGGAGAGCGGGTCGGATGCGAAGACGGGGAGGGCGATGCGCTTCGGCAGAAGCGTTTCCCCCAGCCGGTCGCTGCGCAATGCACGCCCGATGAGGATCCGCTTGGGCACGTCGGTCAGTTTGGACACAACAGGGAATCGTAAGGGTTCGAACTGGCTGTCGCCCACCCGCCGTCCCTCTTCGGCACGTCATCTGCTCTCCGGGTGAAAACGGGGTGGCTTCCGCTGCGGATTCCGCAGCACCGGAGATCCACGTGTCTATATGACAAAACCCCGCTCCCGACCGCCCTGGAGGATCCATGCATCTGCCCCCTGAGCTCATCGGAGCGGCCGTGGCGCTGGTCGGCCTCGGAATCCTCACCCTGGCGAGTGTTCGGAGCATCACACGGCGCTGAACCGCCCGGCGTTCGCCGCCGTTCACGCCCGTCCCCCGAACGCTCCGCGAAAAAGGCACAGGCGAACCTGCGCAACGAAGCCCCTGGTCGACCGTGCGTGTGTAGCTTGGGCGGCGGTCTGAGACCCTGTTTAGCCTGAGCCGTAACCATTCATGCGGAAGGACGGTCGTGCACATCGTCATCATGGGCTGCGGAAGAGTAGGTTCCGCTCTTGCCCAGAACCTGGAGCAACAGGGGCACACGGTCGCCGTGATCGACCAGGACCCCACCGCCTTCCGGCGGCTGGGCTCCGGGTTCGGCGGCCGTCGTGTCACCGGAGTCGGCTTCGACCAGGACACCCTTCGCGAGGCGGGCATCGAGGAGGCCGGCGCCTTCGCGGCGGTCTCCAGCGGTGACAACTCCAACATCATCGCCGCCCGCGTGGCCCGCGAGATGTTCGGCATCGAGAACGTCGCCGCCCGCATCTACGACCCGCGTCGCGCCGAGGTCTACCAGCGCCTGGGCATCCCGACCGTCGCCACCGTCCGCTGGACGGCCGACCAGATGCTCCGCCGGCTGCTGCCCTCGGGGGCCGAGCCGCTGTGGCGCGATCCCACGGGCGGTGTGCAGCTCGCCGAGGTGCACACCTCCGTCGCCTGGGTGGGCCACAAGATCAGCCGCCTCCAGGACGAGACGGGCGTACGCGTCGCCTTCCTGACCCGGCTCGGCGAGGCGGTCCTGCCCAGCTCGCAGACGGTGCTGCAGGAGGGCGACCTGGTGCACGTGATGATGCGCACCGACGAGGTGGACAAGGTCGAGGCGGCGTTCGCCAAGGGTCCTGAAGAGGAGGCGGGGCACTGATGAGAGTCGCCATTGCCGGTGCCGGTGCCGTGGGCCGCTCGATCGCGGGCGAACTGCTGGAGAACGGCCACGAGATCCTGCTGATCGACAAGGCGCCGACCGCCATCTCGGTCGAGCGCGTCCCGCAGGCGGAGTGGCTGCTCGCCGACGCCTGCGAGATCACCTCCCTGGACGAGGCGGCGCTGCAGCGCTGCAACGTGGTCATCGCGGCCACCGGCGACGACAAGGTCAACCTCGTCGTCTCGCTGCTCGCGAAGACCGAGTACGGCGTCCCGCGCGTCGTCGCCCGGGTGAACAACCCCAAGAACGAGTGGCTGTTCAACGAGTCCTGGGGCGTGGACGTCGCCGTCTCCACCCCGCGTCTGATGTCGGCGCTCGTGGAGGAGGCGGTGAGCGTCGGCGACCTCGTGCGGCTGCTCCGCTTCAGCCACGGCGACGCCAACCTCGTCGAGCTGACCCTGCCGCCGGAGTCCGCCCTCGCCGGCACGACCGTCGGCGACGTCGCGTGGCCGGAGGACACCTCGCTGGTGACCATCATCCGCGGCACCCGCGTCCTGACCCCCTCCCGGGAGGACTCCCTGGAAGCGGGCGACGAACTCCTCTTCGTGGCCGCCCAGGCCCGCGAGGAGCAGCTCGAGGACCTGCTGTCGGTGCGCCGCGACCCGAGCACGACGAAGTAGCCGTCCGTCCCGTCGGCGGTACGGCGTCCGCCGACGGGACGAGGGCTCGCGCCGCGATACGACGAAGCGGTACGACCAGGCGGTACGACGATGGGGGCGGCCGGAGAATTCTCCGGCCGCCCCCATCGTCGTACCGCTTGGTCGTGTTCAGTCGCCCGGAGGCGTCCTCGGTGCGGCCGGGCTCACGCCTGGCGGCGGTGCCTGGCCGGGGCCGGAGCGTCGCCGCGCTCCTGGGCGAGGGCGGCCTTGCGCTCCTTCTCCGCCTGCTCCTCGGCCTCCATCTCCGCGAACACGTCGATGGGCGGCGGCGCCTTGGCCAGGAAGACCCAGGTGAGCCAGACGGCGAGCAGGAACGGCGGGATCTTCAGGGCGATGAGCACCCAGCCGAACTGGGTGGTGTCGCCCCACCAGTAGAGCGGGAAGAGGACGGCGCACTTGGCGAGCAGGATCAGGCCCCAGGCCCAACTGGCCTTCGCGTACGCCTTCTTGCGGCCGGGGTTGCGGGTGCGCCAGGAGAGGTTCTCCTTGAAGACCGGGCCGAGGATCAGTCCGATCAGCGGGACACCCGCGAGGGTGGTCACGATGTAGGCGATGGCGAGACCGAGCGTGTAGAGCATGCCCGGCAGGTAGAAGTCCTTCGCGTTGCCCGTCATCATCGCGAAGACCACGCCGAAGGCGACGCCGAAGACCCCGCTGAAGGCGTGCTTCACGGTGTCGCGCCGCACGAGGCGGACCACGACGAGCAGCAGGGACACCGCGAGGGCGGCGATCGCCGACCAGTGCAGGTCCTTGTTGATCGTGAAGATGGTGACGAAGAGCAGGCCGGGCACCACGGTCTCGACCATGCCGCGCACGCCGCCGAACGCCTCGAAGAGTGCGGCCTCGGTCACCGCCCGTGCATCCTGCTGGGCGTCCTGGGCGTCTTCGGTCGGCTTGTCGAGCGACGTCACCGGCTACTCCCGTCCGAGGGGTCTGAGTTCGTACTTCGGATTGAACAACACCCTACGGCCCCGGCTCATCGAGATACGGCCCGAGGCGATCAACTTGCGTCCGGGCTCGATGCCGACGATGGAACGGCGGCCGAGCCAGACCACGTCCAGGGCGGCCGAGCCGTCGAACAGCTCGGCCTCCAGAGCCGGGACACCGGCTCTCGGCCGCAGAGTGACCGTGCGCAAGGTACCAGTAACGGTGACTATCTGCCGGTCGTGGCAGTCGCCGATACGGGTACAGCCCGCGGTCGCCGTGTCCTCCCGCAGCTCCTCGGACTCCAGGTCCTCCTGGGACGAGGAGAGGCGGTCCATCATGCGCCGGAACCGGCCCGCCGGCTTTTCGGAACGAGGAACAGCACTCATACCGAAAGCGTACCGGGGGGCACCGACAGCTTCGTACCCGCGGCACGGCCGCCCGAACCGGCCGCGGAGCGCGCTCGATCGGACGACCACCGCGGCTCGCACAGATGATCGACGGGGGACGTCCGCGTCATCGTTCGAACCTGTAGCCCATCCCCGGCTCGGTGATGAAGTGCTTCGGGTGCGAGGGATCGACCTCCAGCTTGCGGCGGAGCTGGGCCATGTAGACCCGCAGATAGTTCGTCTCCGTCCCGTAGGACGGACCCCAGACCTCCTGGAGCAGTTGCTTCTGGCCGACGAGCCGGCCGGAGTTGCGGACCAGCACGTCCAGCAGATGCCACTCGGTGGGGGTGAGCCGGACGTCCCGCCCGTCGCGGTGCACCTTCTTCGCCGCCAGATCGACGGTGAACCCCTCGGTCTCCACGATCACGTCGTCCTCGCCGCCCCCGGTGGGCTCCGCGCGGCGGACGGCGGCGCGCAGCCGGGCGAGCAGTTCGTCCATGCCGAAGGGCTTGGTGACGTAGTCGTCGGCGCCCGCGTCGAGGGCCTCGACCTTCTCGTCCGAGGAGTGGCGGGCGGACAGCACCAGGATCGGCACCCGGGTCCAGCCGCGCAGCCCCTTGATCACCTCGACGCCGTCCATGTCGGGCAGGCCGAGGTCGAGCACGACGACGTCGGGGTGGCGGGCGGCGGCGAGCTGGAGCGCGGTGGCTCCGTCGGGGGCCGCGTCGACCTCGTACTTGCGTGCCTTCAGGTTGATCACGAGGGCTCGGGTGATCTGGGGCTCGTCGTCGACCACGAGGACCCGGGTCATGAAGCCTGCCTTTCCGCGACTGCTGTTCGGGCTGCCAGGTCGGGACGGCGTTCCACCGCCCGCACCGTGAGCACCATGGTGAGTCCGCCGCCGGGGGTGTCCTCGGCGTTGAGAGTGCCGCCCATCGCCTCGGCGAAGCCGCGGGCGACCGCGAGGCCGAGGCCCACTCCGGTACCGCGCGGGGCGTCACCGTAGCGCTGGAAGGGCGCGAATATCCGGTCCTTGGCCTCGTCCGGGACGCCGGGTCCGCGGTCCACGACGCGGACCTCCACGCGGTCGGCCATGGCGCTCGCGGCGACCAGGACCCGCTCGTCGACGGGGCTGTACTTGACGGCGTTCTCGACGAGGTTGGCGACGGCCCGCTCCAGGAGTCCGGCGTCGACGGCGACCATCGGCAGGCTCTCCGGTATCTCCAGGGTCACGCTGTCCTCGGGGACGCCGCCGAGCGCCATGGGGACCACCTCGTCCAGGTCGATCTCCCGGATCAGCGGAGTGACCGTGCCGGTCTGGAGCCGGGACATGTCCAGCAGGTTGCCCACGAGGTGGTCGAGGCGGTCGGCGCCGTCCTCGATGCCTTCGAGGAGCTCGGCCTGGTCCTCCTCGGACCAGGCCACGTCGTCGGAGCGCAGGGACGAGACCGCCGCCTTGATCGCGGCGAGCGGGGTGCGCAGGTCGTGGCTCACCGCGGCCAGCAGGGCGGTGCGGATGCGGTTGCCCTCGGCCAGCTCCTTGGCCTGGTCCGCCTCGAACTGAAGGCGCTGGCGGTCGAGCACCACCACGGCCTGCGCGGCGAAGGCGGCCAGCACCCGGCGGTCGGAGGCGGGCAGCACCCGTCCGGACAGGGCGAGCGCCATGTGGTCGCCGACCGGCATGTCGACGTCGGCGTCCTCGGGGCGGCTGGCGGGCGCCGGTCCCGCGCTGCCCGCGCACGTCCACGGCTCGACGTCGCCGGCGCGCTCCAGCAGGGCGACCGACTCCATCCCGAAGGTCTCGCGGACGCGCTCCAGCAGGGCTTCCAGGCTGGTCTCGCCGCGCAGCACGCTGCCCGCGAGGAAGGAGAGGATCTCCGACTCGGCCCGGAGCCGTGCCGCCTGGTGCGTACGCCGGGCCGCCAGGTCCACCACCGACGCCACGGAGACGGCGACGCCGACGAAGATCACGATGGCGACGATGTTCTTCGGGTCGGCGACGGTCAGCCGGTGCAGGGGCGGTGTGTAGAAGTAGTTCAGCAGCAGCGAGCCGAAGGCGGCCGAGGCCAGGGCCGGGAGCAGTCCGCCGAGCAGGGCGGCCGCGACGGTGACCGCCAGGAACAGCAGCATGTCGTTGGCGAGCCCGAGGTCGATGGTGTTGAGCAGCAGGGCCATGACCACGGGGCCGCCGATGCCGACCGCCCAGCCCCAGATGATCCGGGCGCGCCCGAGCCGGGCTCCGCGCGCCACGGGCAGACCGCGCCCCTTGGCGACCTCTTCGTGGGTGACGATGTGGACGTCCAGGTCGGGTCCCGACTCCCGGGCCACCGTGGTGCCGACGCCCGGACCGAAGACGTACTGCCAGGTCTTGCGGCGGGAGGAGCCGAGCACGATCTGGGTGGCGTTGACCCCGCGCGCGAAGTCCAGCAGGGATGCGGGGATGTCGTCGCCGACCACGTGATGGAAGGTGCCGCCGAGGTCCTCGACCAGGGTGCGCTGGACGGCCAGCTCCTTGGGCGAGGCGGAGGTGAGACCGTCGCTGCGGGCGATGTAGACGGCCATGACCTCGCCGCCCGCGCCCTTCTCGGCCAGTCGCGCCGCACGCCGGATCAGCGTCCGCCCTTCCGGGCCACCGGTCAGCCCGACGACGATCCGCTCCCGCGATCCCCAGATCTTGGAGACCTGGTGTTCGCTGCGGTACTCGGTCAGGTATTCGTCGACCCGGTCGGCGACCCACAGCAGCGCGAGTTCGCGCAGGGCCGTGAGGTTGCCCGGACGGAAGTAGTTGGACAGAGCCGCGTCGACCTTGTCGGGTTTGTAGATGTTGCCGTGGGCCATGCGGCGGCGCAGCGCGGGCGGCGACATGTCGACCAGCTCGATCTGGTCCGCCCGCCGCACCACCTCGTCCGGCACCGTCTCGCGCTGCCGCACACCCGTTATCGACTCGACGACGTCACCCAGTGACTCCAGGTGCTGGATGTTGACGGTGGAGACGACGTCGATGCCGGCGGCGAGCAGTTCCTCCACGTCCTGCCAGCGCTTGGCGTTGCGGGAGCCGGGCACGTTCGTGTGCGCCAGTTCGTCCACCAGGGCGACGGCCGGGGCGCGGCGGAGCACGGCGTCCACGTCCATCTCACCGAAGACGGCGCCCCGGTATTCCAGCTCCTTGCGCGGCACCTGCTCCAAGCCGTGCAGCATCACCTCGGTGCGGGGCCGGTGATGGTGCTCGACGAACGCCACGACGCAGTCCGTCCCGCGTTCGATGCGGCGGTGTGCCTCGGACAGCATCGCGTAGGTCTTGCCCACGCCCGGAGCCGCACCGAGGTAGATCCGAAGCTTGCCGCGTCCCATGAGCCCATTGTCTTCCTGTCACCGCTGTGTACGCAGCGTCGACCTTACGGCCAGGATTCCCGGCAAAGGGGACGAGCGGCCCGCCGGGGAACGTCCTTGACGCAACTCTGATGCCCCGCGAGCGATGGCGGTGGTGACGGATGTGGTGCCGGTCTCGGTCTCGGTCTCGGTCTGGCTCATGTTCTCTCCCCGTGATCCCTGCGATCCCTGTGATTCCCGTGATCTCCGTGGACCGGGCGCCGGTGTCCCGGCCGGACGCCCGGTCCTTCATCCCCTCATCGGACGGGACCCCGGAATCGGTTCACGCGGGATTGTCGCCGTGCGTGAGCGTCTCCCACGCCACGAAGAGGTTGTTGCTGCCGGCCGGGCGGTTCTGCTGGGTGAGTGCCTGGGTGTTGGTCATAGCGATGCCCAGGCGGTTGTGCAGGGCGTTGTAGCCGACCTCGGTGACCGGGCCGAGCCCGAGGTTCAGCGAGCCGCCGCACAGCCAGCTCGGCACGGCCGTACCGAGCTGGTACTTCGACTGGAAGCCGAGCGCCTGGCGCAGCCGCTCGCCGACGTCGGTGCCGTACAGGTCCTGCCCCTGGATGCGGCTGGTCTCGGCGACGTGCGAGATGGCCGAGATGCCGTACCCGGTGTGGGTGAAGTCGCGGCAGGTCTCCTGGGTGAGGCCGGTGACGAAGGTGGACTGCCCCTGCCAGTAGCCGACGATCTTCGCGGTGGTGTCGAGGTTCTGGCTGGGCACGGTCTTCGGCACGGCGCCGTCGGTGGAGAGGTAGACGTAGGCCGCGGTGCGCGTCCGGAACTTCGCCATGGCCTTGTCGTACGACGTCTTGTCGTCCAGGAAGACGGAGATGCCGACGGCGGCCTCCATCATCGACAGCTCCCAGTTCCCGTTGGAGTTGGAGCCGTTGATGATCTCGGGCAGGTAGACGTCGCGGAACATGTTCGCGAAGCGGCCGGAGTTGGCCCAGGTGCCGGTGTACGTGTACTTGATGATCTCGGCGGCCTTGGGCCAGGAGGAGCCCGCCCAGCCCGTCTGCAGGGGTGCGTTGCTGTTCGTGTGGGACTTGATCACCGCCGACCAGGCGTCCATCAGCTCGATGGACTTCTTGGCGTACCGGTCGTCGCGGGTGATGTACCAGGCGAGGGCGTCGGTGTACGCGGCGATCGCGTCCTCGCGCTCGTCCGTGCAGCCGTAGTTGGGGTTGGAGTACGAGCCGCACTCGACGGTCGCGCGGGGCGCGGGGGTGCGCGTGAGCGAGGCGTACTTGCTCGCCATCATCTGGTCGTAGGCGCCCTTCCAGGGCTGGGCGCCGGCCAGGACCTGGGTCCGGGCGAAGTCGAGCTGTCCCTTGGAGACGGCGACTCCGGGGTGGACGAAGGCGGCGGGCGCCGCGTCGGCCGGGTGGGCGCCCGGCCAGGCCAGGAGGGTGCCGACGAGTGCGGCGGTCGCGGCGGCGACGGTGAGGAGGAAGGCCGGACGCCGTCGGCGGTGATGCCGAGTGGGGGTGTCGGACATGCAGAGCCATCCATTCTTGTATGTGAACTACACACGGGATGCTGAACATGGTGCGCTGGCCGGTGACCATAGGTATGGACCAGACTTCCGTCAAGACCTGAAGAAAGAGCCGCTGCTCAACCGCAGTTCACGTACGAGAACGCGGGTGGACCGGTGCGCACGGGCACCCCTGAGATCGTCCGGGCACGGGAAAGGGCCGCATCCCGGGGGATGCGGCCCTTTTCTGTCTGCTCGGCTCTTCCTGCGGCCCTCGGTGGGCCCGTGTCCGTCTAGCGGACTTCCGTGATCTCCGGTCCACGCTGGAGCTGTCCCATGCCGCCGGAGAAGCGGGAGCCGCCCTGGTCCTCCTGCTGAACACCCTCGGGGACCATCTGCGCGTCGTTCGGCAGCTTCAGGACGATCGGGTCGCGGGGAGCCATCGGGCCCTCACCGCGGACGACGACCGTGTCCCGGAAGATCTGCTCCAGCAGGCCCGCGGCCTGCGGCTGCACCGCGCCCTGCCCGGAGATCACTCCACGCAGGAACCAGCGGGGACCGTCCACGCCGACGAACCGCACGACCTGGAAACCACCCGTGCCGTCCGGGAGCTGGACCGGCACCTGTGCCCGCAGCTCCCAGCCCAGCGGGCCCTCGACCTCGTCGATGACACCGCCCTGCTGGGTGATCCCGGAGGCGATCTCCTCGCGCACCTCGCCCCAGATGCCCTCGCGCTTGGGAGCGGCGAAGGCCTGGAGCTGCACGGCGCTGTCGTTGACGACGACGGTCGCGGCGACGATCGCGTCGCCCGCGACCTCGACCCGCAGTTCCATGCCGTCGACCCCGGGCACGAACAGACCACCGAGGTCCACCCGGCCCTCGGCCGGGTCACGGACCTCCGCACTGTCCCAGGGCCCGTCGGGGCGCGGCTCGGGTTCGAGCCTCACACGCCCGCGCTCCACGTCCTCGTCCGCCTCAGTGTCGACGCTGTCGACGACCTGCTCGGCCTCGCCCGCCGCGTCCTCGGCGGCACTGCCCTTCTTGCGACGTCCGAACACGTCACTGTCCTTCCCGGTCGGATACGACCGAAGCGTATCGATTCCCACCCGTTGTGCTGTCCACGGCGGCATGACCGCCGGTGGACCCGAAGCCCCCTGCGGCCCGCGCCGAGTCGGGAAGTTCCGCGACCTCCTGGAAGCGGACCTTCTCGACCTGCTGGACGACCAGTTGAGCAATCCGGTCGAAGCGCTCGAACCGCACCGACTCGCGCGGATCGAGATTCACCACGATCACCTTGATCTCCCCACGGTACCCGGCATCAACCGTCCCCGGGGCATTCACGAGGGCGACGCCGCAGCGGGCGGCGAGGCCCGAGCGCGGGTGCACGAAGGCCGCGTACCCCTCGGGCAGCGCGATGGCCACGCCCGTCGGCAGCACCGCCCGTTCACCGGGCTTCAGCTCGCGGCTCTCGGTGGTGCGCAGATCGGCTCCGGCGTCACCGGGGTGCGCGTACTCGGGAAGCGGGACTTCCGGATCGACGCGCCTGATCATCACAGGGACGTCCGGGCGGGGCTCGTCGGCCCCCGGGCTACGGGTCACGGGTTCACCTCGAAGGCACGGGCTCGCCGGATCTGGTCCGGGTCGCTCATCGCCGCACGGATCTCCTCCGGGCGGCCGTTGTCGATGAAGTGGTCAACCTTCACCTCGACGAAAAGGGCGTCCGCGCGGACGGCGACGGGGCCCTCGGGGCCGCCGATCCGCCCGGTGGCGGTGCAGTAGATCTTCCGGCCGGCCACCGCGGTGACCTCGGCCTCCAGATACAGGACCGTGTCGACGGGGACGGGGCGAAGGAAGTCGGTCTCCAGGCGTCCCGTCACGGCGATCGTCCGCAGCAGCCAGTTCAGCGAGCCGAGCGTCTCGTCGAGCGCGGTGGCGAGGACACCACCGTGCGCGAGGCCCGGGGCGCCCTGGTGGACGGGGCGCACGGTGAACTCCGCCGTGATCGTGACGCCCTCCCCCGCGCGGGCCTCCAGATGGAGCCCGTGGGGCTGCGCTCCACCACACCCGAAACAGTGTTCGTAGTGTGCTCCGAGGAGCTCTCCGGGGGCGGGCGCGTCGGGGTGCCGCACCGGCGCCACGGCGTCGGCGGGAGGCGTCAGAGCTGCGGAAGTACCACTCACAGCCGCAGACCTTACCCGCGCGTCCACCGAGTCTTCGCACCGTGCCAAGCTTGACGTCATGCAGCTCTCGGCATCCCCGTACGAAGAACGCCTCACCGCACCCCGGTCGTGGTGGGTGATCAGCTTCCTGGTCGGGCTCGCGATGGCCCTGATCTTCCTCCCGTTCGGCACCCTGCCGATGCTCGGAGCGCTCGTCGGCGGCACCGCCGTCGCGGCGGTCGCGGCCAGCGCGTACGGCTCGATCCGCATCCGCGTGGTCGGCGACGCGCTGATCGCCGGGGACGCCCGGATCCCGGTGTCGGCCCTCGGGGACGCGGAGATCATGGACCCGGAGGAAGCGCGCGCCTGGCGCACGTACAAGGCCGACACGCGTGCCTTCATGCTCCTGCGCTCGTACATCCCCACCGCGCTGCGCGTCCAGGTCACGGACCCGGCGGACCCGACGCCCTACCTGTATCTGTCCACCCGGGAGCCGGAGCGTCTGGCCGCCGCCCTGGAGACGGCGCGCGAGTCGGTCCGGACCGCCGAGAGCTGAGCCGGCCGCGGCGGGCACCCGAGCCGGCGGCATGGTCCGCCGGGCGGGTGCGAGCGGGCGCGCGGACGGACGCGCGGGCGCCTGCGCCCGCGCGAGATGGCGTCACTCCCCCAGGTCTGTCGGGATCTCTCCGATCGGCACCGGGTCCGTCGGCTTCTCCAGCGGCGGCAGTTGCGGGAGGGCGTCCCACGGCACCTGCATCTTGCGCAGGTCCTTGCGGATGTGGCCGGCCACGCGCTTGGTGTCGCGGCGGTTCATGACCGCGCCCACGGCCGCTCCGACCATGAACGGCATCAGGTTGGGCAGGTCCCGGACCGTCCGCTTCATGATCTGCTGGCGCAGCTCGCGCTTCATCTGGCCGCCCAGCGCGGCGTTGATCGTCATGGGCTTGGCCACGTCGATACCGCGCTCGCCCGACCAGGAGTGCAGGTAGGCCGTGCTGCGCTCTTTGAGGTTGCCCTGCGGACGCAGGCCGTAGACCTCGTGGAGTTCGGCGATCAGCTTGAGCTCGATCGCGGCCACGGCGGTGATCTCGGCGGCCAGCTCCGTGGGCATGGCGGGCGGCACCGGCAGCATGGCGGCGGCGCCGATGCCGGCGCCGACGGTGGACGTCGCGGCGGCGGCGCCCGCGACGAGCTTGTCCGCGATCTCCTCGGGGCCGAGGCCCGGGAACTGTCCGCGGAGGGTGGCCAGGTCCCTCACGGGAACCCGTGGGGCGATGTCGATGATGCGGTCGGTGACATACGCGAGGCCCGCCCTGGCCCGGACGCCACTTCTCGTGACGCCCCTCTTGACCCCGTTCCGGACGGCCTCGACGCGACCCCTGGCCACGGGCGAGGGATCGTCCGTGGGGGCCGTCAGGCCGTCTGTGGCGGCCGCTCGGTCGAGCGAGGCTGATCCCTGTTCGGAAGAGCCCCGCTCGTCGTCACGCACGCCTTCAGGGCCCTTGAGGGGCCCTTCGTCCGCCGCCCTGGAGGGGAGGCGGCGCTTCCAAGGTGGGGTCGAGCCTTTCACGGCCGACCCTGCCTCAGTCGCAGTCGCGGCAGATCGGCTGACCGTTCTTCTCGCGGGCCAGCTGGCTGCGGTGGTGCACAAGGAAGCAGCTCATGCAGGTGAACTCGTCCTGCTGCTTCGGCAGCACCCGGACGGCCAGCTCCTCGTTCGAGAGGTCCGCACCGGGCAGTTCCAGGCCTTCGGCGGCCTCGAACTCATCTACGTCGACGGACGAGGTCGACTTGTCGTTCCGGCGAGCCTTCAGTTCTTCAAGGCTGTCCGAGTCGACGTCGTCGTCGGTCTTGCGCGGGGTGTCGTAATCCGTTGCCATTGTCGCTCTCCCCCTCTGGGTGTCTGCGGTGTCTCCAGCGCACGTAACGCGTGAGAGGCCGGACTTGTGCCCGACCCGAGGCGGAGATTTTGCCTCACATCAAGGTCTGTTACTCAATCGACACCCAACCGGACTCATCAAGAGTGATCGGCTTGGATGGCGATGCGGACCGTACACGGTCCCAAGGTCGCACTTCAAAGGCGCCCCACCGTGTACTTCCCGTGATCAGGACCCCCGAAAACCCGGATTTTCCCGGCTTTCCGGCAGTCCGCATGATCACGGAGAGTAGATGGACCTAAAATCGCCCTTGTGATCGATCACACACGGGTCACTCGGGTGGGTGACCCGAAAATTCCGCGCAAAGCGAACATCGCCGCGTGTCCGCGACATGGTCTCAGATGGGGAGCGTGACGCGCATCACGAGGCCACCCCCTTCCCGGGGCCGGGCGACGATGTGACCACCGTGTGCACGGGCCACCGACCGGACGATCGACAGGCCAAGGCCCACTCCCTTGTCGCTGCCCGTGCGCTCCGTGCGCAGCCGCCGGAAGGGTTCGAAAAGATTGTCGACCTCGTACGCGGGAACGACCGGTCCCGTGTTCGACACCTCCAGGACCGCCCGGCCGTGTTCCGTGGCGGTCGTGACCTCGACCCAGCCGTCCTGCGGCACGTTGTACCGGACGGCGTTCTGGACGAGGTTCAGGGCGATCCGCTCCAGCAGGACGCCGTTGCCCTGGACAACCACCGGGGCGCACCGACCGCGGATCTCCACGCCCTTGGCCTCCGCCTCGGCGTGCACCTGGTCGATGGCCTGGGAGGCGACCTCGGCCAGGTCGACCGGCTTGCGCTCGATGATCTGGTTGTCGCTGCGGGCGAGCAGCAGCAGGCCCTCGACGAGCTGTTCGCTGCGCTCGTTCGTGGCAAGCAGCGTCTTGCCGAGCTGCTGCATCTCGGTGGGCACCCCGGGTCCCGAGAGGTGCACCTCCAGGAGCGTGCGGTTGATCGCGAGGGGGGTGCGCAGTTCGTGGGAGGCGTTCCCGACGAACCGCTGCTGGGCGGTGAAGGCCCGCTGCAGCCGCTCCAGCATGTCGTCGAAGGTGTCCGCGAGCTCCTTGAGCTCGTCGTCCGGGCCGTCCAGCTCGATCCGCCGGGACAGGTCGGAGCCGGCCACCGCGCGCGCGGTGCGGGTGATGTGGCCGAGCGGCGAGAGGACTCGGCCCGCCATCGCGTAGCCGAACGCGAAGGCGATGACCGCGAGGCCGAGCAGGGCGAGCAGGGAGCGGCTGAGCAGGTCGTCGAGGGCGTGCTGGCGCTGCTGGTTCACGCAGTCGGCCATCGCGCGGTTGAGCTGGTCCGCGGTGGGGGCCGAAGGCAGGTTGCAGGTGCTGCTGCCGACCTGGCCGGAAATGATCTTGAAGGGGAGTTCGCTGCCGACGTTCAGCGCCTGCGCCGCGAGTAGGTAGATGATCGACAGCAGCATGATGCCGGCGATCAGGAACATGCCGCCGTACAGCAGCGTGAGGCGTATACGGATCGTCGGGCGCAGCCACGGGAAGGGCGGTTCCGCCCTTCTGGGGTCCCAGGTGGGTTTCGGAGGCGCCGCGGGCGGCGCGGGTGTGGTGGCCACCTTCGATCAGATCCTGTACCCGGAGCCGGGCACGGTGACGATCACGGCGGGCTCGCCAAGCTTGCGCCGCAGCGTCATGACGGTTACGCGCACGACGTTGGTGAACGGGTCCGTGTTCTCGTCCCAGGCCTTCTCCAGGAGCTGCTCCGCGGAGACGACGGCGCCCTCGCTGCGCAGCAGCACCTCCAGGACGGCGAACTCCTTGGGAGCGAGCTGGACCTCCCTGCCGTCGCGGAAGACCTCGCGGCGGTTGGGGTCGAGCTTGATCCCGGCGCGCTCCAGGACGGGCGGCAGCGGCACGCTCGTACGGCGCCCGAGGGCACGCACGCGTGCGGTCAGCTCGCTGAACGCGAACGGCTTGGGGAGGTAGTCGTCGGCACCGATCTCCAGGCCCTCGACGCGGTCGCTGACGTCGCCGGACGCGGTCAGCATCAGCACGCGCGTGGGCATGCCGAGCTCGACGATCTTCCGGCAGACGTCGTCGCCGTGCACGAGCGGGAGGTCGCGGTCCAGGACGACCACGTCGTAGTCGTTGACCCCGATGCGCTCCAGCGCGGCCGCGCCGTCGTACACGACGTCGACGGCCATGGCCTCCCGGCGCAGTCCGGTGGCCACCGCATCGGCGAGCAACTGCTCGTCCTCGACGACGAGTACACGCACGTCGCTTGTCCTTCCTCTGTCCACCGGCGGGGCACGTCTCGGCGCACCACGCGGGCAGGTCCGTCACGGATGAGGGCTCCATCCTGCCCGTTTCGGCCATAAACCGGCTGTAAGGCGGGGGAGGCGCCAGAGAAGCGCGTCCGGCGGACCGGGAATGCGAGATTTTCTCGTCGGGTTGAGGTTTCCACGGAAGAGAGCGGGGGGAGGACGGCTTTACACCCCGCGATCACGCTCTGCATGTGGCAAGCCACATTGTGGTACGTCCAACCGCTTCCGCAGAGCGGGCGTGGGTGTCCGGCACTGTCGCCGCCCAGAGCGGGCAGCGCTGGGCACCCCATTCGGAGACGTGATCGCCCCTTCCCATCGGCACACCCCCGTGCCACCCGACCCACGACCCAGGACGAGGGGGCGCAGCATGGACGCATTCACCACAGGACTTCTGCAGCGCATAAGGGCGACCGAGACCGACCTGACCCGCGCTCGCGAGACGGGCGACGACTTCCTCGCGGAGGTCGAGCAGGCCGAGCTGGACGACCTGCACCGCCTTGCCGCCGAGCACGGTGTGGAGGTCGGCGCCACACGCGTCTGATCAGCACGTACGAGAGCGGGGCCCCGGTATCGATCCAGTGCCGGGGCCCCGCTCCCGTTCCCGCGCTCGGCCGTCCCGAGGGGTGGGGTCAGTCGTGCCAGGCCCCGAAGTCCTCCAGGAGCCGCTGGAGGGGCTCGAAGACGCCAGGGGAGGCCGCCACCGCGAGATGGCCCGCGGGGCGCTCTCCGGGGCGTCCACCGGTCACCGCGCCCGCCTCCCGGGCGATCAGGTCCCCCGCCGCGAGGTCCCAGGGGTGCAGACCGCGTTCGTAGTAGCCGTCGAGGCGGCCGGCCGCGACGTCGCACAGGTCGACCGCCGCCGAACCGGAGCGCCGGATGTCGCGCACCAGCGGGATGAGCCGCTGGGCCACGTCGGCCTGATGGGTCTTGACCTCGGTCACGTAGTTGAAGCCGGTCGAGACGAGTGCCTGGTCCAGTGGCGGGGACGGGCGGCAGGCCAGCCGGCGTTCGCCGACCCAGGCCCCGGACGCCCGGGCGCCCCGGCCGCGTACCGCGTGGTACGTCTCGCCGCGCATGGGTGCCGCCACCACGCCGACGACGGTCTCGCCGTCCTGCTCGGCCGCGATGGACACCGCCCAGGTCGGCAGCCCGTACAGGTAGTTGACCGTGCCGTCGAGCGGGTCCACGATCCAGCGGACGCCGCTGGTGCCCTCGGTGGCGGCGCCCTCCTCGCCGAGGAAGCCGTCCTCGGGGCGGTGCTCGGCGATCAGCTTGGTGATCAGCTTCTCGGCGGCGATGTCCATCTCGGTGACGACGTCGATCGGGCTGGACTTCGTGGCGGCGACGGCGAGGTCCGCCGGGCGGCCGTCGCGCAGCAGTTCACCCGCGCGGCGTGCGGCCTCGTGCGCGAGCTGGAGGAGTTCGGTGTGCAGGGGGTCGGTCACGTGGCTCCTCATGCGTAGGGGCTGTCGGCGCCCGCGGCGGCGGGCTTGGGCGTACGGGCCGGACAGCAGCCCACCGGGCACAGGTCGTGACCGGCGCCCAGCGTGCCCAGGGCACACCGTGTCACCTGGCGGCCGCTCTCGGCCGCGGCGCGCTCCAGCACCAGTTCCCGGACCGCCGCGGCGAAGCGGGGATCGGAGCCCACCGTGGCGGAACGGCTCACCGGCAGCCCCAGCTCCAGGGCCTTCGCCCGTGCCTCGGTGTCCAGGTCGTACAGGACCTCCATGTGGTCCGAGACGAACCCGATCGGCACCATCACCGCCGCCGGGGCTCCCGCCCCGTGCAGCTCCTCCAGGTGGTCGCAGATGTCCGGCTCCAGCCACGGGATGTGCGGGGCCCCGGAGCGCGACTGGTACACGAGCTTCCACGGGTGGTCGGTGCCGGTCTCCTCGCGCACCGCGTCCGCGATCAGCCGGGCCACGTCCAGGTGCTGGCGGACGTAGGCGCCGCCGTCGCCGTGGCCCTCCACCGGGCCGGAGGTGTCCGCGGCGGCGACCGGGATCGAATGCGTGGTGAACACCAGGTGCGCGTCCTGACGGACGTCCGCGGGCAGCTCCGCGAGCGACCTGAGGACACCCTCGGTCATCGGCTCGACGAACCCGGGATGGTTGAAGTAGTGCCGCAACTTGTCGACCCTCGGGAGCTCCAGACCCTCCCCCTCCAGGACGGCCAGCGCGCCCGCCAGATCCTCGCGGTACTGCCGGCAGCCCGAGTACGAGGCGTACGCGCTGGTGGCCAGCACCAGGATCCGGCGCCGCCCGTCCGCGGTCATCTCGCGCAGCGTGTCGGTCAGGTACGGCGCCCAGTTGCGGTTGCCCCAGTAGACCGGCAGATCAAGACCGTGCTCCGCGAAGTCCTTGCGCAGTGCGTCGAGGAGCGCGCGGTTCTGGTCGTTGATGGGGCTGATCCCGTCGAACAGGAAGTAGTGCTGCCCGACCTCCTTGAGGCGTTCCTTGGGGATGCCTCTGCCCCGTGTCACGTTCTCCAGGAAGGGGACCACGTCGTCCGGGCCCTCCGGACCGCCGAACGAGAGCAGGAGCAGGGCGTCGTAGGGGGTGGCATCGAGCACGTCTGGCATGGGTCCGATCCTGCCACCCGTCCCTGACGGGCGATAACCGGCGGGGTGACGAGCGGGCGACGGCGGCGGAGCGGGTGGGCGCGTGCCGGGTGGGCGACCGGGGCGCGGACGTCAGGAGCGCGTCCTCGGGCGGGCGGCGGCGGCGCGGACGGCGGGAGCGCGTCTCCGGGCGGCTGTCTGCCCGGACAAACGGTCGGACGGGTACGCGGGGCTGCGTTAGGGTTACCTAACCAGTAAGTTGTATCGACCATCTTCATGCCTTACCGAGCGTGGACCGCCCGTGGTGACCGGGAGGCGCCGCGCCGAGCCGACGGAGATCTTCGTGCCCAGCCCGTACCGCGCCCTGTTCGCCGCCCCCGGCTCGAAGAGCTTCTCCGCCGCGGGCCTGCTCGGCCGGATGCCGCTGTCCATGATGGGCATCGGCGTCGTCACGATGATCTCCCAGCTCACCGGGCGCTACGGCCTCGCGGGCGCCCTCTCGGCGACCATCGCGCTGGCGGCCGCGGCGATGGGACCGCAGGTCTCGCGCATGGTGGACCGGCACGGCCAGCGGCGGGTCCTGCGCCCGGTGACGCTCTTCGCGCTCGTGGCGGCCGGCGGCCTGCTGGCCGCCGCGCACTACGGATGGCCGGACTGGGTCCTGTTCGTGTGCGCGGCCGGCATCGGCTGCGTCCCGAGCATCGGCGCGATGATCCGCGCCCGCTGGGCGGCCCTCTACGGAGGCACCCCGCAACTGCACACCGCGTACTCGCTGGAGTCCGTGGTGGACGAGATCTGCTTCATCTTCGGACCGATCATCTCCATCGGCCTGTCCACGGTGTGGTTCCCGGAGGCCGGACCGCTGCTCGCCGCCTGTTTCCTCTCGGCCGGGGTCTTCTGGCTGACCTCCCAGCGCGCCACCGAGCCCCAGCCGCATCCGCGCGGACAGCACGGCGGCGGCTCGGCGCTCCGCTCGGCGGGGCTCCAGGTCCTCGTGGCCACGTTCGTGGCGACCGGGACGATCTTCGGAGCCGTCGACGTCGTCACCGTCGCCTTCGCCGAGGAGCAGGGTCACAAGGGTGCCGCGAGCATCGTCCTGGCCCTCTACGCGGCAGGCTCCTGCCTCGCCGGAGCCGTCTTCGGGCTGCTGCAGTTCAAGGGGGCGGCGGAACGCAGGTGGCTGCTGGGCATATGCGCGATGGCCGTGAGTATGATCCCCCTCCTACTGGTCGGAAACTTGCCGTTCCTGGCCGTGGCGCTGTTCGTTGCGGGCCTGTCCATCGCTCCCACGATGATCACGACGATGTCCCTCATCGAACAGCACGTACCTCGCGCGAAACTGACCGAAGGCATGACCTGGGTGAGTACAGGACTCGCTGTCGGGGTCGCGCTCGGTTCCTCCGTGGCCGGCTGGGTGATCGACTCCGCCGGCGCGAAAGCCGGGTACGGGGTTCCGGCCGTGTCCGGGGCCGTCGCGGTCGCGGTCGGTTTCCTCGGGTACCGCCGGCTCAGCAGGCCGGTTCTGCAGCGGGGAGGGTCTCATGAGCACCGCAGTGAGCGAGAAGAGCGGCACGTGGCGTAACTGGGCGGGCAACGTCACCGCCCTTCCCGCCCGGGAGGTCACCCCTGCCTCGGTGGACGAACTCTCCGCCGCCGTACGGAAGGCGGCCGAGGACGGTCTGACGGTGAAGGCCGTGGGCACCGGGCACTCCTTCACGGCCGCCGCCGCGACCGACGGCGTATTGATCCGCCCTCAACTGTTGACCGGGATACGCAAGATCGACCGTGCGGCCATGACGGTCACGGTCGAGGCGGGCACCCCGCTCAAGAGGCTCAACATGGCCCTGGCGCGTGAGGGTCTGTCGCTCACCAACATGGGCGACATCATGGAGCAGACGGTGTCGGGGGCGACCAGCACCGGAACGCACGGCACCGGGCGCGACTCGGCCTCGATCGCCGCCCAGATCACGGGCCTGGAGCTGGTGACGGCGGACGGCTCCGTGCTGTCCTGCTCCGCGAGCGAGAACCCGGAGATCTTCGCGTCGGCCCGCGTCGGGATCGGCGCCCTGGGCATCGTCACCGCGATCACCTTCGCCGTGGAGCCCATCTTCCTGCTCACGGCCCGCGAGGAGCCGATGACCTTCGACAAGGTCACCGCCGATTTCGACGAACTCTTCGCCGAGAACGAGCACTTCGAGTTCTACTGGTTCCCGCACACCGGCAACTGCAACACCAAGCGCAACAACCGCAGCGCGGGCCCCGAGAACCCGGTCGGCCCCGTCCGCGGCTGGATCGAGGACGAGTTCCTCTCCAACGGCGCCTTCCAGGTGGCCAATCTGCTCGGCCGGGCCGTCCCCGCGGCCATCCCCTCGATCGCCGGATTCTCCAGCCGCGTGCTGTCCGCGCGGACCTACACCGACATCCCGTACAAGGTCTTCACCTCGCCGCGCCGCGTGCGGTTCGTGGAGATGGAGTACGCGGTGCCGCGCGAGGCCCTGGTCGAGACGCTGCGTGAGCTGAAGGCGATGGTCGACGCCTCGGACCTGCGGGTGAGCTTCCCCGTGGAGGTGCGGACGGCGCCCGCAGACGACATCACGCTCTCCACGGCGTCCGGCCGGGACAGCGCGTACATCGCCGTCCACATGTTCAGGGGCACCCCGTACCAGGCGTACTTCACCGCGGCCGAGCGGATCTTCACCGCGCACGAGGGGCGGCCGCACTGGGGCAAGGTGCACACGCGCGACGCGGAGTACTTCTCCCAGGCCTACCCCCGCTTCGGCGAGTTCACGGCGTTGAGGGATCGACTCGATCCGGACCGGCGCTTTGCGAACGACTACTTGCGGAGGGTTCTGGGGTCGTAGCGGTCGCGCTCGGTGCGGGGGTCGGGGTGCCGTTCCCCGTCTCCGGTTCGGCCGACGTGCCGTCGCCCGGGGTCGGCGCCGTGGACGGGCCGGTGCCGTCGCCGCCCGTGTCACCCGATCCGCCACCGTCCGCGGACGGTGCCGGCGCGTCCGGGGAGTCCGCCGGCGAGGACGGCGAGGACCCGGTCGAAGGTGCCGGGTCCGGCTCGCCGTTCCCCGAGCCGGACGAGTGCCCCTTGAAGGCGTCGCCGACCGTCGTGCTGGTGCCGTCGCCGCTGAAGCTCTGGCCCGAGACCATTTCGTACGTGGTGATTCCGGCCATCGTGACGCCGAACACGAGAGCGGTCGCGACCAGCGGCCTCTTCCAGCTCCTGACCCGCGCGCGGTAGAGGGTCCCCTCGGTGAACTCGCCGGGGTGACCGGGCAGCGGCCGGGACCTCGGTTTCGGCTGCACCTTCGCGTCACGGAGCTGTTCACCGGTGCGCTTGAAAAAGTGCTGGAAGACCGTTCCCCCGCAGGTGGCGACGACGCTGACCAGTCCGGCGCCCAGGATCGTCCCGTAGACACCGAAGTAGGACGCGAGTTTCGCCGCCACCACCGCGGCGACCGCGCTCCCCGCCACCTGGGGGACGCTCAGGTCCAGCCGCCTCTTCCTCGGTTCCACGTCGGCACCCGGCTGCTCGCCGCCGACTTCCGGCTTCTCACGCATTCCCGGACTCTGCCTGCCTTTCCCGTACTTGATCGACCGATCGTACGAGAAAGGGACGTACAGGCGAAACGATAAGTTCCGTTTCTGCCGATTACGTGAAGTGCGCCACGTCCGCCGACCGCCGAAAGGGCGCCGGGATCGGCCAACTAGCACCCCCCGCTCGAAGTTGGGCGGCGTGCCGATCCACGCAAGTGGCCCGAATGGAGTACTGTTGCGAGCCCTGGGTCCGGACTCCCGCCAGGGTGTCCGGGGCCTTGCAGGACCACCGGGAGGGGGCTCGTTGCACAGGGTGATGGAGTTCGTCACTTAGCGTTGCAAAACAGGTAACCGTGCCATAACGGCGACCCCGGGCCCGTGCCCGACACGCCGGGCAACTCGGCAAGGTTGTGGCAGGCTGCACCCGGGCAGGCCACACTCGACTAGCGGAAGCAGCGACGCACGTGACGTCGGCAGGCACCACCCGGGAGGTCCCCATGCCCGAACTGCGTGTCGTGGCCGTCTCTAACGACGGCACACGGCTGGTGCTGAAGGCTGCGGACAGTACGGAATACACGCTTCCGATTGACGAGCGGCTGCGTGCCGCCGTACGCGGCGACCGTCCCCGCCTCGGCCAGATCGAGATCGAGGTGGAGAGCCACCTCCGCCCCCGCGACATCCAGGCACGTATACGCGCCGGAGCGTCCGCGGAGGAAGTCGCCCAGCTCGCCGGCATCCCGGTCGATCGTGTACGCCGTTTCGAGGGACCCGTGCTGGCCGAGCGCGCCTTCATGGCCGAGCGTGCCAGGAAGACCCCCGTCCGCCGTCCCGGCGAGAACGCCGGTCCCCAGCTCGGTGAGGCCGTCCAGGAGCGGCTGCTGATCCGGGGCGCCGAGAAGGACACCGTCCAGTGGGACTCCTGGCGCCGCGACGACGGCACCTGGGAAGTCATGCTGGTGTACCGCGTCGCGGGCGAACCGCACGCCGCGAGCTGGACCTACGACCCGCCCCGGCGGCTCGTCCAGGCCGTCGACGACGAGGCGCGCTCGCTGATCGGCGAGTCGGACGACCTCGCCGCTCCCGAGCCGAGCTTCCCGTTCGTGCCGCGGATCGCCCGGCTGCCCCGCGACCGCCCGCTGGACCGCGCCCTGGAACGCCAGACGGAGCGGCCGAGCCTGCCCCCGTCCTCTCCGGAACCCGGCGAGGAGGCCGAGGACCGGGACTCGCTGACCAGCCTTCTGGAAGCGGTGCCCAGCTTCCGGGGCGACATGGTGGTGCCCGAACGGCCCGCCCCCGCCGAGCGCCCCGCCGCCGAGGAGCCCGATCCCGAGCCCGAGGAGGAGGAGCCCCCGGCTCCCGCCGCCTCGGCGGGTGCCGGTTCCGCGTACGCGGACGTGCTCATGCCCCGCTCGGTGGGCAGCCATCGTGACCGGCTCGTCGGCGCGACGGACCGCCAGGCCGAAGCCGACGGCGTCCGCCCCGGCCGCAGGGCGGCGGTCCCGAGCTGGGACGAGATCGTCTTCGGCACGCGCCGCAAGAAGCAGGAATAGCCGGATCCACGTCAGAACGACGACGACGGGGCCCGCACCGGATCGGTGCGGGCCCCGTCGCGCCGTCAGGCACGGATGGCGCGCGTCGGTACGTGTGTCACTGCGGGTCGGGCCCCACCGCGACGGGGCGGTCCGCGTCCTGGGACCACTCCGACCACGAACCCACGTACAGCGCCGCGGGAACGCCGGCCACGGCGAGGGCCAGCACCTCATGGGCACCCGAGACGCCGGAGCCGCAGTAGACGCCGACCTCCGCCTCCGGTGTCACACCGAAGGACTTGAAACGGTCGGCGAGTTCGGCTCGCGGCAGGAACCGCCCGTCCTCCGTGACGTTCCCGGTGGTCGGCGCGGAGACGGCGCCAGGGATGTGACCGCCGACCCGGTCGATCGGCTCGACCTCGCCCCGGTACCGCTCCCCCGCGCGGGCGTCCAGCAGCAGCCCGGTGCGGGCGAGCGCGGCCGCCCCGTCCGCGTCGAGCGCCGGCCGGGCACCGGGCGCCGGTACGAACGTTCCGGGCGTCGGCGAGGGGACCTCCGAGGACACCGGTCCGCTCCAGGCGGCGAACCCGCCGTCAAGCACGCGTACCGACGGATGACCCGAATAGCCCAGCAGCCACCAGGCGCGCGCGGCGGCCCAGCCCTGCCCCCCGTCGTACACGACGACATCGCGGTCCTCCGACACTCCCGCGGCCCGCATCGCCGCACCGAAGAGCTCGGGGTCGGGGAGCGGATGCCGGCCCGCCGCACCGGCCGGACCAGCGAGTTCGGAATCCAGGTCGACGAAGACGGCACCGGGGATGTGCGCGTTCTCGTACTCGGGGCGCAGGTTGGGACCGCCCAACTGCCAGCGGACGTCGAGGAGGACCGGCGGGTTCGGCCCCGCCAGGTCACTGGCGAGTTCGGGTGCCGTGATGATGGCGTTCATGGCCCCCATCCTTGCGCACGGGGTGGCCGCTTCGTCCATGTCCCGCTACTCTGCTCCGCCGGGCAGGTCCGATCACCCGGCGTACGGGATCGGGCACATGCTGTACAACCGATGGACACCACACGGCAATCGCTCCGCGACCGACGGGAGACGGCGGATCGGACGTCCCCGTTCCCACACCGCCCGACGGCGGCGCGGGAGGAGCGTCCGGCGCGGCCGGTGGTGCGACCATCGGCACGGGGCGTGCACGCACGCGACGGGGTACGCGTGTCCGCAAGCGGAAGGTGACCGGCCACCGCAAGGGGCCGAGAAGAGAGTGACGATGACCGAGGCACGGGAATCGGCCGGGGCGAACGGCACCACGCACGCTCGGAACACGCCCGGGACACCCTGCTGGGTGAGCCTGATGGCGCACGAGACGGCCGCGACCCAGGACTTCTACGGAGCGCTGTTCGGCTGGGAGTTCCAGCCCGGCCCGCCGCAGCTCGGCCCCTACGCGCGGGCGTTGCTGGACGGCCAGGAGGTGGCCGGGATCGGCCAGTTGCCGCCCGACAGGCACCTGCCGGTCGCCTGGACGCCCTACTTCGCCTCGGACGACGTGGACCACACCGCGGAGACCGTGCGGCACAGCGGCGGAACCGTCGGCGTGGGCCCGCTGGACGCCGCCGAGGCCGGCCGCCTGGCGATCGCCTCCGACCCGTCGGGCGCCGTCTTCGGGATCTGGCAGAGGGTCGCCCATCTCGGCACGGAGATCACCGGCGTGCCGGGCACCCCGGCGTGGAACGAACTCGTGACGCGCGACACCGAGAGCGTCGTGAAGTTCTACACGGGGGTCTTCGGCTACGAGACGCGGGCGGCCGGTTCCGCCGACTTCGACTACGTGACCCTGCACATCGACGGACGGCCGGTGGCCGGCATCCACGGTGTCGGGAACGCCCTGCCGCGCGACCGGGGCCCGCACTGGCTGACGTACTTCGAGGCCGCCGACCTGGACGACACCGTCAGCCTCGTCACGGAACTCGGCGGGCGTGTTCTGCGGCCGGCCCACGACTCCCCGTTCGGCCGGGTGGCGACCGTGGCGGATCCGGAGGGTGCGGTCTTCTCCCTGATCCACGCCGTCACCTGACCCCGCGGATCTCCGGAGACCCGTCTCCGGGGACAGATCACCCGGAGAGGGACCTCAGGAACAGGCGTCAGGCCCCAGACCCGGGCGAGGCCTGGGCCTCAGACCGGGGCGAGGCGTCAGCCTCAGACCTGGGCGATCGGCAGGACGTCGGGGGACAGGGCGCTCGCGCGGGCCGTGGCGGCCGTCATACGACGTCGGTGGTGCCGGCGGCACAGGACCTCGTAGCCGATGTTCTCGTGCTGGTTGACGTCACCGACGACGACCTGGGCGCCCTCGACGACCATCTCGCCGCCCACGGTGCGGGCGTTGTGCGTGGCGCGGGCGCCGCACCAGCACAGGGCCTCGACCTGGAGGACCTCGACCCGGTCGGCGAGTTCGACGAGGCGCTGGGAGCCGGGGAAAAGCTTGGACCGGAAGTCGGTGGTGATCCCGAAGGCGAAGACGTCGACGTCCAGGTCGTCCACCACGCGCGCCAGTTGGTCGATCTGCGCGGGGGCCAGGAACTGGGCCTCGTCCGCGATCACGTAGTCCGCGCGGCCGCCCTTGGAGAGGTGGTTCACCAGATACGCGTACAGATCCTGGTCGTCCGCCACTTCGACCGCGTCGGTGACCAGCCCGAGGCGCGAGGAGAGCTTGCCCTCGCCCGCGCGGTCGTCGCGCGTGAAGATCATGCCCTGCAGACCCCGCGCCGAGCGGTTGTGCTCGATCTGGAGAGCCAGCGTGGACTTCCCGCAGTCCATCGTTCCGGAGAAGAACACCAGCTCGGGCATGGGGAGTTGAGCACCTTTCGGCAACAGGGAAGAGGGAAGGACGTCAGGAGCGTACTTGGAGGAGGGGCACCAGTTGCTCGGCCGGGGTCATCGAGCCGTGGTTGCCGACCATCAGGGACTCCTTCGGCTCCCGTTCGGACGCGGTGATCAGGACGTCGTCCCGGGCGGCGGCGATGACGTCACCGAGCCGGGCGTAGACCCGCTCATCGACCCGGGGGCCGAACCAGCCCGCCTCGATCGCCTCGTCACGGGAAGCGACCCAGAACTGTTCGCCCAGGACCTCGCGCCAGCAGGTCAGCACATCCGCCTCGGCGCCCGGGACCGCGTACACGTGGCGGGCACGGCCCTCGCCGCCCAGCAGGGCGACTCCGGCGCGCAGTTCCCAGTCCTCGTCGAAGTCGATGCGGTGCTGCTCGTCGAACGGGATGTCGATCATGCCGTGATCGGCCGTGACGTACAGCGCCGAGCGCGGCGGCAACTGCTCCGCGAGACGCTGCACCAGCCGGTCGACGTACATGAGCTGGCCGCGCCAGGGGTCGGAGTCGACACCGAAGCGGTGTCCCTTGCCGTCCACCTCCGCGTAGTACGTGTAGACCAGGGAACGGTCACCGGCGGCCAGTTGCTCGGCCGCGAAGTCCATCCGCTCCTCGCCCGACAGCCGGCCGTGGAACGTGCCCCCGCTCAGCGCGATCTTCGTCAGCGGGGTGTTCTGGAAGGTCGGCGAGGAGACCTGGGCGGTGTGCACACCCGCCGCGTCGGCCTGCTGGAAGATCGTGGGGTAGGGCTGCCAGGCGCGCGGTTCGGTCCACGGGTTCCAGCGGAGCTGGTTCATCAGCTCGCCGGTGGCGGGGTTGCGCGCGGTGTAGCCGGGCAGGCCGTGCGCGCCCGGGGGCAGGCCGGTGCCGACAGAGGCGAGGGAGGTCGCGGTGGTGGCCGGGTAGCCGGCGGTGATCGGACGTCCGGTGCCGCCCCGCGAGGACGCCAGCAGCGACGTCATGAAGGGGGCCTCGTCCGGGTGGGCCTTGAGCTGCTCCCAGCCGAGACCGTCGATCAGGAACACGCAGTTCCGGTCGGCCGCGGTCAGCTCGGGTATGGCGGCGGTCGCACCGGGCACGGACATGCCGGCGGCGAGCGTGGGGAGCAGATCGGCCAGGGAACCGGCGCCGTACTCGGGAACGGGCGCGGAGTCGACGGCGAGCGGCTCCGGGTGGTCCCAGGTGGGCAGGGCCATCAGCGGGCGACGTCCGCGGTCGCCTCGGAGAGGGACTGCGCGAAGGCGAGGGCCTGGCGGACGGTCTCCGGACCGTCGCCCGCCTCGCTCACCCGCAGGCTCAGGTCGTCCGCCGTCGAATTGCCGGTGTAGCCGTGATCGGCCTCGCAGTTGGGGTCACCGCAGGCGGCCGGCTCCAGGTCGATGCGGGAGACGGCGCCCCAGCCGATGGTGAGGACCACTTCGCGGGGCAGCGTGCCGGGCGTGTACGACTCGGGGTTCGCGACGACGCGGCTGACGACGACCGACGAGATCCGGCCGAGCTTGACCGACTCCGTCGAGGTCGTGGCGTACGGCGTCGGGGAGGTCGTGTCCGCGTTCTGCTCGTCGGTGTGGCTCACGATGAAACGGTTGCCGGTGAGGACCAGCACGGTGACGTGCCGCCGCACCTCGTTCGCGTCGAACGTCGTCTCCTGGTGGACCAGGTACGACCGGATGGTGTCGCCGCCGATCGCGGCCTCCACCGCCTCGGCCACGAGGGCCGGGTAGTAGCCGCTGCGCTCGATCGCCGCTCGCAGCCCCTGGGTCGTCGTACTGGTCTTGGCCATGCCGTCCATCCTACGGGGGCCCACTGACTGCGAGGCACCGCTCGCGTGGGTCTGTCGTGGACGGATCAGACCGGATCGCGCAGGGTGGCGGGCGGGACACGGCCGCGGCGGACGTCCGGGCGGGGCGCCTGCCGTCACGGGGACCGCCCTCAGGGACCCCGGACGACTCGGACTGGCCGGAACTGTCCGGTCGACGAGGACGGCTCGGGCGACTCGGCCCGACCGGGCCTTCCCGAACGGCTCCGGGATCCGCACCTCCGGACAGCCCGGATCCCCGGACGGCACGAGCTCCACGGACAAGCCGTGCGGCCCGTACGACTCAGACGACCGGCAGGGTCCGGGGGCCGTGGTCGTCCCGGATCGGGGCGCGGGCCAGCCGGACCGTGGCGCCCAGGACGCTCAGGCCGGCCGGGGCCACCACCACCGGCTCCAGCGAGACCGCGACGACCTCCGGGTGGTCGTCGACGAGCCGGGAGACCCGCAGCATGAGCTCTTCGAGGGCCGCCGTGTCGACCGGCGCGGAGCCCCGCCAGCCGAACAGGAGCGGCGCCGTCCGGATCGACCGGACCAGCGAGGCCGCTTCCCGGTCGGTGACCGGGACCAGCCGGTGCGCGGTGTCCCCGAGCAGTTCGGAGGCGGCTCCCGCGAGCCCGAAGGAGAGCACCGCCCCGGCCGCCGGGTCGATCACCGCGCGGACGACCGTGTCGACACCGCGCGGCGCCATCCCCTGTACGACAGGGCGCAGCACCGTCGGCGGCCCGAACGCCTCGGTCAGCTCCGCGTACGCCCGGCGCAACTGCTCCTCGTCCGTCACGTCCAGGCGGACGCCGCCGAGGTCCGCGCGGTGCCGCAGGTGCGGGGCTGTGGTCTTGAGGGCGACGGGGTATCCGATGGCGCGCGCGGCCGCCACCGCGTCGTCCGGGGTGGGGGCGGGCAGGGCCCGGTGCACGTCGATGCCATAGCGCCCTAGGAGCTCGGCCGTCTGTTCGCCCCCCAGGGTGAGACCCTCCCCACGCGCGAGGAGGTCGTCGATCAGCCGGGCGGCCCCCTTCTCGTCGATGTCCTCGTACTCGGGCACCTTGCCGGGCTCACGGGCGTCCGTGCGCCACTGGGCGTACTTGACGGCTTCGGCCAGGGCGCGGACGGCCCGTTCGGCGGCGGGGTAGGCGGGGATGAGCCGGGAGTCCGGCGCGGACTCGGCAGGCGGCGCGGCGGGCGACCGGTCCGAGGGGTGGAATCGGGCGCCGGGGGACGCTCCGGGGGCGCCCTCGGGGGCCTGCGGGGCGGTGCTCGCGGCGGCGGACAGGGCTTCGGCGAGTCCGCCGAGCTCGACGTGCACCACGAGCACGGGCTTCGCCGGAGCCTCCATGGCGGAGGACCGGAGTGCCTCGGCGAGCGCGGCGTCGGCGGCCGAGGTCTCCCCCACGGCCGGTATGGCCGTCACGACGACGGCGTCGCAGCCATCGTCGGCGAGCGCCTGCGACAGGGCCTTGTGGAAGTCCTCGGCGGAGGCCGCCGTGGTGAGGTCCCGGGGCGGCAGCGGCCTGAGTCCTTCGGCGAGACAGGCGTCGTACGTCAGCAGCCCCAGGGACTCGGAGTTCCCGAGGATCGCCACGCGGGGTCCCCGGGGAAGCGGCTGACGGGCCAGCAGGAGTCCCGCGTCGACGAGTTCGGTGATCGTGTCCACCCGGATCACCCCGGCCTGGCGCAGGAGCGCGGACACGGTGGCGTGCGGCAGCCGTGTGGCCCGGATGGCGTGGCCCTGGGGTGCGGCCCCGCCGTGTCGTGCTCCCTGGACGACGACCAGCGGTTTCGCGGCCGCGGTCCGCCGCGCGAGGCGGGTGAACTTGCGCGGGTTGCCGATGGATTCGAGGTACATCAGGGCGACGTCGGTGTCCGGGTCCTCGTACCAGTACTGCAGGACGTCGTTGCCGGAGACGTCCGCGCGGTTCCCCGAGGAGACGAAGGTCGACACTCCGGTCACGCCGGTGACGCCGCCGCCGCGCCGGTGCAGCCGGGACAGCAGGGCGATGCCGATGGCGCCGGACTGCGCGAACAGGCCGATGCGTCCGGGGCGGGGCATCTGGGGGGCGAGCGAGGCGTTCAGCCGCACGTCGGGCGCCGTGTTGATGACGCCGAAGGCATTGGGTCCGATGATGCGCATCCCGTACGTGCGCGCGTGCCGTACGAGTTCCCGCTGGCGCTCGCGTCCCTCGGGGCCGCTCTCGGCGTAGCCGGCGGAGACCACCACGAGTCCCTGCACGCCGTGTTCACCGCATTCGGTGACGACCTGGGGGACGTGTTCGGCGGGCACGGCGACGACGGCGAGGTCGACTGGGTCGGTGATGTCCCTGATGGAGCGGTGGGCCGGGACCCCGTCGATCTCCTTCTCCTCGAGTGCCGCGTTCACCGCGTACAGGCGTCCGGTGAAACCGGCCTGGCGGAGGTTGTCGAGGACGCTGCGGCCGACCCCTCCGGGGGTGCGTCCGGCGCCGATGACGGCGACCGAGCCGGGGGCGAGCAGCCGCTGGACGGAGCGGGCCTCGGCGCGCTGTTCCCGCGCGCGCTGCACGGCCAGGGACCGGTCGGTGGGTTCGAGGTCGAACTCCAGGCGTACGACACCGTCCTCGAAGCTGCGCTTCTGGGTGTACCCGGCGTCCGTGAAGACCTTGATCATCTTGTTGTTGGCGGGCAGCACCTCGGCGGCGAAGCGACGGATGTCACGCTCGCGGGCCACCGCTCCGATGTGTTCGAGCAGCGCGGAGGCGACACCCCGGCCCTGGTGGGCGTCCTGTACGAGGAAGGCGACCTCGGCCTCGTCGGCGGGGGCGGAGGCGGGCATGCCGTCCGCGTTGATCCGGTCGTAGCGCACGGTGGCGATGAACTCGCCGCCCACCGTGGCCGCGAGGCCGACGCGGTCCACGAAGTCGTGGTGGGTGAAGCGGCGGACGTCCTTGGCGGACAGGCGGGGATAGGGCGCGAAGAAGCGGTAGTACTTCGACTCGTCCGAGACCTGCTCGTAGAAGCTGACCAGGCGCTCGGCGTCGTCGACGGTGATGGGCCTGATGCGTGCGGTGCCGCCGTCGCGCAGCACCACGTCGGCCTCCCAGTGGGCTGGGTACTCGTGCCGGTCCGACGAGGTCTGCATGGGCCCCAGAGTACGGCTCGCGTACGACAACGGCGCGGGGCAGTCTGAGGGTGACGGGCCTCGGAGCGGGTCTTCGGCCGGCACCGCGGCGGGTGGCTCCCGGGTCCGTCCGGGCACACCTCGCGATATGGAACAATGGTCTAGACAACCCTGAACACCCGAAGGGCAGCATCTCATGGCTGAGCGCCGCGTCAACGTCGGCTGGACCGAGGGCCTCCACGCCCGGCCCGCCTCCATCTTCGTCCGGGCCGCCACGGCTTCCGGCATCCCCGTGACGATCGCCAAGGCCGACGGCGACCCCGTCAACGCGGCCTCCATGCTCGCGGTCCTCGGCCTGGGCGCCCAGGGCGGCGAGGAGATCGTCCTCACGTCGGACGCCGATGGTGCGGAGGTCGCCCTCGACCGTCTGGCGAAGCTGGTCGCCGAGGGGCTCGACGAGCTCCCCGAGACCGTCTGAGACCGCCCCCGGGCAGTCGGACACGCACGGCCGAGCCGCGTCACCCTTTCTTCGGGTGGCGCGGCTCGGCCGTTTTCCGTGGGCTCCCCCGCACATTCCCCAGGTGTCACGCCCGCCTCGCACCGCGACCACGGGAATGACGCGCACCGGAATTCAGGGCACGCGAATAAAAGGGCATCAGAAATGAGCCCCCACCGAATATCCCTCTTTGTATACGGCGCCTGTGTTAAAGACGCGGGCCCGTCATGTTTACGGGATGTTGCGAAGTTCTCACACGGTCCGCCCGCTCGCCTCCGGGGAATCGGAGCCGGTGCGCGGCGCTGGCGCGCTCGGTGTGCAGGGCCGTGATCGCGCGGGCCCGCTCACTGTCCCCGCGGGCCACCGCGTCCACGATGCCGCCGTGCTCCGCCCAGGACTCCGCGGGGTCGGCCGGCGCCTCCACCGAGTACATCCAGGCGATCTTGTGGCGGAGCTGGGCGAGCGTCGAGGTCAGCGCGGGGCTGCCGGACGCCTGCGCCAGCGTCTCGTGGAACCAGCCGCCCAGCGAGCGCAGATCCTCGCTGTGGCCTCGCCTGGAGCGCTCCTGCCCCAGCCTGACCAGACCCCGCAGCACCTTGAGATGGGCCTCCGTGCGCCGCTGTGCGGCCCGCGCGGCCCCCAGCGGCTCCAGCAGCATGCGCATCTCCAGGAGGTCCGCCGCCTCCAGCTCCGTGGGCTCCGCGACACAGGCGCCCGCGTGCCGGCGGGTGACCACGAAGCCCTCGGCCTCCAGCGTGCGCAGGGCCTCGCGCACGGGGACGCGCGAGACGCCGTAACGGCGCGCGAGCAGTTCCTCGGTGAGCCGGCCGCCGCGCTCGTAGACACCCGCGACGATGTCGTCACGGATCGCCGTGCACACCGAGTGTGCCGGAATACGCATGACCGACCTCCGCTTTAATCCCCGTGAAACGCCGTCGATTGACGCTTGTTCAGTGACTCTATTGCAGGAAGCCTGAATTTCCGATGGCGGGCCTGAATCCATGGATATTTTTTGGACAGACGACGTCCGGAAACGACGATGCCCCGGCTCGGTGAGCCGGGGCATCGAAAACGGCGGGGAAGCCGCAAAGCGTTCGTCAGACGTTGACGCCGTGCGAGCGCAGGTAGGCGACCGGGTCGATGTCCGAGCCGTACTCGGCGGTCGTACGGGCCTCGAAGTGGAGGTGCGGTCCCGTGGTGTTGCCGGTGTCCCCGGAGAGGCCGATCTGCTGCCCCGGGGTGACGGCCTGCCCCACGGACACCCCGATGGACGACAGGTGGCCGTACATGGTGTACGTGCCGTCGTGCATCTTGATCACGACTTGATTGCCGTAGGCGCCGCCCCAGCCGGCCGTGACCACTGTGCCGGAGCCGACGGCGTGGACCGAGGTGCCGGAGGCGGCGTGGAAGTCGACGCCAGTGTGGCTGCCGGAGGACCAGAGGGCGCTGCTGGCCTGGTAGCCGGTGGAAACGTACGAACCCGTGATCGGCATGACGAACGTGTTCAGGCGCTTGCGCTCGGCCTCACGGGCGGCGCGCTCCTTGGCCTCACGGAGCTTGGATGCCTGCTCCGCGGCCTGCTTGCGCGCGGTCTGCTCGGCCTGCTTGCGCGCGGCGGCCTCGTCGGCGGCGCGCTGCTGCGCGAAGGCCTGGGCGTCGATCTGGTCGGCGACCGTGTCGTTCAGGGTGACGGCCTGGGTGAGCCCGGTCTGCTCGACGGAGGCTTCCGCAGCGAACGCGGGGGCGGCCAGGGTTCCGATCACGCCGGTGGTGGTGAGCGCCGCGACCCCGACGGCGGTCGTGGTGGTGCTGTGCACCCGGCTGCTCGTACGACGATGCTTGCCGGTGCCACAGGTGAACGCCATGTAGGGGCTGATCCTTTCCTTCCCTCTCGCCTACCGGGTTAGCTGACGGGTTCGGAGCAGGAAGGTCTCCTACGGGCCCCCTCCGAAGAGGGCGTCCGATTCACCCCAGGGACTGCGTGGGTCCCCGGCTCCCCTGACTCGCGTCTCGGGGACTCGGCGATGGCTGTCCGGTGCCGCGGGCGCGGCGCACTGCGTGACGAACAGCCGCCCCGACGCTAAACGGGGTGTCTTTCGAACAACAAACGGATCACGATTTTTGTAACGCATCCCACAGGGCAGAAGGGCAACCGCCGTACGAATACGGACATCTTGGGACCGGAGTCCGGAAAGAGAAGGGCCCTGACGGCTCTTCAGCCGTCAGGGCCCTCTTCCGTCCCACGGGTCCTACTCGGCTGCCACCACGGTGACTTCACCGATTCCGAGGGCCCTGACCGGGTCCGCGATCTGTGCCGCGTCGCCGACCAGGACGGTCACCAGACGGTCCGTCGGGAAGGCGCTCACGGCCGCCGCGGTGGCCTCCACGGTGCCGGTGGCGGCCAGTTGCCGGTAGAGCGTCGCCTGGTAGTCGTCCGGCAGGTGCTGCTCGACCTGGTCCGCGAGGGTGCTCGCGACGGCCGCAGCGGTCTCGAACTTCAGGGGCGCGACACCCACCAGGTTCTGCACGGCGACGTCGCGCTCGGTGTCCGTCAGACCCTCGGCCGCGAGGGTGCGCAGCACCTTCCACAGGTCGTCGAGCGCCGGGCCGGTGTTGGGGGTGTCGACCGAACCGCTGATGGCGAGCATCGCGGCGCCCGTGCCGTCCGGCGCGGAGCGAAGGACCTGTCCGAACGCCCGCACACCGTAGGTGTAGCCCTTCTCCTCGCGCAGGACGCGGTCCAGGCGCGAGGTGAGGGTGCCGCCGAGGCAGTAGGTGCCGAGGACCTGGGCGGGCCACACGCGGTCGTGCCGGTCGGCGCCGACCCGGCCGATGAGGAGCTGCGTCTGGACGGCTCCGGGGCGGTCGACGATGATCACGCGGCCGGTGTCGTCGGCGCTCACCGGCGGCACGGGACGCGGTTCGGCGGACGAGCCGGTCCAGGAGCCGAGGGTGTCGGCGAGCAGTTCGTCGAGGTCGAGCCCGGTCAGGTCGCCGACGACGACCGCGGTGGCCGTGGCGGGGCGGACGTGCCTCTCGTAGAAGGCGCGCACACCCGAAGCGTCGATGTTGCGGACGGTCTCCTCGGTGCCCTGGCGGGGGCGCGACATCCGCGCGGTCGCCGGGAACAGTTCCTTGGAGAGCTCCTTGGCCGCACGACGGGCCGGGTTGGCCGTCTCGTGCGGGATCTCGTCCAGCCGGTTGGTCACCAGCCGCTCGACCTCGCTGTCCGCGAACGCGGGGGCCCGCAGGGCGTCGGCGAGCAGGCCGAGGGCCTTGGCCAGACGCGAGACGGGCACTTCGAGGGACAGGCGTACGCCGGGGTGGTCGGCGTGCGCGTCGAGCGTGGCGCCGCAGCGCTCCAGCTCGGCGGCGAAGTCCTCGGCCGAGTGCTTGTCGGTGCCCTCGGAGAAGGCGCGCGCCATGATCGTGGCGATGCCGTCCAGGCCCGCCGGCTCGGCGTCCAGCGGCGCGGCGAGGATCACCTCGACGGCGACGACCTGCTGGCCGGGGCGGTGGCAGCGCAGCACGGTCAGACCGTTGTCCAGGGCGCCGCGCTCGGGGGCGGGGAACGCCCACGGCTTCGGCTGTCCGGCCTGGGGCCGCGGGTGGAAGTCCATGGTGGCGAGCTCGGTCACTTCGCCGCCTCCTCGTCGGTCTCGTCGGCGGAGTCGGCCGCCTCGGCGGCTTCGGCTGTGGTGGGTTCGTAGACGAGCACCGCGCGGTTGTCGGGGCGCAGGCGGGCCTTGGCGGCCTCCTGGACCTCTTCCGCCGTGACGTCCAGGACGCGCTGCACGGCGGTCAGGGCGAGCTGCGGGTCGCCGAACAGGACGGCGTACCGGCACAGTTCGTCGGCGCGGCCTGCGACGGTACCGAGCCGGTCGAGCCACTCGCGCTCCAACTGGGCCTGGGCGCGCTCCATTTCCTCTGCCGTGGGGCCCTCCTCGGCGAACCGGGCGAGCTCCTCGTCGACGGCGGCCTCGATGACCGGGACCTCGACGTCTCCGGACGTCTTCACGTCCAGCCATCCCAGGGAGGGCGCTCCGGCGAGCCGCAGCAGGCCGAACCCCGCGGCGACGGCGGTGCGGTCACGGCGTACGAGCCGGTTGTAGAGCCGGGAGGACTCGCCGCCGCCGAGGACGGTGAGCGCCAGGTCGGCCGCGTCGCACGCGCGCGTGCCGTCCTCCGGGAGGCGGTAGGCGGCCATCAGGGCGCGCGCCGGGACGTCCTCCTCGACGACCTCGCGGATCTGCTCGCCGATGACGTCGGGCAGCGAGCCGTCCCGCGGGGCGGGCTTGCCGTCGTGCCCGGGGATGGAGCCGAAGTACTTCTCGACCCAGGCGAGCGTCTGCTCCGGGTCGATGTCGCCGACGACCGACAGGACAGCGTTGTTGGGCGCGTAGTTGGTGCGGAAGAACGCGCGGGCGTCCTCCAGGGTGGCCGCGTCCAGGTCCGCCATCGACCCGATCGGGGTGTGGTGGTACGGGTGGCCCTCGGGGTACGAGAGCGCGGTGAGCTTCTCGAAGGCGGTGCCGTACGGGACGTTGTCGTAGCGCTGGCGGCGCTCGTTCTTCACAACGTCGCGCTGGTTCTCCATGGACTCGTCGTCCAGCGCCTCGAGCAGTGATCCCATGCGGTCGGCCTCCAGCCAGAGCGCGAGCTCGAGCTGGTGGGCGGGCATGGTCTCGAAGTAGTTGGTGCGCTCGAAGCTCGTCGTGCCGTTGAGCGAGCCGCCGGCGCCCTGGACGAGTTCGAAGTGACCGTTGCCATGAACCTGCTTGGAACCCTGGAACATCAGGTGCTCGAAGAGGTGGGCGAGTCCGGTCCGGCCCTTGACCTCGTGGCGCGAGCCGACGTCGTACCAGAGGCACACCGCGGCGACCGGGGTCAGATGGTCCTCGGAGAGCACCACGCGCAGGCCGTTGGCCAGGCGGTGCTCGGTCGCTGTCAGGCCGCCGGAGCCTGCCTCAGCTGTGGCCGTGTGACCCATGGGCATGTACGTCCCTTCGATCGCGGAACTGCGTCATTCCTGTCGGTCCTGCCACTGTATGCAAGCGCGCGGACGGCTGGCGAAGTTCCCGCACCTCGTACGCCGAGAGCGAGACTCGTGCGTGTCCCCGGCGCGCCCTGGGAAGGCCTCCGGGATCCGCCGCGAACGCCCTCCGGCCCCTCTGCGCACCGGCCGAAGGGGCTCGCGGTCCGTCCGCGCGCCGGGCCGAGACCGCCGCTCGGAAGTGGTCCCGGCGACGCCCGCGGGGCCCGCCCGAGGGGCGCTACGGACGGGTCGCGGTCGGGGTTGTCAGTGGGGCGGTCCACAATGGTGCGCGTCAGAACCCGTTCATGCCCCGGCAGAGACTGTGAAGGAGCCGCAGCAGCGATGGCCCGCCGCAGCACGAAGACCCCGCCGCCCGACGACTCGTACGAGGAGAAGATCCTCGACATCGACGTCGTGGACGAGATGCAGGGCTCCTTCCTCGAATACGCGTACTCGGTCATCTACTCGCGAGCCCTGCCGGACGCCCGCGACGGCCTGAAGCCGGTTCACCGTCGCATCGTCTACCAGATGAACGAGATGGGCCTGCGTCCCGAACGCGGCTATGTGAAGTGTGCCCGTGTCGTCGGCGAGGTCATGGGTAAGCTGCACCCGCACGGCGACGCGTCGATCTACGACGCCCTGGTGCGTCTGGCGCAGCCCTTCTCCATGCGGCTGCCCCTGGTCGACGGCCACGGCAACTTCGGCTCCCTCGGCAACGACGACCCGCCGGCGGCGATGCGTTACACCGAGGCCCGGATGGCCGACGCGACGTCGCTGATGACGGAGTCGATCGACGAGGACACCGTCGACTTCACGCCCAACTACGACGGTCAGGAGCGGGAGCCGGTTGCCCTCCCGGCCGCCTTCCCGAACCTGCTGGTCAACGGCTCGTCGGGCATCGCCGTCGGCATGGCCACGAACATGCCGCCGCACAACCTCGGCGAGGTCATCGCCGCCGCCCGGCACCTCATCCGCTACCCGGGGGCCGACCTCGAGACGCTGATGAAGCACGTCCCGGGCCCCGACCTGCCCACCGGCGGCCGGATCGTCGGCCTCTCCGGCATCAGGGACGCCTACGAGTCGGGCCGCGGCACCTTCAAGATCCGCGCCACGGTGTCGGTGGAGGACGTCACGGCGCGCCGCAAGGGCCTCGTCGTCACCGAACTGCCCTTCACCGTGGGTCCGGAGAAGGTGATCTCCAAGATCAAGGACCTGGTCGGCTCGAAGAAGCTCCAGGGCATCGCCGACGTCAAGGACCTCACCGACCGTGCGCACGGCCTGCGCCTGGTCATCGAGATCAAGAACGGCTTCGTGCCGGAGGCGGTCCTCGAACAGCTCTACAAGCTGACGCCGATGGAGGAGTCCTTCGGCATCAACAACGTGGCACTGGTGGACGGCCAGCCGCTCACCCTGGGCCTCAAGGAACTGCTGGAGGTCTATCTCGACCACCGCTTCGACGTCGTGCGCCGCCGCAGCGAGTTCCGCCGCGGCAAGAAGCGCGACCGCCTGCACCTGGTCGAGGGTCTCCTCGTCGCCCTCCTGGACATCGACGAGGTCATCCGCCTCATCCGCTCCAGTGACAACTCGGCGCAGGCCAAGGAGCGGCTGATCGAGCGCTTCTCCCTCTCCGAGATCCAGACGCAGTACATCCTCGACACGCCGCTGCGCCGCCTCACCCGGTTCGACCGCATCGAGCTGGAGTCGGAGCGCGACCGTCTCAACGGCGAGATCGACGAGCTGACCGGCATCCTGGATTCGGACGCGGAGCTGCGCAAGCTGGTGTCCGGCGAACTGGCCGCGGTCGCCAAGAAGTTCGGCACCGACCGGCGCACGGTGCTCCTGGAGTCCGCGGGCTCCCCGGCCGCGACCGTCTCGCTCCAGGTCGCCGACGACCCGTGCCGCGTCCTGCTGTCCTCCACCGGGCTGCTGGCGCGTACGGCGACCGATGAGCCCTTCGGGCAGGACCCGGACGCCAAGCGCACCAAGCACGACGTGATCATCTCCGCCGTGCCGGCGACGGCACGGGGCGAGGTCGGCGCGGTCACGTCCCTGGGCCGCCTCCTGCGCCTGAACGTGATCGACCTCCCGCAGCTCCCCGAGACGGCGTCCGCGCCCAACCTCTCCGGGGGCGCTCCGATCTCGGAGTTCCTGTCCTCCCTCGAGCCGGACGAGACCGTGGTCTGTCTGGCGACCCTCGACGAGACGTCCCCCGGCCTCGCGATCGGCACGGAGCAGGGTGTCGTCAAGCGTGTGGTGCCCGACTACCCCTCGAACAAGGAGGAGTTGGAGGTCATCACCCTCAAGGACGGCGACCGGATCGTCGGTGCCGTCGAACTGCGCACCGGCGAGGAGGACCTGGTCTTCATCACGGACGACGCCCAGCTCCTTCGCTACCAGGCCTCGCAGGTGCGCCCGCAGGGCCGTGCCGCGGGTGGCATGGCGGGCATCAAGCTGACGGACGGCGCGAAGGTGATCTCGTTCACCGCGGTCGACCCTGCGGTGGACGCGGTGGTCTTCACGGTGGCGGGTTCGCGCGGGACGCTGGACGACTCCGTCCAGACCACGGCCAAGCTGACCCCGTTCGACCAGTATCCGCGCAAGGGCCGCGCCACGGGCGGTGTGCGCTGCCAGCGGTTCCTGAAGGGCGAGGACTGCCTGTCGCTGGCCTGGGCCGGTCCGGTGCCGGGGCGCGCCGCGCAGAAGACCGGCATGCCGGTCGACCTGCCGGATATCGACCCGCGCCGTGACGGCTCGGGCGTGTCGCTGGGCAGGCCGGTGTCGGTGGTGGCCGGGCCGGTGTAGCCGGGCGGCCGGAGGGGCCCGTCGGCCCGGAGGAGCCCGTAGGCCCGGAGGGGCTTGCGGTCAGGCCTCCGGGCTGGGCTCCGGCTCCTGTACGTAGCGGAGGACGCCCCACATGCTGTGTTCATCGGCGTGCGGGGCGTCCTCTTTGCATGCCTCCAGTTCCTTGGCCAGCGCCACCGTGTCGATCCCGGAGCCGATGAGGACGAGCTGGGTGAGCCGCTCGTCCGCTGCGGTCCAGGGCTCCGGATAGAAGCGCAGGAACCGCCCGACGGCATGCACCGCGTACCGGTTGCGGAGGTCCTGCACGCCGAAGTCGACGTACCCCTTGATCCGGTAGAGCCCTTCGGGCCGGCTGTCGAGGAAGGCCATCAACTGCCGTGGGCCGAGCGGGACTTCGGAGCTGAAGGAGAGGGAGTCGTAGGCGGAGTGAAGGTGGCCGAGGTGGCCGCCTTCCTGCGGAACGTCATCGCCGCCGTCGTCGTGCCGATGGAGATCGTCGAAGGACAGTTGTCCGATGCGTTCCTCGCTGGGCCGGCAGTCGAAGAGGAACTCCGGGTCGACCCGGCCGTAGGTGGCGGGGACGACCGCGGCCCCGCCCGCGAGCTCCCGGACGACACCCAGCACGCGTCCGGCGTCCTCGGCCCGGTCGATCTTGTTGACGACGACGAGATCGGCGAGGGCGAGATGCCGGTCGATCTCGGGATGCTTCTCGCGCGTGCCCGCGAACTCGGCGGCGTCGACGACCTCGACGAGCCCTCCGTACACGATCCCCGGAAGTTCACTGGCGAGCACCATGCGTACGAGTTCCTGGGGCTCGGCGAGCCCGCTCGCCTCGATGACGATGACGTCGATGCGGGCGGAGGGTTGAGCGAGCCGGTCAAGATATTGATCAAGTTCGCTGACGTCGACCGCACAGCACAGACATCCGTTGCCGAGGGAGACGGTGGAGTCGCCGAGCGCCCCGGCCACGGCCATCGCGTCGATCTCGATCGCGCCGAAGTCGTTGACCACGGCTCCGATCCGGCTGCCACCACTGCGGTGCAGGAGGTGATTGAGCAGTGTGGTCTTGCCTGAGCCGAGGAAGCCGGCGAGAACGATGACCGGGATCTGCCGCGTACTCGACGAACTCACCACGCGCCCTCTCTGAACCTGTGCGCGCACCGGCTCACGGGACCGGCGCTCACGCGGGGAATGAATGCAGACCAAGCATACGAGCGGGAGGAAACGCCCCGAAGTGAACGATTGTTAGCGGCGCTCGCGGGGCACACGTTGGACATGGCGCCGGTGGATGCGACCCGCACATCCCTCCGTGCGCCTCCTCTCCGCCTCCCCGCCGATCAGAGCCGCTCGGCAACACTGGGAGGCGGCAAGCGCGCCGCCCACCGCTCGCCGGTCCGCTCCCTGTCGCCCCACAACCGACGACCGGCGGACGGTCGCCTGATTCGGGGGTTGACATGGCCACAATGAAAGTCAAGGTTCGTGGGTTGCGCTCCGCCGCCGCCGCGGCGTTCGGTCTGTTGGCAGGGGCGGCCGTCACCCTCGCCGCGCAGCGATCCACCCTTGACGCGCTGCACGCGCGGATCGAGCTGCTGGAGCAGGCCGCCCAGACCCAGCGTCAGGCCAATCTCGCCCATCAGCAGCGGCTCCACTGGGAACTGCTGAGCAAGGCCATGGACGACCCCGAGCTGGCGGAGGTCCTGGACGCGTACGACGGGACCGTGTCCCCGAAGAAGCAGCGCCAGTTCCTCTTCACCAACGCCTTGTACACCAACGCCCTCTGCTACTACCGCATGGGCAACATGACCCGCGAGGAATTCTTCGGCTTTGCCCGCGGGATGCTCCAGCACCCCATCTTCCGGGAGTACTGGTACGCGACCCGCCCTCATCGGGCGACTCTCATCAGCACGTCGGACGAAGCTCAAATCGGACTTATGGTCGAAGATCTCCTCGCACAACTGGAGGAAACAGACACGGACGAGTGGTGGGTGGTGGGTGAACCGCCGAGCGAGTAGCGCCTTCCACCTGCCACGCTCCGGCGCGGGCCGGTTCATCTGCGCCATGTCGGCGGACGGATCACACGGTCGGGCGATAACGAACCAGTAAACCGGCGCGTTTCCTCAGTTGCCAACAGGGTTGACTGCTGCGCAATCACGTTTGGGTCGATCCCCACCGAACCGTCGCTCCACGCCGCCCGGTCCGAGGTCACAGCCCCACAGGGCTCCATCGCGCCGCGCAGCAACAGCGCGCTGGCCAATCCCACCTCGAGACCAAAGGGAATCAAGAACAGTGAGCCACATCATCCGTCGGATTGGCACTCCTCCCCGTTTGCGGGGAAGCACGACCGGTGCCAATTGCCCAGACATTTTCGAACTGTCCGACGGAAGGTTCGCTGTGATCGGAACAGATGTCACCGAGAAGCTGGACGCCGAACTTCCGCCCGACGCCTCCCGAGCCGACTACGAGAGAATCGTCGTAGTGTCCCGCGAGACGCTCATCCATGCGAAGTCGGATATTCCCGACGCATAGGCCCCTGAACGCTCCATACTCACTCGAGCGTCGGCAGATCAGCACACCGTCGTGCGTTCGCCTTGCCGTCGGTAGCCCCGTTCCGCATGCCGCCCCTGTTCGGTGTGCGGTCACGGGACGAACTACACCTCTCACGGTCACCGCACGAAAGGCAGAGACAATGACTACTGTCATCCGTCGGATTGGCGCCTCTCCCAGTGAACGAGGCAGTGCCACCGGCCAGTCCTGTCCCGACATCTTCGAGCTGAGTGACGGCACTTTCGCCGTCATCGGGCGCGAGGCCACCGACCAGATCGATCCACTGCTCCCGTCCGATGCCGCACGTGCCGACTACGAGCGGATCGTGATCATCACGCGCGAGACACTCCTGCGGGCCAAGGACGACATTCCCCCCGTCTAGCGGCAGCGTCTCCGGAACGATCCCCACCCGGGCTCGGCAACGACTTGTTGCCGAGCCCGTTTCGGTCTCCGGTCGGCTCGGTCGCCGGTCAGCCGCGAGCAGGCACCGCCACCGGCGGAACCGGGCCGACATAGCGAGCCGCCGGGCGGATGATCTTTGAGTCCTGGGCCTGTTCCATGATGTTCGCGCTCCAGCCGACCACGCGTGCGGCGGCGAAGGTGGGTGTGAACATCTCCCTGGGCAGCCCGCAGAGTTCCATGACCACGCCGGCGTAGAACTCCACGTTGGTGTGCAGCTCCCGGCCCGGCTTGAGCTCGGCCAGGATCGCCTCCACCTGCCGTTCCACCTCGACCGCGAACTCCACGAGCGGGCCCCCGAACCCCTGAGCCAACTCGCGGAGCATCCGTGAGCGCGGGTCCTCGGTGCGGTAGACGGGATGCCCGAAGCCCATGATGCGCTCGCCGGCGAGAACGCGTTCGCGGATCCAGGAGTCGATGCGGTCAGGGGTCCCGATCGCGTCGAGGGTGTCCAGAGCGCGACTGGGAGCGCCTCCGTGGAGCGGCCCGGAGAGCGCTCCGACCGCGCCCACGAGGCAGGCGGCCACGTCCGCACCGGTGGAAGCGATCACCCGTGCCGTGAACGTTGATGCATTGAATCCGTGGTCAATGGTTGAGATGAGGTATTGCTCGACCGCACGGGCGCGGACAGGGTCCGGCTCCGAACCCGTCAACATGTACAGGTAGTTGGCGGCGTACCCCAGGTCCTCGCGCGGCTCCACAGGGTCCAGTCCCTGCCCGAGCCGGTACAGCGCGGTGAGCAGGGTCGGCACGGCCGCCGTCGCCGCGAGGCCGTCGTCGCGGCGGCGTCCGGCGTCGATGTCGTACACGGGACGGAACCCCAGCGACGCCCCCAGCAGCGACAACGCGGTCCGCAGCCCGGCGAGGGGTCCCGAAGGGCCGGTCGCCGTCGCGATCGCCGGCAGTGCGGCCCGTACGTCGTCCGGCAGTCGCCGCAGCCGCGCGGTCCGCTCGGCGAAGGCGGCACGGCGGGCCTCGTCGGGCAGCTCGCCGTGGGCCAGCAGATGCCAGACCTCCTCGAAGCCGCAGGCCCGGGCGAGGTCGACGGCCGAGTACTGGCGGTAGTGGTAGAAGCCTTCCAGCCCTCTGACGTCACCCAGTTCGGTGTCGGTGACGACGACTCCGGCGAGACCGCGCGGGACATCGGCGAGTACGTCCGCGGCTGCGCCGGCAGAGGTGGACGCGGCTTGGTTGATCGGCATGTTTCCTCCCTGGACTTGATTCGACTGTCCATGCTTGACTCAGTAACTGTCAATATTGATTGAATCAATATGCCGATCCACAGATACGGTGGCGCTCATGAGGGATCGAGAAGCGGCAGCACCCGCCCACGAGGGCCGACGGCTCAGCACCAAGGAGACCGCGGAGCTGCTCGGCGTGAAGCCGGAGACCGTGTACGCGTACGTGAGCCGCGGTCAGCTCAGCAGCAGGCGGGAGCCGGGAGGGCGCGGGAGCACGTTCGACACCAAGGAGGTCGAGGCCCTCGCGCGGCGCAACAGGCGTGAGGGCGGCGGCAGTTCGAGCAGTGGCGGCGAGCTATCCGTCCGTACCCGCATCACGTTGATCGACAAGGATCGGTACTACTTCCGTGGCGTCGACGCCACAGAGCTCGCCGCCCGGTACTCCTACGAGGAGATCGCCGAGTGGCTGTGGACCGGCGAACTGCGCCACGGAGTCACCTTCACGGCACCCGAGGCCACCGTGGCGGCGGCCCGGCGCAGCGTCGACGCACTGCCGGAGCACAGCGGCCCGACCGACCGGCTGCGGGTCGCGGCGATCGCCGCGGCGGCCTCCGACCCGCTGCGCTTCGACCTCTCCGAGAGCGCCGTGCTCGGCACCGGACGCACCCTCATCCCCACCCTCGTCGCCGCCCTTCCGACCGTGCGGCACGACCACAGCGACGAAGGCCCGCTGGCCCGACGGCTCTGGACACGGCTCAGCGGACGCGCACCCGACGAGGCGTCAGTGCGCGTACTGGACACGGCACTCGGCCTGCTCGTCGACCACGACCTCGCCGCCTCGACACTGGCGGTCCGCGTCGCGGCCTCGGCCCGCGCACACGCGTACGCGGCCGTGTCGGCGGGCCTCGGCGTCCTCGAAGGGCCCCTGCACGGGGCGGCCAGCGGGCTCGCGCACCGGCTGCTGCTGGACGTTCTGGACCAGGGCACCGCCGCCCCCGTGGTCGCCGACGAACTGCGCGCCGGGCGCCGCGTCCCGGGACTGGGCCACCGGCTCTACCCCGGCGAGGATCCACGCGCGCGTGCCCTGTTCGCCCTCCTGGAGGAGGTGCCCGGTGCGGCGCCCGCTCTGGCGGCGGCCCGCGATGTGGTGACCACCACGGCGAGGCACGCCCCGCTGCACGCCAATGTCGACCTCGCCCTGGCCGTCCTCACGGTCTCGTCCGGCATGCCGGCCTCGGCGGGAGAGACGATCTTCGCCGTCGCCCGGACGGCGGGCTGGATCGCCCACACCCTGGAGGAGTACGCGGAGCGCCCCCTGCGGATGCGGCCGAGCGGCCATTACGTCGGCGAGCGGCCACCCCAGCCGCTCCCGCGATAGAGGGCGCGCGCTGGGCGTGCGAAAGGGTCCTGTGCGCACCCCCCAGGCACCGTCTCCCCACCTGCGCTCCCGCACGCCCGGCCACGCGCCTGGACGCCCCCTCCCGCGCCCCCCGTGGACGGCGGGAAGTCGCCCCGGGTGAAGTCAGGTTAGGCTCACCTCTGTGAGTACGTGCACGACTGTGTCGCGGCAGCTCGACGAGCCGTTTACCGGGACCGCGGCCACCGCGAGGACATGGCTGCTCATCGAGCAGCCCGGACCCTGGGGTGCCAAGGCGCTCACTTCGAGCCACCTGGACCCCGCGCTCGGCCGCGCCCTCGAAGCGGCGGCGCAGGACACCGGGGTGCGCGTCGCGCTCGTCCGGCGCCCCGGGCGTCATGCCGACTGCGGGTCGCTCGCGGAGCGCCATGTGTACGTGGCCCACACCACCCCGGGAAACGCCTGGGTGCACAGCGCCATGACGCGCGATCCCGAAGAGCTGCTCGGCCTCGACTTCGCGGCGCTCGGAGCGGGCGATCCGGGGTCCTTCGACGAGGTGCTCCAAGGACGGCCCCACACGGGCGATCCGCTGGCCCTCGTCTGCACCAACGGCAAGCGCGACCGCTGCTGCGCCCTGCTCGGGCGACCGCTGGCGGCGGAACTGGCCGCTTCGGGTGTCGGAGGTGTCTGGGAGGTCACCCATCTGGGTGGTCATCGCTTCTCTCCCACCGTGCTGGTCCTGCCGTACGGGTACGCGTACGGCCGTGCCGAGGCCCATACCGTCAAGGAGATCCTCCAAGGCGTCCGGGAGGGCCGTGTCGTCACCGAGGGATGCCGTGGGAACTCCGCCTGGGAACGCCCAGGCCAGGCGGCCGAGCTGGCCGTGCGGACGGCTTCGGGGGAGCACGCCGCCGATGTCCTGACGGTGATCCGCACGGACGGCAGCGCGCCGCGCTGGGAGGTCACCGTCGCCCACTCCGACGGCCGGCTGTGGCGGGTCGTCGTCGCGCGAGGTGCCTCGCTGCCGCCCCGCCCGGAGAGCTGCGGCTCGGCGCTCGGTTCACCCGCGCGGATGGACGTGGTGGCCGTACGACAGCTCGAGGCGACGGCTGTGGCCGTGGCCTGCTGACGCCCGCTGCCTATGGATTCGACCGGGCCGGACGCGTGACGCGGAAACTGGTTGGGTCGCACGAAGCGCCCTCAAGCCGTGGCAGGCCCCCACCGCCGGCCCCCGTGGCTGTGGTCGCCTCCCGGCCGTCCGATCCATTGATCAAGAGATCCACACCACACTCTCTGTGGAGAGGCGCGGGCACCGCCGTACGGTCGTGGGCATGAGCCCCACTCCCCTCGCACGACGACTGCGCCTCGGTCTGCCACGGCGAGTTTTCGCCCAGGTGCTGTTGATGCAGATCGCGATCGCGGCGGGAGTCGCGACACTCGCCACCGGGCTGTTCCTGGCACCGCTGAGCGCCCAGTTGGACGACCAGGCCATGCGGCGCGCTCTCGCGATCGCGCAGACGACGGCGGCCCAGCCGCAGATCGCCGTGGACCTCCGGAATACGGCCCCCTCCAGGACCGGACCCGTGCAGGCCGAGGCCGAGCGGATACGCCAGGCGAGCGACGCCGAGTACGTCGTCGTGATGGACATGCGGGGCATCCGCTGGTCGCACACGAACCCCGCACGGATCGGCGAACCGGTCTCGACGAGCCCGGACCAGGCCCTGGCCGGCCAGGACGTCATGGACATCGACACCGGAACCCTGGGGCGCTCCGCACGCGGAAAGGTGCCGCTGCGCGACGCCTCCGATCAGATCGTCGGCGCGGTGTCGGTGGGTATCAAGTACGACAGCGTGCGAGCGCGGCTGATCGACGCGATCCCGGGCCTGTTCGCGTACGCGGGCGGGGCCATGGCCGTCGGCGCACTGGCCGCGTATCTGATCTCCCGCAGAGTCCAGCGACAGACCCGTGACCTGGCCTTCTCCGACATCTCGGCGCTACTGGCGGAGCGTGAGGCGATGCTGCACGGCATCCGTGAGGGCGTGGTCGCCCTGGACCGGGTCGGTCGCGTACGTCTGCTGAACGACGAGGCCCAGCGGCTGCTCGGAGTGGGCGCCGAGGCCGTCGGGCGACCGCTCGACGACGCGCTGGGTCCGGGCCGTACGACGGATGTGCTGGCGGGACGCGTCACCGGCACCGACCTGCTCACGGTCCGCGGCCAGCGCGTCCTGGTCGCCAACCGGATGCCCACCGAGGACGGCGGCGCCGTCGCCACCTTGCGCGACCGGACCGAACTGGAGCAGCTCGGCCGTGAGCTCGACTCCACGCACGGTCTGATCGACGCCTTGCGCGCGCAGGACCATGAGCACGCCAACCGGATGCACACACTCCTGGGGCTGCTCGAACTGGAGATGTACGACGACGCCGTGGAGTTCATCGGCGAGGTGGTCGGCGACCACAGGGTCACCGCGGAACAGGTCACCGAGAAGATCCACGATCCGCTGCTCGCCGCGCTGCTTGTCGGCAAGGCGACCGTGGCGACGGAGCGGGGCGTGGCGCTGTGGATCTCGGACCGGACGCTGCTCCCGGACCGGCTGGTCGATCCGCGGGGGCTCGTCACGGTCGTCGGGAATCTCGTGGACAACGCGCTGGACGCCGTCGCGGGTACACCGCACGCGCGCGTGGAGGTCGAGTTGCGGGCCGAGGGGCGAACGGCCGTGCTGCGGATACGGGACACCGGCCCCGGCATTCCCGAGGAGCGGCGGGAGTTGGTCTTCACGGATGGCTGGAGCACGAAGCAGCCACCGGCGCACGGCAAGCGCGGAATCGGACTCTCGCTGGTACGGCGTCTCGCGGAGCGGCAGGGAGGCAGCGCGGAGGTGGCCGACGCGGAGGGCGGTGGCGCGGAGTTCACGGTCGTCCTGCCGGAGGCGCTGACGGACTCGTCGCTGGCCACGAAGGCCGCCCCCGGGGATGCCAGGAGCCCCTGGAATGCCGAGCACGCCGGAACCGGCTGGAACGCCGGGAGCCCCGATGGAGAGTCGGGATGATCGAGGTTCTGGTCGTGGACGACGACACACGGGTCGCGCGCGTCAACGCCGCCTACGTGGAGAGGGTGCCGGGCTTCCGTGTCGCGGGGCAGGCGCACAGCGCGGCCGAGGCGCTGTGCCGGATGGAGGAGCTGCCGCACCCGGACCTCGTCCTCATGGACCACCACCTGCCCGACGAGTCAGGTCTCGCGGTCGTCGAGGAGATGCGCCGGCGGGGCCATCAGACCGACGTGATCATGGTGACGGCCGCGCGTGACCTCACGACCGTACGGGCGGCGTTGCGGCAAGGTGTACTGCAGTACCTGGTCAAGCCATTCTCTTTCGCCGGGCTGCGGGCCAAGCTGGAGGCGTACGCCGACCTGCGACGCACGCTCGACCGCGGCGGCACGGCCGAGCAGTCCGATGTGGACCTGATCTTCGGGGCGCCCTCTTCGGGCGTCGTGCCCGACCTGCCCAAGGGCCACTCCCCCGCGACGGCCGACCTCGTACGGCGCGCCCTGCTGAACGCCGAGGGCTCCCTGTCCGCCCAGGAGGTCGCGGAGGAGACGGGACTGAGCCGGCAGACCGCGCAGCGGTATCTGAAGCTCCTGGAGCGCACCGGGAAGGCGCGTCTGACCCTCCGCTACGGCGACGCGGGCCGCCCCGAGCACCGGTACGGGTGGGCCACCCCCGACTGAGGGCATGCCCGAAACGGGAACGGCCGCCCCTCGCCCGTACGACCGGAGGAACACGGTCGTAGGGGCGACGGGGCGGCTCGGCGCGTTCTCAGCCGGAGGGTGGTCAGCCGGTCGCCTTCTTCACGAACTCCGTGGTGTACGTCTTGCTGAGGTCCACGTCGGCGTTCTTGATGTTCGGGTTGAACGCCTTGAGGACCTTCTCGACGGTCTCGGGACCGTTCTCGGGCATCACGCCGTCCTCGGTGAACATCGGCAGCGTGCTCTTGATCGCCCCGGCGTACAGCGTCTGGTTGCCCTGGGAGTAGTCGGCGGGCATCTTGGCGGCGATCTCGGAGGCGCTGTGCCCGGCCATCCACCGAAGGGTCTTCACGAAGGCGTTGGCCAGCTTCTGGACCGTCGCCTTGTGACCGTTGACCCAGTCCGTCTGCATGTACAGACTTGACGACGGGTACGGTCCGCCGAGCGCCTTCTGCGAGCCCTCGGGCGTGCGCATGTCGACGAGGACCTTGCCGAGGTTCTTCTCCATGACCGTGGCGACGGTGGGGTCCGTCGTCATGCCGCCGTCGATGGCGCCCTTCTGGAGGGCGGAGACGAAGGTCGGTCCGGCGCCGACGGCGACCGGGGTGAACTCGCTGACCTGCACACCGTTCTTGACGGCGAGGTACTTCGTCAGGAAGTCGGTCGAGGAACCCAGCCCGGTGACACCGAGCTTCCTGCCCTTGAAGTCCTTGGGCGAAGTGATGTCGCCCGCGCGCTTGTTGGAGACGATCTCCACCTCACCCGGAGCGTGCGAGAACTGCACGACGGACTCGACCGACTTCCCCTTGGTCTGCAGGTCGAGCGTGTGGTCGTAGAAGCCGACCGCCCCCTGCACCTGTCCGGAGACGAGGGCGGTCTCGGCCTGGACACCGGCCGGCTCGCTGAGGAGCTCGACGTTCAGACCCGCGTCCTCGAAGTAGCCGAGTCGCTGGGTGAGCATCGCCGGCAGGTAGATGACCTTGTCCAGCCCACCGACCATGATCTTGACGTGCTCCCCCTTGCCGCTCCCGCCGTTGCCGGAGCTGGCCGTGGTGCTCGCCGCGTCGTTGGCGCAGGCGGTGAGCGAGGAGAGAGCGAGCAGACCGGCGGCTGCCAGCGCGGAGTATCTGGCGGTCTTGCGCATGGTGGTTCACGTCCTTGTGAGTGGAGGGGAGGCTGTGCCTGCGTACGGCGGGATCGTGCGTACGGGCGTGGTGCTTGCGAGCGGACTCGTACGGGCGGATCCGTACGGGCGAGAGGGAGAAGCTGTGCCGACGTGCGGGCGCCGGTCAGCGGTCGGAATCCGACGGCTTCCAGCGGAAGATGCGGCGCTCACCGAAGGTCAGCAGTCCCTCGGCGAGCAGGGCGACGACGGCGAGGATGACCATCGCGGCGTACACGCCTGCCGCGTTGAAGGTGCCCTGCGACTGCGCGACGAGCAGGCCGATGCCCTTGGTGGCGCCGATGTACTCGCCGACGATCGCGCCGATGAGGGCGAACCCGAAACTGACATGAAGACTCGTGAAGATCCACGAGGTGGCGGACGGTATGACGACCTGCAGCGTCACCCTGCGGTCGCTCGCGCCGAGGATCCGGGCGTTGGCCACCAGGTTCCGGTCGACCTCCCGGGCGCCCTGGAAGGCGTTGAAGAACACCGGGAAGAAGACGAGCACCACGGCCGAGGCGACCTTGGACGCCGGTCCGAGCCCGAACCAGATCACGAAGATCGGCGCGAGGACGATCCTCGGTATGGAGTTGAGCACCTTGATGTATGGACCAAGAATGTCCGCGAGCAAGGCGATGCGCCCCAGCGCGATGCCGCAGAGCACGCCGGCGACCACACCGATGACCCAGCCGAGCAGCGCCTCGTGGAGCGTGTACCAGATCTGCTCGCCGAGAGGACCGAGCGCGGTCCCGTGCATCACCCAGGTCTGGATCTGCTCCCAGATCTTCGACGGCATGGAGAAGTTGAACGGGTCGATGACCTTGGCGCGCGAGAGCATCTCCCACAGACCCAGCACGGCGACCAGGAGCAGCACCCGGGCGGCCGCCACCACGATCTTGCGTCTACGGGCGGCACGGGCGCGGGAGTGCGCGCGGCCCGGAGTCTTGGCCGTGTCGACGACCGGAGCGCTGAGAACCTCAGGCGACATTGGCGGCGCCCCTTTCACGGGTGATGCGGACCTCTTCGCCGAGCGACTCCCAGATCTCGCGGTAGATCTCGATGAACCGCGGCTCCAGGCGCACCGATTCGACCTTCCGCGGCCGCGGCAGATCGATGTCGAAGACCTGCTTCACGGTGGCGGGCCCCGCCGTCATCACGACGACCTTGTCGGCGAGCGCGATCGACTCCTCCAGGTCGTGGGTGACGAAGACGACCGAGGCGCCCGTGCCCTCCCACAGTTCGAGCAGTTCGTCGGACATCAGCGCCCTGGTCTGCACGTCGAGCGCGGAGAAGGGCTCGTCCATCAGCAGGATCTCGGGGTCGTTGACGAAGGTCGCGGCGAGAGCGACACGCTTGCGCTGGCCACCGGAGAGCTGGTGCGGATACCGGTCCTCGAAGGCCGCGAGCCCGACCCTCGCGAGCCATTCCCGGGCCCGTTCCTTCGCCTCGGCCTTGGGCACGCCACGGAACCTGGGTCCGGCCATCACGTTGGACAGCACCGTGCGCCACGGGAAGGTGGCGTCCTGCTGAAAGACGAAGCCGACCTTGTCCCCGACGCCCGCGACAGGCTCCCCGGCGACCAGGACCTCGCCCTCGGTGGGCTCCTCAAGACCGCTGACCAAGGTCAGCGTGGTGGACTTCCCGCAGCCGGTCGGTCCGACGACGGCCACGAACTCGCCCCGGCCGACGGTCAGGTCCAACTCCCTGACGGCCGTGTGCAAACCCCCCGACGGGGTCTTGAAGATCTTGCTCGCGCCCCGTAGCTCGATGGCGGGGCTGGTGTCTGTGCTCATGGCCCGGGACCGTAGATGTGGGGCGGGCCACACCATCAGTCTTCTGGGCGCAAGCCGTTCTTCTGCTCGCAAGGGTCTGTTGTGCTCATTTTGCTCGCGCTACAACAGCGGAGCCGAAACACGGGCGCAACATACGCCCAGGCCTTGAAGAGAAAGAGGCCCGATGATTGACGTCCTGGTCGTGGACGACGACTTCCGCGTCGCCGAGATCAACGCGAAGTACGTGGGCAAGGTTCCCGGATTCCGGGTGGCCGCCCGCGCGCACAGTGCCGCCCAGGCTCTGGCCGCGATCGAGCGCACCCCCGTCGACCTGGTGCTGCTCGACCACTACCTGCCCGACCGGACGGGACTCGAACTCGTCCACCGGATGCGGGAGAACGGTCACGGCACCGACGTCATCATGATCACCGCGGCCGCCGATGTCGCCACCGTGCGGGCGGCGATGCGTCTGGGTGCCCTGCACTACCTGATCAAGCCGTTCACGTTCACCGCCCTGCGCACACGCCTCGACTCCTACGCCGCCCTGCGCCGCACCGTCGACCGCGTGGGCGGCCATGGGGTGACCGGCCAGGAGCAGGTCGACCGGATCTTCGGAGCCCTGCGCACCGCCCCCGCCCCGTCCTCCCCCGGGCTCCCCAGCGGCCACTCCGAGCCGACCACGGACCTGATCTGTGATGTGCTGCACCAGGCGAACCAGCCCCTGTCGGCTCACGAGGTGGCCTCCGAGACCGGCCTGAGCCGATCCACCGCCCAGCGGTATCTGCGGCACCTGGAACAAGCGGGACGGCTGCGCCTCTCCCTCAAGTACGGCGACACCGGACGCCCGGAACACCGCTACGCCTGGGTGGCGCCCTGAGCCGGCGCTCCCCCGGCGACAGGCTGCCGGGGTCCTGCCGCCGCAGGGCGGTCGTACACGACCCTCAGAAGGCCGTCAGACGGCCCCGGCCCCCGTGAGCGCGCGGACCTCGATCTCGGCGTGCTTGGCCGCGTCCGGCGGTTCCGTGGAGGTGACGGTGCCGAGCCAGCCGGCGACGAAGCCCAGGGGGATGGAGACGAGGCCTGGGTTCTGCAGCGGGAAGTACTGGAAGTCCACACCCGGGAAGAGTGATTCGGGACTGCCCGAGACCACCGGCGACAGCAGTACGAGCAGCAGCGCGGGCACCAGACCGCCGTATACGGCCCACACGGCACCGCGCGTCGTGAAGGACCCCCAGAACAGCGAGTACAGCAGCACCGGCAGGTTCGCCGACGCGGCGACGGCGAAGGCGAGCCCGACCAGGAAGGCCACGTTGAGATCGCGGGCGAGCAGGCTCAGGCCGATGCCGATCACGCCGATGCCGACCGACGCGGCGCGCGCCACCGTCACCTCGCCGCGCGGCTTCGCCCGGCGGCGGCGCAGCGAGCCGTACAGGTCGTGGGCCACGGCCGCGGAGGACGCGAGGGTGACCCCGGCGACGACCGCGAGGATGGTGGCGAAGGCGATGGCGGCGACGATCGCGAACAGGACCGTTCCGCCCGTGGAGTTGGCCCCGCCGCCGAGATCCAGGGCAAGCAGCGGAACGGCGGTGTTCCCGGCCGCGTTCGATCCGCGCACCGCCTCAGGACCGACGACGGCGGCCGCGCCGAAGCCGAGCACGATCGTCATCAAGTAGAAGCCGCCGATGAGCCCGATCGACCACAGCACGGAGCGCCGGGCGGCTCGCGCGGTCGGCACGGTGTAGAAGCGCGACAGGATGTGCGGCAATCCGGCGGTGCCGAGCACGAGCGCGAGCCCGAGGCTCATGAAGTCGAAGCGCGCCGTCCAGTCGGCGCCGTACTTCAGCCCGGGTGCGAGAAAGTCCTCGCCGTGGCCGCTGCGCCGGGCGGCCGTACGCAGCAGGTCGTTGATGTCTCCGTGGAATCGCATCAGGACCAGCACGGTGAGGGCGATGGCCCCGCCGATCAGCAGAACCGCCTTGACGATCTGGATCCAGGTGGTCGCCCGCATCCCGCCCATCGACACGTAGATCACCATGAGCGCGCCGACACCGATCACCGTCCAGTTGCGCGCCGCGTCGCTCGTGCCGCCCAGCAGCAGCGAGACCAGACTGCCCGCGCCCACCATCTGCGCCACCAGATACAGCACGGACACCACTACGGAGGACGCCCCGGCCGCGATCCGTACCGGCCGCACGTCCATCCGGGCCGCGACGACGTCGGCGAGCGTGAACCGCCCGCAGTTGCGCACCAGTTCGGCGACGAGGAAGAGAACGACCAGCCAGGCGACCAGGAATCCCACGGCGTACAGCAGGCCGTCGTAGCCGTACAGGGAGATGAGTCCGGTGACACCGAGGAAGGAAGCCGCCGACATGTAGTCCCCGGAGAGGGCAAAACCATTCTCCATCGGCGAGAACAATCGCCCGCCCGCGTAGAACTCCTCGGCCGAGCCGTGCCGGTTGCGACTGACCCATGTCGTGATCGCCAGCGTCACCGCGACGAACGCGCTGAACAGCAGGAGCGCGAGGGTCTGATGGTGGCCGCTCACCGCTCACCACCCCTGGCGTTGCGCGTCATCTCCTGGGTGTCCCAGCGCAGTTCGAGCGCGGCCCGGTCCCGGCGCAGCCGAGCGTGCCGTGCGTACGCCCAGGCGAACAGGAACGTCGTGAGGAACTGTCCGAGTCCCGCGAGGAGCGCCACGTTGACCGCGCCGACGACGGGAGTCGCCATGAACCCCGGCGCGGTGGTCGCGGCCACCACATACCCGACGTACCAGGGGAAGAAGACGGCGACGGCCGGAATCACGAACCTGCGGTACCGGCCGCGCACTTCCTGGAAGGCGGCGCTGCGCTGCACCTCCAGGTAGACGCGGGCGGCGTCGCCCGCGCCTCCTTCGTGCTCCGAGCGGGCGGCCGGCACGGCGGGTGCGAGCGCACCCGTGCCGTCCAACTCGCCCCAGCCGGAAGCGAGCGCGTCGTACCAGGGGTCGTCGAACCGCACCTCCCCCGTGTCGCCGCCGTCGTGCTTCTCCACCGAACTCTCCTTGTCCGCGACCCGTTTCTGCCGCGTGCCCAAGGATGTGCAGATCGGAGGGCTCCCTGACCCCGGTCTCCGCGCTCTTCACCCCATCAGGTGACGTCAACCCGCGGGCGGCCGTACGAGACCTTTCCCATAGGCGTAACGGACTGCTTGAGCACGGTCCTTGAGGCCCGCTTTGGCGAAAAGATTGTTGATGTGGGTCTTCACGGTGGCCGTGGAGACATGGAGCTTGCGGGCGATCTCATGGTTGCTGAGACCCTCGGCGATCAGCAGGAGAACCTCCGTCTCGCGCGAGGTGAGCCCGTCCGGGGCCTCCGGTGGCGGGCCGGGCTCGGGCTCTGGGGCCGACAGCCGCTCCAGCAACCGTCGCTGGATGCTCGGCGAGAGCCCCGCGTCCCCGGAGAGCACGCTCTCCACGGCCCGCACGATCTCGTCACCCCCCGCGTCCTTGGTCAGATAGCCGCGGGCCCCGGCACGCAGTGCGGGGAACAGGGACTCGTCGTCAGCGAACGTCGTGAGCACGACGACCTGGGTCCCGGGATACTCGGTACGGATACGCCGGGTCGCCTCGACTCCGTCACAGCGGGGCATGCGCAGATCCATCAGCACGACGTCCGGAGCGAGTTCGGCCACCAGCTCCACCGCCTCGGCGCCGTCACCGGCCGCCCCGACGACCTCGATCCCGGGCAGCAGCCCCAGCAGCATCACAATGCCCTCGCGCACGACGGTCTGATCGTCCGCGACCACGACCCGCGCCGGCCTGCGCTCCTCCCGCTCGGTCATACGGGCACCTTCAACGTCACCACGAACCCCTCCTCGCCCGGTCCGGCATCCAGCGAGCCGCCGAGCAGCTCCGCGCGCTCCCTCATGCCCAGCAGACCGTACCCGGCTCCCGAACCGCTGAGTTCGCCCGGTTTTCCACCCGAATCCCGTACATCAAGCGTCACTTCATGCTCTCCGTAGTCCAGCCGGATGTGCACCGCGGCCCCCGGAGCGTGCTTGCGTACGTTCGTCAGCGCCTCCTGCGCGACGCGGCGCACCGCTTGGGACGCCTCCGCCGGCAGCGGCTGGCGCTCGCCGGTCACCGTGACACCGGCGCGTTCGGCGGTCGCCACGAGTTCGCCGAGGAAGTCCTCCAGCGGAGTCATCTCGCCCCGGAGCGCGGACAGTGCCTGCCGGGTCTCCGCGAGCCCTTCGCGGGCCATTCCCCGTGCCGCCACGACCCGTTCGAGAATGACCTCCCGGTCCGCTCCTCTCTCGATGAGCAGGCGTGCCGCCTCAAGATGCACGAGCTGCGCCGACAGGCTGTGGGCCAGGACGTCGTGGATCTCCCTGGCTATCCGCGCCCGCTCCGCGAGTGCCGCCGACTCCGCCTCGGCCGCGCGCGCGGCGCGCTCCTGGACCAGCAGCCGCTGGGCACCGCCCCGGGCTTCCGCGTCCAGGCGCAGCACGTATCCAGCCAGCGCCAGGCCCGCGGTGGTGGCCGCGGTGGTCAGCCAGGCGTCGTCGTCGAACACGCCGTAGACGCCGAGCGCGACCGCCGTGGCCGGCAGGGCCGCGACGAGAGGCAGCCGTTCGATGGCGGCGACGCCGCATCCGCAGAGCAGGACGAGCGCCGGGATCCGGAAGCCCGCGTGGTGCCCCACGGACGCGACCGCCAGCAACAGGGCGAGCAGCACCAGGGAGGGCAGCAGCCGATGTTCCAGTGTGGTCCGCCAGAAGCCCCAAGCGAGGATGCCGCACACCACGATCCCCGTGATGCCTCCGGCCAGGGCCCAGCCACCGAGCTCCGGGTTCGTCAGTGTCGTGGCGAGGAGGGTGGCGAGGACGACGGCGCGCGTGGCCAGGGAGAGTACGCGGCGGGCCTTGTGCACACCCACGCGCGAGAGTGCCTCACGAGAGGGCCAGCGCATCCAGGCGTTGTCCGTCACAGGCGCTCCTTCCGCAGGACGCGGCCGACACCGTCACCGTACGCCGGGCTCTGTCCCTGATTCTGTCCCTGGTTCTGCCCCGTCGCCGTCGGCTCCAGTGCCTGTGCGCGCCAGGTCAGCAGCCCGGAGCGGACCAGCAGAGTGGCCGCGAGGCCGAGCATCAGGGCCGAGGAGGTCTGGTGCACACCGAGCAGGATCCCTATGCCGAACAGGCCCAGTCGCAGACAGATGCCCGCGGCCCAGACGGCTCCGCTGGCCTTGGTGCTCCTGCTCCACGCGGCGCCGTCCGGCTCTGTCCATATCCGCGTCGTCCACGCCCATCCGGCTCCGATGGCCACCGCCGTCACCAGTTCCGTGCCGAGCAGGAGGGACGACTCGATCTGGTGGTGCGGGTCGACCATGCCGGGCTCGCGCAGGGCCATGACGGCCAGGACGGCCGGCACGATCCACCAGCGGCGGTCCGAGGCGATTCGGCGGGCGCTGAACTGGCGCGTGATCACCACTGCGGCGATCGCCAGGATCAGAGCGGCATTCATGAGCCCGGACATGCGTGGCCTCCGTGAGCGGGGAGTGGGTGTCCGCAGCGAGTGCTGCCGACACCATCGACGCTACGGATATCTCGGCCTCGGCAGATCGGCGCCGGGGTGGACCCTGGGTGGATCCCCCGGACCCGCGTCTCTCCACCCACGGGTGGACCCCAGATCCCACGCACCAGGCCCTGGCCGTACGGGCCAGGCCTCAACCCTGTGAGGCGGGCCCCGACCAAGTGGCCCGAGCTCTGATGCGGCGGCCCACAGGCTTGTTTCGCCCCCTCCGCCCCTACCCGTCCCGTACCTGGGGCTCCGCCCCAGACCCCGCTCCTCAAACGCCGGAGGGGCTGAAGTTCTCCCGCACCTGAGAAGCGAGGGCGGGGAAAACTCAGGCCCGTGGGGCTGCGCCCAGACCACCACGCGCCCGCAGCCAGAGACAATCAGAAGGTGGCTGTGGCCGAGCGACGCAACCCGCGGTCCGCCAGGCATGGAAAGGGGCCGTGTTGGTACATCGCATGTCCGATGTACCAACACGGCCCCTACCCCTCCACTGAGGCGGCACCACACCCGGTGGCGCCCCGGAGGGTTACGCGTCGATGCGTGAGCGGTCCAGCGTCGCTGCCGAGCTGGAGATGAACTCCTTGCGTGGTGCCACGTCGTTCCCCATCAGGAGGTCGAACACCTGCTCGGACGCCTCCAGGTCGGAGATGTTGATGCGGCGCAGTGTCCGGAAGCGCGGGTCCATCGTCGTCTCGGCGAGCTGATCGGCGTCCATCTCTCCGAGACCCTTGTACCGCTGGATCGAGTCCTTGTAGCGCACGCCCTTACGCTGCAGCTCCAGCACCGTCTCCCGCAGCTCACGGTCCGAGTACGTGTACACGTACTTGTCCTGCCCCTTCTTGGGCTGGCTGAGTTCGATGCGGTGCAGCGGCGGGACCGCGGCGAACACGCGCCCCGCCTCGACCATCGGCCGCATGTAGCGCTGGAAGAGCGTCAACAGCAGGATCCGGATGTGCGCGCCGTCGACATCGGCGTCGACGAGAAGAATGATCTTCCCGTAGCGCGCGGCGTCGATGTCGAAGGTCCGCCCGGAGCCGGCTCCTATGACCTGGATGATCGCACCGCACTCGGCGTTCTTCAGCATGTCCGTCACGGACGCCTTCTGAACGTTGAGGATCTTGCCGCGGATCGGCAGGAGCGCCTGGAACTCGGAGTTGCGGGCCAGCTTCGCCGTACCGAGCGCGGAGTCGCCCTCGACGATGAAGAGCTCGCTGCGCTCGACGTCGTCACTGCGGCAGTCGGCGAGCTTGGCGGGCAGCGAGGAGGACTCCAGAGCCGTCTTCCGGCGCTGTGCGTCCTTGTGCTGACGGGCCGCGATCCTCGTGCGCGCGGCGGCGACGGCCTTCTCCATGACGACCCGCGCCTGCGCGGCCTCGTCCCGCTTGGTGGAGGTCAGGAACGCCTTGAGTTCCTTGTTCACCACGTTCGTCACGATGCGGCGGGCGGCCGAGGTGCCGAGGACTTCCTTCGTCTGCCCCTCGAACTGCGGCTCGGCGAGACGCACGGTGACGACGGCGGTGAGGCCCTCGAGCGCATCGTCCTTGACGATGTCGTCCTCTGCGACGCGCAGCAGCTTCTTGGTGCGCAGGACCTCGTTCATCGTCTTGGCGACGGCCTGCTCGAAGCCGGCGACGTGGGTGCCGCCCTTGGGCGTGGCGATGATGTTCACGAACGACTTCAGGGTCGTGTCGTAGCCGGTGCCCCAGCGCATCGCGACGTCGACACCGAGTTCGCGGGTGACTTCGGTCGGCGTCATCTGGCCGTGCTCGTCGAGGACCGGGACGGTCTCCTTGAAGGTCCCCTGGCCGGTGAAGCGGAGGACGTCGCAGACCGGCTTGTCGGAGGCCAGGAACTCGCAGAACTCGCTGATTCCGCCGTCGAAGCGGAAGGATTCCTCGCCCTTGCTGCCGCCTTCGCCGAGTCCAAATTCGTCACGGACGACGAGGGTCAGGCCCGGCACCAGGAAGGCGGTCTGGCGGGCACGCTGGTGGAGGTGCTCCAGGGAGAGGCGGGCGTCCTTGAGGAAGATCTGGCGGTCGGCCCAGTAGCGCACGCGGGTGCCGGTGCGGGTCTTCGGGATCCGCTTGAGCTTGCGCAGGCCGCTGCTCGCGTCGAAGGCGGCATCGGGACCGTCGGCCTTGAAGGCTCCGGGGGTGCCGCGGCGGAAGCTCACGGCGTGGGTCTGGCCGCTGCGGTCCACCTCGACGTCCAGGCGGGCGGAGAGCGCGTTCACGACCGAGGCGCCCACGCCGTGCAGACCGCCGGAGGCCGCGTAGGAGCCGCCGCCGAACTTGCCGCCGGCGTGCAGCTTGGTCATGACGACCTCGACGCCGGAGAGGCCGGTCTTGGGCTCCACGTCGACGGGGATGCCGCGGCCGTTGTCGCGCACCTCGACGGAGCCGTCGTCGTGCAGGATGACCTCGATGTGGTCGCAGTAGCCCCCGAGGGCCTCGTCCACGGAGTTGTCGATGATCTCCCAGAGGCAGTGCATCAGGCCGCGGCTGTCGGTCGACCCGATGTACATGCCCGGGCGCTTCCGCACTGCCTCGAGCCCTTCAAGGACGAGCAGGTGCCGCGCGGTGTAGTTGGAGCCGTCCCGGTCTGCTCCGGTCAGCAGCGCTGTGGACGGCACGGACGTATCGGCGGTCACGCGGTTCGCTCCTCGCTGAATTTCATGGGAGACCCTTTGGGGTAAGGGCCCGGCTTCGGTCGCCGTTCAGAGGGTACCGAGGCCTGGTAGAGCCGTTGTAGCACCACCCTCGCACGAACTCACCCTAGTCCAGGATCGCATGGGTGTTCGATCCCTCGATGGAGTGAAGTACATATCACGTTCCCTTCGAGGCATGAACCATTTAGGCTCCGGGCACGTCCTCATGAACAACCGGCAATCCAGCCGGGAGGACCGACACCTGACAGACAGCGCGAACCCGTACAGACACAAAGACACGCAATACGGCTCATTCGCCGCCACCCGGCAGCAGACAGCCGCCTCGAAAGAAAATTTCGAGGAAAAGCCGCGAGCGGGAACGTTTTCGGCCTGGTTGGATGTTGACCCTGGTACGACAGCTCGTCGAGCTAGAGAAGAGGCGACGTGACTACTGTTCTGACCCCCGCGAGCCCGCTGACGGCCGCTGACCGCTGCGACCGTTGCGGCGCCCAGGCATATCTGCGCGTCGTCCTCCTGAGCGGCGGAGAACTGCTCTTCTGCGCCCACCACGGTCGCAAGTTCGAGCCGGAACTCAAGAAGATCGCCGCTGAGATACAGGACGAGACGGAGCGGCTGACGTCCGTTCCCGAGAGCGTCAACGACGAAGAACGCTGACCTTCGCATCAACGACGAGCGGGTACCGGCGACAGGCCGGTGAGTGGGCGGTCACACCCTGGAGACAGGGAGTGACCGCCCACACTCGTACCGCATCGTCGAGAGTTCTCAGCGGCCTGCCTTCAGTGCCTGGACGGCCTCTGAGACCCGTGTGTAGACCCCTGGGCTCCCCGGGCGCCCACAGCCGCTCCCCCAGGACACCAGGCCGATGAGACGGCCCTGGGCGACCAGCGGCCCGCCGCTGTCCCCCTGGCAGGCGTCACGGCCGCCGGCGGGCTCTCCGGCGCAGACCATGGACGCGGCGTCGTAGGTGCCGGACTCGTCGCCGGGATAGGCCCGCTCGCAGGCCGTGTCGGAGAGCACGTGCACATCCGCGGCCCGCAGGCTGCTCGCATAGTCACCGCCGCCCGTCAGATCGCCCCAGCCGTAGACGGTGGCGGCGGTCCCCGGCTCGTACGCCGGATCCCCCGAGGGGGCCATACGGATCACGGAGGCGGCCGGCAGCGGCTCGGCGAGGGTCAGCACGCCGAAGTCCCCGGCGTTCGTATCACTGTCGTAGTGCGGGTTGACCCAGATGTCGGTCACGGCGATCTCCTTGCCGTCGCGGGACATCAGGTCCCCGCGGCCCGCGATGACCTTCAGATCGCGGTCGTCGCGTGGTGGCGCCCCCAGCACGTCCTCGCCGAGGCAGTGGGCCGCGGTCAGGACGGTGGTCGGACCGACGACCACTCCTCCGCAGAACTGTCCCGCACGCGTACCCCCGAACCGGTCACGGCTGGACAGGGCGACCGTCCACGGACTGTCGGAGATCTGGACCGGACGGCTTCCTATGACAACGCTGTCGGAGGACGCCAGGGCGGGGGTGGTCAGTGATATCACCGCGGTGGCGGCCGCAAGGGCCAGCGTCGGGGCGTAGGGACGGCGCATGCGCGCTCCTCACACTGGGAGGGTCGTGGAACACCCAGAGTGATCCAGCAGGCGATCACACGCATTCCGCGCGCACGGCGAGGGCCCGGCCTCCAAGAGGAGGCCGGGCCCTGGTCGACGTGCGGCCGAGGCCTAGTCGAGGTAGTCGCGCAGCACCTGCGAACGCGACGGGTGACGCAGCTTCGACATCGTCTTCGACTCGATCTGGCGGATCCGCTCACGGGTCACGCCGTACACCTTGCCGATCTCGTCGAGGGTCTTCGGCTGACCGTCGGTGAGACCGAAGCGCATCGAGACGACGCCCGCCTCGCGCTCGGACAGGGTGTCGAGGACCGAGTGCAGCTGCTCCTGGAGGAGCGTGAAGCTGACCGCGTCGGCCGGGACGACGGCCTCGGAGTCCTCGATGAGGTCACCGAACTCGCTGTCGCCGTCCTCGCCCAGGGGGGTGTGCAGGGAGATGGGCTCACGGCCGTACTTCTGGACCTCGATGACCTTCTCGGGGGTCATGTCGAGTTCCTTGGCCAGCTCCTCCGGGGTGGGCTCACGGCCCAGGTCCTGGAGCATCTGGCGCTGGACGCGCGCGAGCTTGTTGATGACCTCGACCATGTGCACCGGGATACGGATGGTGCGGGCCTGGTCCGCCATGGCGCGGGTGATCGCCTGACGGATCCACCAGGTGGCGTACGTGGAGAACTTGTAGCCCTTGGTGTAGTCGAACTTCTCGACCGCGCGGATCAGACCGAGGTTGCCCTCCTGGATGAGGTCCAGGAAGAGCATGCCGCGACCGGTGTAGCGCTTGGCCAGAGAAACCACCAGACGGAGGTTGGCCTCCAGGAGGTGGTTCTTGGCGCGGCGGCCGTCCTCGGCGATGATCTCGAGCTCACGCTTGAGCTTGGGGGCGAGCTTGTCGGCGTTGGCCAGCTTGTCCTCGGCGAACAGACCGGCCTCGATGCGCTTGGCGAGCTCGACCTCCTGCTCGGCGTTGAGCAGCGGGACCTTGCCGATCTGCTTGAGGTAGTCCTTGACCGGGTCGGCGGTGGCACCGGCGGCCGCGACCTGCTGCGCGGGCGCGTCGTCCTCGTCCTCGTCGGACAGGACGAAGCCCTGGGCGCCGTCCTCGGTGGGCTCCTCCGCACCGGGCTTGCCGGGGGTCTCCTCGACCGTCTCCTCGTCGACGAGCTCGGCGTCGTCCTTCTTGGCGCTCGTCTTCTTGGCCGCCGTCTTCTTGGCGACCGTCTTCTTGGCGACGGCCTTCTTCGCCGTCGTCTTCTTGGCTGCGGTGGGCTTGCCTGCGGAGGCGTCCTCGGCCGAATCGTCGGCGAGGGCAGCCGGAGCCGCGGTGGCGGTGGCCTTCTTGGCAGTCACCGTCTTGGCCGCCACGGTCTTGGTGGCGGTGCGCTTGGCCGGACTCTTCGCTGCGACGCTCTTTCGGGTGCGCTTGGGCTCCGCGGCACTGACCATCAGCGTCACACCCTCTTCCTCGAGGATCTGGTTGAGGCTGCGCAGTACGTTCTTCCACTGAGTGGCCGGAATCTGGTCAGCTTCGAAGGCCCGACGCACGTCATCGCCGGCGATCTGCCCCTCAGCCTTTCCCCGCTCGATGAGCGCCATGACAGAGACGGACTCGGCGATCTCCGGCGGGAGCGTACGGGATGTGCTGGCCGACACGAACAACCTCTCGGAACGTTGGAAAACGGCTTCCGGCCCCGTCCGCTGTGGACAGGAACCGACGACCGCCGACTGGGGATGGGCCGACGGCGCGGGCGGGGACCGGGAAGATGCACAGCGCCACACACGGCGTCTGTATTCCTTCCTCGGCTATCACCTCTTAGGTCATCGCGCTGCCCCGAAGAGCGTTACGCCCAATCTGCGTGGCCCGAGTCACACCCCGTAAGTGCCCAAAAGATGACAGATCCTGTCAATCCAGGTTAGTTCATGATCCGCCGCCCGGTCGCACCGTCGGGACCTCACCTCATCCGGGAAGGATTCGGTGAGGTCCCGACGGGTGATGACTCTCGGGTCCGACGCCGCCACGGAAGCGCACACGCTCCGGACCGCGTCACCCCCGCCGCGCGATCAGTGCTCGCGCGGCGCGGGCACGACACGCTCCACCTCGGGGTGGACGGTGAGGAGCTGCCGCATGGCCGTCTCGGCCGCCGCGCCGTCCGCCGCCGCCAGGGCGTCGACGATGCGCGCGTGGTGACCCAGCGAGGCCTCGTTCGGCCGGTCACAGCCGGTGACCGGGCTCCCGGAGACCTGGAGGGCCGCCGACACGATCCCCGAGAGGTGCTCGAGCATCCGGTTGCCCGCGAGCTGGATGAGCAGCGAGTGGAACTCGGTGTCGGCCCGCGAGAAGGTCAGGGCGTCACCCTGCGACATGGCGTGGCCCATGATCTCGACCATGTCGCCGAGGCGCTGCTGGACCTCCTCGCGCCCGTGTCCGGCCGCGAGGCGCGCGGCGAGCGGCTCGATCGTCCAGCGGAGCTCGCTCAGCTCGCGCCGCTGGTCGTCCCGCTGCGGACCGAAGGCCCGCCACTCGATGATGTCCGGGTCGAGGAGGTTCCAGTCGCTGACGGGGCGCACGCGCGTGCCGACGTTCGGGCGGGCACTGACCAGCCCTTTGGCCTCCAGGACGCGGAGCGACTCACGGACGACGGTCCGGGAGACCTCGAATCGCTGGCCGATCTCCTCCGGCACGAGCGGACGGTCCGCGCCGAGGTCTCCGGAGACGATCATCTGGCCGAGCTGTTGGACGAGTTGGCCGTGCAGTCCGCGGCCGCGGCTGCCGGCGGCGCGTCGGCCGACGCGGCCGAGCTCCGGCTCGGCGCTCTCCCACACAGGGGGACCGACGCGGTCGGCACCGGGCGCGTCGGCATAGGGGTAACGGTCGAGTTCGCCCGGTCCGGCGAGGCCGGAGTCTGAGGAACGGGCGGCGGTCATCATGGTCTGCGCAAGGGTACTCACGGGTCTTTTGTCGGCGCCGGTTCCAACTGCCTTGAGGTCTTTGGTGAAAAGCACACGAAAGGGTGATCGCTCACACCGTCGCAATTGACGCCTTATCGGAAAGAAATGGGCGTTCTCCGGGGAGTTGTGCGCACAGGGGGAACGGAAGGGTGCGGACGGTCGTCATCGGGCCCGGCTCCGCAGGGTCGTGAGCAGATATGTGCAGAGCAGTGCGGTGAGCGACAACAGCAGTGCTCCGCCCACGGGTTGGGCGAGTACCCGCACGACGGCCGTCAGGTAGCGCTCCCCGCCGAACGGCCACTGCATGAGGACCAGTTCCCGGAGCCGCTCCGGGAACCCGGCCGCCGACCGCACAGACGGTCCCTGAAAGGCCTTTTGTACGAGCGGTACGACGACGACCGGCACGGCGAGGACCGCCGCGAGCCCGGCGGCGGTGGACCGGAAGACGCCGGCCGCCAGCACGCCCGCCCACGCGCAGCCCACCACGAGACCGAACCAACTCGCGCTCAGCGAAAGCCAGTCCGACGGAACTCCAGCGAGCTCCCGTCCGTAGACGAGGTAGAGCATTTCGAGGTCGCATCCCACGGTGAGGAACGCCAGTGTCAGCGCGGTGGCCGAGGCGAAGAGGAGCTTGGCGGTCAGCAGTCCCAGCCGGCGCGGGACGGTGCCGCGGTCCGCGGCCAGGGCGGGGTGGCGGAACTCCTCGCCGAAGGAGACGGCTCCCAGCAGTCCGGCGCCAAGCGCGGCGGGCGGGAGCGGGAGTTCCCGCGGCCACGCGGCAAGCAGACGCGGCTGCGGCGTGTGACCGATTCTGGCCAGCAGGAGGGACAGGAGGACCGAGGTGACGAGAACGGCGGCCGCCGTGAAGTAGCCGGTACCGACACCGGCCGCCCTGCGCAGTTCGTAGCGCAGGGGGCGCAGCGGGCTCCGGGCCTGGCGTACGGCGATGGGCGGCGGAAGGGCGGAGGCGTCGTCCGAGGCCGGGGTCTCGGCGAGGCCCGGCTCGTCCGCGGACCCCGGCTCGTCCGCGGAGCCTGGCTCGTCCGCGGAGCCTGGCTCGTCCGCGGAGCCTGGCTCGTCCTTGGAGCCCGGCTCCTCGGCGGGTCGCTCACCCTCCTCCGACGGCGCCTTGGCCGACGAGGGCCCCATGTCTCCTGTCTCGTCGGCGAGTTGGTGTACGAGGATGCCGTGCCGGAAGGCCGTCTCGCCGACGTCGGCGCAGGTGCTGCCGTACACCGAGAGCCGGTTGCCCTCCTCGCGCACGACTTCCACCGAGCGCTGCGCCGTTCGGGCTTCCTTGGTCAGCAGGGAGCCCAGCCGGGCGGCATGCGGGCTGCGGACGGCGACGCGCGGCCGGAGCCGGGTGCGGGCGAACTCGGCGGCCTCTTGGTCGGCGACGAGGCGACCCCGCTCCAGCGTCACGACCCGGTCGGCGGTCCGTGCGGCCTCCTTGGGGTCGTCCGTGGTGAACAGCACGGTGCCGCCCTGGTTCGCGTGCGCGCGCAGCATCCCGTGCAGCCATCGGCCTTCCCTGATGGACAGTCCGCCCGCAGGGGCGTCGAGCACGAGGGTGTGGGGATCGGGCAGGAGCGCGCAGGCGAGCCCGAGCCGGCGGTCCATGCCGCGGGAGAGCGTGCCCAGACTCTCGTCCCGCAGGCTGACGAGCCCGACCACTTCGAGGACTTCGTCCGCACGGCGCGCGGGTACCCCGGCGGCGGCGCAGAGCATACGGAGCTGACCTCGGACCGTGCGTGCCGGATGACCCGGCACCTCGCCCAGGAGCACGCCGACCTCACGGGCGGGATGGGCGATCCGATGCAACGGCCTGCCCCGGAAGTAGGTGATTCCGCGGCCCTGTTGGAGTTCGAGCATGAGTCTCAGGGCCGTCGTCTTGCCCGCGCCCGGGGCTCCGAGGAGCGCCGTGACGTGTCCCGCGTGCGCCTCGAAGGACAGGTCGTCGACAGCGGGCGGACCCGCCTTGCGGGAGTTGCTGGTCAGTCCGATGGCCTGGATCACTCAAAGCAAGATAGCGCGACATTCCGGATTTTCCGGGCACCATGCGACACCATGCGGCTCGCCTCCTGCAGGCCTCGCGGCTCCGACGAGAGCACCGAGGTCCCGGCGCCCGGAACCGCGTTCGCGGCCTTCCTCAGACCTCGGGGCGCAGCATCGGCGGGTTGAGCAGCGTGGCGCCGCCCGCACGGAACAACTGGGCGGGGCGGCCGCCCTGCCGCGTGGTCGTGCCTCCGGTGGGCACGAGGAAGCCCGGTGTGCCGGTCACCTTGCGGTGGAAGTTGCGCGGGTCGAGCGCCACGCCCCACACGGCCTCGTAGACACGACGCAGCTCGCCCACGGTGAACTCCGTCGGGCAGAAGGCGGTCGCCAGCGACGAGTACTCGATCTTGGACCGGGCGCGCTCCACACCGTCCGAGAGGATCTGCGCGTGATCGAAGGCGAGCGGTGCCGCCTGCTCCCCGTCCCGCCCGTATCCGCCCTGCTGCAGCAGTTCCTCGACCAGCGCCCAGCGCGCGCTGTTCGCGTCACCGCCCGCGCGCGGAGCGGGCAGGTCGGGAGCGAGGGCCAGGTGCGCGACGCTCACCACCCGCATCCGGGGGTCGCGCTTCGGGTCACCGTAGGTCGCGAGCTGTTCGAGGTGCGCGCCGTTGTCCTGTGCGGGCACCGACGGGTCGTGGGCGCACAGTCCCGTCTCCTCGGCCAGCTCACGGGCCGCGGCCTGCGCCAGGTCCTCGTCGGTCCGCACGAATCCGCCGGGCAGCGCCCATCGCCCCTGGAACGGCTGCTCGCCCCGCCGTACCGCCAGCGCGCACAGGGCATGGCGGCGCACGGTCAGCACGACCAGGTCCACGGTCACGGCGAAGGGCGGAAAGGCTGACGGGTCGTAGGGCATGCCGCGATCATAGTCGTCTGCCTGACGATAAACACCTCCTTCGGAAGCCCGGTACAAGGTTGATCGACTTCGGTCCCGTACGGCGCACCGTCGCCCGGAAGCCGGTCGACGACGCCTCCCGCGGCGTCACACCCCCAACTGCAGTCCGTCACCCGCTTCCTCGACCATGGCGAGCCCGAGTCTGCTGACGCGCACGGAGAAGGGAGCGCCCGAGATCCGCAGGCCCGTCAACACGATCTCTCCCAGAGGCGCGGCCCGGAACGGGCGCAGGGTCACTGTGCCCGCGGGCGCATCGGGGCGGATCCCTGCCAGGGCGCAGAGCAGCAGTACCCCTGCGGCGGCCGAGGTGGCCGCGGGCCGGGAGGCGGCCGGATGAGGAACCGGTGCACTCCCCCGCGCGCGCTGCTCCCCCGCGTACATCTCGGGCAGTCTGCCGCCGAAGGACTCGGCCGCCGCCAGTACGCCACGCAAGAGGGAGCCGGCCTCCTTCTCGTGGCCCGCGGCGGCGAGCCCCGTGACGGCGACGGCCGTCTCGTGGACCCTTACCGCCCCGCTGCGATGACCGAACGGGTTGTACGCCGCCTCCTTCGCCCCGAGGCTGCGCAGCCCCCAGCCCGAGTCCATGGCCGGACCGCCGAGCAGCCGCGCGAGCTGCTCGGTCCGCGCCTTGTCGAGCAGACCGGGGGCGTGCTCACCCGCGCCCGACAGGCCTGTGTCGAGGAGATGGGCGGCGCCCGAGCCGAGCTGAGGCACGGGGCGTCCGTCCTTGGTGCGGGCGGCGGCCGGTCGGCCGCCGCCCGGGTCCTCGATCCAGAAGTCGTCGCGGAACGCCCCCCGCATCGCCCGGGCCCATTGCCGCAGCCCCGTGCCGCCGGTCCGTCCGTGCGCGTCGAGCAGATCGGCGCCCAGCAGCGCGGCGCGATGGGCGTGTGCCTGTGTCTCGCAGCGGAACGGTCCGCCCGGCTGGGGGTCGGGCAGATAGGTGCCGTCGCCGATCGTGGTCCGCAGCCACTCCAGGCACCGCTCGGCCGCGGGCAGCAACTCCTCCACCTCCCGCTCGGGCAGCCCCCAGCGCCAGGCCTCGGCGAGAAGCACGGGGAAGAGCAGGGTGGCCTCGGTCGCCGTGCAACCGGGCGGTAGGTGCGGCCCGCTGTCCCGGAGCGGTCCCGGGATCAGTCCGGCGTGCGGTCCCGGACCGGCGAGTTGGGTGCGGGCCAGAGTGCGCAGCGTGCCGGCGGCGAGACGGGTGCCCAGCGGCAGGGTCATCCGGGCCGCTGCCAGCGCCTCGGCCGGAGCCAGCCCACAGCGCCAGGGCGCTCCCGCCGCGAGGTGGGTGTCGGCCGGGTGCCGGGAGTCGCGCAGCAGCAGGGCTCGAAGGTCGTCGACGCTGGTTCTCAGAAGCGATTCGGCTCCGGGCTCGTCGCTCACCACCCGGGCCTCGGCGAACGGGCTCGCCGCGCCCCGGCCCGCCGCTCTGAGCGGCCCCTGGCCGTCCGGTCTGACACGCAGTTCCAGCGTGAGCGAGCCGCCCGGCGCCAGTTCGACTTCCCAGCGCAGCAGTCCCGCCGAAGCCAGGGCGTCGGTGGGCGGCGGATCGGCGGAGACGATCACATGGCCCGTGGGGCTCGACCAGCGCAGACCGGCGGCGTGGACACTCGCGGGCAGCTCGGCTCCGGCCCGGCCCGAGGCGACGTCGCCCAGTTCCGCGAGGTCCGTCCCGAGGGCGACCTCGACGGGCAGGCGCAGGGCCCGAAGAGCCGAGCTGCGCAGGGTGATCCTTTCGACGCCGTCCGCCTGGCGGGTTCTTTCGACGATCACGTCCGGGTCCGGACCGGTGTCGGGGCAGGCGCGCAACGTACCCACGAAGCGGGCGCGGTCGGCCGCGAGCATCCGGGCCTGCATGGCCAGCGGCTCCCGGCCCGCGACCCGCACGAGGCAACGGGACAGAGTCCGTCGGCCCGCCATGTAGAAGCCCTCGAGGCCACGGCCGGTGAGCTGTCCTTCCTCCGTCGAGATCACCAGTCCAGGCAGGGCGGCACAGATCAGGGTGGTGTGGGCCGGGGGCAGATCCGCCGGCCGGCCCGGCACGGGAAGGGGCGTCCGCGGAGCACCGGGACCGCGCCCTGCCGGGAGCAAGGGCGCGCCGGGTTCGCGGCCCGGTCGTGGGGCCGCCGGAGCGCCCCCGCGTCCGGCGGGCTGTGCCGGCTCGGGACCGGACGGGCGACCGCCGTCGGGCGCCGAGGACGGATGGGGCATGGACATGGGCTTGCTTCCTCCGCGCTCGATGCGCCTGGAGTGCGCTGGGCTCCGGGTGGGGGCTCCGCGGGGTTGGCGGCGTTGGGGCGGCGCAATCCGGCCACGGATTCCGCCACTCAGGTGAACGGGCCAGCCCGGTCCCGGGTCACGCGTTTGACCAGGAAGCCGACCGAATGGCGGTGGGGCCGGGCACCGGTCGCTCCAGCGTCGGTGGGACGGTGGCCGGCAGTGCGGGTCCTGCCCCGGCCCGTCGGGGGACCCGCCGTCGGGCAGTGGCGTGCCCCGGAAGCTCACTCTTCCTCCCCGGCACCATGTCGCTCGCCGTTCTCCGGCCCTCGCCGTTGGCCGTCGGCCCGGTCCGCAGCTCGCCGGGGCCGGTTTCCGGTTGGGGAGGCGTCGCCCGCCGGGCGGCGCCCCTGGGGGGTCGAGGCCCCAGGGCCGCGCCGGGTCGCCCGGCCGCCGCCGCTCGCCGCCGAACGAGGCCGGCGGCGGCGCGGTGCGGCGGGCGTCGAGAGGGGGGTGGCCGACGTCGGCGCGGCAGCCGTAGAGGTGGGGATGGCCGGTGTTGTGGGCGGGGTGGCCGTCGCGGGTGAGGTGGCTGACGTCCTCGACGGAGTGGCCGTCGAGGGCGGGCCGGCCGATGTACTTGGGGTGGTGGCCGTCGGCAGTGCGGCGGCTGGACTCGTGGACGGGTCGGCGGGTGTGGGGGAACCGAGCGGCGTGGAGTCGGCGGACGGCAGGGGCGGGCGGGAGTCGACCGGGCGTTCCTCTTCGGTTGGCCGTTCCGTGTCGGTCGGCGGTTCCGTGCCGATCGACCGCATGGCCTCGGTGGACCGCTCCGCCTCGGTCGGCGCCACCGCCTCGGTCGGCCCTTCCACCTCGCTCGGCCCTTCCACCTCGCTCGGGTCACTGTGCGTGCGTTCCGCGCGCAGGCAGCGGCGGACGGATTCCGGGTCGAGGCCCTCATTGCAGGCCTGGTGGAGGAGGCGGGCGAAGAGATACTCGGGGTCGGCACCGAGCGCCATGGCGAGTGCCTCGCGCGCTTCCAGCTCATCGCCCATGGACCAGGCGACCCATCCCGCGAGGGTGAGTGGTGCCGCGGCGTGCTCGCGGTAGGGGCCGACGCAGCGACGGGCCAGGGCCCGCCACAGGCGCAGCGCCGGGGCGGCCTCGTCGCCCTCCATCCACTGGGCGGCGCGGTCGCGGGTCGTGCGGTCCTGGAGGCCGAGGATCAGTGTGGCGGCCTCGTCGTTCTCGAGGAGTCCGTCGTCGCGCAGGTCCGACGGGCGTGTGCCCGACACGGGAAAGGCCGCGGCGAACCGGTCCCTGATCCGCCGGGCCAAGGCGAGGGTTTCCTCGGCCACCTCGGCCCGGCTGTCGTCCATGAGGATCCTCGGCACGAGCGCGATGCTTGCTGTGTCGAGCGCGAGTTCCTGCCCCAGCGCGGCCGTGGACTCCCAGGGTTGGAACCTGGCTGTCAGGTCCTTCAGTGATCCGCGCACCTGAAGGCCCGCGTACGTCGCGGCGGCGGCGAGGACGGACGTCCCCGGCAGCCCCATCGACGTGCCCTCCGGCGGGCAGCATCCCTGCCCCGGGCAGGTGTAGGTCCAGAAGCGTCCGTCGGAGATGCAGAGTGCCTCGATCACCGGAACGTCGAGACGCCCGCATGCCGTCCGCAGCATCTGTGCGAGCGGGCGCAGACGTTCCATGACGTCCCGGCCCGATTCACCGCGCCCGGGTTCCTGGCACAGGTACACCACCATGCTCTCGGGACGGTTGCCCCGGCGCTCGCTCCCCTTCACCAGCCCCTGGGCGAGCTGATCGGAGGCCGCCGACCAGTCGTCGGCTTGGGCCGGGATGCCGAGCCGGGCCCGGCCCCCGAACCGGCCCCGCCGCTCCCTGTCGTGCAGGGCTACCAGCACGATGCTGTCGTCGGGGCGGTATCCGAGGAGATAGGGCAGCGCGTCGGCCAGCTCCGCCGGGGTGCGGAGAGTCACCTGATGCTCTCCGCCCGGAAGGCCCACGCCGCCCGAGTGATGATCGTCGCGGGTCTGCTCCGCGTCGCCGCCGTGGCGCAGCCCGCGGGGAATGGCCGGACCGCCGTGGATCACCGGGCCGATCTGACCGACCGGCCGGGCCCGGCTCTCGTGGCCGGGCCGACCGGCTGGACCGTCCCGACGGTCGACGGTCCGGCCGCCCGAGCCGTCCAGCCCCTCGCGGGAGCGGCTGTCCAGACCGTCCGCGCCTGCGCGGGAGTGGCTGTCCAGCCCCTCCAGTCCTTCACGGGAGCGGGAGCGGCCGTCCAGCCCCTCCAGCCCTTCGCGGGAGCGGCCGTCCAAGCCCTCCAACCCATCGCCGGACCGTCCGTCCGGATCGTTCCACACGTCGGCGCCGAGGCCGCCCGGCCCGCTCCGGCCACCCGGACCGCATTCGGTGCGCCCGCTGCCCTCGCCACCTACGAGGCCTTCCTCACCGGATCGATTGCGCTCGGGGTTCCAGCCGTATCCGCCGACCGAGCCGATGTTCTTGTCGCCGGACGTGCCGGTCGATTCGTCGCGATTCGTCATGCGGTGACCATCCCGCGGATCGCGAGATTCCGGTTGGGCCTGTGGATAACCGTCACCATGATCACGACAGAAGTTGTCCACAGCTCGACGTCTCGTTCGCGCTTTGTCCGACCCATCCGGTTGCATGGAGCCATGACCAACGCAGACCCGCGACCCACAGACCCCGACAACGCACACGACACCACCCGCGCAGAACTCCGGGCAACGGCCGACGCCGTCCTGGCCCGCCTCGTCGGCGCGCCGGCGGGCGAGGCGCGGCTGCGCGAGGACCAGTGGCGCGCCATCGAGGCGCTGGTGGCCGACAAGCGCAGAGCGCTGGTCGTGCAGCGCACCGGCTGGGGCAAGTCCGCGGTCTACTTCGTCGCGACCGCGCTACTGCGCGAGCAGGGCGCCGGTCCCACGGTGATCGTCTCGCCGCTTCTCGCGCTGATGCGCAACCAGGTGGAGGCGGCGGCCCGTGCCGGAATCCGCGCACGGACGATCAACTCCTCCAACACGGAGGAGTGGGAGACCATCCAGGCCGAGGTGGCGGCGAGCGAGGTCGACGTCCTCCTGGTGAGTCCGGAACGACTGAACAATCCCGACTTCCGTGACCAGGTGCTGCCCAAGCTGGCCGCGGCCACGGGCCTGCTGGTGGTGGACGAGGCGCACTGCATCTCCGACTGGGGTCACGATTTCCGCCCGGACTACCGCCGCCTGCGCACCATGCTCGCCGACCTCCCGCCCGACACCCCGGTGCTGGCCACCACCGCGACGGCCAACGCGCGCGTGACGGCCGACGTCGCCGAGCAGCTCGGCACCGGCGCGAGCACGGACGCGCTGGTACTGCGCGGCCCCCTGGACCGGGAGAGCCTGAGCCTCAACGTGCTGCGACTGCCGGACGCCGCGCACCGGATGGCCTGGCTCGCCGAGCATCTGAACGACCTGCCGGGCTCGGGAATCATCTACACGCTGACCGTGGCCGCGGCGGAGGAGGTCACCGCGTTCCTGCGTCAGAGCGGGTACACCGTGGCCTCGTACACCGGGAAGACGGAGAACGCCGACCGTCAGCAGGCCGAGGAGGACCTGCTCGCCAACCGCGTCAAGGCACTGGTCGCCACGTCGGCGCTGGGCATGGGCTTCGACAAACCCGACCTCGGCTTCGTGGTGCACCTGGGCTCACCCTCCTCACCGATCGCCTACTACCAGCAGGTGGGACGCGCGGGCCGCGGTGTGGAGCACGCCGAGGTCCTGCTCCTGCCGGGCAAGGAGGACCAGGCGATCTGGGAGTACTTCGCCTCGATCGCCTTCCCCCCGGAGGAGCAGGTACGGCGCACTCTGGACGTCCTGGCCAGGGCCGACCGTCCGCTCTCCCTGCCCGCGCTGGAACCGCTGGTCGAGCTGCGCAGATCCCGCCTGGAGACCATGCTCAAGGTGCTCGACGTGGACGGGGCCGTGCACCGGGTCAAGGGCGGCTGGATCTCCACCGGTATGCCCTGGACGTACGACACCGAGCGCTATGCCTGGGTCGCCAAGCAGCGGGCGACCGAGCAGCAGGCGATGCGGGACTACGTGTCGACGGCCGGTTGCCGCATGGAGTTCCTCCGGCGGCAGCTCGACGACGAGGGCGCCGCGCCGTGCGGGCGCTGTGACAACTGCGCCGGCGGGCGGTTCCAGGAGTCCGTGTCCGCGGCAGCGCTGGACGCGGCGAACGGCGAGCTGGACCGCGCGGGTGTCGAGGTCGAACCCCGGAAGATGTGGCCGACCGGGCTGGCGGCGGTCGGCGTCGACCTGAAGGGCCGCATCCCGGCGGGCGAACAAGCCGCTCCGGGCCGCGCCCTGGGGCGACTCTCGGACATCGGCTGGGGCAACCGGCTGCGGCCCATGCTCGCCCCGCAGGCCCCGGACGGGCCTGTTCCGGACGATGTCGCCCAGGCCGTGGTCGGTGTCCTGGCCGACTGGGCGAAGGGCCCTGGTGGCTGGGCCTCCGGGCAGCCCGACGCGACGCCGCGCCCGGTGGGCGTGGTGACCATCGCCTCGCGCTCGCGGCCGCAACTGATCAACTCGCTCGGCGCGCGGATCGCGGAGATCGGCCGGCTGCCGCTGCTGGGGTCTGTGGAGTACGTCGGCGAGGCGTCCCAGATCTCCCGCAGCAACAGCGCGCAGCGGCTCAAGGCGCTGGACGGCTCCCTGACAGTGCCGCCGCGGCTGGCCGACGTCCTGAGAGAAGCGGAGGGTCCGGTATTGCTGGTGGACGATGCCACGGACACGGGCTGGACGCTGGCGGTGGCATCACGGATGCTTCGCAGAGCGGGAGCCCAGGCAGTGTTGCCGCTGGTCCTCGCCGTACAGGCGTGACTCGTGTGTCGCTATTCGAAACACCGGGCAGGTATATAGGACGCTAATCGCCCGAAAACGGTCGGTGGCCCCAATTGCTCGTTGCCGCAACCCAGTTCGACAGGAAGAATTGAGCTCCGCTCCCCGCACGGTTTGCCCGTGGTCCGGTAGGGCTCTGCTGCGGCGTGCCATTCCCCCAAGTCCGACCCCGCCCGCTGTCCGGGCACGTAGCCGAAGGGAGGACCGTGACCTTCGGATTCGCTCCGTCCTCGGCGGCAACCATGTCTCCCGACCTGTCCGCCGCTTCCACCAACCCACTGACCCGCATGCTGGAACCCGCCGAATGGGCCTCGGCCGGAATTCCGCTTCTGCGCGATCCCCGTGAGGTCGTGAGCGGCCTTCACGCCCGGCACCGGCCCAGACCGACGACCGCGGTCGTCGCGGTGCTCGACCAGGACGAGCGGCTGATGGCGAGCGCCTCCTTCACCCGGCGTTCGGCACCCGCCGACGGCTGGATGTTCCGTAACGCGCTGCTCGCACAGCTTCGCCGGGTCATCCCGCACGACCTGCGGCGCCGCACTCCGGCGCGCACGGCCGTCCTGCTGTACTGCCGGGACGGCGACGCACGCTGGACGGAGGAGGACGGGGCCTGGATGTGGGGGCTGCGCGACGCCTGCACGCTCCACGGGCTGCGGTGCGGCGCGTACATCACGCTGACACGTGACGGCTGGCAGGTCCTCGGCGAGGGCCGCGGCGGACGCCGCCCCAACTCGGAGTCGGCCCCGGAGTTCTACGTGGGTGAGGTGCTGCCGCCCCTGCCCCGCACGGGCGGCGTCGCCTCCGAGGTGATGCGCCGGGCGGCCGCCCGCTGAGAACCGGTCCGTCACGGCCGGTGGCCCGCCTGGGGGAAGGCGGGCCGCACACGGCGGCCGGACGATTCGCTGGGCCGTACACACACGCGGCCGGACGGTACGACGGGGGCTTCAGCACGCGCCGGGCGAACCGTAGTGCCTCGCCCCTCTCGGCCGGGTGAACCCACGGCCGTGCAACTCGCGCACCGATGCGGCACGAGCGCGCGGCCCGATCCGGAGCACGCCGAAGCTCGGCGATCGAGAGGGCTTGCACCGAACACCTGCCGTCGTCGGCGTGCAGGCCGAACCCAGCGGTGCGCCGCGGTTCACGCAAGGTGACCGTGCACATGCCGGACCAAGCACGTCAGAGGGCGGCAGCGGTGAACAGGAAGGCGCGCATGCGGAGCGGTCGGGCTCCGGGCTGCGGCACCGGCCGGGATGCCACCCTCTGACATCGGCTCGGGTGCCGACCTGCGGCATTCGGATGCCGACCTGCGGCATCGGACGGGATGCTGAGCAGGTCCGCAGGTGCGCGGCGGACTCGACGTGTGTGGGTACGCCGAAGGGACCGCCGTGCAGGTGCCGCCGTGGCGGCACCCTCAGCGTCCCGCCGGGCGCGTTCCGGACCGGGTCCGGAACGCGCTCAGACGCCTGCGGCCAGGACCGAGTTGATCTGCTGCGGGTCTCCGCAGACGATCAGCAGGGCACCGGCCCGGCCGAGGGCCAGGGGCAGGGCGGTCGCGGCGACCTCGCCGGAACCACCGTTGACCGCGACCACGACCACGGGACGGGAAGCGGCGCGGGGCGCGGCAGCGGCGTCGGCGTAGAAGACGTCGTCGCCGGCGTCGTGCTGCGCCCAGTAGGCGGCCTCGCCGAAGGAGAGCTCGTGCGCGGCCCACGGGTGGGGATCGCCGGTAGTGATCACCAGCACCTCACCGGGGGCGCGGCCCGACTCCAGCAGCAGGTCGACGGCTTCTTCCGCGGCGTCCAGCGCACCGTCGGCCGAGGCCGGGACGAGCTGGATCTGCGGGGTGACGGCCGCGGGTGCGGCCGGCTTGGCGGACGGCCCCGGTGCGGCCACGACCGGCTCGCGCGGGGTGCGTTGGGCCGGCATCGGCCGGACAGGACCCGGACGGCCGGGACGCGGCGGGGCCGCGGGACGGGGACCGGGTACAGGGCGGGGGGTCGGCGCGGTGCGGCCACTGGCCGGAGTGACGCGGGGACCCTGGGCACTCTCGTGAATCTGAGGCTCCTCGGGAATGAGAGGCATGAGCTGATATCTATCAAACGCCGGTGCGACGCGCCCCGGCGGGTGGCACATGAGTGCGAACGGAGTCGTCAGAAGTCGAAGCCGAGCTGGCCTTCGATCTCCGGGACGTTTCCGTCCGTCAAGCTGCGGGCCTTCTTGAGGTGCCGCCACTGGGGCAGCGCATCAAGATACGCCCACGACAGCCGGTGGTACGGGGTGGGGCCCCGCTCCTCCAGCGCGGCTTTGTGGACCGGCGACGGGTACCCGGCGTTGGCCGCAAAGCCGAAGTCTGCATGGTCGATGCCCAGTTCGGCCATCATTTTGTCGCGCTGCACCTTGGCGATCACCGAGGCCGCCGCGACGGCGATACAGGACTGGTCGCCCTTGATCACCGTACGGACCTTCCAGGGAGCCCCGAGATAGTCGTGCTTCCCGTCGAGGATGACCGCGTCGGGGCGGACCGGCAAGGCATCAAGGGCGCGTACGGCCGCGAGGCGCAGCGCAGCCGTCATGCCGAGTCGGTCGATCTCGTCCGGGGAGGCGTGCCCGAGGGCGTACGCCGTCACCCATTTCTCCAACTCCACGGCGAGCACGGTCCGGCGCTTGACGGTCAGGAGCTTGGAGTCGGTGAGCCCGTCGGGCGGACGGCGCAGTCCGGTGACGGCGGCGCAGACGGTGACGGGGCCTGCCCAGGCACCGCGCCCCACCTCGTCGACACCGGCAATGACCTTCGCTCCGGTCGTGGCGCGGAGGGAGCGCTCGACGGTATGAGTGGGGGGTTCGTACGGCATGGCGCCCTCAGACTACGCCGCCCGGAGCCCCGCGCGACACCCAGGTCCCCGGGCCGCGGGAAAGCCCTCGCCTGCACCGGCGGAGTCGACCGTCACGCTGCCCAGTGCCACCCGGCGCGCACCGGCGGAGCCACCCCAGAGCCAACCCCGCACGGACCGGCGAAGCCGCCTCGCAGACACCGGCGGGGCCGGCCGAGGCGCGCCCGTCACCCCACGCACTCCCACCGGCCGGCCGGCCGGTCGGCGGTCGGCGGTCGGCGGTCGGCGGTCGGCGGTCGGCGGTCGGCCAACCGCCCCACACCGACAAGTCGACCAATCCCCCATCCACCCATGACGCCGACAAGATCAGCCCGATGGGACGACCCTCACAGCAAGATCAGCCCACCCGCACGCACAGCAACGGGACCATCATCTGGTCGATCATCTCCTGGAGATCCCGCTCGCTCCATTCGCTCGCGCACACCTTGGCGCGGTACATCATCATCGCCGGGACGGCGTCGAAGACGTACGAGTTCGCGGCCTCGGGGCGCACCTCGCCCCGGTCGATACCGCGCTGGACGACCTCGCGGAGCAGATGCAGCGTGGGTTCGACAACCCGGCCACGGATGACCAGATTGAAGCGCTCGGCCTGCCTGACATCGCATTCGTGAAGCACCGAGCGAAGCGCGATTCCCGGCGGCGAGAACATGGCCTCGCGCACCCGGCGGCACACCTGGAGCAGATCCTCGCGGACGCTGCCGAGGTCGGGGGCTCGCGTCAGGTCCGGCAGTCCGGCCTGGAGGGCGTCCGCGACCAGGTCGACCTTCGAGGGCCACCGGCGGTAGACCGCGGCCTTGCCGGTCTGCGCGCCGGCGGCCACGCCCTCCATGGTGAGGCCGTTCCAGCCGACCGCGCCGAGCTGCTCCAGGGCGGCTTCCAGGATCGCGCGCTCGAGAACGGCGCCGCGACGGCGCGAGGCGGGCGCCTGAGCGGGGGCGGCCGTCCAACGCGAAGTAACCATCAGAGTGTCTCCGTCGTACAGGGAGCGGTATTCAGGGAGTTCAGACTTCAGGGAGTTCGGACTTCAGGGAGTTCGGACTTTCGGACGAGGGGTGTGCGCGACCGGGTCGTCCGCGTCGGGCAGCGGCTTCAGTGAACGCTTGCGTTCACTGACGGGGAGTCACTACCGTTGACGCGCAAGTGAACGCGCGCGTTCACTAACTCACTTGTGGGGGAAGCATAGTGACAACCTCTCAGTTGATTAAGGACAGCAATCCAGGTGCGGCACGCCGGGAGGGACATCCCGGCATCGCGCTCACCGTCATCGCGGCCTGCCAACTCATGGTGGTACTCGACGCGACGATTGTGAACATCGCGCTCCCGCACATTCAAGACGCACTCGACTTCAGCACGACAGACCTGACATGGGTGGTCAGTTCGTACACCCTCACCTTCGGTGGCCTGCTGCTTCTCGGCGCACGGGCAGGTGACATCCTCGGCCGGCGCCGGGTCTTCATGACCGGCATCCTGCTGTTCACCTTCGCCTCGCTGCTCGGCGGACTGGCGCAGGAGCCCTGGCAGTTGCTGGCGGCACGGGCCCTGCAGGGCGTGGGTGGCGCGATCGCCTCCCCGACATCGCTGGCCCTGATCACGACGACCTTCCCCGAAGGCCCGGAGCGGAACCGGGCGTTCGCCGTCTTCGCGACGGTGTCGGCAGGTGGCGGCGCCATCGGCCTGCTCGCCGGAGGCATGCTCACGGAGTGGCTGGACTGGCGCTGGGTCCTCTTCGTCAACGTGCCCATCGGCATCCTGATCGCCGTTCTCGCGCCGATGTACATCAACGAGTCCCGGCGCCACCCGGGACGCTTCGACGTCGCGGGCGCGCTCACCTCGACGGCCGGTATGGCGTCCCTGGTGTACGGCTTCATCCGCGCGGCGGAGAACGGCTGGCGGGACGGTCTCACGATCGGGTCGTTCGGCGCGGCCGCGGTGCTGTTGCTGGCCTTCGGGATCATCGAGACGCGGGCGAAGGAACCCATCACCCCGTTGAGGATGTTCGCCGACCGGAACCGTTCGGGCACGTATCTGATCATGCTGAGCCTCGCCGCCGCGATGTTCGGCATGTTCTTCTACATCGTGCTCTTCGTGCAGAACGTGCTGGGGTACACGCCGATCTCGGCCGGTGTGGCGTTCCTGCCGGTGACGGTCGCGATCGCGGTCGGCGCGGGACTCTCGCAGCGGTTCCTGCCGGTGCTCGGCCCCAAGCCGTTCATGGTCACCGGCTCGTCGCTCGTCGCCCTCGGGCTCGGCTGGCTGACCTTCATCAGCCCCGACGACTCGTACGCCGGTGGAGTTCTCGGACCGATGCTGCTGTTCGGCTTCGGCATGGGCCTGAACTTCGTGACGCTGACGGTGACCGCGGTCTCCGGCGTCGCCCAGCACGAGGCGGGCGCGGCCTCCGGTCTGCTCAACGTCACCCAGCAGGTGGGCGGTTCGCTCGGCCTCTCCATCCTCACCACGGTCTTCGGGTCGGCCAGCCGCGACGAGGCCCAGAAGCAGATGCCGAAGTTCCTGGCGGACGGCTCGGCCGAGCAGAAGGCGGCCTTCGCCAAGACCCACCAACTGCCCGCGCCTTGGGGGCATGACGTACTCGCCCACGGCATCTCGACCGCCTTCATCCCGGCGGTGGGCATGGCCCTGCTCGCCCTGACCACCGCCGCACTGGTGATCAGGGTGCGCAAGAGCGACATGGAGGCTCTCGCGGGGACGGCGGCTCCGGCAGCGGGCTGAGGGCGCGCGCCGCACCGCCGGGACACCTGCGGTGGGCCCTAGGGCGCCGTGAGCCCAAGGGCGCTCCCGCCGGTGCGGCGAGAGCGCCCTTCCCGGACCGAGATCGCGGTCCAGTGATACGCGGTACGGGCCCAGGCATGCGCAGTACGCAACCGGTCTCAGCCCGTACGGAGCCGGTACGCAGCCGGTCATGGCGGTACGGGCCGGTCAGGCCGGCCGCCGGTGAAGCCGGTTGCACCGCCGGCTGGTCGCACCGGCGATCGGCGACCGGTGACGCCGGTCGTCCCGATGACCCGGCTCGCGCCGGTGACGCCGGTCGCGCTGTTGACGCCGAAGACCGGCCACGCCGAGCATCGGCCGACGGCGTCAGCGGTACTCGGGGACCTCTGTCAGCGAGTTGCACACGCTCTCGTCGACCGACGCGGCAGGCGGGTCGTCACGGAGGATGTCCCGGGCCCGGGCCTCACCCCAACTCATCGCGTACCAGGGCGTGTCGTCCTCGCCCAGTTCGTCGGCGATCGCACTCAGCACACAGGAACGCGCCGGCTCCTTGAGCTTGTCGAGGGCCGGTACGGCGTCGGCCGACAGATCGCGGGCGTACAGGATGTCGAACTTGCCCGTGTCCTCGTACCGCTGGACGTTGTTCTCGGCGATCAGGCCGTCCGGCGACATCAGCCCGAACGCGAGGACGCCGACCGCCGCGCTGGCCGCGACGACGCGGGGCAGCCAGCGGGCACCCCAGACACCGGCCGCCATGATGAGCACGATGACCAGGCCCAGCCACAACTCCCCGGCCAGCACCGAGATCCTGAGCCGCGTCAGCCCGTAGGCCTCCACGTACATGTCCATACGCCGCACGGCGGATGCCACGACAACGAGCGCCAGGGCGCAGAGAGTTCCCAGCACACCCCGCACCAGCTTGCGGTCGCCGGCGCCGTCCCGCGGGGCCCAGCGCAGCGCGAACACCACGACGAGCAGGGTCAGCAGCGTGACGATCAGGAGCTGCCAGAAACCCTGGCGCGCGTACTCCGCGTACGTCTGGCCGGTCTTCTTCAGCACGGCGTCGTAACCGCCGAAGAGGACGACGAGTTGGACCGCGTTGAAGGCCGCGAAGAGCACCGTGAGCACGATCAGCGGGAGGGCCCACTCGACACGGTTGCGCGGGGTCCCGGGGCGCACCACGACCCGGTCGAGTCGCACCGGCGCGGCCGCCGTGTGGGCCGCGGCCAGCGCCACGACCAGGCCCGACACCAGGAGCACCACGCGCACGGGTCCGCCGGTGACCGAGGTGTCCGGCACCAGGTCGCCGAGCAGATCGGCGAAGGCGGCGTCGGCTCCGGCGAACAGGGCGCCGAAGACCAGCAGCAGGAGCACGCTCACTACGAGCGAGCGCAGGCCGACGCCGACGCCGCGACGGGCACCGCCGAATCGTTCCCGCAGTCCGAGCCAGCCCCAGGTGACCCCGGTGACGACCGAGTTGATCACGCTGATGGGGCCGAGCAGGATCGCGGGCCAGGTGCGGCCGCCGTTCAGCGCGAGCGAGCCGAGCCCGATGGCCGCCGTGACGGCCAGGAACGAGGGCCAGTCCGCGTCCCGCAGAGCCGGCACCGCCAGCAGGCCGAGGCCGCCGATGCCCCAGACGAGGCTCCACGCGCGCGGGCGGCGCCCGGCGGCCCGGCCGGCGAAGTACGCGGCGAGCCCGGCGGGGATCGCCGCCAGCAGGAGGTTGATCCCGAGACCGCCGTCGAGGAGCAGCATGCTCAGCACGCCGGTCGCGAGCACGGCCCACAACGTGGGCGTGCGTACCGGGGCGGGCGACGTGACCCACAGCCCCGACGACCACACGTCCGGGGCGGACGCTGAGCCCGCCTTGCCGGTCCTCGCCTGCGGCGGCCGGGCGGCCTGAGCCCGCGCCCCGCCCACGGCCCCGGCACCGGTGGCCCCGGCACGGGCGGCCCCAGGCGCATCCGCACCGTCGGACTCATCCGCTCCCTTGGAGCCACCTGCGCCCCCGGACTCCTCCGTGCCCTCGGAGCCACCCGCACCCCCGGACTCCTCCGCGCCCCCCGACGCGGCAGGATCCGTGGAGTCCGTGGGCTCCTGTGTCTCCGTGGGCCGGGGCTCGGCCTCCGGAATCGCTTCGCCTGCCTCCGGTCTCTTCCGCTGCTCCGATGCCTCGTCTCCTCGCTCAGGCGTGGACGGTATGTCGGACAAGGGATCCCCTCCCAGCCGGTCACCGGGCAGCCCGGATCACGCCACGGGGGCGGAGAGGCTGTCAGCCGGTGTTTCGTCGGCACACACCCGTCATGATCAACGGGCGGCGTGGCGCACAGGGTATCCAGGGGCCATGCGGCTCACCACGGCACTACGGGGCTGTAGCAAGCCTGTGACACAGCCCGGCGCCCTCCGAGGTCCAACCCGTGCCCGCCCTCCCCAGAGCGCCCCAGAGGCCGCTTCACGCGGCATCCAGGGACCTTCGTAGGCGTCCCCGACGAATCCTCGGAAGCAGTACGAATCCCAAGGGCTCCGCGCGGCAGCCGTACGAGGAACGGCACCCGCACCGAAACACGCCAACCGACGGATCCCCCGGACACCCCACGAGCCGCCCGCTTACCCGCCGGACACGCCCCCCGGCATCCAACCCGGCAGCGTCTCCGTCGCCTTCAGCCACGGCCCGGGGGGCGCGCCGGCCTTTCCGGAGGCGATGACGCCGCCGACGATGGAGCAGTTCGTGTCCACGTCGCCGCCGACCTGGGCGGTGGCCCAGAAGCCCTCCTCGTAGTCGCCCAGGGCGCGGGCCGCGGACCAGAGGGCGAAGGGGACGGTGTCGTGTGCCGACGTACGCCGTCCGCAGCCCAGCACGGCGGCCACCGTCGCTGCGTCGCCGTAGTCGAGCATGTCGCGGGCGCGGCGCAGCCCGGCGCCCACGGCACTGCGGGGCACGAGCGCGATGACGCCGTCCAGCAGGGCCTCGGCGGTGGGCGGGCCCGCGGGGTCGGCGGCCAGGGCGGCGGCCGCGGCGACGGCCATGGCGCCGACCACGGCCTCGCGGTGCTGGTGGGTCGGATAGGCGGAGATCTCCGCCTGGTGGGTCGCCTGCTCCGGGTCGTCTGCGTACCAGGCGCCCAGCGGAGCGATCCTCATCGCGGCGCCGTTGCCCCAGGAGCCCTGTCCCTTGAAGAGGGCCGACGCGAGCTCGCGCCAGTCTCCGCCCTCCCGGATCAGCCGCAGCAGCCGGTTGACCGCGGGGCCGTAGCCGCGGTCGAAGTCGTGGTGGTCGGCGAAGGAGTGGGCCAGTGCGTCCTGGTCGACGCGGTGGTGCGTGGCCAGGACGGCGACCACGGAACAGGCCATCTCGGTGTCGTCGGTCCACTGCCAGGGGCGGGGCGGCAGCTCTCGGCGCTTGAGGAGGGGGTAGTTCGCGGGCACGAAGAACTGCGAGCCCAGCGCGTCTCCCACCGCGAGTCCGCGCAGGCTGGCGAGGGCGCGCTCGAAGCGCCCGTCGGGAGAGGTGTCAGCGATCATCGCCCTGCCACTCTATCCGGTGGCTCCGAACGACTTCCGGATCACGCCACTGCTCGAAGGGACGGTCGAGGGTGTACCGGCCGTCCTCCCCCAGAACGAGCATCCTCACCTCCGCGTTCCCCGGGTTGGAGAGCGATTCGAACTCGGCGACCGTCCAGTGGAACCAGCGCATGCAGAACAGCCGCATGGCCAGGCCATGGGTCACCAGCAGTACGTTCGGCGGGTGGTCCGGTGCCTCGAAGCTGCGGTAGAGGCTCTCCAGGAAGCCGCCGACCCGGTCGTACACGTCGGCGCCGGACTCTCCTTGCGCGAACCGGTAGAAGAAGTGCCCGTACGCGTCGCGATAGGCCTTCTGGAGGCGTACGTCGTCACGGTCCTGCCAGTTGCCCCAGTCCTGCTCGCGCAGTCGAGGCTCCTCGCGCACCCGCACGAGCTCGGGGTCCAGATGGAAGGCGCGGAAGGTCTCGTGGGTACGACGGTAGGGGGAGACGTAAACGCTTACGCGCTCCCTTCCGAAGAGCTCGCGCAGCCGTTTGCCGGTGTCCTCCGCCTGTTGCCACCCCGTCTCCGTGAGCGCCAGTGCGTGGTCGGGCTCGCGTTCATACACGGTGTCATCGGCATTGCCCACCGACTCGCCGTGCCGGACAAGGACGATGCGCCGTGGTCGTGCCATGCCAAAACCCTAGATCGTGTCGGCTCCGTTCGAGCGGTCGTACGGTCTCATAAGGCGCAGGTCACACCGTTCCGGCAGTACAGGTCACACTTTCCCGCACATCAGTTCGCCCGACGGGAGGGATGCCGTCAGACGATCCAGCCGGGTTCGAGCTGCACGACGTCTCCCGCGAGAGCCGCTATGTCGGCCTCGAGCTGGGCGCGCAGCGCCAGCCGCTCCAGCCGCTCGGCGCGGTACTTCCCGTGCTCGGCCGCCGACTGCCACATGGACAGGACCAGGAACTCACTGCCGGGCGCCTCGCCGAACATGCCCCTGATCATGCCGGGCGAACCGGCCATCGCGGGGTTCCAGACCTTCTCCTGCATCAGGGCGAAGTGTTCCGCGCGTTCCTCGTGGACACGGCAGTGCGCGACCCGGACCACGTCGGAGTCCGTGAAACGCGGTTCGAACCCGGTCTTCACGTCGAAGCGGTAGTCGAACAGCTTGACCTGGGAATCCTTGAAGGTGCCGGACTGCGACGCGGCGAGCCGGTCGTGGGACCGGGCCATGAAGGAGTCGTAGAAGGCGCGGCTCTCCCAGAAGGAGAAGATGTGCGCGACACCGGACCGTCCCACACTCCACCCTCCCCCCTGTCCCCGGAATCCCGGCTCCCCCAGAAGCCCCGCCCACTTTCGCTGCCCGCGTTCGAAACCGCGGCGGTCGACCACGGTGCAGCGAATCCACTTGACCAGCACCGCGCCATCGTAAGGCCCCGGAACGTGGCGCCGGTCACGCTCCGGCGGAGTGGATCCGGGCGCACGCCCCGGCGCCCATGGCACGATGGGCAACCGGCCCTGCTCTCAGGGGAGTTGGACCGGCGACTGTTGAGGAACGGGGAGGGGACATCCGGTGAACGGTCTCAACAAGGGAATCCGCAAGGCCGAGTTGGCGATCAAGTGGGATCCCAGTCCCGTGGGCGAGCCCGCGACCGATCTCGACATCGTGGCGGCGACGTTTCTGGCGTCCGCGCCGAACGGCAACCCGGACTACGTGGTGTACTTCGGCAGCCGCTCGCCGGACGGCACCATCTATCTGAACCGCGACAGCAAAGACGGCAAAGGCTTCGGCTGGGACGAGGTCATGACCCTGGAACTCGACCGCCTGGACAGCCGGTACGCGCGCGTGGTCGTCGGGGTCCTCATCCAGCAGCGCACCGAGGCGCGGACGTTCGTCGGCGTCCTGAACCCCGCCTTCCGTCTGCGCGAGGGCTACACCGTGCTGACGGAAGGCGACTTCGGCGACGTCCTGGGTTCGACGGCCGCGACCATCGGGGAGTTCGTGCGCGACCACTCCGGTGAATGGACGTTCCACGCGGGCATCCACGGCTACGACACCGACCCGGCGACCTTCGCGAGGGTCATGGGCAACCCGCAGGAGGCGTGAGGCCCAGCCCGGCGACCTTCTGCCCGCGCCGCGCCGACCGCGCTGTCCGCATGGCGCCGGCCGTCCGGTCCGCGCCGCGTCGGCGGTCGGTCCGCACCGCGTCGGCCGTCGGTACCGAGCCGCGTCGGCCGTCGGTGCCGAGCCGCCGCGGGCCCGCCCGATGACGGCGGGTATGACGGCGGGCGTTCAGCCGCTCTTCCAGCCCGGAACCGTCGGCAGCACCAGCTCGGCGACGCGGAACAGCGCCGCGTCGTCGGGTGCCACGCCGTCCTGACGCCAGACGGAGATCTCGAACGAACCGCCGCCCCCCTTGGGGTCCTTGGCGACCAGCAGGCTGCGGGCGACGCCACCGGGGCCGCTCTCGGCCTTGCCCGAACCGAGACTGAGGGCGATCGTCCGGTCCGAGTAGAGGACCGCCGGGTGGCCCAGGATCTGTCTCGGCTCCGCCTTAGGCAGCAGATCCAGGCCCTGTGAGACGGAGAGCCGGTCGTCCGAGGCCGACAGCTTCACGGAGTACGTCTTCAGGGTCACGTTCGCCTCAGGGCTGGCGATCTTGGTACCGCCGTCGAGGGTGATCCAACTGTCGTCGCCGTCGGCCGTCCGCGCGCGCTCGTCCGGCGTCCCGAGCAGAACCGGCAGATCCGCGCGGTTGAGCGCCTGGCACAACTGCACACCGGAGACGCGCTTCGGCGGCGGGGTGCTGAGCCGGTCGGAACACCTGACCGGGTCGTCGGCGCCGCCGCCGCTGTTCGGAAGGATCCGCGAAATCCCCCATATGCCCCCCGAGACGCCCGCGACGAGCACCACCGCAGCCACGGCCTGAACCCCCGCGTTCAGGCCTCTCCTCGATCCGACCACCTTGTCGGCCATGTCCCCCGCCCTCCCCCTGCACGCTCCGTGCGCGCGGAGGGAGACTAGCCGTTGATCGTTTCATGGGAAAGGCGAATTCGTCCCGGTCCGCCGCCGGACCCGGCGGCGGCCTCCGGCAACGCCGAGGGCGGTGGAGCCGACTGCTCGCTCCACCGCCCTGATCAGCCTCTTACGCCCGGCGGGCGCGCGACGTCAGCCGCGGCGCCCGTCCGGCCCGTGTCAGCTGCAACCGCTCGTCGAACCGCAGCCCTCGCAGATGTAGCAGGAACCGGCCCGCTGCATCTTCGTACCGCAGGAGAAGCAGAGCGGGGCGTCGGCCTGGATGCCGAGCTGCATCTCCACCAGCTCGGCGCTGGTGCGGACCTGCTTGGGAGCGGGCTCGGCCACGACCGCCTCGGTCTTCGGGGCGGCGACGGCCTTCAGCTCCTGGGCGAGGGGCGCGGACTGGGCCAGACCCTCGACGTCGAGCTCGTCCTCGGAGGGCTCGTAGGAACCCGTCTCCAGGTGACGCTGACGCTCCTCGGCGGAGTGGATGCCGAGCGCGGAGCGCGTCTCGAACGGCAGGAAGTCGAGCGCCAGGCGGCGGAAGATGTAGTCGACGATCGACTGCGCCATCCGCACGTCCGGGTCGTCCGTCATGCCGGCCGGCTCGAAGCGCATGTTCGTGAACTTCGAGACGTACGTCTCCAGCGGCACGCCGTACTGCAGACCCACCGAGACGGCGATCGAGAAGGCGTCCATCATGCCCGCGAGGGTCGAGCCCTGCTTCGACATCTTGAGGAAGACCTCGCCGAGACCGTCGTCGGGGTAGGAGTTGGCGGTCATGTAACCCTCGGCGCCGCCGACCGTGAAGGACGTCGTGATGCCGGGACGGCCCTTGGGCAGGCGCTTGCGGACCGGGCGGTACTCGACGACCTTCTCGACCGCGGTACGGATGGTGTCCTCGGCCTTGGCCGTGACCTCGGCCTTCTCCTTCTCCTTGGTCTTGGCGGAGAGGGGCTGGCCGACCTTGCAGTTGTCGCGGTAGATCGCGAGCGCCTTGACGCCCATCTTCCACGCCTCGAAGTAGACCTCTTCGACGTCCTCGACGGTCGCCGTCTCCGGCAGGTTGACCGTCTTGGAGAGCGCGCCGGAGATCCACGGCTGGATCGCGGCCATCATGCGGACGTGGCCCATCGCGGAGATGGAGCGCTCGCCCATGGCGCAGTCGAACACCTCGTAGTGCTCGTGCTTGAGACCCGGGGCGTCGATCACGTTGCCGTGCTCGGCGATGTGGGCGACGACCGCCTCGATCTGCTCCTCCTGGTAGCCCAGGCGGCGCAGGGCCTGCGGGACGGTGCCGTTGACGATCTGCATCGAGCCGCCGCCGACGAGCTTCTTGAACTTGACCAGCGCGAGGTCGGGCTCGAGGCCGGTGGTGTCGCAGGACATCGCGAGACCGATGGTGCCGGTCGGGGCGATGACGGAGGCCTGCGCGTTGCGGAAGCCGTTCTTCTCGCCGAGGCGGATCACGTCCTGCCAGGCCTCCGTGGCGGCGGCCCAGATCGGGGTGTCCAGGTCGTCCACGCGGACGGCCGAGGTGTTGGCGTCGGCGTGCTGCTTCATGACGCGCTGGTGGGGCTGCGCGTTGCGGGCGTAACCGTCGTACGCGCCGACGACCGCGGCGAGTTCGGCGGAACGCTTGTACGACGTACCGGTCATCAGGGAGGTGATGGCGCCGGCGAGCGCGCGGCCGCCGTCGGAGTCGTACGCGTGGCCGGTCGCCATCAGCAGGGCGCCGAGGTTGGCGTAGCCGATGCCGAGCTGGCGGAAGGCGCGGGTGTTCTCGCCGATCTTCTCGGTCGGGAAGTCGGCGAAGCAGATGGAGATGTCCATCGCGGTGATGACCAGCTCGACGACCTGGGAGAAGCGCTCGACGTCGAAGGACTGGTGGCCCTTGCCGTCGTCCTTCAGGAACTTCATCAGGTTCAGGGAGGCGAGGTTGCAGGACGTGTTGTCCAGGTGCATGTACTCGCTGCACGGGTTCGAGCCGTTGATACGACCGGACTCCGGGCACGTGTGCCAGTGGTTGATCGTGTCGTCGTACTGGATGCCCGGGTCGGCGCAGGCCCAGGCGGCCTCGGCCATCTTGCGGAAGAGGGACTTGGCGTCGACCTCCTCGATGACCTCACCGGTCATGCGCGAGGTGAGACCGAACTTGCCGCCGGTCTCGACGGCCTTCATGAACGTGTCGTTCACGCGGACCGAGTTGTTGGCGTTCTGGTACTGGACGGACGTGATGTCGTCGCCGCCCAGGTCCATGTCGAAGCCCGCGTCGCGCAGGGCGCGGATCTTCTCCTCTTCCTTGACCTTGGTCTGGATGAAGTCCTCGATGTCGGGGTGGTCGACGTCCAGGATGACCATCTTGGCCGCGCGGCGGGTGGCGCCGCCCGACTTGATCGTTCCTGCGGAGGCGTCGGCACCGCGCATGAAGGAGACGGGACCCGAGGCGTTGCCGCCCGAGGAGAGGAGCTCCTTGGAGGAGCGGATGCGGGAGAGGTTCAGGCCGGCGCCGGAGCCGCCCTTGAAGATCATGCCCTCTTCCTTGTACCAGTCGAGGATCGACTCCATGGAGTCGTCGACGGCCAGGATGAAGCAGGCGGAGACCTGCTGGGGCTGGGGGGTCCCGACGTTGAACCAGACCGGGCTGTTGAAGCTGAAGATCTGGTGCAGGAGGGCGTACGCCAGCTCGTGCTCGAAGATCTCGGCGTCGGCGGGCGAGGCGAAGTACTTGAAGTCCTCGCCGGCCTTCCGGTACGTCTTCACGATGCGGTCGATGAGCTGCTTGAGGCTCACCTCGCGCTGCGGGGTGCCGACGGCACCTCGGAAGTACTTGCTGGTGACGATGTTGACCGCGTTCACCGACCAGAAGCCGGGGAACTCGACGCCACGCTGCTCGAAGTTGACCGAGCCGTCGCGCCAGTTGGTCATGACGACGTCACGGCGCTCCCATTCCACCTCGTCGTACGGGTGCACGCCGGGGGTGGTGTGGATGCGCTCGATGCGCAGTCCCTTGCTGGCCTTGGCTCCGCCCTTCGCGCGGGAACCTCGTGCCGGACCGCTCGCCGTCTCTGTCATGCCGCCTCCCTGTAACAGGCTAAAACGCGCTCAAGTGCCGCGAACTTCCCGTGGCACGGTGTGTGTCTGATGCCGCGCGCGCCGTTGGTACGGCCGTGCGCTGCAAGTCTGTGGTCGCCGCCCGCCGGCGGGCCCGGAGGACCCGAGGGGTCCGGGCCTCGGTCAGTCGGCGGCGGTGGCGGGCACGGGAACCTCGACGGTTCCGCCCTGCCCGTGATCGGTCTCCTGGCGCACCGCGTCCGGGACGTCGTCGTCCTCGGCGGGGCGCTGATTCACCTGCCTGAGTTCCGCGATGGCGGCTTCGAAGTCGTCGAGCGAGTCGAAGGCCCGGTACACGGACGCGAACCTCATGTAGGCCACGAGGTCGAGTTCCTGCAAAGGTCCGAGTATGGCCAGCCCCACGTCGTGGGTGGTCAGCTCGGCGCTTCCGGTGGCTCGCACGGCCTCCTCGACCCGCTGCCCGAGCTGGGCGAGCGCGTCCTCGGTGACAGGCCGTCCCTGGCACGCCTTGCGCACGCCGTTGATGACCTTGATGCGGCTGAAGGGCTCGGTCACACCGGAGCGCTTCACCACCATCAGGGAGCACGTCTCCACGGTCGTGAAACGACGGGAGCAGTCGGGGCACTGGCGGCGCCTGCGGATCGACGTGCCGTCGTCGGTCGTACGACTGTCGACGACGCGGCTGTCCGGGTGCCTGCAGAAGGGGCAGTGCATGGCTCCAACCCTCCTTCACAGCACGACTCAGAAACCTCGCGGGACCTCACGGGCCCCTCGAAGCAGGCTCCAGCATAGGCGATGCCCGAGGGTCAGGAGACCCGGGGGACCACAACTTCTGGGATGCCTCCGCAATCCAACCACTAGATGTGGGGATCAGCTCGTGAAACCGCCCACGCCGCGCGTGTCGTACACGTAAGGGCACGTGCCGCACAGGCATACCCATCCCGGACACACGGGGATAGCGTGGTCGACGCACGGAAGGGGCCGGTTCCCGGCCGGTCGGCCATCGGATGGCAGACTGGGCGACGGCCCAGGTCAGCCGACACGGCTGCCGCCTCCGGCGCTGAAGGGTACAGCAATGAGCCCTTTTGTCCGCCAGGCGCGTCGACAGCCATACACCCGGACACATGCTCACGTCAGGCAATTCGCGGTTTTTCACTCGAACGTGTGTTTGGCGCAACCTTTCGAAAGCAACTACCGTTGTCCAGCAGGGAGACCATCGAGAGGGGCCGACGTGACCACCACCGCAGACAGCGCCACCATCACCGCCCAGGACCGCTCCCAGGGCCGACTCGAGCCGGTGCATGTGATGAACGAAGCCGCGAATCATGAGGGGCCAAAGCGCTCCCTGCCTGGCCGACCTCCAGGCATCCGGGCCGACAGCTCGGGACTCACGGACCGGCAACGCCGGGTGATCGAGGTGATCCGGGACTCCGTGCAGCGCCGCGGCTACCCGCCGTCGATGCGGGAGATCGGGCAGGCCGTCGGCCTCTCCAGCACCTCCTCCGTCGCGCACCAGCTCATGGCGCTGGAGCGCAAGGGCTTCCTGCGGCGCGACCCGCACCGCCCTCGTGCCTACGAGGTGCGGGGCTCGGACCAGTCGTCGGTGCAGCCGACGGACACGGCGGGCAAGCCGGCCGCGTCGTACGTACCGCTCGTCGGCCGGATCGCCGCCGGTGGCCCGATCCTCGCCGAGGAGTCGGTCGAGGACGTCTTCCCTCTCCCCCGCCAGCTCGTGGGCGACGGGGAGCTGTTCGTCCTGAAGGTCGTCGGTGACTCGATGATCGAGGCCGCGATCTGCGACGGGGACTGGGTGACGGTCCGCCGTCAGCCGGTCGCCGAGAACGGTGACATCGTCGCCGCGATGCTGGACGGCGAGGCCACGGTGAAGCGCTTCAAGCGGGAGGACGGCCACGTGTGGCTGCTGCCGCACAACTCGGCGTACCAGCCGATCCCCGGTGACGAGGCGACCATCCTCGGAAAGGTCGTCGCCGTACTGCGCCGGGTGTGACACCGCGACGGGCGGTCCACCGCCCCCGCCCCTGACCGGGCCCCGGAACCACTGCGCCGGTTCCGGGGCCCTGCGCGTTCTGGCCGGGGGCCTTGACCAGGGGTGACTGGTCCGGGGTCTCCGGGCGACCCCGGGTCCCGGAGGCCTCGTGACCCCGGGTCCCGGAGGCCTCGTGACCCCGGCGGGTCCCGAGGTCGGGCGAACCCCGGGAGGGGTCCCGGGGGGGGCGGACGAACCCTGGGGGTCCCGGAGATCAGGCGACTTCGGCAGGTTTCGGCGTCCCGGGGAGATCCCGGGGAGAGGTCCCGGAGATCAGGGGGCCCGGCGGGGTCCGGAGGCCGGGGACCCCGGGATGTCCCGGAGGTCGGGCGAAGCCCGGGAGCGGTCCCGGAAGTCGGGACACCCGGCGGGATTCGGAGGCCCGGGGAACCCGGGGAGGTCCCGGTGGTCGGGTGAACCCCAGGGCTGTCCCGGAGGTCGGGCGAAGCCCCGGGATCTCGGGCTGCCGGGCGGACCCCCGGAGGCCGGGGGCTCCGCCGGGGTGCTGGACGGCTGGGTAGGCGCCAGGCCTCGTTGAGCGGTACGGGTTCGCGAACTGGCCTTCAGCCATGGCCAGGTGCCGGACGACCCCGCGCGGGGGCGTCGAGCCGGACCCGGGGCGGGGCGGGCGACCGGGCGGCGGTTGGCCGGGGCCGGGTTGGGTTACCCGGGGTCCGGGGTCGGGGACGGGGCCGTGGGGAGTTCTGTCGTTCTGGCTTTTTCGTCGATCGCTGCCAGGGATCTGCGCACCTGGTTCGGGTCCGTGGTGTACCAGAAGTCCGGGAGCGAGGCCTTCAGATAGCTGCCGTAGCGGGCCGTGGCCAGACGCTGGTCCAGCACGGCCACCACACCCCGGTCACCCGTGGCCCGGACCAGACGGCCGGCGCCCTGGGCCATGAGGAGCGCGGCATGGGTGGCGGCGACGGCCATGAAGCCGTTCCCCCCGTTCTCCTCGACCGCTTTCTGGCGGGCGCTCATCAGCGGGTCGTCCGGGCGCGGGAAGGGGATCTTGTCCATGACGACGAGCTGACAACTGGGCCCCGGCACATCGACGCCCTGCCAGAGCGAGAGGGTGCCGAACAGGCAGGTCTTCGGGTCGGCCGCGAAGTTCTTGATCAGCTCGCCGAGCGTCTCCTCGCCCTGGAGCAGGATCGGGAACTCGGGGATTCGGGTCCGCAGCTCCTCCGCCGCGAGCTGGGCCGCGCGCATCGAGGAGAACAGACCGAGCGTGCGACCGCCGGCGGCCTGGATCAGCTCTGTGAGTTCGTCGAGCATGTCCCCGCGGTCGGCGTCCCGCGCGGGGCGCGACAGATGCCGGGCGACGTACAGGATGCCCTGCCGGGGGTAGTCGAACGGCGAGCCGACGTCGACGCCCTTCCACGGCGGGACGTCCTCGCCCTCCGTGCCCTCGGGCGCGAGCCCCATCGAGGCTCCCACGCCGTTGAAGTCACCACCGAGCTTGAGCGTGGCGGACGTCAGGACGACCGAGCGGTCGGCGAACAGCTTCTCCCTCAAGAGACCGGACACGTTCATCGGAGCGACCCGGAGCGAGGCTCCGAAGCGGTCGTGCCGCTCGTACCAGACGACGTCGTACTCGGAGCCGTTGGCGATGCGCTCCGCCACGGAATGCACGGACTCGACGGACGCCAGTGCCTGCTTGCGGACGGCGTCCTCGTCCTGGACGGACTTGTCGCGGGTGGAGCCGAGGGCGGTGATCACCGTACGGGCGGCGTCGCGCAGCGCCATCAGCGCGTACCCGAGGTCCTCCGGGATCTCCTCCAGGCGGCCCGGCAGCGCCAGCTCCATCAGCCGTTCGAAGCCCTCGGCGGCGGTCTGGAGCTGGTCGGCGGCCTTTTCGTTGACGAGCTTCGCGGAGCGGCGCACGGCGCGGTTGACCTGCCCCGGGGTGAGCTCACCGGTGGCGACGCCGGTGACCCGGGAGACCAGCTCATGGGCCTCGTCGACGATCAGCACCTCATGCTGCGGCAGGACCGGCGCGCCCTCGATGGCGTCGATCGCGAGCAGCGCGTGGTTGGTGACGACGACCTCGGCGAGCTTGGCCCGCTCGCGGGCCATCTCGGCGAAGCACTCGGCTCCGTAGGCGCACTTCGTGGCGCCGAGGCACTCCCGGGAGGACACCGACACCTGGCCCCAGGCCCGGTCGGAGACCCCGGGGGTGAGGTCGTCCCGGTCACCCGTCTCGGTCTCGTCCGACCAGTCGCGCAGCCGCAGCAGGTCCTGTCCCAGCTTGCTGGTGGGCGCGGCCGCCTCGAACGGGTCGAAGAGGCCCTCCTCCTCGTCCTGCGGCACGCCCTCGTGCAGGCGGTGCAGGCATAGGTAGTTCGACCGGCCCTTCAGCATCGCGAACTCGGGGCGGCGGCGCAGCAGCGGATGCAGCGCGTCGACGGTGCGCGGCAGGTCCCGCTCCACGAGCTGGCGCTGGAGCGCCAGGGTGGCCGTCGCCACGACCACCCGCTCGCCATGCGCGAGCGCGGGAACCAGGTACCCGAGGGACTTTCCGGTGCCGGTGCCCGCCTGGATCAGCAGGTGGGAGCTGTCGTCGATGGCAGCCGCGACGGCTTCGGCCATCGTCACCTGGCCGGGGCGCTCCGTGCCGCCGACAGCGGTGACGGCAGCATGCAGGAGTTCGGGGAGTGAGGGCTTCGTCATAGCGTTGCCAGCCTACGGGGCGCCACTGACAACCGAGCGATCAAGGCCGGAACCGAGGGCGTGATCGCGCCGGACGCGCGCCGGGGGATCACGGCTGGTGAAGGGCCGCGCGCGGCGGGTGTCTCCCGGGCGTCCGGGGCGGCGGAGAGATGGGACACGGGGACTCCTCGGCGGGGAACCGGGTCGGGGGTGATCGGCCGGTGGACCGGGAACGACGGCTCTACAGCAGATCGCGCAGGGCCCGGTCCCGGATCATGAGGGCCGCCCTCTTGTCCGGCAGATCGACCTCCGCGGAGAAGCGGAAGCCCGCGCTCAGGAACGCGGACACGGAGGGCGTGTTGCGGAGGTCGGGTTCCGCGACGACACGGGCGCAGGAGGCGCGCTGGTCCAGTACGTGGTCGGCGACGGCCCTGAGCAGGGTGGACCCGAGCCCGCGCCCGCGGTCGGCGACCCCGCCGATGAGGAGGTGGATGCCGGTGTCGTGGGGCCGGGCGGGGTAGTGGCGGGCCAGGGGATCGAGGTCCGCGCGGTAGATCTCCCAGTAGCTCATCGGGGTGCCGTCGAGCACGCCGAGACACGGGACGCTGCGTCCGTCGCCGTCGAGCTGCCGGAGCACGTGCTCCTCGACCACGGACACGGAACCCGCCAGCTCCCAGAACTCCGCGACGGCGGGGTCGTTCATCCAGCGGTGGACGAGCGCCAGGTCGCGGCCCGGACGCACCGGGACGAGCTGGAGGACGCCCGCGGGTGTCTTCGCCGGCCCCCAGCCGCCGACCCGGTCGAGCAGATCGCCCCCGTCCGGCCTCCTGTCCGCGGTCTGGTCCCGGGATCCGCCCGGGACTCCGTCCGGAGCCCCTTCCCCGGTCTCGTCCCCCGATCCGGCGCCCTGCGCGAACAGGGCGATCAGTTCGTCGGAAAGGCGCAGGTCGAGCGTGTCCTCGCAGTCCGTGCCGGTGCCGGGGTCGGTGCTCTCATCGGTGGGGGGCACGACGGCGCTCCTCTCGGGAGACGGGGTGGGTCATGCTCCCCAGGGATGAGGGGAGTCGGAGATCAGGAATGGAGGGGGTTGGCGATGGTGACGTAGACGGACTGGGTGTCCACGGGGCCGACGAGTTCGTCGAGGCCGTGCAACCGGGTCAGCAGGTTGGCCTTGCAGCGCAGGACGGGCGAGTCGAGCAGCAGGGCGGGCAGCGGAGTCCGCAGCCGGGCCGGGCCGGTGATCACGCCGCCGAGGAAGCGCCGGAACGCGGCGAGCAACAGGGCCTCGTCGGCGAGCCGTTGGGAGCCGAAGGCGCCGATGAGCCCGAACACGTTGTTGATGGCCAGGTAGTACGCGAAGCGTTCGTCGGTGACCTCGTCGGGGACGAAGGTGTCGCTGTGCGCGCCGATGCCGGGCAGCCGCCGGTCGAGTTCGGCTCGCCGGGACTCGCGGAAGTAGTAGCCCTGGTTGTCCCGGTAGCGGCCGCCCGTGGGCCAGCCGTCGGCGTCCAGCACGAGCAGGGTGTTCTGCTGGTGGGCCTCCAGGGCGATGCCCGCCTCGCTGTCCAGCCAGAGCACGGGGCGGACGACCTGTTCGAGATAACGCAGGAACCATTCGGTGGCGACGGCGCCGCGCGGACGGCCGGTCCGGCCCGCGAGCCCGGTGACGACCTCGGTGAGCCGGGACCGCATGAAGGGGCCGCGCTCGGCCGGGGTCTGCGTGCCCAGGCGGGCGTACGGCCGGGGTGAGACCAGTCCCGCGACGCAGCCGACGTCGTCGGTGGGCGTGAACGGGTTGTGCCGGATCATCACGTCGAGCCCGGGGAGCGGGTCGCCGTCCCGGTCGTCGACGGCGAGCCAGGACGGGTCGCGGACGATGTCGAAGCCGGGGTGGACAGACTGCCACTGCTCGGACAGGCCGCCGCGCAGCAGACGGTGGACCTCGGCGCCGCGGTGGAGTTCCTTGCGGAGGTTCTCGCGGCGGGAGTTGGTGATGCGCAGTCCCAGCGACAGTTTCAGCATCGCTGGGGCACCGGAGCGGTAGACGGTGCGGACGGAGGAGGTGGGGTGCCAGGGCGTGCCGTGCGGGCCGAGGTCGCGGAGCAGCCCGGCGTCCAGCAGGGCCGCGGTCCCCGGACGCCTCCGGACCTCACGCATCTGCCAGGGGTGCAGGGGCAGTACGGCGGAGAAGCCCTCGGGGAGGGACAGGCCGGGCCCGGCCAGCCGCAGGGTGAGCTGCTCCGCCGACACGGGGCGGCCGCGTTCCGTCCAGGCCGAGTCGGACGCGAGGACCGAGGGGGCGACCGCCATCCAGTGCAGGGGGAAGGAGCCGCGCAACTCGGGTGAGTAGAGCCTGCCTTCGGTGTCGGAGAGGCCGTCGCGCCCCTTGGGCGTCGGGTGCAGGGGGTGGCCGAGGAGGAGCGCCTGTTCCGCGGCGAGGAAGTGGTCGGGCGGGTCGGCGGGGTGCTCCCTGCGGTCCCTGATGAACACGGCGGTGCGCCGCACCGAGTCGGCGACGCGGCCGACGAGGTCGGTGCCCTCACCGGCCGGGCTGTCCGTGTGCCCGGCGCCGGCCTCACCCGACGCCTCAGCTCCAGCCCCAGCCCAAACCCCCGAAGCTGCCGCGCCCGGTCCCGTTCTCGTTGCCGCTGCCGCTGCCGCTGCCGCTGCCGCTGGGTCGTCGGCCGGTGCCGGATGCACCGTGTCCGCGGCCGGAGTCCCGGGAGCCGTCTGGCGAGCGAGAAGGGCCGCCACGGTCACCGCGTCGACGGCCGGTGCCTGTTCGGGCGTTCCGGCCAGACGGGGAAGCCCGAAGCGGTGCCAGCCGGAGCGGGACCAGTGGTGGACGGGTACGAGCAGGGTCACTCCGCTGGCCGGCAGTGCGATGCGCAGCGTTCCGTCGTCGGGGGCGGCCAGGTCGTTCTCCCGTACCCAGCAGCGCAGCAGATTCTCGACGGCCGCCGCCTGCGCCGCGGTCCGGGTGTCGGGGTGGTCGAGCAGGTCCAACAGGTCCAGCGGGTCCACGGTGGCCCGGCCCGGCCTTCGGGGCACCCGGGCCGCGTCCGTCTGCCGGGGAACGGACTCGGGTGCGGGCAGGTGCGGGGCCGGTACGGGAACGGCCGTTCGCTCGTACGGGGAAGCAGGGCTGTCGGGTGCGGGGGTGGTGTTCACGAGAGGTTCCTTGCGGGTCGTTCGGGCTCGTGCGGCGACGTGACCGGGCCTGAGCCGGAGTGCGCCGGGGCTCTTGGCGTTCCTGGTCGGTCCGTGGAGCGGCGGTGGGGCGGGGAATACCGAGGGGCCGGGCCGTCACTCGGGACCGGCGGCCCCCGGCACCCCGTCCCTGCCCGGTCTCCGCTCCCCCAGGGCCGCCGCGCTCACCGCGCTCACCGCGTCCGCCAGGCGGTCGAGCACGGCGGAGGCCTGTTCGTCGCTGATCGTCAGGGGTGGAAGGAGCCGAACGACGCTCGATCGGCGGCCTCCGAGCTCCACGATCAGACCTCGGCGCAGGCACTCCCGCTGGACGGCGGCGGCGAGTTCGGGGGAGGCGGGACGGGGGCCGTCGGGGGTGGGGTGCGGCGGTCCTTCGGGGTCGACGAGTTCGAGGCCGATCATCAGACCCCGGCCGCGTACGTCCCCGACGCACGGGAACTCCGAGGCGAGCGAGCCCAACCGCTCCAGCATGCGGGCCCCGACCGTCGCCGCGCGTTCGGCGAGGCGGTGCTCACGGACGTAGGCCAGGGTGGCCGTGCCGGCGGCCATGGCCAGTTGGTTGCCGCGGAAGGTGCCGGCGTGGGCGCCGGGCTCCCAGACGTCGAGGTCGTCGCGGTAGACGACGACGGCCAGGGGCAGGCTGCCGCCGATGGCCTTGGACAGCACCATCACGTCCGGGGTGATCCCGCTGTGTTCCACGGCCCAGAACGCGCCGGTCCGGCCCACTCCCGTCTGGACCTCGTCCACGATCAGCGGGATGGACCGGGCCTCGGTGATCTCGCGCATCCGCCGGGTCCAGGCGTCCGGCGCGGGAATGACCCCGCCCTCGCCCTGGACGGGTTCGAGGATCATCCCGGCGGGGAGCGGCACCCCCGACTTGCTGTCGTCGAGCAGGGACTCCGTCCAGCGCGCGGCGAGTTCGGCGCCGTGCTCACCACCGATGCCGAACGGACAGCGGTAGTCCTGCGGATAGGGCAGGCGCGCGACCCGTACGTCGGTCGCGCCCCCGGACGCTTCGAGCGCCCCCGCGGTCATCCCGTGGTAGGCGCCGGTGAAGGCGAACATGCCCGTACGGCCGGTCGCGGCGCGCACCAGCTTGAAGGCGGCCTCCACGGCGTCCGTCCCGGCCGGTCCGCAGAACTGGACCCGCGCGCGCTCGGCGAACCGCGGGGGGAGGCTGCGGAACAGCTCGGTGGTGAAGGCGTCCTTGACCGGTGTCGCGAGGTCCAGGACGTGCAGCGGCGCCCCCGAGTCGAGGACCTTTCTGATCGCTTCGAGGACGACGGGGTGGTTGTGCCCGAGGGCCAGGGTCCCTGCTCCGGAGAGGCAGTCGAGATAGCGGCGCCCGTCGGCGCCCTCGATCGTCAGCCCGCGAGCCCGTACGGGGACGATCGGCAGGGCGCGCGCGTACGTACGAGCCGCCGACTCGCGCGCCGACTGGCGCCGCAGAATGCCCTCGTGCGCGGCGCGCGCCCGCTCGGCCGCTCCGGCGCCGGCGTCCCGCGCCCCCTCGGGTTCCCCTGGCGCCCCCACCGGCACCACCGCTGACTCGGTCACGGCCACGACTTCAGGTCCTCCCGCTGTTCAGAGGCGAGTTGGCAGGAGGGTCCGGACGCAGGCGGCAGGCCCCCCGTACGTACCAACGACGCCGGTCGCTTTGGGAAGCGGGTGGATTCGGGGTTCCTTACCGGTTCTTTGCCGGGACGGAACGGCGGCCCGCGCGGTGACCTTCCGTCAGGAAGCGGCGGGAGCGGCGGACGCACGCCCCCGTAGCTGAACCGTTGCCGTTCCGTCGGGCGTCCCGCACAGCGACCGCATAGTCTGTGATGCCGTTCGGCCGTGCCGCTCAGGCGCCCGCAGACGCACCGCACAGTTCCCATACGTTCAGGGGGAGTTACCCACCATGCGATCCATACGCCCGCCCTTCGCCGCCCGTCGAGGCAGGAGCGCGCGCCGCAGACCGTCCCCCGTCCTGGCGGCTCTCGGTCTGGCCGCGGCCCTGACGCTGACGGCCACCGCCTGCGACTCGGGCAGCGACACGGCGAGCGGCGAGCCGACCGCCTCCGCGTCCCAGGGCGGCGACGGAAAGATCCAGATCCCGGACGACATCAAGAACAAGCTCAAAGAGCACGGCATCGATGTCGACAAGTGGAAGAAGGGCGCCTGGAAGAACTGGGACAGGGACGAGTGGCTGCGCCAGGCCGACGACTTCATCAACCCGATCATCAAGGGGCTCTGGGACCCGTCCCGTATGCGCGGCGCCGACGACCCGGACAAGAACAAGGGCGTGGACGACGCCGACCTGAGCGGTGACCAGGGGGTCACCGACCCGGAGCCGGCCCCGGTGACGGCGCGGGCGGTGAATCCGTCCTACCACGCAAGCGTGCCGGTGGCGGGCAAGGTGTTCTTCGACGCCCCCGAGGGCACGATGGTCTGTTCGGCGACGGTGGTCGAGGACCCGGCGCACCCGGGCAAGTCCAACCTCGTGTGGACCGCGGGCCACTGCGTGCACGCCGGCAAGAAGGGCGGCTGGTACCGCAACATCGCCTTCGTGCCCTCCTACAACGACCAGGGCAAGACGGAGGCGCAGTTGGAGAGCGCCCCGCGCGAGGAGGTCGCTCCCTACGGTGTCTGGTGGAGCGACTGGGCGCAGACCTCGGACCAGTGGATCGAGCAGGGCGGTTCCACGGGCGGCCAGGGGGCGTCGTACGACTACGCGGTGCTGCACGTGACGCCGGAGAAGGGCAGCGGCGGCAAGTCCCTCGAGGAGACGGTGGGTTCGGCGCTGCCGGTGAACTTCAACGCTCCGGCCGTGCCCAAGGTGTCCGCCATCACGGCCACCGGATATCCGGCGGCGGCGCCGTTCGACGGCCAGAAGCTGTACCAGTGCACGGACAAGCCGGGCCGGCTGTCGGTCACCCGGTCCGACCCGACGATGTACCGCATCGGCTGCACGATGACCGGTGGTTCCTCGGGCGGCGGCTGGGTGGCCACGGGGTCGGACGGCAAGCCGGCCCTGGTGTCCAACACCTCGATCGGACCGGTCAAGTTCGGCTGGCTGGCGGGTCCGCGGCTGGGCGATGTGGCCAAGGGCGTGTACGACTCGGTGAGCGCGAAGTTCGCCGGGCGGTGACACGCGTGACGTGACACGTCCGGGCGGGCGCGGGAGGCCGGGGCGGGGGATTCCCCGCGGAGCCGCCCGCGCCCGGCCGGCACGGAGACAGGGATTCGACCGGGGGGTACGAAAACCGATGAGATTCTCAGGACCGCGACGCAGGGCCCTCGCCGCCGGCCTCATGGCCGCCCTGGCACTGGCCGCGACCGCCTGCGGCACCGGTGACGACCGGGCGGACGGCGGGTCCACCGCCTCCGCTTCGCGGGGGTCGGCGAGCGGCGACGACAAGATCGACGTCCCGGACGGCATCAAGGACCGGCTCAAGGAGCACGGGATCGATGTCGACCGGTGGAAGAACGGCGACTGGAAGAACTGGGACAAGGACAAGTGGCTCGGTGAGGCCGAGGACTTCGTCAATCCGGTGATCCACGGGCTGTGGAAGCCCGAGCGGATGAAGTCCGCCAAGGACCCGGCCAAGACGGTCTCCGTGCAGGACGCGGCGGCGGACCAAGGCGTCAGCGACCCCGAGCCGGCTCCCGTCGACGCGCGGGCCGAGCAGACTCCGTACCACGAGCACGCCGCACCGGTCGGGAAGGTCTTCTTCGACTCCCCCGAGGGCTCGATGGTCTGCTCGGGCACGGTCGTCAAGGACGTGAACCACCCCGGAAAGTCCAACCTCGTGTGGACCGCGGGCCACTGCGTGCACGCCGGAAGGAACGGCGGCTGGTACCGCAACATCGCCTTCGTGCCCTCCTACAACGACCAGGGCAGGTCCGAGGCGCAGCTCGCCGGTGCCGCCGCCTCGGAGATCGCGCCGTACGGCCAGTGGTGGGCGGACTGGGCCTCGACCTCCGACGAGTGGATCTCGGGCGGTGACGAGACGGGCGGTGCGGGCGCCCCGTACGACTACGCCGTGCTGCATGTGCGGCCGGAGCAGGGCGGCAGGTCACTGGAGGAGACCGTCGGCAACGCGCTGGACGTGGACTTCTCCGCGCCGTCGGCCCGGGACGCCGGGACGGTGGGCGCCTGGGGCTACCCGGCCGCGCCGCCCTACGACGGACTGAGCATGTTCAAGTGCGTCGACACGCCCGGCCGCCTGTCCCTGAGCCCGGCCATGCCCACGATGTACCGCATCGGCTGCACCATGACCGGCGGTTCGTCCGGCGGCGGCTGGTTCCGGGTCGTCGACGGCCGGACCGAACTCGTCTCCAACACCTCGATCGGCCCGGCCGCGCACACCTGGCTGGCGGGACCGCAGTTGGGCGGGGAGGCCCAGGCGCTCTACCGGCAGATGAGCGAGGAGTACGGCGGCCGGTAGCCGGCTCCGTCCGCCGATCGCGACCTCGCGCACGCGTGCACGGCGAAGGCCCGCCCCCTCGAGAGGGGGCGGGCCTTCGTGCGTCCTGAGCCATCGCCTGCCAGCGTGCCGAACCGGTTGCCCGACGGAGCGCCAGCGTGCCGAACCGGTTGCCCGACGCGGCGCCGGCGTGCCGGACCGGTTGCCCGACGCGGCGCCGGCGTGCCGGACCGCTCACCTAGCGGAGTGCCGGCGCCGCCACGTACGGAGCGAGGTCCGCCGCCAGTTCCTCGTGGACCCGCACCTTGAGCAGGGTGCCCTCCCCGGTGTGCTCCTCGGAGATCACCTCGCCCTCGGTGTGGGCGCGGGCGACCAGCTTGCCGTGCGTGTACGGAACGAGCGCCTCGACCTCGACCGAGGGGCGCGGCAGCTCGTTGTCGATCAGCGCGAGCAGTTCCGCCATGCCCTGGCCCGTGCGCGCCGAGACCGCGATGGAGCGCTTCTCGATGCGCAGCAGGCGCTGGAGCACCAGCGGGTCCGCCGCGTCCGCCTTGTTGATCACCACGATCTCGGGGACCTTGGTCGCGCCGACGTCGGTGATGACCTCGCGGACCGCGGCGAGCTGCTCCTCCGGTGCCGGGTGCGAACCGTCCACGACGTGCAGGATCAGGTCGGAGTCGCCGACCTCCTCCATCGTGGAGCGGAACGCCTCGACCAGGTGGTGCGGCAGGTGGCGGACGAAACCGACCGTGTCGGCCAGCGTGTACAGCCGCCCGCTCGGGGTCTCGGCCCGGCGCACGGTCGGGTCGAGAGTCGCGAACAGCGCGTTCTCGACGAGGACGCCCGCGCCCGTGAGGCGGTTGAGCAGCGACGACTTGCCGGCGTTGGTGTAACCGGCGATGGCGACCGAGGGCACCTTGTTGCGGCGGCGCTCCTGGCGCTTGATCTCGCGGCCGGTCTTCATCTCCGCGATCTCCCGGCGCATCTTCGCCATCTTCTCGCGGATGCGGCGCCGGTCCGTCTCGATCTTCGTCTCACCGGGACCACGGGTGGCGAGGCCGCCGCCCTTGCCGCCGCCCATCTGACGGGACAGCGACTGACCCCAGCCTCGCAGCCTCGGCAGCATGTACTGCATCTGCGCGAGCGCCACCTGCGCCTTGCCCTCGCGGGACTTGGCGTGCTGGGCGAAGATGTCGAGGATCAGGGCCGTACGGTCGATGACCTTGACCTTGACGACGTCCTCGAGGTGGATGAGCTGGCCGGGGCTCAGTTCACCGTCACAGATGACGGTGTCGGCGCCGGTCTCGATGACGATGTCCCGGAGTTCGTTGGCCTTGCCGGAACCGATGTACGTGGCCGCGTCGGGCTTGTCGCGGCGCTGGACGACGCCGTCGAGCACGAGCGCTCCCGCGGTCTCCGCGAGGGCGGCCAGCTCGGCCAGCGAGTTGTCCGCGTCCTGGATGGTTCCCGAGGTCCAGACACCGACGAGGACGACGCGCTCCAGGCGGAGCTGTCGGTACTCGACCTCGGTGACGTCCTCGAGCTCGGTGGAGAGGCCCACCACGCGGCGCAGGGCCGCGCGCTCGGAGCGTTCGAACTGCTCGCCGTCCCGGTCTCCGTCGATCTCGTGGCTCCAGGCGACGTCCTCTTCCATCAGGGCATCGGCCCGAAGACCTTCGGGGTAGTTCTGCGCGGAGGTCTGCGCGTCCTGGGAAGGGGAAGAAGAGGAGGTCATTGGATCCTTACGTAGATGGGGTCAGCTGCGGGCCGACGTACGCCGCCCGTCACAGTGCACAACGTGTGCGACCACCGGGAGATTCCCGGATCCGGCCGGGGCAACCCTCCGAAGGGGCCGCGCCGCCGGCTCGAAGATGGTCGCACGGCACTGTACGGCGCGTCACGCGACTTATCGTGACCCGCCGGCCACCCCTCGGACACGCACGGACACGCACGGACACCACCGAAGACCACCGAAGACCACCGGGGACCACCGGAGAGCACCGGGCATCCCGCGGACATCGCTGCCCGCGGGACGCCGCGCACGCCCGGCCCCGGCCCCGGCCCTGGCCCCGGTGCTCCGGGACGCTTCAGCCGCTCCGACGGCCCGGCCGGGCGAGCCGCTCACGTGTGCTTGCGTGCCTTCGGGGCGTCGCTCTTCCAGTCCGGGTGACCCGGCATGGGGGGCGTCTTCGCGGCGTAGAGCCACTGCCTGAAGAAGCCGGTCAGGTCCCTTGCGGCGACGGCGGACGCGAGGTCCACGAAGTCGGCCGTCGAGGCCACGCCGTCACGGTTGACGCCCACCCACGTGCGCTCCAGGCGCTCGAAGGCCCTGCGCCCGATCTCCTGGCGCAGCGCGTACAGGGCCAGGGCCGCGCCGTCGTAGACGTTCGGCCGGAAGATGCTGATCTTCTGGCCGGGCTTGGGTCCCTTGGGCCGCGCGGGCGGGCCGCCCGTGGCACGCCAGGAGTCGGACAGCCGGTAGGCGGCCTTCATCCGCTTCTCCATGGGCTGGTGCGCCTTCTCCTCGGCGTACAGGGCCTCGTACCAGGTGGCGTGCCCTTCGTTCAGCCACACGTCGGACCAGGTGCGGGGGGTGACGCTGTCGCCGAACCACTGGTGCGACAGCTCGTGCACCATGATCGAGTCGACGTACCACTTCGGGTAGGCGGGCTGGGTGAAGAGTTCCTTCTCGAAGAGCGACAGCGTCTGCGTCTCCAGCTCGAAGCCGGTCTGGGCCTGGGCCATCAGCAGCCCGTAGGTCTCGAAGGGGTACCGTCCGACCTTGCTCTCCATCCAGGCGATCTGCCCGGGGGTCTTGCGCAGCCACGGCTCCAGCGCGGCGCGGTCGGCGCTGGGGACCACGTCCCGTACGGGCAGACCGTGCGGGCCCTCCCGGTGCAGCACGGCGGAGCGGCCGATGGACACCTGGGTCAGCTCGGTGGCCATGGGGTGCTCGGTCCGGTACGTCCAGGTCGTGGCCCCGCGGGCACGGCGGGTGCCCTCGGGGAGACCGTTGGCGACGACCGTGTACCGGTCGGGGGCCGTGACGCTGATGGTGAACAGGGCCTTGTCGGAGGGGTGGTCGTTGCACGGGTAGACCAGGTGGGCGGCGTCGGCCTGGCCGGCCATCGCGAGCCCGTCCTTGGTCCGTACCCAGCCGCCGTCCTGGCCCTTGGCGCTCACCGGGTCGCTGGTGTGCCGCACGGTGATGCGCAGCGGGCTCCCGGCGGGCAGGGGTTCGTCCGGCGTCACGACCAGGTCCTCACCGGCCTGGGTGAAGCGGGCGGGGGTGCCGTCGATCAGGACCGACCGGACGCTGCCGTGCGCGAAGTCGAGGTTGACGCGGTCGAGCGTCTCGGTGGTCACGGCGTCGATGGTGGTGACGGCCGTGAGCGGCTTGTCGTTGCTGCCGGGGTAGGTGAAGTGGAGGTCGTACGACTCGACGTCGTACCCGGGGTTGCCGAGGGTGGGGAAGAGACGGTCGCCGACCCCCAGGGGCACGGCCGGGTCCGGGGCGCTCGCGGCGATCAGGCAGACGGAGACGGCCGAGGCGAGCAGGGCCGCCGTGACACGGCGGCTCCTCGGGCGTGCGGGCGTGGGGGTGGGGTTGTGCGACATGGACCACGGCTACCAGCGCGCACCCCCTCGGCGCCGCCGACTCGCATCCGTCCCACCCGAACGGGTCGATCCCGGGACTCATTGGGGCCAGCACGGAACCCGCGGCTCCGAGCCGTGCCCACCGGGCCGCGGACGCCCGCTCCACGGGCATCGGCCCGACCGGACACCGACGCCCGCTCGACCGCGCTCCCGCTGTCCGGTCGGCCGGGACACCTTCCCCCGGTGCGTCCGGGGCGCCTTGCCCCTACTGGGGCGTCGGGGTCGGGTGCTGCGGGCGGCTCACGTCGTACACGCCGGGTACGTTGCGCATCGCGCGCATCAGGGCGGGGAGGTCGGCCGCGTCCGGGAGTTGGAGCGTGTACGTGTGGCGCACGCGCTGCTGGCTCGGGGGTTCGACCGTCGCGGAGACGATGGCGACCCCCTCCGCGGCGATGGCCTCGGTGAGGTCGGCGAGCAGGTGCGGACGTCCGAACGACTCGGCGACCAGGGTGACGCGGCACTCGGTGGTGTCGCCCCAGCGCACTCCCACCTCCGGGCGCCCCGCGCTCTTCATGCGGGCCGCTCCGGCGCACTCGACGCGGTGCACGGTGACCACTCCCCCGCGGACGGCGAAGCCGGTCACTTCGTCGGGAGACACGGGTGTGCAGCAGCCGGCCATGCGGACGGACGCGCCGGGGAGGTCGGCGACGGCGCTCGCGGGGCGGGCGGCCTGCGTCTCGGCGCCGCGGGCGGCCCCCGCCTCGGCGGGCCGGGCCGGGGCCGCGACGGGCTGCCGGGGTCCGGTGGCGGAGGCGGTGGCCGCGTCCTCGTGGCCGGGGGCGGGGTGGGTGGCCATCCAGCGCTGGATGGCGATCCGCGCGGCGGGCGTGTGCGCGTGCTCCAGCCACTCCCTGGACGGCTCGGAGGCGGGGTCCTGACCCATCAGGAGCTGAACGGTGTCGCCGTCCCTCAGGACCGTACTCAGCGTCGCCAGGCGGCCGTTGACGCGGGCGCCGATGCAGGCGTGCGCGTCCTCGCCGTACTGCGCGTACGCCGCGTCGACGCAACTGGCGCCCTCCGGAAGGCCGAGCGAGCCTCCGTCGGCGCGGAAGACGGTGATCTCCCGGTCCTGGGCCAGGTCTTCGCGCAGCGTCGACCAGAAGGTGTCCGGGTCGGGCGCGCCCTGCTGCCAGTCGAGCAGCCGGGACAGCCAGCCGGGGCGGGTGGGGTCGGCGCGCTCGCCGTCGAAGGGGCGCTCGCCCGCGCCGTCCGACTGGTCCTCCGACGGTGCCGTGTAGGGATTGCCGAGCGCGATGACTCCTGCCTCGGCGACCTTGTGCATCTGGTGGGTGCGGATGAGGACTTCGGCGACCTGGCCGTCGCCGCGGGTGACGGCCGTGTGGAGCGACTGGTAGAGGTTGAACTTGGGGACGGCGATGAAGTCCTTGAACTCCGAGACCACCGGGGTGAGACAGGTGTGGAGTTCGCCGAGGACCCCGTAACAGTCGGCGTCCTCGTTCACGAGGACCAGGAGGCGGCCGAAGTCGGCGCCGCGCATGGGGCCGCGTTTGCGCGACACCCGGTGCACGGACACGAAGTGCCTCGGCCTTATGAGGACTTCGGCCTGGATCCCGGCGTCGCGCAGGACCGCGCGTACCTCCTCGGCGATCTCCGCGAGGGGGTCGTCCTCGCGGTTCGCGTTCTCGGAGATGAGCTCGCGGGTGTGCTCGTACTCCTCGGGGTGCAGGATCGCGAAGACGAGGTCTTCCAGTTCGGTCTTGAGCGCCTGGACGCCGAGACGCTCGGCGAGCGGGATGAGCACGTCCCGGGTCACCTTGGCGATGCGCGCCTGTTTCTCGGGGCGCATGACCCCGAGGGTCCGCATGTTGTGGAGCCGGTCCGCCAGTTTGATCGACATGACCCGGACGTCGTTGCCGGTGGCGACCAGCATCTTGCGGAAGGTCTCCGGTTCGGCGGCGGCGCCGTAGTCGACCTTCTCCAGCTTGGTCACTCCGTCGACCAGGTAGCAGACCTCGTCGCCGAACTCCTCACGGACCTGATCGAGCGTCACTTCCGTGTCCTCGACGGTGTCGTGGAGCAGGGAGGCGGTCAACGTCGTGGTCTCGGCGCCGAGTTCGGCGAGGATCAGGGTCACGGCGAGCGGGTGGGTGATGTACGGCTCGCCGCTCTTGCGCATCTGGCCGCGGTGCGAGGACTCCGCGAGGACCCAGGCCCGGCGCAGGGGCTCCAGTTTGGCGTCGGGGTGGTGGGCGCGGTGGGCCTCGGCCACGTGCCCGATGGCGTCCGGCAGCCGGTCCCGGGCCGCAGGCCCGAGCAGTGCGGCCCGCCCCAGCCGGCGCAGGTCGATCCGGGGCCGGGACTTCTTGCGGTGCGCCGGGGGCACCTCCGGCTCCAGGGACGCCGAACGCCGGCTGGCGGGCGTAACGGGGCCTGGCGTCGCGGGATTCGTCGCCTCCGCACTCATGGGCACCTCCGGCTGCGTCAGACCGGCGGACGGGTGCCCCATGGCGAACTCGGCTCAGGGGATGGTGTCGATCCCCCGTCCGGGCCGGTGCTTGATGCTACCGACCCCACCACGCCCGGCTGACCGCCTCTCGCCGAGCGTGAAACGGATCACCCATTCGAGCGAAGGTTTTGGGGTTTACGGTTTCGAATTTCTGGAATGGACGGCAAGGACGTACGACGTCCGTCCTGCACGACGCGGCGCGCCCGGCGCCGGCTCGACACAGCGCCCGGCGCCGGCTCGTCAGAGCGCCCGGCGCGGTGCGGCTCCGGCATGCCCCGCGTGGCTCAGCGCAGCGCGCCGTCCAGCCAGTCCGCGTCGATCTCGCCCTCGGCGACGATGACGGCGGGGCCGGTCATCTCGATCTCGCCGTCGGCGTGCTCGGTGATGACGAGGCGTCCGCCGGGCACGTCGACGGTGTACGTCACCGGGGTGCCGGTCACGGCGGGGTCGGCGCCGTCGCGGCGGGCGGTGGCGACGGCCACGGCGCAGGCGCCCGTGCCGCAGGAACGGGTCTCGCCCGAGCCGCGTTCGTGGACCCGCAGGGCCACATGACGCGGTCCCCGGTCGACGACGAACTCGACGTTGACCCCGTCCGGGTAGGCCGACGCCGGGGCGAACGGCGGCGGGGTGAACAGGTCACCGGCGTGCGCGAGGTCGTCCACGAAGGCGACCGCGTGCGGGTTGCCCATGTTCACGTTGCGCGCGGGCCAGCTCCGGCCGCCGACGCTGACCGTGACCTCCCCCTCGGGCAGGAGCGCCTTGCCCATGCCGACGGTGACGTCTCCGTCCTTGGCGATGTGGACGGGCTTCACGCCTCCGCGCGTGGCGATCGCGGTGTCGCCCTCGGGGACGAGGCCGGCGCGGTGGAGGTGGTGGGCGAACACGCGCACGCCGTTGCCGCACATCTCGGCGACGGAGCCGTCGCCGTTGCGGTAGTCCATGAACCACTCCGCCTCGGCCGCCATCCCGGCGGCCTCGGGGTGCGCGGCGGACCGCACGACGTGCAGCAGACCGTCGCCGCCGATGCCCGCGCGGCGGTCGCACAGAGCGGCGACGGCGGCGGGAGGAAGGTCGATGACGTTCTCCGGGTCCGGGATGATCACGAAGTCGTTCTCGGTCCCGTGCCCCTTGAGGAAGGCGATCCGCGTGCTCATTCCTCGATCGTAAGGGGTCGCGCCGACAGCCCCGTCCGCGCGGTGCGGGTGCCGGGACGGCACCCGGGGGTCAGCGCAGTCGGGCCACGCGTCCCACGGCCAGCACGGCCACCGCGGCGACGATCACGACGTACGCGAGGACCACACGCCAGTCCGGGCGTCGGCCGGAGCCGCGCGACGGGAAGCCGGGCAGCGTGTAGCCGACCCGGCGGGCCGCCATCATGCCCCAGCCCGCGGCGCACAGGCAGATCAGCAGCCCGAGCATGGCGACCACGGCACCGCCGTCACCGAACTCGAAGGCGAGCGGGAAGGCGAACATCAGGGAGCCCGTCGCGCCCAGCGCCACGATCGGCGCGAGCTGCCAGATGCGCAGCAGACGCTGCGGGCGCAGCTCGACCTCGACCTCAGGCTCCGGGGACATCTCGCCGGGGCCCGGACCGTCGGCGATCACTCCGCCGGGGGTGTCCTCGGGGCCGTCGGAGCTCAGGCGCTCTTCACCCAGCTCCGGCTCGACGCCGTGGTTGGCGTCCGGATCGATGCTCAGACGAACTCCGTCCCGATCGGCACCGTACTCGGTGCCGCGTGCAGTGTCGCGAGGGCCGGCCTCCATCGCCACGCGCCCTCCCAAACTCGGACTTCACTGGTCGATCGAAGCTCGATGATGGCACGGCGCCGGAGGCCCGGATGACGGCCGGAGCGTCCCGATGCCATGACGTGATCAGGCTGTGACCGGTCGTTCGAGCAACGTCAGTGCGAGTTCCGGGAGTTCTGTGAGATCCGCCGCAGCCCCACTGAGCCAATGCACCCTGGGGTCCCGCCGGAACCATGAATCCTGACGGCGCGCGAAGCGCTTGGTGGCGCGAACGGTCTCGGCCCGGGCCTCGTCCTCGGTGCACTCCCCGGCGAGCGCCGCGAGGACCTGCTGGTATCCGAGCGCGCGGGAGGCGGTGCGCCCGGCGCGCAGGCCCTGCGCCTCCAGCGTGCGCACTTCGTCCACGAGGCCGGCCTCCCACATGCGGTCGACCCGCCGGGCGATGCGCTCGTCGAGCTCGGGGCGGGCCACGTCGACGCCGATCTGGAGGGTGTCGTAGACGGATTCGTGGCCGGGCAGGTTGGCGGTGAAGGGCTTGCCGGTGATCTCGATGACCTCCAGCGCGCGGACGATCCGGCGGCCGTTGCTGGGCAGGATCGCCTGGGCGGCCCCGGGGTCGGCCATGGCGAGCCGCGCGTGCAGGGCTCCGGAGCCGCGCAGGGTGAGCTCCTCCTCCAGGCGGGCGCGTACGGCCGGGTCGGTGCCGGGGAACTCCATCTTGTCCACGGCCCCGCGGACGTACAGCCCGGAGCCGCCCACCAGGACGGGCCAGCGCCCCTCGGCGAGCAGCGCGTCGATCCGGGCGCGGGCGAGGCGCTGGTACTCGGCGACGCTGGCGGCGACCGTCACGTCCCAGATGTCCAGGAGGTGGTGCGGGACGCCGCCGCGCTCGGCGGGCGTCAGCTTGGCGGTGCCGATGTCCATCCCGCGGTAGAGCTGCATCGAGTCGGCGTTGATGACCTCGCCGCCGAGACGCCTGGCGAGGAAAACGCCCAGATCGGACTTTCCTGCGGCGGTAGGTCCGACGACGGCGATGACCCGGGGTGCGGGAGGTGCGCTGCTCACGGTCCCAGTCTCGCAAACCCTGGGACCTCCCCCGCAACGAGCCGCGTGACGCGGGGGTTCCGGGTTCGTTCCCTCATGCGGGGTTCCGGCCGCCGGTCCCGAGGACCGGTGACCCGGGTGACGCAACGGGCCGCACCGGGCGACGCGGAACTTCGCCCTCACGAGTAACGTAAGGAGCTGATATGGGCGTTTTTGAACGGCTTCTCCGGAGGTCGAAGGCCACCGAGGAGGCACCGGCCGTCGAGGCGCGGGTGGCCGTGGAGGCCGAGGGTTCGTCCGAGGACGAGGGCGGGGCGACGGCGGGCGACGCCGGGACCGCCACCGCGGAGGACGTCGGCATCCCCAGGCAGCAGACGCCGGAACAGGCGGCCGACCACGAGGCCGGCAAGGGCTCCCGCACGTAACTGTCCCGCCAGGGAAGGCGAACCATGGGTCTGATGGACAATCTGAAAGCCAAGCTGGAGCCCGCCAAGGACAAGGTCTCCGGGCTCGCGCAGCAGCACGGGCACAAGGTCGCTCACGGCCTCGACAAGGCCGCCAAGGTGGTCGACGACAAGACCAAGCACAAGTACAGCGACAAGATCCACACGGGCACGGGCAAGGCGAAGGACGCCGTGGACCGCCTCGCGCACAAGGACGGCGGCCCGGACGCGAGTCCGCCGGACGCGCAGACCCCGCCTCCGGCATCCTGAACGGCCCGGACGCGGCGGACGGCCGCGAAGAGCCGAGGCTCCTCCCGGCCGTCCGCCGCGTCTGACCTACGACCAGGCCGCCACCATGTAACCCACCCCGTAGGGCGCGTCCTCGTAGAGCAGGGCGCCGCCCAGTCCCGCGCCCTCGGCCGCGCCCGCGAGGACCTGCCAGGGGGCTCGGCCCGCGGCCTTCAGTTCGTACGCCAGAGACGTGTCCAGCGCCTTGAGGGCCGCGACGTCCGCCGTCCCGAGCGCCCGCGCGACCTCCGCGTCGAATCCCTCCGCGCGCTCGTCGAGATAGCCGGGCGCTTTGAGGGTCCTGCACGCGCTGGCGTCCCCCATCACCAGCAGGGCGACCCGTCCGGCCCGCCCGCCGATCTGCTCCCCGGTCCGGACGCACCGCTCGGCCTCCAGCGGCTCGCCGACCCCGAGTCCCTCCACGGGGGCGTCGGACCAGCCGGTGCGCTCCAGCAGCCAGGCGGCGACGGCGAGGGAGGGCGGCAGCTCACGTTCCGGGGCCGCTGAGTCGGCGCCGTCCGGGTCCGGGAGGGAGGCGTCCGCCTTCGGACGGCCGAGGCACACGTCGAGGTCGACCCCGAAGCCGCTGAACGAGCCCCGGGTGCCCTCCGGATGGAGCCCGCGAGCGTTCTCGTCGGCCGGGCCGACGACCACCAGCAGGTCGGGACGCGACGCGGCGAGCACACCCAGCGCGTCCGTGCACGCGGCGCGCGCGGCGTCCAGTTCGGGGGCCGCTCCGGCGGCGACATCGGGGACGAGCAGCGGAGGGCAGGGGCAGACTGCGGCGGCTACGAGCATGACCCGCAGCGTATCGCCGCACACCACCGGCACGCTCCGGCGCGACGGCCCCGCACGAGCGCGCCGACCGTCGTCGGGCCGGTCGCACCGAGCAACGGCCCGCCGCCGGGACGGCAGCGGGCCCCGTGGCGGTCCCGGTCAGTCGCAGCCGCAGCCGCTGCCCGTCGCGACCGGAAGCGGTTCCGGGGCGCCGATCCTCGGCAGGCCCAGCATGACGCCGGCCGGCTTGGCGGCCTCCGCGGCGTTGCGCTTCTCCCAGGCGTCACCCGCGCGGGTGCGGCGCACGTCGAGGACGGCGCCCTCGGCAAGCAGGTGGTGCGGGGCGGCGTACGTGATCTCGACGGTCACCACGTCACCGGGGCGGACCTCCACGTCGGGCTTGGTGAAGTGGACCAGCCGGTTGTCGGGGGCGCGGCCCGAGAGGCGGTGGGTGGCACCGTCCTTGCGGCCCTCGCCCTCGGCGACCATCAGCTCCAGGACGCGGCCGACCTGCTTCTTGTTCTCGTCCCAGGAGATCTCCTCCTGGAGGGCGACGAGACGCTCGTAGCGCGCCTGGACGACCTCCTTGGGGATCTGGCCCTCCATGGTGGCCGCCGGGGTGCCGGGGCGCTTGGAGTACTGGAACGTGAAGGCCGCCGAGAAGCGGGCCTCGCGGACGGCGTGGAGGGTCTGCTCGAAGTCCTCCTCCGTCTCGCCGGGGAAGCCCACGATGATGTCGGTGGTGATCGCCGCGTGCGGGATGGCGGCGCGGACCTTCTCGATGATCCCGAGGAAGCGCTCCTGGCGGTAGGAGCGGCGCATCGCCTTCAGGACGGTGTCCGAGCCGGACTGCATCGGCATGTGGAGCTGCGGCATGACGTTCGGCGTCTCGGCCATGGCGGCGATCACGTCGTCGGTGAAGTCGCGCGGGTGCGGCGAGGTGAAGCGCACGCGCTCCAGGCCCTCGATCTTCCCGCAGGCGCGCAGCAGCTTGCTGAAGGCCTCGCGGTCGCCGATGTCGCTGCCGTACGCGTTGACGTTCTGGCCGAGGAGGGTGATCTCGGAGACGCCCTCGCCGACCAGTGCCTCGATCTCGGCCAGGATGTCGCCGGTCCTGCGGTCCTTCTCCTTGCCGCGCAGCGCGGGGACGATGCAGAAGGTGCAGGTGTTGTTGCAGCCGACGGAGATCGACACCCAGGCCGCGTACGCGCTCTCGCGGCGGGTCGGCAGCGTGGAGGGGAAGGCTTCCAGGGACTCGGCGATCTCGATCTGCGCCTCTTCCTGGACGCGGGCGCGCTCCAGGAGGACCGGCAGCTTGCCGATGTTGTGCGTGCCGAAGACGACGTCCACCCAGGGTGCCCGCTTGACGATGGTGTCGCGGTCCTTCTGGGCGAGGCAGCCGCCGACGGCGATCTGCATGCCGGGGCGCTTCGTCTTCATCGGGGCGAGGCGGCCGAGGTTGCCGTAGAGCTTGTTGTCGGCGTTCTCGCGGACGGCGCAGGTGTTGAAGACCACGACGTCCGCGTCGCCGTCCGCGCCCTCGGGAGCCCGCACGTAACCGGCGTCCTCGAGGAGCCCGGAGAGCCGTTCGGAGTCATGGACGTTCATCTGACACCCGTAGGTGCGCACTTCGTACGTCTTGGATTCCTGAACGTCCACTGCCTGACTCCGGTCGCCGCTGCTCATGGGACAAGGGTAGGCGGTGCCGGGAGTGCGTCCGGACGCCGGAGCGGGCGCCGGCCGTCGTCCGTCACACGACGTGCGGTTTCCGGTACCCGGCGTGCGGTCGCACCGCCGCCGGTCAGCCGCCCGGTGCGGCGAACGGTTCGGCGACGAACCGCTCGGCGACGGTCCTCGCGGCGGTGCCGAGCAGGATCGTGTAGTGGTTGGAGCCCTCGATCAGTTCGGCGGGCAGACGGCCGGGGCCGCCGGTCCAGTCCTCGACGACGGACGGAGCGAGCATGGGCGGCTCCTGGCCGAGCAGTCCCAGCGGCGCGTGCAGCAGCAGGGCCGGGACGCTCAGGCCGGTGAGGGCGGCGGCGACGGGGCCGGCGGACGTCAGCAGGTCGCGTCCGTCGTGCCGCACGGCCTCCTCCCGCACCTTCGACCGCCTGGCGCCGCCGGTCCCCGTGACGTCGTAGCGCACGTACGCCTCGATGTCCGCGTTCCAGTGCGGTCCGAGTGCCGGGTGCGCGCGGAAGAAGTCGACGTAGGCCTCGTCGCTCTCGTACGTCCGGCCGAGGCGGGCCAGCGCGGGTCCGAGCGTGGTGTCGAGGACGGTGTCGGGGTCCGTTCCGGGCGGGACGGGCAGCGGCAGGCCGCCGTCGACGAGCAGCAGCCGGTCGAACAGTCCGGGTCGGCGCGTGGCCGCCCGCAGCGCGGTGTAGGCGCCCATCGAGTGCCCGGTCAGGGCGACCGGCCGGCCCTCGCCCAGGTCCTCGGCCAGGCGGCACAGGTCCCCGGCGTGCCGGTCGAGGCCGTACGGGCCGGGGGTGTCCGCGCTTCCGCCGCGCCCGCGCAGGTCGGGCGCGAACAGACTCCACTCGTCGGGGAGATGACGGGCCACGGCGCGGAAGGACATCCCGGATCCGGTGATGCCGTGGGCCGCGAGGGCGGTCCGCGGGCCCTTTCCGAACCTCAGGACCCGGAGGGTTCCGCCCTCGACGGGCAGATCGAGTTCGGCCGGCTCGTTCATGCGCTCTCCTGCTCGTCGCTGGTGCCCTTACGGTGGCCGCGCCCGCGTGGCCTCCCGGCAGAGGGCGGCCTTCCTGCCGGGGGCGGGCCGATGCGGCCTCCCCATGGCGGCGCCCCGGGTATGGCCTCCCCATGGCCTCCCCATGGCGGCGCCGATGGCAACGCCCGGGGAGGGCCTTCCCCTGTCCCCCGCTCCGGATGTCACGCGTCCGGTGCGCTCCACCCCTGCCGCCGCAGCACCTCCGACACGTCCGGTGCCCGGTAGTGCTCCCCCTTGAGGACCTTGCCGTCGGCCCTGCGGGCGACGTGCCCGTCGGGGCCGAGCTTCGTCATGTTGGCCCGGTGGATCTCGGCGATCACCGCGTCGAGGTCGATTCCGTGGACGAGCGCGGTGCCGTACGCCACGTACACGACATCGGCGAGCTCGTGCGCGAGCCGGTCGAGCGGGCCGCCGACCGCGACCTCGGCGACCTCGGCGGCCTCCTCCGCCAGCAGCTCGCCCCGGTGGGCGGCGAGCTGCGGGGAGACCTCGGTCGGCGTGCCGCGGACGTCGAGGCCGAAGGCGAGGTGGAACTCACGGACCAAGGAGGCCGGTGAGGGCCCCGGCGCGAGCTGGGACGCGGCGGATCCGGACGGCGGGACGTGCGACGGCGGGGACGGCTGCATTCGGCGAGCCTACCCAGCCGCGGGGGCCCGCTCCCGGGTCCGGCCCTGGCCAGGACCGGGCCCGGGCTGGCAGGATCGCGCGCATGTTCCAGGCACTCACCCGTATCGGCCGGCGTCGCGCCCTGTTCGGCTCGGCGGCCGTCTGCGCGCTCGCCGGGCTGCTGCTGTGGTGGCTGCTGCCGCTGGGCGAGGAGTCCCCGAGCGGGACGATCACCTTCAGCACGGGCACCCCGACCGGGGTCTACCAGATGTACGGCAAGCTCCTGCAGAGCGCCATCGCCAAGGACATGCCCGACCTGGACGTGCGGCTGCTCAACAGCGACGGATCGCAGGAGAACATCAGCCGGGTGGCCACCGGCAAGGCCGACTTCACCATCGCGGCGGCCGACGCCGTGGAGACATACCTCCACCAGCACAAGCCGGGCGCGAAGCGGCTGCGCGGCTGCTCGCGGCTCTACGACGACTATGTGCACCTGGTCGTCCCGCGCTCCTCGCCCGTGCAGTCCGTCGAGGACCTCAAGGGCATGAAGGTCGCCGTGGGGCCGGGCGGATCCGGGGTGCGGCTGATCGCGAACCACGTCCTCGAGGCGGCGGGCCTGGACCCCAAGAAGGACATAACACCCCTCGACGAGGGCATCGCGACCATGCCGGGACTGCTCGAACAGCACAAGATCGACGCGTTCTTCTGGTCGGGCGGTCTGCCGACGAACGCCGTCCAGAAGCTCTCCAGGTCCTACGACATCCGGCTGGTGCCGATCGGCAGCGACCTCGTCGAGAAGCTGCACGAGCAGGGCGGCGCCTCCAGCTACTACCGTTCGGCCGTGATGCCCGCCGACGCCTATCCCGCGTCGCAGCGCGGTTCCGCCGTGCCGACGCTGGCCGTGGCGAACTTCCTGATCACCCGGGAGGACGCGGACGCGGATCTCACCGAGGAGCTCACCCGCACGGTGATCGCGAGCCGCGACCGCATCGGCGCCGTGGTGCACGCGGCCCAGCTCGTGGACCTGCGCACGGCGATCTACACGGACCCGCTGCCGCTGCACGAGGGCGCCCGGCGGTACTACCGGTCGATCAAGCCGTAGGGCCTGTCCGACCTTTCCCCTCCGCCCGGACCGGCGTCGCCGCGGTGGGGCACGCCGGGGGATCCGGGCACGCCGGGAATCCGTCAGATCGCCGGCTCCGACCTGGGCACGGTCACCGTCACCCGAAGACCGTGCGGTTCGTGGTGGCCGTACGCGATGGAACCGCCGCCCGCGGCGAGCAGGGCCCGGGAGATGGAGAGGCCGAGGCCCGAGCCCTTGATGTTCTGGTGGGCGGCGCTGCGCCAGAAGCGGTCGCCGATGCGGGCCAGGTCCTCGTCGCCGAGGCCGGGTCCGCCGTCGGTGACCACGACGGTGGAGGACGCCCCGTTCGAGGCGACGGTCACCTCGACGCTCTCCCCCTCCGGCGTGAACTTGACCGCGTTGTCTATGACCGCGTCCAGGGCGCTGGACAGGGTGACGGGGTCGGCCCACGCGGTCGTGGGCGGGCAGTTCCCCGCCAGCCGGACGCCCCTGCTGTCGGCGACCGGCTGCCAGGACGCCACGCGCTCGGCGGTCAGGGCGCCGATGTCGGTCAGGCGCACATCGGCTTCGGCGTGCTCGGCCAGTGCCAGGTCGAGCAGATCGTCGAGCACCTGGGTCAGCCGCTTGCCCTCGGTGCGTACGGACGCGATCTCCTCGTTGCCCTCGGGGAGTTCGAGGGCCAGCAGCTCGATCCGCAGCAGCAGCGCCGAGAGCGGGTTGCGCAGTTGGTGCGAGGCGTCGGCGACGAAGGCGCGCTGCTGTTCCAGCACGCTCTCGACGTTGTCCGCCATCTCGTTGAACGACCGTGCCAGCCGCTGGAGTTCGGGCGGCCCGCCGGCGGGCGCGACCCGGGACTTCAGCCGGCCGGTCGCGATGTCGTGGGTGGTGGCGTCGAGGACGCGTACGGGCCTGAGCACCCAGCCGGTGAGGCGCAGCGCGGCGCCGAGCGCGAGGAGCATCGCGGCGATCTCGCCCGCGCCGATGATCAGCCAGCCGTGCAGGGCCGCCGAACGCATCTGCCCGGTGGGCGAGTCGGTGACGACGACCCCGATGACGTCGCCGTCCCTGATGACCGGGGAGGCCACGACGAGACGGTGGTGCTGCCAGGGCCAGACCTGTTCCGGATCGTGGCTGCGACGGCTGACGAGCGCCTCGTTGAAGGCGTCGCGGGCCGGTCCGGTCTTGGGCAGGAGCCAGCTCTCCGGGGCGTTGGCCATCGGCTCGTCGTCGCGGTAGAAGACGCCGACCCGGATGCCGTACACCTCGTAGTAGCGGGCGAGTTCGGTGCGCAGGGTCTCGCCGCGCTCGTCCGGGAAGCCGGCCCGGGAGCGGCTCGGGGAGTCGGTGACGTACTGGGCGAGGGCCGCGAACCGCGCGGTGTCGTCGATGCGGTCGACGACGACGCGCTGCTGCTGCTGCGCGGCGACGCTCGCCGCGAGCGGGACGCCGAGCGCGAGCAGCACGGCCGCCATCAGGACGATGAGCAGCGGCAGCAGTCGGGTACGCACCGGTGCCCGCTACGCGGCCGGGGCGACGAGCCGGTACCCGACGCCGCGCACGGTCTCGATCAGCGCCGGCATGCGCAGTTTGGAACGCAGCGACGCCACGTGCACCTCCAGCGTGCGGCCGGTTCCTTCCCAGCTCGTGCGCCACACCTCGCTGATGATCTGTTCCCGGCGGAAGACCACTCCGGGGCGCTGGGCCAGCAGCGCGAGCAGGTCGAACTCCTTGCGCGTGAGCTGGACCGCCGAACCGTCCACCGTGACCTGGCGGTTGGGGAGTTCGATGCGCACGGGCCCCAGGAGCACCAGGTCCTCGCCGGGCGCCGACCCGTCGTCGTGGGCGGTGCGCCTGCTGACGGCGTGGATCCGGGCGAGCAGTTCCCCGGTGTCGTACGGCTTCACCACGTAGTCGTCGGCGCCCAGGTTGAGGCCGTGGATGCGGGAGCGGACGTCCGCGCGCGCGGTGACCATGATCACCGGTGTGGCGGTCCGCTTGCGGATCTTGCCGCAGACCTCGTAGCCGTCCTGGTCGGGCAGTCCGAGGTCGAGCAGCACGACGCCGAAGCCGTCGCTCTCCGGGACGAGGGCCTGGAGGGCCTCCTCGCCGCTGCGGGCATGGGTGACCTCGAAGCCGTGCCGTGCCAGCACCGCGGACAGGGCGGCGGCGACGTGGTTGTCGTCCTCGACGAGGAGCAGTCTCATCCCGGCCCCCTCCGGCTCATCGGTCGTACCGTCCTGGTCGTACGGTCTCGGTCGTACCGTCTCGGTCGTACGGTCTCGGGTCTCATCGGTCGAACGGTCCCCGTTTCAACAAAGTGGTGCACGCGCGCGTGCACCAAGGAAGTCACGCCGATGGACAAGGACGGCGTCAAGGGGCTTCGGGTTGCCCGGGGCTTCCGTTATCCAGCCGGTACGCGCATGCGCGCGATCGCTACGACACGTGTCCGATTGCTATCGGATCGTGATGCTCAGATTCCCCTCAGATGTAATGACGCTGGTCGTAAGGGGTCACTACTGTCCTCGGAAACCGAGGAGGACGGAGCCCCCAAGCGATGACCGATGCATCGGTGGCCAAGGACGCCATGGCCGGGACCGACGAACTGGTCGTCCTGAAGAGCGTCGACAAGCACTTCGGGGCCTTGCACGTGCTCCAGGACATCGACCTGACGATCACCCGTGGTGAGGTCGTCGTGGTCATCGGGCCCTCTGGGTCCGGGAAGTCCACCCTGTGCCGCACCATCAACCGTCTGGAGACGATCGATTCGGGCGAGATCTCGATCGACGGCAAGCCGCTGCCCCAGGAGGGCAAGGCGCTCGCCCGGCTCCGGGCCGACGTGGGCATGGTCTTCCAGTCCTTCAACCTCTTCGCGCACAAGACCGTGCTCGAGAACGTGATGCTGGGGCAGATCAAGGTCCGCAAGACCGGCAGGCAGGCGGCGGAGGAGAAGGCCCGCGCCCTGCTCGACCGCGTCGGCGTGGGCACGCAGGCCGACAAGTACCCGGCCCAGTTGTCGGGCGGCCAGCAGCAACGCGTCGCCATCGCACGAGCGTTGGCGATGGACCCCAAGGTCATGCTCTTCGACGAGCCGACCTCGGCGCTGGACCCCGAGATGATCAACGAGGTGCTCGAGGTCATGCAGCAGCTCGCCCGGGACGGCATGACCATGATCGTCGTCACCCATGAGATGGGCTTCGCCCGTTCGGCCGCCAACCGGGTCGTCTTCATGGCCGACGGCCGCATCGTCGAAGAGGCTGTGCCGGACCAGTTCTTCAGCAATCCGCGCAGCGACCGCGCCAAGGACTTCCTCTCGAAGATCCTTCACCACTGACGTTCCCGTCCAGGGGCCACGCGCCCCGCCCAGGGGGATCACGCGCCCCCCTTCCGAGGGCCCACGCGCGCCACCGCCCGTCGACGGCCGTACTCCGCTCTTACTCAAAGGATGTTCATCATGAAGCTCCGCAAGGCAGCCGCCGTCTCGGCCGCCGTACTCGCGCTCGCCGTGTCCGCCACCGCGTGCGGTTCGAGCGACAACAACGACAGCGGCTCCTCGTCCTCGGGCGGCGGCAAGATCAAGGTCGGCATCAAGTACGACCAGCCCGGTCTCGGCCTGAAGCAGCCGGACGGATCCTTCGCCGGTTTCGACGTGGACGTCGCGACCTATGTCGCCGGCCAGCTCGGGTACAAGCCCGGCCAGATCGAGTTCATCGAGACGAAGAGCGCCGACCGTGAGAACGCGCTGGCCCGTGGTGACGTGAAGTTCATCGCGGCCACCTACTCGATCACCGACGAGCGCAAGCAGAAGGTCGACTTCGCGGGCCCGTACCTGCTGGCCCACCAGGACCTTCTCGTGAAGAAGGACTCGACCATCGCCAAGGGCACGGACCTCAACGGCAAGAAGCTGTGCTCCGTGACCGGTTCGACCTCGGCGCAGAACGTCCAGAAGACGATCGCCCCGAAGGCCAACCTGAAGCAGTACAGCGGCTACTCGGAGTGCATCGCCGCCCTCCAGAGCGGCGCCGTCGACGCGGTGACCACCGACGACTCGATCCTCGCGGGCTTCGCGGCGCAGGACAAGTACAAGGGCCAGTTCAAGCTCGCCGGCCTCAAGCTGAGCAACGAGAACTACGGCGTCGGCATCAAGAAGGGCGACGCCGAGCTGGAGAAGAAGATCAACGCCGCACTGGCGAAGATGGTCAGCGACGGCTCCTGGAAGAAGGCGGTCGAGAAGAACTTCGGCCCCGCGAACTACCAGTACGAGCAGGCCCCGAAGATCGGCGTCATCGTCAAGTAACGCGGGCACAGCCCAGCAGCAGGGGGATCACCGGGTAACTCGGGGCCCTCGGGCAACGCGGGAGACCGCGGTTCACACGGGGCTTCGCAGGTGTGCCGCCGCCCGTCGCGATCACGGCGGCGGCACACCGCGCCCACCCCGTCCGCCACGTACGCCACCACCCGGAAGCGCGGGAGATCGTGTTCGACTTTCTTCAAGGTTATGACGTCCTGGGGGCGTTCTGGACGACGGTGCAACTCACCGTCTACTCCGCCCTCGGCTCCCTGATCCTGGGCACACTGCTGGCCGCGATGCGGGTCAGCCCGGTCCCGCTCATGCGCGGATTCGGCACCGCCTACGTGAACATCGTCCGGAACATCCCGCTGACGGTCATCATCGTGTTCAGTTCGCTCGGTCTCGCGGACATCTTCGGTGTGACGATGGGGTCCGACGACTTCAAGGTCCAGGGCTTCCGGCTCGCGGTGCTCAGCCTCGTCGTCTACCACGCGGCCTTCGTGTGCGAGGCGCTTCGCTCCGGCATCAACACCGTGCCGGTCGGCCAGGCCGAGGCGGCCCGCGCGATCGGGCTCGGCTTCGGGCAGACGCTGCGGCTGATCGTCCTGCCGCAGGCGTTCCGCTCCGCCGTCGTCCCGCTGGCGAACGTACTGATCGCGCTGACCAAGAACACGACCGTGGCCGCCGCCATCGGCGTGGCCGAGGCCGCGACCCTGATGAAGACGATGATCGAGAACGAGGCCCAGACGGTCCTCATCGCCTCGGTCTTCGCTTTCGGATTCGTGGTCCTGACCCTCCCCACCGGCCTCTTCCTCGGCTGGCTGGGCAAGCGACTGGCGGTGAAGCGATGACCTCCGTCCTCTACGACGCCCCCGGTCCCCGGGCCAAGCGCCGCAATCTGCTCCTCTCGGTCCTCTTCTCCGGCCTGGTCGCGCTGCTGCTGTGGTGGATCTGGACGGCGATGGACGACAAGGGCCAGCTCAAGTGGGACCTGTGGGAGCCGTTCACCACGGCGGACGCCTGGAACACCTATCTGCTGCCGGGCCTCTGGGGCACCCTGAAGGCCGCCGGGCTGAGCATGGTGATCGCCCTCCCGCTGGGTGCCGTCCTCGGTATCGCGCGCCTCTCCGACCACCGCTGGGTGCGCGTCCCGGTCGGCGCCGTGGTCGAGTTCTTCCGGTCCATCCCGGTCCTGCTGCTCATGCTGTTCGCGAACGAGCTGTACGCCCAGTCGGCGAACGTCGCCAGCGAGGACCGCCCGTTCTACGCGGTCGTCACGGGTCTGGTGCTCTACAACTCCTCGGTCCTCGCCGAGGTCGTCCGCGCCGGCATCCTCGCGCTCCCCAAGGGCCAGACGGAGGCCGCGTACGCGATCGGCCTGCGCAAGGGCCAGACCATGACCAGCATCCTGCTGCCGCAGTCGGTCACCGTGATGCTCCCGGCGATCGTCAGCCAGCTCGTGGTCATCGTGAAGGACACCGCGCTGGGCGGTGTGATGATCAGCTATCAGGAGCTCCTCGCCGCGCGCAGCACCCTCGCGGCCAACTACGCGAACGTCATCCCGAGCTTCATCGTGGTCGCCGTCATCTTCATCGTCGTGAACTTCACGATCACCAGCTTCGCCTCCTGGCTGGAGGGCCGGCTGCGCCGCGGCAAGAAGTCGACCGGCGCGGTGCTCTCCGCGAACGACGCGACCATCGCGGGTACCGCGGCGACGGGCGCGGGCGGGGGCGGGGGTATGGAGTGACGCGCCCGGGCGCGTGGTCCGACGAGCCGGGGCGCGATCCGACGAGCTGGGGCGCGATCCGACCGATCGGGGGCACGATCTGACGGATCGTCCGAACATCGGTCGATCAGTGTGACCGAAGGGGTCAGTGACGGGACCGCCACTGACCCCGTCACTTGACGCAAGCAGCGGCAATGGGTTGCATACGTTCTGTGATCGTGCACCCTGCTCCACCTGCCTGTTCCCGTACGTCCCTCAGGACACAGCTCCGTGCAGGGGGCACCGCGCCGTGGACCCGGTGATCATCGTCGGAGCCGGGCCCGTGGGGCTCACCCTCGCCCTTGCGCTGGCCCGCCAGGAGGTCCCCTCCATCGTCCTCGACGAGGGCCCCGGCAAGGACGAACAGCGGCTCGCGCGGACCGTGGTGCTGCGCGAGGACACGGTCGCGCTCGTCGAACGGCTGACGGGCCTGCCGCTCGACGACGCAGGCTTCCGTTGGGCCGGATGGCGGTCGATGCGGCGCAGGCAGGTGATGCGCGAGATCGTGTTCGACGGGCAGGGGTCCGCGGGGGCGAACGGCGCCTCCGATCCTCTCGGCGGCGAGGCCGTGCGGGGCGACGCTCCTCGGGGGACCGTCGCCGCGCGCGGCACCGCCGCTTCCCGGCTCCTGGAAGACCCGGTGGACGGCACGGAGTTCACCGCTCCGCTGCACATCGCCCAGCACGCGCTGACCGGCGCGCTGCGCGAGGCCATCATCCACGAGCGGCTCATCAAGGTCGCCGTGCTCAGCCGCCTCGACTCCGTCGAACAGGACGCCTCCGGCGTCACGGCGCACACCCGGGGCCCCGACGGCACCTGGTGGCGCGGCAGTTATCTGGTCGGCTGCGACGGACCGCGCTCGACGGTGCGCAAGCTCCAGGACATCCGCTTCCCCGGGCGCACCGCCGTCGAACGGCACGCCGTGGCGGCCCTGCGCACGGAACTCCCCTGGCCCGGCGAAGCGTTGCTGCACCGGATGACGCCGTGGCGCTCCTCCGGACCCTCGGCCGGCGAGGTGAGCGCCCGTCCGCTCGCCGAGGACGTCTGGCGGCTGGACTGGCTGCTGCCCCCGGGCAAGGACCTCGTCACGCCCGACCTGCTGGTGGCACGCGTCCGGGAGACCCTCGCGGGCTGGAGCGGCGGCGCCACACCCGCGTACGAACTGCTCGACACCGGAGTCCACACCGTCCACCACCGACTGGCCCGCCGCTGGCGCGCCGGCCGGGTCTTCCTCGCCGGGGACGCGGCCCACCTGCTCGGCGCCCTCGGAACCCAGGGCCTGGACGAAGGGCTGCGCGACGCCGACAACCTCGCCTGGAAGCTGGCGCTCGGCTGGCACCACGGTCCGCACGCCGCGCTCCTCGACAGCTACCAGACGGAGCGGCGAGCGGTGGTCGCCGCCCGGCTGCGCGCCGCGGACCAGGCGCTGCCCCTGCTGCGGAGCGGCGGCGGCCTGCGCGCCTACGTCCCCGGGACCGCCCGCGGACACGACGCGCTGCTGACGGACGGCCATCTGGGCCGCGGCCCGCTCGGCGCGCCGGGGGCGTACACCGGATCCCCGCTCATGCCCCCGCCCGCCGAGTCGCACGCCGTCGTCGACACCGAGCCCGGCGCGCCGGTCGTCGACGTGCGGGTGACCGCGGAGGACGGCTCGTTCGTACCGCTGCGCGAGCGGCTCGGGCGCGGGGTGCTGCTCGTCGTGCTGATCGCTCCGGGTACGGGGGTGTGGGAGCGCAAACACTGGGTGACGGCCGGCGTCATGCCGCGGCTCGCCGCCGCCGTGACCGCGCTTCCCCACCCCGCCGAGCTCCTCGTCGCAGAGAGCTACCCGGGTGCGGCGGCGCACACCGTGCTGCTGGTCCGCCCCGACGGACACCTCGTCGCCGCGTTCGGCGGGGTCCGGCCGGCCGACCTGTACGAGGCGGCCGAGGCGGCCCTCGGCGGGCCGGCACGGGTGGACGCGGAGAGCGCCGCGGAGGCGACCGCGGGCAGGCGCTGAACGCTCCGTGACCGTACGGCCCGGGTCTCCCGGCTTCCCGGGCCTTCATGGTCCATATAGTGACGGTGAGTTGACCGGTCTGCGCCACCATGGTCTACTCCGGATCGTGACCGACACCTGTGTGCGCCTGTGGCGGAGGGTCCATATGGACCTCGTCCGCTATGCGGGCTGCGTGTGTCGCCCGTCCTTCTGACTTCGCATCCTCTTCTTCCGCGCGTCGCCGCCGTGCCCCCGCGCGCTCCTCTCGCGAACTCTCAGGACGGTCCGAGTGTCTGTGCCACCCTCTGTCTCCACGTCTGTCCCCCTCTCCGCCGCCGCCCCCGTCGCCGCTGCCGTGCCTTCCGCCGTCTCCGGCGCCCCCCGGATCCCCACCCAGGCCGACCTCCTGGACTTCGTACGCCGTACGGCGGCCGACGCCGAGCTGATCGCCTCGCTCCCCCTCGACCCCGAGGGCCGTACCTGGGTGCGGCTCGAAGGCCCCGCCGGCAGTGAGGCCTGGCTGATCGGCTGGCCGCCCGGGACCGGGACCGGCTGGCACGACCACGCCGAATCGGTGGGCGCCTTCCTCACCGCGGCCGGCGAGCTCAAGGAGCATTCCCTCGCCGCGCGGCTGCCCGCCGACGGCTGGAAGACCCTGGAACTCGCCGAAGAGATCGACCGGCAGCGGAAGCTGCCCGCGGGCACCGGCCGCGCCTTCGGCCGGCATCACGTGCACGAGGTGCTCAACGAGTCCGCCGAGGAGCACGCCATCTCGGTCCACGCCTACTACCCACCGCTCCCGCAGATCCGCCGCTACAGCCGTACGGGGCAGATCCTGCGCCTGGAGCACGTCGAGCGTCCGGAGGACTGGCAGTGAGCGGCACCGGGCAGCCCATCGGTATCGACGCCCTGCTGGAACAGGTCCGCGCGGGCCTGGACCGGGTGGAGGCCGAGGAGGCCTTCGAGGCGGTGCGGCGAGGGGAGGCGCTTCTGGTCGACACCCGGTACGCCGCCCTGCGGGACCGGGACGGCCTGATCCCTGGCGCTCTCGTCGTCGAGCGCAACGAACTGGAGTGGCGGCTGGACCCCACGGGCAGTCACCGCGTGCCGGAGGCCACGAGTCACGACCTGCGGGTCGTGCTGTTCTGCAACGAGGGGTACGCCTCCAGCCTGGCCGCCGAGTCCCTGCGCCGTCTGGGACTCCACAGGGCCACCGATCTGATCGGCGGCTTCCAGGCCTGGAAGAACGCGGGCCTCCCGGTGAGGGCTGCGGACACGGAGAGCTGACGGCTTTCGTCTCGCGGAGCGCGGCGTGGAAAGCAGACCGCTTGCGCCTCGCGGAGCCCGGGGTGGAAAGCCGACCGCTTGCGCCTCGCGGAGCCCCGCGCGGAAAGCCGACCGCTTGCGCCCCGCCGAGACCGACGCGGAAAGCCGGCCGCTTGCGTCTCGCCGAGACCGACGCGGAAGGCCGGCCGCTTCCGCCTGGCGGAGACCTGCACGAAAAGCCGACCGTCTCCGCCTCACGGGGCCCGGCCCCCCGGACGAGCCGCCCTCGTACGGGGGCCCGCGAGGGCACGGTGACGGACGACCGTGGGATCAGAATCCCTCGTCGAGCCCTTCCGTGTCCTCGCCCTCTTCCTCCAGCGCCTGACGGACCACGCGCAGGGCCATGCCCTGGGAGTAGCCCTTGCGGGCGAGCATGCCGGCGAGGCGTCTCAGCCGCTTGTCCCGGTCCAGTCCGCGGGTGGAGCGCAGTTTGCGCGCGACCAGCTCACGAGCGGTCGCCTCCTCCTGCTCGGAGTCGAGCTGTCCGACGGCCTCGTCGATCAGCGTCGACTCCACGCCCTTGGTCCGCAGTTCCTGGACGAGCGCGCGCCGGGCCAGCCCCCGCCCGTGGTGCCGTGACTCTACCCAGGCGTCCGCGAAGGCGCTGTCGTTGATCAGCCCGACCTCCTCGAACCGTGACAGCACCTCGTCCGCCACCTCGTCCGGGATCTCGCGCTTGCGCAAGGCGTCCGCCAGTTGCTTGCGCGTACGCGGGGTCCCGGTGAGCAGGCGCAGACAGATCGCTCGCGCCCGCTCAGCCGGGTCCCCCGGGGACTCCCCCTTCTCGGCCCTCGACGAGGAGGGGGTGTCTCCGTCCCGCCGGCCGTCGGACGGTTCGCCGAAACCGCCGCCCCGTCGACGACCTCTTCCACCACGCGGTCCGCCAGCGGCACGTCCACCGCGTCGGGAGACCGCGTCCGGCGAACCGTGACCGCGCGGCGGGCCGTCACCGTGCCGTGCGTCACCGCCCGTCGAACCTCCGCCGTCCGGATCCCCGTCGTCCGGACCGCCACCGTGGAAACCATCGGCTCCGTAGAACCCGCCGCCGGTGCCGTACAGCCCACCGTCGGCTTCGTGGAGCCCGTCGTCGGTGCCGTACGACCGGCTGCCGTACCCCCCGGCACCGTCGTACGACCCGTCACCGTCTCCGGCCGGACCGCCGTGTCCCCCGCCGTACCCCTGCCCCGGCCGCGTGTCGGGGGTCTGGGGACGGGCGTACTCGGCCCAGTCGGTTCGTCGTGTCATGGACTAGCTCTTGGCCGCCGCGGCCCTGGACTTGGTGGCCTTGGCAGCCGGAGCGGGCACCGTCTTCGCGGCGTCGTCCGGGGCCGAGACCGCTGCGTCCGCGCCCGGCTCGGCGGCGGGCTGCTCGGGCTTCACACCGACGCCCAGCTTCTCCTTGATCTTCTTCTCGATCTCGTTGGCGAGGTCGGGGTTGTCCTTCAGGAAGTTGCGGGCGTTCTCCTTGCCCTGGCCGAGCTGGTCGCCCTCGTACGTGTACCAGGCGCCGGCCTTGCGGACGAAGCCGTTCTCCACGCCCATGTCGATCAGGCCGCCCTCGCGGCTGATGCCCTGGCCGTAGAGGATGTCGAACTCGGCCTGCTTGAACGGCGGCGCGACCTTGTTCTTGACGACCTTGACGCGGGTGCGGTTGCCGACCGCGTCGGTGCCGTCCTTCAGTGTCTCGATGCGCCGGATGTCGAGACGCACCGAGGCGTAGAACTTCAGCGCCCGGCCACCCGTCGTCGTCTCCGGAGAGCCGAACATGACGCCGATCTTCTCGCGGAGCTGGTTGATGAAGATCGCCGTCGTCTTCGACTGGTTGAGCGCGCTGGTGATCTTGCGCAGGGCCTGGCTCATCAGCCGGGCCTGGAGACCCACGTGCGAGTCGCCCATCTCACCCTCGATCTCGGCCCGCGGCACCAGAGCGGCGACGGAGTCGATGACGATGAGGTCGAGCGCACCGGAGCGGACCAGCATGTCCACGATCTCCAGGGCCTGCTCGCCGTTGTCCGGCTGGGACAGGATCAGGTTGTCGATGTCGACGCCGAGCTTCTTCGCGTACTCGGGGTCGAGGGCGTGCTCGGCGTCGATGAACGCCACCTGGCCGCCGGCCTTCTGCGCGTTCGCCACCGCGTGCAGGGTGAGGGTCGTCTTTCCGGAGGACTCCGGGCCGTACACCTCCACCACGCGGCCGCGCGGCAGGCCGCCGACACCGAGGGCGACGTCGAGCGCGGTCGACCCGGTGGGGATGACCTCGATGGGCTCATTCGGCCGCTCGCCCAGGCGCATCACGGCGCCCTTGCCGAACTGCCGTTCAATCTGCGCGAGCGCGGCGTCGAGCGCCTTCTCGCGGTCGGTTCCTGCCATGGGTTCCACCCGGTTTGCTTGAGTCGATCGCTTCACGTCAAAGACGCTAACGCCTGCCACTGACAATGCGCCCCGACGCCCGTCCGGCCTGTGGATAACTCGGGCACATCCCTGCCGAAACCATGCCGAATCACCCGTCGCGAGCTCTGCCGGAACCTCCATAAGAATGGATGTTCGATTTTTGTGTCAAGCGCACCACGCGGCACTTCCGAGACTACGGTCGCCCTCCGACAACGACGGGGGATCCGGCGCCCTCGGGCCCCGCGGCCGCCCCGACACATCTCCCGAAGCCCGGTACCCGCCCCGGACTCCGGCTACTCCCCGGGGCGCAGGACCGGTGCCTCCGGGCGGACGACGACACCGGCGGGAACGCCCGGCAGGCTGTGGGCCATGCCGACGACGACGCGCCCCCCGACACCGCGCCCCCTGCCGACACCGCCGTCCTCGCTCCGGCCGGCCGAGCGGCTCTGCCGGGCCACGGGCGCCCTGCTCGTCCTCTCGGGCCTCCTGCATCTGCTGGTCTTCGCCGTCGACGGCGGCCCGTGGGACGGCCCCGTCTCCTGGCGCAAGCCCGTCACCTTCGGAGTCTCCTTCGGGCTGACCCTGATCGCGGTCACGTGGGTCACCTCGTACGTGCGGATGGAGGCGAGGCGGCGCAGCGTGCTGCTCGTCGTGTTCGCCGCGGACTGCGTGCTGGAGGTCGGCGGGATCACCCTTCAGGCGTGGCGCCGGGTTCCGTCGCACCTCGACATGGAGACCGGCTTCGACACCGCGGTCTCCATGATGCTCGCGGTGGGCGGCGGGATTCTGGTCGTGGTGCTCACCGCGTTCGCGGTCGCCTCGTTCCGCCGTAGGCCCTCGGGGCCCGTGGGCATGCCGCTCGCCGTGCGTTCGGGGTTCGCGATCCTGCTCGTAGCGCTGGCCTCGGGCGCGGCGATGATCGCGCGCGGGGTCGTCCTCACCAGGACCGGCCACCAGGAGGCCGCGTACCACTCGACGGCTCCGCTCAAGCCGCTGCACGGTGTGAGCCTGCACGCCGTGCTGGTGCTGCCCGCGCTGGCCTGGCTGCTCTCCCGCACCGGCTGGGGCGAGGAGACCCGGCAGCGGATCGTGTGGGCGGCGGTCGGTCTCTACGCGGCGGCCGTCGTCGGCACCGGCGTCCAGGCGGTCCTCACCTGGTGACCGTCACCGGCCGAGCTGCCGTCGCACCCGCGCGAGGAGGCCCGCCGAGCTGCGGACGCGGTGCCCGTGCACCCGCGGGTCGTCCGTGACGTCGTAGCGCTTCACGTACGCGCCGAGGAACGCCTGGAGGGTCGCGACGGCGGGGATGGCGATCAGCGCGCCGACGGCTCCGAGGAGCGCGGTCCCCGCGATCACGGACCCGAAGGCGACCGCGGGGTGGATGTCCACCGTCCTGGAGGTCAGCTTGGGCTGGAGCACGTAGTTCTCGAACTGCTGGTAGACCACGACGAAGACGAGCACCCACAGCGCGTACCAGGGGTCGATCGTGAACGCGATCAGCATCGGCAGGGCACCCGCGAGATAGGTGCCGATGGTCGGGATGAACTGCGAGACCAGGCCGACCCACACACCGAGCACGGGCGCGTAGGGCACGCCCAGCGCCTCCAGCAGGATGTAGTGGGCGATGCCCGAGATCAGTGCCATCAGGCCGCGTGAGTACAGATAGCCGCCGGTCTTGTCGACGGCTATCTCCCAGGCGCGCAGCACCTCGGCCTGCCGGGCCGGCGGCAGCACCGAGCACAGGGCGCGCCGCAGCCGGGGTCCGTCGGCGGCGAAGTAGAACGAGAACAGCGCGACCGTCAGGAGCTGGAAGAGACCGCCGAGGACCTGGCCGGACACGTCCAGGACGCCGGTGGCGCTGTTCTGGACGTACTTGCGCAGCCAGTCGGAGTGGAGCAGGCCCTCCTGGATGTCGACCCGTCTGAGGTCGGTGTGGAAGTGCGTGTTGATCCAGTTGATGACCGAGTCGAGGTAGTCCGGGAAGCCCTCGATCATCTTGATGATCTGGCCCGCGAGCATCGAGCCGAGCAACGTGACGAACCCGGCGATCATGATCAACGAGCCCAGGAAGACGAGGAACGTGGCGAGCCCCCTGCGCATGCCCCGGGAGGCCATCCAGCTCACCGCGGGTTCTATCGCGAGCGCGAGGAAGAACGCGATCAGGATGTTGATCAGCAGGCCGGTGAGCTGGTGGAACGCCCAACTGCCGAGCTGGAACACGGCGACCAGCGCCAGGGCGAGCACCATGGCGCGGGGCAGCCAGCGCGGCATGCGCGGACCCGCCTCTGCCGCGTCGGCGGCGGGCGGACCGGGCGGCGTCGTGCCGAGCGGTGATGACTGCTGATCGACCTGCGTGTTCTCGTCTGTCGGGGCCACGCGCCAAGTCTGGCCCACGCCACCGACACCGGATCCACGTCCCCCCGGACTTTCCCGGTCTTCGGTCCGGTTCAGTGGTTTTCGTGCGGAACGTTCATGGTCGCGCACACCACGCGCCACACGTCCTTGGCCTCCCAGCCCGCGTCCAGCGCCTCGTGGACCGTGCGCCCGCCCAGTTCCGTCATCACATGATCGCGCGCGAACGTCTCGGCGTACCCCGCGCCGAAGTGATCAGCCATTCGCTGCCAGAAGACCGTCAACCGCATGACACCAGTATCCCGCCCCTGAGAGTGGCCCCGGCCCGGGGCCGCGTGGCGAGACCGCTTTCCGCCCTACGGTCTGACGCATGGCCGAAACCGGAGCATCCCGACTCCCCCAGACGCCCCCCGCGCAGTCCGCCCTCGCCCGCGCCGAGCACTTCGTCTGGCTCACCGCGCGCGTGCTGGAACAGCGCCGCTTCGCCTATCACTTCCTCGGTGGCGACGCCGACGCGGTGGAGACGGCACTGGCCGCCTACCGCAACGACGACGAAGGGTACGGTCACGCGCTCGAACCCGATCTGCGCGGCCCGGTCAGCCAGCCGCTGCACACGGGGCACGCGCTGCGCGTGCTCGACTCGATCGGGCGCTGCGGCGGGCAGCGCGTGGAACGGGTGTGCCGCTATCTGACCTCAGTGTCGACCGCGGACGGCGCGCTGCCGGCCGTCCATCCCAGCCAGCGCGGCTATCCGGCGGCTCCGTTCGTGCCGGTCGTCGACGATCCGCCGAGCGAACTCCTCGCCACCGGCCCGATCGTGGGGCTGCTGCACCGCAACGAGGTGTGGAACGCCTGGTTGTTCCGGGCCACGGACTTCTGCTGGCAGGCGGTGGAGTCCCTGGAGAAGTCGCATCCGTACGAGATCGAGGCGGCCGTCGCCTTCCTGGACTCGGCGGCCGACCGCCCGCGCGCGGAGGCGAGCGCCGACCGGCTGGGCCGGCTCGTCCGTGAGCAGCGGCTCGCCGTGCTGGACGCCGGACGCCTGGAGGCCTACCCCGTCGCGCCCGGCTACGCGCCGGGCGAGCACCACTTCCCGCACGACTACGCGCGGACGCCGGACTCGCTCGCGCGCGCGTGGTTCACCGACGAGGAGATGGCCCGCTCGCTGGACCACCTCGCGGCCGAGCAGCAGGAGGACGGCGGGTGGCCGATCCACTGGCGTCAGTGGGCGCCGGGCACCGCCCTGGAGTGCCGCCCCATGGTGACCGTCGAGGCCCTGCGCACGCTCCGGGCGTACGGCAGGGCCGTCAACTGAGACCCACGGGTCCGGCGGTGCGGTGCTCGGGCGGTGTCCGTGTCAGCCGGTCAGCGCGCGGACCCCTGCCGTCACCACCACGGCGGCGGCGACGACCACCAGGAACGGGGCTCGCAGGATCAGCGCGACGGCCGCCGCGGCGAGCCCGGCGGCCTTGGCGTCGAGGACGAGGACCCGTCCGTCGGCGAACGTCTGCTGGGCCGTGAGAGCGGCCAGGAGCGCGACGGGCAGCAGGGCGGCGAGGCGCTGGACGAGCGGTCGCTCCAGCACGCCCGCGGGGATCAGCAGACCGATGAGCTTGACGGCGTAGCAGCCGACGGCGGTGACGCCGATGGCGATCCAGATGTTCAACGTACCTCTCCTGACGCGTCCGGCCCGTCGTCGTGTGTACCGGCCGGTGAGCCGTGCTCCGCGCGGGCTCGCGAACGGTTCTCCACCTCGGACGGCGGCCCGTCGCCCGCATCGGCCGGCAGCGGGGGGGGGGGGGGGGGGGGGGGGGGGGGGGGGGGGGGGGGGGGGGGGGGGGGGGGGGGGGGGGGGGGGGGGGGGGGGGGGGGGGGGTCGTACGTANNCCCATCCCCCGCCTCACCCCCCCCCCCCTCCCCCCCCCCCCCCCCCCCCCCCCCCCCCCCCCCCCCCCCCCCACCCCCCACCCCCCCCCCCCCCCCCCCCCCCCCCCCCCGCGCCGGAGGAGGCGTCTCGGGCGGTGTCCGCGCGGCGGCGCCCCGTCGCCCAGAGCACGGCGGGGGCGGCCAGGGCGGCCACCAGCACGGGGACTCCGGCGGGCAGCACGGGCAGCAGGCCGAGTCCCAGAAGGACGGCGATTCCCGCGACGGCGCGTTCCGTGGTGGTCTTCAGCATCGGCGCGAGCAGCGCCAGGAACACCGCGGGACCGGCCGCGTCCAGGCCCCACGCGTCGGTGTCGCCGATGGCCTCGGCCCCGGCCGCGCCGAGCAGGGTGGTGAGGTTCCACAGCAGGTAGAGGGACAGGCCGGTGACGGTGAAGCCGATCCGGACGCTGCGGCGGTCGGGCTGGGCGAGCGCCACGGCCGTGGTCTCGTCGATCACCCACTGGGCGGCGAACGGGCGCACCGCGCGCGGGAGGGCCAGGAGCTGGGACAGCCGCAGCCCGTAGAACGCGTTTCGGACCCCGAGGAAGAACGCGCCGGCGGCCGCGGTGAGCGGATTGCCGCCGGCCGCGAGCGCGCCCACGAGCGCGAACTGCGAGGCCCCGGTGAACACCAGGAGGCTGAGGGCGCAGGTCTGGAGCAGGCTGAGCCCGCTGCCGGCCGAGGTCACCCCGAAGGCGAACCCGGACAGGCCGACGGCCACCCCGACGCCCAGGGCGTCGCGGACGACGGCCGCGTCGGGTTTTCCGCCTTCTTCACTGCGTATGTCTGGGAGAGCTGTCTGTTGTGCCACGCTCGGACGGTACGAGGAGTCGCCCGCCGGCGTCTTGTACGTTCTTGCGCTCTCGCTGGTAGGCGCCCGGAGGGACGCCCACGATCCGGCTGAAGTGGCGGTTGAGGTGCGGCTGGTCGGTGAAGCCGACGGCGACGGCCGCCTCCGCGGGTGTGGACCCGGCGTCCAGGAGGTGGCGGGCCCGGCGTACCCGGGCGTCGGTCAGCCAGGTGTGGGGCGGCATGCCGTAGGCGTCCCGGAAGGCGCGCAGCAGCGCGAACGAGCTGGTGCCGAGATCCGCCGCGAGCCGCTCCAGGGTCGGCGGCTCGGCCATCCTCTCGTCCAGCACGCCACGCGCGCGTGCCGCGAGCCGGCCGCCGGCGGTGCGTACGGCCCGCTGCGGCAGCGTGCCTCCGTTCAGGCGCAGCAGCCGGGTGACGGCGACCCTCAGCAGGGTGTCGGCGGCCAGCGCGTTGCCCTCCTCCGCGGCCCTCAGCACCTGGTGGACCAGGCCGGCCGCGTAGGGGTCGTCGAGGACCGGGCGGCTGAATCCGGGGGTGCCGCGGAGGGTGGTGGTCTCGGCGGCGATCTCGGCGACCGTCTCCGGCGAGGGGTACACGGCCCCGTACTTCCAGCCCTCGGGAACGCCGGCGCGCCCGGTGTGCGGGGTGTCGGGGTTGACCAGGGCAAGTGACCCAGGGCCCGCGTACTGGTCGGCACCGCCGTGGTGGAAGACCTCGACGCCCTCGGCGACGGCGGCGATGACGAAGTTCTCGTGGGTGTGCCGCACGAAGATCTTCTCGACGTAGCGGGCGCGCAGCAGATCGACACCGGGCAGCTCCGCGTACTGCCAGTGCCGTGCCCGCTCCTGCCCCGAACCTGCCACACCCTCATTGTCCGCCACCCGCCGAACCACCTCACCGCGGCACCTCGGCGCCCCGCTCGCCCTGCAACGCCGCCCTGCCACGCCGCTCGCCCTGCAACGCCGCGGCGCCACCCCGCCGACCGGCTCGCCCTGCCACCCCGCCACGGCACCTCACCGACGGCCTCGCCCTGTCACCCGGCCGCATCGGCTCACCACGCCACCCCGCCGCGCCGACCACCTGGCAGCACCGGCTCGCCGACCGGGGCGCCACCGCATCGCGGCCGACCGCCACCGACCGCCCCACCCGCCCCCTTCGCCCGCATCTGCCCCGGTCCGGCACGGCACCGATCTCCCCCACCGCGCCCGGTCAGCGCGTTCTCGCAGGTCAGCGCGATTGTCAGTGGGCGGGTGCAGGATGGACGCATGGTCAGCTCCGCGCACCCTGCGCTCGACGGCTTCTCCCCCGCGACCCGCGGCTGGTTCACGGGGGCCTTTTCCGCGCCCACCGCGGCCCAGGCCGGGGCGTGGGCGGCCATCGGCGCGGGTTCGGACGTGCTGGTCGTCGCCCCGACCGGCTCCGGCAAGACGCTCGCCGCGTTCCTCGCCGCGCTCGACCAACTGGCCTCGACGCCGCCCCCGGCGGACCCCCGCAAACGCTGCCGGGTGCTGTACGTGTCACCGCTCAAGGCGCTCGCGGTCGACGTGGAGCGCAATCTGCGCAGCCCGCTGACCGGCATCCGGCAGGAGTCGGTGCGGCTCGGGCTGCCGGAGCCGGAGGTGAAGGTCGGCATCCGTTCCGGCGACACCCCTCCCGCCGAGCGCCGGGCGCTGGCCACCCGCCCGCCGGACATCCTGATCACGACCCCCGAGTCGCTGTTCCTGATGCTGACCTCGGCCACACGCGACGCGCTGACGGGCATCGAGACGGTGATCCTGGACGAGGTGCACGCGGTCGCGGGCACCAAGCGCGGCGCCCACCTCGCGCTCACCCTGGAGCGCCTCGACGAACTGCTGCCGAAGCCGGCCCGGCGGATCGGCCTCTCCGCGACGGTGCGTCCGGTGGACGAGGTGGCGCGCTATCTCTCGCCGCGCCGCAAGGCGGAGATCGTCCAGCCGCCGTCCGGCAAGGAGTTCGACCTGTCCGTGGTGGTCCCGGTGGAGGACCTGGGCGAGCTGGGCGGGTCCCCCGCCGCCGACGGCAAGGAGGGAGCGGAGAAGCCCTCCATCTGGCCGCACGTCGAGGAGCGGATCGCCGACCTCGTCCAGTCCCACCGCTCGACGATCGTGTTCGCCAATTCACGCCGCCTCGCCGAGCGGCTGTGCAACCGGCTGAACGAGATCGCCTACGAGAGGGCGACGGGCGAGCCCCTGGAGGAGGCGCACGCGCCGGCCGAACTGATGGGCGGCTCGGGCGCGGCGCAGGGGGCGCCGCCGGTCATCGCCCGCGCTCACCACGGCTCGGTCTCCAAGGAGCAGCGGGCGCAGGTCGAGGAGGATCTGAAGGCCGGGCGGCTGCCCGCGGTGGTCGCCACCTCCAGCCTCGAACTGGGCATCGACATGGGCGCGGTCGACCTCGTCGTCCAGGTGGAGTCGCCGCCGTCGGTGGCCTCGGGACTGCAGCGGGTGGGCCGCGCGGGTCACCAGGTCGGGGCGGTGTCCACCGGTGTCGTCTTCCCGAAGTACCGGGGCGACCTGGTGCAGGCGGCGGTGGTCACCGAGCGGATGCGCACCGGCTCCATCGAGTCGCTCCGGGTGCCGGCCAACCCGCTGGACGTGCTGGCCCAGCAGCTCGTCGCCATGACGGCGCTCGACACCTGGCAGGTCGACGATCTGCTCACCACGGTCCGCCGGGCGGCCCCCTTCGCCTCGCTCCCGGAGTCGGCGTTCACCGCCGTCCTGGACATGCTCGCGGGCCGTTACCCCTCGGACGCCTTCGCCGAGCTGAGGCCCCGCGTGGTGTGGGACCGCGTCGCGGGCACGGTGACGGGCCGCCCCGGCGCCCAGCGTCTCGCCGTGACCTCCGGGGGCACCATCCCCGACCGCGGTCTCTTCGGGGTGTTCCTCGCTGGGGCCGACCCCAAGAAGGGCGGCGGCCGGGTCGGCGAGCTCGACGAGGAGATGGTCTACGAATCCCGGGTGGGCGACGTGTTCACCCTCGGCACCAGCTCCTGGCGCATCGAGGACATCACCAGGGACCGGGTCCTGGTCTCCCCGGCGCCCGGCGTCCCCGGCAGGCTGCCCTTCTGGAAGGGCGACCAGCTCGGGCGTCCGCTCGAACTGGGCCGCGCGGTGGGCGCGTTCCTCCGCGAGGTCGGATCGCTCTCCGAGGGCGACGCCCGGCTGCGGCTGCTGGCGGCGGGCCTGGACGCCTGGGCCGCCGACAACGTCATCGCGTACCTCACCGAGCAGCGTGAGGCGTGCGGGCACGTCCCGGACGACCGCACGATCGTCGTCGAGCGCTTCCGCGACGAGCTGGGCGACTGGCGTGTGGTCGTGCACTCGCCCTTCGGCGCCCAGGTGCACGCTCCCTGGGCCCTCGCCCTGGGCGCCAAGCTCTCCGAGCGCTACGGCATGGACGCCCAGGTCATGCACGCGGACGACGGCATCGTGCTGCGGCTGCCCGACGCCGATCTGATGGGCCTGGACCTGCTGGACCAGGCACCGACGAAGCCGGGCACGGAGTACGACGCGGAGCAGGCCCCGGTCGGCGCGGCGGACGTCGCCTTCGACAAGGGCGAGGTCAACCAGATCGTCACGGACCAGGTCGGCAGTTCGGCCCTGTTCGCCGCCCGCTTCCGCGAATGCGCCGCCCGCGCCCTGCTCCTGCCGCGCCGCAACCCCGGCAAGCGCACCCCGCTGTGGCAGCAGCGGCAGCGGGCCGCACAACTGCTCCAGGTGGCGAGCGAGTTCGGTTCCTTCCCGATCGTCCTGGAAGCGGTGCGCGAATGCCTCCAGGACGTCTTCGACGTGCCGGGGCTCACGGAACTGATGGGCGACATCGAGTCCCGCAAAGTGCGGCTCGTCGAGGTCACCACGCCCGAGCCCTCCCCCTTCGCCCGTTCCCTGCTCTTCGGATACGTCGCCCAGTTCCTGTACGAAGGCGACTCGCCGCTCGCCGAGCGGCGGGCCGCCGCGCTGTCGCTGGACTCCCGGCTGCTCGCCGAGCTGCTGGGCCAGGCCGAGCTGCGCGAGCTCCTGGACGCGGACGTCCTGACCGAGCTGGAGCGCGAGCTCCAATGGCTCACCGAGGACCGGCGCGTCAAGGACGTGGAGGGTGTCGCCGACCTGCTGCGTCTGCTGGGACCGCTCACGGAGGCCGAGTTGGCCGAGCGGGGCGCGGAACCGCGGTGGGCGAAGGAACTGGCGGCCGCCCGCCGCGCCATCCGGGTCAGGATCGCGGGAGCGGACCACTGGGCGGCCGTCGAGGACGCGGGCCGGCTGCGCGACGCGCTCGGCACGGCCTTGCCCGTCGGTGTCCCGGAGGCCTTCACCGAGCCGGTCAAGGACCCGCTCGGCGACCTCCTCGCCCGGTACGCCCGCACCCACGGGCCGTTCACCTCGGCGACGGCCGCCGCCCGGTTCGGTCTCGGCACGGCCGTCACCGACGGCGCGCTGCATCGCCTCGCCGCGAACGGCCGGGTCGTCCAGGGCGAGTTCCACCCCGCGGGCATCGGCCAGGAGTGGTGCGACGCCGCGGTCCTGCGCCGGCTGCGCCGCCGTTCGCTCGCGGCGCTGCGCCATGAACTCGAGCCGGTCCCGCCCGCCGCGCTCGCCCAGTTCCTGCCGCAGTGGCAGCACGTGGGCAGCGGTCACGGGCTGCGCGGCATCGACGGACTGGTGCGCGCCGTCGAGCAGTTGCAGGGCGCCTCGGTGCCGGCGTCCGCGCTGGAGAAGCTCGTGCTGCCGTCCCGGGTCGCCGGTTACACCCCCGCCCTGCTCGACGAGCTCACGGCCGCCGGCGAGGTGGTCTGGGCCGGGGCGGGTTCCCTGCCGGGCAAGGACGGCTGGGTGTCGCTGTATCTCGCGGACGCCGCCCCCCTGCTCCTTCCGGCCGCGCACCCCCTGGAGCCGACGGCGCTGCACGAGTCGGTTCTCGGCACCCTCTCCGGGGGCTATGGCCTGTTCTTCCGCCAGATCGCCGACCAGGTCCGCGCCACGACGCACCCCGACGCGACGGATCCGCAGCTCGCCGACGCGATCTGGGAGCTGGCCTGGTCCGGGCGGCTGACGAACGACACGCTCGCGCCGATGCGTTCCCTGCTGGGGTCGGGCCGCACCGCGGGCTCGACGGCCCACCGCGCCAAGCGCTCGGTCCCCCGCGGGCGCTACGGCTCCCTGACGGGCGGGGCCCGCCCCCAGTCGCGTACGGGTCCACCCACCGTGGCGGGCCGCTGGTCGCTGCTGCCCGAGCGCGAGCCCGACGCCACCGTCCGCGCGCACGCCCTGGCCCGCACCCTGCTCGACCGGCACGGCGTGGTGACCCGGGGAGCCGTCGCGGCGGAGGGCGTCGAGGGAGGCTTCTCGGCGGTGTACCGCATCCTGTCGGCCTTCGAGGACAGCGGTCAGGCGCGGCGGGGTTACGTGGTCGAGGGGCTCGGCGCGGCCCAGTTCGCCATGGACGGCGCGGTGGACCGACTCCGGGCCGCGGCGAACGCGCGCGACCGGGGCGCCGCCCTCCTCGAACCCGCCGTCCCGGACAACTCCCCCGCCGCCCACGGCTTCCCGGACACTCCGGTCTTCCCGCCCCCCGGCCCGGGCTTCGACGGCAAGGGCCACGGCGGGAACCACGTCGACCGGGACGGCATCGCGGACGGCCCGGACTCCCTGAACGACCTCACCCGCGGTCTCGACCTCGGCCCCGGCTCCCCGCTCGGGCCCGGCTCCGCCCTCGACTTCGACTTCGACGCCGAGGACGACCACACGTTCTCCGCCGATTCCGCCCTCGCGGCCGGTGCCCCCCACCCCGACGCACCCGACCCCTACGCGTCCCACAGCCGGAACGACCGCTCCGGCCGCGGCGGCCCGGGGTACCCGTCGAACGGCTCCGGCCATCCCGGCACGGGTTTCCCCGGCGCCCGGCCCCGTTCCCGTACCGCCTCCCCCGCGGTCGTGCTGGCCGCCGCCGACCCCGCGAACGCCTACGGCGCGGCCCTCCCCTGGCCCGAGTCCCCGACCGAAGCGGGCCACAAGCCGGGCCGCAAGGCGGGTTCCCTGGTCGTCCTGGTCGACGGCGAACTGGCTCTGTACATGGAACGCGGTGGCAAGACACTGCTGGCCTGGCCGGCCGACCCGGACGCCTCTCTCGCGCAGGACACCCGTCTGGGCGCCGCCGCGGAGGCGCTCGCCGCAGCGGCCCGCGCGGGCTCGCTCGGCACCGTCACCGTCGAGCGCGTCAACGGCGTCTCGGCCCTGACTTCCCCCCTCGGCACGCTCCTGGAGGGAGCGGGCTTCATCGCCACCCCGCGCGGGCTGCGCCTGCGCGCCTGACCGGCCGACCCCCACCGTGCCACCCTGGAGTCATGCCCGAAGGAGACACCGTCTGGCAGGCCGCGAGGCGCCTGCACGTCGCCCTCGCGGGCAAGGTCCTGACCCGTTCCGACCTGCGGGTGCCGCGGTACGCCACGGCCGACCTCACCGGTCGCACCGTCCTGGACGTCACCCCGCGGGGCAAGCACCTCCTCACCCGGATCGAGGGCGGCCTGACCCTGCACTCGCATCTGCGGATGGACGGATCGTGGAAGGTGTACGAGCCGGGCCGGCGCTGGAGCGGGGGCCCCTCCCATCAGATCCGGGCCATCCTCGGCACCCCGGACCGCACCGCGGTCGGCTACCGCCTGCCCGTCCTGGAACTGCTGCGCACCGCCGACGAGGCCCGGGCGGTCGGCCACCTCGGACCCGACCTCCTGGGCCCGGACTGGGACCCGGACAGGGCCCTGGAGAATCTCCTGCGCGACCCCGAGCGCCCCCTCGGCGAAGCCCTCCTGGACCAGCGCAACCTCGCCGGGATCGGGAACGTGTACAAGAGCGAGCTGTGTTTCCTGCTCGGCGTCACGCCCTGGCTCCCCGTCGGAGCGCTGCCCGCCGACCGCGCCGTCCACCTGCCGGTCCTCGCCCAGAGGCTGCTGGAGTTCAACCGCGACCGTCCGATCCGTGTCACGACCGGACGCCGCGAACAGAACCTGTTCGTGTACGGGCGCACCCCTCGCCCGTGTCTGCGCTGCGGGACGCCGGTCCGCTCGGGGAACCAGGGCGACGGATCCCGCGAGCGCCCCACGTACTGGTGCCCCCGCTGTCAGACGGGCCCCACCCCGCCGCCCGCCCGTCCGCGCGGCAATGTGCGCACGACCAATTGACGACCCGTCAGATTCCTTCGTACCGTCCCTTCATGGGCCTCGCCGCGTACGACCTCACCGGACGCACCGCTTTCGTCACCGGCGCGGCCGGAGGCATCGGCCGCGCGACGGCGGTCCTGCTCGCGGACGCGGGTGCCACCGTGCACTGCGCGGACCTCGACGAGCCGGGCCTGCGCGAGACGGCGAAGCTGATCGAGGGCCAGGGCGGCACGGCGCTCCTCCACCCGCTCGACGTCACCGACCGGGCCGGGCTCCAGCGGGCCGTGGCCGCGTGCGGCCGCCTCGACGTCATGGCGGCGATCGCCGGGATCATGCACAGCAGCCCGGTCCTGGAGACCCTGGACGAGGATCTGGACCGGGTCCTGAACGTCAACTTCAAAGGGGTCCTGTACGCCTGTCAGGAGGCCGCGCGCTCCATGATCGCGAACGGTGTCCGCGGCAGCGTCGTCACCATGGCGTCGGGCGCGATCGACTCCGGCGGTCCGGGCCTGCTGTGCTACAGCGCCGCGAAGGCGGCGGTCGTACAGCTCACGAAGACGCTGGCGACGGAGGTCGGTCCGCACGGCATTCGCGTCAACGCCGTGGCGCCCGGCTGGATCCGCACCCCGATGACCGACCGTCACGGTGAGCGCCAGGCTCACACCGAGGCGTTCATGGCGCGCCTGTCGCCGCTGGGCCGCGTCGGGGAACCCGAGGACATCGCCCACGCCGTGCTGTACCTGGCCTCGGACGCCTCGGTCTTCACCACGGGTCAGATCCTCCGTCCCAACGGCGGGGTCGCGATGCCCTGGTAGGCCGCCCGGCGGCCCGCCGGCGCCGGATCTCCCGCCAGCGCCCCCGCCAGTGCTCACGCCACCGGTCCGATCCGACGGCGCCGCCGGCCCGGGACTTCGGCACGCAGTGCACGGGCAGCAGGCTGAGTCCCCATCCGCCGGCGGCTATCGCCCCTTCGAGAACCCCCGCGTCGGGTGCCAGAGCGAGCCGGAGCACGCTGAACCACCACAGCGCACCGAGCACCAGACAAGCCCCCCTGCGCAACGTCCGCCCCGCCATGACACCTCCTCCGGCGCGGCACCGGGCCGCCGATCTCACGCGCGAGCAGGGCACACCGGCGGGATGCACGGGCCGGGGCCGGGCGGGGGGCGCTCAGCCGTTCTCCGCCTGGAACATCCAGTGGTGCTTCTCCAGGTCGGCCGTGATGGCGATGAGGATGTCCTGGCTCACCGGATCCGGGTCCGCGGTGACGGCCACCCGTTCCCGCATCCGCGTGATCACCGCGCCGAGCGCCTCCACGAGCGTCCGTACGGCGTCGGTGTCCTTGATCCAGCCGTCGGGGGTGTGTCCGACGCCGCTGCTCGACGCCACGGTCGCGGCCCGCCCGTCCGGCGGGACGCCCAGCGTCGAGGCGCGCTCCGCCACGGTGTCCGAATGCAGTCGCGCGACGTCCACGACCTCGTCGAGCTGGAGGTGGACGGACCGGAAGCGGGGCCCCACCACGTTCCAGTGGACCTGCTTGGCCACCAGGGAGAGGTCCACGAGATCGACCAGGGCACCCTGGAGCGCCTCGGAGACGGTCTTCAGGTCCGCCTCCGGCAGGGAGCTCTTCACGACGTACATCCGCATCCTCCGATCGACGACGACTCCGGTGGCCGGTCCGGCTGCCGCGGGCTCACGACGGCCGGCATCGGCTTCGCCGGGTCCCTCCACCATGGAGGCCGCGCCGGATACCGGCAAACGGGCCCATGAGGGACTTCGTGGCACACGAAAGCCCCGGCCCGGCTTCTCCGGATCTCCCCGGGGAAGCCCTGGCCGGGGCTTCGGTGATACGTCTCTCAGCTCGGGTTGCGCGAGCTGGTGAGCGTCAGGCGGCGACGACGTCGACCGCTTCGGCAGGCGCCTTGATCGTGACCCGTTCCGGTGGCACACCGGTCACCGATACGGAATTGAGCATCGGGCGACGCACCGGTGCGGGCACCGGTTCGGTGGCCGCAGCCGACTGTGCCAGCTCCGCGAGGGCGAGCTCGTCGCTCACTTCCCGCATGAGCTCGGACATCCGTACGTCCAGCGCGTCGCAGATCGCGGAGAGCAGTTCGGAGGATGCCTCCTTCTGCCCCCGCTCCACCTCGGAGAGATAGCCGAGTGAGACTCGGGCGGACGAGGAGACTTCGCGCAGAGTACGGCCCTGGCGCTGGCGCTGCCGACGCAGCACGTCACCCAGCAGGCGACGGAGCAGAATCATCGGTGGCTCCCTCCTCGGACCGCGTAGCCGCATCCTTCACGCCCCACCGTACCGCCTTGCGCCGCGGCCGTGCGGGGAGCGATGTCGTGTTCACTCAGGGCTGCAAACATCAAAACCCCCCGTTCTGTTCCGTATCCTGTGCCCGCTCATTCCCGGTCTGTTCGCCCGCGAGCTCCTGAAGGAGCACCGCGAGTACGCTGCGTACACTCTCCATACGGATTTCCGCCCGGTCGCCGTTCAACCGCAGCGGCACCACTTTCCCGCCGCGAACGGTGTCGGAGGGGCCTTCGAAGGGTCCGTCGACGGCCACGTAGACCGTACCGACCGGCTGTCCGTCCTGTGGATCGGGACCGGCGACGCCCGTCGTCGCGATCCCCCAGTCGGCTCCGAGCGCCGCCCGTACCCCGGCCGCCATCTGCGCCGCGACCTGCGCGTCCACCGCGCCGCGTTCGGCCAGAAGAGTGACGTCGACACCGAGCAGCTCGTGCTTCAGTTCGGTGGCGTACGCGGTCACGGAGCCGCGGAACGCCTTCGAGGCGCCGGGCACCGCGGTGATCTCCGCGGCCACCAGGCCACCGGTGAGCGACTCGGCGACGGCGAGCGTCTCGCCCCTCACCGTGAGTAGTCGCACCACTTCGGTGGCCGTGGGACTCACCGCTCGGCCTCCGCGGCGGCCGCACGCCGCTCGGCGATTCCGCGACGCCGCAGCACGACGGCCTGGCGCACGTAGTCGAGCCCGGTGACCACGGTCAGCACGATCGCGACGCCCATCACCCAGAACCTCAGACTGGCCAGCGCCCCGGTCAGCGGCAGGATGTACATCCCGACCGCGGTGCCCTGGGCCAGGGTCTTCAGCTTGCCGCCCCGGCTCGCCGGGATGACGCCGTAGCGGATCACGACGAAGCGCAGCAGGGTGACCCCGAGTTCACGCCCCAGGATCACGAAGGTGACCCACCAGGGGAGGTCGTCGAGGGCCGACAGGCAGACCAGCGCCGCGCCCATGATCGCCTTGTCGGCGATGGGGTCGGCGATCTTCCCGAAGTCCGTGACGAGGTTGTACGTGCGCGCCAGGTGACCGTCGAAGATGTCCGTGATCATGGCGACGGCGAAGGCCGCCCAGGCCCAGGCCCGCATGGCGGGGTCGTAGCCGCCGTCGGCCAGCATCAGCGCCACGAAACCCGGCACGAGGACGAGCCGGATCATGGTCAGGATGTTGGCGATGTTCCAGAGGCTGGCCTGGTTGACGGCCGCGGCGCCCAGTTTCCCGCCGCGAGGCGTCTTCGGGCCTCCGGGAGCGTCGGACGCCCCCGGGGCACCGGAGGTGCCGGGAGCGCTCGACGAGCCGGAGGCGCCGGAGCCGTGGGATGCGCCCGGAGCACCGGATGCGCCGGGGGCGCCCGTCGCGCCTTTGGCGCCCGGGGAGCCGCCTGCCGCGGATGCCGGGGCTCCGGTCATCTGGCCGCCTCCTCAGTACATGCGAGCGAGCCGAGGAGAAGCGGCTCGGCCACCAGGTCGACACCTTCCGTGCCGACCACCTTGGCCTCGACGATACGGCCGACGGTCAGACCCTCGCCGCTCGTGAACAGGACCTGGCCGTCCGTCTCGGGCGCCTGGTGCGCGGCGCGGCCGTACGCGCCGTCCTCGTCGTCGATGCCCTCGACCAGCACGTGCACGGTCTCGCCCACGCGCTCCTCCGCGCGCTGGGCGACCAGTTCCTCGGCGAGCCGGGACACCCGCGCCAGACGCTCGGCGACGACGTCCTCGTCCAGCTTGTTCTCGTACGTCGCCGCTTCGGTGCCCTCCTCGTCGGAGTAGCCGAAGACGCCGATCGCGTCGAGGCGGGCTCCGGTGAGGAAGCGCTCCAGCTCCGCGAGGTCGGCCTCGCTCTCGCCGGGGAAGCCGACGATGAAGTTGGAGCGCACGCCGGCCTGCGGGGCCTTGGCGCGGATGGTGTCGAGCAGTTCCAGGAAGCGGTCTGTGTCGCCGAAGCGGCGCATCGAGCGCAGCACGTCGGGCGCGGAGTGTTGGAAGGACAGGTCGAAGTACGGGGCGACGTTCGGCGTGGAGGTCAGCACGTCGATGAGCCCGGGGCGCATCTCGGCGGGCTGGAGGTAGCTGACCCGCACGCGCTCGATGCCGTCGATCTCCGCGAGCTCGGGGAGCATCGTCTCCAGGAGACGGATGTCACCCAGGTCCTTGCCGTACGAGGTGTTGTTCTCGGAGACGAGCATCACCTCCTTGACGCCCTGTTCGGCGAGCCAGCGGGCCTCGTTCAGGACGTCGCTGGGGCGGCGCGAGATGAACGAGCCGCGGAAGGAGGGGATGGCGCAGAACGTGCAGCGGCGGTCGCAGCCGGAGGCGAGCTTCACCGAGGCGACCGGGGATCCGTCCAGCCGGCGGCGCAGGGGCGCGCGGGGGCCGGAGACCGGGGCGACGCCTTCGGGGAGGTCGGTGGGGGCGCCGTGGCCGGGAAGGGCCACTTCCTCGCCGGCGCTCTGCCGCTCGGCCGGGCTGATCGGCAGCAGCTTGCGCCGGTCGCGCGGGGTGTGGGAGGCGTGGATGCCGCCGTTCAGGATGGTCTGGAGGCGGTCGGAGATGTCGGCGTAGTCGTCGAAGCCGAGCACGCCGTCGGCCTCGGGGAGCGCTTCGGCGAGTTCCTTGCCGTACCGCTCGGCCATGCAGCCGACCGCGACCACGGCCTGGGTTCTGCCGTGCCCCTTGAGGTCATTGGCTTCGAGGAGGGCGTCGACGGAGTCCTTCTTGGCGGCTTCGACGAACCCACAGGTGTTGACGACGGCGACGTCCGCTTGCTCGGCGTCCTCCACGAGTTGCCAGCCGTCCGCCTCCAAGCGGCCTGCGAGCTCCTCCGAGTCCACCTCGTTACGGGCGCAGCCAAGGGTGACGAGTGCGACGGTACGGCGTTCAGGCATGGGCTCAAGACTACTTTGTCTGGCCGACACCCCACGTCGACGGGGTTGGCCGATCTTGGCCGACCCCGTCGACGGTGTGCTACCGGGGCCCCCTATCCGACCTGCGGGTCGCCCTTCGTGTACGTCAGACGCTCCACGGCGCCCGGCTGGAACTGATCCTCGATCTTCTTGCCGTTGACGAAGAGCTGGATGGCTCCGGCGTCACCGAGGATGAGGTTGATCTTGGAGCTGTCCTGGAAGGTCTTCGACTCGCCCTGCTTGAGCAGCCCGTCGAAGAGCATCCGCCCGTTGTGGTCCTTGGCGGAGATCCAGCTCCGTCCGTCCGCGGCGCTGACCTGGACGGTCACCTTGTCCTGCGGAGCGGCCGCGATGGCGCTGTCGGAGGGTTCGGGCTTCGGGTCGGCGGGCTTGGTGGCGGTCGCGGACGGCGCGGCGGACTTCTTGGTGGTCGGCGTGGACCCCTCGGCGACCTGGGTCTTGGAGTCGTCGCCGGCGCCGCCGCCCTTGACCATGGTGAACCCGACGAAGCCGATCACCGCGACGATCGCGGCGACCATGGCGGCCGTCCAGTTCGGCCCACGGCGCTCGGGGCGGATACGTTCCGCCTCGAACAGCGGGGCGGCGGGCGTCGGCGCGGGACGGCCGCCGTGCTCGGCGTCGTACTGCGCGAGCAGCGGAGCCGGATCGAGCCGGACGGCGCGGGCCAGGGTGCGGATGTGCCCGCGCGCGTAGACGTCGCCACCACAAGGGGCGAAGTCGTTCTGTTCGATGGCGTGGATGATCGTGATACGGACGCGGGTGGCGTTGCTGACGTCGTCGACGGTCAGATGGGCCTCGATGCGTGCCTTCTGAAGGGCACGTCCGATCGAGAGCCGTTCGGCCGCAGGGTCGTCTTCGAACGGACGCTCGTCTTCGGGGGAGTTGCCGTCAGGTGAGTTGACGATGGACACGGGGGCGCCTTTCGAGCGTGTAGCCACCTGTGCTGGAAGTACAGTCTAGGGGGGGTACGAAAGGGTGGGGCAACCGGACGGTGGGACTTTGTACGCCATCAGAATGGCCGGTCATCCTGATATAGGGACATGGTGGCGTCCCTTCGCTCAACTTGACGTGCGACAAGGCGAAACGGTTGCCCACCGACTCCTTACGGGTGAGTCACGTTCACATATCAGCCGGGTGCGGAACATGACGTTCCGCCATCCGCCCGACACCACCGCCGCTCCCTGAGCGACCGCCACGCGCCCTCCGCGCCGTTGCCGGCTGCCCGTCCCCCCTCGCCGGGGTTCCGGGCGGTGTCGACCCGGACCGGTCCGAACGGCACCGCCTAGGCTTCTGCTTCCCCGCGCATCACGGCCAACACCCCGTCCAGCTCGTCGGCCTTCACGAGGACGTCACGCGCCTTGGAACCCTCGCTGGGCCCGACGATCCCGCGCGACTCCATGAGGTCCATGAGCCGGCCGGCCTTGGCGAAGCCGACGCGCAGCTTGCGCTGGAGCATCGAGGTGGACCCGAACTGCGTGGAGACGACCAGCTCCGCGGCCGCGCACAGCAGATCGAGGTCGTCGCCGATGTCCTCGTCGATCTCCTTCTTCTGCTTGGTGCCCACGGTGACGTCGTCCCGGAAGACGGGCGCCATCTGATCCTTGCAGTGCTGCACGATCGCCGCGACCTCGTCCTCGGTGACGAAGGCGCCCTGCATACGCGTGGGCTTGTTGGCCCCCATCGGCAGGAAGAGTCCGTCGCCCTTGCCGATGAGCTTCTCGGCACCGGGCTGGTCGAGGATGACCCGCGAGTCCGCGAGGGAGGACGTGGCGAACGCCAGCCGGGAGGGGACGTTCGCCTTGATCAGACCGGTGACCACGTCCACGGACGGCCGCTGGGTGGCGAGCACCAGATGGATGCCGGCCGCGCGCGCGAGCTGCGTGATGCGCACGATCGAGTCCTCGACGTCGCGCGGCGCGACCATCATCAGGTCGGCGAGCTCGTCCACGATCACCAGGAGGTACGGGTACGGGGTCAGCTCGCGCTCACTGCCCTCGGGCAGCTTGACCTTGCCGTTCCTGATGGCCTCGTTGAAGTCGTCGATGTGCCGGAACCCGAACGCCGCGAGGTCGTCGTAGCGCAGGTCCATCTCCCGGACGACCCACTGCAGCGCCTCGGCGGCCCGCTTCGGGTTGGTGATGATCGGCGTGATGAGGTGCGGGATGCCCTCGTACGCGGTCAGCTCGACGCGCTTGGGGTCCACGAGGACCATCCGCACGTCCTCGGGGGTCGCCCGGACCATGACCGAGGTGATCAGGCAGTTGATGCAGGACGACTTGCCGGAACCGGTGGCTCCGGCGACCAGGACGTGCGGCATCTTCGCCAGGTTGGCCATCACGTAGCCGCCCTCGACGTCCTTGCCGAGCGCGACCAGCATCGGATGGTCGTCCTCCGCCGCGTCCGCGAGCCGCAGCACGTCACCGAGGTTGACCATCTCGCGGTCGGTGTTGGGGATCTCGATGCCGACCGCGGACTTGCCGGGGATCGGGCTGATGATCCGCACATCGGGGCTGGCGACCGCGTACGCGATGTTCTTGGTCAGCGCGGTGATCCGCTCGACCTTCACGGCGGGGCCGAGCTCGACCTCGTAGCGGGTGACCGTCGGCCCGCGCGTGAAGCCGGTGACGGCGGCGTCGACCTTGAACTCCCGGAAGACGTTCTGCAGGGAGGCGACGACCGCGTCGTTGGCGGCGCTGCGGGTCTTGCCCGGGCCACCGCGCTCCAGCAGGTCGAGGGAGGGCAGGGAGTAGGTGATGTCCCCGGAGAGCTGGAGCTGCTCCGCGCGCGGGGGCAGTTCGCGCGGCGCATCGGGCGCGGCCTTGGTGAGGTCGGGCACGACCTGCTCGGCCGGCAGGGTCTCCTGCTTGGGCCGCTTGGCGCCCGGGACGGCCTTGGCGCGGGCCGCCGGTACCGGCGTCGTCTCCTCGTACCCGTCGCGTTCGACGCTGACGCCCTGCGTCAGATCGGCGACCAGGGGCGAGGGCGGCATCCCGTGCAGCACGGCACCGTCCAGCGCCGCGGCGGCGGCCGCCGCGACGTCCACGGCGTCCATCGGACGGTTCATGTCGGGCTGCTGCGCACCGGGCCGCCTGGGGCGGCTACGGCGCCGGGTGAGCGCCTCCTGCTCGGCGCTGTCGGGGTCGTACGCCTCGGGGGCGCGCGAGCGCCCGCCGGGGCGCCCGGCGATCCCGTCGCGCCACTGCTCGTCGTAGCGCTCCTCGTCCTCGCGGAACGCGTCCTCGTCGAAGTCGGCCTGGACGATGCCGAGCTTCTGGCCGAGCAGCCGCAGCCGCTGCGGAATAGCGTTGACCGGGGTCGCGGTGACGACGAGCAGTCCGAAGATCGTGAGCAGCACCAGGAGCGGTACGGCCAGGACGTCGCCCATCGTGTACGTCAGCGGGGTGGCCGACCCCCAGCCGATGAGTCCGCCGGCGTCCCTTATCGCCTGCATCCCCTCGCTCCGCGCCGGCGAACCGCATGCGATGTGCACCTGCCCGAGCACGCCGATCACGAGCGCCGACAGACCGATCACGATCCGTCCGTTCGCGTCGGGCTGCTCGGGGTGCCGGATGAGCCGCGCCGCGATCACGGCGAGGAGTATCGGGACGAGGAGGTCGAGGCGGCCGAAGGCGCCGGTCACCAGCATCTCGACGAGATCGCCGACCGGACCGCGCAGATTGGACCACGTACCCGCCGCGACGATCAGCCCGAGGCCGATGAGCAGGAGCGCGAGCCCGTCCTTGCGGTGCGCCGGGTCGAGCCCCTTGGCGCCGCGCCCTATCCCGCGGAAGGCGGCTCCGACGGCATGGGCGAGGCCCAGCCACAGGGCGCGTACGAGTCTGTACACGCCCGCGGTCGGGTTGGGCGCCGGCGCGGGGGCGGGCTTCTTCACGGCGGCCCTCTTGGCGGGCGCCTTGCCGGCGGCCGCCTTCTTCGCGGGGGCCTTTTTCGCCGGGGCCTTCTTCACCGGAGCCTTCGTCGGAGCGGCCGCCTTCTTCGCGGGCGGCTTCTTGGCTGCGGACTGACGTGAGGCCATGTGTGTGAGGTTACCGGTGGAGACGACAGCGGACACGTGTGCCCAGTGCTTCACCCGATCGTGTCGCCGTTGCGGGGAGCGGAACTGACGCTTCCTCAAAGCGCCGCGGGCGTTCCCTCACGCCGCGGCGGAAGTCCTCTGGCTGTCTGACGCGCCGTCCGGCACGCCCGTGCGGACCTCAGCTCTGCGAGGGCAGCGAGGGTGCCCCGCTGCCGGTGCCCGGCTCCAGCGCGTCCAGCGCCCTGCGCAGTCCGGTGAGTTTGCGCTCGAGATGCGCCGCGGTCGCCACGGCCGCCGCGTCGGCGGAGTCGTCGTCGAGTTGCTTGGACAGCGCCTCGGCCTGCTCCTCGACGGCCGCGAGCCGCGCGGAGAGTTCGGCGAGAAGTCCGGCGGGCTCCTTGGCCTCACCGAGCGCCGCCTTGCCGCCACCCTCGAGCTGGAGCCGCAACAGGGCCGCCTGCTCACGAAGTTGGCAGTTCTTCATGTACAGCTCGACGAACACCGAGACCTTCGCGCGCAGCACCCACGGGTCGAAGGGCTTGGAGATGTAGTCCACGGCACCGGCCGCGTACCCCCGGAAGGTGTGGTGGGGGCCGTGGTTGATGGCGGTGAGGAAGATGATCGGGATGTCCCGGGTCCGCTCCCGCCGCTTGATGTGCGCGGCCGTCTCGAATCCGTCCATGCCGGGCATCTGAACATCCAGCAGAATGACCGCGAAGTCGTCCGTGAGCAGCGCTTTGAGCGCTTCCTCCCCGGACGATGCCCGAACCAGTGTCTGATCGAGCGCGGAGAGGATCGCCTCCAGCGCCAACAGATTCTCCGGCCGGTCATCGACCAGGAGGATCTTGGCCTTCTGCACCATGGCCCGCCCTCCTCGCCCCGGCATGGGGCCTCCCCTGTCCGCAGGACTAGGGGAAGCGCCGGGCGCCGCCCCTGGGGACGACTCCCTTGCGCCGTCCGTCCTTGTGCCGGTCATGCTAGCCGCACCCCGCCCGTCGCCACACCCTGTCACCGTGATGTCACTGTGCACGTAGCAGAAACGCGGCAGGGGACCAGAAGGTTCCCCGTATCCCGTGCTTCTACACGGCTTCGGGCACAGTCCGTCATCCGACGCCGGGCCGCCGGAAACGGCCGTGCCGCACGGTGTACCGGTGCCCGGCACACCGTGACGACCCGCGTCGCTCCTTCGAGTGTGTCACCCCTCGCGCATCCACTGCGCCATCACCGACAGCAGGTGATCGGGATCGACCGGCTTGGTCACGTAGTCGGAGGCACCCGACTCGATCGCCTTCTCCCGGTCGCCCTTCATGGCCTTCGCCGTCAGCGCGATGATCGGCAGGCCCGCGAACTGCGGCATCCGCCGGATCGCCGTGGTCGTGGCATAGCCGTCCATCTCGGGCATCATGATGTCCATCAGAACGACCGTCACATCGTCGTGCTGCTCGAGGACCTCGATGCCCTCGCGGCCGTTCTCCGCGTACAGCACCGACAGTCCGTGCTGTTCGAGGACGCTGGTCAGCGCGAAGACGTTGCGGATGTCGTCGTCGACGATCAGCACCTTCTCGCCCTCGAAGCGGATGCCCCTGCCCCGCTGCGCTCCCGCGTCCTGCTGCCCCGCGGCCGCCCAGGGCTCCTGAGCGGCGCCCGCGGCACCGTCCTGCTGCCCGGAGACGTCCGCGCGCTGCTCGGCCGCGGGCAGCGCCCTGCGGCGCCTCCTGAACAGCGCGGCGGGCCCGTTCTGGGCGTCCTGGTACGACTTCACCTCGGCCGGCATCCCGATGCTGTGCAGTTCACCCTCCGAGGCCAGCAACTCCCCCGCCTCCAGCGCCGGGGCGAGCTGCCCGTACCCCTGAGGCGGCAGTTCGCTGGGGTGCAGCGGCAGGTACAGCGTGAAGGTGGAGCCGCGTCCCGGCTCGCTCTGGGCGTAGATCTCGCCGCCGAGCAGCCGCGCGATCTCCCTCGAGATGGACAGCCCGAGGCCCGTACCGCCGTACTTGCGGCTCGTCGTGCCGTCCGCCTGCTTGAAGGCCTCGAAGATCACCCGCATCTTGCTCGCCGCGATCCCGATACCGGTGTCGGTCACGGAGAACGCGATGAGGTCCGCGTCCGCGTCCCGCAGCGACCCCGACTCCAGGAGCTGCTCCCGGATGGCCACCGGCACGTCGGCCCCCGCGGGCCTGATCACCAGCTCGACCGCCCCGGAATCGGTGAACTTCACCGCGTTCGACAGGAGGTTGCGCAGCACCTGGAGAAGGCGCTGCTCGTCGGTGTGCAGCGTGGCGGGCAGCTCCGGCGAGACCCGTACGGAGAAGTCGAGCCCCTTCTCCGCGGTCAGCGGACGGAAGGTCGCCTCCACGTAGTCGACGAGCTGGACCAGCGCGATGCGGGTCGGCGACACGTCCATCTTGCCCGCCTCGACCTTGGACAGGTCGAGGATGTCGTTGATGAGCTGGAGCAGGTCGGAGCCCGCGCCGTGGATCGTCTCGGCGAACTCGACCTGCTTGGGCGTGAGGTTCGTGTCCGCGTTGTCGGCGAGCAGCTTGGCCAGGATCAGCAGCGAGTTGAGCGGCGTGCGCAGTTCGTGCGACATGTTCGCCAGGAACTCGCTCTTGTAGCGCATGGAGACCGCGAGCTGTTCGGCGCGCTCCTCCAGGACCTGCCGCGCCTCCTCGATCTCGGTGTTCTTGACCTCGATGTCGCGGTTCTGCTGGGCCAGCAGCTCGGCCTTGTCCTCCAGCTCCGCGTTCGAGTCCTGGAGCGCCTTCTGCCGGTTCTCCAACTCCGCCGAACGCTCCCGCAGTTGCTCGGTGAGCTCCTGCGACTGCCGCAGCAGCACCTCCGTCTTGGTGTTGACCGAGATGGTGTTGACGCTCGTCGCGATCATCTCCGCGATCTGGTTCAGGAAGTCCTTCTGGATCTGCGTGAAGGGCGTGAACGACGCCAGCTCGATGACACCGAGCACGGTTCCCTCGAAGAGCACCGGGAGCACGATGACCTGCGCCGGAGGCGCCTCCCCCAGCCCGGAGGAGATCTTCAGGTAGCCGCTCGGCGCGTTCTCCACGAGGATCGTGCGCTTCTCCTGCGCCGCCGTCCCGATCAGCGCCTCACCCGGGCGGAACGAGGTGGGCATGGAACCCATCGAGTAGCCGTACGACCCCAGCATCCGCAGCTCGTACGCCTCCTCGTCCTCCGTACCCGCGTCCGCGCCGTCGACCAGCGGCATCGACAGGAAGAACGCGCCGTGCTGGGCGGAGACGACCGGCGTCAGCTCGCTCATGATCAGCGAGGCCACGTCGTCGAGATCACGGCGGCCCTGCATCAGCGCCGAGATGCGGGCGAGGTTGCCCTTCAGCCAGTCCTGCTCCTTGTTCGCGATCGTGGTGTCGCGCAGGTTGGCGATCATCTTGTTGATGTAGTCCTGGAGCTCCTGGATCTCGCCGGAGGCGTCCACGTCGATCTTCAGGTTCAGGTCACCGCGGGTCACCGCGGTCGCCACGCGCGCGATGGCGCGCACCTGCCGGGTCAGGTTCCCGGCCATCTCGTTCACCGACTCGGTGAGGTCACGCCACGTGCCGTCGACGTCCCGGACCCGCGCCTGACCGCCCAACTGCCCCTCGGTGCCCACCTCGCGGGCCACCCGGGTGACCTCCTCCGCGAACGACGAGAGCTGGTCGACCATCGTGTTGATGGTGGTCTTGAGCTCCAGGATCTCGCCGCGGGCGTCGATGTCGATCTTCTTGGTCAGATCGCCCTTGGCGATGGCCGTGGTGACCATCGCGATGTTGCGCACCTGGCCGGTCAGGTTGGACGCCATGCCGTTCACCGACTCGGTGAGGTCCTTCCACGTCCCCGCGACTCCCGGGACGTGCGCCTGACCGCCGAGGATGCCGTCCGTACCCACCTCGCGGGCCACCTTGGTGACCTGCTCGGCGAACGAACTCAGCGTCTTGACCATGGTGTTGAAGGTGTCGGCGAGCTGCGCGACCTCACCGCGCGCCTCGATCGTCACCGTGCGGGTCAGGTCGCCGTTGGCGACGGCCGCCGCGACCTGCGAGATGTTCCGCACCTGCATGGTCAGGTTGTAGGCCATCAGGTTGACGTTGTCGCTCAGGTCCTTCCAGATGCCCGTGACACCGGGCACCCGCGCCTGACCGCCCAACTGGCCCTCGGTGCCCACCTCGCGGGCCACCCGAGTCACCTGCTCCGCGAACGACGAGAGCTGGTCGACCATCGTGTTGACGGTCGTGACCAGTTCGAGGATCTCGCCCCTGGCGTCGACGGTGATCTTCTTGGACAGGTCGCCCATGGCGACCGCGGTCGTGACCTCGGCGATGTTGCGCACCTGGATGGTCAGGTTGTTGGCCATGAAGTTCACGGACTGGGTGAGGTCCTTCCAGGTGCCCGAGACACCCTGCACCTCGGCCTGCCCGCCGAGGATGCCCTCGGTGCCCACCTCGCGGGCCACCCGCGTCACCTGCTCGGCGAAGTTCGAGAGCTGGTCCACCATCGTGTTGAGGGTGTTCTTCAGCTCCAGGATCTCGCCGCGCGCGTCCACGTCGATCTTCTGCGACAGGTCACCACGAGCCACCGCGGTCGCGACCTGCGCGATGTTGCGCACCTGGGCGGTGAGGTTGCCGGCCATGCCGTTCACCGAATCGGTCAGATCGCGCCACACACCGGCGACGCCGGGCACCTGCGCCTGACCGCCCAGCCGGCCCTCCGTACCCACGTCACGGGCCACCCGCGTCACCTGGTCCGCGAACGCGGAGAGCTGGTCGACCATCGTGTTGATGGTGTTCTTCAGCTCCAGGATCTCGCCGCGCGCGTCCACGTCGATCTTCTGCGACAGGTCACCACGAGCCACCGCGGTCGTCACCTGCGCGATCTGCCGCACCTGCGAAGTCAGGTTCCCCGCCATGAAGTTGACGGAGTCCGTGAGTTCCTTCCAGGTACCGGAAACGCCGTCCACCCGGGCCTGGCCGCCGAGCCGGCCCTCCGTGCCCACGTCACGGGCCATCCGCGTCACCTGGTCGGCGAAGCTCGAAAGCTGGTCCACCATGGTGTTCACGGTGACCTTCAGCTCCAGCATCTCGCCGGCCACCTCGACGGTGACCTTCTGCGACAGATCACCGTTGGCGACCGCCGTGGTCACCTGGGCGATGTTGCGCACCTGACCGGTCAGGTTCTGGAACGCCGTGTTGACGGAGTCGGTCAGGTCCTTCCAGGTGCCGGCCACTCCCGGGACCTGGGCCTGGCCGCCCAGCTCACCCTCGACACCGACCTCGCGCGCCACGCGCGTGACCTCGACACCGAACGACGAGAGCTGGTCGACCATCGTGTTGACGGTGTTCTTCAGCTCCAGCATCTCGCCGGCGACCTGGACACTGACCTTCTGCGACAGGTCACCGTTGGCCACGGCGGTCGTCACGGCGGCGATGTCGCGCACCTGGGTCGTCAGATTGCGGAAGACGGTGTTGACCGAGTCCGTGAGGTCCTTCCACGTTCCCGCCGCCCCCGGCACGTTCGCCTGACCGCCGAGCCGGCCCTCGCCGCCGACCTCGTTGGCGACACGGGTGACCTCGTCCGCGAACGTCCGCAGCGTCTCGGTCATCTGGTTGATCGTCTCGGCGAGCTGGGCGACCTCACCGCGCGCGGAGACGGTCACCTTCTGCGACAGGTCACCGCTCGCGACCGCCGTGGTCACCTGCGCGATCCCGCGCACCTGCGCCGTCAGGTTGCCGGCCATCAGGTTCACCGAATCGGTGAGGTCCTTCCACACGCCGGCCACACCGGGCACCTGCGCCTGACCGCCGAGCTCACCCTCCGTGCCCACCTCGCGAGCGACGCGTGTCACCTCGGAGGAGAAGGAGGACAACTGGTCCACCATCGTGTTGACGGTGTTCTTCAGCTCCAGCATCTCGCCGGCCACATGAACGGTGACCTTCCGCGACAGGTCGCCCTTGGCGACGGCCGTGGTCACGAGAGCGATGTCACGCACCTGGGCGGTGAGCCGGTACGCCATCGTGTTGACCGAGTCCGTGAGGTCCTTCCACGAACCGGACATGCCACGGACCCGCGCCTGACCGCCCAGCTTGCCCTCGGTGCCCACCTCGCTGGCCACGCGGGTGACCTCGTCGGTGAACGTCGAGAGCTGGTCCACCAGATTGTTGACGGTCCGGCCGACCTTCAGGAACTCACCGCGCAGCGGATGCCCGTTCCCGTCCGCCGCCTGCGCGCGCAGGTCCATGCGCGGCGACAGATCGCCCTCCGCGACAGCGGACAGTACCCGGCCGACCTCGGAGACGGGTCGTACGAGATCGTCCACCAGCGCGTTCGACGCGTCGATGGCGGCCGCCCAGGCGCCTTCGCCCGCGCCCGCCTCCAGCCGCTCCGTGAGCTTGCCCTCACGGCCCACCACGCGCCGTACCCGCGACAGCTCACCCGTCAGATGCAGATTCCGGTCCGCGACCTCGTTGAAGACAGCCGAGATCTCGGACATCACGCCGTCACCGGAAACAGTGAGCCGCTTGCGGAAGTTGCCGTCCCTCATCGCCACCAGGGCCGTCAGCAGCCGGTTCAGGGCCGCCGTGTCCACCTCGGTGGTGCCGGTGCGCGGTGTGCGCCCGCTCTTCAGGGACTGTCCGCCTTTCGCGCGCGTCCTACCGCCCCGCGTCGCTGCGCCAGACTCCACTGTGTCCCTCCCGCAAGGGTCGACCAATACTGCTCGGCGTACTCGGGTACTTCTTTTCGTGGTGCGCGGGAGGCATGCGACCTGCCCGGACCTTCTCCTGGAGCCTGCCCAGTGTTTCACCCCGGCCGAACCAGGCCATAACAGTTCGGCAGCTTCGCACATCGTCCGCACACCCGCGGGACAATCCTTCGGCCCCGGTCGGAGGCAATCACACGCACCTGTCCGAACGGAACACCGCACTCTTCAAGACGGAAACACCCGTGACCGGCATCCGCAGGGGCCGCAGAGGTAAGTAACCTTGCAAGCGGCTGTCCAGCCGTGCCGGTCCCGTCCGGCCTGGGCGGTGGCACGAGTACGAGCGGGCAGGCATCGGAGGGGCACCGCACCATGACCACCGGACTGCATCCCGGGGAGACACCCCAGGATCCCCGGCAGACAGGGCACCACGCTCTGCCCACGCAGGAGCGGGCCGGCCACGGAACCCCGCACGCCACCGACGACCGGACAAGGAGTTCTGTGATCACCGCGCGCGCGGCCGCCAGTTTCGAACCCGTGGGACGGTCCGTCGCGACCGCCCGCTCGTTCGTCCGGGACACTCTCCAGGGCTGGGGCTTCGCCGACATCGTCGACGACGCCGTCGTTCTGACCAGCGAGCTGGTCACCAATGCCGTCGTGCACGCGGGCACCTCCGCCGATGTCCTGTGTCTGCGCAGCGACGACGGCGTGCGCATCGAGGTGGCGGACCGCTACCCGGAACGTGAGATTCCACTCCAGGCCGCGGCCATCAACATGGGAAGCCCGGACCGCGAGGGCGGCCGCGGCCTCCAGCTCTGCGCGGCCCTGGCCCGCCGCTGGGGCGTCGACTACACGCCCACCCACAAGCAGGTCTGGTTCCAGCTCGACCTCCCCGAGCGCGCGATCGGCACCCGCGCCGCCGGCCCCTCGCTGCCCGCCGACCTGCTCCCCCTGGCCGACGGCCGCGTCCGCGTGGCGGTCGTCCAGATCGACCGCACCGGCGCCATCAACGCCTGGAACGAGGACGCCGAGGAACTCTTCGGCTACGCGGCCGAGCAGGTCACCGGCAAACCGCTCACCGACTTCGCGGCCTGGCCGCACACCCCCGGCACCGGCACCGGCATCGTCGAGGCCCTCCAACTCTCCCGCTGGGAAGGCAGTTACGGCGTCCGCTGCGCCGACGGCCGCGTCACCCCCGTGTACGCCTCGCACCTGCGCGTCCGCGACACCAGCGGCGAGCCCTCCACCGTCTGCCTCCTCGTACGCGACCACGAACGCGCCGTCCTGCAGACCCCGTTGCGCGGACCCGCCTCCGACTCGGGCTCCCACACCGAGGGCCAGGCCACGGATCCGTTCGAGGTCTTCATCGGATCGCCGGCCCCGGACGACCTCGACGGTCTCCTCCAGCGCACGGTGGAACGCGCCCGCGACATGCTCGACGGCGACTCCGCCTTCCTGCTCCTCGCCACCGACGACGAGACGGAGTTGGAGGTGCGCGCCTCCACGGGCCTGCCCTCCGCCCGCCAGCGCTTCGCCCGCGTCCCGGTCGAGGCGGGCCCAGGACGCTACGGCTCGGCCCGGATGCCCGCCGTCCACGAGGACCTCACCCTCGTCCCCGGCGCCGTACCGCTCCTCGGCGGCACCGGCATGCGCTCGGTCGTCACCGTCCCGCTCAAGGTCGAAGGCCGGCTGACCGGCTCCCTCGGTGTCGCCGCCGAATCGCCGGGACGCTACTCCAACGAAGAGGCCCTGCGCCTCCAGTTCGCCGCCGACCGCATCGCCCTGGCGGTGGAATCGGCCCGCCTCGGCGAGCTGGAACGCCTGCGCCGCGGCTCGCTGTCCTTCCTCGTCGAGGCCTCGGACCTGCTCGCCGGCACCCTGGACCGCGACCAGACGCTCGCCCTCATGGCCCAGATGACGGTCCCGACCCTGGCCACCTGGTGCGCCGTGTACACGATCGCCGACCAGGCCTCCGATCCGTACCTCTCGTACGTCCTGCACGAGGACGAGGAACTCATCGACGGCCTCAAGGCGTTGCTCTCCAAGGTCGCCCCGCCGGACCCGGTGCCCACCCCGGGCGCCCGGGTCTGGTCGGCTCCGGCCGCGGCCGCCCACGACGCCGCCCTCCGCACCTCGATGCGCAGCCTCGGCCTCGGCGGGCAGACCTCGGTGAGCTCCGGCATCGGCCCGACCCTGGCGACGGCCGCGGCGGTCGGCGGCGAGACCGTCGTCCTGCCCCTGGTCGCCCGCAACCGTGTCATCGGCATGCTGACCCTCGGCAAGCCCTCGGACGAGCATTTCCGCCAGGAGATCCTGGAGTTGGCCGAGGACCTCTCCCGACGGGCGGCTCTCGCCCTGGACAACGCACGCCTGTACTCGGAGCGCACGGCCATCAGCCAGTCCCTCCAGCGCAGCCTCCTGCCCCCCGAACTCCCCCAGATCGAGGGCGTCGAGGTCGAGGTCATCTACCGGGCGGCCGGCGAGGGCAACGAGGTCGGCGGCGACTTCTACGACCTCTTCCCCATCCGTGACGGCGCGTACGGCTTCGCCATCGGCGACGTCTGCGGTACGGGCCCGGAGGCGGCGGCGGTCACGGGCCTGGCCCGGCACGCACTGCGCCTGCTGGCCCGCGAGGGCTACGGCGGCCCCGCGGTCCTGGAGCGGCTGAACTCCGCGATCCTCGACGAGGGCGCCCGCAGCCGCTTCCTGACCCTCCTCTACGGCGAGTTGTGGCCCCAGGAGGACGGCAGCGCCGTCCTGAAGGTCGTCTGCGCCGGCCATCCGCTCCCGCTGCGCCTGCGCCAGGACGGAACGGTCGAACCGGCCGCCGAACCGCAGCCGTTGCTGGGTGTCATGGAGGACCTGGAGCTGTACGAGCAGAGGGTCACGCTCGATCCGGGCGATGTCCTGCTGTGTGTCACGGACGGTGTCACGGAGCGGCGCGAGGGCACCCGCATGCTCGGTGACGACGGCCTGGCGGACGTCCTCACCACGTGCACGGGGCTGACGGCCGGCGCGGTCGCCGCGCGCATCATGCGCGCGGTCGAGCGCTTCGCCTCCGACGCCCCGTCGGACGACATGGCGATCCTGGCGATGCGTGTCCCCGGCCTCCCCACGGACTGAGTACCCCGGGAGGGACGGACGCTCCTGGGACCCGGGTCCCGGGAGCCGAGGTCCGTCGGCCGGATATACCGGAAACGCGAAAGGCCCCCGCCCACAAGGGCGGAGGCCTTTTCTTCTTGAGCCCCCCAACGGAATCGAACCGTTGACCTTCTCCTTACCATGGAGACGCTCTGCCGACTGAGCTAGGGGGGCCTGTCGCTTTTGAGGTTTCCCTCGCGGCAACAAGAGAGATCATACCCTGAATTGGGCCGTGCTCCCAACCAGTGCGGCCCTGATCAGAAGGCCGGTTGCAGCAGTCCGCCGAGCGCGTTGCACGCGGAGACGATCCGCTGCATCTCCCGCTTCGTCAACGTCCCGTCCACAGGCAGCGAGAGGGTCTCGTCGGCGGCCCGCTCGGTCTCGGGGAGGTGTACGTCCCTGCGGAACCCGGGGAGGCGGTGCACCGGTGTCTTGACCGGCACGCGGCACTCGACTCCCCTGGCCCGTACGGCCGCTGCGAAGGCGTCACGGTCCGGACGTCCGTTGCCGGGGACCCGCACCACGTACTGCTGGTAGGTGTGTCCGTCACCGCTGACCGGCGTGCGGACGCCCCTCAGCCGGCCGTCGAGGTAGGCGGCCCGCTCCCTGCGCTGCGCGATCTCGTCGTACGGCGCCTCGGACTCGCCCTGTTCCAGCACCAGCACCTCGTGCCGCTGCCCCAGCTCCCGCAGCCGCGTCAGGTCGGCGGTCCGCCCGAAGCGGTGCACGACGACGAGCGCCGCCGTCCGCGGGGTTATGACGGCCTCCACCGCGTCGGGGGCGAGGCAGTACGTCACCGGGTCTATGTCGGCGAAGACGACGGTGGCGCCGGCCTGGATGACGGCGTCGGCGACCTCCACGTTCCCGAAGGCCGGGACGACGACCTCGTCACCGGCACCGACGCCCGCGGCGGTGAGCATGGCAGCAGTACTCATGATGGGGATATTGGTCGCGTAACGTGAACTTCAAGTGACGTCAAACAAAAAAGAGCTGGTCCCCGAACCGAAGTTCGGGGACCAGCTCTCTAAATTTAGTTCGGCGGCGTCCTACTCTCCCACAGGGTCCCCCCTGCAGTACCATCGGCGCTGTGAGGCTTAGCTTCCGGGTTCGGAATGTAACCGGGCGTTTCCCTCACGCTATGACCACCGAAACACTATGAAACTGTCAACCGGAGCCGTGGCCAAACGGCTACGACGGTTGTTCGTGGTTTCAGAACCAACACAGTGGACGCGAGCAACTGAGGACAAGCCCTCGGCCTATTAGTACCAGTCACCTCCACCCGTTACCGGGCTTCCAGATCTGGCCTATCAACC
>NZ_JBVHTL010000002.1:0-115619 GCF_055565895.1 Streptomyces sp. NPDC028298
CCGGCTACCCGTCGTCGCCTTGGTGAGCCACTACCTCACCAACAAGCTGATAGGCCGCGGGCTCATCCTTCACCGCCGGAGCTTTTAACCCCCACAGATGCCTGTAGGAGTGTTATCCGGTATTAGACCCCGTTTCCAGGGCTTGTCCCAGAGTGAAGGGCAGATTGCCCACGTGTTACTCACCCGTTCGCCACTAATCCCCACCGAAGTGGTTCATCGTTCGACTTGCATGTGTTAAGCACGCCGCCAGCGTTCGTCCTGAGCCAGGATCAAACTCTCCGTGAATGTTTACCGGTAATCCGGTCGACACCACGAGAGCGGAACCAGAGGGAGGAATAATCCCTCGGTTCACAGCGTCCTCGCTGTGCGCCTGCCGGAACAATGCCCGGCAGGACTTTTTCAAAGGAACCTCGCCCCGACCGATCGGCCGGAGACGGGGTATCAACATATCTGGCGTTGATTTTTGGCACGCTGTTGAGTTCTCAAGGAACGGACGCTTCCTTTGTACTCACCCTCTCGGGCTTTCCTCCGGGCGCTTCCCTTCGGTCTTGCGTTTCCGACTCTATCAGACTCTTTCGGGTCCGACTCCCAGTCAGCGGGTTTGTCTGCCGGCCTTTCAGCGCTTTCGCGTTTCGCGGCCTTTCGACATTCACTACGTTAGCGGATTCCCTCGGCGACTCATAATCGAGTTCCGCGGGTTCGAATTCAGACGTGCAGGCACGCCGAATAAGCCCCCGCTGCGGGGAAGTCGTAGGTAGTGGGTTGGCCGCTCTCGGCTGCTGGCTGAACGCCGTAACCGGTTCAAGCGGCTCGGGCTACATTACGGATCCCCAAGAGGCGCGTCAAGTTGAGCGGCGGCGGGGCGCATGCGCTCTATAAGGACTCACCGTGGGGTCGTCGGCGATCCAGAAACGCCATGGGTGGACGCCCCCGTCGCCGGAGACTCCGGTGCGTGGACCGTTGCGTACCTGGTCGGAAGGGACGGGCATCCCCGTCAGCAGCGTCAGGGGCGAACCCTCGGGACCGCAGGCGTCCGCTCCGTCGAGCGACCGGTCCACCCCGAGAGCCGTCGCCAGGCGGGCCGGCCCTTTGGCCAGTTCCTTGTCGTATCGGGCCGAGAGTCGACGTTTGCGGGCGAGATCGGCGCCCTCGGTGACCTCGCCGGCCCGGAGCAGCACTCCGCTGGGTCTGCCCACCGGGCCGCACACCAGATTCATGCAGTGCCACATGCCGTAGGTGAAGTAGACGTACACATGACCGGGCGGGCCGAACATCACGCCGTTGCGGGCCGTGCGGCCGCGGTAGGCGTGCGAGCCGGGGTCGTTCGGGCCGTCGTAGGCCTCGACCTCCGTGAGGCGCAGCTCGATCGGGCCGTCCGGGGTGGCCCGTACCAGGAGGCGTCCGAGCAGGTCGGGGGCGACGTCCAGGACAGGCCGGTCGAAGAAGTCGCGCGTCAGGGGCGTACGGTCAGGGGCCGCGATCATGGCGTACGAGCGTAGTCCCTCCACCCTCACCGGTGTGGTGGGGTCCGGAGCCGTTCGGCGGAGTCCGGACGGATGCGTGTCGGCGGGGTGGTCAGCGGTCCTCTCCCTTGTAAGGGTGAGGGCGCGGAACCGGTCGGGGCCGGATCGCGTTTGTAGGGATCAAAGGATCCAGACAGGCAGAGGACGAACAGGCATTGCCTGGGGAGGAAGTGACGACATGGGGTTCAAGCGGCTGCTTGCGAGCCTGGGGGCCGGTGGGGCTTCGGTCGAGACGGTGCTGACCGAGGCCAACACCGTTCCGGGCGGCGTCGTCCAGGGCGAGGTGCGGATCCAGGGCGGGTCGGTCGATCAGGCGATCGAGGGTCTGTCGGTCGGCCTTCAGGCCAAGGTCGAGGTCGAGGGCCACGACGACCAGGAGTACAAGCAGAACATCGAGTTCACGAAGCTGCGGCTCGGCGGGGCCTTCCAGCTCCAGGCCGGAGCCGTGCACACGGTTCCGTTCGGCCTGGAGATCCCGTGGGAGACGCCGATCACGATGATCGACGGGCAGAGCCTGCGCGGGATGAACATCGGTGTCACCACCGAGCTGCAGATCGCCCGTGCCATCGACCCGGGCGATCTGGACCCGGTCAACGTGCACCCGCTGCCGGCGCAGAAGGCGATTCTCGACGCCTTCATCCAGCTCGGCTTCCGCTTCAAGAACGCGGACATGGAGAAGGGCCACATCCGCAACACGCGTCAGCGGCTGCCGTTCTACCAGGAGATCGAGTTCTACCCGCCGTCGCAGTACCGCGGCCTGAACCAGGTCGAGCTGAGCTTCGTCGCGGACGACCGCGCGATGGACGTCGTCCTGGAGATGGACAAGAAGCCGGGCCTCTTCAGCGAGGGCAGCGACTCCTTCCGCTCCTTCCAGGTCGGTCTGCACGACTTCCACGGCACCGACTGGGCCGGATACCTGAACCAGTGGCTGTCGGAGGTCGGCAGCAAGCGGAGCTGGTTCTAGGCTCGAGGCACGGATTCCGCCGTTCAGGAGGTACTGACGTGACCGAGCTCAAGAGGCCGCCGCTTCCGCACGACTTCCATCCGCCGGTGCCGGCGTTCACGCTCACCAGCGAGGACGTCGAGCCGGGCGCGGTGCTGAAGGACGCGCAGGTCTACGCGGCCGGGAACACCTCGCCGCAACTGAGCTGGGAAGGCTTCCCGCCGGAGACGAAGAGCTTCGCCGTGACGTGCTTCGATCCCGACGCCCCGACGGGGAGCGGGTTCTGGCACTGGGTGCTGTTCGACATCCCGGTCTCGGTGACGGAGTTGCCGACGGGCGCGGGCAGCGGCAAGTTCGAGGGTCTTCCCGACGGTGCCGTCCAGGTGCGCAACGACTACGGGTCGCGTGACTTCGGTGGTGCCGCGCCGCCGGCCGGGGATCCCGCGCACCGGTACGTGTTCACGGTGTACGCCGTGGACCAGGAGAAGCTCGGTCCCGACGCGGACGTGTCGCCCGCCGTGGTGGGCTTCAATCTGCGGTTCCACACGCTGGCGCGCGCCCAGTTGATCGGCGAGTACGCCAATCCCGCCGCAGACTGACGTTCACCGAACGTTTGCCCGCCTCTGGTCATGGAAGTGATCAGAGGCGGGCATTTTTTATTGCGTTGTCCATCTCGGCGTGCCCGGCCAGAGTTGATCCCAGCCCGCCGCAGGTGGGCGGGTGCGCAATAGGAGGTGGGCTGGATGCGGGACACGCTGGTACTGAACGCGAGCTTTGAGCCACTGTCGACGGTGACGCTGAACCGAGCCGTCGTTCTCGTGCTGACGGACAAGGCCGTCGTCGAGCAGGCCCACCCCGAACTGCGCATGCGCGGTGCCGCGCTGGACATACCCGTGCCCCGGGTGATCCGGCTCTGCCGTTACGTCCGGGTGCCGTTCCGAAGACAAGCTCCGTGGTCGAGGCGGGGTGTGCTGGTCCGTGACCGGCACCGGTGCGCCTACTGCGGTCGCCGGGCCACGACCGTGGACCACGTGGTACCGCGGGCGCAGGGTGGTCAGGACTCCTGGCTGAACACCGTGGCCTCCTGCGCCGAGGACAATCACCGCAAGGCCGACCGTACGCCGGAGCAGGCGCAGATGCCGTTGCTGCGGCAGCCGTTCGAGCCGACGCCCGCGGACGCCATGCTGCTGGCGCTCGGTCAGGACGACTTCGACGCGCTGCCGGAGTGGCTGGCCCAGCCGGCCGCGTAGCCCGTACGACATCGGGCCGCGTAGCCCGTACGACATGACGATGGGGCCCCTTCCCGAGGGAGGGGGCCCCATGGTCGTACGGTCGTGGGTGTCAGTCCGTGATGGACGGCTTCTCGCGGCGCTCCGAGCCGCCGCCGGAGCCGCCCGAGGACCCTCCGTTGCCCGAACCGCCGCCCAGGCCACCGAAGTTGCCCATGGCCCCGCTGAGGCCCTTGAGGGCGTCGCCGATCTCGCTGGGCACGATCCAGAGCTTGTTGGCGTCGCCCTCGGCGATCTTCGGGAGCATCTGGAGGTACTGGTAGGAGAGGAGCTTCTGGTCCGGGTCCCCGGCGTGGATGGCCTCGAAGACCGTACGGACGGCCTGGGCCTCGCCCTCCGCGCGCAGCGCGGCCGCCTTGGCCTCACCTTCGGCGCGCAGGATCGCGGACTGCTTCTCACCTTCCGCGGTGAGGATCTGGGACTGGCGGATGCCCTCCGCGGTGAGGATCGCGGCGCGCTTGTCACGGTCGGCGCGCATCTGCTTCTCCATCGAGTCCTGGATGGAGGTGGGCGGTTCGATCGCCTTCAGCTCGACGCGGTTGACGCGGATGCCCCACTTGCCGGTGGCCTCGTCGAGGACTCCGCGCAGGGCCGCGTTGATCTCCTCGCGGGAGGTGAGGGTCCGCTCCAGGTCCATGCCGCCGATGATGTTGCGCAGCGTGGTGACGGTGAGCTGCTCGATCGCCTGGATGTAGCTGGCGACCTCGTACGTCGCGGCCCGTGCGTCGGTGACCTGGTAGTAGATGACGGTGTCGATGTTGACGACCAGGTTGTCCTGGGTGATCACCGGCTGCGGCGGGAACGGCACGACCTGTTCACGCAGGTCGATGCGGTTGCGGATCGAGTCTATGAACGGGACGACGATGTTGAGTCCGGCGTTCAGGGTGCGCGTGTAGCGGCCGAACCGTTCGACGATGGCCGCGCTGGCCTGCGGGATGACCTGGATGGTCTTGATCAGGGCGATGAAGACCAACACCACCAGAATGATCAGGACGATGATGATCGGTTCCATCGATGCTCCCCGTACCCTTCTCCACTCGGCAATTGCGAAAGATCTTATGGGTGTTGAAGATCTTGCTGGACGAGTCTGACAGAACGTCGTCTGCCACGTGGGGCGTTCGGTTCACTTGCGTTGTACGAGGTCACATCACGATCGCCGTGGCTCCGTCGATGTCCACGACATCGACTTCCTGGCCCACCTCGTAGGCCTGGGCGCCGTCGAGGGCACGTGCGGACCAGATCTCTCCGCCGAGCTTGACACGGCCGGCGCCCGAACCGTCCACGCGCTCCAGGACGATGGCCTGTTTGCCCTTCAACGCCTCGATCCCGGTGGCGAGTTCGGGGCGCTGGGCGCGGTGCCGGGTCGCGATGGGGCGTACGACGGCGATGAGCGCGACCGACACGACGACGAACACGAGTGTCTGGACGACGACACCGCCGCCGAGGCCGGCGGCGACCGCGCCGGCCACGGCACCGACGGAGAGCATGCCGAACTCCGGCATCGCGGTCACCACGAGCGGGATGCCGAGTCCGGCCGCACCGATCAGCCACCACACCCATGCGTTGATGTCGTCCACATGGTCATGGTAGGACCGCGGCCCCCCGGCGGACAGAGCGCACGATCACGTCGGGTACGCCGGTTGAGGGGTGCGCGGGTGCGCGGGCGGGGCGGTTCAGCCCATCGGCAGGCCCTGCGCGGTCCAGCGCTCGCCGACCTGCTCGACGACGAGGGGGAGGCCGAAGCACAGGGAGAGGTTGCGCGAGGTGAGTTCGAGTTCCAGCGGTCCGGCGGCGAGCACCTTGCCCTGGCGGATCATCAGGACGTGGGTGAAGCCGGGGGCGATCTCCTCGACGTGGTGCGTGACCATGATCATGGAGGGCGCGATCGGGTCGCGAGCCAGCCGGCCGAGGCGGCGCACGAGGTCCTCGCGTCCGCCGAGGTCGAGGCCGGCGGCGGGCTCGTCGAGGAGCAGCAGCTCGGGGTCGGTCATCAGGGCGCGGGCGATCAGGGTGCGCTTGCGCTCGCCCTCGGAGAGGGTGCCGAACCTGCGCTCCAGGTAGTCGCTCATGCCGAGGCGGTCGAGGAAGGCGCGGGCGCGCTGCTCGTCGATGTCCTCGTAGTCCTCGTGCCAGCCGGCGGTCATGCCGTACGCGGCGGTGAGGACCGTCTGGAGGACCGTCTGGCGCTTGGGGAGCTTCTCCGCCATCGCGATGCCGGCGATGCCGATGCGCGGGCGCAGCTCGAAGACGTCGACCTTGCCGAGGGTCTCACCGAGGATCGTGGCGGTGCCCGCACTGGGGAAGAGGTAGCTGGAGGCGACGTTCAGGAGGGTTGTCTTCCCGGCGCCGTTGGGGCCGAGGATGACCCAGCGCTCCCCCTCCTTGACCGACCAGGAGACCTGGTCCACCAGAGCCCGGCCCTCGCGGACCACGGATACGTCCACCAGTTCCAGTACATCGCTCATGAGCGCGTTGTCTCCCATTGCAGTCTCGGCCGTCGCTTGCGTCTGTGGACGAAGCCCCCAGGGAAAACCTACGCCACCGGTCGGCCGCACCGACCCATCGGCCGGTCCTTAGGGTGGGAGCATGCTCTCCGAACCACGCTCAGGACGGCTGGCCGCATGGGGAAATGCCCTATTGGCCGGACTTGTTTCGCCGGACGACGCCGTGCTCGCCGTCGTCGGTGACGACGCGGTGCACCGCGTCGAGGGGTTGCCCGGCGAGTCGGGGCCCGTCGGGCTCACGCTCGCTCTCGGCCGGCTGCGCAGACTCGGGGTGACCGGGCTGCGGGTCGCGCTGCCCGCGCCGGGGCATCCGCTGGGGCTCAGCGGGCCGCCCGAGTTCAACGCGCGCGCCCTCGACGCCGAGGAGGCCGTGGTCTGCCACGGTGCGGCGCTGGGGCTCGTGCCCGAGGTGTACGAGGCCGGGCCCGCGGGCGATGTCCATGTCGAGGTCGTCTGGCACTGTCTGGCCGTGCGTGAGGCGCCGCCCGCCGATGTGCCCTCGCTCGGGGAGGCCGAGCGGGAGCTGGCGGAGGCGCTCCGTGACGCGACGGAGGTGCTGGCGCGGCTGGACGTGGCCGGGTCGGGGCCGGTCGCGGCGGCGGCGATCGACGCGTACCGGGCTCGGGCGGAGCGGGGGCGCGAGGTGCTGGCGCCCGGGTATCCGCCGCGCGCCGTCCGGGTGCTGGAGCTTGCCCAGCGGGTCGGGATGCTGATCTCGGTGGCGTCCGAGAGCGGGCACGGGGGCGCGGTGAGCGCGTCGGAGATGGGGGCGCGGGCGGAGGCGCTGCGGCCGGTGGAGCGGACGGCTCGGCGGGCTCAGGTGGCCGCGTACAACGCGTTCGTGGAGGAGCGGGAGCGGGGCTCGCGCTGAGCTCGGAGCGGTTCGGGTCCGGTGGGTGGGTCGGGTTCGGGTCCGGTGGGTGGGTCGGGGCCGCGCCGGTGCATCAGCCCGTCGCTGTTGGGCGGAGACGTGACCGTTAGTGGCGACGGCCATTGATGTACCGCCACGTCCCCTCACGCCGGATCCCGTCTGCGGGCGCAGGGGAGAATTCAGCCCCTCCGGCGTTTGAGGAGCGGGGTCCGGGGCGGAGCCCCGGGGTGGGACGGGTAGGGGCGGAGGGGGCGAAGGAAGGTTGTGCTCGGGCCCTCCGGCCTTGGGTGCGTTGTAGTGGGCGGGCTGCGCCGGGGGCGTATGCGGAAGGGCCCCGCGAAACGTTTCCGTTCGTGGGGCCCTTCACTGCGGGGTGGCTCAGCCGTTGACGCCCGTGTTGCCGAACGTCGGGTTCAGGAGGCCGACGAGGTTGGCGGTGTTGCCCACGAGGTTGACGGGGACGTGGACGGGGACCTGGCCGACGTTGCCCGAGACGGCGCCCGGCGAGTTCGCGGCCGCACCCTCGGCACCCGAGTCGGCGACAGCGGCACCCGCACCGGCGCCCGCGGCGATACCGGCGACGGTCACGGCCAGGGCGGCCTTCTTGGCGATGTTCATGAAAACTGTTCCTCCTGCGTTCACGGATCCGACCCTGCCGCGGGTCGTACGCTGAGAAACGCCGCCGGGTCGGGGACGGCACGGGCAGGCCGTACCGAATGCCCCGTCCGGTTCAGTCCGCGGATGAGCCGACAAGCCGACCGGCCCTCCAGGGGTCCCTGGAAGGCCGGTGGACACGGTCGCCACGACGGGGAACGTCAGCGGTTGAGGCCGAGGTTGCCGAAGGCCGGGTTCAGGGCGCCGATGACGTTCACGCTGTTGCCGACCACGTTCACCGGTACGTCGACCGGGGCCTGGACGAGGTTGCCGGAGACCACACCCGGGGAGCCCACGGCCTTGCCGGACGCCGAAGCGCCGTCCGCCGCCGAGGCCATGCCCGCGCCGGCGGCGACCAGACCGCCGGCCACCATCGCGACAGCCGTGAACTTCTTCAGGTTCTTCACTTGCGAAACCCCTCCTCGCGAACACCGCGGCGGACCGCCGCGGCGCACTGGAGAACGGCCGGGTTCCACGGAGGATGCGCCATCCGGGTGACATACACCCGACGGTATGAATCTCATCCCGGAGCGGCACCCTCCGAGTTGACGGTCAGTCCGTGATCCCGTGCCGTACGGCCCAGAGCGCGGCCTGGGTGCGGTCGGCGACGTCGAGCTTCATCAGGATGTTCGAGACGTGGGTCTTCACCGTCTTCTCGGAGAGGACGAGGGCGCGGGCGATCTCCCGGTTGGAGCGGCCGTCCGCGATCAGGCCGAGCACCTCCCGCTCCCGTTCGGTGAGCGAAACACCCCTCCCCTGGCCCGAGTTGACCTCTTCCTGGGACAACAGGGCGTTCGCGACCTCGGGTTGCAGGACGACGTGCCCCGCGTGGACCGAGCGGATGGCTCCGGCCAGGGCGTCGGGATCGACGTCCTTGTACACGTACCCGGCGGCACCCGCGCGCAGGGCCGGCACCACCGTGCGCTGCTCGGTGAAGCTGGTGACGATCAGCACCCGCGCGGGGTTGGCGAGTTCGCGGAGCTTGCGCAGCGCGTCGACGCCGTCCATCTCCGGCATCTTGACGTCCATGAGGACGACGTCCGGTTTCAACTCCTCGGCGCGGGCGACGCCTTCGGCTCCGTCGGAGGCCTCTCCGACGACCTCGATGTCGTCCTGCACCTCGAGGAAGGTGCGCAGCCCCCGGCGGACGACCTGATGGTCGTCGACGAGCAGCACCTTGATTGCGTCAGCCACCAGGAACCTCCATCTCGATCACGGTGCCCTTCCCGGGCGCCGATTCCACGGTGAGTGTGCCGCCGACCCCGCTCGCCCGGTCCCGCATGGACACCAGGCCGAGATGGCGGCCGGCGCTGCGTATCGCGGTGGGGTCGAAGCCGCCGCCGTCGTCGCGGACGTGCAGGACGGCGCCGGGGCCGCGCCGGTCCAGGGTGACGTCGACGCGGGCGGCGCCTGAGTGCCGCAGCGCGTTGTGCAGGGCCTCCTGGGAGACCCTGAGCACGGCCTCCTCCTGGGAGGCCGGCAGTGCTCGTACACCGTGGCTGGAGAAGGTCACGTGCGCGGAGTGGGCGCGGTCGAGGACCTGGATCTGGGTGCGCAGGGTGGCGACGAGTCCGTCCTCGTCCAGGGCCGCGGGGCGCAACTCGACGACGGCGGCGCGCAGTTCCTCGGTGGCCTCCGCGGCGAGCGCGGCCACGTGCTGGAGTTCGCCCTTGGCGCGGGAGGGGTCGCGGTCGACGAGGGTGGCGGCGGCCTGCGCGGTCAGGCGCAGGGAGAACAGCTTCTGGCTGACGGCGTCGTGCAGTTCGTGCGCGAGCCGGGAGCGCTCCTCGGCGATGGTGAGTTCGCGGCTGCGTTCGTAGAGCCGGGCGTTGGTCAGGGCGATCGCCGCGTGCTGGGCGAGGATGGTGAGGAGTTCCTCGTCGTCCTCGGTGAAGCCGCAGCGGCCGTCCGGCTCGGGGCACGGCGGTGCCCCTTCGGGCCGCATCTTGTTCGCCAGGAAGAGCGCGCCGATGATCTCGTCGCCGTCCCGGATGGGCAGGCCCAGGAAGTCGGACATGTCGGGGTGGGCCGCGGGCCAGCCCTCGAAGCGGGGGTCCTTGCGCACGTCGGCCAGGCGTTCGGGGCGGGCCTCGCGGAGCATCGCGGCGAGGATGCCGTGCTGGCGCGGGAGCGGTCCGATGGCCTTCCACTGCGCGTCGCTGACCCCGTCGACGACGAACTGGGCGAAGCCGCCGTGGTCGTCGGGCACGCCCAGGGCCGCGTACTGCGCGTCGAGCAGTACGCGGGCCGACGCGACGATCGTCTTGAGGACGTCGCGCACTTCGAGATGCCTGCTCATGGCCAGCAGCGCGGAGCTCACCGCGTACAGGCCCGACCGGGGTCCGTGACTCATGACCCCAAACTACCGGCGGGATGTGACAGCGCGTATCGGCCGCCGGCCTGGTCCACCGGGCCATTGGGCCTAGGACGAAGGGCCCCTGATCATTGCGGCCCGCGCACGAGGCGCCCGGGCGGGCGGCGTTCCTACGGTGAGGGCAGCCGCCGGGAAGGCGGTCCGAGCGAGGGGACGGTTGTCATGCCGGTAGCGATCATCACAGGGGCCTCGAAGGGACTGGGGAGGGCGCTCGGCGCGGCTCTGGCCGGGCGCGGCTGGGATCTGGTGCTCGACGCCAGGACGGCGGGGGTGCTGGAGGAGACCGCGCGGGCGCTCTCCGTGTACGGGACGCGGGTGGAGGCGCTGCCCGGGGACGTGACGGACGCAGGGCACCGTGCGGAGCTGGTGGCGGCCGCCCGGAAGCTGGGCGGGGTCGATCTGCTGGTGAACAACGCGAGCGCGCTGGGCGCGGAGCCGCTGGTGCGGCTGGAGGAGCTGGATCCGCAGGGGCTGCGGCGGGCCCTGGAGGTCAATGTGGTCGCCGCGCTGGGCCTGGTCCAGGAGGCGCTGCCGCTGTTGCGGGCGGCGGGGGCGGGCGCGGTCGTGGGTGTCAGCTCGGACGCGGCGGTGCAGGCGTACGGGACGTGGGGCGGTTACGGGGCCTCGAAGGCCGCGCTGGACCAGCTCTCGGCGGTGCTCGGCGAGGAGGAGCCCGGTCTGCGGGTGTGGGCGGTGGATCCGGGGGACATGGCCACGGACCTCTATACGGCGGCCGTACCGGACGACGACGATCCGCGGCCGGCGCCGGAGCGTGTGGTCCCGGCCTTCCTGCGGCTGCTCGACGAGCGGCCGGCCAGTGGGCGCTACACGGCTTCGGATCTGCTGGAGGAGCGGTGACGACGGTGACGGGGCTCTCCCGGGCCGGGCGCGGCCGGGAGTGGGGAAGCGTTCCGGAGGAGTTGTCGGCGCGGGTGCCCGCGGAGCAGCGCGGTCCCGGCCGGGACCGGGATTCCGTACGGCTGCTGGTGTCGCACGGTACCGAGGTGTCGCATCACGCGTTCGTGGAGCTGCCCCGGTTGCTGAAGGCGGGGGATCTGCTGATCGTCAACACCTCGGCCACCCTGGCGGCGGCCGTGGACGGGCGGATCGGGCACGCGCGCGTGGTGGTGCACTTCTCCACGCGCGGTGACGACGGGCGGTGGGCGGTCGAGCTGCGGGATCCGGACGGCCGCGGCACTACGCGCGCGCGGGCGGGCGGCCCCGCGGGAACAGTGGTGTGCCTGCCCGGGGACGTGCGTCTCGTGCTGGAGGAGCCGCTGACCGCGCGGGGGCGGCGGCTGTGGTGGGGTCGGGTGCCGGACGTGGACGTGCCGGCGCTGCTGCGGCGGTACGGGCGGCCCATCCGCTACTCCTACACGGACCGGGACCAGCCGTTGTCCGTGTACCAGACGGTCTTCGCGCTGCCGTCGGACGACGGGGCGGGGAGCGCCGAGATGCCGAGCGCGGCGCGTCCCTTCACCTCGCGTCTGGTGGCGGAGCTGGTGAGCCGGGGGGTGCAGTTCGCGCCGGTCACCCTGCACACGGGGGTCGCCTCGGCGGAGTCGCACGAGCCGCCGTATCCGGAGCGGTACGAGGTCCCGGCGGTGTCGGCCCGGCTGATCAACGCCGCGCGGGCCGGTGGGGGCCGGATCGTCGCGGTCGGTACGACGGCGGTGCGGGCCGTGGAGTCCGCGACCGGTGAGGACGGGCTGGTGCGGGCGGCGAAGGGGTGGACCGGTCTCGTGGTGACTCCGGAGCGGGGGGTGCGGGCCGTGGACGGGCTGCTGACCGGGCTGCACGAGCCGGAGGCCTCGCACCTGCTGATGCTGGAGGCGATCGCGGGAGGGGCGGCGATCGACCGTGCCTACGCCGAGGCGCTGCGGGGGCGCTACCTCTGGCACGAGTTCGGGGACGTGCACCTCATCCTCCCCGGGAACAGCCCTCACTCTGAGCATTGCGCCCGCAACTCCACGTCAGAATGATCGAGGACCTCTGTGAGCCCGCGCATAGGGTCCAGGTCACGTACGAAGGTGCATAGGAGATAAAAGGGACAAGGTGACCAGGGAAGACGTGCCAGTCTGCCCCGATTTGCCCCATCTGCGTCCACTACCCGGCTTCGTAGGTCACACCTTTGCCAGGGCATTTTGCGACCGCTAAGAATTGCTCATGTCGCTCAGCGCCTCGGGTTCTCCCCCGGGGCGTTTGTTCCGGAAACACAGTCCCCGACCGGGACGCCGAGCGACCTCCGCGCTATTCGAAGAGGTCTATCAGTCATGCTCAAGAACATTGCCGCTCGTGGTCGTAGTCCGAAGCTGACGAAGCTCCACAAGTACTCCGTCGCCGGTGTGGCCACCCTCGGTGCCGCCACCCTCGCGTTCTCCCTGGCGCCCGGCGGCTCGCACACCACCACGGACGACGCCGCCGCCTCCACGGCGCCCGTCGCCTACAGCGGAAAGCAGATCCAGGGCGTCGAGTCCGGCGTGGCCGGCACGAGCGCCGCCGATCTGAAGGCCAAGACGATCGAGGCCAAGCACAAGGCGGCGGACTCCGCGGTCGCGGCGAAGAAGAAGGCCGCCGCGGCGGCCGCAGCGAAGAAGAAGGCGGCCGCCGAGGCCGCCGCGAAGAAGGCAGCCGCGAAGAAGGCCGCCGCCGACCGTGCCAAGGCCGCCGCCGCGAGCCGCTCCACGCAGCGGATCAAGATGCAGCCGGTCGCCGCGAAGACGTACGCCAACAACCTCGACGGCTGGATCCGCGAGTCCCTCGACATCATGAAGTCGAAGGGCATCCCCGGCTCCTACCACGGTCTGCACAAGAACATCATGCGTGAGTCCTCGGGCAACCCGATGGCCATCAACGACTGGGACATCAACGCCATCAACGGCATCCCGTCGAAGGGCCTGCTCCAGGTCATCCCGCCGACGTTCAAGGCGTACCACGTGGCCGGCACCTCGTGGAACATCTACGACCCGGTCGCCAACATCACCGCCGCCTGCAACTACGCCGCCGACAAGTACGGTTCCATGGACAACGTGAACAGCGCGTACTGAGGGGCTCAGCGCGGAGCTCCCACACAGACGCCGAAGGGCGGCACCCCGGTCGGGGGTGCCGCCCTCGCGTCGTTCCCGGGCGTCTACTTGCGCATGACCTCGGGCTCGTGGCGGCGCAGGAAGCGGGCCACGAAGAAGCCGCAGGCGACACCGAGGACGATCAGCGCGATCATGTCCACGGTCCAGGCTCCGGCGGTGTGGTCCCACAGCGGGTCCGTGCTCGTCGGGTCGTCCTGGTTCGGGAAGATGTTGTTCAGGTCCAGCGTGGCCCCGGACGCGGCGACCGCCCAGCGGGCCGGCATCAGGTACGAGAACTGGTTGACGCCCACCGTGCCGTTCAGGATGAACAGGCAGCCCGTGAAGACCACCTGGACGATCGCGAACATGACCAGCAGCGGCATCGTCTTCTCCGCGGTCTTCACCAGGGAGGAGATGATCAGGCCGAACATCATCGACACGAAGCCCAGCGCCATGATCGGCAGGGTGAGCTCGACCTTGGGCAGGCTCTTGAGGATCAGGCCCTCCGCCGGCACCTCGCGGCTGCCGAACCCGATGGCACCCACCAGCGCGCCCTGCAGCATCGTGATCACACCGAGGACGATCACCTTCGACATCAGGTACGCCGAGCGGGACAGACCCGTCGCACGCTCCCGCTCGTAGATCACCCGTTCCTTGATCAGCTCACGGACCGAGTTGGCGGCGCCCGCGAAGCACGCGCCGACCGCGAGGATCAGCAGCACGGTGGTGGCGGTGCCGTTCGCCACATGGGCGCCCGACGGCAGGATCTTGTCGTTGACCAGCAGCGTCTTGCCGTGGTCGATGAGCAGGCTGACCGAGCCCAGGACCGCGGGCAGGATCACCGTCAGCGCCAGGAAGCCCTTGTCCGACGCGATCACCGAGACGTAGCGGCGCATCAGCGTCATGAGCTGGGAGCCCCAGCTCTGCGGCTTCGGCGGCTTCATCGCCTGCGCGGGCGGCATCTGCGTCGACTGCGGAGCCACCGCGTCGATGTCCGCGGCGTACATCTGGTAGTGCTGCGAGCCCTTCCAGCGGCCCGCCCAGTCGTAGTCGCGGTAGTTCTCGAACGCGGAGAACACGTCGGCCCAGGTCTCGTAGCCGAAGAAGTTCAGCGCCTCCTCCGGCGGACCGAAGTAGGCGACGGCACCGCCGGGCGCCATCACCAGGAGCTTGTCGCAGATCGCGAGCTCCGCCACGGAGTGCGTGACGACGAGGACCGTACGGCCGTCGTCGGCGAGGCCGCGCAGGAGCTGCATGACATCGCGGTCCATGCCCGGGTCGAGGCCGGAGGTCGGCTCGTCCAGGAAGATCAGCGACGGCTTGGTGAGCAGCTCCAGAGCCACCGAGACCCGCTTGCGCTGGCCACCGGAGAGAGAGGTGACCTTCTTCTCCTTGTGGATGTCCAGCTTCAGCTCGCGCAGCACCTCGTCTATGCGCGCGTCGCGCTCCTCGCCCGTGGTGTCGGCGGGGAAGCGCAGCTTGGCCGCGTACTTGAGGGCCTTCTTGACGGTCAGTTCCTTGTGCAGGATGTCGTCCTGCGGGACCAGACCGATGCGCTGGCGCAGCTCGGCGAACTGCTTGTACAGGTTCCGGTTGTCGTAGAGGACGTCACCCTGGTTGGCGGGGCGGTAGCCCGTGAGCGCCTTCAGGAGCGTCGACTTGCCCGAACCCGACGGGCCGATGACCGCGACGAGCGACTTCTCGGGGACGCCGAAGGAGACGTCCTTGAGGATCTGCTTGCCGCCGTCGACGGTGACCGTCAGATGGCGGGCCGAGAAGGAGACCTCACCGGTGTCGACGAACTCCTCGAGCCGGTCGCCCACCAGCCGGAACGTCGAGTGGCCGACGCCGACGATGTCGTTCGGGCCGAGCAGCGCGGAGCCGCCCTTGGCGATCGGCATACCGTTGACGTACGTGCCGTTGTGCGAGCCGAGGTCGCGGATCTCGAAGCGGCCGTCCGGCGTCGCGTGGAACTCGGCGTGGTGGCGCGAGACCTGGAGGTCGGAGACCACCAGCTCGTTCTCCAGCGCACGACCGATCCGCATCACGCGGCCCAGCGAGAACTGGTGGAACGTCGTCGGGCTGCGGTCGCCGTAGACCGGCGGCGCCCCCGCGCCTCCGCCGGGTCCCTGCTGCTGCGGAATGCCTCCCGAGTGCTGCGCGTTCTGCGGGGCCTGCGCCCCCTGCGGCGTCGGCTGCTGAGCCCAGCCGGGGCCGGCGCCCTGCGCCGCGAACGGCTGCTGCGCCACCGGGGCCGCGGCACCGGACACGCTCAGCCGCGGACCGTCGGTCGCGTTGCCGAGGTGCACGGCCGAGCCGGGACCGATCTCCAACTGGTGGATCCGCTGCCCCTGTACGAACGTGCCGTTGGTGCTCCCGTGGTCGTCGATGACCCAACTGCGGCCGTTCCAGCTGATCGTGGCGTGGCGCCAGGAGACCCTGGCATCCTCGAGCACGATGTCCCCCTGCGGATCACGTCCGAGGGTGTGAGGCCTGGACGCGTCGAGCGTCCAGGTCCGTCCATTCAATTCCAGTACGAGTTCCGGCACTCCAGCCCCACTGAGTTGTCCCCCGAGTTACCCCCATCACAGGGAGTCTAGGGATGTCGAACATCGTGGGGAACTATTTCAGTTCAGGCCCCCTGACCGAAAGTCGGGCCCTGTGAACGTTGGTGGCGGACGGGTTGCCCGTATCCGTTGACGGGGTTGAAACCGGCCCGGAGAGTGGTAATCCCACACGAGGGGGACATACGCGGGATCACCGCGTCGCTGATCGGGGGGTCTGGCGATGAGCATGGGGACCACGCATCACGGCGGGAGCGGCGGGCGGACGCCGTGGGGAGACGTGCTGCTGTCCGCGATCGCCTCCGTGAGCTGGGCGTTGATCGGGATGGCGGGCACCGCCGCGCTCGGTCTGCATCTGCTCGGGGCGGACGCGGCGGCCTCCCTCGGCCCGATGACCGCCGCGATGGTGGCCCTCGGAGCGGGCGGCGCGGTGACGCCCTCCGGCAACGTCTCCGCCTTCGGGCTGAAGGGCGCGCAGGCGCACACCGCCATCCAGATCACGCCGCTCGGCGTCGGGCTCGTCGGTGCGCTGCTGCTGTCGTGGTTCTTCCTGCGTTCCCTGCGCGGGGCGGGAGTCGGCGTCACACCGGCCGAACTCCTCGCGCGGGCGGGCTCGGTGGTCGCCCTGTTCGTGGCGTCCCTGGGCGGGCTCGCCTGGGCCGGGCACGACGTCATCACCATCGACGGTGACAAGCTCGGGCTCGACAAGGCCGTGGGTGGGGGCGGTGGCGGGGGCGGCGGGCTCGGGTCCATCACCGACAAACTGCCCGGCGGTCTCGGGGACCTCGGGGATCTCGGCGGTCTGCTGCCCGGCAAGATCGGTGACCTCGTGAAGGCGAAGGCCGCCGTGGGGTTCTCCGTCGACACCGCGCCGACCCTGCTCGGCGGAGCCGCGTGGGCGGCCGCGGTCCTGCTCATCGCGCTGCTGGCCTCCCGGCGTACGCCGTTGCCGCGCGGCTGGGACGCCGTGCACCGTGTGGTGCGGCCGGCCCTCTCCTCGCTCGTCGCCGTCCTGCTGGTCGCTGTCCTCGCCGGGCTGGCGGCGGCCGCGTACGCGGCGATCGGCGACGACCATCCGAAGCGGATCGCGGGAGCCGCGCTGCTCGGCGCGCCCAACGGGGTGTGGCTCGCCATTCCCCTCGGGCTCTTCGTCCCCTGGGACGGGAAGGCCACCGGCGAGCTCGCCAAGCTGCTGCCCGACCCCCTCGACAAGCTCCTCAGCGCCGACGCGTCCCGGCCCGTCACCCTCGGGCGACTCGCCGAACTCGACGGGCGCGTATGGCTGTTGGCGCTCGCGGCCGCTCTGATGATGCTGTACGCGGGCGTTCTGACGGCTGCGCGTACGCCATTCGTACGGGCCGTCGGTGCGGCGGCGGGGGGGACCCCGGGGGGCCCGGATGTACGGGGGGACGGTCCGCTGCGGTTCGCCGGGCGGTGCGCAGTTCGGCTGGGGGTCGTGACGGCGCTGGCGCTGCCGCTGCTCGCGTGGCTGACGGAGGTGTCGGTGGACGCGTCCCTGTCCGTGTTCGGGTTCGACGCGTTCGGGGCGGGGGTCGAGCTGCGGGGGCGGCTGGGGGTGGCGTTGATCCTCGGGGCTCTCTGGGGGGCGGGGGCTGGGGGTGTGGGGGCGTTGTTGGCCTGGGTTTGTGGGGCTGTGGGGCGGGGGCCTGTTCCTGGGCCTGGGCCTGGGCCTGGGGTGGTGTCGGAGGTCGAAGGGGCTTCGGTGGAGGGGGTGGGTGGCGGTGGTGGTGCCGGTGGTGGGGAGGCCGGGCCGTATCGGCCTCGGGGGTCCTATCGGGCGCCGAATCCTGACACCAATCCGTATCTGAAGGTGCCGGAGGAGTTGCGGGAGCCGGAGGATCGGAGGGCGGGGGACGTGTACGGGGCGCCCACGATGGTGGGGCCGATCGGGCCGTCCTCGAAGCGGAGGCCGGACGGGCCGCCGCCGCTGCCTCCTCCCCCGCCGCCGGTGCCGCCTTCGCCGGACGGGAGGCCTCCGGGTCCGCGTCGCTGACGGCGTGCGCCGGGGCCCTGCCTGGTGCTGGTCGCCGGTCCTGGCCGGTGGGGGGTCGGGGCCGCGCCGGTACATCCGCCCGCATCCGAACGGATCCCAGCGGGGTTTCCAGGTGCGGGCAGCTTCCGATCCGTCCGGCCTGCGGGCATCTGATGTACCGGCACGTCCCCTCCCGCGCACTGCCGACTGCGGGTGCGAGATCCAGAAGGTCACGACCCCGGCCGACGAAAGCAAGATCCAGAGGGTCCCGACCCCGGTCGGCGAAAGCTGGGGCCGTCCTCCGGCCCACCCTTCGGTCGCGGGGACAGTTTCAGCCCCTCCGGCGATTGAGGAGCGGGGTCTGGGGCGGAGCTTCAGGTTCGGGTCGGGTAGGGGCGGAGGGGGCGAGAGAAGGTTGTTGGGGTGGGGCCGTGAAGGGGTGGGGTGTAGAGGGCGTGCGGGCCCGGGGTGGGTGTTGGTCACTTGGGGGGTGCCGGGGTGTTACCCAGTGTTCCGTGTCCGCTAGGCGGACCGGGCGGGCGGGAGGCACTGGGTGCCGGATACGGTGGGAAATACCATGAGCGCTTCACATACCCCTGATGTGCCCACTCTTCTTGTCAAGATCTTCGGCAAGGACCGGCCGGGCATCACCGCCGGACTCTTCGACACCCTCGCCGCCTTCTCGGTCGACGTCGTCGACATCGAGCAGGTCGTCACCCGCGGCCGGATCGTGCTGTGCGCGCTCGTGACCGAGCCGCCCGCCGGTCTCGAGGGTGACCTTCGGTCGACCGTCCACAGCTGGGCGGAGTCGATGAAGATGCAGGCGGAGATCATCTCCGGCCTCGGCGACAACCGTCCGCGTGGCCTGGGACGTTCGCTGGTCACGGTGCTCGGACACCCGCTCACCGCGGAGTCGACGGCCGCCATCGCCGCGCGGATCACGAAGACCGGCGGCAACATCGACCGTATCTTCCGACTGGCCAAGTACCCGGTGACCGCGGTCGAGTTCGCGGTGTCCGGTACGGAGACCGAGGAACTGCGCACCGCGCTGGTGACCGAGGCGTCGGCACTGGGTGTCGACATCGCGGTCGTGGCCGCGGGCCTGCACCGGCGGGCCCAGCGTCTCGTCGTGATGGACGTGGACTCCACGCTCATCCAGGACGAGGTGATCGAGCTCTTCGCCGCGCACGCCGGCTGCGAGGCCGAGGTCGCCGAGGTCACGGCGGCCGCGATGCGCGGTGAGCTGGACTTCGAGCAGTCCCTGCACGCCCGCGTGGCGCTCCTCGAGGGGCTGGACGCGTCGGTGGTGCAGAAGGTGCGCGAGGAGGTACGGCTCACGCCGGGCGCGCGCACCCTGATCCGTACGCTGAAGCGGCTCGGCTTCCAAGTCGGTGTCGTCTCCGGCGGGTTCACCCAGGTCACCGACGATCTGAAGGAACGGCTCGGGCTCGACTTCGCCCAGGCCAACACGCTGGAGATCGTCGACGGAAAGCTGACCGGGCGGGTCACCGGCGAGATCGTGGACCGGGCGGGCAAGGCCCGGCTGCTGCGCCGCTTCGCCGCCGAGGCCGAGATTCCGCTGGCCCAGACCGTGGCGATCGGCGACGGCGCCAACGACCTCGACATGCTCAACGCCGCCGGTCTCGGGGTCGCGTTCAACGCGAAGCCGGTCGTACGGCAGGCCGCGCACACCGCGGTGAACTTCCCGTTCCTCGACACGGTCCTCTATCTGCTGGGCGTCACCCGTGAAGAGGTCGAGGCCGCCGACATGGACGAGGACGACCTGGCTCACTGAGCGACGGTCCCGCGACGGACGAGGGCCCGGCACCGTGACGGTGCCGGGCCCTCGTGGGTTGTCGGGGCGGGGTCACTCCGTCGGAGCCCAGTAGTCGGTCAGGGCCGCCGATCCGGGTTCGAGGGACTTCCAGGGGCCGTCGAAGGTCAGGACCGCGAACGCGGCGGTGTGGAAGCCGTGGGCGTTCATCCGGGCGCGGCTGTCGCCCTCCGCCCGGCCCGCCAGGACCTCGGTGAGGCCGTGCATGCCGGGGTTGTGGCCGATCAGGATCGCGTTCCGGGCGTCGTCCGGGGTCTCGTTGATCACGGCGATCAGCTCGCCGGGCGAGGCTTCGTAGATCCGCTCCTCGTAGACCGTTTTCGGCCGGTGCGGGAGCTCCAGGACGGCGTGCTTCCATGTCTCGCGGGTCCGGATCGCGGTGGAGCAGAGGGCCAGGTCCAGGGGGATGCCGCTGTCTGCCAGCTTGCGTCCGGCGATGGCGGCGTCCATGCGGCCCCGGTCGGCGAGCGGCCGCTCATGGTCGGACACCTGCGGCCAGTCGGCTTTCGCATGCCGGAAGAGGACGATCCTGCGGGGTTCTGCGACGCTCATGCGTCCCAGCTTCGCACGAAACATGCCATGGGGCGCAGGGAGTTGATGCGGTCCCCCGGCGAGGGTGACGCCGTGCCCCGTCAGGGGTGATGGCATCCCCGTGAAGGGGCGGGGCGCGGTGGGGCCGGGGCTCGCGGGTGTGCGGCGACGGGCCCGGGGTGCGCCGCTCAGGAGGCGTTGTGCAGGACCGCCTGCTGGACGCGCTCGAACAGGTGGGCGATCGCCGGGTCGCCGGTCGCGGCGTGCGCGTCCGCCGGGTTCAGGATCATGAGCAGCAGGACGACGAAGGAGAGCGTCGGCAGGGCGAGGGCCCACCAGGGCAGCCGGATGTCGACGCGGCCCGTGGTCGCCGGGTGGGGCCGGGTGTGCGTAGGGGCCGACATGCCGCCTCCGTGAGTCTTCGAGTGGTCCCTGGCCGCGGTTCGCGGTCACGATTCGAAGGTACGGAGCGCGGCGCTCGCGGCCCATCCGGTGATCCACCCACTTGACCCTGACACTCGCCCCCTAGGGGATGGGGGGTTATCCCCACCACCGGGGCCGGGGGGTGGCCGACGGCGCCGACGGGGCGGGGCCGAGGGGCGTACGGGGCTCACGAGGAACGTCGTACTGGCGGGCCCGAGGGGCCTACGGCGGTTACGGAAGTGGTGCGGCTGCCATCCGTACCGGGCCGCCGGTCACGGGGAGGCGATGGACGCGATGATGCCGATGATCACCGTGATGGCCAGCATCGCGCCGAGCACGAGCAGCAGCTTCTTCTGGCCGTTCTGGGGGTTCGGGTCGAGCACAGGCATGCGGCAAGTCTCGCACCCCCGGTCCCCCGCGCCGTCGCCGGGGCCCGGTTCCGGGAGCCGGGGCCGGGAGCCGGGGCCGGGAGCCGGGGCCGGGAGCCGGGGCCGGGAGCCGGGAGCCGGGAGCCGGGATCAGCCTGCGGCCTCGTCCTCCACCGTGCGGTCGCGGCCCGCCAGGATGCCGACCCCGATCTGCGGGATCATCAGCCCGGCCATCAGCGCGATCGGCAGGCCCCAGCCGCCGCTGTGCTGGTAGAGCACGCCCACGAGCAGCGGGCCCGGGATCGAGATCAGGTATCCGGTGCTCTGGGCGAACGCCGACAGTTGCGCGACACCGGCGCCGGTCCTGGCGCGCATGCCGACCATGGTCAGGGCCAGCGGGAAGGCGCAGTTGGAGATGCCGAGCAGCAGGGCCCAGGCCCAGGCGCCCGCCGCCGGAGCCAGATAGAGGCCCGCGTATCCGGCGAGTCCGCACAGGCCCAGGGCGACGACGATGGGGCCCTGCCGGGGCAGGCGGGTGGCGAGGCGCGGGATGACGAAGGCCAGCGGCACGCCCATCACCATCGTGACGGCGAGCAGCAGCCCCGCGGTGCTCGCGGCGACGCCCGCGTCGCGGAAGATCTGCGCCATCCAGCCCATCGTGATGTAGGCGGCCGTGGCCTGGAGACCGAAGAAGACGGCCAGGGCCCAGGCGGTACGACTGCGGGTGATGCGCAGCCCGCCGGGCTCGGGGCGGGCCGTGGGGGTGGCGGAGGACTTCGCGACGCCGGTGCGTGAAGTCTTCGCCCGGGCGATACCGGTGGGGGTGGCTGTGGCAGGGGCCGCCTGTGCGCGGTCATCCGTGCCGGGGGCGTCATCCGTGCCGGGGGCCGCCGCCCGGGCTCGTACCAGCAGGAGCCACGGCAGGACCGCCGCCGCCGCGAGAGCCGCCCACACCACGAGGCCGGAGTGCCAGTCGCCCCCGAGGGCGTCGGTCATGGGCACGGTCGCCGCCGCGGCGGCGGATGTGCCGAGGGCCAGCGCCATCGAGTACAGGCCCGTCATGGAGCCGACCTTGTCGGGGAACCAGCGCTTGACGATCACCGGCATGAGGACGTTGCTGACCGCGATGCCCATGAGCGCGAGGGCGCTGGCGGCCAGGAAGCCGGCCGTTCCCCCGATGTACGGCCGTACGGCCAGGCCCACGGTGATGGCGACCATGCCCGCGCAGACGACGGCGGCGGCCCCGAAGCGGCGGGCGAGCCGCGGTGCGGTCACGCCGAAGAGGGCGAAGCACAGGGGCGGCACCGAGGTGAGCAGTCCGGCGACGCTGCCGCTCATGCCGAGGCCGCCGCGCACCTCTTCGAGGAGCGCGCCGAGGCTGGTGATGGCCGGGCGCAGGTTGAGGGCGGCGAGGACGATGCCGGCGACCACGAGCCGTGTCGTCCAGGCGCGCGGGTCGGGCGTCGCGGGTGCCGTGCTCCGGGCGGGGCGGTGTATCGCGGGGGGACGCGTCGGTGTGCGGGTTTCCTCGGGGGCCATGAGGCCCATCATAGAATCATGGGATGATTGGGTGTCCAATCGCGCTGCGTTAATCTCCGGAGCCTCCGGCCCCGCGCGAACGATCACACCCGGGCCCGTACGACGAAGGACCGTCATGCCGCTGAGCCATCCCCGCCGTTCGGCCCTGTCCGAGCAGGTCATCGCCGAGCTGCGGAACCAGATCACGTCGGGCGAGTGGCCGGTGGGCTCCCGCATCCCCACCGAGCCGGAGCTCGTCGACCAGCTCGGTGTCGCCCGCAACACCGTGCGCGAGGCGGTCCGGGCGCTCGCCCACAACGGGCTGCTGGACATCCGGCAGGGATCGGGCACGTACGTGGTGGCGACCAGTGAGCTCGCGGGCGTGATGCACCGCCGTTTCGCCGACGCCGACCCCCGGCACATCGCCGAACTGCGGTCCACGCTGGAGTCGAGCGCCGCGAGGCTGGCCGCCGAGCGGCGCACGGAACGCGATCTCAAGCAGTTGGAGGCGCTCCTCGTACGCCGTGAGGAGGCCTGGGAGTCGGGCGACGCGGAGGCCTTCGTGGCCGCCGACGCGACCTTCCACCTGGCGGTGGTGGCCGCCTCCCACAACGACGTCATGACGGCGATGTACGCGGACCTGGGCGAGGTGTTGCGCGACTGGCTGCGCGTGGACGTCGGCAAGGAGCTGACGCCGGAGTCGTACATGGACCACGCCCTGCTCGTCGACGCGATCAGGGCGGGCGACGCGGAGGCGGCGGCCGCGGAGGCCGCGAGCTATCCCTTCCAGTGCCGGCCCGGCCCGCCGGCCGCCACGGAGTAGGCGACGAGCGGCAACCGTGGGGGCGGGCGCCGGGCCTGGCTGGACGCCGGCTCCGGGACCCGTCACCGTCGTACGGGCCCGAGCAGCCCGCGGGTCACTTTCCGTGGGTGATCCAGACCTCGCGGATCTCCTTCCAGCAGCGGCCGGTCAGCCGGACGGTCATCGCCGGTCCGACCTCGACCGGGGCGCCGTCGGTGTCGATGTCCCACCAGCGGGCGCATTCGACGTGCAGAGCGACGTGGTCGATGCCCACATAGGGGTTGTGGCAGTACGCGACGACCTCGGAGCCGGTGACGGTGGTCCGGCACTCCGCGCCGAACGGCTGGGGCACGGGCTTTCGTGCCCCCTGGCCCGCGGCGGCGGACCGGGACCCCTCGTTCACGCGTTCCGCTCGCGGGATGGACATCGCGTCGTGCGGGACGGCAAGGGCCAGAGCGACAGCGGCGAACACCGGAGCAAAGCGGCGGGACAGGCGCACAAGGGGACCTCCTCGGCCGAACGGCTGCGGGGCGGGCGGTGCGTCCTCCCAGGGTGCCGGTCAGGGGGTCCCGGCCGCCCGGCCGACTGGGCCGAACGGGGGACGCCCCGCTCCCCGCGCGGTGCGGGAAACGGGGCGTCGATACCGCGCGTAAACGCTTACGCGCCGATGGCGTGCAGACCGCCGTCCACGTGGACGATCTCGCCCGTGGTCTTCGGGAACCAGTCGCTCAGGAGGGCGACGACGCCCTTGCCGGCCGGCTCCGGGTCCTTCAGGTCCCACTCCAGCGGGGCGCGGGTGTCCCACACGGAGGCCAGCTCGCCGAAGCCCGGGATGGACTTGGCGGCCATGGAGCCGATGGGGCCGGCGGAGATGAGGTTGCAGCGGATGTTCTGCTTGCCCAGGTCGCGGGCCATGTAGCGGCTGGTGGCCTCCAGGGCGGCCTTGGCCGGGCCCATCCAGTCGTACTGCGGCCACGCGTACTGCGCGTCGAAGGTGAGGCCGACGACGGAGCCGCCGTTCTGCATCAGCGGCAGGCAGGCCATCGTCAGCGACTTCAGGGAGAACGCCGAGACGTGCATGGCCGTGGCGACCGACTCGAACGGCGTGTTCAGGAAGTTGCCGCCGAGGGCGTCCTGCGGCGCGAAGCCGATGGAGTGCACGACGCCGTCGAGGCCGCCCAGCTCCTCGCCGACGACGTCGGCGAGACGCCCGAGGTGCTCCTCGTTGGTGACGTCCAGCTCGATGACCTTGGTGGGCTTCGGCAGCTTCCTGGCGATGCGCTCGGTCAGCGTGGGCCGCGGGAACGCGGTCAGGATGATCTCCGCGCCCTGCTCCTGGGCCAGCTTCGCGGTGTGGAAGGCGATGGAGGACTCCATCAGCACACCGGTGATCAGGACGCGCTTGCCCTCAAGAATTCCGCTCATGGTGATCAGTGACCCATTCCCAGTCCGCCGTCAACAGGGATGACGGCTCCAGTGATGTACGAGGCGTCGTCCGAGGCGAGGAACCGCACCGTCGCGGCGATCTCCTCCGGCTGCGCGTAACGGCCGAGCGGCACCTGCGACACGATGCCGGCGCGCTGCTCGTCGGTGAGCACCTTGGTCATGTCGGTGTCGACGAAGCCGGGCGCGACGACGTTGAAGGTGATGTTGCGCGAGCCGAGCTCGCGCGCGAGCGACCGAGCGAAGCCGACAAGGGCGGCCTTGGACGCGGCGTAGTTCGCCTGTCCCGCGGAGCCGAGCAGTCCGACGACCGAGGAGACCAGCACGACGCGGCCCTTCTTGGCGCGCAGCATGCCCCGGTTGGCGCGCTTGACGACGCGGAAGGTGCCGGTGAGGTTGGTGTCGACGACCGAGGTGAAATCCTCCTCGGACATGCGCATCAGCAACTGGTCCTTGGTGACGCCGGCGTTGGCGATCAGGACCTCGACCGGGCCGTGCTCGGCCTCGATCTCCTTGTAGGCCTGCTCCACCTGCTCGGTGTCGGTGATGTCGCACTTGACCGCCAGGAAGCCGGCCGGCGGCTCACCGGACCGGTACGTGATCGCGACCTTGTCGCCTGCGTCGGCGAATGCGCGGGCGATGGCGAGGCCGATGCCCCGGTTGCCTCCGGTGACGAGAACCGAGCGGCTCAACGGATCACCCTTTCGTTAGCGGACTGAAACCCCTGCAATACAGGCGCCTTCCTCGAAAACCTATCGGTCCGTCCGGCCTCCCAGAGAATCGGGCACCGACAGTGGGTTCGGGTGACTGCTGTCGGGTCCCTACAGAAAGCCGAGGCCGTACGGCCGGAAGGCGGACGTCCGCGGCCGAAAGACGCGCCCGGTGACGGCAAAGGCGTGGCCGCCGGGGCCGCCCGCGCGACATGATCGGACCCGACGGGCCACGACAGCAGGGAGACCTCGGTGCCTCATTCCATCGACGAAGCCTTCACGGCGCTACCGCTGCGCGCACTCGCCGACGCCGCGCTCGCGCGGGCGCGGGCGCTGGGCGCCGACCACGCGGACTTCCGGTTCGAGCGGGTGCGCAGCGCGTCCTGGCGGCTGCGCGACGCCAAGCCGGCCGGATCGTCGGACACGACGGACCTGGGGTACGCGGTACGGGTCGTGCACGGCGGGACCTGGGGGTTCGCGTCGGGTGTCGACCTGACGATGGACGCGGCCGCGAAGGTCGCCTCGCAGGCCGTGGCGATGGCGAAGCTGTCGGCCCAGGTGATCAAGGCGGCGGGTTCGGACGAGCGGGTCGAGCTGGCTCCGGAGCCGGTGCACGCCGAGAAGACGTGGGTCTCGTCGTACGAGATCGATCCCTTCTCCGTGCCGGACGAGGACAAGGCGGGGCTGCTGGCCGACTGGAGCGCGCGGCTGCTGGCGGCCGACGGCGTCAACCACGTCGACGCGTCCCTGCTGACCGTGCACGAGAACAAGTTCTACGCGGACACCGCCGGGACGGTGACCACGCAGCAGCGGGTGCGGCTTCACCCGCAGCTCACCGCGGTGGCCGTGGACGACTCCAGCGGCGAGTTCGACTCGATGCGGACGATCGCGCCGCCGGTCGGGCGCGGCTGGGAGTACCTCCTGGGCACCGGCTGGGACTGGGACGGCGAGCTGGAGCGGATTCCGGGGCTGCTCGCGGAGAAGATGCGGGCGCCGAGCGTGGAGGCGGGGGTGTACGACCTCGTCGTGGACCCGTCGAACCTGTGGCTGACGATCCACGAGTCCATCGGGCACGCCACCGAGCTGGACCGCGCGCTCGGCTACGAGGCGGCGTACGCCGGGACCTCCTTCGCCACCTTCGACCAGCTCGGCAAGCTCAGGTACGGCTCCGACCTGATGAACGTGACGGGTGACCGCACCGCCGAGCACGGCCTGGCGACCATCGGGTACGACGACGAGGGCGTCGAGGGCCAGTCCTGGGACCTGGTGAAGGAGGGCACGCTCGTCGGCTACCAGCTCGACCGGCGGATCGCGGACCTGACCGGCTTCGAGCGCTCCAACGGCTGCGCGTACGCCGACTCCCCCCGGCACGTGCCCGTGCAGCGGATGGCCAACGTGTCGCTGCGGCCGGACCCGGGCGGGCTGTCCACCGAGGACCTGATCGGGGGTGTCGACCGGGGCATCTACGTCGTCGGCGACCGGTCCTGGTCCATCGACATGCAGCGCTACAACTTCCAGTTCACCGGCCAGCGCTTCTTCAAGATCGAGAACGGCCGGATCGCGGGCCAGCTCCGTGACGTCGCGTACCAGGCGACGACCACCGACTTCTGGGGCTCGATGGCGGCCGTCGGCGGCCCCCAGACGTACGTCCTCGGCGGTGCCTTCAACTGCGGCAAGGCCCAGCCGGGCCAGGTCGCCGCGGTGTCGCACGGCTGCCCTTCCGCCCTCTTCAAGGGTGTCAACATCCTCAACACCACCTCGGAGGCCGGTCGATGAGCGCCCGTACGAACAAGCCGCACGAGGTCGTCGAGCGTGCCCTCGAACTGTCGCGGGCCGACGGCTGTGTGGTGATCGCCGACGAGCAGTCCACCGCCAACCTGCGCTGGGCGGGCAACGCGCTCACCACGAACGGGGTCACCCGCGGGCGCACGCTCACCGTGATCGCCACCGTCGACGGACGCGAGGGCACCTCGTCCGGTGTCGTCTCGCGCTCGGCGGTGACGGCCGACGAGCTGGAGCCCCTGGTGCGGGCCGCCGAGGCGGCGGCGCGCGGCGCCGGTCCCGCCGAGGACGGGCGGCCGCTGGTGACGGGCGTGCCGGAGTCCCCGGACTTCACGGACGCGCCCGCCGAGACCTCCTCCGCCGTCTTCGCCGACTTCGCGCCGGCGCTCGGCGAGGCGTTCGCCCGCGCCCGGGCCGGCGGCCGTGAGCTGTACGGCTTCGCCAACCACGAGCTGGTCACCAGCTACCTGGGTACGTCGACGGGGCTGCGGCTGCGGCACGACCAGCCGAACGGCACGCTGGAGGTCAACGCCAAGTCCCCGGACCGTACGCGTTCGGCCTGGGCGGGACGCTCGACGCGGGACTTCAAGGACGTCGACCCGGCGGCGATGGACGCGGAGCTGGCGGTACGGCTCGGCTGGGCCGAGCGGCGTGTGGAGCTGCCGGCCGGGCGCTACGAGACGCTGCTGCCGCCGACCGCGGTCGCGGACCTGCTGATCTACCAGATGTGGTCGGCCGCCGCCCGGGACGCCGCCGAGGGCCGGACCGTCTTCAGCAAGGCCGGGGGCGGCACCCGCATCGGTGAGCGGCTCAGCGAACTGCCGCTGACGCTGCGCAGCGATCCGAACGAGCCGGGCCTGGAGTCGGCCCCCTTCGTCCTCGCGCACTCCTCGGGCGACGACGCCTCCGTGTTCGACAACGGGCTGCCGCTGAAGGCCACCGACTGGATCCGGGAGGGCGAGCTGCGGCATCTGTCCACCACCCGGCACAGCGCGGGCCTGACCGGGCTGCCGGTGACGCCGACGATCGGGAACCTCGTCCTCGACGGCGGCGAGGACCGCTCCCTGGAGGAGATGGTCGCCGCGACCGGGCGCGGTCTGCTGCTGACCTGCCTGTGGTACATCCGCGAGGTCGACCCGGCGACGCTGCTGCTGACCGGGCTCACCCGCGACGGCGTCTACCTCGTCGAGGACGGCGAGGTCGTGGGCGAGGTGAACAACTTCCGGTTCAACGAGTCGCCGGTGGGTCTGCTGGGACGGGCCACGGAGGCGGGGCGGACGGAGAAGACGCTGCCCCGTGAGTGGAGCGACTGGTTCACCCGGGCCGCGATGCCCGCGCTGCGGGTGCCGGATTTCAATATGAGTTCTGTCAGCCAGGGCGTATAACCTCGTACCTGATTCACGAGACCACCCGAGGAGATACGAGAACCGTGACGGACATCGTCGACGAGCTGAAGTGGCGGGGCCTGTTCTCCCTGTCCACCGACGAAGATGCATTGCGCAAGGCGCTCGCGGACGGTCCCGTCACGTTCTATTGCGGCTTCGACCCGACCGCGCCGAGCCTGCACGTCGGTCACCTGGTGCAGGTGCTCACGATGCGCCGGCTGCAGCAGGCGGGGCTGCGGCCGCTCGCGCTGGTGGGCGGGGCCACGGGCCAGATCGGTGACCCGCGCCCGACGGCGGAGCGCACGCTGAACGACCCGGAGACGGTCGCGAACTGGGTGACGCGGCTGCGTTCGCAGATCGAGCCGTTCCTGTCCTTCGAGGGCGAGAACCCCGCGGTCATGGTGAACAACCTGGACTGGACGGCCGGGCTCTCGGCCATCGAGTTCCTGCGGGACATCGGCAAGCACTTCCGCGTCAACAAGATGCTCACCAAGGACTCCGTGGCCCGCCGCCTGGAGTCCGAGGAGGGCATCAGCTACACGGAGTTCAGCTACCAGCTCCTGCAGGGCATGGACTTCCTGGAGCTGTACCGCCGCTACGGCTGCACGCTCCAGCAGGGCGGCAGCGACCAGTGGGGCAACCTCACGGCGGGCCTGGACCTGATCCACCGCCTGGAGCCCGAGGCCCATGTGCACGCGCTGGCGACGCCGCTGATGGTCAAGGCGGACGGCACCAAGTTCGGCAAGACCGAGGGCGGCGCCGTCTGGCTCGACCCCGAGATGACGACGCCGTACGCGTTCTACCAGTTCTGGCTGAACGTGGACGACCGGGACGTCTCGACGTACATGCGCATCCTGTCCTTCCGGTCCCCCGAGGAGCTGGAGGAGCTGGAGAAGCAGACGGAGGAGCGTCCGCAGGCCCGTGCCGCCCAGCGCGCGCTGGCCGAGGAGCTGACGACGCTGGTGCACGGCGCCGACCAGACGGCCGCCGTGATCGCCGCGTCCAAGGCCCTGTTCGGGCAGGGCGAGCTGACCGACCTGGACGAGCGCACGCTCGCCGCGGCGCTGTCGGAGGTGCCGCACATCCAGGTCGCCGAGGCGGGCCTGGTCGTGGACCTGTTCGCCGAGGTCGGCCTGGTGGCCAGCAAGTCGGCCGCGCGCCGCACGGTCAAGGAGGGCGGGGCCTACGTGAACAACGTGAAGGTCGGCGCCGAGGACGCGGTCCCGGCCAAGGAGGACCTGCTGCACGGGCGCTGGCTGGTGCTGCGCCGGGGCAAGAAGAGTCTGGCCGCGGTTGAGGTCACGGGCGGCTGAGCGTTCCGAGGCCAGCGAGGGCGCGGGCCGCTTCCCGATCCGGGAAGCGGCCCGCGCCCTTCTTCCGCCTGGACGGAGTCACGCCCGCTGCTGCACCTTCTTGTTCCCCCACAGGGCCATGTACGCCATGTCGCCCAGCGCCACGATGACGATCGCGGCGATCAGCTGGAACAGGTGACGGGTCCAGTCGATGCCGGACGTCGCCTCGACGCCGAAGGCACGCGCGATCGCGTTGCCCACGATGGCTCCGAGGATGCCGAAGATGGTGGTCAGCCACAGAGGGCTGTGCTGCTTCCCCGGAATGATCGCCTTGGCGATCAGGCCCAGCACGAACCCGACGATGATCGCCCACAACCAGCCCATGTCCGCCTCCTTGTACCGCTCCCCGTGAGCGATACCGCCAGTCTCTGGCTGTCAGCCATACGGCGCATGTCGGGCGGAGCCGTACGCGCTACGGCGCAGCGTGTCCGCCCGGACGGGACGTGCCCCGGTCTCGAAGGCGACGCATACGCGGCGTACCGTGGAAGCAGTCCGGGCCCGCGTCCTCGACGGGTCCGTGACGGGTACGGACCGGGGTGTCCGACACAGTCAGGTGGTGGAATGTGATCAGGAAGCAGAGCAACGTCCAGGTCTTCCGGATCACGGGAGCCAGACAGAGCCTGGACGACGACGTGCGCGGCCGGCAGCGGCGCTACGTGATCTCGATGTCCGTGCGTACGGTGTCCGTGATCCTGGCGGCCGCCCTGTGGAACGTCGAACGGCCCGTCGCTCTGGTCGCTCTGGTCCTCGGAATTCTCCTCCCGTACGTCGCGGTGGTCATCGCGAACGCCGGACGCGAGAACGCGCCCTCGCTCCCCTCGACCTTCGTCACCGCTCCGCTGCGTCCGATGATCACACCGCCCCGGCAGGACGGTGCCGAGGAGCCCCCCGTCGGGGGCGCCGCGACCGGCCCCGAGGCGCGCTCGGGGGCCGAGCCGCACGACCCCGCCTGAGCCCCGACCGGAGTCGGAACAGGGGCGAACTCGCCCTGGGACAAAGCCGGTTCGGCTCCGGACGGACGTCCGCGCGGTCGCCGAAAACGGAATATCCCCACGCGGGCAAGCTCAAGAAAACCTCAGATCAATCATGTTGTTCCGGTGCCGGGCGGCGGGCTACCCGTGACATACTTCGTACGCGCTCCGCATCCCCCGTCGGAGCGACAGACCGACGCCGGGCAGCTCCCCCCGTGGCTGCTCGGCGTCGCCTTTTCGGCCCCTCGGAGCCCCGCCCCGCATCAGGGTCCGCCCACCGCGCGGAACGCGTGCCGCCCGGCCTCGGCTAGGGTCGGCAGAGTGATTTCGAACGCCCCCGGCTCCGGTCCCCTCTCCCCCGTCTGCTCGGCCAAGGCCTGCCGCGCGGACGCCGTGTGGGTGCTCGCCTGGAACAACCCGAAGCTGCACACGCCCGAGCGCCGCAAGACCTGGCTGGCGTGCGAGGAGCACCGCGAGCACCTGTCGTCGTTCCTCGGGATACGCGGGTTCCTGAAGGACGTCGTGCCCCTCGCGGAGTGGGAGGCCTCGCGGCCCGCGGAGCACGGGGAGGACCGGGACACGCTCTAGGGCCGGAGGCCCCAGGGCGGGACACGCTCCAGGGCCCGGAGGCCCCGGGGCCCGGAGACCTCAGGGCCCGGAGACCTCAGGGCCCGTCAGCCGCCGATCGCCGACATCGGGCGGTCGGGCTGCACGAACGACGGGTCGTCCAGGCCCGCTCCCGCCTTCTTGCCCCACATCGCGGTGCGCCAGGCGCCGGCGATGTCCTCGTCGGGCGCCCCCGAGCGCAGGGCGCCGCGCAGGTCGGTCTCCTCCGTGGCGAACAGGCAGGTGCGCACCTGGCCGTCGGCGGTGAGGCGGGTGCGGTCGCAGGCCGCGCAGAACGGGCGGGTGACCGAGGCGATCACCCCGACGCGGTGCGGGCCGCCGTCGACGAGCCAGCGCTCGGCGGGTGCGGAACCCCGCTCGCCGGCGTCCTCCTCGGTGAGCCGGAAGCGGGTGCGCAGCGAGGCGAGGATGTCGGCGGCGGTGACCATGCCGTCGCGCTTCCAGCCGTGCTGGGCGTCCAGGGGCATCTGCTCGATGAAGCGGAGTTCGTAGGCGTTCTCGATGGCCCAGGCCAGCAGCTCCGGGGCTTCGTCCGCGTTCAGGCCCGGCATCAGCACCGAGTTGATCTTGACGGGGGTCAGCCCCGCGTCGCGGGCGGCTTCGAGGCCCTCGATGACGTCCTTGTGTCGGTCGCGGCGGGTGAGGGTCTTGAAGACGTCGGGCCGCAGGGTGTCCAGCGAGACGTTGACCCGGTCCAGGCCGGCGGCCTTCAGGGCGGCCGCGGTGCGCTTGAGGCCGATGCCGTTGGTCGTGAGGGACATCTGGGGGCGGGGGGCGAGGGCCGCGACCCGCTCGACGATGCCGGGCAGCCCGGGGCGCAGCAGGGGTTCGCCGCCGGTGAAGCGGACCTCTTCGATGCCGAGGCGGGTGACCGCGATCTCTATCAGACGGACGATCTCGTCGTCGGTGAGCAGGTCGGGCTTGGCGAGCCACTGCAGTCCCTCTTCGGGCATGCAGTAGGTGCAGCGGAGGTTGCACCGGTCCGTCAGTGAGACACGCAGGTCGGTGGCGACCCGGCCGTAGGTGTCGATGAGCACGTGGGCCCCCTCCCTCGTTGCCGATCTCTTTCTCCGGATACCTGTGAGCCTACGTGACGAGGCGGGCGGTGACAGCGGCCCCGATCCCACGAGACGCGGCGCGGGCCCGTCGTAGGGATCTACCAGTGGTGATCCACCGGTGGTCCTGCGACGGGCCCGCGCGATGCCGGGTTCTAGGGCCTGTCTGACAATTCGCGTCGTCGCCCGAAGGGCGGCCCGGCGGCGTCAGGTGCGTGCTCTCGGCGTGCCGGCCCCGGACCTGCGTACTGGACGTACTCGGGTCTGGGGCCGGTGCGGCGAGAGGGCGTGCATGGCGTCGCCGGGCAGACGGGAATTGGCAGATAGGCCCTAGTGGGCTCCGGTGCCGGTCAGGGCGCGGACCTCCAGTTCGGCGTACTTGCCGGCGTCGGGTTCCTCCTTGGACAGGACGGTGCCGAGCCAGCCCAGCAGGAAGCCGACCGGGATCGAGATGAGGCCCGGGTTCTCCAGCGGGAACCAGTGGAAGTCGACGTCCGGGAACATCGAGGTGGGCTTGCCCGAGACGACCGGGGAGAACAGGACCAGGCCGACCGCCGTGACGAGGCCGCCGTAGATCGACCAGAGAGCGCCCGGGGTGGTGAACCTCTTCCAGAACAGGCTGTAGAGGATCGTCGGCAGGTTCGCGGAGGCGGCGACCGCGAAGGCCAGGGCGACCAGTCCGGCGACGTTGAGGTCGCGGGCGAGGGCGCCCAGCAGGATGGACACGGCGCCGATGCCGACGGTCGCGTACCGGGCGGCCTTCATCTCCTGCTTCTCCGAGGCCTGCCCCTTCTTGATCACGTTCGCGTAGATGTCGTGCGCGAAGGAGGAGGACGAGGCGAGCGTCAGTCCCGCGACGACGGCGAGGATCGTGGCGAAGGCGACGGCGGAGATGGTGGCGAGCAGGATCGCGCCCCAGCTGGAGTCGACGCCGCCGAGGTGGAGGGCGAGCAGGGGTGCCGCGGTGTTGCCCGCCTTGTTGGAGGCGATGATCTCGTCCGGTTTGATCAGCGCGGCGGCGCCGAAGCCGAGGGCGAGGGTCATCAGGTAGAAGGCGCCGATGAGGCCGATCGCCCAGTTGACCGACTTCCGCGCGGTCTTGGCGGTGGGCACGGTGTAGAAACGGATCAGGATGTGCGGCAGGCCCGCGGTGCCGAGGACCAGTGCCATGCCGAGCGAGATGAAGTCCAGCTTGGTGGTGGAGGTGGCGCCGTACTTGAGCCCGGGTTCCAGGAACGGCGAGCCCTTGCCGCTGTTCTCGGCCGCCTTGCCGAGCAGGTCGGAGATGTTGAAGTGGAACTTCAGCAGGACCAGGAAGGTGAGCAGGACGGCGCCGGCGATGAGCAGGACCGCCTTGACCATCTGCACCCAGGTGGTGCCCTTCATGCCGCCGATGGTGACGTACACGATCATCAGGACGCCGACGAGCGCGACGATGCCGATCTTGCCGCCGTCGCTGGTGATGCCGAGGAGCAGGGAGACGAGGACGCCCGCGCCCGCCATCTGGGCCAGCAGGTAGAAGATCGACACGACGATGGTGGAGGTGCCGGCGGCGGTGCGGACCGGGCGCTGGCGCATGCGGTAGGCGAGGACGTCGCCCATCGTGTAGCGGCCGGAGTTGCGCAGGGGTTCGGCGACCAGGAGCAGGGCGACGAGCCAGGCGACCAGGAAGCCGATGGAGTACAGGAAGCCGTCGTAGCCGAAGAGGGCGATCGCGCCGGCGATGCCGAGGAAGGACGCGGCGGACATGTAGTCGCCGGAGACGGCGAGTCCGTTCTGGAAGCCGGTGAACTGGCGGCCGCCCGCGTAGAAGTCGGCGGCGTCCTTGGTCTGGCGGCCGGCCCAGACGGTGATGACGAGGGTCGCGGCGACGAACACCGCGAACAGGGTGATGATCAGCGGGCGGTGCTCGCTCGCCTCGCCCGCCGCCAGCACGGTCGTGTGCGCGGTGGTCTGTACGGGGCTCATGCGCCGCCCTCCATCCGGGACTTGATGGCGTCGGCCTTGGGGTCGAGCCGGGTGGCCGCGTGCCGCGAGTACCACCAGGCGATGAGGAAGGTGGTGAGGAACTGGGCGAGGCCGAGCACCAGGGCGACGTTGACGTTGCCGAACAGCTTGGTGCCCATGAAGTCGCCCGCGTAGTTCGAGAGCAGGACGTACAGCAGGTACCAGAGGATGAATCCGACGGTCAGCGGAAAGGCGAAGGAGCGGTGCGAGCTGCGCAGTTCACCGAATTCGGCGCTCTCCTGCATCTCGACGAACTTTTCTGTGGACGGGAGCTCGGCTCCGGTCCTCGCGGGTGGTGGTGCGTCGGTGGCCACGGTGTCTCCTCGCGTTGCGGGTGCGGTTACGACGGTGGGCGGGGGCAGGTCGGGGCCCGCGGACGGGGACGGTTCGGGTACGGACATGGGACTTCGACCTCACATCGACGGACGTCACGTGACGGAGCGCTGTCGATCGCGTCCGTTCCGTGATCAAAGCCGGGGGCTCGATCGTCCACGGGCTCCCTGCCCAAGGTCACGGCGCCACGCGTGGACCGGTTCAACTCGCCCGGCTTCTTTCGGAAGTCGCCGCCGCACGCCCCCGGCTTCGTCCGGAGGTGGCGGCCGCCCGTCCCCGGCTTCTTTCTGAAGTCGTCGCCGCAAGTCATTGCTGGGCCGGTCGGCGGGAGGATAGCTTCGGCCTGCGCCATTCCGTCATGTACCTGCCCGAGCACCATCCGTGTTCGGGCAGCTCCGTTTTCCGGATGATGTGGAGATCCCATGGCTCATCTGCGTTCCAGACACCGTCTCGCCCTCGCGGTGCCGGTCGTCCTGTCGCTCACCGCCTCGCTCGGCTTCCTGCCGGGCGTCGCGACGGCCACACCTCTCACCACGCCCGCCGTGACGACCGCGGACGGCCCGAACCTCTCGTACGTGGTCAACACGACGACGGACCACCGCACGATCGCGTCGGTGAAGAAGGCGATCGCGGCGGCCGGCGGCAGTGTCGTGATCGCGTACGAGCAGATCGGCGTGATCGTCGTCCACTCCGCGAACCCGGACTTCGGCCCGCGGATCCGGACGGTGCGCGGAGTGCAGTCGGCCGGTGCCACCCGCACCTCGCCGCTGAAGGCCGCGGGCACGACGGACGAGGGCGCGGCGCAGGTGCTGTCCGCCGCCGAGGCCGCCAAGGTCGCGAAGGCCGCCGACGCGGGCCAGGAGCCTCTCGAGGCCGACCAGTGGGACCTGCGCGCGATAGGCGCCGACAAGGCGGCCACGATCAACCCGGGCAGCAAGAAGGTGACCGTCGCGGTGATCGACGTCGGCGTCGACGACACCCACCCCGACATCGCGCCGAACTTCTCCGCGTCCCAGTCCGCGAACTGCGTGGGCGGCAAGCCGGACACGACGTACGGGTCCTGGCGCCCGGTGGACGCCGACCACTACCACGGCACGCATGTCGCGGGTGAGATCGCGGCGGCCCGCAACGGCGTCGGTGTGGCGGGGGTCGCGCCGGGTGTGAAGGTCTCCGGCATCACCGTGGCCGAGCCCGACTCGACCCAGCTCTTCTATCCGGAGAGCGTCGTGTGCGCCTTCGTCTTCGCCGCCGACCACGGTGTCGAGATCACCAACAACAGCTATTACGTGGACCCGTGGCTGTACAACTGCGTCGACGACCCCGACCAGAAGGCCATCGTCGACGCCGTCAACCGCGCCCAGCTCTACGCCCAGCGCAAGGGCACGCTGAACGTCGCCGCGGCGGGCAACTCCAACGACGACCTCGACTCGGACGCGCTCACCGACGCGTCCAGCCCCGACGACTCGACCGCCACGACGCGGACGGTCGACCCGCACAAGTGCTTCGACATCCCCACCCAGTTGCCCGGTGTCGTCACGGTCTCCTCGACCGGCGTCAAGGGCGCCAAGTCGTACTTCTCCAGCTACGGGAAGGGCGTCATCGACGTCGCGGCGCCCGGCGGCGACCGCTACCAGATCCCGGACACGCCCTCGGGGAACGGCCGCATCCTCTCCACGCTGCCGAACAACACCTACGGCTTCCTCCAGGGCACCTCGATGGCGACCCCGCACGTCGCCGGTGTGGCCGCGCTCCTGAAGTCCGAGTACCCCTGGGCGACGCCCGCTCAGCTCCAGCTCCTCCTCAAGGCCGAGGCGGACAACCCGGGTTGCCCGGCCGAGCCGTACGACGGCAACGGTGACGGTGTCGTCGACGCGACCTGCGTGGGCGGCAAGCACGTGAACGGCTTCTACGGTTCCGGCATCGTCAACGCCCTGCGGGCGGTCAAGTAGCGCCCGCCGTTGTTCCCGTGGCCCCGGCCGCCGCACCCACGGCGGCCGGGGCCACGCGCCGTCGGGGCCGCCTCACGTGTTGATCGCGTCCACACCGCATAGTGCCGGTATGACGCATACACCGATGGCCGCTGTGTGGGAGGAACTGGGCGGAGACCCGGCACTGCTCCCCGGGGTTTCGACCGTGGCGCGGGCCGGGACGCTGGAAGCCGCCCTGCCCGTACGCGCGTTGGCGCGCGCCTGTGTGGGCGCCTGCGCGCTCGCGGCCGCCGAGCTCGGGGCCCGGCGGGCCGGGCTCGCGCGGGTGCCGCGGGTGAGCGTGGACGACGGCGCCGTCGCCACGGCCTTCGTCAGCGAACGGCATCTGCGGATCGACGGACGCGCGCCGCTGAACTTCGCACCGCTGTCCCGGTTCTGGCGGACCGCGGACGGCTGGGTGCGCACGCACGCCAACTATCCGCACCACCGGGCCCGGCTGCTGAGCGCGCTGGGCGCGGCGGACGACGCGAGTCCCGAGGACGTGGCCGCCCTGCTCGCCGGGCGCTCCGCACGGGAGGTCGAGGAGACGGTGTACGCCGCCGGGGGCCTCGCCGTGGCCCTGCGCACACCGAAGGAGTGGTCGGCCCATGCCCAGGGTCGCGCGCTGGCGGAGCACCCGCTGATCGAATGGGACGGGCCCGCCGGGCGGGGCGGACCGGCGGGCGGCGGACAGGGTGGCGCGGGCGGCCGGCGCGGGCGGGGGCTCGGGCCGTTGAGCGCGGATGGGACGCTGCTGCCCGCCGCCGGGGTGCGGGTCCTGGACCTGACGCGGGTCATCGCGGGCCCGGTCGCCACCCGCACGCTCGCCCTGCTGGGTGCCGACGTGCTGCGCGTCGACGCGCCGCACCTGCCGGAGGACCCGGACGCCCACGCGGACACGGGCTTCGGCAAGCGCTCGGCGCTGCTGGACCTGACGGCCGACCGCCGCGCCCTCGACGAGCTGCTGGCGTCGGCGGACGTGGTCGTCACCGGGTACCGGCCCGGTGCCCTCGACCGCTTCGGGCTCTCCCCCGAGGCGCTGGCGGAGCGCCGTCCGGGCCTCGTGGTGGCGCAGGTGTCGGCGTGGGGTGCGTACGGGCCCTGGGGCGGGCGGCGGGGCTTCGACAGCCTGGTGCAGGTGGCCACCGGGATCGCGGCCACGGAGGGATCGCCCGAGCGGCCGGGCGCGCTGCCGGCGCAGGCCCTCGACCACGGCACCGGGTACCTGCTGGCGGCGGCCGTCCTGCGGGCGCTGACCGAGCGGGAGGAGCGGGGCCACGGCGCCGTCGTACGGCTGGCGCTGGCCCGCACGGCGATGTGGCTGACGGACGGGATCGGGCGGCAGGAGGGAGCTGGGGCGGTACCGGACGCCTCGGCGGGGGAACCGTACGGCCGTCCCGACGCCTGGCTGTCGGAGCGGGCCGGGCCCGCCGGTCTGCTCGTCCACGCCCTGCCCCCGGTCGCCTTCGCGGGCGGTCCCGCCGACTGGGCGCGCCCTCCGGGCCGCTGGGGGACGGACCCGGCCGGCTGGACCTGAGGGACCGGGGCGCCGGGCGGAACGGCCGCCCGGCGCTCGGGCTCCCGCCGGGTCAGGAGGTGACGAGGACCTTCAGCGCGGTGCGCTCGTCCATCGCCTTGTAGCCCTCGGGCACGCCGTCCAGGCCGACGGTCATGTCGAAGACCGGCGACGGGTCGATGGTGCCGTCCAGGACGTCGGGCAGCAGCTCGGGGATGTACGCGCGCACCGGGGCGACCCCGCCGCGCAGGGCGATGTTCCGGTCGAACATGACGCCCAGGTCGAGGCCCGTGCCGCTGCCGTGGGGCACTCCGACGAAGCCGATCGCGCCGCCGTCACGGGTGATGTTCACGGCCGTGCTCATGGACTGCTCGGTGCCGACCGCCTCGACGACGCAGTGCGCGCCCTGGCCGCCGGTCAGCTCGCGGACGGCCGCGACGGCCGCCTCGCCGCGCTCGGCGACGACGTCCGTGGCGCCGAAGCGGAGCGCGATGTCGGTACGGACCTGGTGCCGGCCGAGCGCGATGATCCGCTCCGCGCCGAGCCGCTTGGCCGCGAGCACGGCGCACAGCCCGACGGCCCCGTCGCCCACGACGGCGACGGTCGAGCCGTTGCGGACTCCGGCGCCGAGGGCCGCGTGGTGACCGGTGCCGAGGACGTCGGAGAGCGTCAGCAGCGCGGTCAGCAGGTGGTCGTCGGAGGCGGCCTCCTTGGGAAGCCGGACGAGGGTGCCGTCCGCGAAGGGGACGCGTACGGCCTCGCCCTGGCCGCCGTCGTAGCCCACGGAGCCCCAGAAGCCGCCGTGCACGCACGAGGTGGTGAGCCCGTCACGGCAGTAGTCGCACACGCCGTCGGACCACATGAAGGGCGCCACGACCAGGTCGCCGCGCCGGACGCCGGTCACCTCGGAGCCCGTCTCCTCGACGATGCCGAGGAACTCGTGCCCGATGCGCTGCCCCGGCTGCCGGGCCGCCTCGCCGCGGTACGCCCACAGGTCGCTGCCGCAGATGCAGGAACGCAGCACCCGGACGACCGCGTCGGTGGGGAGCTGCACCATGGGCTCGGGCACCTCCTCCACACGCATGTCGAACGGGGCGTGGATGGTGGTGGCGCGCATGGCGAGGATCCTTCTCGTCTGGAGCGTGGGTGAGATGCGCTCAGGGGGTGGTTGAGCGCATCTCACCGTACGCCGCCGTCGGCACGCGTCGCGCGCCGAGGGGGTCGAGCACGCCGCGGACCAGCAGGAACTGGGCCGCGATGTACGTGAGCATGATCCAGAAGGACGCTTTCGGGAGCTGTGGCCAGTCGGCGACGCCGGTGGCGATCAGCGTGTCCGAGAGCATGAAGAGGGCGCCGCCGAGCGCCGCGACGGGGCCGAGGCGCGTGGCCCCGTACGCCATCGCGGTGAGCAGCAGGCTGTAGCCGGCCACGGGGACGCGCAGGCCGGCCGGAAGCCCGGGCCACAGCAGGACGACGAGGGCGACGAGGACGGTGGCGTACGCGGCGAGGAGCCGCGGGTCCCGGACGCGCGCCGTCCTGCGGAAGAGCACGAGGTAGCAGACGTGCCCCGCCGCGAAGGAGGTCATGCCGGCCAGGAAGGCGGGGTCGGCGTCGGACATGAGCGCCAGGTCGCCGCACCAGCCGAGGAGCAGGGCGGCCAGGAGCAGCCGGGGTCCGCCGCGTACACCGGCGTACGCGGCGAGCAGCGGCATCAGGAGCGGCTTGGCGATGCGGTGCCCCGGGTCGTGTCCGGTGAGCAGCGAGAGGAGGTCGACGGCCGCCGCGAGCGCGAAGCAGACGAGCAGGACGCGCGCGGTGCGGGGGCTCACGCGACGGGCTCCGCGGCCGGGGCCTGCGCGGCGGCCGGCGGCGCGGGCTGCCAGCCGGGCCCGCCGAGGAGCCGTCCGGCGCGCTCGCGCCAGCTCGCGGCCGCCCGCAGGTCGCGGGCGATGGCGGTGTACTCGTGGGTGGCCACGCGCAGCGGGTTGTACGTGGTGATGTTCTTGGTGAGTCCGTAGACGGGCCGTTCGGTCTCCGCGACGAACGATCCGAAGAGCCGGTCCCAGACGATGAGGATGCCGCCGAAGTTGCGGTCCAGGTAGCCGCCCTGGGAGGCGTGGTGGACGCGGTGGTGGGAGGGCGTGTTGAGGGCGAACTCGAACCAGCGGGGCAGCTTGTCGATGCGCTCGGTGTGGATCCAGAACTGGTAGACGAGGCTCACCGAGGAGCAGAAGGCGAGCGCGGCGGGGTGCACGCCGAGCGCGATCATCGGGAGGTAGAAGGGCCACGACGTCAGGCCCGTCCAGGGCTGGCGCAGGGCGGTGGTGAGGTTGAACTTCCGGCTGGAGTGGTGCACGACGTGACAGGCCCACAGGAGGCGGATCACGTGGTGGCCGCGGTGGGACCAGTAGTAGAAGAAGTCCTGCGCGAGCAGCATCAGCGGGATCGTCCACCACAGGACGGGCACCCGCAGCGGGGTCAGCGCGTAGACCGCGCTGTAGACGGCGACGATCGGGAACTTCCACAGGAAGTCGAAGAACAGGCTGCCGAGTCCCATGCCGAGGCTCGTCGCGGCGTCCTTCTTCTCGTACCCCGCGGCGTCCTCGTCCGGATGGATCCGGACGCTGATCATCTCGATCACGGCGAGGAGGATGAAGGCGGGTATCGACAGCAGCACGACATCGGGCAGGTTCGGCATGGGTGAACCGTAGATGCGCTGGTCGGTCGCGTACAGAGGCTGTTACCAACAAGTATTACCGGCGGTACGCGCTTACTTCTCGGCGATCTCCGCCAAGAGCCCCCCGGGCGGCCGGCCGCGCGCTCCCGGCACCGGCCGGCACCCGGGGCTCACCACACCCGCACCGAGCCTCCTCTCGCGAACACCGGGCTCGTCGCGTCGGCGGGCGGGGTGTCCAGCGGTTCGGCGATCTCGGCCACCGTCGGGCCGGCCTTGGCGGCGATCTCGTCGAGGTACGCCAGGTCGAAGCCGTAGACGCGGGCCGCGTTGCCGCCGACCATGGCGGCGACCTCGGCGCGTGGCAGCCCCGCGTAGGCGAACCGCAGTCCCTCGCGGGTGTAGGGGTGGGTGCCTTCGTCGTGCGGGTAGTCGCTGCCCCACATGATCTTGTCGAGGCCGATGCGGTCGCGCAGCGGCACCTCGTGCGGACGCATGAAACTGGCCCCGACGAAGCAGTTCTCGCGCCAGACCGCGGAGGGGCGCTCGCCCATCGTCGCGGCCAGTCCCGCGCCGAACTTCGACTCGGCCGTCGACGCCCGGCCCGCCGCCGCGACCAGCCGCCGGTGGTAGTAGTCGAGCATGTCGAGCACCCCGGGGATCCAGCCCGAGCCCTGCTCGGTCAGCACCAGTCTCAGACCGGGGTGCCGTCGGAACGCGCCGCCGAACACCAGGTGCCACAGCGCGCGGTGCGAGAACCAGGTCGTCTCCACCATGTAGACCGCGCGGGCGGCCGGTTCGTCCCCGAGCGGCGGCGAGGCGGAGCCCGCGTGGTGGTTCACCGGGACGCCCAGTTCGGCGCAGGCCGCCCAGATCGGGTCGTACGCCGACGAGTACAGCTCGGGCAGGCCCGAACCCGGGGGTGTGCCGGGCAGCAGCAGGCCGCCCTTGAGGCCCGCGGCCGCCGACCGGTGGATCTCCTCGACCGCCGCGTCGGCGTCGTTCAGGAGGATCTGGAAGACGCCCGCGCGCCGGCCGGGCGCCGCCGCGCAGAAGTCGGCGAGCCAGCGGTTGTGGGCCCGCAGCCCCGCCCAGCGCCGCTCGAACTCCGCCGCCGTCGGGGCCGGTGCCATGAGGGAGCCCGACGGGAAGAACGGCGGGATGGTGTTCGGGAAGACCACCTCCGCGACGATGCCGTCCTCCTCCAGCTCCGCGAGCCGCCGCGCGGAGTTCCAGTTCCGGTCGGCGGTGTCGGCGAGGAGGTCCTCGTAGGGGTTGACGTAGTCGGCGGCCCAGGCGTCGAAGTCGTCGTGGTAACGGCGTTCCAGGTACGGCCTGTAGTCGAGGAGATCGGCGCCCGCGTGGCAGTCGGCGGAGATGACGGTGTAGCGGTCCTCGCCACCGGCGCGAGTCCCGGCCTTCTCGGCGTTCTCGGCGGTCATGGCGTTCTCGGCGGTCATGGGTTCACCCCCAGTACGGGGAAGTCGTGGTCCGTCAGCCAGTGGCGGCCCACCTCGCGCGAGCGCGCCCAGGACGCCTCGACCGCCGACTGGTCCTCGTCCTGGCCCAGTTCGGCCGGGGTCGGACCGATCCGCCGGGCGACCGGGGCCAGTTCGGCGACGTCGAAGCCGAACACCTCGGCCGCCGCGAGGCCCAGCATGCGGCGGGTCTCCGCCACCGGGATGTCGTGGAAGGTCCTCGCCAGCCACGCCCGCGTGTCGGGCCAGGTGCCCTCGGGGTGCGGGAAGTCGCTGCCCCAGAGGATGTTGTCGACGCCGATCTCGTAACGCTGGGCGAGTTCACGGCGCTTGGTGTTGGTCGCGCAGACGAAGACCTGGCGGTCCAGGTACTCGTGCGGGGGCCGCTTCAGCTCCGCGAAGGGCGACAGCTTCTTGCCGCCGTGCGCGCCGAGATACAGCCGGTCCATGAACCACAGCAGGTTGGGCAGCCACCAGCAGCCCGACTCGGCGACCCCGAACCGCAGTCCGGGGTGCCGCTCGAAGACCCCCGACCAGAGCAGGAACCAGAGCGGCCGCGCGGGCCACCAGGTGACCTCGGAGACGTAGATGCCCAGGTGGTCGCCGTACTCGTGGCGCGGCGCCGCGCCGGAATGGGTGAGCACGGGCATCGAGCACTCGGCGGCCGCCGCCCACACGGGGTCGTAACGGCGGTCGTGGTAGGGCTCGTTGTCGACCCACATGGAGGGGATCATCAGCGCGCCGAGGCCCGACTCCTTGGCCCGGTACACCTCGGCGACGACCCGTCCGGTCTCACCCGTGACCGGCAGCAGGGCGACCCCGCAGTGGCGTTCGGGGTGCTCGGAGACGAAGTCGGCGAGCCAGCGGTTGTGTGCCTGGGCGCCCGCCATGCCGAGGTCGGGGTCCTGGTCGCCGGAGAGGCCGAGGCCGACGCCGAACGGGGCCGCGGTGCGGCTGTCGACGGCGTCCGCGTCGGGGAAGACGACCTCGGCCGCCACACCGTCGCCGTCGAGCTCCTTGAGGCGCTGCGCGGTGTCCCAACCGCCGCGCAGGCCCTCCTCGTTGTCCTGGAACCACTTGTCGGCGAACGCCTCGTTGCGGATGCCGAGCCGGTTCATCTCCTCGCGGCGCCGGCCCTGGCCCGCGAGGAAGTCGTCGAAGTCCCGGTGGAACCGCGCGTCCAGATAGGGCCGGTACTCCTCGGTGGGAAGTCCGGCGTGGCAGTCGGAGGAGATGATCAGATACGGGTCCTGTTCGCTCACCGCGCCCCCTCAGTCGAGGATGAAACTTTCCAGGTACGACGGATCGGCCCGCTCGAGCATCGACCGCGACCGCGCCAGGATCTGCCGGTCGCTGTGCTCGCTCTCGGGCAGCAGCCAGAAGCGGCCCGCGCCGATCCCCTCGGCGACGAGGTCGGCGACCTCCTCGACGGGGGTGAACCGCACCTCGTGGCCCGCCTCGTTCATCGCGGCCTCCCACTGGGCGAGGCTGCGGTACGGGGTCCTGCGGGGCCGCTCCTTCGCGTACCGCTCGGGCCGGTTGCGGTGCGACTCCCACAGGCCCGTGCGCAACATGTGCGGTCCGGGGAACAGCACGGAGGCCCCCACGCGCGCGTGCTCCGCCTTCAGATGCGCGTACAGCGACTCGGTCAGCGTCACCACGGCCGCCTTGGTGACGGCGTACACGGAGGCGGTGGGCAGCGGGGCGATCCCGCCGTCGCCGGACGAGGTGTTGACGACGTGGCCGGGCTCGCCGCCTGCGAGCATCCGCGGCACGAACGCCTGGACGCCGTGGAAGACACCCCACACGTTGACGGCGAACGCCCACTTCCAGTCGTTGGGGTCGTGCTCCCACATCCGGCCCTCGGCGCCGGAGCCGACCCCGGCGTTGTTGCACAGGACGTGGACCGCGCCGTACGTGGCATACACGTCCTCGGCGAGCGCGAGGACCTCGGAGCGCTCCGAGACGTCGACGACGCGCGCGTGGACGTCGGCGCCGTCCTCGCGCAGCTCGCCCGCGGCCTTGTCCAGCGCGCCCTCCTCGACGTCGGCGAGGACGACCTTCAGGCCGTCCGCCGCGAACCGCCGGGCCATCGCGAGCCCGATGCCGCTCGCCGCGCCGGTGACGACGGCGACCTGTCCCGCGCGCAGCTCCATCAGACGCTCCCCTCGGGCGGACCGTCGAGGATCTGCCGGGGATCGTCGTAGCGCTGGTGGATGTACGGCAGCAGGGCCCGGGCGCTGACGCGTTCGGCGACCCTGCCCTTCTGGTCGGTGGTCTTCTCGCCGAGGGTGATCTCCAGCAGCTTGCGTACCGGCAGATCGGCGACCGGGTCGTACATGGACTCGCGCAGGACGACGTCCCCGGTGACGCGCTCCAGCCTGCGGACCTTCTCGTCGCGTACGCAGTGCACGAGGACGGGGTCGGCGTCGAATCCCGAACCGTCCACCGCGGGGAGGAACTTGAAGTAGAAGTCCGTCTTGCGCGCGGGTTCGGGCAGCGGCAGGGGGCCGCTCACGGCGCCGCGCACCTCGACGAAGGCGATGCCGTGCCGGGCGAGCGCGGCCCGTACGACGAGCCCGTCGCGCTCGACGGTCACCTCGCCGAGCTTCTTGGGCTCACCGAAGACCTCCCTGCCGCCGGTCAGGGCCCGCTCGTGGGTCATCGGCATGACCAGCGGATACCAGCCGTCGACGTCCTCGTGGGCGGCGGCGACGGCGAACGAGCCCGCGCCCAGCGGGTATCCGGGGAGATCGACCTTGCTGATGTTGACCCGCACCAGCGGGCGGGCGGTGGGCTTCAGCGGGGGCGGCAGGACCGCCGCGACCGCGTCCGGGTCGCTCTCCCAGACGGCCACCACACCGGTCGACCAGATGTCGGGGAGTTTCGAACTCGCGGCGCGCGCGGCGTCGATCTCCGCCTCGGTCCGCGCGCCGTACCTCACTCGTGCCATGTCCGTACCGCCCTTCGTAGGCGCTACCTGCTGGGGCGCGGAGCACGCTTGCACCGCACGGGTGAAAGGTCCATAGCCGTGCGCCGACGCGATGCCCGACGGCCCTTCGGACGGGCCCTGTTCGGGAACGGACGGCCGCTCGCACGGAGGCGCGGAAATAATCGGTGGCATCCGAGGCGGGTGCCTTCCTAGACTCCGCAAGCGCGGGGGCGGCTCCGCAAGCGTGCTTCCTTCTCTCTTTTCTACGACTGCCGTAGCGCGCTCACTCTCCGCCCCCGCCTCACCCACTTCCGATCCCGGGGGATCTCCGCTTGTCCGTACTGTCGTCCGTGCTGCTCCGCCGCCTGCGTACCGTCTACGTCGACCAGGCCGGGCCACGGCCGGGAGACCCGGAGACGACCGAGGGGCTCGTCGCTCTGGAGGCGGAGCTGCTCGACCGGGGATTCGCCCCGGCCGCACCGCTGCGCGCCGCGCTCGCCTGGCTCGGCCCCGCGGGTCTCGCGGACGCCGGCACCGCCCTGATCCGGCAGATCGACGCGGAACTGGGCGCGGACCGCACCCATATGCCGCTGTTCCGCAGCTTCCCGGCGTCGGTGCCCGACGACACCTTCCGGCTGTACGTCGACCGTGTCTTCACCCTGCTGCTCCAGTGGCCCGCCCAGCCGTGCGTGCTGTGCGGCACGGTCGGCAGCGTGCATCCCGTGGCGCCGTGCGCCCACCTGGTGTGCCGTGTCTGCTGGGACGGCGGCGACTACGCCGGCTGCCCCCTGTGCCACCGCCGGATCGACGGCACGGACCCCTTCCTGAAGCCCGCCGCGCCCCGGATCCAGCGTGAACTGCCCGTCGGACCGCTGAAGTTGCTGGCACTCGGGATCGACCAGCGGGCGGACGCGACGAAGGCGCTGCTGCGGCTGCTGGCCCGGCGGACGCCGCTGCCGCCGCAGGACCGGGACGACGTGAAGCTGCTCCTCGGGCACGCGCCCCCCGCTCTCGACTGGCTGCCCGCGGACATCCCCGTCCGCGAGACGAAGGCCCTGGTGCTCGGCAGCCTCCTGCTGGACCGGCGCACGCGCGCGGCCGTGCGCCCGCTGCTCGCCGCGCACCTCACCACGGCGACGGACGTGCTGCGGCTGCTGCAGGTCTGGTCGGGCGGCGAGGCCGATCTCGTCGAGCCGCGCCGGCTGCGTTCGCTGCCCCGCCCGCTGCGCCGCGAACTGCTGGTCTTGCTCGACGGGTTCGCGGCCGCGTCGCTGGTCGAGGACGTGCTGCGGCATCCGCTCGGCTGGAAGCGCGCCGCCGAGATCCTGCACCCCTACGAGCGGCACGAGCGGCATCCGAAGGCCGCCCTCGCCTTCGCCGTGCTGCGCGGCACGGACACCTCGGCCACACCCCTCGGCGAAGCCCTGCTGCGCACCGCGGCCGCGCACCCGGAGGCGGTGCGGATCGACGGCACGCGCATCCGGCCCGACTCCTGGGGCGCGCACACCGAACAGGCCCTGCGCGAGAAGGACTTCCCGCTCGCGCTCGACCTGCTCGCCCGGCGGCCGGGCGAACTGCTGCGCAGGCTGGACCACCTGCTGCGCCTGCACGATCTGGAGGAGCTGCCCGAGGGCTTCGCCGACACCCTGCGGCGGGTGCTTCCGCAGGCCGGTCCCGGGCCGCTGCTCGCGGCGCTCGGCCGCCTGAGGATCCGTCACCTCCCGGGCGAGCGTCGGGTGTTCTTCCCGCGCGGCAAGGTCACCCGCTCCTTCACCCTGGACGACACCCGGGCCCCGCTGGCCGAGGCGGTCACCGACGGCGTCCGCGCGCTCCTGGAGGCCGAGGCGGTGCGCCGGCTCGCGGCCGCCCCGCGTTTCGACCTCGCCGTGCTCGACGCGGACCTCGCGGGCCTGGCCGTCCCCTCCGTCGAGCGGGCGTCCGCGAAGGCGCTGGTCTCGGTGCCGCGCGGCAGCACCCAGCCGCTCCCCGAGGGGCAGGTCCTGCGCCTGTTCCTGCACTGGACGCAGCCCGCGAAGATCCGCGTGGACCTCGATCTGTCCGTCGCGCTGTACGACGAGGACTGGGCGTTCGTCGGCGTGTGCGACTACACCAACCTCGTCCACGGGGACCGGGCGATCGTCCACTCGGGCGACCTCACCTCGGCCCCGGCGCCCGACGGGGCCACCGAGTACGTGGACCTGGACCTCGCGGCGCTCGCCGGGGGCCCGGTGCGCTTCGCGGTGCCCGTCGTGTTCAGCTACAACGACATCGCCTTCGAGCATCTCCTCGACGCCTTCGCCGGCTTCATGGCCCTGCCCTCGACGGACGGGCGGGACGCCTCGTACGACCCCCGCACGGTGCGTCAGCGCTACGACCTGGAGGGGGACTCGCGCATCCACGTCCCGCTGCTGGTCGACCTGGAGCGCCGCACGTTCCTGTGGACCGACCTGCATCTGCCGTCCTCCGAGGGCTTCCACAGCGTGCACCGGCACGGCGCCGACCTCGGCCGCGTCGGCAGGGACCTGTTCCAGTACTTCACGACCGGCCGTACGACGCTGTGGGACCTGGCGGTGTGGCACGCGGCGGCCCGTACGGACGAGGTCGTGGTGGTCCGGCGGGCACGGTCGGGCGGGGAACTGTGGCACTACGCGCGCGGGGAGGGCGAGAGCGGACCGGACTTCGCCGCCCGGGTACGCGCGCTGGGCCCTCCGGAGCGGCGGAGCCCGGCCGAGGACGTGGACGCGCTCGCCGCGGAGGCGGCCGCCAAGAGGCACGTCCTGCTCGCCCTGGTGCACGGCGGTGTCGCCCCCGAGGGCGCGAGCGGATCGGCGTACCGCCTGCTGCCCGGCCCGGTCGACGGCTGCGGTCTGACCCTGCTGACGGCAGGGGACCTGGTGGCGGCGCTGGGCTGAGCGCGTCAACACCGGGCCCGGCGGACCCGGTTGCGGCGCCCGGGCGCGCGTGGCCCGGTGGCGGGCCGCCGGGGGCCTCCGTCGCGGAAGGCGGGGGCCGGTGTGTCAGTCGGGGCCCGTATCCTCATTGACCATGCTCGAAGACCTCACGACCGCAGCGTCCCCTGCCTCCTGGCCGGCCGCGTATCCGCAGGGATACGCGGTCGTCGACGTGGAGACCACAGGACTGGCCCGCGACGACCGGATAATCTCCGCCGCCGTCTACCGGCTGGACGCGCGCGGCGAGGTCGAGGACCACTGGTACACGATGGTCAATCCGGAGCGGGATCCCGGCCCGGTGTGGATCCACGGTCTGACGAGCGAGATGCTCGAAGGGGCGCCGCTCTTCCACGAGGTGGCCGAGGAGTTCGCCGCCCGGCTCGCGGGGCGGGTGCTCGTCGCGCACAACGCGGTCTTCGACTGGTCGATGATCGCGCGGGAGTACGCGCGCGCGGAGCGTGAGGCGCCGGTGCGTCAGCGCCTGTGCACCATCGCCCTCTCCAAGGAACTGGGGCTGCCGCTGCCCAACCACAAGCTGGAGTCGCTGGCCGCGCACTTCGGCGTCGTACAGCAGCGGGCGCACCACGCGCTGGACGACGCGCGCGTGCTGGCCGAGGCGTTCCGGCCGAGCCTGCGGGCCGCGGCCGAGGGCGGGGTGCGGCTGCCGCTCCTCGAATGCCTGCCGCTCAAGGAGTGGTCCGACAGCGCCGCGGCTCCGCGGATCGGACGGCAGGCCGGGAGCTACGGCTCCGGTGGTTACCCGTCGGGGAGTTGGCGCCCGTCCCGCAAGCGCCCCGCGTGCCCGTATCCGAACCCCGGCCGGTACACGGCGGACAAACCGCTCAAACAGGGCATGCGGATCGCGTTCTCCGGGGACACGTCCGTCGACCGCGAACTGCTGGAGGACCGCGCCGTCGAGGCCGGACTGCATGTCGCGACGAGCCTGTCGCGACTGACCAGCCTGCTGGTGACCAACGACCCGGACTCCGGCACGTCAAAGGTGGTCAAAGCGCGGCAATTCGGGACACCCGTGGTCGACGAGGCCGCGTTCGGACAGCTCCTGCGTGACATCGAACCCGCATCGGAAGGGTGACGGACGTACGGGTGATTGACGGGCGACTCGCCCCGCGCCCGCTCGCCCCCACCGCCCCGGCACCCCACCCTGTGGCGCATGGCGAGATGCGAAGTATGCGGCAATGACTACGGAATGACCTTCGAGGTGCACGCGCAGGGCGCCGTGCACGTCTTCGACTGCTTCTCCTGCGCGATCCACCGGATGGCCCCGATCTGCGAGCACTGTCGCGTCCAGGTCATCGGCCAGGGTGTCGAGGTCGAGGGCCACTGGTACTGCGGCGCGCACTGTGCCCGCGCGGAGGGGAAGGCGGGGATCGTCGACAAGGTCTGAGCCCCGGCCCGTCTCCCCGGACGGGGCGTCGCGCGGCCCTCGGCGGGACCCTCCCGTCGGGGGCCGAATCATGCCGAGTACCGTCAATGGGGTGTACCGCTTCCTGTTGACCCGCCAGTGGGTGATCCTCACCCTCGTGGCCCTCGCGCTCATCCCGACGATGATCAAGCTGGGCTTCTGGCAGCTCCACCGGCACGAGCACAAGGTCGCCCTGAACACGGTGATCTCCGACTCGCTCGCCGCGAAGCCGGTCCCCGTGGAGACGGTCACCACACCGGGCCGGCAGATCCGGGACGACGACCTGTACCGCCGGGTGACGGCGAAGGGCCGCTTCGACACCGCGCACGAAGAGGTCGTCCGCCGCCGCACCAACGCCGACGGCGAGGTCGGCTACCACGTCCTGACCCCGTTCGTGCTGGACGACGGCCGCGTCCTCATGGTCAACCGGGGCTGGGTCCCGGCGGACGGCGCGCAGACCGCCTTCCCGAAGATCCCGGCCCCCGCCGCGGGCGAGATCACCGTCACCGGCCGGCTGATGGCCGACCAGACGACCGCCGAGAGCGGCATCAAGAACGTCCAGGGCCTGCCCGACCGTCAGGTCATGCTGATCAGCAGCGGGCAGGAGGCGCAGCGCCTCGGCAAGGACGTCCTCGGCGGCTACGTCGAGCAGACCGCGCCCGCTCCCAGGGGCGGCTCCCCCGAGCTGATCCCCGACCCCGAGCACAGCGACATCGGCCCGCACATGGCCTACGCGATCCAGTGGTGGCTCTTCTCGGCGGGCGTCCCGTTCGGCTGGGTGGTCCTGGTCCGCCGCGAACGCCGCGACCGGGCGGAGGCGGCCGCCGCCGAGAGCACGCCGGAGGCGGAACCGGCGGGCGTGTAGACCGACCGGCGGGTGGGCCGGCAGGCCGGCCGACCCGCGGGCACGAGGACCGCCGGGCACGCGGACCGGCGGGCATGAGGACCGCCGGGCGTGCGGACCGCCGGGCATGCGGACCGGCGGCGGGAGCTCCCGGTCCCCCTCCCTCCGCACCACCCGGCGCTCACGCCACTCTGGCGGCCCGATTGACCGTCACCCGGGTCGGGAACCCGTCCACCGTGCACCGACGCATCGAGGACTACGCGCTCATCGGGGACGAGCAGACCGCCGCTCTGGTGGGCCGCGACGGCTCCATCGACTGGCTGTGCCTGCCCCGCTTCGACTCCGCGGCCTGTTTCGCCGCCCTGCTCGGCGACGAGGACAACGGCCACTGGCGGATCGCTCCCGAGGGCGCCGGCGCGTGCACCCGGCGCGCCTACCGCCCGGACACCCTGGTGCTGGACACCGAATGGGACACCGACGAGGGCTCGGTCCGGGTGACCGACCTGATGCCGCAGCGCGAGCACGCCCCCGACGTCGTACGCGTCATCGAGGGCCTCACCGGCCGCGTCCGGATGCGCAGCCTGCTGCGGCTGCGGTTCGACTACGGCTCGGTCGTCCCGTGGATGCGCCGCTCGGACGGCCACCGGGTCGCGGTCGCGGGACCGGACTCCGTGTGGCTGCGCAGCGAGCCGCCCGTGTACACCTACGGCAAGGACTTCCGCACGCACTCGGAGTTCACCGTGGAGGCGGGCGACAAGGTCGCCTTCGTCCTGACCTGGCACCCCTCGCACCGGCCCCGGCCGCCCCTGTGCGATCCCTTCGAGGCCCTGGAGACCAGCGTCCAGGACTGGAGGGCCTGGGCGGCGCGCTGCCGCTACGACGGTCCGCACCGGGACGCCGTCGTCCGCTCCCTGATCACCCTCAAGGCCCTCACCTACGCGCCGACCGGCGGCATCGTCGCCGCCCCCACCACTTCGCTGCCCGAGGAACTCGGCGGCGTCCGCAACTGGGACTACCGCTACTGCTGGCTGCGCGACTCCACCCTCACCCTCGGCGCGCTCCTGTCGGCCGGCTACCACGAGGAGGCCGAGGCCTGGCGTGACTGGCTGCTGCGCGCGGTCGCCGGCGACCCGGCGGCCCTCCAGATCATGTACGGCCTCTCGGGTGAGCGCCGGCTGCAGGAGTACGAGATCCCCTGGCTGTCCGGCTACGCGGGCTCCTCGCCCGTCCGCGTCGGCAACAGCGCGGTCGACCAACTGCAGCTCGACGTGTACGGCGAGGTCATCGACTCGCTGTCGCTCGCCCGCCGCTCGGGCCTGCCGTCCCGGCCCCACATGTGGCGGGTGGAGTGCGCCATGATGGAGTTCCTCCGCGTGGCGTGGCGGCAGCCCGACGAGGGGATCTGGGAGGTGCGCGGCCCGCGCCGGCACTTCGTGTACTCGAAGGTGATGGCCTGGGTGGCCGCCGACCGCGCCGTCCGCACCCTGGAGGAGGACCCGAGCCTCGACGGGGACCTGGAGGGCTGGCGGGCGATGCGCGACGAGGTGCACCGGGAGGTGTGCGAGCGCGGCTTCGACCCCGTCAGGAACACCTTCACGCAGTCCTACGGCTCGCCCGAGCTGGACGCCTCCCTGCTGCTCATCCCGCGCGTGGGGTTCCTGCCGCCGGACGATCCGCGGGTGGTCGGCACGGTCGACGCGGTCCGCGAGGAACTCGCCCGCGACGGCTTCCTGGTGCGCCGCTACAGCACCACGACGACGGCCGATGTCGACGGGCTCCCGGGCGACGAGGGCACCTTCGTCGTCTGCTCGTTCTGGCTCGCGGACGCCCTGCATCTGACGGGCCGTACCCGCGAGGCGCGCGAGCTGTTCGAGCGGCTGGTCGGTCTCACCAATGACCTGGGACTGCTGTCGGAGGAGTACGACCCGGTCGCGGGCCGCCAGCTCGGCAACTTCCCCCAGGCCTTCAGCCACATCGGCCTGGTGGTGTCCGCGCTCAGCCTGTTCGGCGTCGACGAGCCGGGGGAAGCACCGGGGGCCGGGTCACCGGGATAGGGGAGGATGGAGCCATGGATCTTGGACTGAAGGATCGTGTGTACGTCGTCACGGGTGCCACCCGGGGCCTGGGCAACGCCGCCGCGCGTGAACTCGTCGCCGACGGCGCCAGGGTGGTCGTCACCGGACGCGACGAGAAGAGCGCGGCCGGCGCCGCCGCCGCGCTCGGCCCGAACGCGGTGGGCGTCGCGGCCGACAACGGCGCCGCCGAGACCCCGGCCCGGCTCATCGCCGGCGCCCGTGAGCACTTCGGCGGCTTCGACGGCATCCTGATCAGCGTCGGCGGACCGCCGCCCGGGTTCGCCGCGGACAACACCGACGAACAGTGGATGGTGGCGTTCGAGTCGGTCTTCCTCGGTGCGGTACGGCTGGCCCGCGCGGCGGCCGAGGAGCTCGGCGAGGGCGGGGTCATCGGCTTCGTGCTCTCCGGCTCGGTGCACGAGCCCATCCCCGGGCTCACCATCTCCAACGGTCTGCGTCCGGGCCTGGCCGGTTTCGCCAAGTCCCTCGCGAACGAGCTGGGCCCGCGCGGCATCCGCGTCGTCGGGCTGCTGCCGTCCCGCATCGACACGGACCGCGTCCGCCAGCTCGACGGTCTGTCCGCCGACCCCGAGGCCACCCGCGCGGCCAACGAGTCCCGCATCCCGCTGCGCCGCTACGGCGCCCCGGAGGAGTTCGGCCGCACGGCCGCCTTCCTGCTCTCCCCCGCCGCGTCCTACCTGACAGGCATCATGCTCCCGGTGGACGGCGGAATGCGGGGCGGCTTCTAGAACCCCGGCACAACAGAACACCGGCCGGGGCTCCAGACCCCCGGCGGGGCACGCGGGACGCCGGGCCACGCGGCCCAGCGGGGCACAGGAGAACACCGGGCGGGGTCCGGCCCCGGGCGGGCACGGCGGCACCCGGGGCGGACCTCCAGCCCCCCGGCGCACACATCAGGACACCGGACGGATTCCGGCCTCCGGCGGGGCACGGCGGAACGCCGGGCGGATCTCCACCCCCGGCGGAGCAGGCAGAACGAAGGGCGGGGCTCCAGGCCCTGGTCATGGCCCCCGGCCCGTCACGTCACGCGTTCGGCGCGGTGTTTGACGCCGCGCAGGCGTACCTCCGCCGGGAGTGCGGCGAGGCCGGCCGAGTCCCGTGCGTGCGTGAGCGCCTCCACGGTCAGCAGCCGCAGCGCCTGTCCGGGGTCCACATGCGGCTCCAGCCGGAGCCGCACGCGCGCCGCGGGCTGAGTGCGCCGCCCGGTCAGGTGGACGTCGGCGCGGTCCACACCGCCCAGCCGGGCCGATTCGGCGGCCAGTACGCCTTCCAGGGCCTGTCCGCGCAGCAGCGCGCCCGCCCCGTCACCGGTGTCGACGAGCACGTCGGCGAGCCGCCGGCGCCGTACGACGGCGACCAGCCACCACAGGGCGAGCAGCAGGAGCACCGCGAGCGCGGCGATGACGACGGGCCACCACCAGCCCTGGTCGCGCCACTTGGTCCGTTCGGCGGTACTGAGCAGCACGTCGTGCCGCCCGTCGTGGATCCACCACGACGGGGGCCGGACGCCGAGCCCCACGGCGAGCACGGAGCCGCCGAGGACGAGCAGCACGAGCCCGATGAAGCCGATCAGTACACGGTTGACGATCCGCAGCACGGACCTCACCCCTTTCGTCCGGGCCGCGCGACATGCACCGCCAGGGCGGGCGAACGGGACAGTCCCAGGCCCTTGATGCCGTCGGCGAGGGTGACGTCGAGGTCGGCGCGCACGTCGTCGAGCTCCCTGAAGTGCGCCACCGCGCGGACGTCGACCTTCCGGCGCTTCACGCGCACGCGGACCGTCTGGACACCCGCGACCTCCATGGCCCGGTCGCGGAGCGCCATCGCCGCGGCGCCCCGGTGCAGTCCGGCGCGGACGTCGGTGTGGGTGCGCCGCATCGGCAGCACGTCCCGCAGTCCCGGTGTCGCCGCGAGGACGATCAGCCACAGTCCCAGCGCGGCGGCGACTCCCGCGCCGACGAGGACCGCGGTGTCGTCGAGCGGCCGTTCGGCGAGCTGTTCGGCCAGCCACGTCCGCCAGCGCAACGCGGACCGTCCGGCGCGCACGGCCACGACGTCGTACAGGAAGGCTCCCGCGGCGACGAGGAGCAGGAACGCGAGGACGCCGGCGGGGACGCGGCGCGCGGACCAGAACCGGCCCTGGCGGCCGTCCTCGTCGGCGGCGGTCCCCAGCGGTTCGTAGGCCGCGGAGGAGGCGGACTGGCCGAGGGCGCCCGCGCCGTCCCCCGGCTCCGGCTGCTCCTCCTTCTCCAGTACGGGCATCCTGCGGGTGTCCTCGGAGCCCTGGGGCTCGCTCATTGCGTCCTCCCCTGTGCCGCGCCGGGCCCGGGTGTCAGATGCAGCCGCTCCACCTGGACGGCCACCTCGGGCACTTCCATCCCCGCCAACGCCTCTACCCGCTCGACGACATGACGACGCACCTCGCCGCACTGGGCCCCGATGTCCGCGGGGTAGCCGAGTTCGAGGCTGACCCGGACCCGGGCGCTGTGCGTCGGGGTGCCGTCCGTGCCGCCGGAGCCCGACGCCTGGCGCCGTACGACGACCGTCGCGTGCGGGGCGGCGGCGTCGGCGGGCAGCGGAGGCAGCGCCTCGCGCGCCGCCCGCGAGGCGATCTTCGCGACGACGCGGTCGGCGATCCGGGTGGCGCCCCGCTCGGGCGGCGGGACCCGGACCCTCTCGACGCCCGGCGCGGTCTCACCGAGCCGGTCGACATGACCTGGCACGCGTCACCGCCGCCGGTCGTCGCGGGCACGGAAGAAGTCGCCGATGTCCATGTCCCCCTCCAGGAACCGTCCGACGACGAACCCGACGGCCCCCAGGGCGGCCACCAGGAGGAAGGCGCCGAAGCCGCCGAAGTACCCGGCGAAGCCCAGCGCCATTCCGGCGATCATGCCGATCACGGCCAAGCTCATGATGCGCTCCTCAGCAGTCGGTGGCCGCGTGATCACTCAGGGTGCGGTGGCCGGTCGTCCCGTGGTTCCGGGCGGCCCGGTGGGTCACTGGAGCCGTGACTCCGGCTCCTCTTCCTCTTCCTCCGGAAGCTTCACGTCACTCACCGCGATGTTGACTTCCACCACTTCGAGCCCCGTCATGCGTTCGACGGCGGAGATGACGTTCTCGCGCACGGCGTGCGCGACGTCGGAGATCGACACGCCGTAGTCGACGACGATCTCCAGGTCGAGCGCCGTCTGCAGCTCTCCGACCTCGGCCTTCACACCCCGCGTCACGGATTTGGTGGAACCGCCCGGCACCCGGTCCCGTACCGCTCCGAAGGTGCGGCTCAGCCCGCTGCCCATCGTGTGGACACCGACCACGTCCCGGGCGGCGAGCCCGGCGATCTTCTCCACGACACCGTCGGCGATCGTGGTGCGTCCCCGCGTGGCGGGATCTCCGCCGCCACGCCGGGTGGGCTTACGGGTCTGCTGGGGCTCCTTCTCCGTGTCGGGGCTGTCCGTCCGGTTCCGCTCGGTCATGTCGGTCATCGCCGTACGTCCCTTTCGGTCGTCCTCCTCTGCTCACAGTAGGTCGGGTCGCGCGGTCTCGCGCCGTGGATGGGGCACGCTGGAGCAATGACGGCGGACCGGTGGACGCAGGTGGTACGGCAGCAGCTCGGACTCGGCAGGCTCCTGCCGCTGGGCCTCGCGCTCGACGGGGCGTGGATCACGGAGGAGGCGGCCGGGTCGGTGCTGCGGCGCGAGACGGCGGCCGTCGAGGGGGTGCGGCTCGGGGCGCTGCGGATCGCGCTCGCGGATCCGGACCTGGCCGGCACCCCGGCCGTGCCGCCGCCGCCCAGCGCTCTGCCGCCGGGCTCGCTGCGCGTCACCGCGGAGTTCCGGGCCTCGGTGGATCCCACGGCTCCGGGCGTCGAGCCTCTTCCGGCCGTCGCGGCCCGGCTGCGCCTGGCCGTCGTGTCCGCCGCGACCCGGGTGCTCGGCCTCGACGTCGCGGAGGTCGACCTGCGGGTGACGGACCTGTCGGAGGACAAGGACGAGGACGAGGCACCCGCGGCGCCCCCGGCCGGCGACGTGAGGACGTCGCCGGTGCCGAAGGACCCCGAGGAGGCGCGGATCGCGTCGGCCGTTCTGGCGGTCCCCGGGGTCGCCCGTCTGACGGACTCCCTGGGCCGGCCGGTCCACGTCGAGAGCGCGCCGCCCGCCACGGGGACGGCTCTGCCGCGCCGCCACGTCCGCGTCGAGCTGGAGGTCTCCGGGGACGAACGCGCGGTGGACGTGGCACGGACGGTGAGGGCCGCGGTCACCGAGGCCGCACAGGACGAACCGTCCGTGGCGGTCCTGGTGACGGCCGTGACCGAGGGCACGCGTCACCGGTGACCGCCGTCCCTCGGGAGGCGTGACCCGTACGACGGTACGGAAGCGAGACCCGGCCCCGTCCGGCGGACGGCGTCACCTCCGTACGGGCACGAGGCACGACACCCGTACGGGCGACCGTCGTTCGGGTGACCCTCGGGCGCCGTGCGGACCGCCCGCACGGCGGGATGCCCTCCGTGCGGGGTCCTCGGACAGGCGCTAGTCGCCCACGCCCGCGAGGTCGCGGAGCCTGCGGGCCTGGGAGGCGCGTTCGGCGGTGCGCTGCTCCTCGTAGGACCGCTCCTGGGCCCCGCGCAGCAGCGCCTTCGTCTCGATCACGGCGTCCCGCGGCGCGGCCAGCAGCGCCGCGGCGAGGTCGCCGACCGCGGCGTCGAGCTGCTCGCCGGGCACGGCGAGGTTGGCGAGCCCGGTGCGCTCGGCCTCCTCGGCCAGGACGAAGCGGCCCGTGGCGCAGATCTCCAGCGCGCGGGCGTATCCGACGAGGCCGACCAGCGGGTGCGTCCCCGTGAGGTCGGGCACCAGGCCGAGGCTGGTCTCGCGCATGGCGAACTGCACGTCGTCGGCGACGACGCGCAGGTCACAGGCGAGGGCGAGCTGGAACCCGGCACCGATGGCATGTCCCTGGACCGCGGCGATGGACACGAGGTCACTGCGCCGCCACCAGGTGAACGCCTCCTGGTACTCGGCGATGGTCGCGTCGAGCTCGGCGTCGGAGCCGCGCGCGAGGTCGATGAACGACGGTTCCCCGTCGAACCCCTCGGGCGTGAACGCCTGCCGGTCGAGCCCCGCGGAGAAGGACTGGCCCTCGGCACGCAGGACGACCACCCGGACGGAGCCCGGCAGTGACCGGCCGGCCTGCGTCAAGGCCCGCCAGAGAGCGGGACTCTGGGCATTGCGCTTGGCCGGATTGGTCAGCGTCACCGTGGCGATCGCGTCGTCGACGGTGAGCCGTACGCCGTCCTTGTCGAGTACCGGGTCGAGGTCCTTGTCGAGCGAAGCCATGGGCTGCCTCCGATGGGTGCGGTCGGATCAGACGCGTACCTCGCGAAGACACGAGGAACGCACCTAAGTGACTGCACAGTAACCACCCGGTCGGTCACCCGACCGACCGGGTGGTCACCACCGAAGCCGATGGGGACGCCCGGCCTCAGGCCGAGGCGGCCTTCTTGCCCCGCGTCGCTCCGCCACGCCCTCGGAGCGTGACACCCGACTCGCTGAGCATCCGGTGGACGAAGCCATACGAGCGGCCGGTTTCTTCGGCCAGCGCTCGGATGCTCGCACCGGAGTCGTACTTCTTCTTCAGGTCTGCCGCGAGCTTGTCGCGCGCGGCGCCGGTAACCCGGCTGCCCTTCTTCAGAGTCTCGGCCACCCGGTCCTCCTCATGGGAAGTGCGCTCTGGACTCTCATGATCACCCCTTTCGGGCGTCATGGCCACCCATTCGGCAAGGTCCGTAAGACAAGGTTTTGACGACAGGAGCCCGTCCCCACGAACGGAATCAGGGATTCCGGCCGATGCCGTCGGTACCGCCGAACGGGTTCCTCCGTGAAATACCTGGTCAGGGACGCAAGACGGCCGAGCCCTTGGGAACAAAGGACTCGGCCGTGAAATCGATGTACGACACACCTCGGTACGAGGAGATCTCACACAGATGATGGATCACGGATCGGCCGAATGATCCATACGCAGTGGATCACTCCATCGATCAAGCGGCTCGGGCCCCCTCCGGGAGGCCGCGCGGGGCTCAGGCGAGGGCCACCAGGTCGGCGTAGTCGGCGCCCCACAGGTCCTCGACGCCGTCCGGGAGCAGGATGATCCGCTCCGGCTGGAGCGCCTCGACGGCACCCTCGTCGTGGGTGACGAGGACGACGGCGCCCTTGTAGGTGCGCAGCGCGCCGAGGATCTCCTCGCGGCTGGCCGGGTCGAGGTTGTTCGTCGGCTCGTCGAGCAGCAGCACGTTCGCCGAGGAGACCACGAGGGTCGCGAGGGCCAGACGGGTCTTCTCACCGCCGGAGAGGACGCCGGCCGGCTTGTCGACGTCGTCGCCGGAGAACAGGAACGAGCCGAGCGTCTTGCGGACCTCGACCAGGTCCAGGTCGGGGGCGGCGGAGCGCATGTTCTCCAGGACCGTGCGCTCGGGGTCGAGCGTCTCGTGCTCCTGCGCGTAGTAGCCGAGCTTGAGGCCGTGGCCCTCGACGACCTCTCCGGTGTCGGGCTTCTCGGCACCGCCGAGGAGCCGCAGGAGGGTCGTCTTGCCGGCGCCGTTCAGGCCGAGGATGACGACGCGGGAGCCCTTGTCGATGGCCAGGTCGACGTCGGTGAAGATCTCCAGGGAGCCGTACGACTTCGACAGGCCCTCGGCCATGAGCGGCGTCTTGCCGCAGGGCGCGGGCTCCGGGAAGCGGAGCTTGGCGACCTTGTCGGAGACCCGGACGGACTCCAGGCCGGCGAGCAGCCGGTCGGCGCGCTTGGCCATGTTCTGCGCGGCGACCGTCTTGGTGGCCTTGGCGCGCATCTTGTCGGCCTGCGCGTTCAGTGCCGCGGCCTTCTTCTCCGCGTTCTGGCGCTCGCGCTTGCGGCGCTTCTCGTCGGCCTCGCGCTGCTGCTGGTACAGCTTCCAGCCCATGTTGTAGACGTCGATCGTGGCGCGGTTGGCGTCCAGGTAGAACACCTTGTTCACGACCGTCTCCACGAGGTCGACGTCGTGGGAGATCACGATGAAGCCGCCGCGGTAGGTCTTCAGGTAGTCGCGCAGCCAGACGATCGAGTCGGCGTCGAGGTGGTTCGTCGGCTCGTCGAGCAGCAGGGTGTCGGCGTCCGAGAAGAGGATGCGGGCCAGCTCGATACGGCGGCGCTGACCGCCGGAGAGCGTGTGCAGGGGCTGGCCGAGCACGCGGTCGGGCAGGTTGAGCGCGGCGGCGATCGTCGCGGCCTCGGCCTCCGCGGAGTACCCGCCCTTGGTGAGGAACTCCGTCTCCTGGCGCTCGTACTGGCGCAGGGCCTTCTCCCGGGTGGCCCCCGAGCCGTTGGCGATGCGCTGTTCGTTCTCGCGCATCTTGCGGATCAGTACGTCCAGGCCGCGGGCCGACAGGACGCGGTCGCGGGCGAGGACGTCGAGGTCTCCGGTGCGCGGGTCCTGCGGGAGGTAGCCGACCTCGCCGGAGCGGGCGACGGCTCCGGCGGCGGGCTGTCCCTCACCCGCGAGGACCTTGGTCAGGGTCGTCTTGCCCGCGCCGTTGCGGCCGACCAGACCGATGCGGTCGCCCTTCGTGATGCGGAAGGTGGCGGACTCGATGAGGATGCGGGCGCCGGCGCGCAGCTCGATACCGGAGGCGGAGATCACGGACAGACTCCAGAGCGATGGGGAGGCGGGGTGGGCGGCTGAGGCGTTCCCGCCGTCTAATGCGCGAGGAGAATGGCCATGGGCCAAGTCTAACGGGGCCGTGCAACCAGTTTTCCGGTGCGCACTGTGATGCTCGCCCCCTTCCGGGAGGCTCCGGACGCCCGGATCGGGCGGGTCCGGCGGCCGGGGGCCGGGTCGCCCGTTCGGACCGCGGGCCGGGGCCGGGGGCCCGGGAGCGTACGAGGATGGCGTCACGGAGCGACGAAAGTGGTGTGCTCATGCGGTTCGACGACGACGCCGATCTGGACACCTCCGAGGTCCAGGACGTACGCGGCAGTCGCATCCCCGGCGGCAGGGCGACCATCGGCGGTGGCCTCGCCGGTCTGATCGCCCTGGTCCTCGGGCTGCTCTTCGGGGTGGGTCCCGACCAGCTCGGGCTCACCTCGGACGGCGACCAGCCCGGGGCGACCTCCTCATCGCTCGCGCAACTGCGGCAGACCTGTCTGAAGGGGCGGGACGCCAACGCGCAGGAGGACTGCCGGACCGTGGCGGTGGTCAACAGCGTGCAGGCCTACTGGGACCGGGAGTTCGCGCGCCGGGGCGGCACCTACACGCGCGCCCCGACGGTGTTCTTCGGCGGCCGGGTCGGCACCGCCTGCGGCACCGCGTCGTCGTCCGTCGGGCCCTTCTACTGTCCCGGTGACCGCAAGGTCTATCTGGACCTGGGCTTCTTCGACGATCTGCGGACGAAGTTCGGCTCCGGCGGGGGACCGTTCGCGCAGGCCTACGTCGTGGCGCACGAGTACGGGCATCACGTGCAGAACCTGACGGGCACCCTGGCCCGCTCGCAGGACGGCGTGACCGGGGCGAACAGCAACTCGGTGAAGGTGGAGCTCCAGGCCGACTGCTACGCGGGGGTGTGGGCGCGGCACGCGACCACCACTCCCTCCTCGTCGGGAAGGCCGCTGCTGACCTCGCTGACGGACGCCGACATCCGCGACGGCCTGGACGCGGCGGCGGCCGTCGGCGACGACCGGATCCAGGAGCGGTACCAGGGCCGGGTGACGCCGGAGACCTGGACGCACGGGTCGGCCAAGCAGCGGCAGCAGTGGTTCTACCAGGGCTTCACCAGCGGCGACATGGCGCAGTGCAACACCTTCCGGTGAGCGTGGGCGTGCCGGGGACCCGGGCCGCGGGGCGTTGTCAGTGGCCGGTGCCAGACTGGGCGGCGGATCGGAATTCCGGCGTTTGTGACGAGACGGAGTGATCGTTATGGCTGGCACGAACGGGCGCCCGAGCATCTACCCCTCGATGCTGTACGCGGACGCGAAGGCGGCGATCAAGCAGCTCACGGAGGCCTTCGGCTTCACCGAGCTGGCCGTCTACGAGGGCGAGGACGGCTCGGTGATGCACGCCGAGCTGGTGCAGGGCAACGGCGCGGTGATGCTCGGCTCCAAGGGCCGCGGCGGCCGCTTCGACGAGGCGATGAAGAACGCGGGCCCGTGCGGGGTGTACATCGTCGTGGACGACGTGGACGCGCACCACCAGCGGGCCGTGGAGCACGGCGCGGAGATCCTGATGGCCCCCACCGACCAGGACTACGGCTCGCGGGACTACATGGCCCGCGACCTGGAGGGCAACATCTGGAGCTTCGGCACCTACGCCCCCGAGACGGACGGGTAGGACCGCCCGGGCTCCGGCCCGGGGCGGTCCCGGCCGGGCCGGTCAGCTTCCTCCGGTGTGCACCTGGAAGGCGGCCCGGCGTACGGCCTTGGCGAGCGCCGGGTCGGGGTGGGCGGCGGCGAGCGCGACCAGCACCTGCACGGTGCGCGGGTGCCCGACGGCGCGCACCTCGTCGAGGAGCGCGGGCACGGTGGGCTGCACCGCGGACTCCAGGTGGCGGACCAGGAGCGGGGCCTCGCCGTGGTCGGCGACCGCGGCGGCGGTGTCGACCCACAGCCAGGTGGACTCGGCGCGGGTGAGGACCTCGTGGGCGTCCTCGGGGTCGTATCCGTCGTGCTCGGCGAGCCACAGCAGGGCGTAGGGGCGCAGTGAGGCCTCCTCGGCCACCGCGCGCACGTCCGGTTCGGCGGGGGCGCCGACCACGCGCAGCGCCTCGAAGGCGAGGCCCCGGGTGAGGGCGTCCTCGCCGCGGGCCGCGGCGATCAGTTCGGTGACGGCACCGCCGACCGGGCGGGCGGCGAGCCAGGCGCGGTACTCGGCGCGGGCGGCGTTGGGGCGCAGCTGGGCGCAGCCTCGGAGCATGTCCTCGGCGGACTGCTCGATGTTGCCGGCCGGGCTCTGCGCGGCGACGCAGATCTGCTCCAGCTTGACCCAGACCGCCCAGCTTCCGAGCGCGGTGAGGGTGGCCTGTCCGTCGCCGTAGGTCAGGGCGCCGACGGAGGCGAGCGCCTGGAGGGCCCATTCGAGGAGCGGGGCGAGGGGGGCGTCCGGGACCTCGGCGGGTTCCGGGGCGGGCTCGGTCGCGGGTTCGGGGCCGTAGGAGATCTCGCAGCGCTCGGTGCGCAGTTCCGTGACGCGCTGGCCGAGGAGGTCGAGAAGCTGGTCCACGGGGACGGGCCCGGCGGAGAGCTGGAGGAAGGAGAGCACCTGGGGCATCGCGGAGACGACCTCGGCGACGGCCGCGGGCTCGCGGTCCACCGGCTCGGGGTACGCGAGGGACCAGGCGTCGAAGAGGGCGACCCAGCCGCGCAGGACGGCGCTGTCGTCGCGGCTCCAGGCGCGCAGCCGCCATCCGGGGCGGGCGTCGCCGCCGTGCACCTCGATGAGGCCGGCCAGGCGTGCTGTGTCCCAGTCGGCGCGGACCTGGGCCGGGGCCAGTCCGAGATCCGTCGCGGCCCGCTCGGCGGTGGCGTCGGAGAGGGTGCCCTTGCCGTCGGGGTTCGCGCCGTCGCGCCCCGGGCGCAGGGCGGCGTCGGCCCAGCGCGCCACGCGGGCCGCGTCGGACAGGCCGGTGCGCGCCATGCGGGCGAGTTCCGCGGGCGGCGGTGTGCCTTCCGGCGGCCGCGGCGCGGGGCGGCGGGTGCGGCGCTGGGTCACCGCTCGGGGAGCGGTCGCGAGGGACCGGGGGCTGACGAGTCGGAGCCTGGAGTCGCGCGGGTTACGGGACGTCACGGGTGCAGTCTTGCGGTTGACAGTCCGAAAACCCAAACGGAATGCCGTCGCGGACCGCGGGGGCGCCGGGAGCGGGGGCCTGCCGGGGTGCCCCGCGCACGGGAACGCGGGCCGCGCGGAGTTGTCCGGGGCCCAACCGGAAGCCTGTCCCCGCGGCGGCCCGGGCGCTCACATCAGGGGGGTGAGGAACCGGCGCAGGGCTTCTTCGTAGGTCGCCGGGTCGGCGTTCCACATGGCGCCGTGCGGGGCGTTCGGAACGGTGTGCAGGGTGACGAGGTCGGGCCGGCTCGCGGCGAGGCGGCGGGAGGCGCCCCAGGGGGCGATGCCGTCGTCGAGGCCGTGCACGAGCAGGGTGGGCACCTTGACCTGGTCGGGGTGTGCGGCGTGGGCGATGCGATCGCCGCGTACGCCGGTGCGGCCCTGTGCGGCGCGCACGGCGAGCGGCAGCAGGAAGCCGGGGGTGTGGCGGGCGCCGGCGAGGGCGCGCAGCGTGGTCTCCCAGTCGAGGACGGGTGAGTCCAGGACGAGTCCGGAGATGCGCTCGCGCAGCGCGGAGTGGGCGGCGGCGCGCAGGGCCATCGTGGCGCCGGTGGACCAGCCGTACAGGACGACCCGCTCGGCTCCGAACCGCACGGCGTAGCGGATGGCCGCGTCGAGGTCGCGCCACTCGGTCTCGCCGAGGTGGTTCAGGCCGTCCGGCGGGCGGGGTGCGCCGAGGTCGCCGCGGTAGGCGAGGTCGAGGACGGGGAAGTGCCGGCCGTTCAGGAATCCCATCAGGTTCATGGGGTGTTCGCGGGTGGTGCCGAGGCCGTGCACGGTGATGACCCAGGTGTCGCGGACCGCGGGCACGAACCAGGCGGGCAGTGCGCCGAGTTCCCCGGGCACGTCGACGTCGGCGTGTTCGAGTCCGAGGGCGGACCCGGGGTCGCCGACGTACAGGTTCGGGGTCAGCCAGACCTTGTCGCCGGGCTCCAGGGAGCCGTGGGTGACGCGTTCCAGGCTGCGTACGACGGTGTCGGCGGTGTGGGGCACGGAGTTCTGGAGGGGGCCGACGATCGCGTGCGAGCCGTCGCCCGCGAGGCCGTAGGTTCCCGGGCGCCGGGACGCCAGGGCCCTGGTGAGGGTGATGCCGCCCGACGTCGTGGCGTGCACGGTGAGCCGGGGCTCGGTGGCCAGAGGCTTGCCGGGCCTCGTCTTCAGTGCGGCGTCGCTGGCGAACCGGCCCGCCGCCACGGAGGCCGCGCCGGCGGCTATGGCTACGGTGACGGCCGCTGCCGTGGCTTTTAGGGTGCGCACCCGACCAGTTTCCCGGGGGACCGGACCATCGGCCAGCGGGAGCGCGTCAACGGGGTGACGGACGACGTGCGCGCCCCCTTCGTACCGGGGCGGCGGCGCGGGCGTGCCTCGGGCCCCCGGCCCGGGCGGATCTCGGGCCCCCGGCCCCGGCGGATCTCGGGCCCCCGGCCCCGGCGGATCTCGGGCCCCCGGCCCCGGCGGATCTCGGGCCCCCGGCCCGGACGGATCTCGGGTCACCGGCCCCGGCGGATCTCGGGTCCCCGGCCCCGGCGGGCTCTCAGGTCTGCTGGCCGTAGCCGCGCAGGCGCTCGCCCGCCTCCTCGAGCTGGGCCGGGGAGAGCAGGGCGGGGGTGAGGCCCGGGACGGAGGAGGACAGGAGCCAGACGCGGCACATCCATTCGAGCTGGGCCGTGCGGTCGTACGCCTGGTCCAGCGAGGCCCCGTGGGCGATGGTGCCGTGGTTGCGCAGGAGGCAGGCGGTGCGGCCGGCCAGGGCCCGGAGGGTGTTCTCGGCCAGCTCGGGTGTGCCGTAGGCCGCGTAGGGGGCGACGCGGACCGGGCCGCCGAGGGCCGCCGCCATGTAGTGGACGAGCGGGAGTTCGTGGACGAGGAGCGAGACGGCCGTCGCGTGCGGTGCGTGGGTGTGGACGACGGCCCGCGTTCCGGTCGCGCCGTACACCGCGAGGTGCATGGGCAGTTCGCTGGTCGGCCGCAGCGAGCCGAGCACCTGCCGGCCGTCGAGGTCGACGCCGGTGATGTCGTCGGGGGTCAGCCGGTCGTAGGGGACGCCCGTGGGGGTGACCAGGACGGTGTCGCCGACGCGGACCGAGACGTTGCCGGACGTGCCGACGACCAGCCCGTCGGCGACCGTGCGCCGGGCCGTGGAGACCAGGTCGCCCCAGGCGTGCCGGAGGGTGTCCCGCGGGTCCGCCGGGGGCGGCTCGCCGGGCCCGCCCGTCGTCCGCCGGTGCTCGTGTCCGTCGCGTGCGTCCCGGTGCCGCTCAGTCATGACGCGATCCTGCCAGGCATGGCCTCTCGCGCACCGCGTGCGGGCGGGCTCCAGGACGTATACGACCCGCCAAGAGCCCACGGTTGTATGTGATTTGAGTCACATCATGTCGTCGGATCGCAGACGTCGCGCCGGTCGGACATTTGCCGCGGATCACACCCCGTGGTCGACCCGCTACGACCCCGCACCGGCCCGGAGGACCCTCACCGGGCGACCCCTTCGAGCCGTCCAGGGGTGTGATGACGGCTACAGCCTGGGCGTGACGGGGATCTCGTCATCTAAACCCCCCTCAGTTCGAGCCGCGAACCCGAGGCGCGGACCCCAAGCGGAGCACGGAATTCCGAATCCGTTCGAACCTGCCGAACCGTTCCTCCACACAAGCGGAATGGGGATCCACCGTTCAGGACACCACCCGGTCCGGCCCAGTTCATCTTCCGTTCACCCAGGTTGCCTACGGTCCACCTGCCACTGACGTCCAACAGAAGCCTGGGTAAATGGAACACATCACGCTCCTCCTCGGAATCGTGATCGTCACCGCTCTCGTGTTCGATTTCACGAACGGTTTCCACGACACCGCCAACGCGATGGCCACCACCATCTCGACCGGCGCACTCAAGCCCAAGGTCGCGGTGGCCATGTCCGCCGCCCTCAACCTTGTCGGCGCCTTCCTCTCCGTCGAGGTCGCCAACACGATCTCCAAGGGCCTCGTCGACGAGACAGGCATCCGGCCAGAGGTGATCTTCGCCGCGCTCGTCGGCGCGATCCTCTGGAATCTGGTGACGTGGCTCGTCGGACTCCCGTCCAGCTCCTCGCACGCCCTCATGGGCGGCCTGGTCGGCGCCACCATCGCCTCCGCCGGTACCGGCGCCGTGCACGGTGACGTCCTGGTCGGCAAGGTGCTTCTGCCCGCCGTCGCCGCCCCGATCGTCGCCGGTCTGGCCGCCATGCTCGCGACCCGGCTGTCGTACAAGCTGAGCGGTGGCGCCGACACCAAGGCCACCAAGAAGGGCTACCGCGCCGGCCAGATCGCCTCCGCGGGCCTGGTCTCGCTGGCCCACGGCACCAACGACGCGCAGAAGACGATGGGCATCATCACCCTGGCCCTGGTCGCCGGTGGCGCCGTCGCTCCCGACTCCGACCCGCCGGTCTGGGTCATCCTCTCCGCCGGTCTCGCCATCGCGCTCGGCACCTACCTCGGCGGCTGGCGCATCATCCGCACGATGGGCCGGGGCCTGACCGACCTTCAGCCGCAGCAGGGCTTCGCCGCCCAGACCAGCGCGGCGACGGTCATCCTGGCCTCCTCGCACATCGGCTTCTCCCTCTCCACCACGCACTCGGTCTCCGGTTCCGTGATGGGCGCCGGTCTCGGCCGCAAGGGCGGTGTGGTCCGCTGGTCCACCGCCACCCGCATGGTCGTGGCCTGGGTCCTCACGCTGCCCGCCGCCGCCCTGGTCGGCGCGCTCGCCGAATGGGTGACCGGTTTCGGCGCCTGGGGCACCACGCTGGTCGCGGTCTTCCTGGTCGGTTCCAGCTTCGCGATCTGGCGCCGCTCGCGCCGCGAGGTCGTCGACCACAACAACGTGAACGACACCGAGGAGCCCGCCGGTGTGGTGACGCAGGCCATCGCCGCGGTCACCCCGCCCCCGGCCGGCACCGTGGCCGAAGGCCTCACGGCCACCATCCCGGCTCCGGCCGAGCCCACGGCGAACCCGTCGGCGCCGTCCCGAGTGGCCTGAGAACCGAAGGAAGAAACAGCATGAGCATCGACTGGTCAGCCCTCGGATCCGTGTTCGGGGTCAGCCTCGGAGTGACCGTGGCCCTCGTCGCCCTCTTCACCCTCGGCGTCGCCGGCCTCTCCAAGAAGGAGTCCGCCCAGGGCGGTTCCGCGGTCGCGGCGGCCACCGGCGCGTACGTCTGCTTCGCGGCCTGCGCCGCGGCGGTGGCGTACGGCATCTCCCTGATCATCACCAAGTAGCCCGGCGACGGCCCGGAACCGGGCCGAGCCGAGCGGTACCGCGCGTGGGGTGCGGGACGGATCACCGTCCCGCACCCCACGCGTATGTGGGCCTGCGCACACTGTCCCTCCGCAGGTCAACAGCCAGTTGACGGCCGTTCTCGCCCCGTGGTGGACTGCCGGAGCCAAGTACGGCGGCATGAGAGGAAGCCGGTGCGAATCCGGCGCGGTCCCGCCACTGTCATCGGGGAAGAAACTCCCCGGGAGCCAGGAACTCTCACCGCCGGTCTCGTCGAACCAGGGCGTGGACACCCTGAGTGAGGACATATCGCCATGCGCGGCTGCCCGTTGCCCGTTTCGCTGAGTACGAGGGTTCCGCTCCACCCCACGGCCGGCTGACCCCGTGCGTGCCGATCGCGTCTTCGCGTACGGCGCCGCCGCAGGCCTTCTCGGCGACCTGTTGCTCGGCGATCCCCGCCGAGGGCATCCGGTCGCCGCTTTCGGGCGGGCCGCCGCGACCGTCGAACGGACACTGTGGCGCGACCACCGCGGGTGGGGCGCGCTGCACACGGCCGTCTGCGTCGGCGGCGCCACCGGACTGGCCGCGCTGGCGAGTCGTACCGTACGCCGCTCCCCCGCCGCCTCCGTCGCCCTGACCGCCGCCGCCACCTGGGCCGTCGTCGGAGGCACCTCACTCGGCCGCGAGGCGCGGACGATCGGCGGCGCGCTCGCGGCCGGTGACCTCGGCGCGGCCCGGGAGCGGCTGCCGCACCTGTGCGGACGCGATCCGCAGGCGCTGGACGCCGACGGCGTCGCGCGCGCGGTCGTCGAGTCCGTCGCCGAGAACACCTCCGACGCCGTCGTGGGCGCCCTGGTCTGGGGGGCCGTCGGTGGTGTGCCCGGACTCGTCGCCTTCCGCGCCGTGAACACGCTCGACGCCATGGTCGGACACAGTTCCCCCCGCCACCGGCGCTACGGCTGGGCCTCCGCCCGGCTCGACGACCTGGCCGGCTGGCCGGGAGCCCGGCTGACCGCCGTCCTCGCGGCCGTGGCCGGACCCGACCCGCGCGGAGCCCTGCGGGCCTGGCGCGCGGACGCCCGCAAGCATCCGAGCCCCAACGCCGGGCCCGTGGAGGCCTCGTTCGCGGGCACGCTCGGCGTGCGGCTCGGCGGCACCCTCTCGTACGGCGGACGGGTCGAGCACCGGCCCGTGCTCAACGGCGCGGGGCGCGCCGTCCACGTCCACGACATCGAACGGGCCGTACGGCTCTCCCGGCGCGTCGGCTGGCTCGCGCTCGGCGTGAGCGCCGCCGGGCGGGTTCTGCTCACCGGGGCCGGACGGGTTCCGTTCACCAGGAAGGGGCGCACCGCATGAGCGGCGGACTGCTGATCGCCGGGACCACCTCGGACGCGGGCAAGAGCGTCGTGACCGCCGGGATCTGCCGGTGGCTGGCGCGCCAGGGTGTCAAGGTCGCGCCCTTCAAGGCCCAGAACATGTCGCTGAACTCGTTCGTGACGCGCGAGGGCGCCGAGATCGGGCGGGCGCAGGCCATGCAGGCGCAGGCCGCCCGTGTGGAGCCGACCGCGCTGATGAATCCGGTGCTGCTGAAACCGGGCAGCGACCGCAGCAGTCAGGTCGTCCTGATGGGCAGGCCGGTCGGCGAGATGAGCGCCCGCGGCTTCTTCGGGACGACAGGGTCCGCGACGGGCCCCGCGCCGGGCGCCGCGGCGCCCGGGGACCGGCTGCGCGGGGGGCGCCAGGAAGCACTCCTCGCCACCGTCCTCGACTGTCTGACGCAGTTGCGGGGCACGTATGACGCGGTGATCTGTGAAGGGGCCGGCAGCCCGGCCGAGATCAATCTGCGGCGCACCGACATCGTGAACATGGGGGTGGCGCGGAACGCGGGGCTTCCCGTGCTCGTCGTCGGCGACATCGACCGGGGCGGGGTGTTCGCCTCGTTCTTCGGGACCGTCGCGCTGCTGTCGCCCGAGGACCAGGCGCTCGTCGCCGGATTCCTCGTCAACAAGTTCCGCGGTGACGTGAGCCTGCTGGAGCCGGGGCTCGACATGCTGCACGGCCTGACCGGGCGGCGCACCTACGGCGTGCTGCCCTTCCAGCACGGGCTCGGCATCGACGAGGAGGACGGGCTGCGGGTCTCGCTGCGCGGCGCCGTCCGCGAGTCCGCCGTCGCCGCCCCCGTCGGCGAGGACGTCCTGCGGGTCGCCGTCTGCGCGATCCCGCTGATGTCCAACTTCACCGACGTGGACGCGCTGGCCGCCGAACCCGGCGTCGTCGTGCGGTTCGTGGACCGGGCCGAGGAGCTGGCCGACGCGGACCTGGTCGTCGTCCCCGGCACCCGGGGCACGGTCAACGCGCTCCGGTGGCTGCGCGAGCGCGGCCTCGCGGACGCCATCGCGCGCCGGGCCGCCGAGGGGCGGCCCGTCCTCGGCGTCTGCGGCGGCTACCAGCTCCTCGGCGAGCACATCGAGGACGAGGTCGAGTCGCGCGCCGGCCGGGTCGAGGGGCTCGGACTCCTGCCCGTACGCGTGCGGTTCGCGCGGGAGAAGACGCTGGCGCGGCCGGTCGGCGAGGCCCTCGGCGAACCCGTCGAGGGGTACGAGATCCACCACGGCGTCGCCGAGGTCAGCGGCGGCACGCCGTTCATGTCCGACGGCCACGGACAGGGTCTGGACGGGTGCCGGGTCGGCTCCGTCTGGGGCACGCACTGGCACGGCTCCCTGGAGTCGGACGGATTCCGGCGGGCCTTCCTGCGCGAGGTGGCCGCCGCCGCGGGCCGCCGCTTCGTGCCGGCCCCCGACACGTCGTTCGCGGCGCTGCGCGAGGAGCAGCTCGACCGGCTCGGCGACCTGATCGAGGAACACGCGGACACGGACGCGCTGTGGCGGCTCATCGAGTCCGGCGCGCCGCAAGGACTGCCCTTCATCCCACCGGGAGCACCCGCATGAGCACAGTGTTGTTGTTGTCGACCGCCGACACGGACCTGCTGGCGGCCCGTGCCAGTGGCGCCGCCTACCGGATCGGCAACCCGACCCGGGTGGACGTCACCGGCGAACTCCCCGCGCTCGTCGAGGGCGCGGACCTGGCCGTCGTGCGGCTGCTCGGCGGCAAGCGGGCCTGGGAGGACGGGCTGGCCTTCCTGAAGGCGTCCGGGATCCCGACCGTGCTGCTGGGCGGCGAGTCCGTCCCGGACGCCGAGCTGATGGCCGAGTCGTCGGCGCCCGCGGGCGTGGTCGCCGAGGCGCTGCGCTATCTCGTCGAGGGCGGTCCGGCCAACCTCGGCGAGCTGGCCCGGTTCCTCTCCGACACCGTGCTGCTGACGGGCGAGGGCTTCGAGGAGCCGTACCGGACGGCCGAGTTCGGCGTCCACGGCGAGTTCGCGTACGTCGAGGGCCGGCCGACGGTCGGCGTGCTGTTCTACCGGGCGCACGAGCTGTCCGGGAACACCGCGTTCGTGGACACGCTGTGCGAGGCGATCGAGGCGCGCGGCGCCAACGCCCTTCCCGTGTACTGCGGTTCGCTGCGCGGGGCCGACCCGGGCCTGTACGAGATCCTCGGCCGGGCCGACGCGCTCGTCGCCACCGTCCTGGCCGCCGGCGGCACGCACGCCTCGCAGGCGTCGGCGGGCGGCGACGAGGAGGCCTGGGACATCGGGGCGCTCGCCGACCTCGACGTCCCGGTGCTCCAGGGCCTCTGCCTGACCTCGTCGAAGAGCGCCTGGGACGCCTCGGACGCCGCCCTGTCCCCGATGGACGCGGCGATGCAGGTCGCCATCCCGGAGTTCGACGGCCGTCTGATCACCGTGCCGTTCTCCTTCAAGGAGCAGGGCCCCGACGACGTCCCGGTGTACGTCGCCGACCCCGAGCGGGCCGCCCGCGTCGCCGGGATCGCCCTGCGGCACGCGCGGTTGAAGCACAAGCCGAACGGCGAGAAGAAGCTCGGGATCGTCTTCACCGCCTACCCGACCAAGCACTCGCGCGTCGGCAACGCGGTCGGCCTCGACACCCCCGCCTCGGCTGTACGGGTCCTCGACGCCCTCCGCGACGCGGGCTACGCCCTCACCCAGTACCCGGACAACGGCGACGAGTTGATCCACCGGCTGATCGCGGCCGGCGGCCACGACGTCGAGTGGCTGACCGAGGAGCAGCTCGCCGCCGCCCCGGCACGGGTGCCGCTCGCCGACTACCGGGCCTGGTTCGACACCCTCGACCCGGCGCTGCGCGAGGGCATGCTGGAGGCCTGGGGCGAGCCGCCGGGCTCCCTCTACGTCGACGGCGACGACATCGTGCTCGCCTGCCTGGAGTTCGGGAACGTCGTCGTGATGATCCAGCCGCCGCGCGGCTTCGGCGAGAACCCGATCGCGATCTACCACGACCCCGACATGCCGCCGTCGCACCACTACATGGCCGCCTACCGCTGGCTGGAGAACAGTTTCGGCGCGGACGCGGTCGTGCACATGGGCAAGCACGGCACGATGGAGTGGCTGCCGGGCAAGGGGCTCGGGCTCAGCGGCGGCTGCGCGCCCGACGCCGTGCTCGGCGAACTCCCCCTGGTCTACCCGTTCATCGTCAACGACCCCGGTGAGGGAACCCAGGCCAAGCGGCGGGGGCACGCCACCGTCGTCGACCACCTCGTGCCGCCGATGGCCCGCGCCGACACCTACGGCGACCTCGCGAAGCTGGAGCAGCTCCTCGACGAGTACGCGCTGGTCTCCGACCTGGACCCGACGAAGGCCCCGGCGGTCCGCGCGCAGATCTGGACGCTGGTCAAGGCGGCCGAGCTCCACCACGACCTGCATGTCGACGAGCAGCCGGACGACGGCGACTTCGACGAGTTCGTGATGCACATCGACGGCTATCTGTGCGAGATCAAGGACGTGCAGATCCGCGACGGTCTGCACATCCTGGGCGGCGGCCCGGAGGCCGAACCGCGGGTGAACCTCGTGCTCGCGGTGCTGCGCGCCTCGCAGGTGTGGGGCGGCGCGGCGAACGCGCTGCCCGGTCTGCGCGCGGCGCTCGCGGAGCATTTCGGCCTGGTGGAGAAGGAGCTGCTGGCCGAGCCGGGTGCCCCGGTGAAGGTGCCGGTGGAGCTGAGCGACCTCGTCGCGGGCCCGAACCGTACGGCGGCCGACGCGATCGACCTGCTGGAGCAGCTCTGCCGCCGCGCGGCGCTCGGCATGGAGGAGCGCGGCTGGGACACGGCGGCCGTCCCGGCGCTCGTGCGCGAGGTCCTCGGTACCGAACTCCCGGACGCCGTCGCGGTGCTGGAGTTCGCCTGCCGCGAGGTCGTGCCGCGGCTGGCCCGGACGACGGACGAGATCGGGCACATCCTCAAGGCCCTGGACGGCGGTTACGTCCCGGCGGGTCCGTCGGGCTCGCCGACCCGCGGGCTCGTCAACGTCCTGCCGACCGGTCGCAACTTCTACTCGGTCGACCCCAAGGCCATTCCCTCCCGGCTGAGCTGGGAGGTCGGCCAGTCCCTCGCGGACTCGCTCGTGCAGCGCTACCTCCAGGACACCGGCGACTACCCGACGTCCGTCGGACTGACGGTGTGGGGCACGTCCGCCATGCGCACCCAGGGCGACGACATCGCGGAGATCCTCGCGCTGCTCGGCTGCCGCCCGGTGTGGGACGACGCCTCGCGGCGGGTCACGGGCTTCGAGATCGTGCCGCTCGACGAGCTCGGCCGCCCCCGTATCGACGTCACGGTCCGCATCTCCGGGTTCTTCCGGGACGCGTTCCCGCACGTGGTCGGGCTCCTGGACGACGCGGTACGGGCGGTCGCCGAGCTGGACGAGCCCGCCGAGCGGAACTTCGTGCGCAGGCACGCCGACGAGGACACCGCCGAGCACGGCGACCGGCGGCGCGCGACCGCCCGTATCTTCGGCTCCAAGCCGGGCGCGTACGGCGCCGGTCTGCTGCCGCTGATCGACGCCCGCAACTGGCGGTCGGACGCCGACCTCGCCGAGGTGTACGCCGTCTGGGGCGGCTACGCCTACGGGCGCGGGCTCGACGGGCGGGCCGCGCGCGGGGACATGGAGACGGCGTTCCGGCGGATCGCGGTGGCGGCGAAGAACGTCGACACCCGCGAGCACGACCTCGTCGACGCCGACGACTACTTCCAGTACCACGGCGGCATGGTCGCGATGGTCCGCCACCTCACCGGGGCCTCCCCCGAGGCGTACGTCGGCGACTCGGCCGTCCCCGACCAGGTGAAGACCCGCACGCTGGGCGAGGAGACCCACCGGGTCTTCCGGGCCCGGGTGGTCAACCCGCGCTGGATGGCCGCGATGCGCCGGCACGGCTACAAGGGCGCCTTCGAGATGGCGGCGACCGTGGACTACCTGTTCGGCTACGACGCCACCGCCGGGGTCGTGGACGACTGGATGTACGAGAAGCTCAGCGCGGAGTACGTCTTCGACGCGGAGAACCGGGACTTCATGAAGAAGTCCAACCCCTGGGCGCTGCGCGGGATCACCGAACGGCTGCTGGAGGCCGCCGACCGGGGTCTGTGGGCCGAGCCGGACGCGGACACGCTGGAGCGGCTGCGCGCCACCTATCTGGAGCTCGAAGGCGACTTGGAGGGCGACGACCAGTGAGTACCCCGTTCCCGTTCACGGCCGTGGTCGGCCAGGACGACCTGCGGCTCGCGCTGCTGCTGAACGCCGTCTCCCCGGCGGTGGGCGGTGTGCTGGTGCGCGGCGAGAAGGGCACCGCCAAGTCGACGGCGGTGCGCGCCCTCTCGGCGCTGCTGCCGGAGGTGGCCGTCGTGCCCGGTTGCCGGTTCTCCTGCGACCCGGCCGCCGCCGACCCGGCCTGCCCGGACGGGCCGCACGAGGCGGCGACCGGCGCGCAGCGCCCGGCCCGGATGGTCGAGTTGCCCGTCGGCGCCTCCGAGGACCGGCTGGTGGGCGCCCTGGACATCGAGCGGGCGCTCGCGGAGGGCGTGAAGGCCTTCGAGCCGGGCCTGCTGGCCGACGCCCACCGCGGGATCCTGTACGTGGACGAGGTCAACCTGCTCCACGACCATCTGGTCGACCTGCTGCTGGACGCGGCCGCGATGGGCGCCTCGTACGTGGAACGCGAGGGTGTCTCCGTACGGCACGCGGCGCGGTTCCTGCTGGTGGGGACGATGAACCCCGAAGAGGGCGAGCTGCGGCCGCAGTTGCTCGACCGGTTCGGGCTGACCGTCGAGGTGGCCGCCTCGCGCGAACCCGATCAGCGGGTCGAGGTCGTGCGGCGCAGGCTCGCCCACGACGACGACCCGGCCGGCTTCGCCGCGCGCTGGGCCGAGGAGGAGGCCGCCGTGCGGGCGCGGATCGTGGCGGCCCGCGCGCTGCTGCCCTCCGTGCGGCTCGGGGACGGGCCGCTGCGCCAGATCGCGGCGACCTGCGCCGCCTTCGAGGTGGACGGCATGCGCGCCGACATCGTGATGGCAAGGACCGCGACCGCGCTCGCCGCGTGGGCGGGACGGACCGAGGTGATCGCCGAGGACGTGCGGCAGGCGGCGCTGCTCGCGCTGCCGCACCGGCGGCGCCGCAATCCCTTCGACGCGCCCGGCCTCGACGAGGACAAGCTCGACGAGACGCTGGAGGAGTTCGGCGGCTCGGACGGGGACTCCTCGGGTGAGGGCCCCTCCGACGACGACCCGGACCCGGACCCGGACGGGCCCGGCGGGGGCGGGCAGCCGCCCCAGGACGGTCCGGACGACGGCACCCCCGCCGGTGACGTCCCGGCGCAGGGCGAGCCCTCGGACGAGGGGAAGGCACCGGCCGGACAGGGCGGCGAGCGCTCCCCCGTACGGGCCGCCGAACCCTTTCGCACGAAGATGCTGAGCGTGCCGGGGCTCGGCGAGGGCGCGGCCGGGCGGCGCTCGCGGGCGCGGACCGAGCACGGCCGCACGACCGGGGCACGACGGCCCCGGGGAACGCTGACCAAGCTGCACCTGGCGGCGACCGTGCAGGCGGCGGCCCCGCATCAGCGGGCGCGCGGGCGGTCGGGCCGCGGTCTGGTCGTACGGCGGGACGATCTGCGGCAGGCGACGCGCGAGGGCCGTGAGGGCAACCTCGTGCTGTTCGTCGTGGACGCCTCCGGTTCGATGGCGGCGCGGCAGCGGATGGGCGCGGTCAAGGGCGCGGTGCTGTCGCTGCTGCTCGACGCCTACCAGCGGCGGGACAAGGTGGGTCTGGTGACCTTCCGCGGCTCGGCCGCCGAGGTCGCGCTGCCGCCCACCTCCTCGGTGGACGCGGCCGCGGCCCGGCTGGAGTCGCTGCCGACGGGCGGGCGGACCCCGCTCGCGGCCGGACTGCTGCGGGCCCACGAGGTGCTGCGGGTGGAACGGCTGCGGGACCCGGCGCGCCGGGCGCTCGTCGTGGTGGTGACCGACGGGCGCGCCACGGGCGGTCCTGAGCCGGTGGCGCTGGCCGGGCGCGCGGCACGGCTGTTCGCGGCCGATCAGGTCGCCTCGGTGGTCGTGGACTGCGAGAGCGGACCGGTCAGGCTCGGCCTCGCCGGCCGGCTCGCCGGTGAACTGGGCGGAACCGCGGTGACGTTGGACGAGCTGCGGGCCGACTCCATCGCCGGTCTCGTGCGGGACGTACAGGGTGTGCAGGGGACTTCGAGGAGGGCCGCGTAGTGCCGCAGGGGCAGCCGAGTGTCGTACCGGACGACGGCCTGACGACCCGTCAGCGTCGTAACCGGCCGCTGGTCGTCGTGCACACGGGGATCGGGAAGGGCAAGTCGACCGCCGCGTTCGGGCTCGCGCTGCGCGCCTGGAACCAGGGGTGGCCCATCGGGGTGTTCCAGTTCGTCAAGTCGGCGAAGTGGAAGGTCGGCGAGGAGAACGCGCTGCGCGTGCTCGGGGCCTCCGGCGAGGGCGGGAGCGTCGACTGGCACAAGATGGGCGAGGGCTGGTCCTGGGTCCAGCGCGACGCGCAGATGGACAACGAGGAGAAGGCCCGCGAGGGCTGGGAGCAGGTCAAGCGCGACCTGGCCGCCGAGACGTACAAGCTGTACGTGCTCGACGAGTTCGCGTACCCGATGCACTGGGGATGGATCGACACCGACGAGGTCGTCGCGGTGCTGCGGGAGCGTCCCGGCACCCAGCACGTCGTGATCACCGGGCGCAACGCCCCGGAGAAGCTGGTCGAGCTGGCCGATCTCGTGACCGACATGTCCAAGGTCAAGCATCCGATGGACGCCGGCCAGAAGGGCCAGAGGGGCATCGAGTGGTGACGTCCGTTCCCCGGCTGGTGGTCGCCGCGCCCTCCTCGGGCAGCGGCAAGACCACCGTCGCCACGGGGCTGATGGCGGCCTTCTCCGCGCGGGGGCTCGCCGTGTCCCCGCACAAGGTGGGGCCCGACTACATCGACCCCGGCTATCACGCGCTCGCCACGGGACGCGTGGGACGCAATCTCGACGCGTACCTGTGCGGCACCGAGCTGATCGGCCCGCTGTTCGCGCACGGGGCGCGCGGCTGTGATCTCGCGGTCGTCGAGGGCGTGATGGGGCTGTACGACGGGGCCGCGGGCGAGGGAGAGCTCGCGTCCACGGCGCAGGTCGCGAAGCTGCTGCGGGCGCCGGTGGTGCTGGTCGTGGACGCGTCCTCGCAGTCGCGGTCCGTGGCCGCGCTGGTGCACGGGTTCGCGTCCTGGGATCCCGAGGTGCGGATCGGGGGCGTGATCCTGAACAAGGTCGCCTCGGACCGGCACGAGGACCTGCTGCGCGACGCGCTGGACTCCTCCGGGGTGCCGGTCCTCGGCGTGCTGCGGCGGGCGCCGCAGGTGGACACGCCGTCGCGGCACCTGGGTCTCGTGCCGGTCGCCGAGCGGCGGGCGGAGGCGGTGGCGGCGGTCGCCGCCATGGCCGCGCAGGTCTCCGCCGGGTGCGACCTGGACGCGCTCTTCGCGCTGGCGCGCGGTGCCGGTGCGCTGCCGGGTGCGGCCTGGGACGCGGCGGAGGCCGTCGACTCGCCCACCCACGACCACTCGACTCGCCCGGCCGACGAGCGGGCGCCTGTCGTGGCCGTCGCCGGCGGGGAGGCGTTCACCTTCTCCTACGCCGAGCACAGCGAACTGCTCGCCGCCGCCGGTGCCGAGGTCGTCACCTTCGATCCGCTCCGCGATGGACAACTACCGGACGGGACAAGCGGGTTGGTGATCGGCGGCGGCTTCCCCGAGGTGTACGCGGCCGAGCTGTCCGCCAACGAACCGCTGCGCAAGGCCGTCGCCGCCCTCGCGGAGTCGGGCGCCCCGGTGGCCGCCGAGTGCGCCGGGCTGCTCTATCTGTGCCGGGAACTGGACGGACGGCCGATGTGCGGGGTGCTCGACGCGACCGCGCGGATGAGCGAGCGGCTCACCCTCGGCTACCGGGACGCCGTGGCCCTCGGCGACAGCGTGCTCGCCCCGGCCGGCACCCGCATGCGCGGGCACGAGTTCCACCGCACGGTCGTGGAGCCCGGCGCCGGGCCCGCTCCCGCCTGGGGGATGCGCGCCCCCGAGCGGCGCGTCGAAGGTTTCGTGCAGCAGGGCCTGCACGCGAGTTATCTGCACACGCACTGGGCGTCCGAGCCCGGTGTGGCCCGTCGGTTCGTCGAGAGGTGCCTGACGTCATGAGCAGCAAGCTGATCGGGGTCGGGGTCGGCCCCGGCGATCCGGAGCTGGTGACCGTCAAGGGCGTCAACGCCCTGCGCGCCGCGGACGTCGTCGTCGTACCCGTCATGGCCGCACCGGACGGGAAGGACGGCGGAGAGCGCGGCCGGGCCGAGGCGACCGTCCTGCACTACGTGCCCGAGGAGAAGGTCGTCCGGGTGGTGTTCGCGCTCAACGAGCGCAGCGACCGGGCGCGGCGCGAGGCGGCCTGGGACGCGGCGGGTGAGCGGGTCGCGGGCCTGCTCCGCCTGCACGGCACGGTCGCCTTCGCCACCATCGGCGACCCCAACGTGTACTCGACGTTCACGTATCTCGCCCACACGATCGGGGAGCTGGTTCCCGGCACGGTCGTGGAGACCGTGCCCGGCATCACCGCCATGCAGGACCTCGCCGCGCGGTCGGGGGCCGTCCTCACCGAGGGGACCGAGCCGCTCACGCTCGTCCCGGTGACCGCGGGCGCGGCCGTGCTCAAGGACGCGCTGAACGGGCCCGGCACGGTGGTCGCGTACAAGTTCGGACGGCAGGCCGCCGAGGTGGCCGAGGCGCTGCGGGACAGCGGACGGATCGACGACGCCGTCTGGGGGTCGGCCCTCGGCCTGGAGGACGAGTCGATCCGCTCCGCGGCCGACCTCGACGGCGAGCCGCTGCCGTACCTCTCGACGCTCATCGCGCCCGCGCGCCGCGACGGGACCCGCGGCGGAAAGCTGTGACCCGCGCCCGCCCGGGCCGCACGGCCCGCCCGGCGGGGCTTCCGCCCGCGGGGCTTCCGACGCACCCGGTGGACCGCCCCGGCTCAGCCCGCGAGGCCCACCACCAGCCAGATGAAGGCCACGCCCGCGACCGTGCACAGCAGGGTCGAGCGGGCGGGGTGCTCGTGGTGTGCCTCCGGGAGGATCTCGGCGGCGGCGAGGTAGAGGAGTACGCCGCCGAAGAGGCCGAGGTAGCCGCCGAGCAGCCGCTCGGGGATGGTGAAGAACAGCGTCGAGGCCGCGCCGATCATCGGGGCCGCCGCGTCCGCGTACAGCATGAACAGCGCCTTGCGGCGGGCGTTCCCGTACAGGCTCGTGATCGTGTACGTGTTGAAGCCGTCGGCGAAGTCGTGGGCGATCACCGCGAGGGACACCGCCAGCCCCATCCCGCCGCCCACCTGGAAGGCGGCGCCGATCGCCACGCCGTCCATCGCGCTGTGGCCGACCATGGCGGCCGCCGCCGTGAGGCCCACCTCGGGCGCGCGTCCGGCGTGCTCCTCACCGCCGTGCGCGGCCTGGCGGTGGGCGAGGAGCCGTTCGACCAGATGGGCCAGCAGGAAGCCGGCCACGAACAGGAGCAGCGCGGCCGGTACGCCGAACACCTCGGTGCCCGCCGCGGCCAGCGCCTCCGGCAGCAGATCGAGGCCGACCACGCCGAGCATCAGGCCACCGGCCAGGCCGAGCACCAGATGACGGCGGTCGGTCACCCGCTGGGCGGTCCAGCCGCCGACCAGCGTCATCAGGAACGCGCCGAGCGCGACGAGGACCGCCATAGGCCCTTGCTATCCGATGCACCCCCGTGCGCGCACATCGGGCGACGGCCCCGCGCCCCCCGAAGCGTTCACGGCACCCCCGATGTGCCACGCCCCTGATGTCCCGTAGGACCCGTAGGAGAGGACCGATTCCCATGGCCGATGCCCCCACCGGCAAAGTGACCTTCGTCGGTGCCGGCCCCGGCGCCGCCGACCTGCTGACCTTCCGCGCCGCGCGCGCCATCGCCGAGGCGGACGTCGTGATCTGGGCGGCCAGCCTGGTGCAGGCCGAGGTCCTCGGCCACGCGCGCGAGGACGCGGAGATCCTCGACTCGGCGACGATGTCGCTGGAGGACGTCGTCGCCGTCTACGAACGGGCCCGTGCCGAGGGCCTGCGGGTGGCGCGGATCCACTCCGGCGACCCGGCCCTGTGGGGCGGTACGCAGGAGCAGGTCGACCGGTGCGCCGAGCTCGGCATCGACACCGAGATCGTGCCCGGCGTCTCGTCCTTCTCCGCGGTGGCCGCGATCGCGCAGCGCGAGCTGACGATCCCCGAGGTCGCCCAGTCCGTGATCCTCACCCGGCTCGGCGGCGGCAAGACGCCGATGCCTCCCGGCGAGGACGTACGGGAGTTCGCCAGGCACGGCACGACGATGGCGCTGTTCCTGTCGGCGGCGCGCAGCGGACAGCTCGTGCGGGAGCTGCTGGAGGGCGGCTATCCGACGACCACACCGGTCGTGGTCGCCTACCAGGCGACCTGGCCGGAGGAGCTGATCGTGCGGTGCACGGTCGGCACGCTGGAGGAGACGGTCAAGGAGCACAAGCTCTGGAAGCACACGCTCTTCCTGGTGGGCCCGGCGCTCGACGCGAGCGGCACCCGCTCGCACCTCTACCACCCCGGTCATTTCCACGGCTTCCGCAAGGCCGACCCGCAGGCGCGCGCCGAGCTGCGCGCCGCCCGCCGGAGCGGTGCGGGCAGTGCGCAGGGCCCCGCCTCGTGAGCGTGGACGTGACCGTCGCGGCAGGAGGATCCGCGGGTCCCGCGGACCGCTCCGCCGTGATCACCGTCGTCGGTACGGGCACGGGGGCGCCGCTGCCCCCGGACGCCGAGGAGGCGCTGGCCGGGGCCGGGCTCGTCGTGGGGGCCCGGCGCCACCTGGAGGCGGCCCGGACGCCGGAGCGGGCGGAACTGCTGGTGCTCGGGCCGCTGGCACCGGCCCTCGACCGGATCGCGCGGTACACGGACGACGGAGCCCCCGGGGGCCCGGTCGTGGTGCTGGCCTCGGGTGACCCCGGGTTCTTCGGGATCGTACGGGCGCTCGCCGAGCGGTTCGGGAACGGGCGGCTGGACGTCCGGCCCGGGGTCTCGTCCGTGGCGACCGCCTTCGCCCGGCTCGGCCTGCCCTGGGACGACGCCGTGGTGGTCAGCGCGCACGGGCGTGAGCTGCGGACGGCCGTCCAGGTCTGCCGGTCGCGGCCCAAGGTGGCGGTGCTGACCGCTCCCGGGTCCGGGCCCGCCGAGCTGGGCGCCGCCCTCGCCGACGCGGGCGCCGAGCGCGTCCTGGTGGTGGCGCGGGCCCTCGGCGATCCGGACCACGAGGCGATCGAGCGGGTCACGCCCGCCGAGGCCGCCGCCCGCGACTGGGGTCCGGCGGTCGGTGTCGTGGTGTGTCTGGACGAGTCGCGGGCCCTGGCCCCCGTCCGGACCGTCGCCGGGCCGGCGGCCGGTCCGGACCGATGGGCCCTGGAGGAGAGCGAGTTCGCCCACCGCGACTCGATGATCAGCAAGTTCGAGGTGCGGGCACTGGCGCTGGCCCGGCTCGGACCGCGGCTCGGCGACCTGGTCTGGGACATCGGCGCGGGCTCGGGGTCCGTCGCCGTGGAGTGCGCCCGGTTCGGCGCCGCGGTGACCGCGGTCGAGAGGACCGCGGACGGCTGCGAGCGCGTCCGCGCCAACGCGGCGGCGCACGGCGTGGACGTACGGGTCGTGCGCGGGTCCGCGCCCGCCGTGCTGTCCGGCCTGGACGAGCCGCACGATCCGGACGCCGTCTTCATCGGCGGCGGCGGACGTGAACTGCCCGGGATCGTCACGGAGTGCGCGCGCCGCGCCCGGCGTGCCGTCGTCGTCGCGATGGCCTCGCTCGACCGCGTGCCGGCCGCCCGTGACGCGCTCACCTCCGCGGGATTCACCTGTGACGGCGTCCTGTTGCAGTCCTCGCGGCTCGCCCCGCTGCCGGGCGGCGTGTCCCGGCTCGCGGCGGCCAACCCCGTCTTTGTGCTGTGGGGCGTCCGGCCTCCGGCCCGTACCGAAGGAGTTCCCCAGTGATCGGCCTGATTTCCGCGACGGCGGCGGGCGCGGCGGCCCGTGACCGGCTCGCCGCGGCCTGGTCCACGCGTACCCGGGTGTACGACGGGCCCGTGGCGGACGCCGTGCGGCGGGCCTTCGCGGAGTGCGACCAGATGGTGTGCTTCCTCGCCACGGGCGCGGTCGTACGGCTCGTCGCGCCCCTGCTCTCCGACAAGGGGGCGGACCCCGGGGTGGTGTGCGTCGACGAGGCGGGCCGGTTCGCCGTGTCGCTGGTCGGCGGCCACGCGGGCGGTGCGAACGAACTCGCGCGTGAGGTGGGACATTTGCTCGGCGCCGAGCCGGTGGTGACGACGGCGACCGACGCGGTGGGCGTGCCCGGTCTCGACACGCTCGGCCTGCCGGTGGAGGGCGATCTCGCCGGGGTCTCGCGGGCCATGCTGGACGGCGAACCGGTCGTGCTGGAGCGGGAGTCGCCCTGGCCGCTGCCCGCGTTGCCGCCGAACGTGGGCAGTCCCGCGGAGCCGGGAGCCGCCGTCGTCCGGGTGAGCGACCGGGTCCGGGAGACCACCGCGCGCGAGGTCGTCCTGCGTCCGCCGTCCCTCGTCGTCGGTGTCGGCGCCTCCCGGGGCGCGCCCGTCGAGGAGGTCCTCGATCTCGTCCGGGACGCGCTGCGCGAGGCCGGTCTGTCCGTGCGGTCGGTGGCCGGACTCGCCACCGTGGACGCCAAGTCCGAGGAGCCCGGCATCGTCGGGGCCGCCGAACGGCTCGGGGTCCCGGTCGTCACGTACACGGCCGAGGAGCTGGCGGCCGTGGCGGTCCCCAACCCCTCCGACGCGCCGCTCGCCGCGGTGGGGACACCGTCCGTGGCGGAGGCCGCCGCGCTGCTCGGCGGCGGCGAACTCCTCGTACCCAAGCGGAAGTCGGTACGGGCGGACGGGCGGCCCGCGATGGCGACCTGCGCGGTCGTGCGCCGGCCCGCGCGCGGGCGGCTCGCGGTCGTCGGCCTCGGCCCCGGGGCCCGCGATCTGCTCACCCCGCGGGCGACGGCGGAACTGCGGCGGGCCGCGGTGCTCGTCGGACTCGACCAGTACGTCGACCAGATCCGTGACCTGCTGCGGCCCGGCACGCTGATCCTGGAGTCGGGGCTCGGCGCCGAGGAGGAGCGGGCGCGCACGGCGGTCGCCGAGGCCCGCCGCGGTCAGGCCGTCGCGCTGATCGGCAGCGGCGACGCCGGCGTGTACGCGATGGCGTCGCCCGCGCTGGCCGAGGCGTCCGACGACATCGACGTCGTCGGCGTGCCGGGGGTGACCGCGGCGCTCGCCGCCGGGGCGATCCTCGGCGCGCCGCTCGGCCACGACCATGCGTCCATCAGCCTGTCCGACCTGCACACGCCGTGGGAGGTCATCGAGCGCCGGGTGCTCGCGGCGGCCGAGGCCGACATCGTCGTGACCTTCTACAACCCGCGCAGCCGGGGCCGCGACTGGCAGCTCCCCAAGGCGCTCGCGATCCTCGCGGAGCACCGGGAGCCGTCGACACCGGTGGGCGTGGTGCGCAACGCCTCCCGTCCGGACGAGTCGAGCCGGGTCACGACGCTGGGGTCCCTGGATCCGGGAATCGTCGACATGATGACCGTGGTGACCGTGGGCAACACCGCGACCCGCGAGATCGCCGGGCGCATGGTGACCCCGCGCGGCTACCGCTGGCAGAAGGAGCCCCGGTGAGAACGGTGAGCCGAGTGGGACCGGTGGGCCGGGCGCGGACCGGGACCGTGAGCCGGGCGCGGAGCGGGACCCGGGCCGGGCGGCACCCCGGGCGGGGGTCCGCCGGCGCCCACCCGCGGGGTTCCGTCGCCATCCTGCGCGTGGAACTCCCTCCGGACTCCCCTGTTCCAGGGGCCTGCCAGGCCTCGAAGAAGAAGACCGCCCGGGCCCACCCGGCCCTCGAGAAGACGGCCCGGACCGACCGGGCCTCGACGACCCCTGAGGCCCACCAGGCCTCGACGACCACCGCGGCCGACGCTGCCGCCGAGGAGACATCGTGACCACCCCTCCCCCCGCCCTGCTCATCGCCGGACACGGCACCCGGGACGAGGCCGGAGCCGAGGCCTTCCGTTCCTTCGTACGGGAGTTGGGCCGCCGCCATCCCGAACTGCCCGTCGCCGGCGGGTTCATCGAGCTGTCGCCGCCGCCGCTGGGCGAAGCCGTCGGCGAACTCGTCGGACAGGGCGTACGGCGTTTCGCCGCCGTGCCGCTGATGCTGGTGTCGGCCGGGCACGCCAAGGGCGACATCCCGGCGGCGCTGGCCCGCGAGAAGGAGCGGCACCCCGGGATCTCCTACACCTACGGGCGTCCGCTGGGCCCGCATCCGTCGCTGCTCGCCGTGCTGGAGCGGCGGCTGGACGAGGTCCTCGGCGACGGCGTCACGACCCCCGAGGAGCGGGCCGAGGTGACCGTGCTGCTCGTGGGCCGCGGGTCCACCGACCCGGACGCCAACGCCGAGGTGCACAAGGCGGCGCGGCTGCTGTGGGAGGGCCGGGGGTACGCGGGTGTGGAGACCGCGTTCGTGTCCCTGGCGGCCCCGGACGTGCCCTCGGGTCTCGACCGCTGTGTGAAGCTCGGCGCGCGCCGGATCGTGGTCCTGCCCTACTTCCTGTTCACGGGCATCCTCCCGGACCGGGTGCGGCGGCAGACGGAGGACTGGGCCGCCGCGCACCCCGGGGTCGAGGTGGGCTCCGCCGAGGTGATCGGTCCCGAACCCGAGCTTCTCGACCTGGTCATGGAGCGCTACCGTGAGGCCGTCGCGGGCGATCTGCGGATGAACTGCGACTCCTGCGTGTACCGGATCGCGCTGCCCGGCTTCGAGGACAAGGTGGGGCTGCCCCAGCAGCCGCACTTCCACCCGGACGACGACGGCCACCATGACGGACACGGGCACCACGACGGACACGGGCACCACCATCACGGGGGACACACGCATTCCCATGCCCACTGAAGAGGCCGCCGAGGGCGGGCACGATCTGCGGCACCACGGGGACGCCGAGGTGCGCGACGACGGTGCGAAGCTGACCGATCTGGCCGTCAACGTCCGGGCGGACACCCCGCCCGCGTGGCTGCTGGACCGGATCGCCGCCTCCTTGCCGAGCCTCGCGGCCTACCCGGACGGGCGGGCCGCGCGGGCGGCGGTGGCGGCGCGGCACGGGCTGCCGGTGGAGCGGGTGCTGCTCACGGCGGGCGCGGCCGAGGCGTTCGTGCTGCTCGCGCGCGGTCTGGAGGTGCGCCGCCCGGTCGTCGTGCATCCTCAGTTCACGGAGCCGGAGGCCGCGCTGCGGGACGCCGGGCACACGGTGGGCCGCGTCCTGCTGCGGGAGGAGGACGGCTTCCGGCTCGATCCGGCCGCCGTCCCCGAGGACGCCGATCTCGTCGTGATCGGCAACCCGACCAATCCGACGTCGGTGCTGCACCCGGCCGGGACGCTGGCCGGACTGGCCCGTCCCGGGCGGGTGCTGGTGGTCGACGAGGCGTTCATGGACGCGGTGCCGGGCGAGCGCGAGTCGCTGGCCGGGCGGACGGACGTACCCGGTCTCGTCGTGCTGCGCAGTCTCACGAAGACGTGGGGCCTCGCCGGGCTGCGGATCGGATACGTGCTCGCCGACGCCGGGACCATCGCCCGGCTGGAGCGCGCTCAGCCGCTCTGGCCGGTGGCCACGCCCGCGCTCGCGGCGGCGGAGGCGTGCGTGTCCCCGCAGGCGCTCGCGGAGGCGGCGCACGCGGCTCGGCGGATCGCCAAGGACCGCGACCATCTGGTGGCGGGGCTGCGGGAGTTCGCCTGCACCGACGGGCTGGCCGTGGTGGAGCCGGCCGAGAGCTCGTTCGTGCTGGTCCGGCTGCCGCGGGCCGCCGGGGTGCGGCGCGCGCTGCGCGATCTCGGCTTCGCGGTGCGGCGCGGGGACACGTTCCCCGGGCTCGGCGACGAGTGGCTGCGCATCGCGGTGCGGGACCGGACGACGGTCAACCGGTTCCTCCAGGCCCTGGACCGGGCGATGACCGTCGCCGGGGACGGCGGCACGGGGATCGTTCCGCCCCGCCAGCCCCCGCCGCCCCCGTCCGGCCCGCGCCCCGAGCCCCCGCGAGCGCCCTTCTCGGCCTGACGGCCGGGCCCCGGACCCCCTGACCCCGGACCTCCTGGCCCCGGCCCCCCTCGCCCCGGCCCCCCTGACCCGGGGCGGGCCGCCCCCGTTCGGCGCCTCCGGCGCACGGCGGGAAGAGCGGGCGTCAGCTCCTGCGGCGGCGGGAGAGGGCGACCGCTCCCGCGCCCGCGGCGAGCAGGGCCGCCGCGCCGCCCGCCAGGTACGGCGTCATCGAGCTGCTCCCGGTCTCGGCGAGGTCTCCCTCCTCGCGACCGCCCTGCGGGCTCGCCTCGGCCGACGGCTCGGCGGCGGCCGCCGAGGGACTGGCCGGGGTGGTCGCCGAGGGACTGGCCGGCGCGGCCTCCTGAGCGGGCGCGTCCGGCGATGCGCAGGTGGCCTTAGCCAGGGTGACCGTGCCCTCGACCTGAGCCACACCCAGCTTCAACGGGTCGACGGACACGTTCAGTTCGAGCGCGGTGGCCGCGGCCGTACGGGAGGTGGTCTCGGTCCTGGAGAGATCGAGCCGCACCTCGCCGACGCCGGGGACCGTCACGTGCGTCGGGCCGCCCGTCGTCAGGGTGACCTTCTTGCCGAGAACGGTGACGGATCCCAGCAGATTCGCGGTGGCGACGGGCTTCTTGCCCGCCTCGCAGGTCGCCTTCGAGGTCACTTCCTGGACCTCGATGAGCGAGAGCAGCGGCAGCCCGGGGACATGGACGGCGGCATGCGCGAGACGGGTCGAGCCCTCGGCCTTCTCCGCGGAGACGGTGGCCTCGGCGGTGGCGACCTCGGCGCGCAGCACGCTGAACGGACGTCCGTGGTCGACGCCGTCCAACTCGGCGGTGAGCGCGGTCTTCTCGGCACTCTGCGGCGCCTGCACCTCGTTCAGGGAGACCGCGAGCGGGACGTCCACGGTCTTCTTGAGGAGGGACACGTCGAGTCCGGTGCGGAGCACGACGGCGCTCGCGCGGCCGTGGTCACCGGTCGCGTGGGCGGAGCCCGCGCCGGCCAGCGCGGCGGGACCCGCGGCGAGGACGGTGGCGGCCGCGGTGACGGCGAGACGGCGCGCGGGCATGCGGTGGTTGATGCTGTTCAAGGGTGGGACCCCCATAGGAGAAAGCCTGGGACCCGGAAAGAATTACGCACTGAGAGTGAACAGTCAGGTACCTGACGTGAGTTCACTCCTTCGTGGGGTTTCCGCGCACGTCTTCGAATCCGGGGGCACAGCCGTTCTCCACCGTCACTCGCTCAACTCCCCCGGACGAACGCGCTGGTTGACGCGCCGGTTGACGACGGGTTGACGCGCCGGAGCGCACCTGGTGGTGCTCAACGAGCACGCCACCCCGGCCGTCACGCTCCGTCAACCGGCGCCCGCCGTCTGCCGTCCAAGACCTTCACCACGTCCGCCCCGCTCGCGTCAGCCGACGATCCGCCCGTTGAGGACCACCCGTCGCGGATCCGCCAGGACCCGTACGTCGTCGCGCGGGTCCCCGTCGTAGACCACGAGGTCCGCGGGCGCCCCCTCGTCGAGTCCGGGCCGTCCGAGCCAGCGCCTGGCGCCCCAGGCCGTGGCGGAGAGCGCCTCGACGGGCGGGATGCCGGCGGTGACGAGCTCGGCGACCTCGGCCGCGACGAGGCCGTGCGCGAGGGAGCCGCCCGCGTCGGTGCCGACGTAGACGGGGATCCCGGCGTCGTAGGCGGCGCGCACGGTGTCGTAGCGGCGTTCGTGCAGCCGTCGCATGTGCGCCGACCACCGGGGGTACTTGGCCTCGCCGCCGTCCGCGAGCCGCGGGAAGGTGGCGATGTTCACGAGGGTCGGGACGATGGCGACCCCGCGCTCGGCGAAGAGCGGGACGGTGTCCTCGGTGAGGCCGGTGGCGTGCTCGACGCAGTCGATGCCCGCCTCGACCAGGTCCCGGAGCGAGTCCTCGGCGAAGCAGTGCGCGGTGACCCGGGCGCCGAGCCGGTGCGCCTCGGCGATCGCCGCCTCGACGGCCTCGCGCGGCCAGCAGGCGCTCAGGTCGCCGGTGCCGCGGTCGATCCAGTCGCCGACGAGCTTGACCCAGCCGTCACCGCGCCGGGCCTCCTGGGCGACGTACGCGACCAGGTCCTCCGGCTCGATCTCGTGGGCGTAGTTGCGGATGTAGCGGCGGGTGCGGGCGATGTGCCGGCCCGCGCGGATGATCTTCGGGAGGTCGTCGCGGTCGTCGATCCAGCGGGTGTCGGAGGGCGAGCCGGCGTCCCGGACGAGGAGGGTGCCGGCGTCGCGGTCGGTCAGCGCCTGCTTCTCGGAGACGTCCGCCGGGACCGGGCCGTGCGCGTCGAGCCCGACGTGGCAGTGCGCGTCGACCAGGCCCGGCAGCGCCCAGCCCTCGACGGTGCGGACGTCACGGGCGCCGGCGGGGCGCTCGTAGGAGATCCTGCCGCCGACGACCCACAGCTCGTCGCGGACGTCGTCGGGTCCGACGAGGACCCGCCCCTTCACGTGCAGTACCGGGTGATCGCTCATGTCAGGCACCTTAGTGAGGCGGCTCGTCCCGCCACTCCCCCGGTCCGTCCGCCGGCCGGGCCGCCTACTCCGGGTCCGCCGTGTCCGGAGTCCCCTCCTGGACCTCCGCCATCGCCGGGTCGAGCAGCCGGGACAGGAAGTGCCGGGTCCGCTCGTGCGCCGGGTTGCCGATGACCTGCGCGGGGGTGCCGTCCTCGACGATCACACCGCCGTCCATGAAGACGACCCGGTCGGCGACCTCACGGGCGAAGGTCATCTCGTGGGTGACGACCATCATCGTCATGCCCTCGTCGGCGAGCATCCGCATGACGGCGAGGACGTCGCCGACGAGCTCGGGGTCGAGCGCGGAGGTCGGCTCGTCGAAGAGCATCACGTCGGGCCCCATGGCGAGCGCGCGGGCGATCGCGACGCGCTGCTGCTGGCCTCCGGAGAGGGAGGCGGGATAGGCGTCGGCCTTCTCCGCGAGCCCCACCCGGGCGAGGTTCTCGGCGGCGGTCCGGGCCGCCTCCTCCTTGTCCCGGCCGAGCACCCGCCGCTGCGGCAGCGTGAGGTTCCCGGTGACCGACAGATGGGGGAAGAGGTTGAACTGCTGGAACACCATGCCGATGCGGCGGCGTACGGCGTCGATGTCGACGTCGGGGTCCGTGACCTCCGTGCCGGCCACGAACACCTGGCCCTTGGTGGGTTCCTCCAGGAGGTTCACACAGCGCAGCAGCGTCGACTTGCCGGAGCCGGAGGGGCCGATCACGCAGACCACCTCGCCCTGGCCGATCTCCAGGTCGATGCCGCGCAGCACCTCGTTGTCGCCGAAGGACTTGTGCAGGTCCTTCACCCGGATCTCGGGCGTGCTCACTTGGCGGCCTCCTTCTGCTGCGCCTCGAGGCGTCGCGCGACGAAGCCGAGCGGGATCGTGACGAGCAGGTAGCACAGCCCCGCGACCAGGATCGGCGTGGAGTTGGCGGTCGTGCTGGCCAGGTCGCGGCCGTACTTGGACAGTTCGCGCTCCTCCAGGGTGACACCCAGGAACAGCACCAGCGAGGAGTCCTTGAACAGCGTCACGAGTTCGTTGGTGAGCGGCGGGATGATGATCCGGAACGCCTGCGGGACGACGATCGAGACCATCGCCCGCGCGTGCGAGAAGCCCAGCGAGCGGGCCGCCTCCATCTGCCCCTTGGGCACGGCCTGGATGCCGGCCCGGAAGGTCTCGGCCATGTACGCGGCCCCCACCAGGCCGAGCGCGAGGGCGACCTTTCCGTACGTGCCGCCGATGATCTCCGTGCCGGGGAACGCCAGCGGTACCGCGACGCCCACGAAGATGAAGATCATCAGGGCGGGCAGGCCGCGGAAGACCTCGATGTAGATTCCGGCGAACCAGCGGTAGGGGCCCACCGAGGACAGGCGCATCAGGGCGATGACGATGCCCAGCACGAGACCGACGGCGAAGCCGAACGTCGTGTAGAGGACGGTGTTCTTCAGCGCCAGCGTGATGACGTCCGGGAACATCTGCTTGACCAGGTCCCACTGGAAGAACTGGTTCTGCAGACGGCCCCAGTCCGCCGTGACCGCGAAGGCGATCACGACGGCGACGAAGACGACGTACTGCACACCGCGTGAGATCTGGCGCTTGCGGCGCCGGCTCAGGCCGGACCTGCGGGGCTGGAGGGGCGTGTCGGCACCACTCATGAGGCGGACGGGGAGGCGGAGGCCGCGGCCGCGTCGTACGGGCCGATCCACTTCTCGTAGAGCTTCTTGTACGTGCCGTCGGCCTTGGCGTCCGCGATCGCCTTGTTGATGGCGGCGAGGAGCTTGGTGTTGCCCTTCTTCACCGTGAAGCCGTACTGCTCACCGGTGTTGAGGTTGTCGACCACCTTGAAGGCGTCGGCGTTGGCCTTGTCCTTCAGCCAGCCCTGGACGACCGGGTAGTCGATGATGACGGCCTGCACCTGGCCGCTGCGCAGTCCGCTGAGGACCGCGTCGGAGGACTCGAAGGAGACCGGGTCGAAGCCCTGCTGCTTCGCGTAGTCCTCGCCCGTGGTCTGCGCCTGGGCGCCGATCTTCTTGCCCTTCGCCTTGACGTCGGCCAGCGAGGTGATGCCGCTCTTCTTGTCGACCAGCACGCCCTGGGTGGCGTCGAAGTACGGGTCGGAGAAGTCGACGTTCTTCTTGCGCTCCGGGGTGATCGTCATGCCGGCGGCGGCGAGGTCGCACTGCTCGGAGTTGAGGAAGGCGCCCGTCTTGAAGTTCTCGAAGGGCGTGTCGACGATCGCCTGCTTCACCCCGAGGTCCGCGGCGACGAGGTCGATCAGCGACACGTCGAAGCCCTGCACCTTGCCGTCGATCTCCGACTGGAAGGGCGGGTACGGCAGGTGGGTGCACGTGGTGAGCTGGCCCGCCTTGACGAGCTCGACCCCGCCGGACGCGGTCTTGGTGCCGCTGCCGCCGTTCCCGCTGGAGGTGCAGGCGGCCACGAGCGTCAGCCCGGCCGTCAGGGTGATGGCGGCCAGGACGCGGGTCCGGCGGCCGGAGAGGGTGTTCACGGCGGGCCTTCCTGTCAGGGAACTGTGGGTTCCGATTATAAGGAGATGTTTGAGGCTCTCAAATCAAACCGATGGCCACGGGGCCGCTCGACCTAAGAAGTCACCAGTGGGCGGGGACGGGGGCGCGACGGTTAATCTCGTCACCTGTACCCCAAGAGTGAAGAGAGCAGCGCCGTGACACACCCGTTCCTGGACCTCGCCCCACTGACCGCCGCACACTTCGCGTCGATCGAGGACCGTGTCGCCCGGCTGCTCTCCACCACGCAGGACGTCGTGATCATGCAGGGCGAGGCACTGCTTCCGCTGGAAGGGGCCATCCGGGGCACGGCGGGTCCCGGCACCACCGCCCTGAACGTCGTCACCGGCCCCTACGGCCAGACGTTCGGGAACTGGCTGCGGGACTGCGGTGCCACCGTGATCGATCTGGCGGTGCCGTTCCACACCGCGGTCACCGCCGCGCAGATCCGCGAGGCCTTCGCCGAGCACCCCTCGATCGACTTCGTGTCGCTCGTGCACGCCGAGGCCGCCACCGGGAACACCAACCCGGTGGCGGAGATCGGTGAGGTCGTCCGCGAGCACGGGGCGCTGTTCTACCTGGACGCCGTCGCGTCGATCGGCGCCGAGCCGGTGCTGCCGGACGCCTGGGGCGTCGACCTGTGCGTGATCGGGGCGCAGAAGGCGATGGGCGGCCCCGCCGGTGTGTCGGCGGTGTCGGTGAGCGAGCGGGCGTGGGCGCGGATGGCCGCGAACCCCGGCGCGCCGCGCCGCTCGTACCTCTCGCTCCTCGACTGGAAGGAGCGCTGGATCGACGGCGGCCGCACGACGCTGCTGCACGCGCCGGCCCAGTTGGAGATGCTGGCGCTGGAGGCGTGCGTCGAGCGGATCGAGGGCGAGGGCCTGGACGCGGTGATGGCCCGTCACGCCTCGGCCGCCGCGGCCACCCGTGCGGGAGCGGTGGCCCTCGGCGGCGGTCTGGCACCGTACGTGGACGCCGCCTCCGACGCGGCGCCCGTCGCCACCACGCTGCGGGTGCCCGAGGACGTGGACGCCTCCGCGGTGGTCGCGAAGGCGCTGGCCGCCGACCCCGCGCTGCCGCTCGCCGCGGGTGGCGGCGCGCTCGCGCAGTCGATGATCCGCGTCAACCACTACGGCCCCGACGCCACCCGCGGCGTCGTCCACTCCAGCCTCGCGGGACTCGGCGCCGCGCTGGCCGAGTCCGGCCTGACGGTGGACCTGGAGGGGGCGCGCCGGGCGGTGGCCCTGGCCTGGGGCTGACCGGGAGGAGCCGCGGGACCTGGGGCCGGCGGACGATCGCGTCCCGGCGATCACTGACCCCGAGGACGGTCGCGTCCGGGGCATCACCGACCCCGGGGACCGTCGCGTCCCCGCCGGCGCCGGGGATGGTCGCGTCCCGGCCGGTGCCGACGCCGGGGACCGTCGTTTCCGGGTCGTCGTCGGCCCGGCGGACGAGGCAGTCCGGGCCGGCGCACGCCCGGCGGATGGGCGAGACGAGTGAGACGGGGCCTTCGCCGGTCCGGCGGACGGTAGGGTCCGGGGCTCCGTCGGGCCGGGGAGCCTCCGGGAGGCGGGACGGTTCGACCGAGGGAATTGCAATTACTTCCCCCACCCTTATCCTGCCGTCAATTCGGATCCGAATTCCACGGATACAGCTTCCCGCATTCTTCTTCCCGCTTTCCCTGCCCCTAAACGCAAAGATTTCGCGAACGCGATCGGGCGCGATTCGGGGAGGTCTCGTTCACATTTCATCCTTGTGACACACTCCACAACGCGTCCGTTTTCTGTGGTATTTTCCGGACAGAACAGCCGATAAAGGCACCCTCTCCGGAGGGTTTTCACGGGCGCGTGATAACACACGGCCGCGCCGTTCGTAACCCCTTCCGACGATGCAATCCGCGCTTTCCGTCGGTAAATTCAAGCCGCATGACCGTCGCTCAAGCAGACCTGTCAGCGGAATTTCTCGAAATGCCGGAGGGCCTTCGGATCGACCGTCCGGAGGTGGCCGACGGGGCCGCCCTCTGGCGTATCGCCAAGGACTCCCGAACCCTCGACCTGAACTCCTCCTACAGCTACCTGCTGTGGTGCCGTGACTTCGCCGGCACCTCGGTGGTGGCGCGGGACACCGAAGGCCGCCCCGTCGGCTTCGTCACCGCGTACATGCGCCCCGAGCGCCCGGGAACGCTCCTCGTGTGGCAGGTGGCCGTCGACGCGGCACACCGCGGCCGGGGACTGGCCGCGCGTCTCCTCGACGGGCTGACCGCGCGGGTGACGGCCGAGCACGGGCTGACCGCGGTCGAGACCACCATCACTCCGGGCAACACCGCCTCCGAGCGCCTCTTCACGTCGTACGCACGACGTCACGGCGCCCCCGTCGAGCGCGAGGTGCTGTTCGAGACGGGGCAGTTCCCCGACGGGCCGCACGACCCCGAGGTGCTCCACCGCATCGGCCCGTTCCCCGGCTGATCCCCCCTTCTTCCTCCCCTCCCCCACAAGCTTCGAGGAGCGAATCCCCTTGACCATCACCCAGCCCGACCTGAGCGTCTTCGAGACCCTGGAGTCGGAGGTGCGCAGCTACTGCCGCAACTGGCCCACCGTCTTCGACCGGGCCCGCGGCAGCCGTATGTACGACGAGGACGGGCACGAGTACCTGGACTTCTTCGCCGGTGCCGGGTCGCTGAACTACGGGCACAACAACCCCGTGCTCAAACGGGCCCTGATCGACTACCTGGAGCGCGACGGCGTCACCCACGGGCTCGACATGTCGACGGCGGCCAAGCGCGGTTTCCTGGAGGCCTTCCAGAACCTGGTGCTGCGGCCGCGCGACCTGCCGTACAAGGTGATGTTCCCCGGCCCGACCGGCACCAACGCCGTCGAGTCGGCGCTGAAGCTCGCCCGGAAGGTGAAGGGGCGCGAGGCGATCGTGTCGTTCACCAACGCGTTCCACGGGATGTCGCTCGGCTCGCTCGCCGTGACGGGCAACGCCTTCAAGCGCGCGGGCGCCGGCATCCCGCTGGTGCACGGCACCCCGATGCCGTTCGACAACTACTTCGACGGGCAGGTCCCGGACTTCCTCTGGTTCGAACGGCTCCTGGAGGACCAGGGATCCGGGCTCAACCAGCCCGCCGCGGTGATCGTGGAGACCGTGCAGGGCGAGGGCGGCATCAACGTCGCGCGGCCCGAGTGGCTGCGCGCCCTGGCCGACCTGTGCGCCCGCCGCGACATGCTGCTGATCGTCGACGACATCCAGATGGGCTGCGGGCGGACCGGCGCGTTCTTCTCCTTCGAGGAGGCGGGGATCGTGCCCGACATCGTGACCGTGTCCAAGTCCATCAGCGGGTACGGGCTGCCGATGTCGCTGTGCCTGTTCAAGCCCGAGCTGGACATCTGGGAGCCGGGCGAGCACAACGGCACCTTCCGCGGCAACAACCCGGCGTTCGTCACGGCCGCCGCCGCCCTGGAGGCCTACTGGGCCGACGGGTCCGCGATGGAGAAGCAGACCCGCGCCCGCGGCGAGCAGGTCGAACAGGCGCTGATCTCCATCACCGAGGAGAACCTCGCCGACGTCAAGGAGTACCGCGGCCGCGGACTCGTGTGGGGCGTCGAGTTCAAGGACAAGGAGCGGGCCGGCCGGATCGCCCGTCGCGCCTTCGAACTCGGGCTGCTCGTCGAGACGTCGGGGCCGGAGAGCGAGGTCGTGAAACTGCTGCCCGCCCTGACCATCACCCCGGACGAACTCGACGAGGGCCTGCGCGTCCTCGAACGCGCCGTCCGCGAGACCGTCTGAGCCCGCTCTCCGCGAGACCGGCGAGAAGCGGGAACGACCCGAGCAGCACGACACGCACGAGAGAGAGGCAGCGCACCACCGTGATAGTCCGTTCGTTCAAGGAACTCGAGGGCACCGACCGGCATGTGAAGGCCGCGTCCGGCACCTGGGAGAGCAAGCGCATCGTCCTCGCCAAGGAGAAGGTCGGCTTCTCCCTGCACGAGACCGTCCTGTACGCGGGCACGGAGACGTCGATGTGGTACGCGAACCACATCGAGGCCGTGCTGTGCGTCGAGGGCGAGGCCGAACTCACCGATCACGAGACCGGCGAGAAGCACTGGATCGCGCCGGGGACGATGTACCTGCTGAACGGTCACGAGCGCCACACCCTGCGCCCCAAGACCGACTTCCGGTGCGTCTGCGTCTTCAACCCGCCCGTCACCGGACGGGAGGACCACGACGAGAACGGCGTCTACCCCCTGCTCACCGAACCCGAGGAGGTGTGACACACCGATGACCACACTCACCGATCTGTACCCCAGCCGCGCCGCCACCGAAGTGGCCGTGCCCCGCCAGGACCCGGTCGTCTGGGGCGCGCCGGACGAACCCGGCCCGATCTCGGTCCCCGACCTCCACGCCTACGAGCGCGACGGCTTCCTCTCCGTCGAGCAGCTCATCGGCGAGGACGAGGTCGCCGTCTACCACCGGGAGCTGGAACGGCTCGTCACCGACCCGGCGGTCCGCGCCGACGAGCGTTCGATCGTCGAGCCGAGAACGCAGGACATCCGGTCCGTCTTCGAGGTGCACCGGATCAGCGAGGTCTTCGCGCGGCTCGTGCGCGACGAGCGCGTCGTCGGCCGGGCCCGGCAGATCCTCGGCTCGGACGTGTACGTCCACCAGTCGCGGATCAACGTCAAGCCCGGCTTCGGGGCCGGCGGCTTCTACTGGCACTCGGACTTCGAGACCTGGCACGCGGAGGACGGTCTGCCCAACATGCGGACCGTGTCCGTCTCGATCGCGCTGACCGAGAACCACGACACCAACGGCGGCCTCATGATCATGCCGGGGTCGCACCGGACGTTCCTCGGGTGTGCGGGGGCCACGCCGAAGGACAACTACAAGAAGTCGCTCCAGATGCAGGACGCCGGAACCCCCTCCGACGAGGCGCTCACCGACCTGGCGAGCCGGCACGGCATCAAGCTCTTCACGGGCAGGGCGGGTTCGGCGACCTGGTTCGACTGCAACTGCATGCACGGCTCGGGGGACAACATCACCCCGTTCCCGCGCAGCAACGTCTTCATCGTGTTCAACAGCGTGGAGAACGCCGCGGTGGAGCCCTTCGCGGCGCCCGTGCGCAGGCCGGAGTTCATCGGGGCGCGGGACTTCACGCCGGTGCGGTGAGCCCTCCGGCGGAGTGAGCGGGAGACCGGTGGCCCCGGGGAGCGTGTGCTCCCCGGGGCCGTCCGCCGTGTCAGCCGGCCAGCACGTCCAGGAGGCGGTCGACGTCGGCGGGCGTGTTGTAGAGGTGGAAGGACGCCCGCAGATTGCCCGCGCGGTCGGACACCTCGATGCCGGCCCGGCTCAACTCGCCCTGCCGGTGGCCGAGTCCGGGCACGGAGACGATGGCGGAGCCGGGCGCGGGCAGCGCCTCGTGGTCCAGCGCGGCCAGACCCGCGCGGAAGCGCTCGGCAAGGGCCAGGTCGTGCTCGTGCACGGCGTCCACGCCCAGTTCCTCGATCAGCGCGAGGGAGTGGCGCACCCCGGCATGGGTGAACAGGGCCGGGCTGACGTCGAACCGGCGGGCGGAGTGGGCGAGTTCCTGCACCGGGCCGTAGCAGGAGTCCCAGGGCTTCTCGGCGGCGACCCAGCCCGCGTACAGCGGGGTGAGCCCGCCGAAGTCCTCGGGCACCACGAGGAAGGCCGCGCCGTGCGGGCCCAGCAGCCACTTGAAGGTGGTGCACACGGTGAAGTCGTAGCCGTCGGCGTCGAAGGGCAGCCAGCCGGCGGCCTGGGAGAAGTCGACGTAGGTACGCGCCCCGTGGGCGCGGGCCGCCTCGCGCAGCGCGGGCAGGTCGGCGATCCGGCCGTCGGCGGACTGGGCGGCGCTGACCGCCACGAGCGCCGTGCCGGGCCGCACCGATTCGGCGAGCCGCTCCAGCGGTACGGCACGCACCTTCAGGTCGCCGCGGACGTGGAACGGGTTCAGCACGGAGGTGAAGTCGTCCTCGGCGGTGAGGACTTCGGACCCCGGGGCCAGTCCGGAGGCGACCAGCGCGGTCTGGGCGGCGACGGACGGGCCGGCGGCGACCCGGGCGGCCGGTACGCCCGCCAGCCGGGCGAACGCGGCGCGGGACTGCTCGACGTCCTCGAAGAGGGAGTCGAGCGGCCTGCCCGCGGCCCGCAGGGCCACCGCCTCGTGCAGGGCGGCGACGGTGCGGGCGGGGAGCAGGCCGGTGCTCGCGGTGTTCAGAAAGGTGTTCTTCGGGGCGAACTCGGCACGGACGAGGGTCTCGAAGGTCTCCATGGGACCACTGTGGGCCCGGACGGGCCCCAAGTCCATTGCGAGGATTTACGCGGTTTCCCCAAGCAGTGCTTATGCATGGGCCCCGACCTGCGTCTTCCGGCGCCGGGGCCCTCTCCCGCGCTCGTCAGTTCTGCGGGACGGCGCAGCCGTCCGGGCCACAGGCCTCGGCGTCGCCGGCTTCGTCCTGGATCAGCGTGAGACCCGGACGCTCGCCCCAGGCCTGGGACAGCGCCTGGGCGAAGACCTCGGCGGGCTGCGCGCCGGAGACGCCGTAGGTGCGGTCCAGCACGAAGAAGGGGACGCCGTTCGCGCCCAGCTCGGCGGCCTCGCGCTCGTCGGCGCGGACGTCGTCGGCGTAGGCGGCCGGGTCGGCGAGCACCCCGCGGGCCTCGTCGGCGTCGAGCCCGGCGGCGACGGCCAGCTCCACGAGCCGCTCGTCGTCACCGAAGACGGTCCGCTCCTCGGCGAAGTTGGCCTTGTAGAAGAGGCCTATCAGCTCGTCCTGGCGGCCCCTCGCCTTGGCGAGGTGCAGCAGGCGGTGCATGTCGAAGGTGTTGCCGTGGTCGCGGTCCCGGGTGCGGTACGCGAGGCCCTCGGCGGCGGCCTGCGTGCCGAGGTTCTCCTCGCCCGCCTGGGCCTGTGCCTCGCTCATGCCGTACTTCTTGGTGAGCATCGTGATCACGGGCTGGATGTCGCCCTTGGCGCGGCCGGGGTCCAGCTCGAAGGACCGGTGCACGACCTCGACCTCGTCACGGTGCGGGAAGGCGTCGAGCGCCTTCTCGAAACGGGCCTTTCCGACGTAGCACCACGGGCAGGCGATGTCGGACCAGATCTCGACGCGCATTCTTCGGCTCTCTCCAGGTCGTGCGGATACGGGACACCCTCCGGGGACGTCGTTAGGTGAACATTCAAGCGGCTCGGGTCATTCCCCGGCCGTGCCGGCGCCCCGGGCCGCGGCCTCGCTCCGGTCCGCGCGTGCGGGCACCGCGTACCGCAGATACAGGTGGTGGTCGCCCTCCTCGGGCGGGTTGTGCGGATCGGGGACCCAGCCCAGGCGGGCGTAGAAGGCCTGGGCGCGCAGGTTGCCGGTGTGCACGTCCAGCGTCGCCGTGCGCTTCCCGTCCGCCTGCCACTCCTCCACGCAGGCCGCGTGCAGCTCCGACCCGATCCCGGCCCGCCAGCGGTCGGGGTCGACGTGGAACTGGAAGAGCTTGACCGTGTCGGCGGGCGCGCCCTCGTCCGTACGGAAGGAGGCGATGCCGACGATCCGGCCCTGGGCGACGGCGCACAGTACGTGCCCGTCGGGGCGTGCGATGGACCCGTGCCAGGCCTCGGTCCAGTCCACGTCGCTCTGCGGCACGCCGTCCGGGTAGTACGTCGAACGGGCCCGGAAGTGCAGGTCGGCGATGGTCCGGGCCTCGGCGGGCAGGGCGGTGCGGATCATCAGCGCGCCGGTCACACGATCACTGATCATGCAACGGAGGACGTCATGGCTCCGGTCACGGTTCCGCGCCGGCTGAACTGCGCCCGGTAGGCGCTCGGGGGGAGACCGGTCCGCCGGACCACGTGGGCGCGCAGCGAGTCGGCGGTGCCCAGGCCGCAGGCCGCGGCGACCCGGTCCATCGGCAGCGTCGTGGTCTCCAGGAGCTCCTTGGCCCGTTCGACGCGCTGGTGGAGCAGCCATTGCAGGGGGCTGACACCGCTCTCGGCGTGGAACCGGCGGGTGAGGGTGCGCACGCTGACGCCCGCGTGCCGGGCCAGGTCGGTGAGCGTGAGCGGCTTGTCGAGGTTGCGCATGGCCCAGCCCCGGGTGTCGGCGCAGACGTCGCCGCGTTCGGGGGGCAACGGGGTCTGGGTGAACTGGGTCTGGCCGCCGGGCCGTACGGGGGCGACGAGGGCGAGGCGGGCCACCTCGTTGGCCACGGCGGCGCCGTAGTCGGTGCGGATGACATGGAGGCACAGGTCGATTCCGGCGGCGTAGCCGGAGGACGTGAGGAACGGCCCGTCCTGCACGTACAGGACGTCTCCCCGCAGGTCGACCTGTGGGTAGCGCCGGCGCATCTCCTCCGCGTGGGCCCAGTAGGTGGTGGCCCTGCGGCCCTGGAGCAGGCCCGCCTCGGCGAGCTGGAAGGCGCCGGTGCAGATGGACGCGACGCGCTTGCCGGCGGCGGCCGCCGCGCTGACGGCCGCCACGATCCGCGGGTCCGGCTCGAACGGCGCCCCGGTGCCGGCGACGATCACCGTGTCCGCGTCGCGTACGGCCTCCAGACCGTGCGGGACGTACAGGTCGAGCCCACCGGTCGTGGGCACGGGGCCGGGCTCGGCCGTGCAGACGACCACCTCGTAACCGGGCCGGCCGTCCACTTGGACCTTGTCGAACAGCATCTCCGGCATCGCGAGGTTGAACAGCGCGACGGGCGAGGGGGCGATGACGGTGACGCGATGCGGGGCGAGCCGGTCGGGCATGGCCAGAACCTCCGGAGGTATGGCATTCAGGCCACTACTGTACGGCGCCACGGGTCCGCAGCATGGGGACATGCCAACGAACCAGATGTCCCGATCCTCCGAACCGGGCCTCGTACGGCGGGAGTCGGGGGCCGGCGGGCCGGCCGCCGCGCTCACGCTCACCGCTTCTCTGCTCGGCTTCGCGCTGACCTGTCTCGACGCGTCCGTGGTGAACGTGGCCCTGCCCACGATCGGCTCCTCGTTCGGCACCGGGATGTCCGGTCAGCAGTGGGTCGTGGACGCCTACACCCTGGCCTTCGCCGCGCTGATGCTGTCCACCGGCGCCTTCTCCGACCGGGCCGGGGCGAGCCGGGCGTACGCGCTGGGCACCGCGGTGTTCACGCTCGCCTCGGTGGTCTGCGGGCTGGCCCCGAACCTGCCGTCCCTCATCGGCGCCCGGGTGGTGCAGGGCGTGGCGGCGGCGGTCGTCCTCCCGGCCTCGCTGGCGCTGGTACGGCAGGCGTACACGGAACCGGCACGGCGGGCGCGCGCGGTGGCCGCCTGGGCGGCGGGCGGTTCGCTGGCGGTGGCGCTCGGCCCGGTGGCGGGCGGCGCGCTGACCACGGCGTGGGGCTGGCGCGGCATCTTCTTCGTCAACCTGCCGGTGGGCGCGGCGATCCTGATCCTGCTGGTCCGGGCCCCGCGCTCGCGGCCCCGCCCGGCCCCGCTGGACCTGCCGGGCCAGCTCACGGCGGTGGTGGCCCTCGCGGCGCTGGCCTTCGCGGTGATCGAGGGCGGGGCGGCGGGCCTCGTCGCGGCGGCGGTGGCCGCGGCCGCGGGCGCCGCGTTCCTGTGGATCGAGTCGCGGCAGGCGCATCCGGTGGTGCCGCTCGGCCTGTTCCGGGACCGGACGGTGGCCACGACGGTCGCCGCCGGATCGGCGGTCAGCGTGGCCTTCTACAGCATGGTGTTCGTCTTCTCGCTCTTCTTCCAGCAGGTGCAGCACCACTCCGCGCTGTACGCGGGGCTGCTGTTCCTGCCGATGACGGGCCTGATCGCGGTGACGAACGTGGTGGCCGGCAAGCTCACGGGACGCTACGGGCCGCGGCTGCCGATGCTGGTGGGACAGCCGGTGGCGGTCGCCGGGCTGCTCGCCCTCCTCACCGTCGACGCCGGTACGCCCCCGGTGCTGGTGTCGCTGCTGCTGGTCCCGCTGGCGCTGGGGTGCGCCCTGACCGTGCCGCCGCTCACCACCGCGATGCTGGACGCCGTTCCCGCCGAGCGGGCGGGACTGGCGGCCGGTGTGCTCAACGCGGCCCGGCAGGTGTCCGGGGGCCTGGGCATCGCGGTGTTCGGCGCGCTGGTCGCCGACGGGTTCGAGGCCGGGATGCGCCTGAGCCTGGCCGCCTCCGCGGCCCTGCTCACGGTGACGTACGTCCTCAGCTTCCGTCTCGCAGGTCGCGCGGCCAGGCGGGCCTGAACTCGATGTGGTCGTAGGTCACCACACACCCCTCCCCCATCGGCGACTGGGTCATGAAGCCCACCAGCGCGGCCCCGGTCTCCTTCTCTTCCCCCAGGGTGAACAGGCGGATGAAGGTCCAGCGCTCGCCGTCGCGGGAGGCGTGGAAGGCGAAGGCGCGGCCGGTGCGGCTCACCCGCAGCCAGACGGAACTTCCCTCCACCGTGAAGGAGTTGGCGTCGTCGGAGTGGCCCCGGGTGACGACCGTGCAGACGGTGGGCACGTCCGGGGAGTTCTCCAGGCACAGCTTCGCCCAGGCCCGCTCGCCGACGTGGACGTAGAGCACGCCCGCGTCGAAGGCCGCCCCGAAGCCCACCGTCACGCGGGCGACGAGCTGGAAGTCCCCCTCCGGCGAGCCGAGCAGCCTCGGTGCGTCGGAGGCCGGGTCGAGGCCTTCGCCGGTGGGCGGCACGAAACGGTCCTGCCGGGGCCCGGCCCAGCCGGTGAGGACACCGTCCTCGTACGACCAGTTCCCGTCGGGGCCGTAGGTGCGGAGGGAGAAGGGGAGTTCGGGGAGTGTGACGTCCATGGCCCGAAGTCTCTCAGGTTCACGGCCGGCCCCTTCGGGAGAAAGGACCGGCCCGTTACGGAACGGACGGCACCGGAACCGGGCGGCCGCGGAACCCGGTCCGGCACGAAACCGGCGTCAGCGCTCCAGGCGCCCGTCGTACCGTCGCGGCAGCCCCAGCGGGTTGTCGTCGCGCAGCTCGGGCGGCAGCAGCGCCTCGGGCACGCCCTGGTAGGCCACCGGCCGCATCCAGCGCTCGATGGCGGTGCCGCCGACCGAGGTGGACGTCGAGGTGGTCGCCGGGTACGGCCCTCCGTGGTGCTGGGCCGGGGCGACGGCGACGCCGGTCGGCCAGCCGTTCACCAGGACCCGGCCCGCGAGGGGGGTCAGTTCGGCGAGGATCTCCGCTCCGCGCCCCTCGCCCGCGGCCTCCTCCGCGGAGAGCTGCACGGTGGCCGTGAGGTTGCCGGGCAGCCGGGAGAGCACCGCGCCCGCCTCGGACTCGTCCTCGTAGCGCGCCACGACCGTGAGCGGTCCGAAGCACTCCTCCAGGAGCAGATCGTGCTCGCCCTCGGTGGTGAGCCTGCTCGCGGGCACGGTCAGGAAGCCGGGGCTCACCGTGTGCTCGCCGCCCGCGCCCGGCGTCACCGGGGCCTGGACGTCCGGGAGCCCGGCGCGCTCGGCGACCCCGGCGATGAAGTTGTCGCGCATGCGGTGGTCGAGCAGGACCCCGGAGGCGGTGTCGCTCACCGCGTCGGTCAGGGACTTCAGCAGACGGTCGCCCGCCGCGCCGGCCGGCGCCAGCACCAGGCCGGGCTTCACACAGAACTGGCCGACGCCCAGGGTCATCGAGCCGGCGAGTCCCGCGCCGATCTCCTCGGCGCGCTCGGCGGCCGCGGCCTCGGTGACGACGACGGGGTTGAGGGAGCCCAGCTCGCCGTGGAACGGGATCGGCACCGGACGGGCGGCGGCCGCGTCGAACAGTGCGCGCCCGCCGCGCACGGAGCCGGTGAACCCGGCGGCCGTGACGAGCGGGTGCCGGACCAGTTCGACGCCGGCCTCGAAGCCGTGCACGAGTCCGACGACGCCCTCGGGGATGCCGTGCCCGGCGGCCGCGCGGCGCAGGACCGCCGCGACCAGCTCGGAGAGCGCCGGGTGGTCGGGGTGGGCCTTGACGACGACCGGGCAGCCCGCTGCCAGCGCGCTCGCCGTGTCGCCGCCGGCCACCGAGAAGGCGAAGGGGAAGTTCGAGGCGGAGTACACGGCGACGACGCCGAGCGGCACCTTGTAGCGGCGCAGGTCCGGGATCGGCGGGGTCGCGGTGGCGTCCGGGTGGTTGATGACGACGTCGAGGAAGGCGCCCTCGTCGACGATCCCGGCGAAGGCGCGCAACTGGTAGCAGGTCCGGGCGAGTTCGCCGGTGAGCCGGACCGGGCCGAGCGCGGTCTCCGCGTCGGCCGCCTCGACGAGCAGGTCCTTGGCCGCTTCGAGCTGGTCCGCGGCGGAGCGCAGGAACGCGGCGCGCACGGCGCGGTCGGCCAGCGCGGGGCGCGCGTCGTGCGCGGCACGGACGGCCTCGTCCACCTCTTGGCCTGTGGCCTCCACCGCAACCTGTTCCCGCTGCTTCCCGGTACGGGGGTCGACACTCCAGACTGGTGCTGCTGCCACCGCGGGTCCCTTCCGATGTGATGCCACAGTTCTCGCCGAAGTTCTTGTGTCACTCACCAGGGGTGTTCGATATGCTGAACGCTGTCTCTGATGATGAACTTCTGGTCGGAGACTATTTCCCGTCCAACGAAGGGGTCAAGGGCGATGTCGGCAGGCGAGACAGGCGGCGGGGCGCAGGTCAAGTCCGCGGTGCGGACCGTTGAATTGCTGGAGTACTTCGCCGGCCGGCCCGGAATGCATTCCCTCGCCGCGGTCCAGGAGGCCGTCGGATATCCCAAGTCGAGCCTGTACATGCTGCTGCGCACGCTCGTGGAGCTCGGCTGGGTCGAGACGGACGCGACGGGCACGCGGTACGGCATCGGCGTACGGGCCCTGCTGGTCGGCACCTCGTACATCGACGGCGACGAGGTGGTCGCCGCGGCCCGCCCCACCCTCGACCGCCTCTCGGACGACACCACCGAGACGATCCACCTCGCGCGCCTGGACGGCACGAACGTCGTCTACCTCGCCACCCGGCAGTCCCAGCACTATCTGCGCCCCTTCACCCGGGTCGGCCGCCGGCTCCCGGCCCACTCCACCTCGCTCGGCAAGGCGCTGCTGGCCACGTACAGCGACGAGCAGGTCCGCAAGATGCTGCCGGAGACGCTTCCCGCGCTGACCGAGCACACGATCACCGACCGGGAGAAGCTCATCGAGGAGCTGCGCCAGGTGCGGGAGCAGGGCTTCGCGGTGGACCGCGAGGAGAACACGCTGGGACTGCGCTGCTTCGGTGTGGCGATCCCGTACCGCACGCCCGCCCGTGACGCGATCAGCTGCTCGGTGCCTGTGGCCCGGCTCACCCCGGCGCACGAGCAGATGGTCAAGGACGCCCTGTTCGACGCCCGCGACCGGCTCACCCTGGCCACGCGCAGGCTCTGACGGGCCGGGCGGCCGGCCCGGCCGCCTCATGAGGAACCGATGAGAAAGCCGGGCGGACGGGAACGATTCACCCCTGATCGCTCGTCTTTCTGGTCGGAATGAACAAGACGATCAGGCGTGCCGCCGTCTTCACGCTGCTGCTCGTACTCTCCCTGCTGGTCAGGGCGACCTGGGTGCAGTTCTACGACGGCCGGGCACTCGCGGACGACAAGCTGAACCGACGGAACGCGATCGCGCTGTACGCGAACCCGCTCGGGAACATCATCGTGGCCGGCGACGCGATCACCGGCTCCGCGCAGACGACAGGGAGTGACCTCAAGTACAAGCGGACCTACAAGGACGGCAGCCTGTACGCGGCGGTCACCGGGTACAGCTCGCAGGTCTACGGAGCGACCCAGCTCGAGGGCATCTACCAGAAGCTTCTCGACGGCTCGGACATCCAGCTCAAGAACCCGCTGGACACGCTCACGAACAAGCGCGCCGACCCCGGTGACGTGGTCACGACGATCGATCCGGACGTCCAGAAGGCCGCCTACGCCGCGCTCGGGAACAACAAGGGCGCGGCCGTCGCCATCGACCCGAAGACCGGCAAGATCCTCGCGGTCGCCTCGACACCGTCGTACGACCCGTCGGCGATCAGCGCCGGCAACAACAGCGTCTGGAAGAAGCTGACGACCGACCCCGACAAGCCGCTGGTCAACCGCGCGCTGCGGCAGCCGCTGCCGCCGGGGTCGACCTTCAAGCTGGTCGTGGCCGCCGCCGCGCTGGAGGACGGGCTCTACGACGACGTGGACGCCAAGACGGACAGCCCGGACCCGTACACCCTGCCCGGCACGACGACCGTCCTGAGGAACGAGAACGCGTCCGCTCCCTGCGAGAACGCCTCGATCCGGGTCGCGCTCCAGTACTCCTGCAACAACGTCTTCGGCAAGATGGCGGTCGACCTCGGCCAGGACAAGGTCCGCGCGACGGCGGAGAAGTTCGGCTTCAACGACACGAAGCAGGACGTGCCGGTGCGGGCGTACACCAGCGTGTACCCCAAGGACATGGACAGGTCGTCCACGGCGCTGACCGGTATCGGCCAGTACGACGTCACCGCGACGCCGCTCCAGATGGCCATGGTGTCCGCCGCAATCGCCAACGACGGCAAGCTGGTCTCGCCCCACATGGTGTCGCAGACCAGTGACGCCGACGGCACTGTGCTGAGGAACTACGACGACAGCGCGGACACCAAGGAGATCGTCAGCTCGGACACCGCCCGCCAGCTCCGGTCGGCGATGCAGACGGTCGTCGAGGACGGCACGGGCACGAACGCCCTGATCCCCGGCGCGACCGTGGGCGGCAAGACCGGCACGGCCCAGCACGGCGAGAAGAACAGCAAGACGCCGTACGCCTGGTTCACGTCGTTCGCGAAGTCCGACTCGACCGGCAAGGAGGTCGCCGTCGCGGTCATGGTCGAGCAGTCGGACGCGGCGCGCTCCGAGGTCAGCGGCAACGGACTGGCGGCGCCGGTCGCCAAGGCGATGATGCGGGCCGCGCTGAAGAACTGAGGCGCGCCCGGCCCGCACGCGAAGCGGCCCCGCACCCCGTCGAACGGGGTGCGGGGCCGCTCGGCAGACGGCTTCGCCGTACGGACCGGTCGTCGCGGACACCCGCGCGCCCGGCCGGTCTCAGGTGCCGGCTCGTGCGCGCGGGACGGTCACTTCACGCCGAGCAGTTGCTCCACCGGGTCGATCGCGAAGTACACCAGGAACAGGGCCGAGACCGCCCACAGCAGCCAGTTGACCTCCTTCGCCTTGCCCACGACCGCCTTGATGACGACGTAGGCCAGGAATCCGGCGCCGATGCCGTCGGTGATGGAGTACGTGAACGGCATCACCGCGATGGTCAGGAACGCCGGGATGGCGATCTCGTACTGGTCCCAGTCGATGTGCTTGACGTGGGTCATCATCAGGAACCCGACCGCGATCAGCGCGGGCGCCGCCGCCTGGAGCGGGACGATGGTCAGCAGCGGGGTGAGGAAGAGCGCGAGGCCGAACAGACCGCCGGTGACGAGGTTGGCGAAGCCGGTGCGGGCGCCCTCGCCGACACCGGCCGCGGACTCGATGTAGGCGGTGTTGGAGGAGGCGGAGCCCAGACCGCCCGCGACGGCGGCGGCGCCGTCGATGAACAGCACCCGGCCGATGCCCGGCACCTGCCCCTGCTCGTCGAGCAGCCCGGCCTCGGCGCTGATCCCGACGATGGTCCCCATGGCGTCGAAGAAGTCCGACAGGACCAGCGTGAAGATCAGCAGGACCGCGGTGAGGACACCGGCCTCGGCGAAGCCCCCGAACAGGCTGAAGTGGCCGATGAGCCCGAAGTCCGGACTGTCGACGATCTTGTCCGGGACCTTCGGGGTGGTCAGGCCCCAGCTCTTGATGTCGGCGACGGCGTCGATGACGATCGCCACGACCGTCATCGTGACGATGCTGATGAGGATCGCGCCCTTCACCTTGCGGGCGAGCAGCGCGATGGTCAGCAGGACACCGAGGCAGAAGACGAGGACGGGCCAGCCGGTGAGACGGCCCACGGCACCGAGCTGCACGGGGACGGTGGTGTTCGCGACGTCCGGGATGCGGCTGACGAACCCGGAGTCCACGAAGCCGATGAAGGCGATGAACAGGCCGATCCCGACGCCGATCGCCTGCTTGAGCTGCTGCGGAATGGCGTTCATGATCGCCTTCCGGAGCCCGGTGAGCACCAGGACGCAGATCAGGACGCCTTCGAGGACCACCAGGCCCATCGCTTCGTCCCAGCTCATCAGCGGCGCGAGCTGGAAGGCGACGACGGCGTTGAGGCCGAGGCCCGCGGCGATGGCGAGCGGGAGATTGCCGCCGATGCCCATGACGATCGTCATCACACACGCCACCAGCGCGGTGGCGGTGACCAGTTGACCCGTGTCGAGCGTGTGCCCGAACTTGTCCTTGGCGCTGCCGAGGATGATGGGGTTCAGGACGAGGATGTACGCCATCGTGAAGAACGTGGCGAACCCGCCGCGTATCTCCCGGCCGATGGTGGAGCCCCTGGCGGATATCTTGAAGAACCCGTCGACCCCGCCTGCCTTCGGTGGTGCGGCACTTGGCCGGTTGTCGACCTTTTGCGCTTCGGACATGGCGTAACTCCTCGTTGCCTGCGTGCCTGGTGTGCGGATGCTGGCTGGATTGTTCCCCCGATCAACCCGTTTCAGGTTTTCCCCGTGTTACGGAATCCGGTTCGGCCCGCCGGGCACCGTTCCGGGGCCCGTACGGCCGGCTGCTACGCTCACGCGTCCCGCTCCGCCCCAACTCCCGTGTCCCCCGACGGGATCGCGGGTCAGCACCCACCGCACCCGCACCGCCGCCGCAGCCGAAGCGAGGGGAGGCACCCCGTGGGCACGCCCGTCGACGACGCCGCCTCCGCGGAGTTCCACGCCTTCTTCGAACGGCACTACGCCGAACTGGCGCGACTGGCCCATCTGTTGACGGGCGAGGCGGACGCCGCCGACGACCTGGCCGCCGAAGCGCTGCTCGCGCTGTGGCACCGCTGGGACCGGGTGCGCGCGGCGGACCGTCCGACGGCGTACGCGCGCGGAGTGGTCGCCAACCTCGCCCGCACCCGGATCCGGGCCGCGGTGCGCGAGCGCCGGCGCATGACGCTCTTCTGGTCGCAGCGCGAGGACAGGACCGAGAACCCGGACGTGCCCGGCACGGTCGACGTCCAGGAGGCGCTGCGCCGGCTGCCGTTCCGCAAGCGCGCGTGCGTCGTGCTGCGGCACGCCTTCGACCTGTCGGAGAAGGACACCGCGCTCGCCCTCGGCGTCTCGGTGGGTACGGTCAAGAGCCAGACGTCCAAGGGCATGGCGGAACTGAAGCGGCTGCTCGGCACGGACGGGACGGCGGTACGGATGCACGCGGGGGCGCTGCCCGCGGGCGGGGCCGGAGGTAGGGGCCGGTGAGGGAGTCGCGGGAGGCGCACGACGCGCTGCGCGCCCGGCTGCGCGAGGCGGCCGGGTCCCACGAGCCGGACCGCGCCCGCATCCTGGCCCGGGTCGAGCGCGGCATGGCGGGCTCCGGTGAGCGGCCGCCGCGTCGTACGGCGCGTCGCCCGCTGCCCGGCTGGGCGCGTGTCCTGGGCGCCACGGCCGCCGTCGCGGGCGTCCTGGTGGCCGGGGGTTACGCGGTCGCCCCGGTGGTGAGGGACGACGGTGCGGCTCCGCGGACCGTGGCCGTCCCTCCGGTTCCCGGCCCTTCGCGGGACCCGGCCGGACGCGGTGTGGCCACGCCCGGGCCCGGACCGCGTCCCGGGACACCGACGGCCTCGGGCGGGCCGCGCCCCTCCCCCTCGGACCTTCCCGCTCCGGCCGGGACCGCCACCCCCGCTCGGCCACCCGCCGGGGACACCGCCGACGGCCCGTTGCGGTCGCGGGGCTCGGTCGACCCGCACAGCGGCGACTTCTGGGCGCAGAGCGAGGTGAGCCTGAGGACCACGCGGCGGCTCACCTCGCTCACGGTCACGTTGAAGGTCGGGCAGACCGGCGGGGTGAGCGAGGCGGGTGCCTGGGTCTCGCTGCCCGGGAGCGACTTCACCACGACGGTCGCCGAGCGGGACGGCTTCCTCGTCTACACCTGGGCCCTCAGGCCCGGTCGCACGGTCTGGCCGGGCACCTGGGTCTTCGCCGGCCAGTACGGCCACGACCGCGGCGGCCGGGAGGTGAAGGACGACGCCTACACGGTGACGGCGACGACCGCGGACGGCGAACGGGCCTCCGTGGCCGGGGACTTAACGGACCGGGGCGCGGACGGCGGAGATCCGTAGCGACACGTCCGGACGCCCCGAACTCCGCACGGCGGACAGGCGAACGCCCCCGACGGTCAGGACCGGCGGGGGCGTTCGCCCATGGGGGGAAGGCGTCAGCTCACGAAGTACGTGGGGTTCGGGAGCTTGTAGGTCTTGTCGGCGTAGCCGCCGTCGAGGTCCGAGTACTGGTCGCCGAAGTTGGCGACGATGTCGTACCCGAGGGACTCGATGTGCTTGCGGGTTCCGGCCTTGTACTGCACGGTCGTGCAGTTCCAGGCGGTCGCGGTGGCGCAGTCGCTCAGGTAGGCGGGCGGGTTGGCCGCGTCCTTGAGGAACATGTGCGCCGAGTCGAGGTTGACGTCGACGCCGATCTTCTTCAGGTTGTCGACCGCGGAGACGCGCTGCGACTCCTTCAGACCGGAGTTGTAGAACACCTCGACGCCCTTGGAAGCGGCGTACTCGACGAGTTCCGGGCTGCCGAAGACGGCCGGGCGGTCCGCCTGGGCGACGTACGCGGCCCAGGAGGCCGAGTTGTAGGTGTAGTTGGTCTTCTTCTCGTAGTCGAGGGACAGCAGCAGCGTGTCGTCGATGTCGAAGACGACCGCGGGCTTGGTGTGCCGGTGGTGGGCCTTGCGGGCCGCCTGGTCGATGTACCGCTTGGCGGAGGCGTCGAGGCGGGCCAGGTCCTTGGCGTACGGGCTGTCGGGGGACGCCTGGTAGACACCGTTGCTGTCGGCGGTGGTGCCGTAGTAGGTGTCGATGTCCTTGACGAGGACGCCGATGTTGTACGGCTCGTGCGTCGAGTTCGCCGTCGACTGACCGGCGGTGGCTACGCCGGTGCCGTACAGGGCGGCGCCGGCGACGACACAGGTCGCGGCGACGGCCGCGATGCGGAGTGGCTTATGCATGACAGGTTTTCTACGCGCGTAACGTCCGTGGACGCGAGACCTTTTGCCGGATCGATACATACTTTTCGGCCGACTTGGGCCTCGCGTCGGACTCTTCGGGCCCCGTCCCGGCGGGGCGGCGGTCAGTTCATGGTCGCGCCGATGGTCGTGCTGCCGGTCGTGAGGAAGGTGGTCGCGGGCAACGTCCCACTGGAGGAACGGGAGTTGTACGTGGTGGTGGCGTCCGTGGAGACGAACGAAGGGGTGGAGACCCCGGAGTCCCAGTTGTTGCCCGAGGACGTCACCGAGGACCCCTTGGACACCGCGGTGCCGTTGCCCACCGCGAGGTTCTTGCCCAGTCTGGCGGCACTGGTGGCGAAGTAGTAGCCGTACTTCCCGTTGGCGTAGGCGGTGGTGCGGTTGATGACGATGGCGCCGGTGTTGGAGTTCTCGGTGAAGCCGCTGCCCGCGTCGTCCCAGGCCGCGGAGTTGTTGACGACGTGGGCCACGACCTCGCCGTCACCGCCCAGTTTGTAGCCGTTGCCGTCGCCCGCGAAGGCCGAGTCGCCCCAGCGGTTCCTGCCGTTGCCGAAGGACCAGGTGTGTTCGACGGTGACGGGCGAGGAGAACGACCAGAAGTCGATCCCGTCGTCGGAGTTGTTGTACAGGCGGGCCCCCGTGATCAGGTTGCCGGTGCCGGAGCCGAACTTCACGGCGATGCCGTCGGCGTTCTCGCCGTGGGTGGCGCCGTCGTAGTTGCCGTACGCGTCGATGTTCCTCACCGTGTTGTTGACGGTGCCGTCGCCGGTCAGCGTGAAGCCGGAGTCTCCGCCGTTGATCGTCTTGACGTTGCTCCAGACGGTGCCGGTGCAGGACTGGCAGACGACCGCGCTGTCCGGGGAGTTCTGGAAGGTGATGTTCGAGACGTTCCAGTAGTCGGCCGTCAGCTTGAAGATCCAGGAGCCCGAGGGCAGCGAGGAGCCGTCGATCCTCACGGTCTCCGAGCCGTACGCCGTGAGCGTGACCGGCGCGGAGGACGTGCCGTTGACGGTGGACTGGAGGGTGGCCGTCGGGTAGTAGGTGCCGCCGCGCACCTGGATGACGGTCCCGGCGGCGGCACCGGAGATCGCGGAGGTCAGCTCGGCGGTGGTGTCCACGACGACGGTGGCGGCCTGCGCCTGTCCGGGCAGGACGGCGAGGCCGGCGCCCAGTGCCAGGGCGGCGCCGAGCGGGAGAGCGGTACGACGAGACATGGAGTGGGGTCCTTTCGTCGTGCTGTCGGAGGGAACGGGGCAATCACGGACACCAGTCGCCGAGGTAGGCGGCACGGGTGTGCCGCTCGGCCTCCGCGTCCGTGAGCTGGGGGCGGTTCTCGGGGACGGAGATCACCGCGCCGGGTCCCGTGTTGCGGTACTCGGCGAAGCGCTGGCTCTGCCAGGGGTAGGCGGCGGACATGTTCGTGTAGGGCGCGACCGCGTCGATGCCGGCGCCCAGACGGGTGTCGCGGACGGTCAGCATCGGCCGGGCGGTGGGGTCCGAGCCGGGCACCCAGGGGCGGGCCAGCTTGTAGAAGGCGTCCGACGCGGCACTGCTGATCCCGCAGCGGGTGACCAGGTATCCGCGTGGGTCGGCGACGGCCGTGGACGGCGCGAAGACGAAGCCGTACGGGGCGCCGGCCAGGTCCGTCCGGTCCAGGGTGCGGAAGTGGCAGCGCTCGAAGACCGCCGTCGCCCGCCCGAAGACGAAGTCCACGTCGCCTTCGACGTAGCAGTCCCGGTAGTACTGCCGGGCGAAGGTGCCGAGCGCGATCGTGTCGGCGTACAAGGTGTCCTGGTGGCCGAGGAAGCGGCAGCGGTGGAACGCCGACCGGTCGCCCTGCACCTTGATCGCCACGGCCTGGGTGCCGGTGATCCCGGGGTGGTCGGCGCGCAGCCAGTCGTTGGCGAAGGTGACCGCGCGGGCGGTGAAGCCGTCGGTGCGCACGGTGGTCGTCGCCGACCCGGTGGTGCCGTAGGTGCCCGAACCGTCGGGCTTGGGCGTGCCGTTGGCGTTGTCGTACACGACGACGACGTCGCGCGGGTCGCCGGAGGCGCCGATCCAGGTCATCTCGGACCCGGCGGCTCCGGGCAGGCCGGTCGCCGGGTCGACCGCTCCGACCGAGACCGTCTCGCGGTACACGCCGGGTGCGATGACCAGGGTGAAGCCCGCGCCGGTCGCGGCGGTCACGGCGGCCTGCACGGTGGTGTGGTCGCCGAGGCCGCCGGGGTGGACGTACAGGGTCCTCGCGTCCGGCCGCGCGGACGGCGAGCCGTGGCGCCCGAACGGCGCCCGGCCGGTGGCGCGGGCGGTGGCGCGGGCGGGGCCCGCGAGCACGGGAGCCAGCGCGGCTCCGGTGCCCGCGGCGATGAACGCCCTTCTGCCGACGGGGTGTCCGGCCATGGTCAGCAGATCCTTCCGGCGCCCGCGTGGTGGTCGACGAGGGCGGGAACGGCCCTCGGTGGGTCGACCCTCGTCCGCAGGACCGGGGTCCAGCCGGCACCGGACTGGAGCGTCTCGGCGGGGATCTGCGCGTTGTGCACGGCGATCAGATCGGTCGGGACGCCGTTGACGTAGTTGTCGGCGGCGGTCACCGGCGCCTCCTTCCACTTCTTCAGGATCAGCCCGGCGCCGACCGAGTCCGGCAGCGTGAACGCGTTGTGCTCGGCGACGAGTCGGGACTCCATGCCGATGCCGTAGCTGTAGCCGTAGGAGGAGTCGGCCACGAAGTGGTTGTTGTAGGAGTCCACTTGCCCGAAGCGCACGCGCGGGGCGCGCTCGACGAGGCCGGTGAACAGGTTGTGGTGGAGGGTGACCTTCAGATGGCCCCGGTCCACGGCGGCGGTGGCCGCGCTGTCGCTGTTGCCGATCAGGATGGTCTTGTCGTGGTCGGCGAAGACGTTCCAGGAGGCGGTCACGTAGTCGGCGCCCTTGACGATGTCCAGTTCGCCGTCGTGCTGTTCGTAGATCCGGCCGTAGTAGGTCGGCAGCGAGCTGTCCGGGTGGTCGCCGTCGGTGAACGTGTCGTGGTCGAGCCAGACGTGCGTGGCGCCGTAGACGACGGCGCTGTCGTACTCGGAGTTCCAGTTTCCGGTGTCACCGTCGGTGGGGTCCCACTGCGGGAAGCAGTCGAGGGGGCTCTCGAAGGTGAGGTTGCGGACGATGACGTTGTCGACGTCCTTGATCTGGAGGCTCGCGCCCTTGAAGCCCGCGTTCGCCCCGAGGCCGACGATGGTGGTGTTCGCGGGGACGTACGCCTTGATGGCGGTGTCCTGTTCGGCGGCGGAGGCGGCCCGCAGGTCCTCCTGCTCGCCGCTGACCACCTGGTCGTAGCCCCACACCGCGGGGTCGTAGTCGGCGAGGTACCGGTCGAAGTCGTAGCCGGGGGCGGCGAAGGAGTCGCAGCCGGAGGCGTTGGCGTCGATCGTGCCCCGGACCTTGATGATCTTCGGCGCGCTGCCGCCCGCGGCAAGCGCGGCCTTGAACTCCGCCCAGGTCGAGACCGTGCTGACCTGCGCGGCGCCGGCCGCCGAGCCGCCCGTGGTGCCGGTCCCGTCGGCCGCCCAGCCGTCGCCCGCGGCGAGCGTCTGGCGGCCGGGGTCGCGGGGGCGGGCCTCGGCGGTGGTGCCGGTGACGGCGAGCACGAGGGCGGTGCAGCCGATCAGCGCGGCGGCTCTGCGGATGGTGACCGCACGCCAGCTCGTGGCATGCGCATGCCATTCCTGTGTGTGCATGGTGCGACTCTCTTTCCTTCGGCTCGGGGCCTCGGAGCCCGGCGAGCTCACGGGTTCGGGGGATCCGGGGATCGGGGATCCAGGGATCCGGGGCAGGGATCGAGGAGTTCAGGCGGTGGGCCAGGTGATCCAGGACTCGGGTATGGCGGCGTCCAGACGGCGTACGTCCCGGGGGCCGAGCACCCGGCGGCGCAGCAGCGCGCCCGCGACGAGACGGGCCACGGCGATGGCGCCGGGCGGGTTGAAGTGCGTGTTGTCCTGTTCGGTCGCGGTCCAGTTGAAGTACCGCTTCGTCTCCTCGACGCCGAGCCGCTGCCACAGCGCGATGGACAGGGCCTGGACGTCGAGGAGCGGGACGCGCTCGGCCGCGGCGAGCGCGCGCATCGACGCCGGGTAGTCGCCGTGCGTCGGCACCGCCGCGCCGTCCGCGTCGAACTTCCTGCGCTCCACCGGGGTGGCGAGCACCGGCCGCGCGCCCCGGGCCCGCGCCCCGTCGAGGTACTCCCGCAGGCAGTCCTGGAACGTCGTCCACGGCTCGGTGTAGCGCGTCGGGTCGGCGGTCTTCTCGTCGTTGTGCCCGAACTGGACGAGCAGGAGGTCGCCGGGCCGGATGACGTCGAGGATCGCGGCGAGTCGCCCCTCGTCGATGAAGCTCTTCGAACTCCGGCCGTTCACGGCGTGGTTGGCGACGACGATGTCCTCTCGGAGGAAGAACGGGAGGGCCATGCCCCAGCCGGTCTCGGGTGCGGCGTCGGCGTACTTCTGGGCGGCGGTGGAGTCGCCGGCGATGTGGAGGGTGCGCGGGCCGCGGTGCGGGGCGGCGGACGCCGGGGCCGCCGCCCCGGCGGCGAGCGGTAAGGCGGCCACGGCCGCCGAGGTGACCTGTCTGCGCGTGAGGGACACGGGCGTGTGCCTTTCGACAGAGGGTTCCGAAGAGATCCGGCCAGGGTTCGGCCGAGGGTCCGGCCGGGGTCCGGCCGAGGATTCGGTCGAGGTCTGGCCGGGGTCCGGCCGAGGTCCTGCCGAGAGTCCGGCCGAGAGTCCGGCCGGGCACTCCGCCTGAGATCCGGCCGAGGATTCGGCCTAGGTCTGGCCGGGGCCTGCCGAGAGTCCGGTCGGGAACTCCGCCTGAGGCCCGGCCGAGGATTGGGCCGAGGGTCCGGCCGGGAATTCGGCCGAGCGACGGGACCGCGGGGCGGGCGTGGGGGGGGGGGGGGCAGGGGCGGGGACCCAAGAGGGTGGGGCGGGACGGGGGGGGGGGCTCCCGTTTT
>NZ_JBVHTL010000002.1:115629-153227 GCF_055565895.1 Streptomyces sp. NPDC028298
ATGTGGGACGGGGGGTTTGGGGGGGGGGGGGGTGGTGGGGGGGGGGGGGGGGGGGGTGAGGGGGGGGGGGGGGGGGGGGGGGGGGATGGGGGGGGGGGGGAGAGGGGGGGGGGGGGGGGGGGGGGGGGGGGGGGGGGGGCCCCCCCCCCCGGGCCCCGAGGGCGGCGCGTCGGACTAGTGGTGGGCCTTCCAGTCGGCCTGCGCCGTGTTGAGCTGGTCGGCCAGCGTGTCCAGGAAGTCCTTCACGCTCATCTTGCCGAGCAGCACCTTCTGGAAGCCGGGCTCGTTGTCGGCCTTGGAGATCGTGTTCCAGTCGGGCAGGTAGTAGGGAAGCTGCACGATCTTGGTGCCGGCACCGTTGAGCGCCTCGGCGGCCAGCTTGGTCGGCTCTGCCTGCTGGATCCAGGCGTCCTTGGCGGCGTCCGTGTTCGCCGGCACCTGGCCCGCGGACTCGTTGAACTTGGAGTTCTCCTGCGCCGAGACGGCGAACTCGATGAACTTCCAGGCGGCCGCCTTGTTCTTGCCCGACTTGAACAGGCTCAGCCCGTCGACCGGGTTGGAGACCTGCACCCGTGTGCCGTCGTCCAGGGTGGGGTTCGGGATGCCGCGGAACTTGCCGGCGCCCAGCGCCTTCACGTGGTCCTGGTAGGAGCCGAGGTTGTGGCTCAGCATGCCGATGGTGCCGCTGTCCCACTGCGCGACCATCTTGGTGAAGTCGTTGTTGACGTCGGCGGACGGAGTCGCCTTCTTGTAGAGGGCGACGTACTTCTCCAGGGCCGCCACGTTCTTCGGGTCGTTGACGGTGGTCTTGTCGCCGTCCCAGAACGAGGTGATGCCGCTCTGGCCGTACGCCGCGTCCAGCGCCGGGGCGATGGAGCCCTCGCCGCCGCGGATGGTGAAGCCGAACTTGTTCTTGCCCTCGTCCGTGAGCTTGGAGGCGGCGTCGTAGAACTTCGACCAGGAGGTCGGCGCGTCCAGGCCCGCCGCCTTGAACAGATCGGTGCGGTACCAGAGCGTGCCGTTGTTGGCGGAGGTCGGCACCTGGTACAGCGTGTCGCCGCCGCCCGCCGACCGGCTGACGTCGAGCAGGTTCTGGCTCAGCTTTCCGTTCAGCGCGCCCTTCTCGATCCGGCTGTCCAGCGGTTCGAGGGCCCCCTGCACGGCGACCTCGGCGAGCATGGCGGTGCCCACGCCTCCGACGTCGGGCAGGCCGCCGCCCTGGATCGCGGTGTCGTACTTGGACTGCGCGCTCGCCGCCGGGATGCCGACGTAGTTGACCTTGATGTCCGGGTACTTCTTCTCGAAGTCGGCGATGATCTGCTTCCAGATGTCGGTGCGGACACCGCCGTTGCTGTCCCAGAAGGTGATCTCGCCCTTGCCGGAGCCCTCGGTGCCCTTGTCGCCCGCGCTGCCGCTGCCGTCGTCGCCACAGGCGGTGACGGTCAGCGCGAGCACGGATCCGAGGGCGACGGCCACGGCGGCACGCCGGGCACCGGGGACCCGGGACCTTCTCGTCCCGGTCGCCGGTGAACCGTTCCCGAGTGGGCTGTTCCCGAGTGGGCTGTGTCCGAGTGGGCTGATCTTCATCGGTCGGCTCTCTTCTTCCGGATCCAACGGGGTGGTGGGGTCGGTGCGGTGTCCTCGGAGATCGGCACCCGGCTGCTCGCGGAAGGGACGCGCCCTTCCCTCCACATCCGGCAAGCGCTTGCTACGGAGGTGCGACATTGCGGCTCCCAACAGGCGGACGAACGGCTGACGAACGCTGGTGACGACTGGTGAAGGCTGGTGACTGCTGACGAACGGCGGACGGTGGCCCTCAGCGGGCCGGGGTGACTCGGAAGCGCGTGAAGGTGGCGGCCCCCGCGTGCCCCGAGCCGGGCGGCGCGAGCGCGAACAGGCCCAGCAGGGCGCCGGTCCAGCGCCGGCCGGTCGCGGCGAAGACCTGCCCCGAGGGCTGCCGGCCGGCGCCGACGTCGTACGAGAAGCGACAGCGGGCTCCCGCGCCGATCTCGATCCACAGCCGGGCCCGGCCCTCGGGAGCGGGGCTCCCCGGAGCGGCCTCGCGCTCGCCCTCGCGCGCCCCCGTGCGCACGACGGGCGCCCCGACGGCCGCGGTCTCGGCGAACCGGTGCACGAACCGCACGGATCCGCACGGATCGCGCTGGAGGCCGATCCAGCCGAACGCGTCCCCGAGCACCACGAGTCCGGCCCGCGCTCCGGGCTCCTCGCTGTCGAGACGCAGGTCGACCTGGACGGTGGCCGCCGCGCCGGGCATCCGCTGGGTGAGGACGTGCGGGAGTCGGCGCAGGTCGTGGGCGTCCGCCGTACGGACACAGGTCAGCCGCAGTCCGTCGCCGGAGTGCTGGGTGGCCCAGCCGTCCCGGGGGTTGGCGGTCCACTGCCACTGGCGCCCGAAACGGCCGCCGGGGAAGTCGTCGTCGGTGGCGGGCGCGGACGGCGGCTGGGCCGGCAGGTCCGGCTTGCGGTGTACGGGCACGGGGGCGCCCCGGTCGCCGAGCACCGGCCAGCCGTCCGTACCCCAGCGCATCGGCTGGAGGTGGACCACCCGCCCGTAGGCCCCGCGCTGCTGGAAGTGCACGAACCAGTCCTCGCCCGCCGCCGTGCGCACCCAGCCGCCCTGGTGCGGGCCGTTGACGCGGGTGCTCCCCTGTTCCAGCACCACCCGCTCCTCGTAGGGCCCGAAGAAGCCGCGCGACCGGAAGGCGCCCTGCCAGCCGGTCTCGACTCCCCCGGCGGGCGCGAAGATCCAGAACCAGCCGTCGTGGCGGTGGACCTTGGGCCCTTCGAGGGTGAACCAGCCGGGGATCAAGTCGGCGTCGACGATCACCTTCCCCTCGTCCAGAAGCACGGTTCCGTCGGGGCTCATCCGGTGTCCGGTGAGCCGGTTCTTCACTCCCGAACGGGACTTGGCCCAGGCGTGCACGAGATAGGCCTCGCCGGTCTCCTCGTCCCACAGCGGGCAGGGGTCGATGAGCCCCCGGCCCTCCTTCACCAGGTGCGGCCTGGTCCAAGGGCCCCTGATCGCCGGGGCGTTGACCTGGAAGATGCCACGGTCGGGGTCGCCCCAGAAGATCCAGAAGCGGTCGTCGTGGTGGCGCAGCGAGGGCGCCCACACACCGCGGTCGGGCTGAGGATTCCTGAACTCGCCCGCGGGCTCCAGGCGTTCGAGAGCGTGTCCGACGAGGGTCCAGTTCACCAGGTCCCGGGAGTGCAGCAGCGGCAGGCCGGGGGCGCGGCCGAAGCTGGAGGCGGTGAGGTAGAAGTCGTCGCCGACGCACAGCGGATCGGGGTCGGACCAGTCGGCGTCGAGGATCGGGTTGCGGTAGGTGCCGTCACCGAGGTCGGCGGAGGGCAGGGCCATCAGGGGCTCACCGCCTTGCGGACCAGCGCGGCGGCCCCGGTCCGGTCGAGGGCGCCGTCGGCGACGACGGTGACGACCCGGCGTACGAGCGTGTCCCCCGCCGCGACGGTGAGCCGCCGCTCGGAGGCGAGTGAGGAACCGACGCCCGGGTAGTCGGCGGCGCGGACGAACCACGGGTCGCGGCGGGTCTCGGCGGTCGCCCCGGCGAGGACGAGCGTCCAGCCGGCTCCCGCGAGGGCGAGCCAGTTGGCGGTGCGCCCGTGCGCCGCCTGCTCGCCCTCGGCGTCGGCGGTGAACACGCGCGGGGCGTCCCGTTCCTTGGGCGCCCGCCAGAAGAAGCCTCCATAGCCCGCGCCCGGCCGTCCGTTGGTGGCGGGGCTGCCGATCGAGAGGCCGTGCTCCGTGACGTTCGTGAGCGAGAAGGTGAAGTCCAGTGCCCAGGCGCTGTCGGTGAGGGCGACGGCCGCGACCGTACGGCGTTCCCGCAGCAGTTCGGTGCCCGCGGCCGTCCAGCGCAGTTCCGCCACGAAGCCGTCCGGATCGCACAGTCGGAAGCCGGTGTGCCGCTGGGTGCCGTGGTTGTCGAGCTCGGTCGGCCCCTGGTCGCGGACGTAGGTGCGTCCGCCCCAGAAGTTGTGCCCCTCGACGTCGGGTACGGCCACACCGACGCCGAGGTGGTGGGTGTGATCGGCCGGACCGGTCTCGGTGACGGCCGTGCCGGCCAGGGTGGTGACGGGGTGCAGGTACGGGCGCGGCGAGAGCCGGGCCGGCAGCGCGGGCCGGGTGACGTAGCGCGCGACGGGGCGGCCACCGATCCGCAGGGCCGTCGAGTCGTCGTTCATCCGGAGCTCACCTCTTTCGGGCGCGCCCAGGAGGCGCCGAGTTCGGAGTAGAGGGCGAGGGTGTCGGCGGCGGCCGCGACGAATCCGTCGACGCCGGGCACGACACGGCGTCGTTCGCCGGGGACCGTCCGCCAGGCGTCCGGGGGCAGCGCGACCGGGTCGGGGGCCTGCCGGACGGCCTCGACGACCTTCATGAAGGCGCCCGTCGACTCGGGCGGGACCAGCAGTTCCGCGCCGCCGGTCAGATGCTCGGCCAGGTTCTCCAGCAGGTCGGTGCGGCCGTACAGGATCTCCTCGGGGCCGTGTCCGGAGCGCTGCACGAGCACCCGGTCCTGCTTGTACCAGAAGGTGATCCGGCCGCCCGTGCCGTGCACCAGCACGTACGGTTCGCCGGGGCTCTCGGCGCAGAGGGTGGCGGCGACGGTGATCCGGCCCCCGGTGGTCGTCACCTGGACGCACGAGGTGTCGTCGGACTCGATGTCGTTGGCGCGCAGCAGTTCGGTGCGGATGGCGGTGACGTCCTCGGCGCGGGTCGAGCCGTCGAGCGCGAGGGCCGTGGCGACGGCGTGGGCCAGCGGGTTCGTCAGGACCCCGTCGACGACGTCGGCTCCGTCGAGCTGGCGTCTGCCCGCCCAGGGGGCGCGGCGGAAGTAGGCCTCGTCGCGGACCCAGGCGCCGGCCCCGCCGATTCCGGTGACCCGGCCGAGGGCGCCCTCGGTGATCATCTTCCTGATCGCCGGCACCGCGTGCGAGCCGAGGGACTGGAAGCCGATCTGGCAGACGACTCCGGCCGCCGCGACGCCGTCGGCCATCCGCCGGTACTCGGCGTAGGAGGGGGCGGGCGGCTTCTCCAGGAGCAGGTGGACGCCTCTGCGCGCGGCGGTCAGCGCGAGGTCGGTGTGGGTGGGGATGGGGGTGCAGATCACCGCGACGGCGGCGCCGGTGGAGTCGAGGAGTGCCCCGAGGTCGGGGGACTGCTCGACGTGCCGGCCGTCCAGTTCCTCCTCGGTGAGCGGGTTCAGCTCGCAGACCCCGACGAGGCGTGTCAGGCCCTTGTCCTGGAGCCGGCGGATGTTGTCCAGGTGCCAGCGGCCGTGTCCCCGGGCCCCGGCGAGGACGACGGGCAGCGGCGTGCCGGCCGGGTGCCGGTCGTGGCCCTGACGGGTGGTGGCGGTCATCCCTTCACCGCCCCCGCGCTGAATCCGGTGATCAGCCATTTCTGGATGAAGGCGAAGACGACGACCACGGGGACGGCGGCGATGATGCCGCCGGCGGCGAGCGCGCCCAGGTCGACGCTGTCGGAGCTCATCAGGGTGTTGAGGCCGACCGGGATGGTCTGCTTGCTCTGGTCGCTGAGGAACATCAGGGCGAACAGGAAGTGGTTCCAGGCGTGGACGAAGGCGAAGGAGCCGACGGCGATCAGTCCGGGCCGCAGGAGCGGGAGGACGACGATCCGGAAGGCGTCGAAGCGGTTGCAGCCGTCCACCCAGGCGGCCTCCTCCAGGGTGTAGGGCACGTTCCGGATGAAGCCGCTGATGAGGATCATCGACAGCGGCAACTGGAAGACGGTCTCGGCGATGATCACGCTGACCAGCGAGTTGATCATCCGGAGCTCGGCGAAGATCTGGAAGAGCGGGACCAGGAGCAGGGCGCCGGGCACGAACTGGGAGCAGAGCAGCGCGAGCATGAAGCCGCGTTTGATCCTGAAGTCGAAGCGGGCGAGCGCGTAGCCGCCGGCGAGCGCGACGAGCGTGGTCATCACCAGGGTGGCGACGGCGATGATCACACTGTTCTGGAAGTAGGTCCCGAAGCTGCGCTCGGTCCACACCTTGTCGAAGTGGTCCAGCGTCATGGGCCAGGGCACGAGGGAGGTGGACCCGGCGGGGCGCAGCGCGAAGAGCAGGATCCAGTAGAAGGGGATCAGGGTGAAGAGGAGATAGCCGCCGAGGGGGACGTAGATCTGCCAGCGCGGGGCCTCGTCCCAGGCGCGCCGTTTCCTCGCGGCGGGCGGGCGGGGTTCCTCGACGGGCGGGGCGGCGGGTGCGGCCGGGGCGATGGTCGCGGCGTCCTTGGTGATCACTTGTCCCCGCCTCCGAACTTGCTCAGCCGCAGATAGACGATCGAGCAGAACAGCAGAATCACGAACGCGACCGTGGTGAGGGCGGAGGCGTAGCCGAAGTTGTGGGCGTCGACGCTGGTGTTGGCGATGTAGAGCGGGAGGGTCGTCGTCTCGCCGGCGGGTCCGCCGCCGGTGAGGGTGTAGAGCAGGTCGACGTTGTTGAACTCCCACACGGCGCGCAGCAGCGTGGACAGGACGATGGCGTCCTTGAGGTGCGGGAGCGTGATGTGCAGGAACTGGCGCAGGCGGCTCGCTCCGTCGACCTCGGCGGCCTCGTACAGGTCCTTGGAGACGGACTGGAGGTCGGCGAGGATCAGGATCGCGAAGAAGGGGACGCCGCGCCACAGGTCGGCGACCACGGCCGCCGGGAAGACGGTGGAGGTGTCCGAGAGCCAGCTCGTCCCGTACGAGCCGATGCCCGCGTCGGCGAGGTAACGGGTGATGCCCGTCTGGGAGTTGTAGAGCAGCACCCAGATCGCCGAGGTCAGTACGCCGGAGACGGCCCAGGGCGAGAACACCAGCGCGCGCCCGGCCGCCCGGCCGACGAAGGTCTGGTTGACGATCAGCGCGAGCGCCAGGCCGAACAGGAGCTGGAGGCCGACCTCGACGACGACCCATTTCGCGCTGAAGGTCAGCGTGTCCCAGAACTGGGGGTCGTCGGTGAAGGCGTGCACGAAGTTGTCGAGGCCCGCGTAGCCGTTGCGCCACGGTTTGGTGGGGTTGTAGTTCTGCAGGCTGTAGTAGAAGACGCTGATGACGGGGTAGGCGATGAAGCCCAGCATCAGCAGCGCCGCCGGGGCGATGAGCAGATACGGCAGCCTGCGCGGGGTCGCGGAGGCACGGCGCCGCCGGGGTGGCGCGGGCGGTTTCGCCACGGCTGCGGCTTGGGCCATGACTGTTCTCCGTTCGCAGTGGGGCAGGTACAGCGGGTGCAGGAAGCGCTTGCTACACCCTCATGGGTCGGTCGGTGTCTTCCGTGTGCGGTGGTGGGGGCGTCAGCCGGCGTAGGGGTCCGGCACCTTGCCCGGGCGGGCCAGGAACGCGAAGTCGCAGCCGGTGTCGGCCTGGGTGATCTGGTCGTTGTAGAGCGCGCCGTAGCCGCGTTCGTACCGGACGGGCGGCGCGGTCCAGGCGGCCCGTCTGCGCTCCATCTCAGCGTCGTCCACGTGGAGCCGGAGCGAGCGTGCCGCGACGTCGAGCGTGATCAGGTCCCCGCTCCGTACGAGGGCGAGCGGGCCGCCGACGTACGACTCGGGCGCCACGTGCAGCACGCACGTGCCGTAACTCGTGCCGCTCATCCGGGCGTCGGAGATCCGCACCATGTCCCGGACGCCCTGCTTCAGCAGATGCTCCGGGATGGGCAGCATCCCGTACTCGGGCATGCCCGGGCCGCCCTTGGGGCCGGAGCCCCGCAGCACGAGGACGCTGTCGGCGGTGATGCCGAGCGACGGGTCGTCGATGGTCCGCTGCATCGTGCGGTAGTCGTCGAAGACGACCGCGGGACCGGTGTGCTTCAGCAGGTGCGGCTCGGCGGCGATGTGCTTGATGACGGCGCCGTCGGGGCAGAGGTTGCCGCGCAGGACGGCCACTCCGCCCTCGGCCGCGACCGGGTTGTCGCGGGTGCGGATGACGTCGTCGTCGTGGACCCGGGCGCCGGCGAGCTGCTCGCGCAGGGTGTCGTGGGAGACCGTGGGCCGGTCCAGGTGCAGCAGGTCGGTGATGCGGGAGAGGAACCCGGGCAGGCCGCCGGCGAAGTGGAAGTCCTCCATGAGGTACTTCTGTCCGCCGGGCCGGACGTTCGCGAGCACCGGGACGGTCCGGGCGATCCGGTCGAAGTCGTCCAGGGTGAGGGAGACGCCCGCGCGTCCGGCCATGGCGATCAGGTGGATCACGGCGTTCGTCGAGCCGCCGATGCCGAGCACCGTGGTGACCGCGTCCGTGAAGGCCTCCGCCGTCAGGATGTCGCCCAACGTCCGCCCCTTGTGGACGAGTTCGACGATCCTGAGTCCCGCCGCGGCCGCCATCCGGTCGTGTCCGGAGTCGACGGCCGGGATGCTGGAGGCGCCGGGGACGGTGACGCCGAGCGCCTCCGCGGCGGCCGTCAGCGTGGACGCGGTGCCCATCGTCATGCAGTGACCGGGCGACCGGGCGAGCCCGCTCTCCAGCTCGGCCATCTCGCAGTCCCCGATGAGGCCCGCGCGTTTGTCGTCCCAGTACTTCCACATGTCGGTGCCGGAGCCGAGGACCTCGTTGCGCCAGTGGCCCGGGAGCATGGGCCCGGCGGGCACGAAGACGGTCGGCAGATCGACCGAGGCCGCCCCCATGAGCAGCGCGGGCGTGGTCTTGTCGCAGCCGCCCATCAGCACGGCCCCGTCCACCGGGTACGACCGCAGCAGCTCCTCGGTCTCCATCGCGAGCAGGTTGCGGTAGAGCATCGGGGTCGGCTTCTGGAACGTCTCGCTCAGCGTGGACACCGGGAATTCGAGCGGGAATCCGCCCGCCTGCCACACCCCCCGCTTGACGGCCTGGGCGCGGTCGCGCAGGTGCACATGGCACGGGTTGATGTCGGACCAGGTGTTGAGGATCGCGACGACCGGCTTGCCCAGGTGCTCCTCGGGGAGGTAGCCGAGCTGCCGGGTCCTGGCCCGGTGGCTGAACGAGCGGAGCCCGTCGGTGCCGTACCACTGATGGCTTCGGAGTTCCTCGGGCCGCTTCACAGGGACCATCCGGCGGCTATGGCGGCGACCTCGGACCGCTCGTTCGCGGTCAGCGGCCGGCTCGGCGGGCGCACGTCACGGCGGCACAGGCCCAGTGAGGACAGGGCTTCCTTGACGACGGTGACGTTGTTCGCGGAGGCGTCGGCGGCGCGCAGTTCCTCGAAGCGCCGGATCCGCTCCCAGACCTTCATCGCGGCCGGGTAGTCGCCGGACCGCAGCGCCTCGATCATGTTCAGCGAGACGGCGGGGGCGACGTTCACCAGGCCCGAGGTGAACCCGGTGGCGCCGGCCGAGAAGTACGAGGGGGCGTAGGGCTCGGCGAGTCCGGCCACCCACACGAACCGGTCGAGGCCGGCGTCCCGCGCGAAGGAGGCGAAGCGCGCCGCGTCGGGGACGGCGTACTTCACGCCGATGACGTTCGGGCACACGTCGGCGAGTTCGGCGAGCCGCGAACCCGCGAGGGCCGGATTGCGGATGTAGGGCACGACGCCCAGCTCCGGCACGGACTCGGCGATCGCCCGGTGGTAGTCGACCCAGCCGCCCTCCGAGACGTAGGGGTGCACGGGCTGATGGACCATCACCATCGGTGCGCCGAGGGAGCATGCGTGGCGCGCGGAGGCGACGGCGGTGGGCAGGTCGTGTCCGACGCCGACGAGGACGGCCGCGCGGTCGCCCGCCTCCTCGACGGTCAACTCGGTTATGGTGCGGCGCTCTTCGGGGGTGAGGGCGTAGAACTCGCCGGTGTTGCCGTTGGGGGTGAGGGTGCGGACTCCGCCGTCGATCAGCCGGCGCAGCAGGGCCCGGTGGGTGTCCCGGTCGATCGTGCCGTCCTCGGCGAAGGGTGTGACCGGGATGGCCACGACCTCGGCGAGTGCCGCCCGCTGGGTCTCGAACGTCGCTGTCATTCCTGTCCGTCCTCTTCCTGGCCCTGCGGGAAGGCCCGTCGTACGAACGAGGCGATGTGCGCGTGCAGTGCCGCGGCCGCGGCGTCGGCGTCGCCGTCGAGGGCGAGGCGCAGGATCTCCCGGTGCTCGCTCGCCTCCCGCTCCCAGGAGGGGTCGGAGGCCCAGGCGACCGCCGAGACGAGGGCCGCCTGGTCGCGCACCTCGTCGAGCATCCGGCCGAGCAGCGGGTTTCCGCAGGGGGTGTACAGGGCGCGGTGGAACTCCCGGTTGGCCAGGGACCGTTCGGCGGTGTCGGCGGCGGCGTCGGCACGGGTGAGCGCGTCACGGGCGTCGTCCAGGGACGCCTTGCGGCGCACCACCCGCCGCAGCGCCTCGGGTTCGAGGAGCAGCCGTACGTCGTACACCTCGCGCGCCATGTCCGCGTCCACCATGCGCACCGTGACGCCCTTGTACTGGTTCATCACGACGAGCCCGGTACCGGCCAGGGTCTTGAGCGCCTCGCGCACGGGGGTCTTCGACACCCCGAACTGCGCGGCGAGGTCGGTCTCCACCAGAGCCTGTCCCGGGGTCAACTGCCCGGTGAGGATGCGGTGTTTGATCCCCTCCAGCACGAACTGCGTGCGGGACGGGATCGGGGTGGGCACAGAGGTCATGCGCGCCTCTCCGGTCTCACGTGTCGGATCACGGCAGCGGAAAGCCGGCCGTGGACGCCGGCTCCCGCTCTCGTGTATCGCGTCTCATATATGACGTACGAAGTACGACGCGTTGAAGGTAGGAGCGTGACCGTGTTTCGTCAACGCTTCCGACAGAGGAAGTTGCGAAGACGCGCGGCGCGGGGTGCCGGAGGAACCCGGATCCCCCTGATCCCTCCGCCCGGGCGAGGCGCGTCGGGCGTTCGCTCCCGCGACGGGGTGCCGGAGCACGCGGACGGGCCGCCCGCTCGGCGGGCGGCCCGTGAGGCACCGGAGGAGAGGCGGCACGCGCCGGAGGAGGCACCAGGTGCGTGTGCTCGTGCGAACGGATCCTCGGTTACGACGTCCAGCCCGGGTCACGGCCACTGAGCCCGATCACGCGGTCGAGGAGCGGCGCGTCGTCGGGCACCGGGACGACGGGACCGAAGATGCCTCCGACACGGGTCGGGTCGTCGGCCACACCCGTGAGAAACCCGTGCGTCACCCGCAGGGCGGTCTCGTCGGGCGCGTAGTCCTGGCCGGTGGCGCGCGCGAGGTCCCAGCCGTGCACGACCAGTTCGTCGGCGGCGACGGCCGCCGCGACCTCGGCCGGGAGGTCCACTCCGCCCGCCCGGGTCATGCCGGTCCAGGCGGCCGGGTCCCGCCAGGCGTCGGCGAGTTCGTCGAGCGCCTTCGGCAGGGCCTCGCGCCAGCCCGGCTCGATGTCGGGCACGGCCGCGGCGGGGCTCGTGTCGGTCGTGGGGCCCAGGTCCTTGCGCCCGGCGTCGCGGAAGGCGACGGCCAGTCCGGCCAGATGCCCGAGCAGGTTGTGCACCGCGTACCGCGGACAGGGGGTCGCCCCGTCGAGCTGCGCGTCCGTGACACCCTCAGCGAGGCGCGCCACGACGAGGGCCTGCGGCCCGAAGTCGAAGGTCTGGCCGGTCATCCGATTCTCCTCAGAACGCGTATTTCTCTGCTGGTCCGGTTCGGGGATCCGCCGGGAACACGGGACACGCCCGTGAGCGAGCCCCGTCGAGGCGTCTCCGTTCGCGAGTCCCGCGGGACGGGCCCCTCGAAGCGCACCCCTGAGCGAAGCCCATGGGGCGGTCCCGTGGGTGCACTCCGGTGGGGTGGACCCCCTCCGTACCGGAAACTCATCGGTTCCCCCGACCGGGGTTTCCGCACCGGGTCGGCCGGACGGCCCAACACCCGGTCACCCGCTCCTCCGTATGCAGCAGCGGCGCAGGCGAGCGGATCACCCGGGGCCGAAGCTGGGCGTGCCCTGGCCCCGCCCGACTCGGGAGACCCCCATGCCCCTGCCCCGCCGCCCCCGGCTGCGTACGTCCCTCGGCGCCCTCCTGGCCGCCGCCTGTCTGACCGGCGCCGTGTCCGGACCGGCCGACGCCGGCTCCGGCTCCGGTTCCGGATCCGCGGACCACGACCGCGCGCTGCGGCAGCAGCTCGAAGAACTGGTGCGCAGCCCCGGCGGCCCGCCCGGAGTCATCGCCGTCCTGCGCCGCGGGGGCGAGTCCCGCGTCGTGCGTGCCGGGGTCGCCGACCTGGACAGCGGACGTCCGATCCGGCCGGACGACCACACGCGGATCGCGAGCACGGCGAAGGCGTTCAGCGGCGCCGTGGCGCTGCGTCTGGTGGACCGGCGCGCGCTCTCCCTCGACGACACGATCGGCCGCGTACTGCCGTCCCTGCCCCGGCAGTGGCGCGCCGTGACGCTGCGCCAGCTCCTGAACCACACCAGCGGGCTGCCCGACTACTCGCAGGACCCCGAGTTCATCAGGATCCTCACCGCCGATCCGCACCACCACTTCGACTCGCGCCGGCTGCTCGACTTCGTGGCCGACGAACCGCTGCTGTTCCGGCCGGGGTCGACGTACCAGTACTCGAACTCGGACAACATCGCGGTCGCGCTGATGGCCGAGGCGGTCACCGGACAGCCCTACGAGCAGTTGCTGCGGGGGCTCGTCTACCGGCCGCTCGGCCTGCGGGACACGAGCCTCCCGCAGGGCTACGAGATGCCCGAGCCGTACATGCACGGGTACGACGTCACGCCGCCCAATCCCCCGGAGGACGTCAGCGAGGCGCTCAGCGCGTCCGGCGTGTGGGCGTCGGGCGGAATCATCTCGACCCCGGCGGACCTGACGCGCTTCATCAGCGGGTACGCGGGCGGGGCGCTGATCTCCAAGGCCACCCTGCGCGAGCAGCGCCGGTGGATCGACGGTGCCTCCGAGCCGGCGGGTCCCGGCCGGAACAAGGCCGGAGAGGCGATCTTCCGTTACTCCACCCGCTGCGGAGTGGTCCTCGGCCACACCGGCAACTTCCCCGGATACACCCAGTTGATCGCCGCCACGCCGGACGGCCGGCGGTCCCTGACCTTCACGCTCACCACCCAGGTGAACAAGACGAACAAGCCCGCGCTGCTGGAGCGGCTGCGGACGGTCGAGGAGAACTTCGTCTGCGCGCTGCTGAAGGACTGACGGGTGCACGCGGGCGCCCGCGAAGTCCGGGCGCCCACTCCCCGCATAGCGTTCAGCTCAGATCATTGCAACACAACGAACAGTCGACATTGCATTAGAGCCAGAGTCATTGCAATGAAATCTCGGCATCCACCTGCGGATACAACAGAATTGCGCAACAAGCATGTTGCCCGATCCTCGAACGCAACGTAGCGTTTCCAATGTCAGAAACACCGGGAACGCACGCGAAGCAGACCATGGAGAGCATCATGCAGAAGTTCGACACCACCGCCCCCGTCTCCGCGATCATCGACATCCCCGCGGGACACATCCGCTTCATCGCCGCCGACCGCGCCGACACCACCGTCGAGGTCCTGCCCGCCGACGCCTCCAAGGGCCGCGACGTGAAGGCGGCCGAGCAGACCGAGGTCTCCTACGCCGACGGCGTCCTGCGCGTGGAGATCCCCGGGGCCAGGAACCGGGGCCTCGGCCCGTCCGGGTCCGTCGAGGTCACCGTGCAGCTCCCGGCCGGCTCCCGGGTCGAGGCCAAGGCGGCCGCGGCCGAGTTCCGCGGCGTGGGACGGCTCGGCGAGGTCACCTTCGAGGGCGGCCACGGCTCGGTCGAGCTCGACGAGGCCGACAGCGTCCGCCTGACCGGCCTCGACGCCGACATCTCCGTCGGCCGGCTGCACGGCCCCGCCGAGATCAGCACCCAGAAGGGCGACCTGACCGTCAGCGAGGCCGCACGCGGCACGCTCACGCTGAGCACGCAGCTGGGGGACATCACCGTCGGCGCCGCTCCCGGGGTCTCCGCCGCCCTGGACGCCGGCACCACCCTCGGCCGGATCAGCAACTCGCTCACGAACTCGGGCGCCACCCCCGGCCTGACGATCCACGCGACCACCGCCCACGGCGACATCACCGCCCGCACGGTGAAGAGCTGAAGGCACGACCCGCTGCGCCCCCGCCACCCCGTCCGGGGCAGCGGGAGCGCAGCGGCGAGGTCCCGGCCGGACCGCCCCTGGGGCGTGTCCGCAAAGTCGCGTCGTCCACCCGAAGGGCGGGCCGGGCGGCGGCGTGGGGGTCCCCCTGCTCGAAGAGCTTGGGGGAGCGTGCCAGACGCCGCCGGGCAGGCGAGACTTTGCGGACACGCCCTAGGGCCTGTCCGACACTTCCCGTCCGCCCGGCAGCGCCATGCACGCCGTCTCTTCGCACCTGACGCCGCCGGGCCGCCCTTCGGGCGACGGCGCGCCTTGCCGGAAGGGCCCTAGTCCAGCCCCGCCAACACCCCCCGCACCGCCTCCAGATCGGCGTCCGAGGCCAACCCCGCGTGATACAGCCGCAGTTCGGTCGCGCCGAGCTCGACCGCGCGGGCCGCGTCGGCCGCGAGACGGTCCGGCCGGCCCCCCATCCCGGACACCACGGTGAAGTTGGCGGCCAGCACCCTCCCCCGCGCCCCCGCCCGCACCGCCTCCGCGAACGGCGTCAGCAGGCCCGCGTCCCCGGTGCACGGCACGACCACACCGTCGGCCACGGACAAAATGTGCCCGGGGTCCACACCGGCGTTGGCGCCGCAGTGGAAGGAGACGGGGTCGGCGTGCAGCAGCACCTGGAACCCGGCCGGCGCGGCGGAGCGGACCGCCGCGACCGTCTCCTCCTGGAGCGAGCGGGCGACCTGGTCGCGCCAGACACGGGTGGCCGCCGCCGTCCCCGCCCCGAGCAGCTTCTCCACCCCGGCCCAGCCGCCACCGGACGGCTCCCCCCGCCACACCGGCTCCAGCGCCCCGCGCACGAAGGACGCCAACTCCTCCGCGTCCAGGCCCTGTCGGCCGTATCCGTCCGCGCACACGGCACAGAAGCACAGAGACATCAGATAGTGCCCGGCGTCCCCGAGCGACACCCCGCCGATCTTGTCGTGGGCGTGCAGATGGGCGAGTCCGTACCAGCCGAGCGACTCCAGTTCCGTACCCGCGGCACCCGGCCGTACCGCGGCCTCCACCGCGAGGTCGGCCAGGTAGGCGCGGGTCGCGGACCGGGCGACGCAGGGCGCCCAGGGATAGCGATCCCCATAGGCGTTGACGACGGAGGTCTCCGGATGTTCCTCCCCCATACGTGAGTTGTGCGCGAGCACGACCCAGGTGTGGACGTCGAGCCCCACCCCGGCGAGCGCGGCGGCGGCCTCGCCGTACGCGTCACCGGGCGCCCAGTCACCGGCCGGACAGGGGCGAAGGGCCCGGCCGCGCCATCGCGCCTCGTCCACCGGGTACAGCACGGCGGCGTGCGAGGCCGTGACGATCCGGTGCCGCGGGTGGCGAGGGGTCAGCGCGCGCGTGGAGTGATAGGCGGACGCGAGCGTCACCCGGCGGACGCCGAGGGCCGCGGTCCTGGCGGCGGCCTCCGGGTCCCCGTTGACGTCCCAGGGGTAGAGGAACGCGGACGCGATCACAGGCCCTCCTCGATGAGCGCGTACCCGCGGTCGATGAGCTGCGCGAGCTGCTTGACGTGGTCCTCGGCCGGTTCGTGGAGCGGGGGCCGGACCTCGCCGACGTCCAGTCCGCGCAGCCGGACACCCGCCTTGACCAGGGCGACCGCGTAGCCGCGCCCCCGCGCCCGCAGATCGACGAAGGGCCGGTAGAAGCCGTCCAGCAGCCGGTTCACCGTCGCGTCGTCCCCGGTGTTCAGGGCGCGGTGGAAGGCCAGCGCGATCTCGGGGGCGAAGCAGAAGACCGCCGAGGAGTAGAGCGTGATCCCCAGTCCCCGGTAGGCGAGCCCGGTCAGCTCGGCGGTCGGCAGACCGTTGAAGTAGAGGAAGTCGCCGGGCGCCTCGCTGCGTACGGCGCTGACGATCCGCTGCATCAGGTCCAGGTCGCCGAGCCCGTCCTTGAAGCCGATGATCCCCTCGGTGCGGGCGAGTTCGACCACGCCCGCCGGGGTGAAGACGGCGTTGTCGCGCTGGTAGACGATGACGTCGAGGGAGGTGGCGGCGGCGATCTCCCGGTAGTGCCGCAGCAGCCCCTCCTGCCCGGCCGTCACGAGATACGGCGGCATGGCGAGCAGCCCGTCGGCCCCGGCGGCCTCCGCGAGGCGCGCGTAGCGCACGGCCAGGGCGGTTCCGTATCCGGCGCCCGCGACCACCGGGACGCGCCCCTCGGCGGCCTCCACCGCGGCCCGTACGCAGGTCTCGAACTCCTCGGGCACGAGCGCGTGGAACTCGCCGGTGCCGCAGCACGCGAAGACCGCCGCCGCGCCCGCCTCGACGCCGCGCCGTACGTGCTCCCGGTAGACACCGGGGTCGACGGTGCCGTCGGGGCCGTACGCGGTGACGGGGAAGAAGAGCGGCCCGCTGGGGATGCTCAGCCGGGCGGCAAGAGGGGCTGACGTCACGGACTCTCCCTTAAAAGGTGCCCATCGAGTGCATGTTTCTGATCCATGTCCATATCCCTGAACTCGCCCACGCTAAGCCGCCGCCTCGGGGCCGGTCAAGCATGCAAACCCGCAACTCGAAGGCGGATTTCGCCCGTCCGCGCGACACTTGACGCGGCACGTCGACGCTCCTTAGCGTGTCCATGAATGTGAATGCCATACACGCATACGACTGACGAACAGGGCCCCGCCGACGGCCCCGGCAGCCGGCCCTGGCGCACCCGCCCGCACGGAGGAGACCCCCATGCCCGCTCCCCGCACCGTTCTGCTCACCGGCGCCGCCGGCGGACTCGGCACCCTCATGCGCGGGCTGCTGCCGGAGTACGGCTACGAGCTGCGTCTGCTCGACGTCCTCCCGGTCGAGGGCGAACCGGAGGCGATCACCGCGGACCTCGCCGACCGGGCGGCACTGCGCGAGGCGGTACGGGGCGTCGACGCGATCGTCCACCTCGCGGGCATCTCCCTGGAGTCCTCCTTCGACAAGATCCTCAAGGCCAACATCGAGGGGACGTACAACCTGTACGAGGCGGCCCGCGAGGAGGGCGTACGCCGTGTCGTCTTCGCCTCCTCCAATCACGCGGTGGGCTTCACCCCGCGCCCGGTGGGCGACGACCCGCTGATCCCGGTCGACACCCCGCGCCGCCCCGACACCTTCTACGGGCTGTCCAAGGCGTTCGGCGAGGACCTCGCCCAGTTCTACTGGGACAAGCACGGCCTGGAGACCGTCTCGGTGCGCATCGGGTCCTGCTTCGCGGAGCCGACGAGTGTGCGCATGCTCTCGGTCTGGATGAGCCCCGAGGACGGCGCCCGTCTCTTCCACGCCGCCCTGACCGCGCGGGACGTGGGGCACTCGGTCGTCTACGGCTCCTCCGCCAACACCCGCCTGTGGTGGGACCTCTCGTCGGCACGGGCCCTCGGCTACGAACCGCGCGACGACTCCGAGCCGTACGCGGAGAAGCTCATCGCCGAACAGGGCGAGCTCGACCCGGCGAACCCGGACCACGCGCACCTGGGCGGCCACTTCACGACGCACCCGCCGATCTGGCCGTACTGACCACGGCCGAGAAGGCGGGGACGACGGGCGGACAGCGGACCGCCCGACGAAGGAACGGGCGGACCGCGGAACCGCCCGGCGGAGGGGGCGGGCGGACAGCGGACCGCCCGGTGAGAAGCGGGCGGGCCGGAAACGGGCCCGCCCGCCCCCGTGTTCGGGCACAACCCCTGCCCGATCCCGCCGCCTCCCCCGCTCCACCCCAGGTCCGCCGCGGGCGGCCGCGCCGCGGAACGGGCACAGCCGGGCAGCATCGGGCCCGCAACAGGCCTGGTCAGTGACGGACACCGGCTGTAGAACTTCCCTCATGGACCCCACCGGGTCCGAACGGGCAGTGCGCGACGGAGCGCGAGGGAGCGGGTGACGGCGATGACGGGCAGGACGGCGGAGGAACGGCAGCGCGAGATCGTCCGGACCGCGCGCCGCACGGGCTCGGTCGAGGTCACCGAGCTCGCCGTCGAACTGGGCGTCGCCAAGGAGACCGTACGACGGGATCTGCGCACCCTGGAGGACCACGGCCTGGTGCGCCGCACCCACGGCGGCGCCTACCCCGTGGAGAGCGCCGGCTTCGAGACGACGCTCGCCTTCCGCACCACGAGCCATGTCCCCGAGAAGCGCCGGATCGCCGCCGCCGCGGCCGAGCTGGCCCGGGACGCCGAGACCGTGTTCGTCGACGAGGGGTTCACCCCGCAGCTCATCGCCGAAGCCCTGCCAAGGGACAGGCCGTTGACCGTGGTGACCGCCTCACTCGCCACCGCCGGAGCACTCGCCGGAGCCGAGAACACGAGCGTCCTGCTGCTCGGCGGCCGGGTCCGCCCCGGCACCCTCGCCACGGTCGACCACTGGACCACGAAGATGCTCGCCGGCTTCGTCATCGACCTCGCGTTCATCGGCGCCAACGGCATCTCCCGCGAACACGGCCTCACCACACCCGACCCGGCGGTCAGCGAGGTCAAGGCGCAGGCGATCAGGGCCTCCCGGCGCACGGTCTTCGCCGGTGTGCACACCAAGTTCGGCGCCGTCAGCTTCTGCCGGTTCGCCGGCATCGGCGACCTGGAGACGATCGTCACCAGCACCCTGCTCCCGGCCTCCGAGGCGCACCGCTACTCGCTGCTGGGCCCCCAGGTCATCCGCGTCTGAAAGCCCTCCCGCCCCGGCCACCTGCCCACTCCCCCCTCCCCGCGTCGCCCCGAGGCACCCCCACACCTCACCCCGCCCCCTATATCCGCATCCCTCCCCACCTCTCCCCTTTTCTCCCCATCCCCCTCCCCATCCCCATCCCCATCCCCAGGAGTGATCCATGCGAACCCCGAGCCGGCGGAGGCCGCGCGCACTGCTCGCCGCGGCCGCCGCAGGGACGCTGCTCTCCCCGCTCCTCTCCGGCTGCTGGACCGGAGCGGGCGGGTCGGGCTCCGGCGGGAATTCCATCAACGTCCTGATGGTCAACAACCCGCAGATGGTCGAGCTGCAGAAACTCACCAAGGCCCACTTCACCCGGGACACCGGCATCAAGGTGAACTTCACCGTCCTGCCGGAGAACGACGTCCGCGACAAGATCAGCCAGGACTTCGCCAACCAGGCGGGCCAGTACGACGTCGCCACCCTCTCCAACTACGAGATACCGATCTACGCCCGCAACGGCTGGCTGCACGAGATGGACTCGTACGTCCGCCAGGACCGCGGATACGACGAGCAGGACGTCCTCAAGCCCATGCGGCAGTCGCTGACGGCCGCCGACGGCAAGCTCTACGGGCAGCCGTTCTACGGGGAGTCGTCGTTCCTGATGTACCGCAAGGACGTGTTCGCCGCGAAGGGCCTGACGATGCCCGCGCACCCCACCTGGCAGCAGGTGGCAGACCTCGCGGCGAAGGCGGACGGCGCCGAGCCCGGCATGAAGGGCATCTGCCTGCGCGGTCTGCCCGGCTGGGGCGAGGTCATGGCCCCGCTCACCACCGTGGTCAACACCTTCGGCGGCACCTGGTTCGACAAGGACTGGAAGGCGCGCCTGGACTCCCCCGAGTTCGAGAAGGCCACCACGTTCTATGTGAACCTCGTCCGCGAGCACGGCGAGTCCGGCGCCGCCCAGTCCGGCTTCGCCGAGTGCCTGAACAACATGACCCAGGGCAAGACGGCCATGTGGTACGACGCCACCTCCGCCGCGGGCCTGCTGGAGGCCAAGGACTCCCCGGTCAGGGGCAAGCTCGGATACGTCCCGGCCCCCGTCGAGAGGACCGGGTCCTCCGGCTGGCTCTACACCTGGGCCTGGGGACTCCAGAAGGCCTCGCACAACCCGGACAAGGCCTGGAAGTTCATCTCCTGGGCCTCGGGCAAGGGCTACGAGCAGTTGGTGGGCGACACCACCGGATGGTCGAACGTCCCGGCGGGCAAACGCGCTTCGACGTATACGAACGCCGCCTACGTCAAAGAGGCCGCCGCCTTCCAGGACATGACCCGCCAGGCCATCGAGGGCGCCCGGCCGCGCGACCCCGGCGTCCAGCCGCGCCCCGCGCCCGGGATCCAGTTCGTCGGCATCCCCGAGTTCACCGACCTCGGCACCAAGGTCTCGCAGGAGATCAGCGCGGCCATCGCCGGACGCCAGTCCGTCGACGCGGCACTGAACACCTCCCAGAAGCTCGCCGAGAAGATCTCCAAGGAGTACGAGGGCCGATGACCGCCACGACGACGGCCCGCGTGGCCGCTCCCCCCGTACGCACCCACGGACAACCCTCGGCCCGGCTGCGCGCCTGGGCCGCCCGCGGCCCCCTGCTCCCGGCCCTGATCTTCATGATCGCGGTGACCCAACTGCCCTTCGTGGCCACGCTGGTGATCTCGTTCTTCGACTGGAACGCCCTGTATCCGAAGGCCCGCCATTTCACCGGCTTCGGCAACTACACGGAGGTGCTGACCGACGCGGGCCTGCGGCACTCGGTCTGGACGACGATCCTGCTGACCGTCAGCGTGGTCCTCGTCAGCCTCGTCCTCGGCCTGGCCCTCGCCCTGCTCCTGGACCGGCGGTTCCGGGGCCGCGGCATCGTCCGCACCCTGCTGATCGCACCGTTCCTGGTGGTCCCGGTCGCCGCGGCCCTGCTGTGGAAGCACGTGCTCTTCAACCCCGAATACGGCCTGCTGAACGGCCTGTTGCACTACGTCGGCGGCCCCGCGCCCGACTGGATCTCGGACACCCCGCTGCTCGCGGTCGAGGCGTCCCTGGTCTGGCAGTGGACGCCGTTCATGATGCTGATCCTGCTCGCCGGTCTGCAGAGCCGCGACCACCAGCAGATCGAGGCCGCCCGCGTGGACGGCGCGAACGACTGGCAGGTGTTCCGCCACCTCACGCTGCCCCACCTGCGCCGCTATCTCGAACTGGGGGCGCTGCTGGGCTCGATCTACATCGTGCAGAACTTCGACGCGGTCTTCACGATCACCTCCGGCGGCCTGGGCACCGCCAACCTGCCCTACACCGTGTACCAGAGCTTCTACCAGGCCCACGAGAACGGCCTCGCCTCCGCCGCGGGCGTTCTGGTGGTCATCGGTTCCATCGTCATCGCGACCTTCGCGCTGCGCGTCGTGTCGTCCCTGTTCCGCGAGGAGGGGTCCCGCTGATGAGTACGACCGCGACGCATCCGCGTCCCCGCCGTGCCAGGGGGGCCGGCCTGGGCCTGGCCGCCTGGGCGCTCGGCATCGTGTTCTTCCTGCCCATCGCGTGGATGGCCCTGACGTCCTTCCACTCCGAACCGGACGCGGCGAAGAACCCGCCGGCCTTCGGCGCGGCCCTGACCCTCGACGGCTACCGGGAGTTCTTCGGCGCGGGCGGCGGCGCGAGCCCCTGGCCCTCCCTCGTCAACTCCACGGTCGCGTCGGTGGCCTCGACCCTCCTCGTCCTGCTGCTGGCCCTCCCGGCCGCGTACGCCCTGTCGATCCGCCCGGTGCGGAAGTGGACGGACGTCCTGTTCTTCTTCCTGTCGACCAAGATGCTGCCGGTCGTGGCGGGCCTCCTCCCGATCTACCTGTTCGCCAAGAACACCGGCATGCTCGACAACATCTGGCTGCTGGTCGTCCTCTACACCTCGATGAACCTGCCGATCGCCGTGTGGATGATGCAGTCGTTCCTCGCCGAGGTCCCCGTCGCGGTGATCGAGGCCGCGCAGCTCGACGGTGCCCGGCTCCCGACGGTCCTCGGCCGTGTCGTGGCCCCCATCGCCCTGCCCGGCATCGCGGCGACGGCCCTGATCTGCTTCATCTTCAGCTGGAACGAGCTGCTGTTCGCCCGGGTGCTCACGGGTGTGGTCGCCGGGACCGCCCCCGTCTTCCTGACCGGATTCATCACCAGCCAGGGCCTGTTCCTGGCGAAGGTGTGCGCCGCGTCGCTCGTCGTCTCCCTGCCGGTGCTCGCCGCGGGGTTCGCCGCCCAGGACAAACTGGTCCAGGGCCTGTCGCTCGGAGCCGTGAAATGAAGGCCGCAGTCATCGAGTCCGTGGGCCGTGCCGTCGTGACCGAGGTCCCCGACCCGTCTCCTGGCCCCCGCGAGGTCGTGGTCGAGGTCGCCGCCTGCGGGCTGTGCGGCACCGATCTGCACATCCTCCAGGGCGAGTTCGCCCCGAAGCTGCCGATCGTGCCGGGCCACGAGTTCGCCGGCGAGGTGGTCGGCGTGGGCACAAGGGTGACGGAGCTCGCGGTCGGCGACCGGGTGGCCGTCGACCCGTCCCTGTACTGCCACGAGTGCCGTTACTGCCGTACGGGCCACAGCAACCTCTGCGAACGGTGGGCCGCGATCGGCGTGACCACCGCGGGCGGCGCCGCCCAGTACGCGACCGCGCCCGTCGCCAACTGCGTCAAGCTCCCCGAACACGTCGCCACCCAGGACGCGGCCCTGATCGAACCGCTCTCCTGTGCCGTCCGGGGCTACGACGTCCTGCGGTCCCGGCTCGGCGCCCACATCCTGGTCTACGGCTCCGGGACGATGGGCCTGATGATGCTGGAGCTCGCCAAGCGCACCGGCGCGGCGAGCGTGGACGTCGTCGACGTGAACCCCGAACGGCTCGCCACCGCCCGGCGGCTCGGGGTCTCCGCGGCCGCGGCGAACGCCGACGAGCTGGACCGGCCCCAGGGCTGGGACGTGGTCGTCGACGCGACCGGGAACGCCGCGGCGATCCAGGACGGTCTCGACCGGGTGGCGAAGGCGGGCACCTTCCTCCAGTTCGGCGTGGCGGACTACGCGACCCGGGTCACCGTCGACCCGTACCGCATCTACAACCAGGAGATCACCATCACCGGCTCGATGGCCGTCCTGCACAGCTTCGAACGCGCGGCGGAACTCTTCGCCGCGGGCGTCCTCGACCCGTCGGTCCTCATCAGCGACCGCCTCCCCCTGACGAGCTACCCCCAGGCCCTGGAACAGTTCGCGTCGGGCGTGGGCCGGAAGATCGTCGTGGTGCCCTGAGACACGACCACCCGGGCCCGCACGCCCGCGCGGGCGGGCCCGAAGTGGAACCCTCCCCCTGCGTCCCTCTTCACCCTTGGGTAAGGGAACGGTAAAGCGCCCCCGCTCGTTACCCCAGTCATGACAGCTATGACGCCCGGCTCGAACATCCCTCTCCCCGTCTCGCGCGTGACGGTGGACGTCACCGCCCCGGTGCGGCTCGACGTGTCGAGCCTGCTGCTCACCGCCGACGGCAAGGTGCGCTCCGACGACGACTTCATCTTCTACAACCAGCCCACCGGCCCCGGCGTGACCTACCGGTCGGGCGGCGGCACCGCGCCCGACGCGATCACGGTCGACACGGCCGCGGTGCCCCCGGGCATCGAGAAGATCGTCGTCACGGCGAGCCCCGACGCGGCGGGCCAGTCCTTCCAGGGCATCGAGCCGACCGCGACGATCCGCAACGCGGACGACAGCACGGTCCTGGCCACCTTCACCCCGCCGCGGCTGGGCACGGAGACGGCCCTCGTGATCGTCGAGATCTACCTCCGCAACGGCGCCTGGAAGGCCCGCGCCGTCGGCCAGGGCTACGCGAACGGCCTGGCGGGCATCGCCACCGACTTCGGCGTGAGCGTGGAGGAGCCCGCCCCGGCCGCCCAGCCCGCCCCCGCGGCCCAGCCCCCGGCCGCGGACCCCCGCCTCTCCGCCCCGCAGTCCCCGGCCGCGCCCCCGGTCCCGCCCATGCCCCCTGCGCCGCCCGCCGCCACCGGCAAGATCAACCTGGACAAGGGCCGGGTGAGCCTCCAGAAGAACCAGACGGTGTCCCTGGTCAAGGGGGGCGCCCCGCTACTCTCCATGGTCCAGATGGGCCTCGGCTGGGAGCCGGCGTTCCGCGGCAAGGACATCGACCTGGACGCCTCGGTCATCGCGTACGGCCCGCAGCGCAACCACATCGACAGCTGCTACTTCGGCAAGCTCTCGATCGTGAACGGCGCGATCAAGCACTCCGGCGACAACCTCACCGGTGAGGGCGGCGGGGACGACGAGGTGATCACCGTCGACCTCGGCCGTCTCCCCCAGGAGGTCACCGGCCTGGTCTTCACGGTCAACTCCTTCTCCGGCCAGAAGTTCACCGAGGTGGCCAAGGCCTACTGCCGCCTCATCGACGCCGCCAGTGGCGAGGAACTCGTCCGCTTCGACCTCACCAACGCCGAGGCCCAGACGGGCGTCATGATGGCCAAGCTGATCAAGCAGTTCTCCGGCGAGTGGGACATGACGGCGATGGGCAACTTCGTCAAGTCCCGCACGGTCCGCGGCATGGTGAAGCCGGCAGCGGAATCCCTCTGACCCGGGGCGACCCCCATGACCGGGGGCGAGAATCCGGCCCGGCTCAGCCCACCCTTTTCCTCGCCCCCTCCGCCCCTACCCTCCCCCAAGGTCTCGGCTTCGCCCCAGACCCCGCTCCTCAAACGCCGGAGGGGCTGAAACTCCCCTGCGCCCGCAGACGGGATCCGGCGCGAGGGGACGTGCCGGTACATCAATGGCCGTCGCCACCGACGCCCACACCTCACCCAACGGCGACGGGCTGATGCACCGGCACGGCCCCGACCCACCCGCCGGCCGAACCCGACCCACCCACCGGACAGAACCCGACGCACCCACCGGACCGAACCCGCCCGCCCACCCGCCCGGAGGGCTACGCCCGCAACCCCTCCGTCAGCAACAACACATACCGCCGGATGTCCGAACCGTCCGAGCTCCCCAGCTCCGACGCGGTGGCCACCCCATGCGCCAGCCGCAACACATCGATCGGCTCCAGATCCCCTCGCAGCGTGCCCTCCCGCTGCGCGGCCCCGACCAGCCTCCCCGCCGCCCCCTTCACGGAGGCCCCACACCGCGCCAGCACCTCGGAACTCCCGTCCGCGACGGCCGACCCGAGCAGCGCCTTCAGCCCCCGGACCTGGATCATCCCGAGGCAGAGCTCGTTGAGCCACTCCACGAGCGCCTCCCCCGGCGGCAACGCGGCCGCGATCTCGTCCGCGCGGACCGCGATCGCCTCGATGGCGTCCACGTAGACGGCCTCCAACAGCGCCCGCCGGGTCGGAAAGTGCCGGTACAGCGTCCCGGACCCCACACCGGCCCGCTTGGCGATGTCGTCCAGGGACGCGCCTTCCCCGTGTTCGGCGAACGCGACCGCCGCTTCCGCGAGAAGCCGCTCATAGTTCCGCCGCGCATCCGCCCGCATCGGCTTGACCTGGGTCATTCAGACACTCCTTGCGAACCGGGGACCCTCTCCGTATCTTGGCGAGGGTTAAACGGAGACAGTCCCCGCTTATGTCGCGGGCAGTCCGTGCTGCCCACTCGCACCGTACCGGGGACGCCAGACCAGGAGAACTCCATGTCCACCGGCACCGGCACACCCACTCCCGACACCTCGTCAGCAGCGTTACGCCCAAAGCGACTCCGCAGCACGGAGGCGACACCCGGCACGACGGCCCTCCTCGTCATCGTGACCGCCTACCTCATGGTCGGAATCGACTCCACCGTCGTCAACGTCGCCCTGCCGGACGTCCAGCGGGACCTCGGCTTCACCCCCACCGGCCTGTCCTGGGTCCTCAACACGTACACCCTCGCCTTCGGCGGCCTGCTCCTCCTCGGCGGCCGGATCGGCGACATCGTGGGCCGCCGCCGGACCCTCACCACGGGCGCCCTCCTCTTCGCCGCCTCCTCACTGCTCGGCGGCCTCGCCACAGAGAGCTCCTGGCTGCTCGCGGCCCGCGCGCTCCAGGGCGTGGGCGCGGCACTCATCGCCCCGAGCACCCTCGCGCTCATCACCACGAACTTCCCCGAGGGCCCCCGACGCCACCACGCGCTCGGCGTCTACTCCTCCATGGCCGGGATCGGCGCGTCGGTCGGCCTGGTGGTCGGAGGCATGCTCACGTCGTGGGCGTCCTGGCGCTGGTCGCTGCTGATCAACGTGCCGATCGGCGCAGCGGTCGCCGCCGCCCTGCCGCGCTTCGTCACCGAGACCCCTCGTCACGCGGGCCGCTTCGACGCGGCGGGGGCAATCGCCGGCACCGCGGGCACGGCCTCGCTGGTCTACGCGTTCATCCGGGTCTCGGAGCAGGGCTGGAGGGACACCGAGGCGCTGACGGGGTTCGGTACGGCGGCGGCCCTGCTCGCCGGCTTCCTGCTGGTGGAGCGGCGCGCGGAGCAACCGGTCATGCCGCTGCGCCTCTTCGCGAGCCGTGACCGGGCGGGCGGCTACGCCGGGGTCCTGCTGCTGCCCGCCGGCATGTTCGGCGCGTTCTACTTCCTCACCCTGGTCGCCCAGCAGGCCCTGGGGTACAGCCCGTTGCGCACGGGCTTCGCCTTCCTGCCGCTGACGCTGGTGATGTTCACGACCGTGCGCCTCGTGCCACGGCTGCTTCAGCGCTTCGGCGCCAAGCCCGTCCTGCTGTCAGGGATGTCGCTGATCGCGGTCGCCGGCGTCTGGCTGTGGCGGCTGGAGCCGGGCGACGGCTATCTCTCCGGTCTGCTGGGCCCGTTGCTGCTGATGGGGCTCGGCGTCGGCCTGAGCTTCATGCCGCTGACCGCCACCATTCTCGCGGGCGTGGCACCGCGGGACGCGGGATCCGCGTCCGGACTGCTGCAGACCCTCCAGTGGCTCGGCGGCACCCTGGGACTCTCCGTCCTGGTCACCGTGTTCGGCACGGCGACCCGGCACGCCCACGGCTCCCCGTCGGAGATCCTGACCAAGGGCTCGGCCCAGGCGTTCGGCGCCGGTTCCCTGATCGCCCTGACCGCAGTGGTGCTGTCGGCACTGGTGATCACGGGTGGACGACCCAGACGCGGCGCTTAGCCCCGGACCCAGAAACCGACAAGGGTGCGGCCCGCACCAACGTACGGACCGCACCCTTCCCTTGAACCCTCAGGCGGCACCGCCCCAAGCCGAGACGAGGGCTTCAGCCACCCCGGCCCCGGCCCCTCACCCGGCCTGGGCCCACGGCCAGTCCGCGTCCCGAGCCGACTCGAGAAGCGGCACCATCCGGAAGGCCGCGTCCGAGAGCCCGCCGAACGTGTGGCGGTTACCCGTCCCCGACGGCCCGTGACCCACGCTGTAGCCGGCGAGGTTCCACGTGTAGACCGGAACGTGCGCCGGAACCTGCTCGGTCGGGTCGCCGAACTGGCTGTACATGGCCTGCTCGTCGGTGACGATGAGCACCCGGTCGTGCTTCTTGTAGTGCTTGCGGACCGCCTCGGTGGTGTTGGTGCCGCCGAGGTCGCCGAACCGTCCGATGACCTTCAGCACGGACTCGCCCGAGCTGAACTTCACCCGCTTGCTGGTGGTGCCGAACTCGACGAGATCCGCGTCCGCCGCCCGCAGCGCGAGCGCCGTGCCGAAGATCGCCGCCGCGTCGGCCCGGTTGAGCTCGGAACGCTCGGACAGCCGCGAGTAGAACATCGAGCCCGAACGGTCCACGAGGACCAGGGTGCGGCCGGGCAGCGCGGGCACGTTGGCCAGCGAGTGGCCGAGCGCCTGCTCCAGCGGGTACGACCAGCGCAGCGACGGCGCGTGCTGGTAGGCCGCGAGGTAGCGGAACGGGAACTGCCGCGAACGCGCGACCTCCGCCGGGTCACTGATCTTCGCGGCGACCCGGGCGGCCACCTCGTCGCTGACACCGGCCGCGTCGAAGTTGCGCAGGTTGCGGACGAGGGCCATCGCGCCCATGGACGGGATGACGGCCTCCCAGGCCTCCTTGTCCATCGGCCCCTGGAGCCAGCCGGCCAGCGCCTCCCACGTCATCCCCGCGTCCGCGAGCCGCTGGGCGGCCTGCGCGCCGGTCACGACCTTGCGCCGCTTGGCGGGCCGCAGCGCCATGAGGTCGCGGTGGGCGGCGAGCACGGGCAGCGACTTGGGGACGACGGCCGTGTCCGGGTTGTGGCGCCGGTCCAGCGCGTACTGGAACAGGTCGCCCTGCCAGGGCTTGTCCGGGTCCGGCGCCGCGTGCACGAGGTTGAGGATGTCGCCGAAGCGGTAGCCCTTGGACGCGGTGTCGTACTTCAGCAGCGACTTGCCGTTGTAGAGACGTCGTACGGCGTCGGCGATGCCCCGCTTGACGGGCTTGGGCACGTTGCGGCCGTACCGGGAGGTCCAGTAGGCGAGCAGCTCGCCGGGCTCGTCCGGACGGCGCAGTACGGAGGCGACGACCTGCCGGTTGGCCGGGCCGTCGGTGGCACCGGCGTCGAGGCGCGCCTTCACGTACTCGGCGGCACCGACGAGCGAGGCCGTACGGAGGTTTCCCTCGCCGCGCAGCCAGCCCAGGAGGCCCGCCGTCCAGGACGGGTCGGCGACGGCGAGCTCGCGCACGAGCGTGGCGAACCGGTCGTCGCGGGCGTCGCCGGTCTCGTAGAAGGTCCGCTGCGAGACGAAGTTGGCGATCGCGAGCAGAAAGAGCTCGGAGCGCGCGTCACGCTCGCGGCCGAGGCCCCCCTGGTGCGTCCGCAGCACTCGGCCGGTGGACGTCACGCGGGAAGTGGGCTGCGCCTTCGCCGCCTTGTTGTTGAAGCGTGCCATGGTGAATTCCCCCGAATTCATGAGCGTTTCGGAGGGAGGCACAGCAAATGGAGGGTGTCCGAGATCAGGGACGGCGACGGTTGCTTATAAACTGGCGCGTCTTCCGTTTCCGCCACACCGACCCGAAGTCGATGACGGGATTCGAACCCGCACGAGGCCGTGGCCCCACCAGTTCCCGAAGTATCCGCTGCCTGCGCACCGGGCACCCACCATGAGCTGCGCCTCCCGAGATCAAGTCGGCCGCGGCGGGGATTCTTTGAGAGAGAAGTAGCCGCGGCCCGCGCACCGGGAGGTGCATGAAGTTGTGGTGTCCAGAGATCGAGATCGGCGGAACCGACGTAGGTGCTCTAACCCCTGAGCTACATCGGCGCGTTGTGCCGACGGCGGGACTCGAACCCGCGACCGCCCCATTATCAGTGGAAGTAGGTCCTGCCTTCGCACCTGGACGTGCACCACTGTAGGAGGGCGGCCGCGAACCCGGCGAGCGAATTAATCCGCGGGGAAGGCGGGGGGAGTTCAGCCGCGCTTCTGCCGCTTCCAGGGGCCCGTGATGGCGAGCATGATGCCCGGCTCCTGGATGTTGGCGAAGAGGGTACGGCCGTCGGGCGAGAACGTGACGCCGGTGAACTCGCTGTAGGCCGGCGCCTCGGCGGTGCCGATGTTGAGCTCGTTGCGGGCGATCGGGTAGGTGCGGCCGCTCTCGGTGGCGCCGAAGAGGTGCTGGACGCCCTCGCCGTCCTCGGCGATGACGAGGCCGCCGTACGGCGAGACGGTGATGTTGTCCGGTCCGTCGAAGGCTCCGTCGACGGACGGGTCGGGGTTCACGCCGATGAGGACCTTCAGCGTCAGGGTGCGGCGCTTGGGGTCGTAGAACCAGACGGCTCCGTCGTGGGCCTGGCCGGGGCTCTCGGCGCGGGCGTAGGAGGAGACGATGTAGACGCCGCCGTCACCCCACCACATGCCTTCGAGCTTGCGGGCGCGGGTGACCTGGGTGTCGGTGAACTGCTTGCGGACGGAGACGGTCTTGGCGTCGCGGTCGGGGACGTCGACCCAGTCCACGCCGTAGACCGTGCCGATCCTGGTGGCGCGGGAGAGGTCGTCGACGAACTTGCCGCCGGAGTCGAAGCACTTGAAGGCCTGGAGCGCCCCGGCGTTGTCGTCGAGGGTGGCGAGCCGTCCGTGGCCGTGCTCGAAGCCCTGCGGAGGCGTCCAGCGGTACAGCAGGCCGTTGGGGCCCGAGGCGTCCTCGGTGAGGTAGAGCCGGCCGCGCTTGGGGTCGACGACGACGGCCTCGTGGGCGTAGCGGCCCAGCGCCTTGACGGGCTTGGGGTTCTTGTTGCGGCGGCGGTCCTGCGGGTCGACCTCGAACACGTAGCCGTGGTCCTTGGTCATGCCGTTCTGGCCGGCCTTGTCCTCGGTCTCCTCGCAGGTGAGCCAGGTGCCCCAAGGGGTGTTGCCGCCCGCGCAGTTGGTGGAGGTGCCGGCGATGCCGACCCACTCGGCGACGTGGTCGTGACGTACCTCGACGACGGTGCAGCCGCCGGACGCGGCCGGGTCGTAGACGAGTCCCTCGGTGAGCGGCACGGGATACGTCCAGCCGGAGCGGGGGCCCTTGAGCTCGTGGTTGTTGACGAGGAGGGTGGCGCCGCGCGGGCCCTGGAAGGTGGAGGTGCCGTCGTGGTTGGACGGCGTGAACTCCCCCGAGTCCAGCTTGGTGCGGCCGCTGTAGGTGATGACGCGGTAGGAGAAGCCGGCGGGCAGCGAGAGGAGGCCCTTGGGGTCGGTGACGAGCGGGCCGTAGCCGACGCCGCCGTGCCGGGCCTCCGCCGAGTCCGCACCCGCGCCCTCGGTCTCCGTCTCGGTGGCGGCGAGCGCGTTGGGTGCGGTGGCGAGGGCACCCACGCTGCCGATCAGGACCACGCCTGCACCGGTGATCGCGGACTGCCTGGCGAAGTCCCTGCGAGAGAGCGACATGTGATGTCTCCTGTGACGGTGGACTCGGACTGTCGTGGGGGGGGGGCGGCCGGCGGCCTCGGTTCGCGGCACACCGTCCCGCCCCCGCCTGAACACGAGTTGAACGCACGCCGACTTCCGCGCCCCCGCTTGCGTGAATCCACCCACCCGGAGCAGGAACGTCCCCCTCCGGGGACCACCAGGCACCCGCTCCCGCACCCGGGACCCGGCAGCCCCCAGCCAGCGCCCCGCTCCCCGTCACCTCACCGGCGGCGCGTCACGCCCCCTGTTGTGAGCGGGCCTTGAACGCGGCCTTGCGGGCCTCCTTGGCGACCTTCTTGTCGGGGTGCAGCCGGCCCATGGCCTCGAGGACGTCCGGGGCCGCGGGGTGCTCGACCCGCCAGGCCGTGTCGAAGAAGCCGCTGTGCTGCTGGGCCAGGCCCTCGACCAGGGCCTGCAGCTCGTCGGAGTTCCCCTCGGCGGCGAGCTGGGCGGCCACCGTGTCGATCGTCAGCCAGAAGACCATCGCCTCGGACGGCGGCGGCACGTCGGACGCGCCCCGCTCGGAGAGCCAGACCCGGGCGAGACCGCCCAGCTCGGCGTCGTCCAGCACCTCGCGCAGCGCCGGCTCGGCCTCCGTGCCGACGAGCGCGAGTGCCTGCTGGCAGTGCAGTCGGCGCAGCGGGGCGTTCGGGTCCGCGCCGCGTGCCGCGGAGAGCAACTCCCGTGCTGCGGACAGCGGTTCACGCCGAGCGAGCCACTGCTCGATCTCGGCCTGCGCGGCGGTCGGGGGGAAGCCCGCCGTGCCGTCGAGCAACGTGTCCGCGCCCTTGTCGGTCAGCTCGCCCACCGCGGGGGCGGAGAAGCCCGCCTCGATGAGCCGGGCGCGCAGCCCGTACAGGCCGAGCGGCGTCAGCCGCACCATCCCGTACCGCGACACGTCCATGTCGTCGGCGGGGGCCGGTTCCTCGGCGGCGTCCACCATCAGGGCCTCGTCGACCGGCTGGAAGGCGACGAGTCCGATGGGCTCCAGCAGCCGGAACTGCTCGTCGAGACGCATCATGGCGTCCGAGACCTGCTCCAGGACGTCGTTGCTGGGCTCCCCCATGTCGTCGGGCAGGATCATCGAGGCGGCGAGCGCGGGGAGCGGCACCGACACCTCCCCGAGCGCGTCCTCGCCGACGGTCAGCAGATACAGGTTGCCGAGCACGCCGTCGAGGAACTCGGACTCGGCCTCCGGGTCCCAGTTCACCGAGGAGAGGTCGATCTCGCCCTGCTCGTCCATCGCGTCGACGAGTTCGCCGAGGTCGGGCACGCTCGCGTCGGCCAGCACGACGTCGAGGGCGCCGAGCCAGTAGCCGAGGACGTCCTGCGGGGCGCCGGAGGTGAGCAGGGCGAGGTCCTCGCCCGCGGTGACGGTGCCCTCCTCCTCGTCCACGATCTCGACGAGCCCGGTGTCGACGGCCACCCGCCAGGCCTCACCGGCCAGCGCGGCCGCGTCGTCGCCGGTCAGGCCGAGGACTCCGGCCGCCTCGGGAAGCTGTTCCTCGACGAGTTCGCCCCCGGCGCCGACCCGGGTGGCGGGACCTGCCCAGCGGGCCAGCCCCGCGGCGCGCGAGAGCAGCGGCGCGGCGAGCGCGTCCCGCGCGAGCTGCGCCTCGGAGTGCAGCCGCACCGGCGGCAGGGAAGAGCTGTCTGACATCGGCTGAGTTCTCCTCCGAACAACCACGACGATCAGGGACAGGCAGGCGAGCGGTCCGACCGGCTCCACGGCGGGCGCCGGGTCCCGCCGGACGTCGGCGGGCACGGGAGCCCGGAGGCGGCCCGGGGGATCCGTCCAACTGCTCAGCCTAGACGGATTTCCACCCATGCCGCCCGGTTCATGTGTCCGACAGGTCTCGTACACCGTCGAAACCTTGACAACTCCCCCCGTCACACACGAGATTGACGCGCGTAGAAGTTCAACGGCCGTGCGGTCGAACCCTTCTACGCGCGTCACTGGCCCGCAAGCAGGTCGCGCTCCCCCCACCAGTCCACCCTCGTCCCGGCGCTCACGAACGTCCCCGGAGGGATTCCCTTGCCGAGCAAGAGAACCGCGCGCATCGGCGCGCTGACCGTCGCCGCGGTCTGTTCCACCGTCTCCGCCGTTGTGCTCACCACACCGGCCCAGGCGGACACCGTCCACATCCACGACATCCAGGGCACCACCCGGACCTCCCCCCTCGCGGGTACGAAGGTCACCGACGTGCCCGGCATCGTCACCGGCGTGCGGACGTACGGTTCGTCCAAGGGCTTCTGGTTCCAGGACCCCACGCCGGACGCCGACCCCGCCACCAGTGAGGGCGTCTTCGTCTTCACCAGCTCCGCCCCCAAGGTCGCCGTCGGCGACTCGGTCACGGTGACGGGCACGGTCTCGGAGTACGTCCCGGGCGGCGTCTCCACCGGCAACCAGTCGGTCACCGAGGTCACCAAGCCGACGGTCACCGTCGTCTCCAGCGGCAACGCCGTCCCGGCCGCGACGGTCGTCGACGCCCGGTCCGTGCCGGACGACTACGCCCCCGCCGGCGACACCGCCGCGGGCGGTTCGGTCAACGCGCTCACCCTGGAGCCGGCGCAGTACGCCCTGGACTACTACGAGTCCCTCGAGGGCATGAACGTCCAGGTCGCCGACACCCGCGTGGTCACCGCCACCGACCCGTACACCGAGCTGTGGGTCACGGTGAAGCCGCACGAGAACGCCACCCGCCGCGGCGGCACGGTGTACGGCTCGTACACCTCGCAGAACACGGGACGCATACAGATACAGTCCCTCGGCGCGACCGCGGACTTCCCGACCGCGAACGTCGGCGACAAGCTCACCGGCGTCACGGCGGGTCCGCTCGACTACAACCAGTTCGGCGGCTACACCCTCGTCGCGAACCAGCTCGGCACCCTCCAGAAGGGCGGCCTGGAGCGCGAGACCACGCGCAAGCAGGCGCGCGGCGAGCTGGCCGTGGCGACGTACAACGTCGAGAACCTGGACCCGGGCGACGCCTCGTTCGCCGCCCACGCGTCCGCGATCGTGAACAACCTGAGCTCGCCCGACATCGTGTCCCTGGAGGAGATCCAGGACAACAACGGCGCGACGGACGACGGCACGGTCGCCGCCGACCAGACGGTGAACAAGCTGATCGACGCGATCGTCGCGGCGGGCGGCCCGAAGTACGACTGGCGCTCCATCGACCCGGTCAACGACCAGGACGGCGGCGAGCCCGGCGGCAACATCCGCCAGGTCTTCCTCTTCAACCCCGAGCGGGTCTCGTTCACCGACCGCGCGGGCGGCGACTCGACGACCGCCGTCGGTGTCACGAAGGTGCGCGGCAAGGCGCAGCTCACCGCGTCCCCCGGCCGCATCGACCCGGCGAACGAGGCCTGGAAGAGCAGCCGCAAGCCGCTCGCGGGCGAGTTCGTCTTCCGTGGCCACACGGTCTTCGTGATCGCCAACCACCTCAACTCCAAGGGCGGTGACCAGGGGCTGACCGCGCAGTACCAGCCCCCGACGCGCAGCTCCGAGGTCCAGCGGCACGCCCAGGCGACCCTGGTGAACGCGTTCGTCGGCGAGATCCTGAAGACGCAGAAGAACGCCGACGTCATCGCGCTCGGCGACATGAACGACTTCGAGTTCTCCGACACCGCCAAGATCCTCGAAGGCGACGGCGAGCTCTGGTCGGCGATCAAGTCGCTGCCCAAGAGCCAGCGTTACACGTACGACTACCAGGGCAACGCCCAGGTCCTCGACCAGATCCTGGTCAGCCCCTCGATCCGCAAGGGCTGCGACCTGGACTACGACAGCGTGCACATCAATGCGGAGTTCTCCGACCAGATCAGCGACCACGACCCGCAGGTGCTGCGGTTCCGTCCGTAGCCACGCCGTCGGTCCGTAGCCGCGCCGGCATGCGCACCGTGACCGTTCCGGTCATCGGTCCGTAGCCGCTCCGGTACGCGAGAGCCCGGCCCCGTCGTCCGGGGGGCCGGGCTCTTCGCCTGCTCGGGGACTCCGCTCCGGCTCGCCGGGCGCGGCTCTCCGGCCGCGCTCGGCTCAGCCCGCGAAGACCTCGTCGAGCCAGCCCTTCCAGGCGGTCTCGTCGGCCTTGGCGTCGGCGCCGGGCGCGAAGTCGTGGACGCTCATGCCGACCGGCGCGCCCCAGCGGCCCCGCCCGAAGAAGCGGATGAGCGCGTTGTCGGTGCGCAGCCCGATGAAGTACGGGTTGCGGAAGTCGAGCACGGCGTCGAAGTCCTCGCCGCCGGGACCCTTCGCCCGCACCCGCGCGCCCTCGGCGGTGCCGTCCTGGAGGCCGAGTGCCGTTCCGACGGCCGCGAAGGCGTCGGCGGTCGCGGACACGCCGGGCCCGTCGAAGGTCGCGAAGGCCACCGGGCGGCCCGCGAAGTGGGTGACGTACTCGCGCAGGGTGTGCAGATAGAAGTCGGTGTGCTTGTCGGCTCCGTCGTACTGGTTGTCCCAGTCGTCGGTGAAGATGCCGCTGTGCACGTACCGGACCCAGGAACTCCGGCCGTCGCCGCGGGCCTCGATGGTGTGGTCGATCTGGTTGAGGCTCTGCGTCGGGAAACCGACGTCCTCGGTGCGCACGGTCAGCCGGTGCGGCGGGTCCCAGGTGGTGATGACGCTGCCGAAGGGTCCCGCCCCGCCCTCGCGGGGCTCGTACTCCATCGGCCACAGCCAGCCGCCGCTGCCTTCGGTGATCGCGTCCCAGACCCGGGCGGGCGGGACGTCGACCTCGTACTCGCGGACGACCTCGAATTCCTTGGGCATGATGATGACTCCTGGATGATCAGTGGGTTGCTTCGGGACCCGCGGGGGCTTCCCCGGCTTCGGGCCCGGCCTCGACTTCGGACGGCACCCCGGCTTCGGGCCCGGCCTCGACTTCGGACGGCGCCCCGGCTTCGGGCCCGGCCTCGACTTCGGACGCCACGGTTCCGGGCCCGGCCTCGGCCTCGGTCTCGGCCTTGAGCGTGGGGTGCACGGCGACGACGATCCGGTGCGGGCGCCCGGCCTCCGCGTCCCCGTCGTGGTACTTGCGGATGAGCGAGCTCACCCCGGCCGTCAGCTCCTCGATGAACGCGGCCCGGTCGGCCGCCGACGCGAAGGTCACCTCGCCGTCGAGCGCGTACGTCGCCAGCCGCTTACGGGCCTTCGCGGCCCCCGTGAGGAGGGAGCCGACGTCCCGGACGAGCCGGGCACCGAGCGCGAGGAGCCAGCGGGCGGACAACTGGTCCCGGAACCGGTCCGGATCGGGCTGCACGGCGGCCAGTGCCTGGGGAGAGATGACGTACGACGCCGCCGTCGCGCGCATCATCCGCTCGGTGACGTTCCCCTTGCGGCGCTCGCCCGCCAGCTCGACCAGGCCGTGCCGCTCCAGCGTCTTGAGGTGATAGTTCACCTTCTGCCGGGGCAGGCCGACCTTGCCGGCCAGCATGGCGGCCGACGCCGGCCCGGCGGCCAGCTCCGCGAGCAGCCGGGCCCGTATGGGGTCCAGCGACACGGCGGCGGCCTCGGCGTCCTCGATCACGGTCACGTCCAACATGACTCCAGACTCCCACCGAAAACTTTTCTTGTCCAGACGGCTTGATTCGTCGGTGGGTCGCGGGGCGGGGTTCCGACGGGGGCGGACGCAGTAGCCGACCGGGATCCGGGGCGGCCGGGGCGCTCCGATGGGCTTCAGGAGCGGGATCCGGGCAACACGGCGGGCATGGACGAGAAGCGACCGGAATCGAAGCGGAGAGCTCTTCCGGACACGGGCGCGGAGGCGGACACGGGCAGGGTCGCCGGCACCGGTGCCGGTACCCGCACCGACACCGACACGGACACCGGCAGCACGCGGGGCACGGGTGCGGGCGCGGTCACGGAGGGGTCCGAAGGGCAGGGCGGTCGCGTCAAGCTGCCCGCTCGATCCTGGTGGTCCGCGACCTGGCGCACGGTGAAGGAGTTCAGCGACGACGAACTCGCCGACCGTGCCGCGGCGTTGACCTACTACGGCGTGCTGTCGCTGTTCCCCGCGCTGCTGGTCGTGGTGTCGCTGCTCGGTGTCATGGGGCGGCGCGTCACGGACCGGCTCCTGGAGAACGTGGGGGACCTGGCACCGGGCCCGGCCCGCGAGATCCTGCGCGACGCGGTGACCCAACTGGGCCACAGCGGCGGTACGGGCGGGGTGCTGGCGATCGTCGGGCTGCTCGCCGCGCTGTGGTCCGCGTCCGGTTACGTCGGTGCGTTCATCCGCGCGTCCAACGCGGTGTACGACCTTCCGGAGGGCCGCCCGGTCTGGAAGACCACGCCGCTGAGGCTGGCGCTCACCGTCACGCTGATGCTGCTCCTCACCGGGAGCGCGGTCATCGTGGTGTTCACCGGCCCGCTGGCCGAACGCGCCGGGACCGCCCTCGGGTTCGGCGGCGCGGTGATCACCGCGTGGTCGATCGTCAAGTGGCCCGTCCTGCTGGTGTTCGTCGAGCTGATGATCGGGCTGCTGTACTGGGCCGCTCCCAACGTCTCCGGCCGCGGCTTCCGTTGGTTCAGCGCGGGCAGCGTCCTCGCCACCCTGGTCTGGCTGGCCGCGTCCGCGGGCTTCGCCGTCTACGCCGCCGGCTACGGCTCGTACAACAAGACGTACGGCACGCTCGCGGGCGCCATCGTCTTCCTCGTCTGGCTGTGGCTCACCAACCTGGCCATCCTGCTGGGCCTGGAGTTCGACGCGGAGCTGGCCCGCCAGCGCGCCATCACCGAGGGCCGGCCCCCGACCGAGGAGCCCTACGTCGAACCGCGCGACACCCGCAAGTGGCCCCCGCGGCTGCGGGCGTTGCTCGCGGCCCGGGAGAAGGTGGCGTCGGGGATCACGCCGACGGGCGCGAAGGCCGGCCGGGACACCGCCGGGCACGTCTGAGGAGGCGCCGGGGGCGTGTGCACGACGCGGGGGGGGGGGGGGGGGGCCCCCCCCCCCCCCCCCCCTTTCCCCCCCCCCCCCCCCCCCCCCCCCCCCCCCCCCCTCCCCCCCCCCCCCCCCCCCCCCCCACAACAT
>NZ_JBVHTL010000002.1:153235-278851 GCF_055565895.1 Streptomyces sp. NPDC028298
AGGGGGGGGGAGGGGGGGAGGGAGGAGGGGGGGGGGAGGGGGGGGGGGGGGGGGGGGGGGGGGGGGGGGGGGGGAGGGGACCCCCCCCCCCCCCCCCCCCGCCGCGTCGTTCCCCTCCGGTCCTTCGACTACCCGGCCCGGCTCGCGCTACCCCTGGGTCCCCTCGCCCTGCAACCGGCCCAACTGGCTCTGGAACCAGTCGAGTCGGGCCTGGAGGAGAGCGGCCTCCGCGACCAGCTCGGGCACCCCGAGACCGGCCGCGGCGCCCGCGAGGCCGACCGCCGCACCCCCGGGACCGGCCAGGACGTCCCCGGGACCGGCCGCGACTCCCCCGGGGCCTTCGACGCCGGCCACGGGAGCGCCGCCGGCCCGGACCCGCAGACCCTCACCGGCCAGCCGCGCGAAGGAGGCGAGCGAGAGCGACGTACGACCGCGCACGCAGCCCGCGCACGCGGCACTCAGGGCGCGCCAGCCCGGACGTCCCCAGCCCGCGTCCGCCAGCGCCGCGGCCGGGGCGCCGCAGCCGCAGGGGCCGACGGTGGCGCCGCGGACCCGCTGGCGGGCGTAGCGGAATCCCCGCTCGAAGCGGATGTAGGCGCCGAGGACGGAGACTTCCAGGAGCACGGCGGCCCGGTGTTCGGCGGTGCACAGCATCGCCTCGGCGACGGCGGACTCGTGCACGCAGTGGAAGCCGCAGTCGCAGCGGCGGTTCGGGGCGCGGTGCCGCCGTCCGTAGACACAGCGCGCGTCGTCGAGTACTCCGTACGGCAGCGCGCCGCCCAGCGATACGCCGGTGAACCCGGCCCGGATGCCGTCCTGGGACAGCACCGGGTGGGCGATCTTGTATCCGGTCGGCGGCTCCGTCGGGCGTTCCTCGGGGAGCCGCAGCCTCATCGTCCGGCCGGAACCTCTTCGACCGGGGCCGCCTCCGACTCCTCGACCAGGTCGGGGAGTTCGGCGATCCCCGAGGTCTCCTCGTGGGTGCGAACCTGTTCCTCCGCCACTCCGGTGGCGAGTGCCTTGCCGAGCCTCATGACGCCTCCCGCGGTACCGACGAATGCCGTTCAGGTCATGGTGACCCATGACGCCCCGGTTTGGCACCAGTGCCTCGTTCATCCCCGCACCCGAACTATGTAGCACTCGTTGACGACATCTCGTAGAAGATTTAAGTGGAGCTTCACAATGGAGTGGCCGACACTACGTTCATGACCGCTCCGAGGACCGCTCCCGCGACCGCCGCCTCCGCCGCCCCGCCCGGCAGGCCCCTCCCCGCGACCCGGCCCGCCGCCCCCTTCGGCCGCGCCCTGTGCGCGATGGTCACGCCGTTCACCCGGGCGGGCGAGCTGGACGTCGACGGGGCGCGGCGGCTCGCCGCCCGGCTGGTGGCCGAGGGCTGCGACGGGCTGGTGCTGTCCGGGACGACGGGTGAGTCGCCGACCACGTCGGACGCCGAGAAGGAGACGCTGGTGCGGGCGGTGCGGGAGGCCGTGGGCGACGACGTGTCCATCGTCGCGGGGGTCGGGACGGCCGACACCCGGCACACCGTGGAACTGGCCGCGGCGGCCGAAAAGGCCGGAGCGGACGGGCTGTTGGTCGTCGCGCCGTACTACAGCAGGCCTCCGCAGGACGCGGTCGAGGCGCACTTCCGGGAGATCGCGGACGCCTCGGGGCTGCCGCTCATGCTGTACGACATCCCGGGGCGCACCGGGACACGGATCGAGCCGGAGACGATGATCCGGCTCGCGGGGCATCAGCGGATCGTGGCCGTGAAGGACTGCGCGTACGACCTGCTCGGCACCCAAAAGGTTTTGGCCGACACGGAGTTGGCGTACTACGCGGGCTGCGACGAGTACGTCCTCGCGCTGTACGCGATCGGCGCGGCCGGGTACGTCAGCACGGTGGCGAACGTCGTGCCGGGCCTGATGCGGGCCGTGCTCGACGCGTTCGACGGCGGCGACACGGCGGCGGCCGGGCTGATGCGGCGGGCCCTGCCGCTGATCGAGGCGATGATGGCGGCCGGCCTGCCGGGCACGGTCACCGCGAAGGCGCTGCTGGCCGCGCTCGGGCTGCCGGCGGGCCCGGTCCGGGCACCGCTGCGGCCCGCCGACCGGGAGACGGCCGACGGGCTGCGGGCGGTGCTCGCCCGGGTCACGGACGATGCCGTCGTGGCCTAGGGCGTGTCGGACGAGGGTGTCGGACAAGCCCCGCGGAGCGGACCACCGATGTCGACTCAGCGCTCGGCAAAGAGGGGCTCCCAGCGCCCCACCGTGCCGTCTGTGCCCTTGAGGAAGCCGCTGAGAGGCACCTCCTTGTCGCTGCCGATGGTGACCAGCACCAGCCGATTGTGGAACTCGTTCTTGTCCCCCTTGGCGATGTCCCAGGCGATCAGGGACCTGTCGTCGGCCCAGGCGAGGAGCTGCTGGCCACGGACCTCGGCCAGGTGCTTGCCGGTGCGCGGGTCGAGGATCCACGAAGAGGTGTGCCACTTCTCGCCCGCGAACTCCCCGGCGAGCCGGGTGCCGTCCGGCGAGAGTCCGGCCCCCATGAACCAGGGGCGGTACCGCTCCGCGTCGGGCACGCTCACCTCCCGGCCGGACATGTCGTAGAAGCGGTCGCCGGGCGTGACCGACTGACGGCCCGTGACGGTCTTCCCGTCGCGGCAGAACCCGAAGTCCTGGCGTGCCTGGATGTCGTTGCCCTGGTTGTCCCGGACGATGCCCACATCGGCCCAGGAGCCCTTTCCCGACGCCACGCCGAAGACGTAGAACCCGGTGCGGGAGGGCTTCACCGACACGGGGATCCTGTCGATGTTGTCCATCTTGATCTGCCGGTCGGGATCATCCCCGTACGTCGTCGCCACGAGCCTCGTGCCGTCGTGGGAGAACTCCAGCCCGCCCACCGGGTGGTCGACCGGAATCCACCGCGCGACCTCGCCGCTCGTGAGATCGAGCAGCCCGATCCGGTGCACCGGCAGATGCCGCTCCAGTACGGCGGCGGTCCGCAGACCCGGGGCCACGGCAACCCACGACCACCGGCTGTCCTTCTTGTAATGGCCGGACTTCGGATCGAGCAGCCAGTACGTGCGCACCCTGACGCCCTTGTGGATGCCGTCGTGGACGCTCCGCCAGTCCGTCTTCTGGGTGTAGTACGCGGCCAGCGCCGTTCTCCCGGCCGCGACCAGCGAGCGCACCGGTGACTGTGCCGGGTGCGCCGAGGGCGTCGGGTGCGTGGCGGCCGGTGTGGGGTCCACCGTGCCCGAGGGCCGTACGTCCTGTCTGCCGGGGTCCAGGCCCGGCACCGCGATCAGGGCGGTGAGCACCGCGGCCGCGGCGACAGCGACCGATGCCAGGCGCCGGGTCCGTCGGCGCCGGCGGACGGCGAACACGCGGTCGGCGAATCCCGGCGGTGTGCGCTGGTCGTCCTCGGCCTGCTCCCGGAACGTGTCGCGCAGAAGTTCTTCGACGTTCACCGGTGTACCTCCACGGGCGAGAAGTCACGGGCCGGCGGCTGCGGTTCGTTCCCGGGGCCGAGCGCGGCCAGTTCGGGGGCGAGCGTCCGCAGCCGGGCGAGCGAGCGATGGGTCGTGGAGCGCACGGTTCCGACGGAGCAGCCGAGGAGCCGTGCCACCTCGGCCTCGGGCAGGTCCTCGAAGTAGCGCAGGACGAGCACCGTGCGCTGCCGCGCGGTGAGCCGGGCCAGCGCACCCCGCATGACGATCCGCAGTTCGGCGGCCGCCGAGGCGTCCGTGGCGGGGGTCGCGGGGCCGGACGTCTCGGGCGGTTCGGCGACGCTCAGCTCCCGTCGCGGCCACTTCAGCCGCCAGCGGCTCACCTGCTGCCGGTACAGGATCCGCCGTACGTACGCCTCGGGTTCGTCGATCCGGTTCCAGCGGCCCGCCACCTTGATCAGCGCGTTCTGCAGCAGGTCCTCGGCCGCGTGCCGGTCTCCCCCGCTGAGGAGCACCGCCGTCTTCAGCAGCGCGGACGACCTGTTCGCCACGAAGTCCCGGAAGGTCTCATCCGCTTCGGCATCCATCGTCACCTTCTCGTCCCCGGTGGCCCCTTGTGACCCACCCCTGTGATCCTGGTGACGCGCGCCGCCACCCCCCGCTATGTCTCCGGGACGAGAAAATCACGCCCGCCCCCGCCGCCCGCGTCCTCTACGGTGACCGGATGAGCCGACCGCTGCTGTTCCTCGACGTGGACGGCCCGCTGAATCCGTACGCGGCCCAGAAGGAACGCAGGCCCGCCGGGTACACGACGATCCGCGTGGCGTTGCACCCCGGACGGCCGCTGCGGGTCTGGCTCCACCCCGGCCACGGCCGCACCCTCCTCGCCCTCGGCTACGAGCTGTGCTGGGCCACCACGTGGATGGACGCGGCGAACCGCTGGATCGCCCCGGTGATCGGCCTGCCCGAACTGCCCTGGGTCGACTTCACCGGCGCCCTGTTCACCGAGCGGCCCGACGGCGTCCACTGGAAGACGGAACGCATCGTGTCCTACGCCGCGGGCCGCCCGTTCGCCTGGGTCGACGACGAACAGACCCCGCCCGACGAACGGTTCGTGACCGCCCACCACCCGGCCCCGGCCCTCCTGCACCATGTGAACCCCCGCGTCGGCCTGAGCGAACCGGACTTCGAGGCACTGAGTGAGTTCGCGTCCGGGCTGTGAGACCACCGGCGTTCGGCCGCGGGCGCCGGACCGTGCGCCGGTGGGCCGTGCGCCGGCGGGTCCGGTGCGGGGTCCGTTCGGTCCGGCCGGGGCCGCTTGTCGTGCACGGTCCCTGGACGGGGCTCACACGGTGAGGTGCCGCTCGGCTCCGGGGCCGTCGGCGGTCGCCGGCTCGGCTGTGATGCCGTGCTGCTCGTCTTCGGGGCGGCCCTTCTTGGGCAGCAGGAAGGTGATCGCGAGGAAGACCACCAGCAGGCATGCCTGGACGATCAGCGCGCGGTGGAAGCCGCCGGTGAAGTCACCGGTCCTGGCCCGGGCGAAGAACACCGAGCCGAAGACCGCGACGCCGATGGAACCGCCGACCGCCTGGACCGCCGACAGGACGCCGGAGGCGGATCCGATCTCGTCGTCGTCGACCGCGGCCAGGATGAAGCCGAACAGCGCGGCGATCACCATGCCGGCGCCGACGCCCGCCACCGCCACGCCGGGAACGATGTCCCCCACCGAGAACGCGGCGGCATCGAGGCCGTCGAGCTCGAACCACAGCACGGCCGCGCCGACGAGCTGGACCAGCGGTCCGATCTGCAGCACCTTGCGGCCGATCCTGTCCGCGAGGAACGCGCCGCTGACCGCGCCGCCGATCGCGGTTCCCACCGCGAGCGGCAGGTTGCCCAGTCCCGCTTCACCGGCGGTGAAGTGCCGGCCGATCTGGAGGAACAGGGTCAGCACGAGCTGGGTGCCGATGAGCCCGCCGAAGAACAGGGCGATGCCGCCGAGGCCGACGGTGAAGGCCGGCTTGCGCAGCAGGCCCGGGGTCACCAGCGGCTCGCGGCCCGCGGCGGCCGTGCGGCGCTGCTGAAGGGCGAAGAGGGCGAACCCGGTCACCGAGGCGGCCATGGACAGCCACGTCCACAGTGGCCAGGCGTCCTCCTGCCCCTGGTTCAGCGGCAGCACCAGCAGAGCGCAGGAGATCACGACCAGGGCGGTGCCGGTCATGTCGACCCGTACCGTGCGGTCGCCCGCTCTCCTGGGCACGAACCTCGCGGCGACGATCAGTGCCGCGATGCCGATGGGCAGGTTGACCAGGAACACCGACCGCCAGCCCAGGCCGAGGAAGTCGCCCTCGATGAGGAAGCCGCCCAGGACCGGGCCGACGATGCCGCCGAGGCCGAGGACGGGTCCGAAGATCGCGAAGACCTTGGTGAGTTCGGGCCCGGAGAAGTTCTCCCGCAGCAGGCCCAGGCCTTGGGGCAGCAGCATCGCTCCGGCGACGCCCTGCAGCAGGCGGAAGGCGATCAGCGACGCGATGTCCGGCGCGACCGCGCACAGCAGCGAGGCCGCGGTGAAGGCCGCGAGTCCTGCCAGGAACATCCGGCGCCGACCGTAGCGGTCGCCGAGCCGCCCGCCGAGCACCAGACCGGCGCCCAGGGTGAGGGCGTAGCCGCCGATCACCCACTGCAGTCCGACGGAACCGGCGCCGAGGGACTGCTCCAGGTCCGGCCCGGCGACGTTGACGATCGAGGCGTCCAGGAGATCCATGATCTCCGCGACGATCATCACCGCCAGGATCAGCCACCGCCGGCGGTAGGGCTCGGTCGTCTCGTCGGGAGTGGGGGACGGGTCACGCACGCCAGATACCTCCATGGTGAAGTAATTCCATCATGAAGGTAAAGTGGTGCCGGTAGGTTGTCAAAGCGGGACGGCCGTGCGGACCGCGTGACAGGAGGGAAGGGCGGAGGCGTGGAGGAAGCAGTGCGTGACGGTGTCGCGGAGCAGCGTGAACGGCTGATGGAGTCGCTGAGGATCTACGGCGGCCACTACGCCGAGCTCAGCCGGCGCTTCGCCGCCTGGCTGGGCCTGCACTCCACGGACGCGACCGCGGTCCTGGAGATCGCCGCCGCCGAGGAGCGCGGCACTCCCCTGTCACCGGCGCGGTTGAGCGAGCGGATCTCCCTGTCCACGGGCGCCACCACCGCGCTGCTGAACCGCCTCGAAACGGCGGGGCACATCACGCGGGCCCGCGAGCACTCCGACCGGCGCATCGTCACGCTGCGCAGCGGCGGGCACATCCAGGAGCGGGCGGACGAGTTCTTCGGCCCCCTCGCCCACCGCCTCGACGCCGCGATGTCGCCCTACCCGCCCCGGTTCCTGGAACAGGTCGAAGCGTTCATGACCACCCTGAACACCACGATGGACGCCCACCTGACAGAACAGGACGCGGCCACAGCACGCTCCCGCCACACCCCTCACGACCGAACTCCCTGACCGACTGGCTCCCTCACCAAAACTGCTGTCACGAGGCGCCCTCGACAGCGGTCGGGACCTCGTCGACGCTGATAGGCATGGAGGACAGCGCGGTGTGGGCCGCGGCCTTGGTTCGGGATGAAGAGGTCATGTCGAGAGCCATAGTTGGAGAACGTGTTGATCTCCGGCTGCAGTTGCGGTTGCGGTTGCACCAGGAGCATGGCTGGCTGAGGCAGCTAAGTTGAGACTGTGGAAGAAGTGGACGCGATCACCATCAGACTCACGCGCGATCAAGCGTTCGTACTGTCTGACTGGCTCTACCAGGCGATGCTCAAGTCCGATGACCTTGCGGGGATCATCCACGACCGAGCCGTCTGGTCACCGGTCTATGCGATCTCGGGCACGTTGGACACCACGCTGAGCGAGCTCTTCATGGCCGACTACGGCGCACGACTGGAAGCAGCCAAAGCCCGTCTCCGCGGCGACCTGTATGGCGGGGACAGCGAGTCGACGTCGCCAGGCGAGGGCGGCTGAGGCAGGCGCCCGAAGCCCCCGCCCGCTGCCGCACCACTCGCGCACCAGATCGGGCGGGGAACCGCGGGGACTCATGGTGAAGAGAGGCCGGTCCGCGGGTTCCTTGCTCTGAGTGTTCGCCCAGGTCAGTGGTCGAACCGACCGCAAGGACTAGGTCTGGGACGGAGCCGGACGCTCAAACCCAAGGGGGCCGAGCCAACGATCGAAGCACTGGGCCTCGTCTTCTCGATCACCCTCGACGGTCAGTCACTCACAGGCAGCAGCGATCATGTGCGCGTCGGCCTGGCGAAGCACCGCTATCCAGCACGGCTGTGGTGCCCGCCCTGACCGCTGCGCCCAACTCGCCCGTACGCCCCTTGCCAGTCGCGGGCTTGGTCTGCTGGAAAATATCTGCTCCGAACCCTTGCCAATCGACGGTCATGGCGTCCTGTGTCAGCCCGTACACCCGCCCCACAGTCCGGTCGGTATTGCCGTCATCGCACTTGACCCTGATGACGTGCAGTCCGTCCTCTTTGGAGGCTTTGCCTCGACAGTGGTGTTTGCCGACCAGTTCAACTCGCCGGCCATCGATGAGGAGCCTGACGAAGCCTCCGCGGTCGAGGTAGACCCAGTTGCCGGTGAGCGCCGGATCGACTTCGTCATTGGTCCCCGAAGCGCCGCCACGCCCTGACATCAGCGGCTGACACCAACAAGCACGAACAACGGCGGTCGCGACCGGACCTCAGCGGCTGATCGGTCGAGGCGCACAGGCGGTTGGCTGACGCTGGTAGGGCCCTGTGATCGACCTGACAATGATGAGGCTCCAGTCCCAAGCCCAACAGATGATGTCCCCGTGGATCACCTTCCTGTAGACGTACGCGCAGCACTGCGCCTCTTCGCCTTCTACATCGCGAATGGCACCCTCGACGTGGATCTCTTGGAGGGCATCGACTACCGGCCTCAGCTCATGGCGTTCGGCTCTCCGTTGGAGCAGGTCTTTGCGATCTTCGCCAATGTCCTGCAGGTGGACGAAAACGGAGAAGTCCTGAACGAAGGGGACGCCCAGTACCGTGCTGCGCAATGGGTCCGCTCGTACTGCGATCCGAGCTACCGAGTGGAGCCACCGTTCGAGCGTTGGGAGACCGAGCTGCACGGGCCGTGACGGCAGTACCGCAGCGAAGTACCGCAACCACAGCACCCGACCACGACCGGACTCGGACTTCGCTTTGAGCTACGGGATGGGAAGTGCCTGGTGGATCGCGGGACCCATCAGGTGCGGAACTGAGTACCCGTACTCATGCTCCGCCTTACGCGCGTGGGCAAGGTGGCGCCTATGGAATTACCCGTCGCCCCTCCAGCCTTCGATGCCACCACCGGCTCCAGACAGCGGCGCCGTGTGGACCGGGGTGCCGACATCGCAGCCGGCTGCGGTCTGGTGCTCTTGGAACTGATCGCCCTGGCGGTGATCTTCGGGCTCTGGTTCCTGTCCGGCTTCAATCTCGACCCGGAGAAGACCGTCGCGAACGATCCCTTGTGGGGCTATCTGGTCGCCGCCGGCGGAGTCGGAGTCCTCGCCATCGCGGCGGCCGTGACAGCCGCCTGGGTCGACGCCGTCGTGACGGTGGCCACCCAAGCTGCTATGGCCGTCTTGATCTTCACCGTCTTCTTGGGCGGAAGTGAAGTCCAGTCTCACCAGGATCAGTTGTGCCACGACGTGCCGTCAGCGGCCAGTTGCGAGGGCCGTGGCTGAGACCGTGTGCCGCCGTCTCGGTATCCGTCTCATTCAGCAACTTCCGGAGCGGCCCAGTTCGCATCGGACTGCGCGTGAACTGGCAGACGCCGCCTGCGGGCTGGGACGGTCGGCTGCAGGGTGTTCGGCAGGCGCTCTGGGGCGACCCTCTAAGATCATGGCCCCAACGTCGTTCTACAGCAGGCAAGTTCACGGACTGCCCGATTCGGCGGAAGCTCAGGGATCATGATCACTCTCCCCGAAGCCGCCCCGCCGACCTTCGCCTTCATCACCGGGAGACTGTGTGAGACGCGTTTCGACAGCCGTCCTGGCTCTGGCCCTGGCTGCCCTGCTCGCAGGGTGTGCGCAGATGGGACCCAAGCCGGCGCACACCAGGTCGCCGGGGGAAGCGGCCTGGTACGAGAGCACCAAGAAGCAGCAGCGGGAGTACTGCGCCGCATACCGGGCTCACGACCCACAACACCCCATCCACGTCCCCTCGTTCGCCTCGGCCATGTCCGAGGACGAGTTCGCCGACGACTTCTACAGCGCGGTGAAGAAGAAGTGCACGCCGACCTGACGGAGCACATGCGCTGTGCGGTGGTGGGACGTGCAGCAACCACCCCGGTCTCTTGCCGTCCCGCCAGGGCCTCGCAGCGACCGGTTTGACCGTCGCTGACCGCACTGGCCGGGGCTACGGATCAGAAGGCCGCTGACGTCCACGGCGCGGGACGGGCGTCACCTCCCCCCGGTCAGGGGGAGGTGGGGGCGCGGGTGCGGGCCGTAGGGATAGAGCCACGGGCTCCAGTCGCCTTCCTGGAGGCAGGAGATCGCGATGAGTGCGTCAGTGGCGTTCTTGCAGCGTGGGTTGCGTGCCGCGAAGGACGCGATACGGGGTCGCTGCGTGAGCAGCCAGTCGGCGACGGTTCGAGGGTCGCCGTCGTACCACCACACGAAATTGAACTCCTCCCACAGGAAGGCCGTCCCCCAGCCCAGTGACAGTCGGACGAGGCCGGCGTCCGCGGCGGGGCCGGAGAGGCCGGCGATGTGGTCCAGCCACGGCTGCAGGCCGACCGTGGCGTGGGCGACGCCTTCCACGAGGTCGCTGATGTCCTCCGGGGACCGGCCGTCGGTGAGGGCGAGGGCGAGCAGTGCCCGGAACGCCTGCTCGACCGCGGTGCGCTCGGCGGCCGGCCAGCCGATCAGGTCGGCCCCGTAGCGGCCGAGACCGCTCAGTTCACGGGCCGGGTCGGCACCATGGCCTTCCGGGCCCCAGTGACGCAAGGCGCGCGGCATGAGGCGGCGCCACAGGACCCGGTACTGGTCCGCGTCCCAGTGATCGACGACCTTGCCTATGAAGCCTTCGAGGACGTCATCCGGCACATCCCGCGGATCACCGCCGAGGAGGCGCAGTTCCGCTTCCGTGAAGCAACGGGTGCACCCCGCCACCGGCCGGTCGAGCTCCGGAGGGGAGGCGAAGATCCGGTCCACCTCGGCGAGGGCGCTCCGCCACATCGTGTACGGGTCGGGGACAGACTGATCGAGCATGGCGGCTACCTACCGGGACTCCGCACCGTGCGCCGGGCGAAGAGCGTGACGTTACACGGGTTCCCGCCCGGCGGGAACCCGTTTCCCGGCGGGGGCGAGGTCAAGATCCGCAACGCCAGGCCGACCGCCCGACGCACGAGTGCCCGGGTGGGGCCGGCACGTTCAAGGCGGCCGTCTCCCTCGACGCACGAGCGCCCTCCCGGGCCGTCCTGGGTCTGGACGTTCAGGGACGTCTGAGATACCGCCAAAACGTCCCTACGTCCCTCCGAGACGACACCTCATGGCGAACGAGCGTCTGCGAGCAGCCAATTCGACGAAGGGCGAGACCGTTCAGTCCACTGCTGATCGCGTCGGAGTGGACCCGACGAGCGTCGAGCGGTGGATCACCACGAACCGCACCCCACACCGTAGCCACAGCTGGAAGGCCGCAGCCGTTCTAGGCGTCGATGAGGTCTATCTCCGGCCGACAGTGGAGAAGCTGGCCGAGACCGCCAGCACTTCCGAGTTGGTCACGTACTACCCGCAGCGCGGCGCCGTTCCAGCTTCCCTGTGGTCGTCGCTGATCGAGGGGCGAAGGATCAGTCGAAATCCTCGTATACGCGGAGCTGTTCCTCTTCGACAATCACCCCGACCTCCCCGACCAGCTCGCAGAGACAGCAACGGCCGACACCCAGGTGCGTGTCCTCCTGGGCGACCCGGAATCGCAGATGATCCGCCAGCCGGGCGAAAAGGAAGGCATCGGCGACGACCTTGCGCCCGCGCCCTGATAACCCGCCGCTACCTCGAACCGGCAGCCAAGACGCGCGGCGTGGCTTGGAGATCAGAGTGCACGACAGTCAGCAACGGCCATCTGCACGGGTGCAGCCTGTCGTCACCGTTCTGTCACGAGTAGTCGCCGCACGGAACCCTGCCGCTCTCCCGCCCTATCTGCACTCACGCACCACGACCACGCGTACCGCGGGGCAACAACCGACGACCGAAACCCGCGGACGAGACGACTCAGGGGGACGACAACATGCGTCACAGCAACGGCATTCGCAGGGCGGCTCTGGCGACGACGGCGGTCACGGCCGTCGCGGCGGCGGTGACCGGCATCCTGACCGGCACCGCCATGGCGGCGAGCACCACCACCTCTACCCCGCCGCCCGCCTGCTCGGCCTCCGCCCTCCAGGTCAGCGCCCGGCAGGCCGCCCACCCGCCCGTCGGGACCGGGACCGGGGCGGCGGTCGTGCAGTTCACCAACGTCTCTCGGAAGACGTGCGTCCTGAAGGGCCATCCGACGGTCGCGGGCGCCGGCAACGGCTCCCCCGCCCACAACACCCCGCTCAAGGTCACCCCCACCGGCAGGGCGGCCACCGTGACGGTCCGGCCGCACGGCAAGGCGTGGGTGAAGCTGACCTTCGTCCAGGTCCAGGGGGAGGGCGACGGCTACTGCGTGTCGGGCAAGACCCCGGCGGCGTATCCGACGATGGTCATCGGGCTGCCGCACTCCGGGAAGCACCAGGTCGCCCTGAACGACGGGTGGTGGGCCGAGTGCGACAACAAGGTGACCGTCACCCCGGTCTCGGCGGTCAAGCCTTCCTGACCCCCGTCCCCACACATCGCGCAGCCTGCATGACGATCGCAGGGCTCTGACCTACACGTTTACGAGGAACTGCACATAAGTGCAGGTCAGCGACTCAATGTACCTTCGGTGCGCTGAGTCGCTGACCTGCGGTGATCAAACTCCGATGACACAAACTCGCGTCCGTCGAAGTCCGATGGCAAACGGTCGAGATCCAGTGGCACAGGACAACCCAGACCGTTCACGGACGTTCAGACGAGACCACAAGTCCACTCCCCCAAGCCGACCAGCCGCGCATGAACGCAGGTGAACGTCCCCGAACGCGGCCCAAGACCCCATCAACACAGTTGGAAAGCGTGCCCTTCATGCCGAGGTACCTTCTGGTCATGTCGATCAAGCGCGTCTGTCCACGCTGTGAGCAGGACTGGGTCCATCAGTACCGCTTCAAAGCCGATGGGTCCCACTTCTGGTTGTGCACTGAGTGCGACTCGCTGTGGTGGCCCGACGACACGGTGGAGATCGCCCGGGCGCACTTCCTCGATGACGTTGTCGCAACACGCCTGGGTGTGGAGGACAACCCGTGGACCGACCGCGTATGGGCCGACGTCATCGAGCCCGTAGCCGAGGGCCGCACCACTGGCGCACCAGATGGAGCGGGAAACAGCGGGGAGTCACGGTGAATGCGGCCGAGACGGACGAGCCATCACCCCAGGTATTCGCCCAGCTCAGCGCCTGAACTCGCCGCAAATGCCCTCAGCTTCCCAAGCTGATAGCCCGACAGGTCAGTACGGCCGCGGAATCTCGTGCTCGCGCAACGCTGCCTCGTACCGCACCAGAAGAGCATCCAGGTTCTCCAGGAGGAGGCCGGCGGAGTCCCGAGCTCCATCCAGGTCGCCTCGCTCACATGCTTCCGCCACCTCGGCTGCCTCGCTGCGGAGGATGTGAAGGGAGTCGCCTTGCACCAGTACCCCCGGAAATCTTCTGCCAGGCGTGCGAACCACAGCGCCGTTGCCACCGTCTGTGAACAGCTCGGCTTCTATACGCTCCATCAGGCCATCCAACCTGACGTCACTGTCTGACATCAACGACGGTGGACGTAGGTGGTCTTGAGCAATCGCCCAGGCTCGGCCCGCAGCACTGCGACGGCGCTATGGGAGCCACAGGACCGCTTGACAAGGCCCATGCCTTCCTCAACGCACGAGCGCCCTCCCGGGCCGTCCTGGGGCCGTGGAAGGGCGCTCGATGGTGACCGACGTCGACGACTGCCGACAGCTCAGCGGCAGGTCGGAGCGGTGATCGACTAGGCGGCCACAGGTCACGGCCGCCGAAGGTCAGTTGTGGCTGTGCAGGATCTCGTTCAGGCCGCCCCAGACCGCGTTGTTCGGGCGGGCCTCGACCGTGCCGGTGACCGAGTTGCGGCGGAACAGGATGTTCGAAGCGCCGGACAGGTCACGGGCCTTGACGATCTCGCCGTCGGGCATCGTCACCCGCGTGCCGGCGGTGACGTACAGCCCCGCCTCGACCACGCACTCGTCGCCGAGAGCGATGCCGACGCCCGCCTCCGCGCCGACGAGGCAGCGCTCGCCGATGGTGATGCGGACGTTGCCGCCGCCGGAGAGGGTGCCCATGGTGGACGCGCCGCCGCCGATGTCCGAGCCGTCGCCGACGACGACACCGGCCGAGATGCGGCCCTCGACCATGGAGGTGCCGAGCGTGCCCGCGTTGAAGTTCACGAAGCCCTCGTGCATGACGGTCGTGCCCTCGGCGAGGTGCGCGCCGAGGCGGACCCGGTCGGCGTCGGCGATGCGGACGCCCTTGGGCGCGACGTAGTCCGTCATGCGCGGGAACTTGTCGATGGAGGTCACCTGGAGGTGCAGGCCCGCGGCGCGCGCGTTCAGCCGGACCTTCTCGACGTCGTCGACGGCGACCGGACCGAGCGAGGTCCAGGCGACGTTGGCGAGCAGCCCGAACACGCCGTCCAGGTTCTGGCCGTGCGGCTTGACCAGGCGGTGCGAGAGGAGGTGCAGGCGCAGGTACGCGTCGTGCGCGTCGAGCGGCTTGTCGTCCAGCGAGGCGATGACCGTACGGACCGCGACCACCTCGACGCCGCGGCGGGCGTCCGGGCCGACGGCCTGCGCGGCTCCCTCGCCGAGGAGTTCCACGGCCCGCTCGGCGGACAGCCGCTCGGTGCCGGCCGGGCCGGGCTCGGCGGACAGTTCGGGGGCGGGGAACCAGGTGTCGAGAACAGTGCCGTCGGCGGTGAGGGTGGCGAGCCCGGCGGCGACGGCGCCGGTGGTACGAGAAGCAGTCGTGTCGGTCATGAGTGCAACCTAACTTGAGGGGGGCCGCGCGGGCGAACCGGTACGCGGGGCGTCTCGGTGAGCGGGCGTCCGGTCACCGCCCCGGCCCCTCGCCGGCCCCCTCTCCGCTCCGCAGGACCCGCGCCAACACCTCCCGCGCGTACTCCTCGTCGTAGGACGTACCGGTCAGCAGCACCTGGAGGCAGATCCCGTCGAGCAGGGCGACGAGGGCCCGCGCGGTGACCGGGTCCGTGCGGAGGCTCAGGGGGCCGACGAGGCTGTCGATCCACTCGGCGGCCACCGGGCGCAGCGCGGGTCGGCGCAGGGCGGCGAGGTACAGCTCGTACTCCAGCTCCACACCGGTGCGGTCGCCGGCCAGCCATTCGCCGATCAGTCCGGCGAGTTCGGCGGCGAGGTCCGCGCGGGTGTCCTCCAGGGTGCCGCGCGCGGCGAGGACCTTGGCGAAGCCCTCGTTCGCCTGGCGCAGGGCGGCGACCATGAGTTCGTCGAGGGTCTTGAAGTGGTACGTCGTGGAGCCGAGCGGCACATCGGCCTCGGCCGCGACGGAGCGGTGGCTGAGACCGGCGATGCCCTGGGCGCCGACGACACGGATCGCCGCGTCGATGATCCGCTGCCGCCGCTCGGGGTCGTACCGCCGCGCCATCAGCGGGGGCCGTCCGCCGGGCCCGCCCCGGCCATCAGTGCGCCCCGCCCAGGTTCAGCAGGACGACCCCGCCGATGATCAGCACGATCCCGCCGGCCTTCGCGGGCGTGAGTCCCTCGCCGAGGAACAGCGTGCCGATCACGGCGATGGCGGCGGTGCCGACGCCGGCCCAGATCGCGTACGCCGTACCGACCGACACGGTCTTGAGGGTCTGCGCCAGCAGCGCGAAGGCGACGACGTACCCGAGGACGGTCGCCAGGGACGGCCACAGCCTGCTGAAGCCCTCGGTGTACTTCATCGCGGTCGTCGCCCCGACCTCCGCCGCGATGGCACCGGCGAGCAGCACGTATCCCATGCGTACGACTGTACACATGGACCGCACCGGATGTGTACAGGTGTACGCATCAAGTGTCCGTCGCGTCAGGCGTACGGATCCCGTATATGCCGTGGGCACCATGCGCCCCAGCAGCTATCGTTCGCGATCACAAGGGGGCCGGAGTCGAACAGATTCCCAACAACACGTGGAGCGCGAGGGGCATGTCGGACAGTTCAGGGTGGGGACCGTCAGGGCCGTCGGGGCCGTACTGGGGTGCCCCGGGCGGCTGGGGCTGGCTGCCTCCGCCACCGCCCAAGCCGGGTGTGATCCCGCTGGCCCCGCTCGGCGTGGACCACATCCTCGGCGGCGCCTTCGGCACCATGCGCCGGTACGCGAAGCCGCTGTTCGGGCTGACCTTCGCGAGCATCGTGGTCCTGGCGTCCCTGACCCTCGGTCTCGAGTACGCGGCCTACCGCTCGACGAAGAGTCAGCTCGACCGGATGACCGTCGCGCCCCGGTCCATCGAATGGACCGACCTGCGCACCGTCCTGATCGCGTTCGGCGCCGCGTGGCTGGTGAGCATGGTGGTCTCGCTGGTGGCCAGTGCCTTCATCCAGGCCTCGACCGCGGCGACGCTGCACGACGCCGTGCTCGGGCGCCGGGCCCGCGTCGGCGCGGTGTGGAAGCGTGCCTGGTCGCGCACCCCGTCCGTGCTCGGGGTGACGCTGCTGATGGGTCTGCTCATCGCGATTCCGGTCGCGCTGTTCATGATGATGATCTTCGCGATGATGGCGGCCGCGGTCGTGAACGGCGAGCCGTTCGTCCCGCTCGGCATCGCCTTCCTGCTCCTGCTGCTCTCCGTGCCGCTGATGGTCTGGCTGTTCGTCCGGTTCAGCTTCGCCCCGGCCGCCGCCGTCCTGGAGGGCGCGGGCCCCGTGACGGCGATGCGCCGGTCGGCGCGCCTGGTCCGCGGCACGTGGTGGCGTACGTTCGGCATCCTGCTGCTGGGCGGCGTGATCACGTTCGTCGTCTCCATCGTGATCGACGTGCCGTTCCGGTTCGCGGCGCCGACCCCGCAGCCGTACGACCTGTCCTCGGCGCAGGAACCCGTGAGCGTGACCGAGATCTACGCGCGGATGCTGCCCGACATGGGGCGCTCCCTGGTGTTCTCGACGATCGCGGGCGTCTTCGTCCAGCTCTTCTCCCTGGTGTTCATGCCGCTCGTGACCAGCCTGCTGTACATCGACCAGCGCATCCGCCGGGAAGGCCTGGCGGACGTGCTGTTCCGCGCGTCCGCCGTGGCGGAGGCGCCCGGCGGGCCCGGGACACCCGGCGGGCCCGGGACACCCGGCGGGCCCGGGACGCCCGGCTCAGTCGAGTAGCGACTTCTTCGGCCGCAGCACGCAGAACTCGTTGCCCTCGGGGTCGGCGAGGACGGTCCAGGTGACGTCCTCGCCCTGTCCCACGTCGACCCGGCGCGCCCCGAGGGCGAGGATGCGCTCGACCTCGGCGGCCCGGTCGTCCGGCGTGAGATCGATGTGCAGCCGGTTCTTGACGGTCTTGCGCTCGCCGACCGGCACGAAGCAGATTCCCGGGAGCGCGTGCGCGTCGGAGCCGATGACGATCTCGTCGTCCTCCTCGAACAGGACGCGCCAGTCGAGGACTTGGCACCAGAAGCGGGCGAGCGCCGGCAGGTCGTGGGCGTCGATGACCAGTTGGTACAGGGAGACAGCCATGAACGGCAGTCTCCCCCGGCGACGAAGGCCCGGCCAACAGGCACACCGGTGACCCCCCGGCCATCAGGCACACCGGTGACCCCCGCCACCGCGGGGACGCTCCCCGGCGAGGAACCCTGTGGCGACGACCCTGCGCCGACGCACCCTGCCTCGACGAACGTGGTGTCCACACCCGGCAGGCCGCTCCGCCGCGGCCGCTCCCGTCCGACCGCCCCTCACCCCTCAGCTCGCCGCCCTCGCCCCGCGACCCGCGGCCCTCGCACCTCGCCCGGGGGGCGCCGACCTGGCCCAACTCCCCATCCTCTGTAGGCGATTGCCCGAAAAGAGCCGCACGTAAATACCTGCACGGCCACGGGAAACGACCGCTCGGTAGTCACCGGCTCCACTACTGTTTCACCAGCCGCACACCGGGTCTCCATGACCGCCCCGCCTCGTGTGCCGCGCCCTCCGCACCCCGCTTCGCCCCTCGCGCTCGCCCTCCCCCTCTAGGAACGCGCATGCCTGAAGTGCCGCCCGGATCCGGTTCCGACGGGTCAGTCCCCTCCAGGGAGATCGTGCCCTGGCGCCCCACCGCGCACGGCACGCCCTACCCGGTGTCAGCCGATCTCGTGCCCGTGCCCCGGGCCCCTTGGGAGGCGGTCCGGGCGGAGGACGAGGAGAAGCTGCCGGGCATGCGCCGGCTGTGGCTGGCCGCGGGGCTCGCGGTCACCGTCACCGTCGCCGCCATAGCCGTGGTCTCCGTACAGGCGGCGTCCTCCGACGCCTCGTCGAACGGGGCGCGGAACAGGACCGTGTCCGACACGACGAACCCCTTCCTGCTCGGCGCCCCGGCCCCGGGGGGAACGACCACCGCTCCCGCGGGCAAGAACGCGCTGTCCTCGGCGGGGACTTCACGCTCCGCCTCCCCGGACTCCGCGTCGAGCGCCTCCGTGTCGCCGGGGCCCTCGGACGGGAGTTCCGGGGGGTCGCCCGGCGCGGGAAGGACGCCCGGCGCGTCCGGCACCGCCTCCGCACCCCGCCCGGCCTCGGGGCTGAAGTCCGTCGAGGCGGTCAACTACCCGGACCGGTACTGGCATCTGAGCGACGGTCAGGTCCGTCTCGACCCGGTGAACTCGGGCAGTTCGGCGGCGACCCGGCGGGCCGCCAGCTTCAAGGTGGTGCCCGGGCTGGCGAAGTCCTCCTGCTACTCCTTCGCCACCGTCGACGGCTCCTACCTGCGCCACCGCGACTTCGTCCTGCGCTCCGACCGCGACGACGGCTCCGCCCTCTTCCGGGAGGACGCCACGTTCTGTCCCCGGGCCTCCTCCCGCTCGGGCGCCGTCATGCTGGAAGCGGTCAACTACCCGGGCCGTTTCCTGCGGCACCGCAACTTCCAACTCGTCCTCGGGCGTTACGAGCGCGACAGGCTCTACGGGGAGGACTCGGCGTTCCGTCTGGTGCGGGGCTGGGCCTGAGACCGACGCCGGTGGGCCCCCGGCCCGGGCACCGGACACTCAGCGGGGAAACGCGACGGGGCGGCACCCGAACGTGCCGCCCCGTGCCGCTCGGGAGCCGAGGCCCCGGAGCGAAGAGATCAGACGTTGAAGCCGAGCGCGCGAAGCTGCTCGCGACCGTCGTCCGTGATCTTGTCCGGGCCCCACGGCGGCATCCAGACCCAGTTGATGCGCAGTTCGTTGACGAGGCCGTCCGTGGCGGACTTGGCCTGGTCCTCGATGACGTCGGTGAGCGGGCAGGCCGCGGACGTCAGCGTCATGTCGATCGTCGCGATGTTCGCGTCGTCGATGTGGATGCCGTAGATGAGGCCGAGGTTGACGACGTCGATGCCCAGCTCGGGATCGACGACATCGTAGAGAGCCTCACGGACCTCTTCCTCCGACGCCGGCTTCGCCGTCAGGCTCGTACCCGGTGCCGCGGTGGCCGCGGCCTCCGCGACCACGGACTCGTCCGAGGTCACAGCGGTCTCGTCCGATGTCACAGTGTTCTCGCTCATGCCGTCTTCCTCTCGGCGCTCTCGCCCAGAGCCTGGGCCGTCGCGTCCTTCCACGCCATCCAGCTCAGGAGGGCGCACTTGACCCGGGCCGGGTACTTGGAGACACCGGCGAACGCGACCGCGTCCTCCAGCACCTCCTCCATCGCGTCGTCGGGCTCGATCCGGCCCTTGGACTGCATCAGTTCCAGGAAGGTCTCCTGGATCTTCTGCGCGTCGGACACGTCCTTGCCGACCAGGAGGTCGTTCAGTACGGAGGCCGAGGCCTGGCTGATCGAGCAGCCCTGACCCTCGTACGAGATGTCCTCGATCCGCTCGCCGTCGTACTTCACCCGCAGGGTGATCTCGTCACCGCACGTGGGGTTGACGTGGTGCACCTCGGCGTCGCCGTCCCTCAGACCGCGCCCGTGCGGGTGCTTGTAGTGGTCCAGGATGACTTCCTGGTACATCGAATCCAGCTTCACGTTCCCAGCCAGCCCCTCAGCCGAAGAAGTTCCGTACGTGCTCCAGGCCGTCGACCAGAGCGTCGATCTCCGACGGCGTGGAATACAGATAGAACGACGCTCGCGTGGTCGCAGGAATTCCGTAGCGCAGGCAGACCGGACGGGCGCAGTGGTGGCCGACCCGGACCGCGATGCCCTGCTCGTCGAGAACCTGGCCCACGTCGTGCGGGTGGATGTCGCCGAGCGTGAACGAGATCGCCGCGCCGCGGTCCTCGGCCGTGGTGGGGCCGATGATCCTGAGGTCGGGGACCTCCGCGAGCCGCTTCACCGCGTACTCGGTGAGCGCGTGCTCGTGGGCGAGGATCTTGTCCATGCCGATCGAGGACAGGTAGTCGATCGCCGCGCCGAGGCCGACCGCCTGGGCGATCGGCGGGGTGCCCGCCTCGAACTTGTGCGGCGCCGGAGCGTACGTCGACGAGTGCATCGACACGGTCTCGATCATCTCGCCGCCGCCGAGGAACGGCGGGAGGTCCTCCAGGAGTTCCTGGCGGCCCCACAGGACGCCGATACCCGTCGGACCGCACATCTTGTGGCCGGTGAAGGCCACGAAGTCGGCCTGGAGGGCCTGCACGTCGAGCGGCATGTGCGGCGCGGCCTGGGACGCGTCGATCAGGACCAGGGCGCCGACCTCCTGGGCGCGGCGCACTATCGCCTCGACCGGGTTCACGGTGCCCAGGATGTTCGACACCAGCACGAAGGAGACGATCTTCGTCTTCTCCGTGATGATCTCGTCGATGTTCGACAGGTCGAGACGGCCGTCGTCGGTGAGGCCGAACCACTTCAGCTTCGCACCCGTGCGCTGCGACAGGAGCTGCCACGGAACGATGTTGGAGTGGTGCTCCATCTCGGTGATGACGATCTCGGTCTCGTGGTCCACGCGGTAGGGCTCATCGGCCCAACCGAGCATGTTGGCCACGAGGTTGAGCGACTCGGAGGCGTTCTTGGTGAAGATCACCTCGTCGCGGCTCGGCGCGTTGATGAAGGCGGCGACCTTGTCCCGCGCGCCTTCGTACAGTGCCGTGGCCTCCTCGGCGAGCACATGCACACCGCGGTGGACGTTGGCGTTGTAGCGCTCGTAGTACTCGTTCAGGGCGTCCAGGACCTGGCGCGGCTTCTGCGAGGTCGCCGCGTTGTCCAGGTACACCAGCTTCTTACCGTCGTGGATCTGGCGATCCAGGATGGGGAAGTCCTTGCGGATCGCCTCGGTGTCGAGGAGGCCCGGCAGCTGCGTCACGCGGATACGCCACCCTTCGCGTCGAGTGCGTACGACTCGTAACCCTCGTTCTCCAGCTTGTCGGCGAGCTCGGCGCCGCCGGACTCGACGATGCGGCCGCCGGAGAAGACGTGGACGAAGTCGGGCTTGATGTAGCGCAGGATGCGCGTGTAGTGCGTGATGAGCAGGGTGCCCACCTCGCCGGTCTCGCGGACGCGGTTGACGCCCTCGGAGACGATGCGCAGGGCGTCGACGTCCAGACCGGAGTCGGTCTCGTCGAGGACCGCGATCTTCGGCTTGAGCAGTTCGAGCTGAAGGATCTCGTGGCGCTTCTTCTCACCGCCGGAGAAGCCCTCGTTGACGTTGCGCTCGGCGAAGGAGGGGTCCATGGAGAGGCGCTCCATGGTCTCCTTGACCTCCTTCACCCAGGTGCGCAGCTTGGGGGCCTCGCCACGCACGGCGGTGGCGGAGGTGCGCAGGAAGTTGGAGACCGAGACGCCGGGGATCTCGACCGGGTACTGCATCGCGAGGAACAGGCCGGCGCGGGCGCGCTCGTCGACGGACATCTCCAGGACGTCCTCGCCGTCGAGGGTGACGGTGCCGCCGGTGATCGTGTACTTCGGGTGGCCCGCGAGCGAGTAGGCGAGGGTCGACTTGCCGGAGCCGTTGGGGCCCATGATGGCGTGCGTCTCGCCCTGCTTCACGGTCAGGTCGACGCCCTTGAGGATCTCCTTCGTGGCGTTGTCGGCCTCGACGGTGACGTGCAGGTCGTGGATTTCAAGCGTTGCCATGGATTGCCTCAGGACTCCTGGTTGAGGGAGACGAGCACGTCGTCCCCTTCGATCTGAACGGGGTATACGGGGACGGGGCGCGTCGCGGGAAGGCCGGACGGCTTGCCGGTGCGGAGGTCGAACGCGGAGCCGTGCAGCCAGCATTCGATCTGGCAGTCCTCCACCTCGCCCTCGGAGAGCGAGACGTTCGCGTGCGAGCAGATGTCGTTGATCGCGAACACCTCCCCCTCGGTCTTCACGACCGAGACCGGCGTGCCGTCGAGTTCCACCCGCTTCGGGGTGTTCTCCTCCAGCTCGCTCAGCCCACAGGCGCGCACGAAGGTGCCGGGCATCAGAGCGACGCCTCCAGCTCCTCGTCGATCTTCACGAGAAGACGTTCTTCGATGTCGTCGACACCGATCTGCTGGACCAGTTCGGCGAAGAAGCCGCGCACCACCAGACGGCGGGCCTCGTCGGCCGGGATGCCGCGTGCCATCAGGTAGAAGAGCTGCTCGTCGTCGAAGCGGCCGGTCGCGGAGGCGTGGCCGGCGCCGACGATCTCACCGGTCTCGATCTCCAGGTTCGGCACGGAGTCGACGCGGGCACCGTCGGTCAGAACCAGGTTGCGGTTCATCTCGTAGGTGTCCGTGCCCTCGGCCTTGGCCTCGATGAGGACGTCGCCGATCCAGACGGCGTGCGCCCCCTCGCCCTGCAGCGCGCCCTTGTACATGACGTTGGACTTGCAGTGCGGGGTGTTGTGGTCGACCAGGAGGCGGTGCTCCTGGTGCTGGCCGGCGTCCGTGAAGTACAGGCCGAACAGCTCGGCCTCGCCGCCGGTGCCCGCGTACGCGATGCGGGGGTGGAGGCGTACGACGTCGCCGCCGAAGGTGACCACGAAGGACTTGAAGGTGGCGTCGCGGCCGATCAGCGCGTTGTGCTGGCCGACGTGGACGGCCGTGTCGTCCCAGTCCTGGACGGAGACGACGGTCAGCTTGGCACCGTCGCCGAGGACGTAGTCGACGTTGGCGGCCAGGACCGCGTCACCGGTGTGGTCGATGACGACGACGGCCTCGGCGAAGGCTCCCAGCTCGATGACCTGGTGGCCGTAGGCGACACCGCCCTCGCCGTGCACGGCGATCCGGATGGGCTCGGTGAGCACCGTCTCCTTGGGGACGGTGACGACGCCGGCCTTCTCGAAGGCCGAGAACGCCTGGGCGGCGACACGGTCCACGGGGGTGCCGGCCCGGCCGATCCGCGCGTCGTCACGGGCGACCGTCTCGACGGTGACGCCCTCGGGGGCGTGCACGTCGACCCGTACGCCTTCGCCGGTCGCGACGGCGGTGCCGTCGTGCAGCCCGCGCAGGCGCTCCAGCGGGGTGAACCGCCATTCCTCCTCGCGGCCGTGGGGGACGGGGAAGTCCGCCACGTCGAAGGACGGGGGCGCGCTCATGCGCGTGGCGACGGTCGACTCGGCGGCCACCGCGATCTGGCCCGCGGTGGTGGAGCCCACGGGGATGTTCTGAGCCTCAGCCATGGCTGTCGGTCTGCTCGCTTTCTTACGTGAGTGGCTTGACGGGGGTGGCGTTCGGCGTCAGCCGACCGCGCCCTCCATCTGGAGCTCGATCAGCCGGTTGAGCTCGAGGGCGTATTCCATGGGCAGTTCCTTGGCGATCGGCTCGACGAAGCCGCGCACGATCATGGCCATCGCCTCGAACTCGGTCAGACCGCGGCTCATCAGGTAGAAGAGCTGGTCCTCGGAGACCTTGGAGACGGTCGCCTCGTGGCCCATGGACACGTCGTCCTCGCGGACGTCCACGTACGGGTACGTGTCCGAGCGGGAGATGGTGTCGACGAGCAGCGCGTCGCACAGGACGTTCGACTTGGAGCCGTGGGCGCCCTCGCCGATCTCGACGAGACCGCGGTAGGACGTACGGCCGCCACCGCGCGCCACCGACTTCGACACGATGTTCGAGGAGGTGTTCGGCGCCATGTGGACCATCTTGGAGCCGGCGTCCTGGTGCTGGCCCTCGCCCGCGAAGGCGATGGACAGGGTCTCGCCCTTGGCGTGCTCGCCCATCAGGTAGACGGCCGGGTACTTCATGGTGACCTTGGAGCCGATGTTGCCGTCGATCCACTCCATGGTCGCGCCCTCGTACGCCACGGCGCGCTTGGTGACCAGGTTGTAGACGTTGTTCGACCAGTTCTGGATGGTCGTGTAACGGCAGCGGGCGCCCTTCTTCACGATGATCTCGACGACCGCGGAGTGCAGGGAGTCCGACTTGTAGATCGGCGCCGTGCAGCCCTCGACGTAGTGGACGTAGGCGTCCTCGTCGACGATGATCAGCGTCCGCTCGAACTGGCCCATGTTCTCCGTGTTGATACGGAAGTAGGCCTGGAGCGGGATCTCGACGTGCACGCCCTTCGGCACGTAGATGAAGGAGCCGCCGGACCACACCGCGGTGTTCAGCGACGCGAACTTGTTGTCGCCGACCGGGATGACCGTGCCGAAGTACTCCTTGAAGAGCTCCGGGTGCTCCTTGAGGGCGGTGTCGGTGTCCAGGAAGATGACGCCCTGCTCCTCCAGGTCCTCACGGATCTGGTGGTAGACGACCTCGGACTCGTACTGGGCCGCGACACCGGCGACGAGGCGCTGCTTCTCCGCCTCGGGGATGCCGAGCTTGTCGTACGTGTTCTTGATGTCCTCGGGCAGGTCCTCCCAGGACTCCGCCTGCTTCTCCGTGGAGCGCACGAAGTACTTGATGTTGTCGAAGTCGATGCCCGACAGGTCGGAACCCCAGTTGGGCATGGGCTTCTTCTCGAAGAGGCGCAGGCCCTTCAGGCGGAGCTTGGTCATCCACTCCGGCTCGCTCTTCTTCGCGGAGATGTCGCGGACGACGCCCTCGTTGATGCCGCGCTTGGCGGAGGCACCGGCCACGTCGGAGTCGGCCCAGCCGTATTCGTACGTGCCCAGACCCTCGAGCTCAGGGTGGGCAGTCTCCTCGATGGGGAGCGTCATGCGGGGTTCCTCCCGGCGGTGCTTGCGGATGCGTTATGAGTGTCGTGCGAAATCTTGGGGATGAACGTCGTGCACACCCCGTCGCCGTGGGCGATGGTGGCCAGTCGCTGGACATGTGTGCCGAGAAGCTGGGAGAAGAACTCCGTCTCCGCCTCGCAGAGCTGCGGGAACCGCTCGGCGACATGCGCGACCGGGCAGTGGTGCTGGCAGAGCTGCTCGCCGACCGGTGCGCTGCGCGCCGTGGCAGCGTACCCGTCCTTGCTGAGGGCCTTCGCCAGGGCTTCCGTGCGTTCCTCGGGGGTCGCGGCCTCGACGGCCTCGCGGTACGCCCCGGCCTGAGCGGCGATCCGGGCACGGGCGAAGGACAGGATCGCCTCGTCCCCGCCCTCGCGCTCGGCGATCCAGCGCAGGGCGTCCTCGGCGAGCTTGTCGTAGGACTGGTCGAAGGCGTCCCGGCCGCAGTCGGTCAGGGCGAACACCTTGGCGGGGCGGCCGCGCGTGCGCGCTCCGTAGACCCGCTGCTCACGTGCTTCCACGACGTCGTCGGCGACCAGCGCGTCCAGATGGCGGCGCACGGCGGCCTGGGTCAGGCCCAGTCGGCCCGCCAGGTCGGCGACGGTCGACGGGCCGTGGTCCAGGATGGAGCGCACGACCCGGTTGCGCGTCGAGCGCTCACCGGTCGCGAGTTCCTCCTGCGGGGCCCCCGTGGGGGTCTCCCGAGCCTCGCCAACGTTTTTCACAACACCATTGTTGCGTAATTCCTCAGGGCCTGACAAGCCGCGCCCTCCGGAGCGGGCGGTGCGCTGCATCACTTAGGTATACCTAAGGTGACCTGGGCAAACGATCTTTGATCGATCAATTCGGTGGCGTCGGCGCGGTCTCTCGGCAAGACTCCCGGACCATGCCGACACCCCCTCCGACCGGCCCACTCGTGACCCGCGGCACCCTCGCCGCGGACCTGCGTACGCTCGGCGTGCGACCAGGGGAAACACTGCTCGTGCACTCCTCGCTCAGTGCCCTCGGCTGGGTCAACGGAGGCGCCGTGGCCGTCGTCCAGGGACTGCTCGACGTGCTCGGTCCCGAGGGCACTCTGGTGGTCCCGACCCAGTCCGGCGACCTCTCCGACCCCGCGCTGTGGAGCCGCCCTCCGGTTCCCGAGGAGTGGTGGTCGGCCATCCGGGCGACCATGCCCGCCTACGACCCCCGCGTGACGCCCTCCCGCGGCGTCGGCGTGATACCCGAGACCGTCCGCACCTGGCCCGGCGCCCTGCGCAGCGCGCACCCGGAGACCTCGTTCGCGGCGCTGGGCCCGGCCGCGGCCGCGGTCGTCGGCGGGCACGCGCCGGACTGCCGGCTCGGTGAGCGCAGCCCGCTGGCGCGGCTGGAGGCCGGCGGCGCCCGCGTCCTGCTGCTCGGCGCCGGGTACGACGCGTGCACCAGCTTCCACCTGGCCGAGTACCGCGTCCCCTCGCCCGTCGTGGAGGTCGGACGGCCCTCCCCCACGGGCTGGGAGACGGTCCGGGAGGTGTCGATCACCTCCGACATGTTCGAGGAGCTGGGCTCCGACTTCGAGCGGGACCGTCCCGTCGTACGGGGGACGGTGGGCGCGGCCCGGGCGCGGCTCTTCCCGGTGGCCGACGCGGTGGCGTACGCGGAGCGGTGGCTTCCCATGCACCGGCCCCGGGACCTGGCCGTGGAGACCGCCGCCGCCCCCGGCGGTTCCGGGCCGCCGAGACGTCCCTAGACTTGCTCCTCATGCGAAGCGAGCCCGTGGTCCAGGTCCAGGCCCTGGTGAAGCGGTACGGAACGAAGACCGCGGTGGACGGCCTCGACCTGGTGGCCGCGGCGGGCATCACCGCCGTACTGGGACCCAACGGCGCCGGCAAGACGACCACGGTCGAGACCTGCGAGGGATACCGGAAGCCGGACTCCGGCACGGTGCGCGTCCTCGGCCTCGACCCGGCGAGACAGTCCGGCGAGCTGCACACCCGCATCGGCGTGATGCTCCAGTCCGGCGGCGTCTACTCGGGCGCCCGCGCGGACGAGATGCTCCGCCATGTCGCGAAGCTGCACGCCCATCCCCTGGACGTGGACGCGCTGATCGAGCGGCTCGGCCTGGAGGGCTGCGGCCGCACGACCTACCGGCGGCTCTCGGGCGGCCAGCAGCAGCGCCTCGCGCTCGCCATGGCGGTCGTCGGCCGCCCCGAGCTGGTCTTCCTGGACGAGCCGACCGCCGGCCTCGACCCGCAGGCCCGGCACGCGACCTGGGACCTGGTCCGCGACCTGCGCGCCGACGGTGTCTCCGTGATCCTCACCACCCACCACATGGACGAGGCCGAGCAGCTCGCCGACGACGTCGCGATCATCGACGCCGGCCGGGTCGTCGCCCAGGGCTCCCCCGAGGAGCTGTGCCGCGGCGGCGCCGAGAACACCCTGCGCTTCACCGGCCGCCCGGGCCTGGACGTGGCCTCCCTGCTCAAGGCCCTGCCCGCGGACTGCACCGCGGCCGAGCTGACGCCCGGGGCCTACCGGATCGGCGGCAAGGTCGATCCGCAACTGCTGGCGACCGTGACGTCCTGGTGCGCCCAGCACGGCGTGATGCCGGAGAAGATCTCGGTCGAACGCCACACCCTCGAAGACGTCTTCCTCGAATTGACCGGCAAGGAGCTGCGTTCATGAGCCAGGCACAGCTTGGAGCCGACCGGCAGGGGGCCGTTTCCGCGACCGCCGCCGGCACGTACAGCCCGAGGCCCGGCGCCGCCCCGCTGCGGCGCATGATCGGCGCGCAGGCCGCGCTGGAGACGAGGATGCTGCTCCGCAACGGCGAGCAGCTCCTCCTCACGGTCGTGATCCCGACGCTGCTGCTGGTCCTGTTCAGCTCGGCCGACATCATCGACACGGGTCCGGGCGAGGCGGTCGACTTCCTGGCGCCCGGCATCCTGGCGCTGGCCGTGATGTCGACGGCGTTCACCGGCCAGGCCATCGCCACCGGCTTCGAGCGCCGCTACGGCGTCCTCAAGCGGCTCGCGGCCTCCCCGCTCCCCCGCTGGGGGCTGATGACCGCGAAGACGCTGTCGGTCCTGGTCACCGAGATCCTTCAGGTGATCCTGCTCACCGCGATCGCGTTCGCGCTGGGCTGGTCGCCGCACGGCAACCCGTTCGCCGTGCTGCTCCTGCTGGTCCTCGGCACGGCCGCCTTCTCCGGGCTCGGGCTGCTCATGGCGGGCACGCTCAAGGCCGAGGCCACGCTGGCCGCCGCCAACCTCGTCTTCCTGCTGCTCCTGGTCGGCGGCGGGGTGATCGTGCCGCTGGACAAGTTCCCCGCGGGTGTCCAGGACGTGCTCGGTCTGCTGCCCATCACGGCGCTCTCGGACGGGCTGCGCGACGTCCTCCAGCACGGTGCCCAGATGCCCTGGGGCGATCTGGGGATCCTGGCGGTCTGGACGGTCGTGGGCCTCGGCGCGGCCGGCCGGTTCTTCCGCTGGGAGTGACGGAATCCTCCCCTCCAGGGGCCGACCCTCGTGAAAGCGTGCACAAGCGGGCCCCTACGATGGTGCGCGTGCAGAACCTGACCCGAGCCGACGCCCTCAGCGCGGTGCGCAACCCGCTCGCCTTCATCGCCGAACGCTGGACCCCGACCTCGCGGACGGTGCAGCGCGCGGCCCTCTCCGCGCTCGTCATGGCGGTGGTCATCGTGGTCACCGGCGGTGCCGTGCGGCTCACCGGCTCCGGCCTCGGCTGCCCGACCTGGCCCAAGTGCACCGACGACTCGCTCACGGCGACGAGCGCGATGGGCTTCCACGGCGCCATCGAGTTCGGCAACCGCATGCTGACGTACGTGCTGTGCGCCGCCGTCGGCTGGGCGATCATCGCGGCGCGCTCGCGGAAGCCGTGGCGGCGCGGTCTCACCCGGCTCGGCTGGGCCCAGTTCTGGATCGTCATGAGCAACGCGGTCCTCGGCGGGATCGTCGTGCTGGTCGGCCTCAACCCGTACACGGTCGCCGCCCACTTCCTGCTCTCCACGGCGCTCATCACCGTCGCCGCGCTCATGTGGCAGCGCACCCGCGAGGGTGACGGGGCCCCGCGTCCGCTGGTCGGCAAGTCGGTGCAGCAGCTCGTGTGGTTCCTGGTCGCCGCCTCGGTCCTGCTGATCGCGGTGGGGACGGTCGTCACCGGTGCCGGGCCGCACGCGGGTGATTCGAGCGAGGTCGAGCGCATCCCCGTGAGCTGGGAGAACATCGCCAAGCTGCACGCGGTGCTGGCCTGGATCGTCGTGACGCTGACCTTCGCCCTGTGGTTCGTCCTGAAGGCGGTGGACGCCCCCCAGGGTCCGCTGCGGCGCACCCGCGACCTGTTCCTGATCCTCCTGTCCCAGGGCGTCCTCGGCTACGTCCAGTACTTCACGGACCTGCCCGAGGCCCTGGTCGCCCTGCACATGCTCGGCTCCTGCCTGGTGTGGATCGGGGTCCTGCGCGTGCTGCTGTCCCTGCGTGAGCGCCCGGAGGCCGTGACCGATCTGCCGGGTCCCGCGACGACGTCGGCCCTCACCCGCGCGTAGCCCTTCCCGGGCCGCCATCGGCGCGCGGCGTCCAGCAGGGAGCACTGGGCGCCCCCGCGCTCACTCCAGCCCGTACACCCGCCGGGCGTTGCCCGCCGCGATCAGGGCCGCGACCCGCTGCGCGTCCGCCAACGACCAGGCCCCTTCGGCGACCCAGTTGCCGAGCACCCGTGCCAGCGCCTCGCGGAAGAGGCGTGCCCCGACCACATGGAGTTCGGGGAGTCCCTGCGCTCCGCTGGAGAAGAGGAGCTTGCCGAAGGGGGCCAGCTCCAGGATCTCGGCGAGGACGGCGGCCGACCGGGCCCCGGTGCGCACCAGGGCGGCGCCCAGATCGGCGTAGACGTGCGGGAAGACCCCCGCGAGATGGGCCGCGTGCCGCTGGTAGGGATAGCCGTGCAGCAGGACCAGGTCGGTGCCGAGGCCGGCCGTGGCGCGGGCGAAGTCGGTGAGCAGCACGGGGTCGGTGCGGTCGATGCGCTGTCCGGGGTCGCCGAGTCCCGCGTGCAGTTGCAGGGGCAGGCCCGAGGCGACCGCGATCCACAGCAGATGGCGGAGCAGGACGGGGTCGGTGAGCGTGCCGCCCACCCGGCGGCCGGCGAGCCAGCGGCCCGCCGCGCCCCGTACCTCGCCGGGTCCGGGCGGTTCGGGCGCGAGGGCCAGCCCGTGCCGCACGCCCGCCACGGAGGTGAAGGCCACGGCGGTCGCGGCGGCCCCGTGGACGGATTCGGCGAGATTGGCGAGAAAGGCCTCGACGGTTCCCGAGGTGTCGGCGACCTGTTCGGCGAGGAGCTCCAGACGGACGATCTCGTGGGCCCTGGCTCCTCCCGTGGAGGCCATCTCGCCGGGCCCGGTCAGATCGCCGGGCAGCCCGGTGTCGACGAGATACGTGGTGATGCCGCTGCCGCGCAGCAGTCTGCGGCCCGTCTCCAGGACGCCGAGTTCGCGGCGCCGGGCCAGATAGCGGGCGGGCGTGCAGTGCGGTTCGAGTCCGAGCAGGGGCGGGCACCAGCGTCGTACCGCGAAGCCGGTCTGGGTGTCGAAGAGGGTGGTGCCCGCGGCCGGCGGCCCCTCGGTCCTGGCGAGGTGGGCCTCGAACGTGCCGAGGCCCAGCTCCGTGCGCAGTACGCCGTGGCAGTACTGGTCCACCAGGGACGGCGTTTCGATCATCCGGACTCCCCGCGAATGGACCGTGGCTTTTCAGGTCCTAACGGCTGAGCCGGGTGTCAGGTGTTGGTCGCGCACACCCCGTGCGAACAGCCGACGATTGTCGGCCGTCCGTGCGACGGGTGACGTGTCAGTCGTTCGCCCGGCCGCCGAGCTGGATGCCGGCCATGCGCTTCCACTCGTACGGACCCGTCTTGACCTTGGCCGCGAACTCGCCGTCGAACGCCTCGTGGACGGTGACGCCGGCCTTCGTCACGGCCTTCTCGGCGATCTCGTAGCTCGTCGCCACGAGGTCGCCCCAGCCGCCGTCCTCGCCGACGAGGACGATGCGGGCGCCGCGCTCTCCGATGTACGCCACCTGGGCCTCGACCCCGCCGTGTGCCTTGGAGAAGGCGGTGATGCGCTGCGCGAGCTTCGCGGCGGCGCGTTCGGCCTTCGGGTCCTGGACGGTGCCGGGGGTCTCGTCGATCTGCTGGGTGTCTGCCATGGCCAGGATGCTACCGACGGGTAGATCGAACGGCGACGGGAGGGGTGCGTGGCCTTGACCACGCACCCCTCCCGTTCACGTCTCCGGGCAGCTCCAGCGCGCCCTAGCGCAGGAAGGGGTCCACCGCGACGGCCACGAAGAGGATCGACACGTAGGTGATCGACCAGTGGAACAGCCGCATCTCCTTGAGCTTGCCGCCCGTGACCTCGGCCTTGGCACGGTTCTGCAGGCCGTGCGCCTCCCACAGCCAGAACCCGCCCGCGGCGAGCGCGACGGCGGTGTAGAACCAGCCCGTGTACCCGAGCGGGGTGAGCAGCAGCGAGACCGCGACCATCACCCAGCTGTAGATGACGATCTGGCGGGCGACCACCTTGTTGCTCGCGACGACCGGCAGCATCGGCACGCCCACGCGCGCGTAGTCCTCGCGCACCTTCATGGACAGCGGCCAGTAGTGCGGCGGCGTCCAGAAGAACATGACGAGGAAGAGGATGACCGGCGCCCACGACATGGAGTTCGTGACGGACGACCAGCCGATGAGCACGGGCAGACAGCCGGCGATGCCGCCCCACACGATGTTCTGCGAGGTACGCCGTTTGAGGATCATCGTGTAGACGACGACGTAGAAGAGGAGCGCCCCGAGCGACAGCCAGGCGGACAGCCAGTTGACGGCCAGACCGAACAGCAGGGTCGACACGACCGCCAGCGTGATGCCGAAGGCGAGGCACTCACGGGGGCTGACCATCCCCGTGACGAGCGGACGCTGCGAGGTGCGCTCCATGAGGGCGTCGATGTCGCGGTCGATGTACATGTTGAGCGCGTTGGCGCCGCCCGCGGACAGATAACCGCCCAGGCAGGTGAGGAGCACCAGCTTCAGATCGGGCACACCCTGCTGGGCCAGAAACATCACCGGAACGGTGGTGATCAGCAGCAGCTCGATGATCCGCGGCTTGGTCAGCGCCACGAACGCCTTGAGACGGGCCCCGAACGGCCGCTGGCCTCGGCTGCTGCTCGTCCCGAGAACACCCGCAGGACGGGATTCGACGGCCGTCACGCACACCCCTGACAGAGACATCCCAGCGAGCCCCCGGATGAAATCCCCGTAAAGGCCCGCGCGTACCACGCCACTGTAGACGTTGCCCAGACCCCGGCATTCGCGGGGGTGGGCCCGTGTTGAGGAGTGCGGCTGGAAGAGCTGACCGAGACTCGATTGAGCACTCGGACGAGCGGCTCCGTATTCATGTGCCGAACACGGAACGACCCAGTCGGGAGGCGGATCCCGGCGAGTCCCGGCAGTCTGGAATGACTCGAAAAAACGCGCGTACTCACGGGGGTAGGCTCGACAACGGCCGGGGCGCCCAGTGCACCGGCATTTCGACATGTGTGACATGTGGAGAGGAGCCCTGACCCAGGGTGAGCACCAAGCCGACCACCACAGACCTCGAGTGGACCGAGCTGGACCAGCGGGCCGTGGACACCGCCCGCGTCCTGGCCGCCGATGCCGTACAGAAGGTCGGCAACGGCCATCCCGGTACGGCCATGAGCCTGGCGCCCGCCGCCTACACCCTCTTCCAGAAGGTGATGCGGCACGACCCGGCGGACACCGACTGGGTAGGACGCGACCGCTTCGTGCTGTCCGCCGGCCATTCGTCCCTGACCCTCTACACCCAGCTCTACCTGGCCGGCTTCGGCCTGGAGCTGGACGACCTGGAGTCCTTCAGGACCTGGGGCAGCAGGACCCCCGGACACCCCGAGTACGGGCACACCCCAGGCGTGGAGACCACGACCGGTCCGCTCGGCCAGGGTGTCGCCAACGCGGTGGGCATGGCGATGGCCGCCCGCTACGAGCGTGGTCTGTTCGACCCCGAGGCGCCGCAGGGCGAGTCGCCGTTCGACCACTTCATCTACGCGATCGCCGGTGACGGCTGCCTCCAGGAGGGCATCTCCGCGGAGGCCTCCTCCATGGCCGGGCACCAGCAGCTCGGCAACCTGATCCTGCTGTGGGACGACAACCACATCTCGATCGAGGGCGACACCGAGACGGCGGTCTCCGAGGACACGGTCAAGCGCTACGAGGCGTACGGCTGGCACGTGCAGCGGATCGCCCCGAAGCCGGACGGCGACCTCGACCCGCACGCCATCTACAACGCGATCGAGGCCGCGAAGAAGGTGACGGACAAGCCGTCCTTCATCGCGATGCGCTCGATCATCGCCTGGCCCGCCCCCAACGCGCAGAACACCGAGGCCGCCCACGGCTCGGCGCTCGGCGACGACGAGGTCGCGGCCACCAAGCGCGTCCTCGGCTTCGACCCGGAGAAGTCCTTCGACGTCGCCGCCGAGGTGCTGGCCCACACCCGTCAGGCCCTGGACCGGGGTGTCCAGGCCAAGGCCGAGTGGGACAAGGGCTACGCCGCCTGGCGTACCGCCAACCCGGAGCGCGCGGCGGAGTACGACCGCATCGCGGCGACCGAGCTGCCGAGCGGCTGGGAGGAGAAGCTCCCCGTCTTCGAGGCGGGCACGGGTGTCGCCACGCGCGCCGCGTCCGGCAAGGTGCTGCAGGCCCTCGGCGCGGTCATCCCCGAGCTGTGGGGCGGCTCCGCCGACCTCGCCGGCTCGAACAACACGACGATCGACAAGACGTCGTCCTTCCTCCCGGCGGACAACCCGCTGCCGGAGGCGAACCCGTACGGCCGCACGATCCACTTCGGCATCCGCGAGCACTCCATGGCCGCGGAGATGAACGGCATCGCGCTGCACGGCAACACGCGCATCTACGGCGGCACCTTCCTGGTGTTCTCCGACTACATGCGCAACTCGGTCCGCCTGTCGGCGCTGATGCACCTGCCGGTGACGTACGTGTGGACGCACGACTCGATCGGCCTCGGCGAGGACGGTCCGACGCACCAGCCGGTCGAGCACCTGGCCTCGCTGCGCGCCATCCCGGGCCTGAACGTCGTCCGTCCCGCGGACGCCAACGAGACGGCCATCGCCTGGCGCGAGATCCTCAAGCGCTACACCAAGGTGTTCGGCAAGGGCGCCCCGCACGGTCTCGCGCTCACCCGTCAGGGTGTGCCGACGTACGAGGCGAACGAGGACGCCGCCAAGGGCGGTTACGTGCTGTTCGAGGCCGAGGGCGGCGCGCCCGAGGTCATCCTGATCGGCACCGGCTCCGAGGTGCACGTGGCCGTCGAGGCGCGTGAGCAGCTCCAGGCCGCGGGCATCCCCACGCGGGTCGTGTCCATGCCGTGTGTGGAGTGGTTCGACGAGCAGGACCAGGGGTACCGGGACAGCGTCCTGCCGCCGTCGGTGAAGGCCCGTGTCTCGGTCGAGGCCGGAATCGGTCTCACCTGGCACCGGTTCGTCGGGGACGCCGGACGCATTGTTTCGCTGGAGCACTTCGGTGCTTCGGCCGACGGCAAGGTGCTCTTCCGCGAATTCGGTTTCACTGCCGAGAACGTCGCGGAAGCCGCCCGGGAATCGATCGCCGCAGCCCAGCGCTGACGCCGACATACGACACGTAGGAGATGCAATTTCCATGACAGACGCACTCAAGCGCCTCTCCGAGGAAGGCGTCGCGATCTGGCTGGACGACCTGTCGCGCAAGCGGATCACGTCCGGCAACCTTGCCGAGCTGATCGACCAGCAGCACGTCGTGGGCGTCACCACCAACCCGTCGATCTTCCAGAAGGCGATCAGCAGCGGAGACGGCTACGAGCAGCAGGTCACCGAGCTGGCGGCCCGCAAGGTCACGGTCGAAGAGGCCCTGCGCATGATCACCACGGCGGACGTCCGCGACGCCGCCGACATCCTGCGCCCCGTCTTCGACGCCACCGAGGGCCAGGACGGCCGTGTGTCGATCGAGGTCGACCCGCGTCTGGCGCACAACACCGAGGCGACCATCGCCGAGGCCAAGCAGCTCGCCTGGCTGGTCGACCGCCCCAACACCCTCATCAAGATCCCGGCCACCAAGGCGGGTCTGCCGGCGATCACCGAGGTCATCGGCCTCGGCATCAGCGTCAACGTCACGCTGATCTTCTCGCTGGAGCGCTACCGCGAGGTCATGGAGGCGTTCCTCGCCGGCCTGGAGAAGGCCAAGGAGCGCGGCCTGGACCTCTCGAAGATCCACTCCGTGGCGTCCTTCTTCGTGTCCCGTGTGGACACCGAGATCGACAAGCGGCTCGACGCCCTGGGCACCCCCGAGGCCAAGGCCGCCCGCGGCAAGGCGGGCGTCGCCAACGCCCGGCTCGCGTACCAGGCGTACGAAGAGGTCTTCTCCGGCGACCGCTGGGGCGTCCTCGACCGGGCGCAGGCCAACAAGCAGCGCCCGCTGTGGGCCTCGACCGGCGTCAAGGACCCGGCGTACAAGGACACCCTGTACGTCGACGAGCTGGTCGCGCCGAACACCGTGAACACCATGCCGGAGGCCACCCTGGAGGCCACCGAGGACCACGGGCAGATCACCGGCAACACCATCGCCGGCACGTACGAGCGCTCCCGCGCCGAGCTCGACGCCGTCGAGAAGCTCGGGATCTCCTACGACGACGTGGTCCAGCTCCTCGAGGACGAGGGCGTCGAGAAGTTCGAGTCCGCCTGGAACGACCTGCTCAAGTCGACCGAGGCGGAGCTCCAGCGCCTCGCCCCTTCGGAGGGCTGAAACCTTGTCGAGCAGCAACCCGCTGCGTGACCCCGCAGACCGACGGCTCCCGCGTATCGCGGGGCCGTCGGGCCTGGTCATCTTCGGCGTCACGGGCGATTTGTCACGTAAAAAGCTGATGCCCGCGGTGTACGACCTCGCCAACCGGGGTCTCCTTCCGCCGGGCTTCTCGCTCGTCGGGTTCGCCCGCCGCGAGTGGGCCCACGAGGACTTCGCCCAGGAGGTCCACGACGCGGTCAAGGAGCACGCCCGCACGCCCTTCCGCGAGGAGGTCTGGCAGCAGCTCGTCCAGGGCATGCGCTTCGTCCAGGGCACCTTCGACGACGACGACGCCTTCGACCGGCTGCGCTCCACCATCGAGGAGCTGGACAAGGCCCAGGGCACGGGCGGCAACTTCGCCTTCTACCTGTCCGTGCCGCCGTCCGCGTTCCCGGTGGTCATCCAGCAGCTCAAGAAGCACAAGCTGGCGGACCAGTCGGGCGGCTCCTGGCGCCGCGCGGTCATCGAGAAGCCCTTCGGCCACGACCTCAAGTCGGCCGAGGAGCTCAACGCGATCGTGCACGAGGTCTTCGCCCCGGACCAGGTCTTCCGCATCGACCACTACCTGGGCAAGGAGACCGTCCAGAACATCCTGGCGCTGCGCTTCGCCAACACGATGTTCGAGCCGATCTGGAACCGGTCGTTCGTCGACCACGTCCAGATCACGATGGCCGAGGACATCGGCATCGGCGGCCGCGCCGGCTACTACGACGGCATCGGCGCCGCCCGTGACGTCATCCAGAACCACCTGCTCCAGCTCATGGCGCTGACCGCGATGGAGGAGCCCTCCTCCTTCGACGCGGACGCGCTCGCGGCGGAGAAGACCAAGGTGCTCGGCGCGACCAGGCTGCCGAAGGACCTGGGCAAGAGCACGGTCCGCGGCCAGTACGCGGCGGGGTGGCAGGGCGGCGAGAAGGTCGTCGGCTACCTCCAGGAGGACGGTATCGACCCCAAGTCGAAGACCGACACCTTCGCCGCGATCAAGGTGGAGGTGGACAACCGCCGCTGGGCGGGCGTCCCGTTCTACCTGCGCACCGGCAAGCGGCTCGGCCGCCGCGTCACCGAGATCGCGGTCGTCTTCCAGCGCGCCCCGCACTCCCCCTTCGACCACACGGCGACGGAGGAGCTGGGCCAGAACGCGATCGTGTTCCGCGTCCAGCCCGACGAGGGCGTCACAGTCCGCTTCGGTTCCAAGGTGCCCGGCACCTCCATGGAGATCCGGGACGTCTCGATGGACTTCGCCTACGGCGAGTCCTTCACGGAGTCGAGCCCGGAGGCGTACGAGCGTCTGATCCTCGACGTGCTGCTCGGTGACTCGAACCTCTTCCCGCGCACCGAGGAGGTCGAGCTGTCCTGGAAGATCCTCGACCCGATCGAGCAGTACTGGGACAAGCACGGCAAGCCCGCGCAGTACCCCTCGGGCACCTGGGGACCCGTCGAGGCCGACGAGATGCTCGAACGAGACGGACGGAGCTGGCGTCGCCCATGAAGACCGATCTCACGGACACCACGGCCAGCAAGGTCAACAAGGCCCTCGTCCAGGGCCGCCGCGCCATCGGCACGCCCGCCGTCGGCATGGTGCTCACCCTCGTCATCGTCACCGACGAGGAGAACGCCTACGACGCCCTGAAGGCCGCGAACGAGGCCTCGCGCGAGCACCCCTCGCGCACCCTCGTGGTCATCAAGCGCGTCTCCCGCTCCCCCCGCGACCGCACGACGTCGCGGCTCGACGCCGAGGTGCGGCTCGGGGCGGAGGCGGGCACCGGCGAGACGGTGGTGCTGCGCCTGTACGGCGAGGTCATCAACCACGCCCAGTCGGTCGTCCTGCCGCTGCTGCTGCCCGACGCGCCCGTCGTCGTCTGGTGGCCGGTGAACGCGCCGCTCGACCCGGCGAAGGACCCGCTCGGCGCCCTCGCGCAGCGCCGGGTGACCGACACCTACGCCGCCGAGGCCCCGGTACGGGAGCTCAACGCCCGCGCCGAGGCCTACACCCCGGGCGACACGGACCTGTCGTGGACCCGCATCACGCCCTGGCGCTCGATGCTGGCCGCGGCCCTGGACCAGGTCGCCTGCGACGTGGACGCGGTCGAGGTGGAGGGCGAGGAGTTCAACCCGAGCTGCGAGCTGCTCGCGATGTGGCTCGCGGACCGCCTCGAGGTCCCCGTCAAGCGGTCGCTGTCCTCGGGCCCCGGCCTCACCGCGGTCCGGCTGGACACGAGCTGCGGCCCGATCGTCCTGGACCGCGCGGACGGCACCCTCGCCACGCTGTCCATCCAGGGTCAGCCCGACCGCGCCGTGGCGCTCAAGCGCCGGGACACGGCCGAGCTGATGGCGGAGGAGCTGCGCCGCCTCGACCCGGACGACACCTACGCCTCGGCGCTGCGCTTCGGCGTGGACCGGCTGAACGCCCCGGCGGACACCGCCGGGTCCGGGTCCTCGGGCGGTACCGCGACCGCCACGAAGGCGGCCCCGGTCGCCAAGGACTCCCCCGCCGGGGTGGCCGAGACGCTCGCCAAGAAGGCGGCGGACAAGGCGGCCGCCGAGTGAACACTCCGCAGCTCGTCGTCCACCGCGACAAGGAACTGATGGCCCAGGCCGCGGCGGCACGGCTGATCACGAAGATCGTGGACGCGCAGGCCTCGCGCGGCTCCGCCTCGATCGTGCTCACCGGCGGGCGCAACGGCAACGGGCTCCTCGCGGCGCTCGCGTCCGCGCCCGCCCGGGACGCCGTCGACTGGGCGCGTCTGGACCTGTGGTGGGGCGACGAGCGGTACCTCCCCGAGGGCGACCCCGACCGCAACGACACGCAGGCCCGCGCGGCCCTGCTCGACGCGGTGCCGCTGGACCCGGCGCGGGTGCACACGATGCCCGCGTCCGACGGGCCCTACGGCGCCGACGTCGAGGCGGCGGCGGAGTCGTACGCGGCGGAGCTCGCGAAGGCCGCCGGGCCGGAGAACCACGGCCCGGTCCCCGCCTTCGACGTGCTCATGCTGGGGGTCGGCCCCGACACCCACGTGGCCTCGCTCTTCCCGGAGCTGCCCGCGGTGCGGGAGACGGAGCGGACGGTGGTCGGCGTGCACGGCGCGCCCAAGCCGCCGCCGACCCGGATCTCGCTGACCCTGCCCGCGATCCGCTCCGCCCGCGAGGTGTGGCTGCTCGCGGCGGGCGAGGACAAGGCCGAGGCGGCCGCCATCGCCCTGTCCGGCGCGGGCGAGATCCAGGCCCCCGCCGCCGGCGCGTACGGCCGCTCCCGCACCCTGTGGCTCCTGGACGCCCCGGCGGCGTCCCAGCTGCCACGCTCGCTGTACCCACCGGCGTCCGCCTGACGACGGACGGCCCGAACGGCTGAACGGGGGCGACAGGGTCCATGGACCTTGCCGCCCCCGTTTCGTACACGGTCCCGCCCGCCGACCGAGCCCTCACGAACTCGGCCCGGCCCGGCCGGAGGACGCGTCCCTCAGCGGGCCGAGCTGATGCGGTCCCGGCCGCCCTCCAGCCGACCCTGCCGGCGCAGTTCCGTGATGTCGGCCGCCAGGCAGTCGCGGATGTCCTTGCCCGTACGGCGCCAGCCGAAGAACTCGCAGGCCTGCTTGATCAGTTCGTCCTCCGTCATCCCGGGACACTCGGCGGCCAGCTCGCACAGCGCCACGTACCGCTCGGCGGGGGCGATGTGCAGGATCTTGCGGACCGTGTCGCCGTCCTCCGGACAACGGGCGCCGACGACGTCGTGGCCCTGCCGGTCGAAGAACGCCCCGTCCACGGCGACGAGCCCCGAGGAGACGAGCGTGCGCGCCACCGCCCGTACGTTGTCCCGGATGCGGCTGCCCGCCCTGGCGACGCCCCAGGCCTCGCGGGCCCGCTGCACCAGCAGGTCCTCGTGGATGGGCCCCTCGATCTCGATGACCTGTGCCAGCAGCCTGCGCAGCGCCGGACGGGCCTCCGTCGTGTGCAGCTCGTGGCCCGGCCGCACCACGACCGCCGCGGTCCGGTACGGGGTGCTCCACTCGCGTTCGGCGCCACCGATCGGCACCCGTTCGTACGCCGGCTCCGCGCGTTCCGGCGTCCGCGGCCGGGGCGGCGCGGCCGCCCGTGCCCCCGTGCCGTCGGCCGCCTCACGCGCGTGCGGTACGTCGGTCCGTTCCCCGGCGGACGGCCCTTCCCCGGAGGACGAGGACGGTGCGGCCGGCACCGGGAGGGACGACGGGGCGAGTGGCCCCTGGGCGATCGCCTGCTCGACCGCCTCCCGCAACCGCAGTTCAGCGGCCGCGCGACCCCGGTACCAGTCGGTGCCCCAGATGCGGTGGAGCCGCCAGCCGAGCCCGTTCAGGACCTGCTCACGCAGCCGGTCCCGGTCCCGGGCCGCCTTGGACGAGTGGTACATGGCGCCGTCGCACTCGATGCCGAGCGCGTAGGCACCCGGCAGTTCGGGGTGGCGCAGGCCGAGGTCGATGCGGTAGCCCGCGACGCCGACCTGCGGCTGGACCTGGTGGCCCCAGTCGCGCAGGACGGCCAGAACGGACTCCTCGAACGGGCTCTCCGGCTCGGCGTCGGCCTGGACGAGGTCACGGGCGAGGACGGACGGCCCGTTCTCGGCGTACTCGAGATAGCGCTTCAGGTACTGCACGCTCTCGTTGGGGCTGTCGGACAGGCTGGTGCCGCGGAAGGACGAGACGACCTCCATACGGTGACGGGCCCGGGTCACCGCCACGTTCAGGCGGCGCCAGCCACCGCCCTTGTTGATCGGGCCGAAGTTCAGCCCCAGCTTGCCGTGTTCGTCGGGGCCGTAGCCCACGGACATGATCATCACGTCGCGCTCGTCGCCCTGGACGGACTCCAGGTTCTTGATGAAGAAGCCGTCGAGACGGTCCTCGGTGAAGCAGTGGTCGAGGTCGGGCCGGGCCGATCTCGCCTGTTGCACGGCCTGGTCGATCGCCGACGCCTGCGCCTGGGAGAGCGCGACGACGCCGAGGGTTCTGCCGGGGCGGGTGTCGAAGTGGTGGAGGACGCGCCGGGCGACGAAGTCCGCTTCGAGGCGGTTGTCGCGCCGCCCGCCCCTGTCGTACACGCCGTCGGCCTGGAGAAAGGCGACACCGACGTCGTTGCCCTCGTCCAGCGCACCCGGGAACGTCACCATCGAGTTGCCGTAGAACTCGCGGTTGCTGAAGGTGATCAGGTTCTCGTGACGGCTGCGGTAGTGCCAGGTCAGCGGCAGCTCGCGCATGGCGCCGGCCTTGCAGGCATGCAGCAGCGACTCGAAGGAGTCCGGCACGTCCTGCGCGTACTCGTCCGAGTCGTCGTCGACCGAGGAGTCGAAGAACGAGGTCGGCGGCAACTGCTTGTCGTCACCGGCCACGATCAACGTGCGTCCCCGGTAGACACAGTTGACCGCGTCGCTCGGGCGGACCTGGGAGGCCTCGTCGAAGACCACCACGTCGAAGTGGAAGTCCGGCGGCAGGAACTGGCTGACCGTCAGGGGACTCATCATGAAGCACGGCTTGATCGACTGAACGACGTCGCGGGTCCTGCCGAGCAGTTCCCGAACCGGCATGTGGCGGGTCTTCTTCTCCGCCTCCCTGACGATGACGGCGCCCGCTCCCCCGGCGAAACGGCGCGGGCGCCGCTTGTTGCAGGCCTCGATGACGGCGCCGCCCGCGGCGGCGATCAGCCGGCGGTCGGCTTCCTGGAAGTCGGTCACCCGCGCGTCGAGGTCCTCGGAGCGGGACCTGCGCAGGCGTATGTCCGTGGCGAGGACACCGTCGGCCCAGGCCCGCAGCAGCGCCTGTTCGACGACATCGGCCAGCCGGCCGGGTTCGACGCCCCGCTCGGCCGCGCTCGTCACGAGGTCGTCCGCGCCGTGCCGGGCGAGTACGGCGACGCCGTCGACGTAGGCGTGCCAGATCTCCGGGCCCTGTTCGTCGTCTTGGAGGACCGCGATCGACCGGTGGGCCTGGTCGAAGAGACCCAGCAGGCCGGGCGAGAGCTGGGTGCGGCGCGCGGTGTCGAACAGATCGAGCAGGGCCTCGACGGAACGGGTCCACCGGTCGGTCCGAGCGCTCACCGTGGCGCACCAGGTGGCGAGCGAGTGCCGGATGTTCTCGGCGAGCAGCTCCGGCAGCCGGTCCGTGTCGGCGTCGCAGGCGAGCCGTCCGGCGAGCAGTTCGCGGCGGTCGGCGTCCTGGCTCAGCACGGCGATGCGGTCGGCCGTGGCCAGCGCCAGGTCGAGGTCCGCCATGGCCTCCCGGGTGCGCGGGACGTACCGGCCGAGCAGCGCGGCGTGAACGTCGACGAGCCGGTTTCGCTCGGCGGCGGCCTCCTGCCACGCGAGCGCCTGCTCCAGCCGGCCCGGCAGCGACTTGTCCCAGGCGCCGCCGCGGGTGAGGGCGGTCACGGCCGCGCGGTCGGCCTTGTACTGGCCCGAGAAGCGCCCCATCAGACCACCGTGCCGAGCGGCGAACCGGGCGACCAGCTCCGGCAGTTCGGTGCAGGAGAGCACCTGTTCGCCGAAGGCGTCCGCGGCCTCGCCGCGGGCCGAGGCCTCGGCGTCGTGGGCACGGCGCAGCTCCGCGGTCGCCGCGTGCGCGCGGCGCAGGACGTCGGCGTCGAACCATCCACGCGGCGGCCGGTGGCCGCCGCTCGTCAGGTCGGCGAGCTCGCACAGCGCGAACGCGGTCTCGGCGCGGTCCGCCTTCGGCAGGCCGAACAGGTCCGCGAGCTGGGCCACTTGCGCCGACACGTCGTCGGGCAGGCCTCCGTCCGCCTGGGCCGCCCCCGCCGGCGAGGTCTCCTGGTCCGGGAGCCCGTCCCTCAGTGAGCGCACGGTCTGCCGGACCTCGCGCACCGACCGGGGTTCGTCCTGCGTCGCCGCGAAGGGGCGCCGGGCCGTGGCGGTCATCAGGGCGTCGAGGGCTTCCGCGGCCTCGGAGACCACCTGGTGCGGTGAGGTGCCGGTCAGTCCGCGCCAGGCGAAGGACTCCCCTTCGGCCGCCGGGCGCCAGGCACGGCCGATCGTCCGGGAGGCGGCGGCCAGTTCCTGCAGCGCGCCCGCGGTCAGGCCCCGCACGACCTTGCCGTTCTCCGCGGCCAGCGGCAGTTTCGGGGTGCCGGCCTGCTCCAGCAAGACCAAGCGCCCGAGCACGTCGTGCAGCGTGCGTTGCAGGGGAGCACGGGTCTCGTTCATGGCGGCGGCGTACGCGGACAGTTCCTCGCGCAGCCCTCGGGCCCGCTCCAGTTCGTGCTCGGCGGCACCGGTGACGCGGACCTCGGTGGTGAGCACCCGCGCGAGTTCGGTGGCCACCGCCTTCTTGCTCGTGTCACCGCTGTGCAGCGCCATCACGAAGTCTCCGAGGCCCACGCCGCGCAGCCGGTTGCGTACGACGTCGAGCGCCGCGGCCTTCTCGCTGACGAACAGCACGCTGCGCCCGGCGTGCATGAGCGCGGCGATCATGTTGGTGATGGTCTGGCTCTTGCCGGTGCCGGGCGGGCCGCTCATCACGAACGACCGCTGGTCGAGGGCGGCGGCGATGCACTGCCGCTGCGAGGCGTCGGCGTCGAGGACCAGCGGGGTCCGCTCGGGGAGCTGGACCTCGTCGATGCGGTCCAGGTCCGCCGGTTCGAACCCGATGAGGTCGTCGGGCAGACCGGCGTCGGGGCCGAGGGCGACGGCCCGTACGAGCGGATGGCCGAGGACCTGTTCCTCGTTCTGCTGGAGGTCCTGGTACATGGCCTCCCGGTGCGAGGCGAACAGTCCGAGCACCACCCGCTCGTCCACCGACCAGCCCTTCTGGCCGGCCGCCGCCGACCGGGCGGCCGAGATCACGGCGGGCAGGTCCGTCACGTCCGCGGCGGTGACCCGGCTCCAGTCCACACCGAGCCGCTCCAGCTTCACGGCGAGCGCGGGATTGTGGATGCGGTCCTGGTCGTCGGCCAGGTGGAGGCGGGTGCGCCGGTTGCCGTCCCTGCGCAGTTCGACCGGCACGAGGAGCAGCGGAGCCGCGCTGCCCTGGTCGGCGCCGGCCTCTCTCCAGTCGAGCATGCCGACACCGAGCCACAGCACCCACAGACCGTAGTCGTTGTACATCTGGCCGGACTTCTGCCGCAGTTGGTACAGCGAGCTGTCCAGGGAGGCCTGAGTGGCCTTCTGTGTGACCAGCCCGGTCCTCGGCCGCCGGTCCGCGGCGACGGCTCCCGCGCCGCCGGTGGACCCGCCCTTCGCCAGATCGAGTTTCACCGGTTCCGCGTCCGCCGGCTCGACGACGGGGGCGAAGTCCCAGCCCTTGGCGAGGTCGGAGAGCAGAACACCGGCGGACGGCGTGGTGATCTCCAGCGTCGCCGTTCTGGTGTGCCGGAAGTTCAGCAGCCGGTTGCGCCCGCCCATGTCCAGCAGGGAGTTGCGCCAGCCGTCCAGAACGGCCTTCAGCCGGTCGAGGCCGGGATCGCTGACCGTGGCGGACACGGTTCGGGACTGATCGGGCATACGGTGAGTACCTCCTGGGCGCCATGCGCAGGGGTGGCCACCCTCTCAGGCCCCCCTGGAACTCCCTCCCTATCAGCTCGGTTGTTCCGGCACACCGAAGATCACCGACAAGATATGCGCTTGTTGTGAAGAAATCGAACACAAGTCGTGAGGGTGAACGTGGTGGCACCCGCTTCGACTTGACAGGCTCGGGCTTCACCCTCCGGTATACGGGCCCCGGGGGATGCCGTGGGGATACGGGGCGTACGGGTTCGCCGGCGGGAACGGCGTCCCCTGCGGCGGAAGCAGGGGCCGGGGGAGCGGCAGGGTCGCTGGGTGGGCGCGGAGTCTGATTCCGTGGTGGCGGCGGAGTCGGTTCATCTCCAGGGCCGCGATGGCGGAGACCGTCACCGGGGCGCCCAGGATGAAGACGACGCCCATCGTGAGGCTGAGGCCGTGCAGGTCGCCGGTGACCAGGTCGGGAATGGCCATGAGCCAGGTCGTCACGGCGGCCAGCAGCGGTGGCAGACAGCGGTGCACGGCCGCCGAACCGAAGTAGTTCCCGGACAACTGCACCGCCCCGTAGGCGACGACGCCGATCAGCCAGAGCGCCACGAAACCCAGCGGAACCAGCGCGACGCCTCCGACAGCGGTCGCGAGCTGCATGAGGAGTACGGCGGTCACGGCCATGCCGATGAACAGCAGCAGCAGTTTGAGCGAGCCGAGGAGCGGGCGCCGCAACTGCCGGACGGTGCCGGTGCGCCGCCATACGAGGAGCATCGCGCCCACGGTCAGCGGCGTGATGAACAGCAGGACCACGGCCGCTGTCAGGACGTTTCCCAGGATCTCCGTGGTGTCGAACTTGTGCTGCACGAAGGTATAGACACCGAACGCCGCGACCGCTCCGGCGACGACCCGCACGCGCTTGAGGCGCTCCACCGACGGATCGACGGGCTCGGGAATCCACGCCGGATGGAACAGCGCCCTCGCCATCCGTCTCGGTTTGAGGAAGGTCCGGACCGTCAGTCTTTCCCTCGTCCACCGCTCACGTGATCCGGCCACTTCCGCTCCCCCGAACGATCGCCATCGTGATCACCAGGGATGCTACGGGAAGCGGGCGGACTCCCGCCGCCCGCTTCCCCTCAATCAGGCTCAACGACCCCGCAGGGTGCGGTACTTCGCGACCAGGGCCTTGGTCGACTCGTCCAGTCCGGGGACGTCGGCGCCCTCGGTCAGGGCGGGTTCGACGCGCTTGGCGAGCACCTTGCCGAGCTCGACGCCCCACTGGTCGAAGGAGTCGATGTTCCAGACCGCGCCCTGGACGAACACCTTGTGCTCGTAGAGGGCGATCAACTGGCCCAGGACGGACGGGGTCAGCTCCTTCGCCAGGATCGTGGTGGTCGGGTGGTTGCCCTCGAACGTCTTGTGCGGCACCAGCTCTTCCGGCACGCCCTCGGCGCGGACCTCGTCCGGGGTCTTGCCGAACGCCAGCGCCTGCGTCTGCGCGAAGAAGTTCGCCATCAGCAGGTCGTGCTGGGCGACCAGACCCGGCAGCAGGTCGGCCACGGGCTCGGCGAAGCCGATGAAGTCGGCGGGGATCAGCTTGGTGCCCTGGTGGATCAACTGGTAATAGGCGTGCTGGCCGTTGGTGCCGGGCGTGCCCCACACCACCGGTCCGGTCTGCCACTCCACCGGGTTGCCGTCACGGTCCACGGACTTGCCGTTGGACTCCATGTCGAGCTGCTGGAGATAGGCCGTGAACCTCGACAGGTAGTGCGAGTACGGCAGCACGGCGTGCGACTGGGCGTCGTGGAAGTTGCCGTACCAGATACCCAGCAGACCCATCAGCAGCGGGACGTTGGCCTCCGGCGGAGCCGTACGGAAGTGCTCGTCGACCAGGTGGAACCCGTCCAGCATCCCGCGGAAGCGGTCCGGGCCGATCGCGATCATCAGCGACAGGCCGATGGCCGAGTCGAACGAGTAGCGGCCGCCGACCCAGTCCCAGAACTCGAACATGTTCGCCGTGTCGATGCCGAAGTCCGACACCTTCTCCGCGTTCGTCGACAGCGCCACGAAGTGCTTGGCGACCGCTTCCTGACCCGCCTTCAGACCGGTCAGGAGCCAGTCACGCGCGGAGGTGGCGTTGGTGATCGTCTCGATCGTGGTGAACGTCTTGGAGGCGATGATGAACAGCGTCTCGGCCGGGTCCAGGTCCCGCACGGCCTCGTGCAGGTCGGCGCCGTCCACGTTCGACACGAACCGCACCGTCAGCGAGCGGTCGGTGAACGGGCGCAGCACCTCGTAGGCCATCGCGGGGCCGAGGTCGGAGCCGCCGATACCGACGTTCACGACGTTCTTGATGCGCTTGCCGGTGTGCCCGGTCCACTCGCCCGAGCGGACCCGGCCGGCGAAGTCCGCCATCTTGTCCAGGACCGCGTGCACGGCCGGCACGACGTTCTCCCCGTCGACCTCGACCACCGCGTCCCGCGGCGCCCGCAGCGCGGTGTGCAGCACCGCCCGGTCCTCGGTCGTGTTGATCCGATCGCCCCGGAACATCGCGTCCCGCAGCCCGGACACGTCCGTGGCGGCGGCCAGCTCGCGCAGCAGCCGGAGCGTCTCGTCCGTGACGAGGTGCTTGGAGTAGTCGACGTGCAGATCGCCGACCTGGAGCGAATAGCCGGAGCCGCGTCCGGCGTCGGCCGCGAACAGGTCGCGCAGATGGGTGCCGGCGAGCTCCTCGCGGTGCTTGGCCAGAGCGGTCCACTCGGGTGTCTGGTTGAGCCTGGTACGGCTTTCTGCGTTCATCTCGGACTTCCGCCTTCTTTCCTGCCTGTGCTGCTGCGTACCTTGCCCCGCTGCCGGTCCCAACCTAATTGATCAGGGCTGGACACGAGCTGTCGTAGTGCGTCCACCGGCTCAACAACAGATACGTCCGGCCGGCCCCCAGGTGTCAGCGAGGTGACACGGAAAGGGAGCCGCCGGGCTCGCCTCGCAGAGCGGGGCAGGGGCGGGGCAGGGCGCACCACGTGGCTCGGCGGCCGGGTCCGTACGGGAGCACGGCCATCCGCGGCCGGCACGAATTCCGGCCCGCACTGCTGCATCGGCGTGACCCGCCGACCGCTCCCCCGCTTCAGCGGGCCTCCGCACGGCAGGGCGTGGCACGGCTCAGCTCGGCCCGGGCATGCGAACGAGGGACAGGGAAGCCCCGCCAGGGAGGTCCGCCCGCACCGCGGGCATCCGGACATGGCCGACACGGCAGGCGCCGGCCACGGCAGACACGACAGACAGACACACACACGATGACCCGGCGACAGGCCGGATCCGGTGTCGGCGTCGTCGTGAAACCGTTCCGGCCAGACACCCATGGGATGCCCGGCCGGTTCTCAACTCCTAGATCTCGCCCCGCAGTTTGGCGAGCGCCTCGGCGAGGATCGCCTCGCCGTCCGCGTCGCTGCGCCGCTCCCGCACGTACGCGAGGTGCGTCTTGTAGGGCTCGGTGCGCGGCGGGTCCGGCGGGTTGTCCCGGTCCTGTCCGGCGGGGAAGCCGCAGCGCGGGCAGTCCCAGGTGTCGGGAACCTGCGCGTCGCTGGCGAAGCTGGGCTGCGTCTCGTGCCCGTTGGAGCACCAGAAGGAGATGCGCAGCCGCGGCGCGGACTCGCCGCGCTCGGCCTCGCCCATCGGCCCCGCCCCGACCCGGCTTCCTCGGATCGCGTTGCCACTTGCCACGGTGTAACTCCCTGCGTGATGGTGCCGCGAAGCGAGTCGGCGTGTCGCTTCGTTGCGAGCGCCTCAGTCTACGTAAGGCCCAACGCGCGTCCAGTGATTGGAGTTACATCCCCACCCCTAGACGCAAGCCCCATGATAGGCGGCGCCTGGAGGCGCGTACCGGACATGGGGCCTTACGTGCGGAATGTGCTTGCGAGATGTGCAGTTGTGCTGTCGTACCGATGTCGATCGGCGATCAGTTGTTGATCTTCATCAGGACACCCAGCACGACGATGCACACGAACCAGAGCAGGCCGAGCACCACGGTGATGCGGTCGAGGTTGCGCTCGGCGACCGAGGAGCCACCGACGGACGACTGCATGCCGCCACCGAACATGTCGGAAAGGCCGCCGCCCTTCCCCTTGTGCATCAGCACGAGCAGCATCAGCAGCAGGCTGAAGACGATCAGGGCGATCGAGAACCCCAAAACCACGGCTGGACCAACTTCCTCGGAACTGGATGGACTGCGGGGGCCCGGTGCGAGTGCACCAGACCCCCGCAAGGGTACGACGAATCGCCGCTACCGCATACTTACTGGTCGCGGAACCGGACGATCTTGACGAACTCGTCGGCGTCCAGCGACGCGCCGCCGACCAGAGCGCCGTCGATGTCGGGCTTCGCCATGATCTCGGCGACGTTGCCGGACTTCACGGAGCCTCCGTACTGGATGCGGACCTTGTCGGCCAGCTCCTGGGAGTACAGCTCGGCGAGCTTGGCGCGGATGGCGGCGCAGACCTCCTGCGCGTCGTCGGCGCCGCAGACCTTGCCGGTGCCGATGGCCCACACGGGCTCGTACGCGATCACGACGGACTCGGCCTGCTCGGCGGGGAGGTCCTTCAGACCGCCTTCGACCTGGGCGAGGGTGTGGGAGACGTGGTTGCCCGCCTCGCGGACGTCCAGCTCCTCGCCCACGCACAGGATCGGGGTCAGGCCGTGCTTGTAGGCGGCCTTGACCTTGGCGTTCACGATCTCGTCGGTCTCGTTGTGGTACTGGCGGCGCTCGGAGTGACCGACGGCCACGTACGTGCACTTCAGCTTGGCCAGCATCGAGCCGGAGATCTCGCCGGTGTAGGCGCCGGAGTCCTGCGCGGACAGGTCCTGGGCCCCGTACTTGATCTTGAGCTTGTCGCCGTCGACCAGGGTCTGCACGGAGCGCAGGTCGGTGAAGGGCGGCAGGACGGCGACCTCGCAGGCCTCGTAGTCCTTGTCGGCCAGGGCGAAGGCGAGTTTCTGGACGTGCGCGATGGCCTCGAGGTGGTTGAGGTTCATCTTCCAGTTGCCCGCCATCAGCGGCGTGCGCGTGCTCATCTAGGTCAGTCCTCCAGTGCGGCGAGGCCGGGGAGCGTCTTGCCCTCGAGGTATTCGAGGGAGGCGCCGCCACCGGTCGAGATGTGGCCGAATGCGTTCTCGTCGAAACCGAGGGTGCGCACCGCGGCGGCGGAGTCTCCGCCGCCGACGACGGTGAAGCCCTTGGAGTCGACGAGGGCCTGGGCGACCGCCTTGGTGCCCTCGGCGTAGTCGGGGTGCTCGAAGACGCCCATGGGACCGTTCCAGAACACGGTCTCGGCGTCGGCGAGCTTGGCTGCGTAGAGGGCACCGGTCTTCGGGCCGATGTCCAGGCCGAGCTGGCCCTCGGGCATCTTGTCCGCGTCGACGGCGGTGTGCTCGGTGGGCGCCTTGGCCTTGAGGTCCGGGAACCCGGGGGCGACGACGACGTCGACCGGGAGCACCAGCTCGACGCCCAGCTTGTCGGCGCGCTCCATGTACTCGGTGACGGCCGGGATCTGGTCCTCCTGCAGCAGGGAGGAGCCGACCTCGTAGCCCTTGGCCTTGAGGAAGGTGAAGGCCATGCCGCCGCCGATCAGGATGCGGTCGGCCTTGCCGAGGAGCTGGTCGATCACGGCGAGCTTGTCGGAGACCTTGGAGCCGCCGAGCGCGACGACGTAGGGCCGTGCGACGTCCTCGGTGAGCTTCTTCAGGACGCCGACCTCGGTGGCGATGAGGTAGCCGGCGTAGTGCGGCAGCCGGGCCGGAAGGTCGTACACGGAGGCGTGCTTGCGGTGCACGGCGCCGAAGCCGTCACCCACGTAGACGTCGGCCAGGGCGGCGAGCCGGTCGGCGAACTCGCCGCGCTCGGCGTCGTCCTTGGACGTCTCGCCCGCGTTGAAGCGGAGGTTCTCGATGACCGCCACCTGGCCGGGCTCCAGGCCGTCGACCGCTTCGTGGGCGGCGGGGCCGACGGTGTCCTGCGCGAACGCGACGGGCGCGCCGAGCAGTTCACCGAGTCGCTCGGCGGGCTGGAGGAGGGAGAACGCCGGGTCCGGGGCGCCCTTGGGGCGGCCCAGGTGCGAGGCGACGATGACCTTGGCGCCCGCGTCGGCCAGTGCCTTGACGGTGGGCAGGACGGCGCGGATGCGGCCGTCGTCGGTGATGAGGCCGTTCGCCAGCGGCACGTTGAGGTCGGCGCGGACGAATACCCGCTTGCCGGCCACGCCTTCGGCGAGCAGCTCGTCGATCGTCTTCATGAAAGGGACTCCTGGGGAAGGCTCTTCAGATCCGCGAGAGGTGACCGATCCGGGCGGTCGGTCACTACGTGGCGCAGGGCCCGGACAGCGCGGCGTCGCGCTGCCCGAGCCCTGGCTCACATCGAGGTGCCTGCTCTGGAAACTAGAGCTGGTCGCCGACGAAGACCGTGAGGTCGACGAGGCGGTTGGAGTAGCCCCACTCGTTGTCGTACCAGCCGAGGATCTTCACCGTGTTGCCCTCCTGGACCATGGTCAGGGAGGAGTCGAAGGTGCAGGAGGCCGGGTCGCTGACGATGTCCGAGGAGACGATCGGGTCCTCGGTGTACGCCAGGAAGCCCTTGAGCGCGCCGTCCTCGGAGGCCTTCTTGAACGCGGCGTTGACCTCGTCCTTGGTGACCTCGCGCTGGAGCGTCACGACCAGGTCGGTGGCCGAGCCGGTCGGGACCGGGACGCGCATGGCGATGCCGTCCAGCTTGCCCTTGAGCTGCGGGAGGACCAGGGCGGTGGCCTTCGCGGCACCGGTCGTGGTCGGGATGATGTTCTCGGCGGCGGCGCGGGCGCGGCGCAGGTCCGAGTGCGGGAAGTCCAGGATGCGCTGGTCGTTCGTGTACGCGTGAACCGTCGTCATCAGGCCCTTGACGATGCCGAAGTTCTCGTCGAGAACCTTGGCCATCGGCGCCACACAGTTGGTGGTGCAGGAGGCGTTGGAGATGATGTTGTGGTTCGCCGGGTCGTACTGGTCCTGGTTGACACCCATCACGATGGTGATGTCCTCGTCCTTGGCCGGAGCCGAGATGAGGACCTTCTTGGCGCCGCCGGCGATGTGCTTCTCGGCGTCGGCCTTCTTCGTGAAGATGCCGGTCGACTCGATGACGATGTCGACGCCCAGCTCGCCCCACGGGATGTCGGCGGGGTTGCGCTCGGACAGGACCTTGATGGTGTGTCCGTCGACGGTGATCGTGTCGGCGGTGTGCGACACCTCGGCCTTGAGGCGGCCCAGAATGGTGTCGTACTTCAGAAGGTGGGCGGTGGTCGCGGTGTCACCCAGGTCGTTGACAGCCACGATCTCGATGTCAGCACCCTGCTCCAGCAGCGCGCGGAAGTAGTTACGACCGATGCGGCCAAAGCCGTTGATGCCTACGCGGATCGTCACGAACCGATCTCCTCGTTAGGTACGCCGACTCAAGTGTCGGCGAGTTGTATGGGATGTCCCCGACCGCCTCCGACCCTACCTCCCCCAAGGCCCCGGAGTGACATCGAGCACGGCCATACACGGCAGGGCGATCCGTACCCGCCAGTAGGGGTACGGATCGCCCGTGTCGATCATGCGATTGTCACGGACCGTCAGTCCTCAAGTGCCGAGAGTGCCTTTCCGATGAGGGCCGCGCGGTCGGCCGCGGTGGCGACGTGCTCCAGGCCGAAGCCCAGCAGCACGGTGTCGTCCGTGGTGACCGCTCCATATGTCTTGAAGAGTTCGCCGGTGCGGGCCCAGTCCCGCAGAACGGCGGGGCTGCCCGCGGGCGGACCGGCGACGGTCCAGGGGCCGAGGGAGGTCTCGAAGCCCTCGGTCCCGGTGCTGGTGCCGCCGACCGTGAGGGCGGTGTTGTCGACGAGGACACCGTGGCCGCCCGTGCTCGGGTCGGTGATGTAGCCGATCGACACCTCGATCGACCTGCCGGCGTACGCGCTCAGGTCGAAGGCGACCGGCTGCCAGCCGCTGGACGCGCCGGTGAGGCTGTTCCACCGGCCGCTGGAGCCGGTGGCGGTGCAGCCGGCCGCGCTCACGGTCAGGTAGTGCTTGATCCAGGGGTGTTCCCGGGCGAGGAAGCCGGCCTCGCACTCGGCCGGGACCGCGGCCGAACTGGCGCCGCCCGCCTCGGGGAGGGTGGTCCAGTCGTCGGCCCCGGTCGTGTGGACCTCGACGACCGCGTGGTCGTAGCCGGGCTCGGTGTCCCACAGCATCTGGGAGCGCAGCGTCGGCCGGTCTGCGGCGGTGACGCCGGTGAGGTCGATGGTGCGGGTCAGCCGCTTGTAGGCGTCGTCGGTGTGCACCGCGGCGGCCATGTAGGACCCCTCGTAGGGCCCGTACGGGTTGACGGTCCCGCTGAACTGTCCCGCTCCCGCGCTGGAGGCGAACTGCGGGTAGCGCGCCGCGGAGAGCGAGTCCGAGGTGACGCCGTAGGTGCCGGCCGCGTTCAGCGGGTTGCCGGGCGCGTCTCCGAGGGTCCCGCCGGCTCCGCCGAGCCCGCCGGAGCCGGTGAAGCCCTTGGCGCCGGGGGTGGACGTACGGGAGTAGGCGCCGAGGTAGTACTGGCTGAAGTCGTTCGAGAGGGTGCCGCCGCCGAGGTCGACGCTGCCGCCGGCCAGTTCGCCCGCCTCGACCAGCTTGCCGCCCTCGTTGAGGTAGGCGCGGAGCTGGAGCTGGGTGGCGTTGCCGGGCCGCGGGGCGCCGGTGTAGTGGACGACCGTGCCGAAGTGGCCGAGCACGGCGAGCGCGTCGGGCGCGCCCTGGGTGGCGACGTCCCAGACGAGGGCCTTCTTCCCGTCGGCCTTCAGCGCGTCGACGTAGGTCTGCGCCTGTGTGGCGGCCGCGCCCTCCTCGGCGACCACGAGCACGTCGGCGCGCGGCCGCTGGGCCACGGTGTACGTGAAGTGGGTGCTGGAGGTGGGCTTCCCGCTCCGGGTCTCGCCGGTGAACCAGACCTCGACCGTGTCGCCGGGCTCCGCGTCCTCGACCTTGGCGCGGTACTCGTCGAAGTAGAGGTTGTCCGTGCCGCCGTAGGTCTCGCCGCCCCGCCAGGGCCTGAGCGAGGTGGCGTGCGTACGGCCGCCGTCGACGCGGTACTTGAGCTTCTTGTCGCGTACGGACTTGCGGACGACGACCGAGACCTTCTGGTCCGCGCCGCGGGCGTACGACGTCGTGAAGGCGGAGGGGGTGAAGTCGGGCGCGTCGAGGCCGACCGAGGAGGAGGGCCGGTCGGGGTGGGCCGCGGTCTCGGCGACGGAGAGCGCGAACGGCACGTTCTTCTCGAATTCCTGCTCGATCAGCTTCTCGTCGTCCGGGAAGGTGAAGACCGAGGCGCAGTCCGCGGCGTTCCAGCCGTCGTTCGGGTCGAGGTCCGAGGCGGTCTCACACGTCGACATCTCGGGGGTGAACATCGCCATGCCGTTGACGTTGCCCGCGTGGCCGTCCGCCTCGCCGTTGGTGGTGTAGAGCTCCGAGGAGACCTGCGGGTGGTAGCCCGGGATCGCGGACTTCTCGGGAGTTCCGGCGAGCGCCTTGTAGAGCACGTCGTCGGGGGTCGGCGTCGCCACCTGCCAGCCGACCCCGTAGAGCAGCAGTTCGGCGGCGGAGTGGTAGTTGATCCCGTACGTGAAGCCGACGCGCTTCTCGAAGGCGTCGAGCGCCTTGGTCTCGGGCTCGGACCCGGGAGTCGCGCCCCGGTAGGTCTCGCTGGTGGGGTTGGGGGACGAGCCCTCGTCGTCGTAGCCCCACTTGTAGGCGAAGTTGCGGTTCAGGTCGACGCCGTCACCGGTGGAGATGACGCCGTCGCCGTTCACGTCCCGCAGGTTCTTGCGCCACTGGCGGGTGTCGGCGTCCTTGAAGGTGTAGTCGTAGCCGTCGGGGTTGGCCGACAGGACGAACCACAGCTCGGTGGAGTCGACGATCTTCTTGACGCGCTTGTCCGTGGAGTAGTTGTCCAGGTAGTAGTGCATCAGCCGCCGGGTCATCTCGGGCGTGATCCACTCGCGCGCGTGCTGGTTGGACATGTACAGCACCGACGGCTTGGAGCCGTCCTTGGTCTTCCTGGCGCCCTTGGTCAGCTTCAGCGCGAGGATGTCCTGGCCGTTCAGGGTCTTGCCGATGGAGACGACCTTCGTCAGGCCGGGGTTCGCCCGGCCGGCCTCGACGATCTCCTCCTGGAGGTTGCCCTTCCCGCTGTACGGGCGGAACACCCCCTGAGCGGCGTCCGCGACGCGGTTCTCCGCCTTGGCGGAGAGGGTCTGTTCGGTGAGGTCGACGCCCTGCTTCTCCAGCTTCCGGGCCTGCTGGTCGGTGACGTAGACCTCGACGGTGCTCTTGCCGTTCTTCCAGGTCGTGTCGCCGAGTTCGTGACTGTCCTGGCCGGCCGCGAGCAGCAGGGGTACCTGCTGTTTCGTGACCTCCGCGCGGAACACCTTCACGGCGTTCGCGTCGGGCTTGGGTGAACTGCCGTCCTGCGCGCGGGCGACCGGCGCCACGGCCGCACCGCCCAGCAGGAGCGCGCCGGTAGCGAGGATCGCGCTCGCTCTTCGTCTCATGAGTCCCCCTTGCACGGGTCCGCCACAGCAGCGAACGGATGCCAGGCTCATGACACTTCAAGGTCAAGTCAAGGGTGCCTCGCGGGCCGACACGAGCCGGTGCCGACCTCCCAAGTGGGCGTCGGCACCGGCATATTGAGCTTCTGTCAGATCATCCGGCAGGCAGATCACGTCCTGCGCGCACGTCCGGACCTCGCACACGTCTCTCACGTCGCCCCGCGATCCGGGTCAGCCGGCGAGGTTGTCCGCCATCTCCTCGGACAGGCTCGACTCCGTCCCGGGGATCCCGAGGTCCTGCGCCCGCTTGTCGGCCATCGCCAGCAGCCGGCGGATACGGCCCGCGACCGCGTCCTTCGTCAGCGGCGGGTCGGCGAGCGCGCCCAGCTCCTCCAGGGAGGCCTGCTTGTGCTCCATGCGCAGCCGTCCGGCGGCGGCCAGGTGCTCCGGCACCTCGTCCGCGAGGATCTCCAGGGCGCGCTGGACACGGGCTCCGGCGGCGACGGCGGCGCGCGCCGAGCGGCGCAGGTTGGCGTCGTCGAAGTTGGCGAGCCGGTTCGCCGTGGCGCGGACCTCGCGGCGCATCCGCCGCTCCTCCCAGGCCAGCACCGACTCGTGGGCGCCGAGACGGGTCAGCAGCGCGCCGATCGCGTCGCCGTCGCGGACGACGACCCGGTCCACGCCGCGCACCTCGCGGGCCTTCGCCGCGATCGAGAGCCGGCGGGCGGCACCGACCAGCGCGAGCGCGGCCTCCGGTCCCGGGCACGTCACCTCGAGGGACGAGGAGCGGCCGGGCTCGGTGAGCGAGCCGTGCGCCAGGAAGGCCCCGCGCCAGGCGGCCTCGGCGTCGCAGGTCGCCCCCGAGACCACCTGCGGCGGCAGTCCGCGGATCGGGCGTCCCCGCCCGTCCACGAGACCCGTCTGGCGGGCGAGCTGGTCACCGCCCGCGACCACGCGCACCACGTAGCGCGAGCCGCGGCGCAGTCCGCCGGGCGCCATCACGATCAGTTCGGAACTGTGGCCGAAGATCTCCAGAATGTCCCGCTTCAGGCGGCGCGCCGCCATCGCGGTGTCCAGCTCCGCCTCGATCACGATCCGGCCGCTCACCAGGTGGAGGCCGCCGGCGAACCGCAGGATGGCCGAGACCTCCGCCTTCCTGCAGCAGGTCCGGGTGACGGGGAGCCGGGAGATCTCGTCCTTCACCGCTGCCGTCATCGCCATGGGCCGATCCTTCCATGCATCCGAAAAATACGGTCGTACGCGGCGGCCAACAGCTCCGGATCGTGCCGCGGAGATCCATCGGGCCTGGCCACCGGCGCCAGCTCGACCGCGGCACCGAACCGCTTGGCGGCGTCGGCGAGAGACTCGCGGTCGGGCACGGCAGCCTCGTCGGCCAGCACCACGTCCAGGGCGAGTTTAGGGGCGTGTCGTCCCAAAACCTCCAAATGACGCTGCGGGGAGAAGCCTTCGGTTTCTCCGGGCTGCGGTGCGAGGTTCAGGGAGAGTACCCGGCGCGCCCGGGTCTGGCTCAGGGCGTCCAGCAGTTCGGGCACCAGAAGATGCGGAATGACCGACGAGAACCAGGAGCCGGGGCCGAGAACCACCCAGTCCGCGTCGAGGACCGCGGCCACGGCCTCGGGGACGGCCGGCGGATCGTGCGGTACGACGAGCACGGACTGGACCTCACCGGGGGTGAGCGCCACGTTCGCCTGGCCCCGGACGGTGCCGACCTCCTCCGGCCGGTCGGGGTCGTGGCCCTTGACCAGGGCCTGGAGCTCCAGGGGCACGGCGGACATGGGCAGCACCCGGCCGTGCGCGCCGAGCAGCTTGCCGACCAGGTCGAGCGCCTGCACGTGGTCGCCGAGCTGCTCCCACAGGGCGACGATCAGCAGATTGCCGACCGCGTGTTCGTGCAGGTCGCCCTTGGACTGGAAGCGGTGCTGGATGACGCGGGCCCAGGTCTGGCCCCAGTCGTCGTCGCCGCACAGCGCCGCCAGCGCCTTGCGCAGGTCACCGGGCGGCAGGACGCCCAGCTCGTCGCGCAGGCGCCCGCTGGAGCCGCCGTCGTCGGCCACGGTGACGACGGCCGTGAGGTCGCCGGTGATCCGGCGCAGCGCGGCGAGCGAGGCGGACAGCCCCATGCCGCCGCCGAGGGCGACGACCTTGGGCTGTGCGCCGCGGCGGCGCGGCTTGGCTCCGCGCGCCGCGGCCGGCCGGCCGGCCCGGTCCCCGGGGGTCTCCCGGCGCAGCCGGCTCAGCCGCAGGGCAGTACGTCCGGTCACTCGCGCCCCATGTCCCGGTGGACGAGCACGGTCTCCACGCCCTGGGAGGCGAGGCGGGCGGCGAGCTTCTCGGCGGTGGCCACCGAGCGGTGCTTGCCGCCGGTGCAGCCGACGGCGATGGTCACGTAGCGCTTGCCCTCGCGCCGGTATCCGGCGGCGATGAGCTGGAGCAGCTCGGCGTAGCGGTCGAGGAACTCCTTGGCGCCGGGCTGGTTGAAGACGTAGGCCGAGACCTCTTCGTTCAGGCCGGTGAAGGGGCGCAGCTCGGGGACCCAGTGCGGGTTCGGCAGGAAGCGCATGTCCACGACCAGGTCGGCGTCGACCGGGAGGCCGTACTTGAAGCCGAAGGACATGACGGTGGCCCGCAGCTCGGGCTCCTCCTCGCCCGCGAACTGGGCGTCCATCTTGGCGCGCAGCTCGTGCACGTTCAGGCTGGAGGTGTCGATGACCAGGTCGGCGTCACCGCGCAGCTCGCGCAGCAGCTCGCGCTCGGCGTCGATCCCGTCCACGATGCGGCCGTCGCCCTGGAGGGGGTGCGGCCTGCGCACCGACTCGAAGCGGCGCACCAGGGCCTCGTCGGAGGACTCCAGGAACACGATCCGCCGCGTGACGTTGCGCGACTCCAGGTCGGCGAGGGACTCGCGGAGGTTGTCGAAGAACCGCCGGCCGCGTACGTCGACGACGACGGCGATCCGTGCCACGTTGCCCTGGGAGCGGGCGCCGAGCTCCACCATGGTGGGGATCAGGGCGGGCGGCAGGTTGTCGACGACGAACCAGCCGAGGTCCTCCAGACACTTGGCGGCCGTGGACCGGCCGGCTCCGGACATGCCGGAGATGATCACCAGCTCGGGGATGACGGCGTCGGCGGTTCCCGCCCCGGCTGTCTCGATGCCCGTACCCACCTGTTCTCCGACTTCCTGCGGGGCTTCGCGCTCCGCCTGTTCTTCACTCGTCTCGCTGTGTGCTTCCCGGCCCTGCGCCGGACGTTCCTCTTCGCGCGCGTTCTCGGTCATGTCTCCTGCCCCCGTCGCTCGTCCGAGGCGCCCGCGGTCACGGGCTCCTCCGCGGGGCCCGCCGTCGTCTCGGGCGCCGCGTGTTCGTCGTCTTCCATGATCTCTCCAGTGGCCGTGTTCACGGCGGGTGCCGCGGGAGCCGCCTGGGCGAGGGCCACGGCGATGGTCTCCGCCGTCTTGCGCCCCACGCCGGGGACCTCGCAGATCTGGTCGATCGTCGCGGACCGGAGCTTCTTCACGGAGCCGAAATGTTTGATCAGTGCCTGCTTGCGGGACTCGCCCAGGCCCGGCACGTCGTCCAGGGGGCCCGACCTGAAGCGTTTGGCCCGCTTGGCGCGCTGGTAGGTGATCGCGAAGCGGTGGGCCTCGTCCCGGACCCGCTGGAGCAGATACAGGCCCTCACTGCTGCGCGGCAGGACCACGGGGTCGTCCTCGCCGGGCAGCCACACCTCCTCCAGGCGCTTGGCGAGCCCGCAGACGGCGATGTCGTCGATGCCCAGCTCGTCCAGGGCCCGCTGGGCGGCGGCGACCTGCGGACGGCCGCCGTCGACGACGACGAGCTGCGGCGGGTAGGCGAAACGCTTGGGCCGGCCGTCGTCCTCCGCGAGGGTGCTCCCGGAGAGCGGGATCCCGTCGGCCAGGATCTCCGCCGCTCCCGGCACGCCGTCCTCGCCGTCCGTCCACTCCCCGGTCTTCTCCTTCTCGACGAGATAGCGCCGGAAGCGGCGGGTGATCACCTCGTGCATGGAGCGGACGTCGTCCTGGCCGGCGAAGCCCTTGATCTGGAAGCGCCGGTACTCGCCCTTGCGCTGGAGCCCGTCCTCGAAGACGACCATCGAGGCCACCACGTCGTCGCCCTGGAGGTGCGAGATGTCGTAGCACTCGATCCGCAGCGGCGCGCTGTCCAGGCCGAGCGCCTCGGCGATCTCCTCCAGGGCGCGCGAGCGCGTGGTCAGGTCGGAGGCACGCCGGGTCTTGTGCAGGGCGAGCGCCTGGAGGGCGTTGCGCTGCACGGTCTCCATCAGGGCCTTCTTGTCACCGCGCTGCGGTATGCGGAGGGACACGTTCGAGCCACGGCGGGCGGTGAGCCATTCCTGGACCGGTTCCACCGGTTCGGGCAGCGCCGGGACGAGCACCTCCTTGGGGACGGAGTCGCCCGTCTCCTCTCCGTAGAGCTGCTGGAGCGCGTGTTCGACGAGGTCGGCCGTGGTGACCGCCTCCACCTTGTCCGTGACCCAGCCGCGCTGGCCGCGCACGCGTCCGCCGCGCACGTGGAAGATCTGCACCGCGGCTTCCAGCTCGTCCTCGGCGAGGGCGATGAGGTCGGCGTCGGTGGCGTCCGCGAGGACGACCGCGCTCTTCTCCATGGCCTTGCGCAGCGCCTCGATGTCGTCGCGCAGCCGGGCCGCGCGCTCGTACTCCATCTCCTCGGCGGCTTCCGTCATCTGCTGTTCCAGCCGGCGGATGTACGTCCCCGTACGGCCCGCCATGAAGTCGCAGAACTCCTCGGCCAGGTCGCGGTGCTCCTCGGGCGAGACCCGGCCGACACAGGGGGCGGAGCACTTGCCGATGTAGCCGAGGAGGCAGGGCCGGCCGGTGCGGGAGGCGTTCTTGAACACTCCGGCGGAGCAGGTGCGGACCGGGAAGACGCGCAGCAGCAGGTCTACGGTGTCGCGGATGGCCCACGCGTGCCCGTACGGACCGAAGTAGCGGACGCCCTTCTTCTTGGCCCCGCGCATCACCTGTACGCGCGGGAACTCCTCGTTCATCGTCACCGCGAGGTGGGGGTAACTCTTGTCGTCGCGGTACTTCACGTTGAACCGGGGGTCGTACTCCTTGATCCAGGAGTACTCGAGCTGAAGGGCCTCGACCTCCGTGGACACGACCGTCCACTCCACCGACGCGGCCGTGGTGACCATCGTGCGGGTGCGCGGGTGGAGATTCGCCAGGTCCTGGAAGTAGCTCGCCAGGCGCTGACGCAGGCTTTTCGCCTTTCCGACGTAGATCACCCGGCGGTGCTCGTCGCGGAATTTGTACACCCCTGGGGAGTCCGGGATCTGTCCCGGCTTGGGGCGGTAGCTGGAGGGGTCGGCCATGTCACACACCCTACTGGCGCGGGCCGACACCGCGGTCGGCTCCCGGTACGCCTGTGGAAAACCTCGCGGTGCCGACCGCCGCGCCGGGGCGCGTGCGGGTCCGGGGACGCGCCGTTTCCGGCCACCCCCGTGACCTGGTGCCGGGCCTCCGAGTGGGGGCCAGGAGGGACGGAGCGCGTCCGGGGGGCTGCGGTGAGCCATGTTGAGCATCAGGTGTTGTCGGGGCTTGGTCAACACGCTTCAATGCGGGGGAACTCGGGGCGTGAACGGCGAAACCCGCGCGTGTACAGCCCCCGCGCGCCCACCGGGCGGCGCCGATGAACCGCTCTCACGGCCTGACCAGCCGTAGTGAACATCCACAGAAAGGCCCCTGCATGCGGACCGGCACACAGCACGCGGACGTCGCCACGGCGGAACTGGATACGGCCCTGCGGGGCGGCCCCTTCCATGTCGCACTGCGCGCAGCGATCACCGCCCGCGGGCTGCCGCTGCAGCGCGTGCAGCACCATCTGTCGCGATACGGCGTCAGAGTCGGGGTGACGAGCCTGAGTTACTGGCAGCAGGGCGCCCGCCGCCCCCAGCGCCCCGAGTCGCTGAGAGCCGTCCGGGCCCTGGAGGAGATCCTCCAACTGCCCGACGAGTCCCTGATCAGACTGCTGGCCGAGGCCGAGGAGCGCTCCGATCCGGAACGGCCCACCGGGCGTTCCTACCGTTCCCTCGTCGAGGCCTCCGGTGTCCTGGAACGGCTGCTGGCCGAACTGGAGTCCCCCCTCGACGGCGGTCTGCACACCCTCGGCCATCACGAACGGGTCCGCATAGGCGCACGTCGCGAACTGCTGGGCCGCGAGTCGCACCACATCGTGCGCGCGCACAAGGACGGCGTGGACCGCTATGTCGCCATCCATCACGGCGACCCCGGATGCGCGCCGGATCAGACGACGGTCCGGGCGCTGGAGAACTGCCGTACGGGACGGGTGCGCTGGCACCGCGACACCGGCGTGCTCGTCGCGGAACTGCTCTTCGACACCCGGCTGCGGGCGGGAGAGACGTTCCTCTTCCGCTACGCCTTCGAGGACGGCACGGCCGGGGCGTCCAGCGAGTACGTCCGCGGGTTCGGCTTCGCCGGCGGCCAGTACGCGCTCCAGGTGCACTTCGCCGAGAACGCGCTGCCCGTGCGCTGTCACCGCTTCACCCAGCACTCGGCCGCCGCGCCCCGCAGCGGCCGGCAGGAACTGCCGCTGAGCGGCCGGCACCGCTCGGTGCACCTGGTGGAGCCGCGCGTGCGGTCGGGGATCGTCGGGATCGGCTGGGACTGGGAGTGACCTCTCGGCCGCTCCCGTCTCAGGCGCCCGGCCCCGCGACGATGTTCCCGCCACGCTCCTCGACGGACAACGGGTGCAGGGGCACGGTGGCCGGTGCCCGCAGCACCTTGCCGGTCTCGGCGTCGAACTCGCTGCCGTGACACGGGCACACGAGGGTCGTGCCCTGCAGCTTGTTGATGGCGCACCCGGCGTGCGTGCAGATCGAGCTGAACGCCTTGAGCGCACCGTCGTCGGCACGGCTGACCACGACGTTGTGGTCCTCGTACAGCTCGGCACCGCCCTTGCCGACGTCACTCGCCGCGCCGAGGACGACGGGAGCGGTCGGCGTGGCGGGAGTCCCGCCTCCGCTGCCGCCGCCGGAGCACGCGGCGAGGCCGAGCCCGGCCACCGGGGTCAGCGCCGCTCCCCGCAGGACGGTACGACGGCTCGCGGACGGACGGCCGGACATGGCATCTCCACTGGTCGAGGGTGCCGGCGGACACTGCGCCGACGGCGCCGGGGCTGAACGGCGAGGGTGCCGCACACCGACCATACCGGTACAGATCATTCCGCCGTTGCCGGGGCCGATCCATGGGTCGGTTCGTTGACCGGCCCGCGTGCCGGCCTGTGTTCCGGCTTGTGTTCCGGCTTGTGTTCCGGCCCGCGTGCAGGCCTGTGTGCCGGTCCGTGCGGCTCGTCACGTAAACGCTTGCGCAAACGTATGCGTAAGCGTTTACGTCCGCCGGTGGATGGGATACGTTCACCCGCGAGCGACGGGTTCCGTTCGGCGTCGCGGTCCGGCGTCCACACTGTGCACCGGCCGGCACCGGGCCCGCGGCTCCCAGGCGGGCATCCGGGACCCAGGGAGGGAGCGCCATGGCGACGATGGCCGACGTGGCCCGGCGGGCGGGGGTGTCCATCGCGACCGTCTCGCACGTCCTCAACGACACCCGTCCGGTGCTGCCCGGCACGCGCCAGGCCGTTCTCGACGCGATCGACGAGCTGGGCTACACGCACAACACCCTCGCCCGCTCGCTCGTCACCTCCCGTACGCGGTCCATCGGGCTCGCGGTGTCGGCGATCAGCAACCCCTTCTTCACGGAGATCCTCCAGGGCGTCGAGGCCGGAGCCCTGGAACACGGCTACGGCCTGCTGATCGCCGATCCGCACGACGACCCCGAACACGAGCGCAAGGTCGTCCGCCTCCTGCACGAACGGCGCGTGGACGGAATGATCATCGCGCCGTCGGCGGCTCCCGACGCGCTCCTGCGCTACCTGGAGCAGCACGACGTACCGACGGTCTTCCTGGACCGGCTCGTGAACACGCCCGCCGGAAGCGGCTTCCGCCACGACCAGGTCTGCGCCGAGAACACCGCCCCCATGGCGAGCCTGGTGACCCACCTCGCCGAACGGGGCCACCGGCGCATCGGGCTGGTGGCGGGCCTGCCCGGACTCAGCACCACTTCGGAGCGGATCACCGGCTACCGGCACGGCCTCGCACAGGCCGGACTTCCCTACGACGAACGGCTCGTGGCGCACGGCGACTCCCGCGCGGAGGCCGCCGAGGAGGCCACCCGGCGGCTGTTGTCGCTCGGAGCGGCGCCGAGCGCGCTCGTGACCGCGAACAACGCCATGACCGTCGGCGCGCTCCGGGCCCTGCGTGACCAGGGTCTGTCCGTGCCGGGCGACCTGGCGCTGTGCTGCTTCGACGACTTCTCCTGGGCGGATCTGTTCACGCCGAGGCTCACCGTGATCGCCCAGCCGAGCAAGGAGATCGGGGCCACGGCCGTCCGGCTGCTCCTGGAACGGCTGGCGTCCCCGAACCTGGAGAGCCGCACCGTCCGGCTTCCCTGCGCCTTCGTCCACCGCACCTCGTGCGGCTGCCCCGCGGGCGCCGCGCGCACTGCACGCTCCGAAGGCTCCGAAGGCTCCGAAGGCTCCGAAGGCTCCGAAGGCTCCGAGAACGAGATACCGAGGAAAGGACCCGAGTCGTGATCGTCGTCGCCGGTGAGGCTCTGATCGATCTGGTGCCGCAGGGCTCCGGCGCCCTGGCGGGACTGCTGCCGCGCCTGGGCGGCGGCCCCTACAACACGGCGGTGGCGCTCGGCCGTCTCGGCTCCCCCACGGCCTTCTGCTCCCGCGTCTCCCGCGACGCCTTCGGGGAGGCCCTCCTGAGCGGGCTCGTCACCGCGGGCGTCGACGTGTCCTCCGTCGAACGCGGCGGCGAGCCGACGACGCTGGCCGTCGCCACGATCGGCACGGACGGCTCGGCCGCGTACTCCTTCTACGTCGAGGGCACGGCGGACCGTCTCTTCGCCGCCCCGGACCAACTCCCCGACGGGACTAGGGCGGTGTCCTTCGGGACCTGTTCGCTCGTCCTGGAGCCGGGCGCGAGCGCGTACGAGGAGCTGATGCGGACCGCCGCGGCGCGGGGCGTCTTCACCGCGCTCGACCCGAACATCCGCACCGGGCTGATCCCCGACCCGGACGCCTACCGTGCCCGGTTCAAGAGCTGGCTGCCGTCGGTGTCCCTGCTCAAGCTGTCCGAGGAGGACGCCCGGTGGCTCGGCGGCACCCCGAGCGAATGGCTGGCGGCCGGTCCCTCCGCCGTAGTGATCACCCGGGGCGGTGACGGACTCACCGCCTTCACCCGGGACGGCGCGGTGCACTCCGTGCCCGGCGAACCGGTGGACGTGGTGGACACCATCGGTGCCGGTGACACCGTGAACGCGGCGCTGCTGCACGGCCTGGCCACCCGTGACGCCCTGTCCGCGACAGCCTTGACGGAACTGGGCCCCGAGGGCTGGACCGAGCTTCTGCGCTTCGCGGCCCGCGCGGCGGCGGTCACCTGCTCGCGCGCCGGAGCCGAACCGCCGTACGCCCGCGAGCTCGGCGATCTCTAGGCCGGATCCTCGACAGGCGGTGCCCCGCGGGGAGTTCCCGCGGGGCACCGCCTGTCGAGACATGGCACCGCACCTGTCCGGCACGCACCACACCCGTCCGGCGCACCGGACCGGGTCCGGTGTGCCGGAGCGGCCGGGTCAGGCCTTGCGGGCCCGCGTGGTCTTCTTCGCGGGAGCCGCCTTCTTGGCCGCCGTGGTGGCGGTCTTCTTGGCCGCCGTGGTGGCGGTCTTCTTCGCCGCGGCCGCCTTCTTGGTGGCCGTGTTGTTGACGGTCTTGGTGGCCGTCTTCCTCGCCGTCGTCCCCGCGGCGACCGTCTTCTTGGCGGTCGCCTTGCGCGGGGCCTTCACGGGAGCGGCGTCGCTGATCCGGTCGGCGCCGAGGATCTCGCGCAGGAACTTGCCGGTGTGGCTGGCCGGAACGCCGGCGACCTCCTCGGGCGTGCCCTCGGCGATCACGAGACCACCGCCGTTGCCGCCCTCGGGTCCCATGTCGATGACCCAGTCCGCGGTCTTGATGACATCGAGGTTGTGCTCGATGACGATGACCGTGTTGCCCTTGTCGACCAGCCCGGACAGCACCGTGATGAGCTTGCTGATGTCCTCGAAGTGCAGGCCGGTGGTCGGCTCGTCGAGGACGTACACGGTGCGGCCGGTGGAGCGCTTCTGGAGCTCGCTGGCGAGCTTGACGCGCTGCGCCTCGCCGCCGGACAGCGTCGGCGCGGACTGGCCGAGCCTGACGTAGCCGAGGCCGACGTCGTTGAGCGTCCTGAGGTGACGGGCGATCGCGGGCACGGCCTCGAAGAAGCCGAGCGCCTCCTCGATGGGCATGTCCAGGACCTCGGAGATGGACTTGCCCTTGTAGTGGACCTCCAGGGTCTCCCGGTTGTAGCGCGCCCCGTGGCAGACCTCGCAGGGGACGTACACGTCCGGCAGGAAGTTCATCTCGATCTTGATGGTGCCGTCGCCGGAGCAGTTCTCGCAGCGGCCGCCCTTGACGTTGAAGGAGAAGCGGCCGGGCAGATAGCCCCGCACCTTCGCCTCGGTGGTCTCGGCGAACAGCCTGCGGACGTGGTCGAAGACTCCGGTGTACGTCGCCGGATTGGAGCGGGGGGTGCGGCCGATGGGCGACTGGTCGACGTGCACGACCTTGTCGACGAGGTCGTCGCCGTCCACGCGCGTGTGGCGCCCCGGCACGTTCCTCGCGCCGTTCAGCTCGCGGGCCAGGTGGGTGTACAGGATGTCGTTGACCAGGGTCGACTTGCCGGAACCCGATACACCGGTGACGGCGGTGAGGACGCCCAGCGGGAAGGACACGTCGATGTCCCGGAGGTTGTTCTCGCGGGCGCCGTGCACCGTGAGCCTGCGGCCCGGGTCGGCGGGGCGGCGGATGTCCGGGGTGGGGATCTGCCGCTTGCGCGAGAGGTACTGCCCGGTGATCGACTCGGTGTTGCCGAGAAGTTCCTTCAAGGGACCGCTGTGCACGACCTTGCCGCCGTGCTCACCCGCGCCGGGACCGATGTCGACGACCCAGTCGGCGATCTTGATGGTGTCCTCGTCGTGCTCGACGACGATGAGCGTGTTGCCCATGTCGCGCAGGCGGACGAGGGTCTCGATCAGCCGGTGGTTGTCACGCTGGTGCAGACCGATGGAGGGCTCGTCGAGGACGTACAGGACGCCGACGAGTCCGGAGCCGATCTGGGTGGCCAGGCGGATGCGCTGGGCCTCACCGCCGGAGAGGGTGCCCGCCGCGCGGTTCAGCGACAGATAGTCGAGGCCCACGTCGACCAGGAAGCGCAGCCGTTCGTTGACCTCCTTCAGGACGCGCTCGGCGATCTTCTTGTCGCGGGCGTTGAGCTTCAGCTCTCCCAGGAAGTCCGCGCAGTCGCTGATGGACATCGCGGCGACCTCGGCGATGGACTTCTCCATGACCGTGACCGCGAGGACGAGCGGCTTCAGGCGTGTGCCCTCGCAGGTGGGGCAGGGCACCTCGCGCATGTAGCCCTCGAAGCGCTCGCGGCTGGCGTCGCTCTCGGACTCGCTGTGGCGCCGCTTGACGAAGGGGACGGCCCCTTCGAAGGGCGTCGTGTACACGCGCTCGCGGCCGTACCGGTTGCGGTAGCGGACCTCGATCTGTGTCTTGTGGCCGTAGAGCAGGGCCTTCTTGGCGCGCTGCGGCAGCCCGGCGAACGGGATGTCGGTCCGGAAGCCCAGCGCGTCCGCGAGGGCGCCGATCAGCCGGCCGAAGTAGTCCTTGGTGTGTCCGTGCGACCAGGCGTGGATGGCGCCCTCGTCCAGGGACTTGTCCTCGTCCGGGACGATCAGCTCGGGGTCGACCTCCATCCGCGTGCCGATGCCCGTGCACTCGGGGCAGGCGCCGAACGGCGAGTTGAAGGAGAAGGAGCGGGGCTCCAGCTCCTCGAAGGACAGGTCGTCGTACGGGCAGTACAGGTGCTCCGAGTACATGCGCTCGCGGTCGGGGTCGTCCTCGGGGAGGTCGACGAAGTCGAGCACGACCATGCCACCGGCCAGCCCGAGGGCGGTCTCCACGGAGTCGGTGAGACGGCGCTTGGCGGAGTCCTTCACCGTGAGACGGTCGATGACCACCTCGATGGTGTGCTTCTCCTGCTTCTTCAGGGTCGGCGGCTCGCTGAGCTGGATCGTCTCGCCGTCGACCCGGGCACGGCTGTACCCCTTGGTCTGGAGGTCGGCGAAGAGGTCGACGAACTCACCCTTGCGCTCGCGCACCAGCGGCGACAGGACCTGGAAGCGGCTCCCCTCCGGAAGCTCCAGCACCTTGTCGACGATGGCCTGCGGCGACTGCCGCGAGATGGGACGGCGGCACTCGGGGCAGTGCGGCTTGCCGATGCGCGCGAAGAGCAGGCGGAGGTAGTCGTAGACCTCCGTGATGGTGCCGACCGTCGAGCGCGGGTTGCGCGAGGTCGACTTCTGGTCGATGGAGACGGCCGGGGAGAGACCTTCGATGAAGTCCACGTCCGGCTTGTCCATCTGGCCGAGAAACTGCCGGGCGTACGAGGACAGGGACTCCACGTAGCGCCGCTGGCCCTCGGCGAAGATCGTGTCGAAGGCGAGGGAGGACTTGCCCGACCCCGACAGGCCCGTGAAGACGATGAGCGAGTCGCGCGGGAGGTCGAGCGAGACATTCTTCAGGTTGTGCTCGCGCGCTCCACGGACGATGAGACGGTCGGCCACGCCGGTCCGTACCTTTCTTGAGAGAAGTGACAGGGGCCGCGGGCCCCCGTCTTCTCAGACTAGGGCGAGCCACTGACAGCGCCGGTTGCTTTCGCTGGTTCACAACAATCCCGGACCATCCAGCATGCCCGACGCCACCGTCGAGCCTATAGCACGCGCATTCGATTTACGGGGGCGGCCGACCAGCTTCACCCGAACGTGTGGCGGGGCTAGGGTCGACCTCATGATGGATCATGTGCGCGACCTGGCGTCTGTACGTGACGCGACGGAACGACTGCTCACCGCGGTCGCCAAACTGGACAACGCCGCCGTGGCCGAGCCGTCACGGCTTCCGGGCTGGAGCCGTGGGCATGTGCTCGCCCACCTGTCCCGCAACGCGGACGCCCTGGTGAACGTTCTGGAGGGGCGGCCCATGTACGCCTCCGCGAGCACCCGGGACGCCGACATCGAGCGGGACGCCCCGCGCCCGCTGGAGACACAGCTCGCCGACCTGCGGGAGAGCGCGGCCCGCTTCGACGGGACGGGAGCCGCTCCCGCGGACTGGTCCCGCACGGTGGCCCTGCGCAACGGCGTCACCGACTCCGCGGCCCGGGTGCCGTTCCGGCGCTGGGTCGAGGTCGACCTGCACCACGTGGATCTGGGCATCGGCTACGAGCTGGAGGATCTGCCGGAGGAATTCGTGAACCGGGAGATCGACTTCCTCGCGGAGCGGTTCGCCGGCCACAAGGACGTGCCCTCCACCGCGCTCGGCGCCGGCGACGGCCGGTCGTGGACCACGGGCGGCGGCGCCGAGGGCGGACCGGTCGAGGTCCAGGGCCCGGCGGCCGATCTGCTCGGCTGGCTCTGCGGCCGCCGTGACGGCTCCGCGCTGACGGTTCGCGGCGGCCGTCTTCCGGCGCTGCCTCCGCTATAGGCTGCCGTCATGACGTACAGCGGAGCGGTGACGGTCGGCGGCCCGGCCGACGTGCACGAGCTGCAGGACCTGATGATCTCCAAGGTCGCGGTCGGCCCCATGGACAACAACGCGTATCTGCTGCGCTGCCGGGCCACCGACGAGCAGCTTCTGATCGACGCGGCGAACGAGGCCTCGACCCTGCTCACCCTGATCGGTGACGACGGCATCGCGTCCGTCGTCACCACGCATCAGCACGGCGACCACTGGCAGGCGCTCGCCGAGGTCGTGGCCGCCACCGGCGCGCGCACCTACGCGGGCCGGGACGACGCCGACGGCATCCCGGTGCCGACCGACGTCCCCCTCCAGGACGGCGACACGGTCAGGGTGGGCAACGTGGAACTCACCGCGCGCCACCTGGTCGGGCACACACCGGGTTCGATCGCGCTCGTCTACGACGACCCCCACGGTCACCCGCACGTGTTCACCGGCGACTGCCTCTTCCCCGGCGGTGTGGGCAACACGCGCAAGGACCCGGAGGCCTTCGCACAGCTCATCCACGACGTCGAGACGCGGATCTTCGACGTACTGCCGGACGAGACCTGGGTGTACCCCGGCCACGGCGACGACACGACGCTGGGCGCCGAGCGCCCGCACCTGCCGGAGTGGCACGCGCGCGGGTGGTGAACACGAGCACGGACGCACGCGGGGCGTGAAGCCTCGCGTGCGCCCCGTGTGAACCGAGCGCACACGCTGATGTCCCACGCGCGCTCCCCTGTCCATCACCGGTGCAGTCCACTGGAGGCGGCCCCGCGCAGGATGACGGCTCCTGGGCGGCAGGGCCGCCGGCCCCCGATCCCGCCCTCGGCCGGCGGCCCCGGCCCCATTCCCCCCGCCCTCGGCGGTGACCGGACCCAGGTGCGCGGGACGGCTGTGGCCGCGGAGTTCACACTGCCGCAACACGCATTCCCACCATGCGGACAATTACCGCTGTGACCTGGACAGTTGGCCTCGTTCGCTGCCACTCTCCGGCCATGTACCGACCCCAGCGCGCCCTGCGCCCCGTCGCCTCCGCCTGCACCGTCGCCCTGCTCGCCCTCGCCGTCGGCTGCGCCCCGCAGCCCGAGAGCGAGGCCTCCGGCAAAGCCTCCGGAAGCACCGCCGGGAGCTGCGCCAAGGGTTCGTTGAGCACGCGGACCGCCGGCAAGCTCACCGTCGCCACCGACGAACCGGCGTACGAACCGTGGTTCAAGGACGACAAGCCCGCCAACGGGAAGGGCTTCGAGTCCGCGGTGACCTACGCCGTGGCGAAGCGGCTCGGCTATGCCGACGCCGATGTCGTCTGGCAGAGCGTGCCCTTCAACAAGGCCTTCGCCCCCGGTGCGAAGACCTTCGACTTCGACATCAACCAGGTGTCCATCAGCTCCGAGCGCCGGAAGGCCGTGGACTTCTCGTCCGGCTACTACGACGTGCGCCAGGCGGTCATCGCGCTGAAGGGCTCCAAGGCCGCGAAGGCGACGAGTCTCGCGGACCTGAAGGATCTGAAGCTGGGCGCGCAGGTCGGCACCACCAGCCTGGACTACATCGACGACGTGGTGAAGCCGGCCCGGCAACCGGCCGCGTACGCGAAGAACGACCAGGCCAAGTCCGCCCTGAAGAACGGCCAGGTCGACGCCATCGTCACCGATCTGCCGACGGCCTTCTACATCACGGCCGCCGAGGTGACCGACGCGAGGATCGTCGGGCAGTTCGAGAACAGGGGTGGCACGCCGGAGCAGTTCGGGCTCGTCCTCGACAAGGGGAGCGCGCTGACCTCCTGCGTGACGAAGGCGGTGGACGCCCTGCGCGCGGACGGCACGCTCGCGAAGATCGAGGAGCAGTGGCTGTCCGAAGCGGTCGACGCCCCGGTGCTCAAGTGACGGCGAGGACGGAGCAGCCGGGAGAGGACGCTTCCGAAGACGAGGCGTCGTCCCAAGGCGCGCGCGACGTTGGCGTGCTCGGAGCCGGGATACCCCAAGGGAGCCCGCCCGAACGGGACCTGCCCGGTGGAACGGTGCCCGGGCGGAGCGAGGTGTACGTCCCGTCGCGGCGGCGGATCGAACGCGAGCGCCACAAGCGCGGCCGGGCCCGCCGGTCGGCGGCCGTGGCCGCGTTCTCCACCCTCGTGACGGCCGTGGTGCTGTACCTCGTCGTGGTCAACGCGCCGGGCTGGCCGCGCACGAAGGAGACGTTCTTCGACGCGTCGCTGGCGCGTGAGGCCCTGCCCAAGGTCCTCGACGGACTCTGGCTCAACCTCCGGCTGTTCGCGGTGTGCGGCGTCCTGGTGCTCCTGCTGGGCACCCTGACGGCCGTGGCGCGCACGCTGCGCGGGCCGGTGTACTGGCCGGTGCGCGCCCTCGCCACGGCGTACACCGACTTCTTCCGCGGCCTGCCGCTGATCATCTGTCTGTCGATCGTCGTGTTCGGCGTACCCGCGCTCCAGTTGCAGGGCGTCACCACGGACCCCGTCCTCCTCGGTGGCGCGGGCCTGGTGCTGACGTACGGGGCGTACGTCGCGGAGGTCGTCCGCGCCGGCATCGAGTCCGTGCATCCCTCGCAGCGGGCCGCGGCCCGCTCGCTGGGCCTCACCGCACGGCAGACCCTTCGCCATGTGGTGCTGCCCCAGGCCGTCCGCCGTCAGGTCCCGCCGCTCCTGAACGACCTGGTGTCCCTCCAGAAGGACACCAGCCTCGTCTCGATCGGCGGCGCGGTGGAGGCGATGCGTTCCGCGGACATCATCGTCGGCCGCAGCCTCAACTACACGGCCTACATCGTGGCGGCGCTGCTCTTCGTGGCCCTGACCATTCCCATGACGCGTTTCACCGACTGGGTCACCGCCCGCATGGACCGGCGCCGCGGCCAGGGAGGCATCGTATGAGCACGGCACCGGCACCCGGCGGTCCGCTGTTGCGGATGGAGTCCGTCCGCAAGACCTTCGGCGACTCGGTCGTCCTGCGGGACGTCGATCTGGAGGTCGCCCCGCACACGGTCACCACGCTGATCGGCGCGTCGGGCTCGGGGAAGTCCACGCTGCTGCGCTGCGTGAACCTCCTGGAGGAGGTGGACGACGGAGCGATCTGGCTGGACGGCGAGGAGATCACCGACCCGCGGACCGACCAGGACCGGGTGCGCCGGCGGATCGGCGCCGTCTTCCAGGCCTACAACCTGTTCCCGCACATGACCGTGCTGGAGAACATCACCCTCGCCCCGCGCCGCGTCCACGGGGTGAGCCGTGCGGACGCCGAGGCGCACGCGCGTGAGCTGCTCGAACGGCTCGGGCTCGGTGCCAAGGCGGCCGAGTACCCGGACCGGTTGAGCGGTGGCCAGCAGCAACGGACCGCGATCGTCCGCGCCTTGGCCGTACGTCCCAGGCTGCTGCTCCTCGACGAGATCACCGCCGCACTCGACCCCGAACTCGTGGGCGAGGTCCTGGACGTCGTCCGCGATGTGAAGGAGGACGGCATGACCATGGTCCTGGCCACCCACGAGATGGGCTTCGCACGCGAGGTCTCGGACCAGGTCTGCTTCCTGGAGGACGGCGTGATCCTGGAGCGCGGCACACCCGAACAGGTCTTCGGCGACCCGCGGCAGGAGCGCACGCGGCACTTCCTCAAGCGGATCGTGGACGCGGGACGCGGGTGATCCCGGGGCGTCGGCGCATCAGAGCGGACGCCGCCTCCGCGGTGGTGGAGACGGCCGGGTCTCCGACCGGATCCCCCCGCTCAGGTGTCCGCCCGCCCCGTTCCCGCGAGCGCCGCCACCCGCTCCACCGCGAACGCGTACCCCTGCACGCCGCAGCCCGCGATGACCCCGTCGGCCCGCAGCGAGACATACGAGTGGTGCCGGAACTCCTCGCGCTGGTGGATGTTGGAGATGTGGACCTCCACCACCGGAAGTCCGTCACAGGTGTTGAGCGCATCCAGGATGGCCACAGAAGTGTGCGAGTACGCGGCCGGATTGATGACGATCCCCGCGTGGTTCAGCCGGGCCTCGTGGATCCAGTCCACCAGCTCGCCCTCGTGGTTGGACTGCCGGAAGTCCACCGTTCCGCCGTGCGCGGCCGCCGCCTTGACGCACAGCGCCTCGACGTCCGCCAGCGTGTCGGAACCGTAGATCTCCGGCTGCCGCTGCCCGAGGAGATTCAGGTTGGGGCCGTTGAGAACCATGATCGGGGCGTCGGCGAGGGTGCGGGGCACGTTTCCTCCGGTCCATCGGGTCTGCCGGTCCGTCAAGGACCGCTGCTCGGAACCGGTTTATCACGGTGCGCCGAGAGCGGGAGCGCTCGTACGCTCTCGCCATGACGACACCCGCGTACCCGCCCAAGCCCGTACCCGGTGACCGGATAGCCGTGATCTCGCCGTCCAACGGACTGCCCGGCCTCCTGCCCCTCCCGTACGAACTGGGTCTGGAGCGGCTGCGCAAGGAGTTCGGCCTGGAACCGGTCGAGTACCCGGCGACCCGGAGGATGGGGTCGACTCCGCGGGAACGGGCCGACGACATCCACGCGGCGTTCGCCGACCCCACGATCAACGCGATCCTCGCCTCCATCGGCGGCGACGACCAGATCACCGTACTGCCGCTGCTGGAGCGTGAGTTGATCCGCGCGCATCCGAAGCCGTTCTTCGGATACAGCGACAACACGAACCTCCTGGTCCACCTGTGGAACACCGGAATCGTCGGCTACCACGGCGCCACGGTGATGTGCGAGCTCGGCCGGCCGGGCGCCATGGACCCGCTGACCGCGGAGTCCCTGCGGGCCGCCCTGTTCACGTCCGGGCCCTACGAGCTGCGTCCCGCCGACCGCTTCCGCCAGGTCGACGCGCCCTGGGAACTGCCGGAGAGCTTCCTCACCGAGCCGAGGACCGAGCCGGGCACGGGCTGGACGTGGATCCGCCCGGACCGGGTGGTCGAGGGCCGTTCCTGGGGCGGCAACATCGAGATCCTGTCGTGGCTGCTGATGGCCGACCGCGAGATCGCCCGTGATCCTTCCGTGTACGAGGGTCACGTGCTGTTCCTGGAGACCTCGGAGGACATGCCCGGGGCCGACGACGTCTTCTGGATCCTGCGCTCCATGGGCGAGCGCGGCCTGCTGCGGCAGTTCCCGGCGCTCCTCATGGGCCGCCCCAAGGCGTGGTCGTTCCGACGACCCCTCGAACCGGAGGACAGGGTCCGCTACGCCCAGGAGCAGCGCGAAGCGGTTCTCCGTGCCGTCGGCACATACGCCCCGGACATGATGGTCGTCTTCGATGTGGATCTCGGTCATACCGATCCGCAGATCGTCATCCCCTACGGAGGGACGGTCCGCGTCGACGGCCCGGCCCGGCGCATCACCGTCACCTACTGACACATGCCGCGCTCCCGCACGCCCCCGTAACCGGCGATCACTGTGGGTAGTTGATCCGGCATGCACGACGTACGCACCGTAAGGGCGCCCTCCATGCTGCGGCTCGCCGCCGCCTCCCTCACCGGGACGGCCATCGAGTTCTACGACTTCTTCGTCTACGGCACCGCGGCGGCGCTGGTTCTCGGACCGCTGTTCTTCCCGACGTTCTCCCCGCTGGCCGGGACGCTGGCGGCCTTCGGGACGTTCGGCGTCGGATTCGTGGCCCGCCCGCTCGGCTCGATGCTGTTCGGGCACATCGGGGACCGGCACGGGCGACGGCCGGTGCTGCTGGGCTCGCTGCTGCTGACGGGCGCGGCGACCGTCGCCGTCGGCTGTGTCCCGACGTACGACCGCATCGGCGCCGCGGCTCCCGTACTGCTGCTGGTGCTGCGCTTCCTTCAGGGACTCGGACTCGGCGGCGAGTGGGGCGGGGCGGTGCTGCTGACCGCCGAGCACGCGCCCGCCGGGCGGCGCGGGCTGTGGTCGAGCTTCCCTCAGATCGGTCCGTCCCTGGGATTCGTGCTGGCCAACGGCGTGATCCTGGTGCTGTCGTCGACGCTGTCCGACACGCAGTTCGCGCAGTGGGGCTGGCGGGTGCCGTTCTGGGCGGCGGGAGTGCTCGCGGTGGCGGGGCTGTGGCTGCGCCGCTGCGTCGAGGAGACGCCGGGATTCCTCGCCCTGGCCGACCGCGCGCGCGTACCGCTCGCCGAGGTGGTGCGCGACCACTGGCGGCTCGTCCTGCTGACGGCCGGCGGGCTCTCCGTCGGCTACGCCGTCTTCTACACGGTGACGACGTGGGCGCTCGCCTACGGTGTCGACCAGCTCGGCGTGAGCCGCACGGTCATGCTGACCTGCATCATGGCCGCGGTCGTGGTGAAAGGCTCACTGACTCCCCTGGTGGCCCTGCTGGGGGATCGTTACGGACGGCGGCCGCTGTGCATGGCGGGCTGCGCGGGCGCCGCGCTGTGGATGTTCCCGATGATCGGGCTGCTGTCGACCGGTGAACCCCTGCTGATGTTTTTCGGCTTCCTGGTCGCGCTGATCGCCTTCGTCACCATGTTCGCGGTGATCGCCGCGTATCTGCCGGAGCTGTACGAGCCGCGGGTGCGCTGCACGGGCGCCTCCGTCGGCTACAACCTGGGCGGCGTCCTCGGCGGCGCGCTCACTCCGCTCGTGGCGACGGCGGTGGCGAGCGGGGAACGCGTGCCGTGGGGTGTGGCCGCCTATCTGACCGGGATCGCGGTGCTGAGCCTCGGATGCTTCGCGCTCCTGCCGGAGACCCGGCCGGTGCCGAGGCTGACGGTCGTCCCCGTCACGGACTGATGCCGTTCAGGGGTTGATGGCCAGTTCCAGGTAGGCGGCGAACACGACCAGGTGAACGCCTCCCTGAAGCGGGGTGGCCCGCCCGGGTACGACCGTCAGGGAGCTGACGACCACGGTCAGCGCGAGCAGCACCATCTCGGTGGGGCCCAGGCCGAGGACGAGTGGCCCGGAGAGCCAGATCGAGGCCAGGGCGACGGCGGGGATGGTCAGTCCGATGCTCGCCATCGCGGAGCCGAGAGCGAGGTTCAGACTGGTCTGCACCCGGTCCCGGCGGGCGGAACGCAGCGCGGCGATGGTCTCGGGGAGCAGCACGAGCAGCGCGATGATCACACCGACCACGGAGTGCGGCATGCCGGCCGCCTCGACCCCGGACTCGATGGTGGGCGAGACGCCCTTGGCGAGGCCGACGACACCGACCAGGGCCAGCCCGAGAAGCCCCAGACTGACGCCGGCCTCGCGGGCGGACGGCGCGTCGGCGTGCTCGTCCACGTCGATGACCTTGCCCTGCTGGGTGATCGGCAGGAAGTAGTCCCGGTGCCGGACGGTCTGCGTGGCCACGAACAGGCCGTACAGCACCAGCGAGGCGACCGCGGCGAAGGTGAGCTGAGCGCCGGAGAACTCCGGGCCCGGCTTGCTGGTGGTGAAGGTCGGGAAGACAAGGCTGAGCGTGGCGAGCGTCGCGACGGTGGCCAGGGCGGCTCCGGTTCCCTCGGCGTTGAACACGGCCAGCCCGTGGCGCAGCGACGCGACGAGCAGACACACGCCGACGATCCCGTTGCAGGTGATCATCACCGCCGCGAACACCGTGTCGCGTGCCAGCGTCGAACTCTTGTCACCGCCGTCCGCCATCAGGGTGACGATGAGGGCGACTTCGATGATCGTGACGGCGACGGCGAGGACGAGGGATCCGAAGGGTTCCCCCACCCGGTGGGCGACCACCTCGGCGTGATGGACCGCGGCGAGCACGGAACCCGCGAGGACCAGGGTGACCAGGGCGACGACAGCGCCCGGCAGGTCGCGCCCCCAGGTGAAGGCCAGCAGCACCACCGCGATCACGGGCACCACGACGGTCCACCGCGTCACGAGTGACCTGAGCCGAACGATCATGCCGCGATCGTCGCAGTGGAAGGCGCGCCCCGCACTCCGGCGGCGCGCCCCGCGTTCATGACGCGGGGCACGATGCGGGCGTGAGGCACGGCGGAGGCGTGGGGCGCCGCGACGGGATGGGGTGCGGTCTCGGCGCGGAGCGCGGTCCCGGCGTGGGGTGCTGTCCTGGCACAGGGCGCCGTCCCGGCGCGAGGCGCATTCCCGGCGTGGGGCGCCGTCCCGGCATGGAGCGCGGTCCGGGATCGCGGCGGTCGGGCCCCAAGGGGCGCCGGGAGCGGTGGCGGCCGGTGCTCCGCGCGCCGCTCCCGGGGGTGGCCGTCGCCCCGTCCGGCACGGTCAGACGTCAACGCTCTCCTTCGAAGCGCTCTCGGCCGCCTCACGTGCCGCCTGCTTCCTGGTGGCGAACAGACTGGTGATGGTGGTGACCACGAGGACCGCGCAGATCACGCCGAGCGAGACCGGGATGGATATCTCGGGGACATGGACGCCGGATTCGTGCAGCGCGTGCAGGACGAGCTTGACGCCGATGAATCCGAGGATGACCGACAGGCCGTAGCTGAGGTGGACCAGCTTCTTGAGCAGGCCGCCGATGAGGAAGTAGAGCTGTCGCAGACCCATCAGCGCGAAGGCGTTGGCCGTGAAGACGATGTACGGGTCCTGGGTCAGGCCGAAGATCGCGGGGATCGAGTCGAGGGCGAAGAGCACGTCGGTGGTGCCGATCGCCAGCATCACGACCAGCATCGGCGTCATGACCCGCTTGCCGTTCCGGCGGATCCACAGCTTGGTGCCGTGGTAGCGGTCGGCGACACCGAACCGTCGCTCGGCGGCCTTGAGCAGCCTGTTCTCCTCGAACTCCTCCTCGTCCTCGTCGGCCCTGGCCTCCTGGATCAGCTTCCAGGCGGTGTAGATGAGGAAGGCGCCGAAGATGTAGAAGACCCAGGCGAAGTTGGCGATGATCGCGGCGCCGGCGGCGATGAACACCGCGCGCAGGACGAGGGCTATGAGGACGCCCACGAGGAGCACGCGCTGCTGGTACTTCGAGGGCACGGCGAACTTCGCCATGATGAGGACGAAGACGAAGAGGTTGTCGACGCTCAGCGACTTCTCGGTGATGAAGCCGGCGAAGAACTCTCCGGCCGGCTGTCCGCCGGCGAAGAGGAGCAGTCCGAGTCCGAACAGCCCGGCGAGGGCGATCCAGACGACGGTCCAGATTCCGGCTTCCTTGATCGATACGTCGTGCGGCTTGCGGCCGATGAAGAAGTCGACCGCGATCAGTGCGGCCAGCCCCACGATGGTCAGGACCCACAGGGTCAGGGAAACATCCACTGCGCCTCCGGCAGTACGTAACGGCAGATTTCAGTCGTTCGCCACCGGAGGTCTCTTCCACCCGGGTCCACAGGGGCGCTGGATACGCCCCGCGGTGCACGGGCCGACGCCCCGGGATCTGACTCGATCCGTATTGACGGGTGCGCCGCAGCAGATAGGGAGTACTCCCCTCCGAATGGAAAAAGAGTACCCGAATCACCAAGGAAAGGTAAAGAGGAAAGTAAAAGAAGGTCCAAGTGCCCTGGTCAGGAGGCTTTACGGTTGCTTGGGGAAGCCCTTCGACAGCTCAGGCCCGACGCCTCGCGAGGGGGCGGGAGCGCCCGGATCAGGTCAGCGGTTCCACGACCGGCGGGCCGCCGCGACCGCCGCGAGGACCTGATGGAGCACCTGGCTGTTCGCGGGGACGAGCGAGGGCTCGTACGTCCACGCGTGCCCGACCCACGGATCGGCGAGATGGTCGTCGGGCACCGGCGTGATCCTCAGCAACGACCGCCACAGCGGATCGAGCAGCGGTCCGTACGCCGCCGCGTCCTCCCGGTCGGCCACCATCATCAGATGGACGCCCACGGCCGGACCCTCGTCCGCCAGGTAGCGGAGCTGGGTGACGGCGCGGTCGTCGAAGCCGTGCGGGAAGTCGTTGACGATCAGGAGCTGCTCGGCGGTGTCGAGACCCGGCGGCAGCGAGTCGGCCGCTCCCCCGCGCACCGCCATCTGCACCAGGTCGACGCGCTGGGTGAGACGCTGCAGCACGTCCGCCACGCCCGTGGCACCGGCGGCCGGAGGGGTGGCGAGCACCCCGGACTGGGTGAGGGGAGCCAGGGACGAGGCTCCCGTGCCGGCCGGGTCGATGACGTGCACGGCGAACTCGCCCGGGGGGTACACGGCGAGCAGCCGGGCCGCGTGCGCCACGGCGGTGTCCATGGCGAGGCGGCGCACCTGGTCGGAGTCGGCCAGTGTGCCCTCCAGGGAGCTGCGCCCACTGTCGATCCACAGGCCGCGCTCCAGCGGCAGACGCACCAGCATGGGAATGCTCAGGTTCTCCGTCTCGGGCAGACGGAGGTCGCCGAGCCTCAGCGCCATGGGTATCTCCATGGGGGCGCGGTAGCCGTGCCAGACGGGGTTGTCCCAGCGCGCGTAGGCCATCGGCAGCGCGGGCTCCACGACCTCGGCCTCGGCGGTGAGCTGGGCGAGGTCACGGTCGAGAGCGGCCCTGGCCTGGTCGACGAGCTGCGCGTGCTTGGCGCGGGCGGTCTCACGGGCCGCGTCGCCCTGGCCCCCGATCCGGCTGCGCGGGTCGGAGAGGACCTGGTCGAGCTCCTTCTCCATGCGGGAGTCGGCGAAGTCGACGGCGCTGCGGTAGGCGGCGACGGTCCTGGCCAGGTCCTCGAACATCCCCCATACCTGGTTGTACAGCCGCTCCTCCATGGACCAGCCGGTCGCGTCGCCCGCGACCGGTTGCGCGGGCTGTCCGGGCTGGGCCGGTGGAGCGGTGGGCGGGGGCGGCGGCGGAGCGGAGGTCTGCCGCCGGGGGTGGCTGTAGTCGACCGGGCCACCGGCGCCGGGCGACGGCGACTGGGTGACCTGGGAGGGGTCGGCCGGTGCGGGGCCCTGGTGACCGGTCCCCGGATTCGTGGCTCCCTGCGGTCCGGGCGTGTACGGGCTCTGCTGCGGCGGCACGGCTCCCGAGGTGCCCTGGGTACCGGGCTCGGGGTAGGGCTGGTCCGGTCCCGGCGCCGAGGCGGCGGTCTGTCGGGACCGGTCCGCCTCGGCGGTGCGCGGCGGAGGTGCCGCGACCGACCGCGCCAGGCCCTGGGCCACCGCTTCGTTGATGCTGCCCGCGAGCTGCTGGGCCTCCGGAAGCCCCTGGTCGGTGAGGAGTTCGGCGAGTCCGCCCGCGTAGCCCTGGCCGACGGCGCGCACCTTCCAGGCGCCCTGCCTGCGGTAGAGCTCCAGGGCCACGACGGCGGACTCCGTGTCCAGTCCGGTGACGGTGTAGCTGGCGACCTCGTGACCGTCGAGGCTGGTGACCGCGACGAAGGGGGCGGCGACAGCACCGAACCGGACGGGTCCGCCCACGCCGGTGGGCAGCGCGAGCAGCACGCTGACCCGGTGCACGGCCTGGGGCAGGGCGTCCAGGTCGAAGGCCAGCCGGTGGTCGGCCGCCGCCTGCTTGGACACCTCGAGTCCGGGAAGCGTGGGCGCGCCCGGGTGGGCCACCCACTCGACGCCCCGGACTCTGCCCTGTTCGTCGCTGAGCGTGGCTCCGGCCACGATCGGCTTCCCGGCCGAGACACGGACCTCGAGACGGACCTGAGGGAGCGGGTGGTTCTGCCCCCTGACCAGCTCGGCCGTCATCGTCTTGTCCCCCTATGTCGCTGTGTGCAGTGTGCGCCGGCCGCTCAGAGGTGCGGCAGGATGGCGGGCATCAGGTCCTGGAACGTGCGGCCGTTGGCCGGCGTGCCGAGGGCCGTCATCTGCCAGCCGGTTCCGGAGCGGTGCACCTTCGCCATGATCTGGGCCGTGTACTGGCCGCCGCCCGCCAGCGTGTAGCGGGCCAGTTCCTGGCCGTTGGTCTCGTCGACCAGGCGGCAGAACGCGTTCTGCACTTCCTGGAAGGTCTGGCCCGTGAAGGAGTTCACGGTGAAGATGATCTGGTCGATGTGGACCGGGACGCGCTGCAGGTCGACGAGGATGGCCTCGTCGTCGCCGCCCTGGCCCACGCCGCCGACGAGGTTGTCACCGGTGTGGCGCACCGAGCCGTCGTCGCTGACGAGGTGGCGGAAGAACACCACGTCGACAGGCTGCTTGTCCGCGAAGAGCACGGCGGACGCGTCGAGATCGATCTCCCGGGTGCGCGAGCCGAACAGGCCGCGCCGAGGGGCCGCCTGCCAGCCGAGTCCCATACGGACCGCGGTCAGCGTGCCCCCGTCGTTCTTCTGCAGACTGATGGCCTGACCCTTGGTCATGTTGACCGTCACGCGCTGTTCCCCTCTCGAACTGTCCCCTGTTGCCGCGGAGTCCGCGGATGAACAGAACCCTACGCAGCGGCACTGACAGCGCCGAACCCTGGGGCGGACTTTGTGTCGGTCTTGCAACACACCGCCCGGCGTGCCGGGGGTCGGCGCCCTCAGGGGGACCGTCAGGCGATTCCCGCCTCCTTCATCTGCCGCAGCTCCTTCTTCATCTCGGACACCTCGTCGCGCAGCCGTGCCGCGATCTCGAACTGGAGGTCGGCCGCGGCGGCGCGCATCCGTTCCGTCAGGTCCTCGATCTGCTGCGCGAGTTCGGCCGCGGGACGGTCGGTCGGCACGCTGTCCTTGGCCTTGCCGGACTTGGCGGCTCGGGTCGCCTTGGCGCCCAGCGCGGGCACGGGGGCCTTGGCTCCCTTGCCGTCCTTGGTCTTGCGGTAGCCGGAGCCGAGCAGCTCCTCGGTGTCGACGTCCTCGCGGGCGATCTGGGCGACGATGTCGTTGATCTTCTTGCGGAGGGGCTGCGGGTCGATGCCGCGCTCCTTGTTGTACGCGATCTGCTTCTCCCGGCGGCGGTTGGTCTCCTCGATGGCCTTCTCCATCGCCGGGGTGATCCTGTCCGCGTACATGTGGACCTGGCCGGAGACGTTGCGCGCCGCGCGGCCGATGGTCTGGATCAGGGAGGTGCCCGAGCGCAGGAAGCCCTCCTTGTCGGCGTCGAGGATCGCCACGAGGGAGACCTCGGGAAGGTCGAGGCCCTCGCGCAGGAGGTTGATGCCGACCAGGACGTCGAACTCGCCGGCGCGCAGCTCGCGCAGCAGCTCGACGCGGCGCAGGGTGTCGACGTCGCTGTGCAGATAGCGCACCTGGATGCCCAGTTCCAGGAAGTAGTCCGTGAGGTCCTCGGCCATCTTCTTGGTGAGCGTGGTGACCAGGACGCGCTCGTCCTTCTCGGTGCGCTGCCGGATCTCGTGGACCAGGTCGTCGATCTGGCCTTCGGTGGACTTGACGACCACCTGGGGGTCGATCAGGCCGGTGGGGCGGATGATCTGTTCGACGTAGCCGTCCGAGCGGGAGAGCTCGTAGTTCCCCGGCGTCGCGGAGAGGTAGACCGTCTGACCGATGCGCTGCTGGAACTCCTCCCACTTCAGGGGGCGGTTGTCCAGGGCGGAGGGCAGCCGGAAGCCGTGGTCGACGAGGGTGCGCTTGCGGGAGGCGTCGCCCTCGTACATCGCGCCGATCTGCGGAACGGTGACGTGGGACTCGTCGATGACGAGCAGGAAGTCGTCCGGGAAGTAGTCGATCAGCGTGTTCGGCGCGGAGCCGGGTTCACGGCCGTCGAAGTGCATCGAGTAGTTCTCGACCCCGGAGCAGGAGCCGATCTGGCGGAGCATCTCGATGTCGTACGTCGTCCGCATGCGCAGGCGCTGGGCCTCCAGGAGCTTGCTCTGCTTCTCCAGCTCGGCGAGGCGCTCCCCCAGTTCCTTCTCGATGTCGTTGACGGCGCGTTCCATGCGCTCGGGACCGGCCACGTAGTGGGAGGCGGGGAAGACGTAGACCTGGTTGTCGTCGCTGATGACCTCGCCGGTGAGCGGGTGCAGCGTGGACAGCGCCTCGATCTCGTCGCCGAACATCTCGATGCGGACCGCGAGCTCCTCGTAGACCGGGAAGATCTCGATGGTGTCGCCGCGGACCCGGAAGGTGCCGCGGGCGAAGGCGACGTCGTTGCGGGTGTACTGGATGTCGACGAAGCGGCGCAGCAGGTCGTCGCGGTCGATCTCGTCGCCGACCTTGAGGCTGACCATGCGGTCCACGTACTCCTGCGGAGTACCGAGGCCGTAGATGCAGGACACCGACGCGACCACGACGACGTCCCGGCGGGTCAGCAGCGAGTTGGTCGCGGAGTGGCGCAGGCGCTCCACCTCCTCGTTGATCGAGGAGTCCTTCTCGATGTAGGTGTCCGACTGCGGGACGTAGGCCTCGGGCTGGTAGTAGTCGTAGTACGAGACGAAGTATTCGACCGCGTTGTTCGGCAGCAGCTCGCGGAACTCGTTGGCGAGCTGGGCGGCCAGTGTCTTGTTCGGCGCCATGACGAGCGTGGGGCGCTGGAGCTTCTCGATCATCCACGCGGTGGTGGCGGACTTGCCTGTGCCGGTCGCGCCCAGCAGGACGACGTCCTTCTCACCTGCGCGGATGCGCTTCTCCAGGTCGGCGATGGCCGTGGGCTGGTCACCGCTCGGCTGGAAGTGGCTGACGACCTCGAAGGGCGCCACCGAACGTTCGATCTTGGATACGGGCCGCATGGATCCACCGTACGACCCCGCACTGACAACCGGGCCGGTTCACCTGCTCTGCGGGGTGCGGGAGCGGCGGTAGGCGCGTTCCCGCACGGGGCGGACGGCCGGGCGGCGGCCGTTGCGCAGGGGGACGGTATGGGCCGGGACGCCCGGCCTTCTGATCTCCGCGGGGCGCCGGTCGGGCTTGCCCACGACCATCTGCGGATCGAACATGACGACGACGCCCGCCAGACAGAGGAGGGCCAGGGGGCCGATCATCATGGGGGCGAGCAGGGCGGCAGCCGAGTCCCCGGCGGGGGTGCCGTCGGCCGGGCCGTGCAGGTGGACGCTGAGCGCCGCCATGCCGGTGTAGTGCATGCCGCTGACGGCGAGCCCCATGACGAGGCTCGCGCCGACGCTCCAGAGGAATCCCCGTACCTGCCCGGCGGCCCAGAGGGCGGCGATGGCGGCCACGACGGCGATGACGACCGAGGCGGAGACGGTGAGGGTGTTGTACGTGAGCTTGCCGTTGAGCCGCATCCCGGCCATGCCCAGGTAGTGCATCGAGGCGATGCCCAGCCCGGTGACGGTCCCGCCGGTGAACAACGCCCTCCCGGTGGCTCCCTGGTAGCCGACGATGAAGATCCCGGCGCCGACCATCAGGACGGCGACGCCCAGGCTCGCGAAGGTCGTGGGCCGGTCGTAGTGGACGGGGCTCTCCTCGACGGTGAAGCCCATCATCGCGATGAAGTGCATCGTCCAGATGCCGGAGGCGATCGCGACCGAGCCGAGCGCGAGCCAGCCGGCCCGCCAGGAGCCGCCGACGAGCATGGATCTGGCGGTGCAGCGAAGACCCAGCGCCCCGCCCAGGCAGGCCATGAAATACGCCACCAGCGGTGTGACGAGTCCGTAGGTGAAGCCGTCGACCGTGCCTCGCATGCGCGGCTGCCTTTCCCGCCCTGTTAAGCCTGGAACTGTCCGAAACACCCCCGCGGCCCGGACCGCCGGAGCGGACCTGGTCGAGGCTGAGCGTACGACCCCACCGGAATGGTCGAACGATAATCCTGCAAACAATCACGACCTCTCCCCAGTTGTGCGGTGGCGGCAGGCGGACTTGGACAACTCCATTCAATCCACGGCCATCTCCCTTCCCCCCTCCGTCGACTCTCTGCTGTCAGTCTTGTGCTGTCCGTGATCGTCCGACGCGAGGAGAACGCATGCACGCGCGCGTTGCCGCCGCCACGACCGCCGCGCTTCTTGGGGGAGCCGTTTTGATACTGCCCAGCCCGCACGCCAAGGCCGGCGGCCGGATCACGGCACCGCTGGTCGTCGCCCACCGCGGCGCCTCCGCGTACGCTCCGGAGAACACTCTGGCAGCCGTCGACCGGGCGGCCGAGCTGGGCTTCGACTGGGTCGAGAACGACGTCCAGCGCACCCGAGACGGCCAGTTGGTCGTCCTCCACGACGCCTCGCTGGCCCGCACGACCGACGCCGAGACGGTCTATCCCGGCCGAGGCCCTTGGGACGTCAAGGATTTCACCGCGGCGGAGATCGCCCGTCTGGACGCCGGGAGCTGGTTCGGCCCGCGGTTCGCGGGCGCGAAGGTTCCGACGCTGCGGGAGTACATGGAACGCGTGTCGCGCAATCACCAGAAACTCGTCCTGGAGATCAAGAATCCCGAGCTGTATCCGGGCATCGAGCGGCAAACACTGCGGCTCCTGAACAACCAGGGTTGGCTGGATCCGGTGCATCTGCGGGACAGACTGATCGTCCAGAGCTTCAGCGCGAACAGCGTACGGACCGTGCACCGACTGCGGCCCGGCGTCACGACGGCCTTCCTCGGGACGCCTCCGGTCGCACGGCTGCCCTGGTACGCGCGGTTCGCCGACCAGATCAACTCCGATCACCGGTCCCTGTCGCCCGACTACGTCGCCGCGGTCCACGCGCTCCACGGTCCGCACGGCCCGATGAAGGTCTTCGCCTGGACCGTGGACGACGCGGCGACCGCGCGGAACCTGGCGGACTTCGGCACGGACGGCGTCATCACGAACACGCCCGACGTGATCCGCGCCGCCCTGCCCTAGCCGGCCACCGGGGCGCGGACGGTTCCGGGTCCGCGCCCCGGGCGTTGTCAGTGGCGGGCCGTACGGTGGATCGCATGAACAGCCACGGGCGGTACGAGCAGCAGATCGTGTGGTCCGTCGTCGGCACGGACATCGGTCCGCTGCTCCTCGCCGCGACGCCCCACGGCCTGGTCAACGTCGTCTTTCACGCCTCGGACAGCGTGCGCGACAAAGCGCTCGACCGCCTCGCGTCCCGTCTGGGCGGCGAGCCCGTCGAGGCCTCCGGGTCCCCGCTGCTGGCCGAGGCGATACGCCAGGTCCAGGCGTACTTCGCGGGCGAGCGGCAGGACTTCGACCTGCCGCTCGACTGGTCGCTGATCTCGGGGTTCAACCGCCAGGTGCTGCGCGAGCTGAACTCGGGCGTCCCGTTCGGATCCGTCGTGGCCTACGGCGACCTGGCCGGACGGGTCGGCGCGCCGGGGGCGGCCCAGGCCGTGGGCGTGGCCATGGGCTCGAACCCGCTGCCGGTCGTGGTGCCCTGCCACCGGGTGGTCGAGAGCGACGGCGGCATCGGCGGTTTCGGGGGCGGCCTGGAGACCAAGCGCAAACTGCTGGCCCTCGAAGGCGTCCTCCCGGAGCCGCTGTTCTGATGCCGTGACCGGGCCACCGTCCGTACGTGCGGTGGCGTGACCGGGCCGGGGACCGGCCCGGGGTCCGGTCGGGTGTCCGGTCCGGTGATCCTCAGAGGCTGATGTGGTACGCCTTGCGCAGCGTCTCGTGGACGGTCCACGTGGTGCGGTCGCCCTCGCGCAGGAACGCCGCGTCGCCCGGACCGACCTCGATGACGTCGCCGCCCTCCACCTCGATGGTGGCGCGCCCGCTGACGACGACGAAGAGTTCGTTCGCCTCGGTGTCGGTCACCACGCCGGGCGTGATCTGCCAGATGCCTCGCAACTGCTTGCCGTCGGCGGACTCCCACAGCACCTTGCCCGTCACGACGGGGTCGCCGGAGACGATCTGGGCCGGGTCCAGCGGCTCGGGATCGAGCTCGGCGTCGGGAATGTGGACGGCGAACGACGGCGTGGCCTGGGAGTTCATGGTCATGAGCGGACACCCTAAGGGCTCGTCCTCCACCCGGGGCACCGAGGGTCCCCCTGCCCGGAGATGCCGAAGCCGCTGCGCAAGGGTTTGGCCGGGCGCGCCTCTCGCCAGAGATCAGGGAGGGGAACGTCGACCGACGACAGGAGGCAGGCGCGTGATCGTGACGTCCGAAGAGGTGCGGGAGGCGCTCGACGCGGACCGGCCGGTGGTGGCCCTGGAGTCCACGATCATCGCCCACGGGCTGCCGCGCCCGCGCAATCTGCAGGTCGCCCTCGAACTGGAGGAGGTCGTCCGAGCGGAGGGCGCCGTCCCCGCGACGATCGCCGTGCTCGACGGCCGGCCGCACGTCGGCCTGGACAAGGGGCAGCTCGAACGGGTCGCGAACGAGGACGGCATCCGCAAGCTCGGCCACCGTGACCTGCCGCTCGCGGTGGCCTCGGGAGCCAGCGGGGCGACGACCGTGTCCGCGACCGCGCTGCTGGCGGCCCGCGCGGGGGTGCGGGTGTTCGCGACGGGTGGCCTCGGTGGAGTGCACCGGGAGTGGACCGTCACCCAGGACGAGTCCGCCGACCTGGGCCTGTTGGCCCGCACCCGGATCACGGTGGTGTGCGCCGGCGTCAAATCGATCCTGGACGTACCCGCGACACTGCAGCGCCTGGAGACGCTGGGCGTGGCCGTTGCCGGGTACGGAACGGACCGCTTCCCCGGCTTCTACCTCTCCGACTCGGGGCATCCCGTGGACTGGACCCTCGACTCCCCCGAGCAGGTCGCGGCGGTGATGCGGGCCCAGGACGCGCTGCGCGCCCCGGACTCCTCGCTCGTCGTCGCGAACCCTGTCCCCGAGGAGGAACAGCTCGATCCCGCGCTGCACGCGCGTGTGCTCGCCGAGGCGCTGCAGGCGTGCGAGGCGGAGGGTGTGACCGGACAGGCGGTGACACCGTTCCTGCTCTCCTATCTGGTTCAGCACACGGACGGTGCCTCGCTGGCGGCCAATCTGGCGGCGGTACGGGGCAACGTGCGCCTTGCGGGAAAGATCGCGGCGGCCTGGGCGGGGGCGTGAGCGACGCGGGCAGGCGTGTCGAGGCCGAGGGGGCCGGGGCCGGAGGGCCCGAGGCCGTCGGGCCGAAGGGTCCGGGCGAAGGCGCCCTGCTCGTCGTCGGGGACGTGGTCACGGATGTCGTCGCCCGGCATCGCGGCCCGCTGGCGGCCGGCACCGACACGGTCGCCGCCATCCGGACCGTGCCCGGCGGCGCGGGCGCCAATGTCGCCTGCTGGGCCGTGCACGCGGGCTGCGCCGACGTACGGCTGCTCGGCCGGGTGGGCCTGGACGCCGCGGAGTGGCACGAACGCGAACTCACGGCGAGCGGCGTACGGCCCCTGCTGGTGCGGGATCCGCAGGCGCCGACCGGGACGGTGATCTGCCTGGTGGACAGTGGCGCGTCGGCGGAGCGTACGTTCCTCACGGACAGCGGCGCGTCCCTGCGGTTGGCACCGGAGGACTGGTCACCGGCGCTGCTCGACGGGGTCGGGCGACTGCATCTGTCGGGCTATCTGCTCTTCTCCGGATCGAGCCGGGCGCTGGTGTCGACGGTGCTGGAGTCGGCACGCGCGCGCGGTGTGCCGGTGAGCCTCGATCCGGCGTCGGCCGGATTTCTCACCGAGCTGGGTGTGGACCGCTTTCTCGGCCTGTGCGCGGGCGTCGACATCCTGCTGCCGAGCCGTGACGAGGCGTGTCTGCTGACCGGGCTGCCCGATCCGGCCGACGCGGCCGCCAAACTGAGCCGCCACTTCCCCCTGGTCGTCGCCAAGCTGGGCAGGGAAGGCGCCCTGGTCGCCCGTTCCGGATCCGTCCGGGCCCGGGTCCCGGCGCTGCGGGCGGCGCCGCGGGACACGACGGGCGCCGGTGACGCGTTCACCGGCGCGTTCCTCGCCGCACTGCTCAGGGGCGCCGGTCCCGAAGAGGCCGCCGGGGCGGGGTGCGCGGCCGGGGCCAGGGCCGTGGAACGGATCGGCGGGAGACCGCCCGCGGAGCGTACCGGCGGCTGACTCCCACGGAGAGCATCCGGCCGGGCGAGGAAGGGCCGCGGACCCGCTGAGCCCTCGGCCACGCGACGACGTAGGCAGGGAGCGGCCGATCAGGTACCCCGTCCCTCACGCCCGGTCAGTTCTTGCGCCCCCAGGCCGAGATCATCGGAGCGGTCGCCAGGTCCATGGACCCGGTGGCGACGTTCGCGAGGTGCCGGTCGATCTCCTCGTGGGTGGCCAGGCCGGCGGTGACGAGCTGGTCGCGGATCTGCCGGACCGTGGCGGCCTCCAGCTCGGCGCACGCGGGCGACGTGACGGGAAAGTACGCGTCGGCCTCGACGCCCCGCAGGCCCGCGTCCCTGAGCAGCCGCGGGAGCTTGCGCCCGTAGGCGAGGTCGGCGCCTCGATCGGCGAGCAATTTGCGGAAGCCCTGGCGCAGCCGGTTCGCGAGCTGCTGCTCGGGACCGTACTCCTCGGGGCAGAGCAGCGGCTGGAGGGCGGGATCGGCGTCCTCGACGAGGAGTCTGCCGCCCGGCCGCAGGGACTTGATCATCGACTGCAACGCGCGCTCCCGGTCCGGCACGTGGACCAGGACGAGCCGGGCGTGCACAAGGTCGAAGCCCTCCCCCGGCGGTTCCTCGGCACCCACGTCGTGGACGCGGACCTCGACGGGCGAGCGTGCCACGGACGCCGCCCACGAGGTGTCGATGTCGGTCGCGACGACCTTCCCCGTCGGACCCACCTTCTTGGCGAGCCAGGACACGACGGACGTGCCGCCCGCCCCGACCTCCCAGCAGCGCCAGCCGGACCCGACGCCGAAGCGCTCCATGTGCCGGAACGTCGTGGGGTCGAAGAGAGTGGCGAGGGCCTCGAAACGCCGGCCCGCCTCCGTCTGCTGGTTGTCGAGGAGATACCCGTCGGCTCGCGTCATGGGGAGATCATCCCAGTTGACCCGCCCGTCGCCGATGGTCGACGCTCCCGTCGTCGGCATGGAGGTCGTGGGAGGCGCCGGTCCCGCCACGTCCGGCCGAGTGACCCACACCACGGAACGGAATGCTCCGTTCCCACAGTCTTTTCCGGTGTCCCGCCAGGCCTGGCAGACTGGCCCGCCAGGCGCAAAGTGCGGCCCGAGGAGATCCACGCGAGGAGATCCAGATGTCCATGGCAGGGAATTTGCGGAAGGTGACGGCTCTCGGCGCGGTCGACGGCCTCCGCAGAGTGGCGCGGCTGACACGGCGGAGCCGCCGTGTCGACCTGAGTCACCCCGCCCGGTCGCCGCTGGGCTCCTCGGTGGTGAACTGCGTGGCGTACCGGGACGGCGTGCGGCTCCCCGAGAGCAGCGATCTGGTCGAAACCGTGCGGCGGATCCGCAAGCGCGACGACGGATTCGTCTGGCTGGGGCTGCACGAACCGACCGACGTGGAGTTCGCGGGCATCGCGGAACTCTTCGACCTGCATCCGCTGGCCGTCGAGGACGCGGTCGAGGCGCATCAGCGTCCGAAGCTGGAGTGGTACGGCGACACACTGTTCGCCGTGTTCAAAACGGTCTGCTACGTGGAGCACAAGGAGCTGACGGCCACCAGCGAGGTGGTGAACACGGGCGAGATCATGGTGTTCGTCGGGCCGGACTTCGTCATCACCGTGCGGCACGGACGGCACGGATCCCTGGGCCCGCTGCGCGAGGAACTCGAGTCCGACACGCAGCAGTTGTCCAAGGGGCCGGCCGCGGTCCTGCACGCGATCGCGGACCATGTGGTCGACGAGTTCGTGAGCGTGGCGGACTCGGTCCAGGCGGACATCGACCAGGTGGAGGCCGACGTGTTCGCCGAGAACGGCGCACGCACCGACGCCGGCCGCATCTACCAGCTCAAGCGGGAACTCCTCGAACTGAAGCGGGCGGTGATCCCGCTCGCCCGGCCCGTCCAGGAGCTGGCGACCCGGCCGACGCGCGTGCTCGCGCCGGAGATACAGGCGTACTTCCGTGACGTCTCCGACCATCTCCTACGGGTCACCGAGCAGATAGCCGCCTTCGACGAACTGCTCAACTCGATCCTGCAGGCGCATCTCGCGCAGGTGACGGTGGCGCAGAACGAGGACATGCGGAAGATCACGGCGTGGGCGGCGGTCATCGCCGTCCCCACCATGGTCTGCGGCGTCTACGGGATGAACTTCGACAACATGCCCGAACTGCACTGGAGGTTCGGCTACCCCATCGTCATCGGCGCCATATCCATCGGCTGTCTCGTCCTGTACCGCGGGTTCCGGCGCAACGGCTGGCTCTGACACGACCCTCGCCGGGCGCGTCCGGCGGGTCAGGCCGTCATGCCGCCCGCGCCGCCCCTCGCGTAGACGCTCTCGACCCAGCCGGCGAGTTGTTCGTCGCTGAGGTGCTGGGCGAGGTCGGCTTCGCTGATCATGCCGACCAGCCGTTTGTCCTCGATCACCGGAAGCCGGCGGATCTGGTGCCCCTTCATCTCCTGGAGCACTTCGCCGACATCGGCGTCGGCGTCGATCCAGCGCGGTGTGCCCTGGGCCATCTCGCCCGCGGTGATGTGTGCGGGGTCATGGCCCATGGCCACGCAGCCGACGACGATGTCGCGGTCCGTGAGAATGCCGCAGAGGCGTTCGTCCTGATCGCTGATGGGCAGCGCGCCCACGTTGAGCTCGCGCATGAGCTGGGCGGCGCGGTCCAGGGTCTCGTGGGCGGGGATCCACTGGGCACCCCGGTGCATGATGTCTCCGGCGGTGGTCATGAAGTACCTCCTGATGCCGGACGGCCGGCGCGGCGCGGAACACACCGCTAGTCCCGGCGCCCTTCATTCTTGCCGCGCCCCCTGAGCCACGCACCCGGAGATCCGTGGATCAGGGCCCCCGGTCAGCCGTTCCAGGCCGGATGGCGGGGGTCGTCCGCCCGTACGAGGAGGTCGGCGGCGGTGTCGGGACCCACCTCGCTCTCGTACCGGGAGAAGGCGGGGAGGGTCCAGTGCTCCGCCTCGGGAGTACGGCGACGGAGGGCGCCGGGAGACAGGAGTACGTGAACGCTGAGGTCGAACGGGAACCAGTGCCGCAGGAGGAGGGGGCCGTGAAGCAACAGGATTCCGCCGGGCGGGAGTTGGACGTACGGACTTCGGGTGGCCCGGTCGGTGACGGGATCCAGGAGGTCGGGCAGGACCCTGCCGTCGCCGCCGGGTTCGAGCGGGCCGAAGACCTCGCGCCAGAGGGCGCCCGTGTCGAACCAGCCGTCGTAATAGGCGTCGACGTCCTGGTGGCCGTATTCGAGCCGGAGGGAGGCGGGGCGCAGGAAGCCCTGCGTGCCCACGACCAGCGCGGGACGGCCGCGTACCCGCAGCGCCTCGAAGACGCGCTGCGCGAGTTCGCCGGGGCGGGCGGCCGGTGCTCCGTCGAAGGCGACGCGGGGCCAGGAGCCGCCGTCCTGCGGCTTCAGGTCGAGCAGTCGATCCGCGAGCCGGTCGCCGAGCCGTTCCCAGGTGATCGCTTCGAGTCGCACAGGTCCCATCATGCCGCGCGCGTGAAGGGGCCCGGCCGGTGCCTCGGGCCGCGGGCCGGCGCCGAGGGCGTCGGGCGGCCGGCCCGGAGTTCGCGTGGGGGCGTCGGCCTGCGACGTAGATGTGGCTCCGGTCCGGGGAATGAACCGCGTATGGCACCGATCGCTGATCCCCCGCACCGGAACGGACTTCTCGTCGTCCAGCCGCTCAGGAAGCGGCACTGCGTCGAGTGCCGGAGCGGGCCGCTCCCTCTGGTGATGCTGGAGGAGGGGGCGCCTCGGTGCCTGGACTGCGCGGATCTCGGACACCTGGTGTTCCTGCCGCGCGGAGACACCGCGCTGACGCGCAGATCGCGGGAGGGCAGCTCGCTGTCGGCCGTGGTGGTGCGGTTCAACCGGCGCCAGGGGCGTTACGAGCGGCAGGGCGTCCTGGTCGAGGAGGCGGCGCTCGCCCTGGCCGAGGAGCGGTGCCTGGCGGACGCGGAGGCGCGGCGCCGCCGCCGGGCACGGGACGCGCGGCGCCGGGAGGCGGAGGACGTCCGCTTCACGGAGGCGTTCGCGCGGGCGATATCCCGGCTGTACCCGGCCTGTCCGGCCGACCGGGCACGGGCGATCGCCGCACACGCCTCGGTGCGTGGCAGCGGGCGGGTCGGGCGGAGCTCTGCGGGCCGCGCGCTCTCCGAGGCGGCGGTGACCGCGGCGGTCCGCGCGTCGGTACGGCACACCGAGACTCCGTACGACCAACTGCTGATGAACGGCGTCTCGCGGTACGAGGCACGCCGCCGGATCGCGGCCACGGTGGACGCGAGGCTCCGGGAATGGCGCGAGGACATCACCGCGCAGGCCTGAGCGGAGGGGGCCGGAGAAAGCTGAGGGGGCGGCGGTCGCACGAGGTCGCGTGTGGGCGGGGGCAAGGGATACGAGGGGCGGACGGCGCGAGCGTGAAGCGTCGACGCCGGGATGTGACGCCAGGGGTGTGAGGGTCGGACGGCGGATGGTGTCAGGGGTGTGGGGGGGGGTGGCGGCTGATGCTGTCAGGGGCGTGAGGGGTGGACGGCGGGGCGGGCGGAGACGGTCGCGCATGAGGGCGCGCCGCTCGGCCATGGCCGCCGGCGCCGTGGGGGATTTGGCTTGAGATGACGGCCGGCGCTGTGCAGGATCTTGGGTCCGGCCTGATCGACACGGGAGTGGACATGATCGATGGACCGTATTTCGTGCTGACCCTGCTGGGGGTGCTCGGCTGCGGGCTGGTGGCCGGTGTGTTCCTCGGCTTCTCGACCTTCGTGATGAGAGCCCTCGCAACGTTGCCGCCGGCGCAGGGCGTCGCCGCGATGAACGCGATCAACGTCGCCGCGGTCCGGCCCCCGTTCATGCTCGCGTTCGTCGGGTCGGCGGTGCTGTGCTCGGTGCTGGCGGTGGTGACGTTCGTGCTGCTGCCGGACGAGGGGACGGTGGAGCTGCTGCTCGGCAGCGCGCTGTATCTGTTCGGTGCGTTCGGGGTGACCATCGCGGCGAACGTCCCGCGCAACGACGCGCTGCTGAAGCTGGATCCCGGAACCCCGGAGGCGGCGGCCTACTGGCCCATATTCGTGCGCCAGTGGACGACGTGGAATCACGTCCGCACCGCTGCGGCGGCCGCGGCGGCGGTGTCGTACGCGCTCGCCCTCACCTGAGCCGGTACGCGCCTTCGCCCTGCACGTGGCCGCCCGGCCCGGGTTCTCGGGTCGCGGTCGTCCGGAGCGGCGACGGGTGCGCGGGAGACGTATCGTGGCGGGAAAGGGGTGTTGCCCGGATTCCGTGGCCGACCAGGGTCGATGTCCGCGTGGTCGCGCCCTCTCGTACGCGTACACGAGGGAGACGGCCATGGCCGATCCCAAGGGTTTCATGAACACACCCCGCCAGGAGTATCCGCGCCGGCCGATCCGGGAGCGGGTGCGGGACTGGGACGAGGTGTACGTTCCCGGGGGCCTGTTGCCGATCATCGAGAAACAGGCCGACCGCTGCATGGACTGCGGCATCCCCTTCTGCCACGACGCGTGTCCCCTGGGCAATCTGATCCCCGAGTGGAACGACCTCGTCTCGCGGGACGACTGGCGGGCGGCGAGCGACCGGCTGCACGCCACGAACAACTTCCCCGAGTTCACGGGGCGGTTGTGCCCCGCCCCGTGCGAGGCGGGCTGTGTACTGGCGATCAACCAGCCGGCGGTGACCATCAAGAACGTCGAGGTCGCCATCGCCGACAGGGCCTGGGAGGACGGGCTCACACCGCCGCGTCCCCCGGACCGTCTTTCGGGCCGGACGGTCGCGATCGTCGGGTCGGGGCCCACCGGGCTCGCCGCGGCCCAGCAGTTGACCCGGGCCGGTCACACGGTGGCCGTGTTCGAACGGGCGGACCGGATCGGCGGTCTGCTGCGGTACGGAATCCCCGCGTTCAAGATGGAGAAGCGGCAGCTCGACCGCCGGCTGGCCCAGATGCGGGCGGAGGGGACCAAGTTCCGTACGTCGACGGCGATCGGCAGCGACATCGGGGCGGCCGAGCTCAAGGCCCGCTACGACGCGGTGATCCTGGCGCTCGGCGCCACCTCGTGGCGTGAACTGGACGTCCCGGGACGGGGGTTGTCCGGCATCCATCAGGCGATGGAGTACCTTCCGCTGGCCGACCGGGTGTGCGAGGGGGATCTGGAGGTCTCGCCGTTGTCGGCGGCGGGCAGACATGTGGTGATCGTCGGGGGTGGTGACACCGGTGCCGACTGTCTGGGGACGGCGGTGCGCGAGGGGGCCGCGTCCGTGACGCAGCTCGACATCTACGGGCAGCCGGAGGACGAGCGCGACGAGGACGCCGAGCCGTGGCCGACGTATCCGAAGATCTACCGGCTCTCCGCCGCGCACGAGGAGGCCGGCGCGCTGGGCACGGCGCCCGCGGCGGACGCGGACGCCCGGCTGTTCGCCGCGTCCACGCTCCGGTTCGAGGGGGACACCGAGGGCCGGGTGCGCTCGCTGCATCTCGTGGAGGTCGACGAGCGGCGCCGCCCGGTCCCCGGCTCCGGACGGACCCTGCCCGCCGACCTCGTCCTGCTCGCGCTCGGCTTCTCCGGCCCGGACCTGCACGACGGACTGGTGGACCAACTGGGACTGGAGGTCGAGCCGCGCGGCACGCTCGCCCGTGGCGCCGACTTCGGCACGAACGTTCCCGGGGTGTACGCCGCCGGGGACGCGGCGCGCGGGCAGTCGCTGGTCGTGTGGGCGATCGCCGAGGGCCGGTCGGTCGCCGCCGCGGTGGACCGGGCGCTCAGCGGGGCGGCCCGCTCCCCTCTGCCGGCACCGATCGGGCCGTACGACCGCCCGATGACCGCCTAGCGGTCGGACCCTGCCCTGTCACGCCGTTCTCCGCGAGTCCGTGCCGTGTAAGTCAGCGCCGTCAAGGTCCGCGCCGTGTAAGTCAGCGCCGCGGTAAGTGATCAACTCGGAACCAAATTCAGGAAAGTCGTGGAAAAGAGCAAACAAATCGTTCAGGAGAGAAGGAAGTCCGCCTCTCCCGCTTTCGCGCCTTCGATGAAGGCGGTCATCTCGCCGGGCGTGTAGATGAGGGCGGGGCCGTCCGGATCCGCGGACTGACGTACGGCGATGCGGCCGTCGGCGAGTTTCATCGCCTCCAGGCAGTTGCCGCCGTTGCCGCCGCTCCACGGCTTGTGCCAGCCCTCGCTGCCCAGTTCACGGGCGGGCATTCCGTTGTAGATGCGCACGTCGCCTATTCGCGGGTTGATGCGTTCCGGCGTGATGCGTTCCATTCACAGCTCCTTGCGGAGATCCCGGAGGATCTCCTTCGTGCGATGTGCCGTGGCGGCTTGGGCCGCCATGCGGTCCATGACCTCCAGGTGGGTCGCCACCTCGGAACGCGCGTCCAGGTAGACGGCGCCGGTCAGGTACTCGCTGTAGACCATGTCCGGGAGTTCCGGCATGGCAAATCGGAACAGCACGAAGGGCCCGTACGTGCCGGGGTGCGGGCCCGAGGAGAACGGGATCACCTGCAACGTCACATGGGGCAGCTTCGTGGCCTGAAGCAACTTGTCGATCTGCGCGCGCATCACCTCGGGGCCGCCGATGGTGCGGCGCAGCACCGTCTCGTCCATCACCACCCAGATCCGGGGCGCGTCCTCGCGCGTGAGCAGAGCCTGGCGCTGCATGCGCAGGGCCACATGGCGCTCGATGTCCTCGGGCCTGGTCTGGCCGATGGCGCCCGCCTTCAGGACGCCGCGGGCGTAGTCCTCGGTCTGCAACAGGCCGGGGATGAAGTGCGGTTCGTAGGAACGCAGCAGGGAGGCGGCGCCTTCCAGGCTGACGTGCATGGAGAACCAGTCGGGCAGGATGTCGTGGAACCGCTGCCACCAGCCCGGCTTGTTGGCGTCCTCCGCGAGCTGGACGAAGGCTTCGGCCTCCTGGTCGCCGACGCCGTACGACTTCAACAGGAGCTGGAGGTACGGGATTTTGAGGGAGACCTCCGCCATCTCCATCCGGCGGACCGTCGCGGGGGCGACACGCAGGATCCGCGCGGCCTCCTCACGCTTGAGACCCGCGCGTTCCCGCAGGTCCAGCAGACGCCGTCCGAGAACGACCTGGCCGACCGTCGGCGCGGACCGCGGTTCGCTCACGTCCCACCTCCCCTGAGTCCGGGCAGCCCGTTCGGCGCCGTCCGGGTTCTTCCTCGTCCACCTCGACGATCCCAACTGGCGCCGCTCGGCTAGCTGTTGCCAGCAGTGTGCCACGCGCCCCCACAGCGTCACACGGCACTCTGCATTTTTCAGAGTGAGTCTTGCCAAGTGTTCGCGGCGACGCGATAGTGGCAAGCGTGATTCCGTCCGCGCCGTTAGGAACAGACGCCGTCGAAGACCGGTTCGGTCTCCGAGCCGCCATGGGGCACGACCCCGGGGCGGCCGCCGAGCGCCGGTTCCGCTTCGAGTTGGCCGCACACCCGGGCTCCGTGGCTCAGGCGAGACGCCTGACCCGGTCCCGCCTGTCCGGCTGGGCGGTGAGCGAGGACGCCTGTGAGACGGCGACGCTCGTGGTGTCGGAACTGGTCACCAACGCGATCGTCCATGCCGCCGGGCAACGTGTCGTCTGCGAACTGCAGGACGCCGGCGACGTGGTGCGCGTCATCGTGTGCGACGAGGGGTGCGCTCCGGGCGAGCCGCACCCCTCGGCACAGCGGCCCGACGAGGAGCACGGGAGGGGATTGCTTCTCGTCGCGGCAGTGTCCAGGGGCTGGGGGGCCCAGGACACCGGGCCCGGTCTGCTGGTGTGGGCGGAGATCGCCCGCTCGGCAGACCGGGCCGAAAACACCTGGCGCGAAGCGGGGGCGCCCGAGGCGGACACCGGTCCGCGGGCGGACCTCGGCTGGAGCGCGAAGAAGCCCCCGAACGACGGTCGGGGCACGGGGGCGGAGGGATCCTGGGGGGCGGGAATCGTGGGGAACCCCCGACTTCCCTCCGCCCCGGGCGGCAGCGAGGACCGGGGTCCGCAGCAGGATCTCGTACGGGATCAAGACCGGGACCGGGATCGGGAGAGCCTGTGAGCCGTACGTCCGCGGCGGGGCCCGCGGCGCGGGTCCTGAGCCTGGACACGCTGGTCCGGGTGAACCGCGGCCGGCGGCGGCCCGGGCCGCCGAGGCGTCTGCCCGTCCCCGAGGACATGACCGTGCCGCTGGGCTGCGACGCGGTGTCGGTGCCCGCCGACTTCGGACCGCTGCTGCTGTCGCGGCTGCCTCGTGTGGGCTGCGTCTACGCCGACGGGGCGCACTGGTGGTGGATCGTTCCTTCCGACTCCGACGTGGCCCTGGAGTGGCCGACACCCGCCCACTACGTCACGGGGGCGGTCGTGCCGGACGCGCCTCGGATTCCCGGGCTCATCCACAAACCGGATGGCACGCTTCCGTATACGCCGCCGATCCCCCTGTATCTGGCCCTGTGCCAGGTCACGGGCACGACGCCCGCCTGGTCCCGCCCGATCAGCGCCTGAGCCTCGTTCCGCGACCGATGCATCCCCGCCCCTGAGCGAGGGCGGCCGGTCCCGCGCTCACTCCACGCCGTCGGCGCCGCCCACGACGACCAGGAACGCGTCGGAGGCGAGGTCCATGACGACCTCCGCCGCCTGGCCCTCCTGACGGCGCGCCTGCGCGAACTCCTCCGCGGGCCACGACCCGCGTGGTCCTCCGGCGGGGAAACGCTCCAGAACCCTTCGCCCGTTCACGTTCAACCTCCATGTCGTGCCTGTGGAGAGTTAAACGCCTGCAATGGGGTGAACGGCTCTGGCAGTGACGGTACTGAGACGAAGTCGACACCGGCAACGGAACGGCCGCGCGGGACCCCGAGGTTCCGTTTCAGCAGGCAGCGGCCACGCGCAGTCCCGCGCGCTCGCGCCGTTCGGCCAGTTCGCCGAGGAGTTCGGCGATCCGGTCGGTGTGCCGGGGGGTGAGCCGGCCGGTGTCGTCGAGCTGCACCGCGCACGCCGTGGTCGTGTCGACGAGCCGTTCCAGGGTGGCCGCGACCGCGTCGGTGCCCTCGGAGTGCCGTGCCAGGGCCGGGAGTTCGGCCGCGGCGAGATCGATCGCGGCACGGGCCTCGGCGAGCGCGCGATAGGCCTCCCGGCGCAGGACCCAGCGGCCCGTACGGTCGCGGGCCGTGCCGTCGCTCAGCACATGGGCGAGATACACGTCCGCGGCCTCACCGGCCCGGGTGAGCCTCGCCCGCACGGTCCCACCGCGCTGGCCGAGGGGCGGCAGATGCCCGACGAGCAGCACGATCGCGCAGGCCAGCAGGGTCTCCAGGATGCGGTTCCAGGAAGCCTGCGGCTCACCTCCGACCATCACGAGAGCCAGCACGAGGACCGTCACGACGGCGGTCTGCGCGGCGAAGTGCCGGGTGGCGACGGGGATGAGCGCGCCACTGACCGCGACCAGGGCGACGAACCCCTCCGGCCTCGGCAGCACGAGGGCGAGCCCCGCGAAGGCGACCGCGCCCAGGACGGTTCCCGCCGCACGGCACAGGACGCGCGAGGCGAGCGGTCCGAGATCGGGCTTGACGAGGAAGACGGCGGTCGCGGGGAGCCAGTACCAGTGCGGGTGGTTGCCGTACCAGCGCGCGTGGTGCAGGGCCTGTGCCACGGCGACGCTCGCGCCGAAGCAGAGGGCCACCCTGATGCCGTACTCCCGCCCGGCCGCACCGAGCGCGGTGCCCACGAGCGAGGCAGCGGTACGCCGTCTGGTGTGCAGCGCGTTCCCGGAACCCCGGTCGAAGGTCTCGGCGGCGCCCAGCAGGGCGTCGTGGAGGGCGCGCAGCGCGGGGACGACGGGTGCGCTCTCCGTCGGGCCGGACCGGGTGCCGGGGACGGCGGGCGCCGGCAGCGGCCCGGTGGGTGCGCCGGTGCGGACGGCTGCCGCGAGCCGCCGGGGGCCTTCCGCGGCCCGTTCCGGCACGGCCTCGCCGGCCCAGGCGAGCGCGGTCGCGGCCTCGGCGAGCGGCAGGGCGGCCGCGTACTGCGCGTGCAGTCGCCGCTCGGCCGCGGAACTGGCGTACCGCCGCAGCCGGGGTCCGTCGAGCGCGTCCTGCGCGTGGTCGAGGGCCGCGGTCAGCGCGACGCGCCGACGGGCCGCGTCGGGTCCGCCCACGGCGAGCAGCAGCAGGGCGACGGCTTCGTACACCCCGGCGACCGCGTCCCGCTCCCCGTCGAAGCGGTAGTCGCCGGTGTTCACCGCGGTCGTCGGCAGCGCCAGTCTGAGCGCGAGCAGCCAGCCGGCGCCGCCGAGGAAGAACAGGGCGCGCATCCACCCCGGTTCGGGCAGCGGCATGCCGGCCCCGATGGCCGAGGCGACCAGGAACTGGGTCCCGGCACCCGAGGCCACGGGTCCTACGGCGCTGACGGCTCCGGCTAGCAGTCCGAGCCCGGTGAGGACGAGGGTGAGCACCACGGCGCCGGTGCGCTGTCCGGCGTACGAACCGATGATCAGGCCGGCGGCACCGGCGAGGGCCGGTACCCCGAGCCGTTCGACGGCGACCCGCCGGCTGCCGGGGCGGTCGTTGATCCCCGTCAGCATGGCGCCGAGTGCGGCGATCACTCCGAGGGAGGTACGTCCGCACAGCACGGCCGCGAGCAGCAGCGGCCCGGAGGCCAGCGCGCCGCGCACGACCGCGTTCCAGGGGACGGGTCCGCGCTGGGCGCGCAGGGCATGGGCGAGCCAGGGAGGTACGGCGAGCGGGGTGAGACGCACAGGGCTCCTGTCGGGCGAGGGCGGGGTGCCTTCGGGCGACGTCGGCCGGGCTCGTGTCGTACTCAGCGTAGTGCGTGTCGGCGGCGGACGACGAACGCGCGGATTTCCACGGTGTGACATCTCACGGGAGCAAGCCCCATGAAATACGGGAGCAAGCCCCATGAAATGAGGAGGAGGAGCGGGTCCGAGGGCGTAGCCGGCCCCCGGACCCTGAGATGCCACCATGTCGCACGCCGGCACGCTTGAGGACCCAGGTCAGTCGTTATGTCGCCGCGTCCTGCCTTTGGACCACCACGCATCGAGCTGCGCGGACTGGACTTGAACCAGCATCTCGGCGTACTGGGGCCTGGGCCCGGTCGATCCGGCGATCGGCGGCGAATGCTGAGTCTGGAGCAATAGTCTGAGATTGATCGCGGTCTGCCTCTGCCGACTTGGGCTACCGCGGCGCGTGGCGCTCCCTGGGCGGGAGTGCTCTCTGGTGCCGCGGGGAGGACTCGAACCTCCACTGGAACCGCGCATTCACGACAAGCCTCAGGTTCAGCTTGCGCTCCTCGCGCACCCCGGCCGTGGTGCGTTGTGGCCGGGGAGTTCAGAGGCTACCCCTGTGCGAACAGGTAGCCGAAAACAGCGTCGCCGACGCGCTGGTCGACGACGTCCACGCCGTTGGCCTCCTCGCGGGCGAACTTGACCGCCTGCTGCAGCTTCTCGACCCGGTCGAGGAGTTCGTTCACGCGCCGCGCGGGCAGGGCCCCGGAGAACTTGACGGTCGTCCAGTAGCCGACGGGGATGTCCTCGTAGTACACCTCGACCTGGGCCGGGTGCTTCTCGGTGGCCTCGGCCTTGACGTGGTTCCGCGGGACCTTCTTCGTACGAAGGGTCCGCACCGGCTCCGTCTTCCAGGCGTCGGTGGACGGGTCCCGCACCCAGGACTCGGAGGCGTCGAGGACGGGCAGCTTCCGGACGAAGGTGTTGAGATCCGTGAGCTGCTTCTCGAGGAAGAGCAGATAGGACACCGGCGCCTCGGCGACGATCACGCGACCGTCCACCACCACGTCGGCCCGCGCCGTGCAGTTGGCCCAGTCCTTGGTGGCGGTCACGTCGAACAGCCGCGTCAGGGTCGCCGCGGTGTCCCGCAGCACGTCCTCGGCCTGAACCTGGACCCGGGTCGACTCGGGCGGGAGCTGCTCGCCCTCCTCGTCCTTCGGCTGGTACGTCCGCGAGATGCCCGCGAGCAACGCGGGCTTCTGCAGGCCATGATGAGCAGCCGTCAGGTCCTGGTGGGACTTGGACTTGATGCCCTTCTCCACTGCGATGATCTGATTGAGTTTCGCCACGTCGGTGACCGTAGCAGCGAGTGCGGGAGTCGTCCGAAAGGTTTTTCGCGCCCGCCACGCCGGGGGCGGTAATGCGGGTGCGCGGGCCCGCGTCGGTCCCGCATCATCGGCAGGTTGTCCGTCACCCGCCGACTGACCCCGTCCACAGGGAGCCCCCATGGTCCAGCGCGTCACCGTTCCCAGCCTCTTCACGCCGCCCGTCTACGCGCACGCGTCCGTCGTAGAGGCGGGGACGAAACTGGCCTTCCTCGCCGGGTCCGTACCGCTCGACGCCGACGGGAAGCTGGTCGGCCCGGGCGATCACGTGCGTCAGGCCGAGCAGGTGCTGGCCAACCTCGACGAACAACTGCGTTCCGTGGGAAGCGACATGGCCCATGTCGTGTCGACCGACGTGTACGTGGTCAGTGGTGAGACCGCGGTGCTGTCCGCGGTCTGGAACGTCGTCGAGGCTTCAGGACTGAGCATCGGCCCGCACTCCTCGACCCTGCTCGGCGTGGTCTGTCTCGGGTACACCGGGCAGCTCGTGGAGATCACGGCGACCGCCGTCGTCCCCGACGCCGATCCGTCGGCCGCGAGCGGCCCCGAACACGCCTGACCCGCCCGCGGTGCCTACGGGGAGCGCGTCGCCCGCCCCGCGGACTCCGCCGCCATGGCCAGGACCTGCCTCAGCATCTCCGGTGTGAGCCGCCCGGTGAAGGTGTTCCGCTGGCTGACGTGGAAGCACCCGAAGAGCTCGACGGAAGCGGGGCCGAGGCCAAGGCCAGGGCTGGGGCCGGCACCGTCGGGGCCGAGACCGGAACCGGAACCGGAACCGGAACCGGAGTCGGGACCCGGACGGGAGTCGGGACCGGGACCGGAGTCGCAAGCGGGGCCGGAACCATGTGCACCGGGACCGGAGGCGGGCTCGGAAGCGGTCGCCGACGCGGGCTGCTCGTCGCCGGTCCCCGGTTCGTCCGGTTCCGGACGCCGTACGAGCGTGACCCGCGCCCCGTGCGCGAACGCCGGACGCGGTCGGGGCACCGCCCACCCCGCCTCCGCGAAGGCCGGCAGGGCGGCCTGCCAGCCGAAGGCCCCGAGGACGACCACCGCGCGCAACGTGGGCCGCAGCAGTCGCAGCTCCCTGACGAGCCAGGGCCGGCAGGTGTCCCGCTCCTCGGGCGTGGGCTTGTTGGCGGGTGGCGCGCAGTGCACCGGAGAGGTGACGCGGACCCCGTACAGCTCCAGTCCGTCGTCCACGCTCACCGAGGTGCCCCGGGAGGCGAGTCCGACGTCGTGCAGCGCCGCGTACAGCACGTCGCCCGACCGGTCCCCGGTGAACATCCGGCCGGTCCGGTTGCCGCCGTGCGCAGCGGGGGCGAGTCCGATGATCAGAAGGGACGCGTCGGGCGGCCCGAACCCGGGCACCGGACGCCCCCAGTACGACTGGCCGGTGAACGCGGCACGCTTGGTCGCGGCCACCTCCTCGCGCCACGCGACGAGCCGCGGGCAGGCCCGGCAGCCGGCGATCCGCTCGTCGAGCACGGTGAGATCGGCGGAGCGGGCCGCGTCCTCCGCCGGAGCGCTGCTGTGCACACCACCACCGTACGACCGGCCCGCCCACGCCGGATCCGCCGTGCGGACCCCCACGTCGCCGGGTGCTAGGTCATCTCCGCGCCCAGCGCCAGGAACCCGCAGATCAGCAGGAAGAGGATCGCGAGGAGGGGCCAGATGAAGCGGAGGTACTTGTCGTAGCCGACCTTGGCCAGGGCGACGCCTCCGATGGTGACGGCGGTGGTGGGGACCCAGAGGTTCATCCAGCCGCTCGCGGCCTGCCAGGCGGTCACGACGACGGCACGGGAGACGCCCGCGAAGTCGGCGAGCGGGGCGAGGATCGGCATGGCGAGGGTCGCGTGGCCCGAGGTGGAAGGGATGAGGAAGGCCAGCGGCAGGTTCACGATGAAGACGATGATCGCGAACAGGCTGGAGGACGTGCCCTCCACGATGCCCTCGATGGAGTGCAGAACCGTGTCGGTGATCTTCGAGTTGTTCATGATCACGGTGACTCCGCGGGCCAGCACGATCACGAGCGCAGGCGAGATGAAGTCCGCGGCGCCCTGGACGATCGTCGCGCTCAGCTTCTGCTCGCCCATCCGCGCCACCACCCCGACCAGCACCGCGGCGCACAGGAACAGCGCCGCGAGCTCGGGGAAGGACCAGCCGAGCTCGAACCCGTACGGCCGCGCGTCCGCCTTGCCGGTGAGCGCGCTCGACCACGGCACGACGGAGAAGATCATGAAGGCGAAGACCAGCGTCGTGGTGACGAGGACCGCCTTGTGCAGCCCGGTCAGCTCGGGAACCTCGCCGGCCGCGTCCTCGGCGTGCTCGCGGTCCCCGGGCAGGAACCCGGTGATCGAACGGTCGGGGCTCCGCTGCACCCGGCGCGCGTAGCGGATGACGTACCCGATCGTGACCGCCGTCAGCACGACCCACATCACGAACCGCAGCACGATGCCGTCGCCGAGCGAGATGCCCGCGGCGGACGAGGCCACCCCCGTGGCGAACGGGTTCACCGTCGAGCACAGCACCCCGATGCCGGCGCCGAGGATGATCGTGCCGACCGCCACCATCCGGTCGTAGCCGAGCGCCAGCATCAACGGCACGATCAGCCCGTAGAACCCCAGTGTCTCCTCGGCGAAGCCCTCCACCGTGCCGAGCACCGAGAACACCAGCATGATGCCCGCGATGAGCAGCGCGCCGCGGTTCCTCAGCCGGTGGGCGAGGAGGCCGATCCCCCGGTCGAGCGCGCCCGTCGCGAACACCACCGTGATGAACGCCCCGATGGCGAGCACGAACAGGAACACGCCCGCGCTGCCGTACAGTTCGCCGGCGAAGTCCGGCCCAACCTGCGCGGTCTTCTCGTCCAGGATCCCGTAGAGGCCGTTGACGGGCGACAGGAAGAGGTCGTTGAGGCGGTCGACGAAGCTCTGGCCGGAGTCGACGCGGTGATACGTGCCCTGGATCGGCCGGCCCTCGGGCGTGCGGTCGTACTGCCCCGCCGGGATCAGGAACGCCAGGGCCCACACGGCGATCGTGACGATCGCGAGGACGGTCAGCGCGCTGGGGAACGTGAACTTGCGCTGGGGCGGCGGTTCTTCGGTGCCGGGCGCCTCGGTGCCGGCCGGGGTGGTCACCGGACCGTCCCGTCCGCGCTCACGTGCTCTCCCCCGCTCCCGCGCGGAATCCGGCCGCGTACTCCCGTACGAAGGCGCACATCGCCACCACCGTGTTGCGCAGCTCCGAGAAGAGGACGCGCTCGTTGGGGGCGTGCAGATTGCACATGCTGTCCTGCGCCCCGAAGAGCAGCACCTCGGCGTCGGGTGCGGCCCGTGCGAGGCCGTTGACCAGCGGGATCGAACCACCGGTCGCGATGTACGAGGCCTCCTCGCCCCAGGCCTCGCGCAGCGCGGTGAGCGCGGCGCGGTAGGCGGGGCCACCGGTCGAGGCCCGGTAGCCGGGGCCCGTGTCGCCCGGGGTGACGGTGAGCGGGACGCCGAGGGGCCGCAGCGAGCGCAGATGATCGACCAGCGCGGCCTGCGCCTCCTTCGCGTCCTGACGCGGATGGAAGCGGAGGTTGAGCTTGGCACGCGCGTAGGGGACGACGGCGGAGGCCGCGTGGTCGACGCTCGGGGCGTCCAGGCCGATCACCGTGATCGCGGGCCCGCTCCAGAGCCGTTCGCCGAGACTCCCGCTGCCGATCAGTGGGATCCCGTCGCGAACCCCGGCGAGTTCGCGGAACTCGTCCTCGGTGTACGTCGTTCCGCGCCACTCCTCGCGGCGCAGCCCCGCCACGGCCACGTCGCCCTGCACGTCGTGCAGCGTGGACAGGGCGGTCAGCAGCACGATCAGGGCGTCCGGCGCGGCACCGCCGAACTCCCCGCTGTGCCGCGGCTCGTCGAGCGTGCGCACCTCGATCTGGACCTCGGCCGCACCGCGCAGCGCGGTGGTCAGGGTGGGGGTGCCGGGGCGGAGATTGCCCAGGTCGGCGATGACCATCGCGTCGCACGCGAACCGCTCGGGATCACTCGGCGGATAGTCGTCGAAGGGGCTGCCGTACTCCTCCTGCCCCTCGAAGACGATCTTCACCCCGACCGGCGGCCGTCCCTCGTACGCCCGGAGCATCCCCAGGTGAGCGATCACGTTGGACTTGTCGTCCGCGATCCCGCGGGCCCGCAGACCGCCCTCGACGGGCGTCGGCTCGAAGGGCGGCGACAGCCACAGCTTCTCGTCACCGGGGGGCTGGACGTCGTAGTGCGAGTAGAGCAGGACGGTCGGCGCGTCCGGGTGCGGCGGCGGGATCTCCCCGAAGATCACGGGGGCGGTGCCGGGAAGATCGATGCTCTCGACCCGCTCCACGCCGGTATCCCGCAGAAGGCCTACGAGGAGGTCGTGGGCCTCTCGAACCGGCTCGGGCGGGAATCCGGGGAACGCGACGGAGGGGATGGCGGCGAGGCGCTCCAGATCGGCGCGGAGGCCGTCCATCAACGCGTCGACCTTCGCTGCTGTCGTCACCCTCGGTCCCCTCTCCTGTTCCCCGGACGGCTTCACCGACAGCCTCCGCCCGCCCCGGGGGCCACGCATCCGGTGTGGTCCGTGCGACGGAAAAGGCATGCGGTGTCCCGGGCCGGGGGCATTAGAGTCGGGTCATGGCTTCTCAGGGTGCTGACGGGGAGATGAAGGACGCGAGGACCGAAGGCGAGCGCGGCGCGGACTCCGGGCGGACCGCCGGCGGGTCCGGCTCGAGGTCCGGGTCCCGGACGGCCTCCGGAACCGACTCCCTGACCGCGTCCGGAACCGACTCCTGGAACGGCCCGGAATCCGACTCCGGGGCCGACTCAGCCAGCGGCTCTGGCACCGACTCCGGAGAAGACCGCGAAGCCGATGCGCCGGCCGCCTCCGCGAACGCTGCCGCCGTCAAGGCCGCCGTCGCCGCGGGGCCCGCCGGCGGCGAGAGCGTGCGGGTCGACGCCTGGATCTGGTCCGTCCGTCTCGTCAAGACCCGCTCGGTCGGTGCGACAGCCTGCAAGGGCGGCCATGTCCGGGTCAACGGGGAGCGCGTCAAGCCGGCGTACTCCGTCCGCGTCGGCGACGAGGTACGCGTCTGGCACGAGGGCCGTGAACGGGTCGTCATCGTGAAGCGTGTGATCCGCAAGCGGGTCGGAGCACCCGTCGCCGCCGAGTGCTACGTCGACAACAGCCCACCGCCTCCGCCGCGCGAGGCCGTGGCCCCGGCGGGTGTCCGGGACCGGGGCGCGGGGCGCCCGACCAAGCGGGACCGCCGCGAGATGGAACGCCTGCGGGGCATGCAAACGGGCTCGTCCGGCCCCGTCCGGACCGCGGGCCCCTCCACGGGCCCGACGGGCTCCACCGGGTCCAAGGGCACGACCAAGACCACGGCCAGGGGCTCGGGCACTGGCGGGGCCAAGGGCAGCACACGGTCCTCGGGCGCGAACGGAACCGAGGGATCGGCCGGGGCCGACGGCAGGGCCGGGTCCAGGGGCTCGTCCGGGTCCAGGGGCACGGCCGGGTCCAAGGGCTCCTCCGGCCGCTGAGCTCGCTCCCCCACCGTTTCCTCCCCCGGGCCCCTCCCCCTCCCCGCCCTCCCCTCCCGCCCCGTCCCTCGCCCTCGCCCTCGCCCTCGCCCTCGCCCTCGCCCTCGCCCTCGCCCTCGCCCTCGCCAGGATTCCCGTCCGGGACTGGCCGGTCCCGGACGTGCCGGTCGAGGGCTCCCCCGGTCCCGGAGGAGCCCTGCGTCCGTGGAGCGCCGTCACGCCTGGCGTCCCACCCGTCGCCGTACCAGACGGAGCAGTTCGGTCGTGTGGCCGCGCCTGGCCCAGGCGATCAGCCCCAGCGGCAGCATCAGGATGAGCGGGGTCGCCACGTACGGGCCGTGGACGACGGTGACGTTGACGATGAACGCCCCGACCATCAGCGCGCTGAGCGCCACCGCGGCCACCGAGTCCAGCAGCGGGATCAACAGGGCGAGGCCTCCGGCGAGTTCGAGGGCGCCGATGACGTACATGCCACCGTGGCCCCAGCCCAGCTTGTCGAACGCCTCCGTCGCCGACGGGTGGGCGATCAGCTTGGGAAGGGCGCTCGCGAACGCGTAGAAGAGGCCGAGGACGACCTGCAGGGCGGTCAGGGAGATCCGGGCCGCACGGGAGCGGGGGGTGACGGCAGCGCGGGTGGTGGTGAGGGGGAAGGTGGTCTCGGACACGGTGGTCTCCTGTGGGAAGCGGTGGTTGCTTTCACAGAGTCAGACCTGGGCACGGCAGAGAACTCATCGGTCCCGGCCGGGATTTGTTCCGCGGACCGGCCACCGCTCACCCTGGCAACCATCGTCCCCGGCGGCCACCACTCACCTCCGCCGGCTCCACTCACCTCCGCCGGCTCCACTCACCTCCGCCGGCCACCACTCACCTTCCGACGACCGTTGCTCACCCCCAGCGGCCATCACGCACCCCCTCAATGGCCATAGCTCACCTCCGCCGCCCATCTCGCCCCCCAACAGCCATCGCCCACCCCTCCCTCCCCGGCCATCTCGCCGTTCGGCGCCCTCCCTCACCCCTTCACGGCCCTCACCCACATCCCGTCGTCCGTCAGATAGCGGTCGACCTTGAGTCCCGACTCCGCCAGCGCCTCCTCGAAGGCGTCCTTCGTCAATGGGCGGGACAGGAACGTCTGGGTCCACGTGGCGTCCGGGAACGTGTACTCCGCGCGCACCGAGTCGACCCCGTCCCCCATCGGCTCGGCGGACAGGATGCGCACGACGAAGCCCGAAGGGTCGGCGCGCTCGCGGGGCACATCGGTGTGGTAGTTCTCGCCCTCGCGCTGGATCAACACGCACCCGTCGTCGGCGACATGGCGGGCGCAGGTGTCCAGGAGCGCCCGCCGCACCCGGACGTCCCCGGCGTGCACCAGGAACGACGCCAGCAGCACCACGTCGAACGTCTCACCGAGGTCGAGGTCCTCGATGCTGCTGCGTATCCGGCGCGCTCCTCGGACGTGCTCCAGCATCTCGGCGGACTCGTCCACCGCCGTGACCGCGAAACCGAGCTCCAGGAGCGGATGGGTCATCCGCCCGACCCCGCTGCCCAGCTCCAGGATCTGCGCGGCGGCGGGCACGGCCGCGTTGATGATGTCCGGTTCCGTTCCGACGGGCAGACGGGTGTAGAGCTCGACCGCGCAGCCGTCCGGCGTGATCGCACCCGGTCCCGTGCCCTCGTATCCCTGACGCATTTCGATCCTCATGCCCGTCCAACGGACGGCCTTCGCAAGCCCGTTCCCCTCCCCCATCACTCGTTCGAGTGATGTGCTCCAGGGGCGTGCGTCAGAGGGCGGATCCGGCGGGCCCGGCTGCGGGCGGCTACAGCGCGAACCAGCCCCGCCCTCCGTACCAGTGCCCGCCCCCGTGCAGATGATCGACCACCGCGCGCTCGACGCTGTTGCGCCGCGGCAGTTCGCCGAGCGGGAGCTCCGGGTCGCCGAAGACGAAGCCGACGGGCATCGTGTCGTCCGGGATCCTGTCTTCCGGGACCAGGTGGAAGCGGTCCTGGAAGCGGATGATGTTGGAGTCGGCCGGCAGATACCGCTTGAGCTGCGGGTCGAGCAGCCAGGAGTCGCAGACGGCGATCCCGTGGCGCTCCTCGGGGTAGTGGCGGGCGAAGAAGTCCCGCGCCGCGTCGAGCGAACGGTCGCAGGCGGCCGGGGAGAGCGGGCCGCGGAAGTCGGTGATGTGCAGGCTCAGACACGGCGTGCCGGGTTCCAGGGCCCACCCCGCCGCCTCGGCGGCCTCGGCCGTGCGCCGCCCCAGCAGGGCCCGCTGGAACTGGAGCCGGCCGAGCTGGAACAGCTCGCCGTGGAAGTGCAGGGCGATCCACCAGGGGAACAGCAGTCCGGGGCCGCCCGCTCGTCTGTGGTGCACGGACACATGACGGCCGAGGTCGGCGAGCGTGCGCCGCGACACGTCCTCGGGCACTCCGCGCTCCCGGTGATGGGCGCGGACGAAGGGAAGCGCGGCGATGAAGACGTACAGGTGGAAGCAGCGTCCGAGAAGTCCCGTCGTCTCGGGGAAGGCGGGGGGCTCCCAGCCCTTCCCTATGTCTCCCATGTCCCGCACGAAGCGGGTGACGCAGCGCGCGAGGAGGGTCATGGCCTCGGGGTCGCCGGCCAACCGGGCGCGCAGTGCGACGAGTTCGTTGATGTGTTCGTGGGGCACGGACAGGTCGAGCAGGATGTCGGGCAGCTCGTCGGCGTCCGGGAGCGCGGCTTCGCGCAGGCCGGAGGACTCGCTCTCCAGGTCCCTGAGCCACTCGGCGGTCCTCGCGTCCGCCCGCAGCGCTGTCAGCAGCACCGTCGCCTCCCCCGGCGGCCGTGGTCCGACCGCTCTCCCTTGGTGAACGTGCACCACGAAGAGTACGTTTCCTCGTAGGAGTGGTGATCCTGATGCGTACGGGCAGTGAACCGGTGACAGCGCGCAGTGCTCTGCGGATGCGCTTGTGCCTGAGCGTCTGGGGCCTGATCTGGGCCATTTTCGGGACGGTCGCGTTCATCCTGGTCGGGCGGCCGGGCTGGGCCGCGGCGTGCGCCGCGCTGTGGGTGGTCGTCACGGTCGACATGACCATGATCCTTCGGCACATCAGGCAGGGCCCGCACTACCAGCCGGGGCGTGACGTCCCGCCGTACGAGCCCGTGGACGACCGGCGCGCCTACCGTCCGCCGGAGCGCCCCCGGCCGTCGAGACCGTCACACCCTTGATGCGCGGCCGTCGAGATCCTCAGACCTCTGGTCCCCGGCCGTCGAGGCCCCGTCCTCTCACACGATCCCTGTAGCGCCCCGCGAGGTACGGCGCCCGGCGAGCCGCCGCTACAGGTCGAACCGTGCGGCTTGCAGATACTGCGGCTTCGGGTCGAGCGCGGCCGCCAGTCTGAAGTGCCGCTTCGCCTGCTCGGGGCGCCGCTGGCGCTCGTAGGTGCGGGCGAGCGCGAAATGCGCGAACGCGTTGTCCGGCTCGCGCTCCAGGACGATGGTGAACTCCAGCTCGGCGGGCCGCAGTTGCGCGGCGGCGAAGAAGGCACGCGCGCGCAGCAGCCGGGCCGCCGTGTTCTCCGGGTGGGCGGCGATGACGGGGTCGAGCAGCTTCACCGCACCCCTCGGGTCGCGCGCGGCGAGCAGTTGCTCGGCGGCGCGGAAGTCGATGACGTGCGTCTCGGGAGTTCGTCCGATCGATCCGCTGGTCTCGGGCACGGCAGAGTCCTTCCCTCGCTGCAAGGGTTCAACGCCCCTCGGGAGGGGCCCTATTCCTGGGGCGTGCGGGCCCTGTGGGTGAGATCGGCCCATACGTCCGCCACGCGGCGCTCCAGCGCGTCCAGGGGCACGTCGTTGTCGATGACGATGTCCGCGATCGCCAGACGCTTGTCGCGCGACGCCTGCGCGGCCATGCGGGCGCGGGCGTCCTCCTCGGTCATGCCGCGCAGGCGGACGAGGCGGTCGAGCTGGGTCTCGGGGCGGGCGTCGACGACGATCACGAGGTCGTACAGCGCGGCCAGGCCGTTCTCCGCGAGCAGGGGCACGTCGTGGACGACGACTGCGTCCTTGGGGGCGGCCTCCTCCAGGTCGCGCGAACGGGCGCCGACCAGGGGGTGCACGATCGCGTTCAGGACGGCGAGCTTCTGCGGGTCGGCGAAGACGATCGAGCCGAGCCTGGGCCGGTCCAGGGCGCCGTCGGCGGAGAGGACGTCCTCGCCGAAGGCGTCGACGACCGCCGCCAGCCCGGGAGTTCCGGGCGCGACGACCTCCCGCGCGATCCTGTCCGCGTCGATCAGCACCGCGCCGTGCTCGACGAGCAGCCGCGACACTTCGCTCTTGCCGGCGCCGATACCACCGGTCAGGCCCACCTTCAGCATGCCTCGCAGCTTAGGCCCTGCCACCGACAACCCCTCCGGCCGGGAGCCCGCGAGCTCCCAGGTCCGGTGAGGAGGGGTCAGGCCTCGCCTTCGCGTTCCGCCAGGAACCGCTCGAACTCCTGGCCGATCTCGTCCGCCGAGGGGATGTCCACCGGTTCCGCGAGCATGTTGCCGCGGCTCTCGGCGCCCGCGGCGGCGTCGTACTGGTGCTCAAGGCCCTGGACGAGCGCGACGAGTTCCTCGTCGCCTTCCTGGATCTGGCGGTCGATCTCGGTCTGGGTGCGGTGCGCCTCGGTCCGCAGGGCGTGCGCTATCCCGGGAAGGACCAGGCCGGTCGCGGCCGTGATGGACTCCAGGACGGTCAGCGCCGCGTCCGGGTAAGCGGAGCGTGCGATGTAGTGCGGCACATGGGCGGCGACACCGAGGACGTCGTGGCCGGCCTCCATGAGGCGGTACTCGATGAGCGACTCGGCGCTTCCGGGGACCTGCGCCTCGTCGAAGGGGCTGCGGTGGCCGGGTACCAGGTCGGTGCGGTTGCCGTGCGGGGTGAGGCCCACCGGGCGGGTGTGCGGGACGCCCATGGGGATGCCGTGGAAGTTGACCAGGAGGCGGACCCCGAGCCGTTCCACGATCTGCTGGACGGCGGCGGCGAAGCGCTCCCACTCGGTGTCCGGCTCGGGGCCCGACAGCAGCAGGAAGGGCGCGCCGGTGGCGTCCTGGACGAGCCGTACCTCCAGGGTCGGCTCCTCGTAGTCGGCCCAGCGGTCGCGCTTGAACGTCAGCAGCGGACGGCGGGCGCGGTAGTCCACGAGCCGGTCGTGGTCGAAACGGGCCACGACCTGGTGGGGCAGCGAGTCGAGCACCCGGTCGACGATCTGCTCGCCGGTCTCGCCCGCGTCGATGTATCCGTCGAAGTGGTAGAGCATGACAAGACCGGCCGACTCCTGGGCGAGCGCCATGTCGACCACGGCCAGCCCCTTCGGCTCCCATGCGTACAAACCCTGCGGATCAAGCACTGTGACCGCTCCTCCTCGTGTTCGTAACGCACAACGTGGTGCGGAGCACGGACATTCCCGTCCCGTGCTCCGCACCACCGCCTCATACCGGTCCGTCGGCCGCCGCCGGCGGCGGGAGGCGTTCAGGGGAGGGTGAGGGCACCCTCGGCGGACCGCCGCCAGCACAGCACACGGGCGTTACGAGGACAGCACGCGTGCGTGGAGCGCGGTGACGGCGTTGCGGGCCGACGTGAAGGCGCCGTGCTGCCAGGCGTCGGCGTAGCTGAGCCAGTCGCCCGCGAAGTAGACCCGCCCGGTGGGCCGGTTCAGGGGCTTGTAGCGGACGTCGTCGGGCCCGCCGGGAGTGTTGTGCCAGGCTCCTTCGAGGTGCGGCGTCTGGCGCCAGTGGTGGGAGAAGGACGAGTCGAGTTCGGTGCGGTACTTCTCGCCGTAGATCTTCACGCCGGCGGCCACCGCGCGCTTCTCGCGCTCCTTGGGGGTGAGCTTCGCGTACGAGTCCGCGTCGGAGCCGTAGTTGTAGTAGCCGATCATGACTCCGCGTCGGCCGTGGAAGCCGTACGAGGGGTGCCAGATGTGGGTGACGTCCATGTCGGTCTCGGTGATGCCGCCGTAGATCCGGTGGTCCAGCTCCCACCAGCGGGACCGGTATTCGAGGCCGATCTTGCCCGCGGACTGCGGGGTGATCGCCTCCAGGGCGCTCTGGACTCCGGAGCCGAGGTTGTGCGGGATCTTGGCGAGGATGTTGGGCGGCAGGGCGCCGATGCAGAAGTCGGCGTCCAGGGTCCTGGTGCGGCCGCCCTGGGTGTACGTGACGGTGACGCCGTTTCCCTTGTCGGTGATCCGGGAGACCGCCGCTCCGGTACGGATGCGGTGGGCCCCGATGGCCCTGGTGAGCGCCTTGGGTATCTGGTCCATGCCGCCGACCGGCTGGAACATCAGCATCGCCTGGTCGAATTCGAACTCGAAGGAGAAGTAGCGGCCGACTCCGGAGGCGAAGACCTCGGATGCGCTCGGGACGTCGCCGAGGAGCACGCCCGGGGTCCCGGCGGCGGCGGGGACGGTGGTGTAGCCGCGGCGCGGACCTCCCTCGTAGGTGAGCTTGTCGCCGAGTTCGCCGAAGTCCTTGAGGAACTCGACGAGCCTCTCCTGGTCGGCGGCTGTCAGTTCCTTGTCCAGGGCGCCCTTGTCGGTGGCCTTGGCCAGCAACTCGGAGACGTAGCCGTAGACATCGGCCTTCGCGGTCCGGTGGCGCATCGGCCTGGTCATACCGGCCGACTCGTTGTACATGTACGCGTCGGCGTTCGTATTCGTGAACACCTCGACGGGGACGCCGAGCTCCCGGCAGTAGTCGAGGGTGACCATCCACTGCGGGAGGCGGGCCGGACCCGCGTTCATGTACTGGCCCTCGCTGAAGCGGGCCGTCTGCGTGTTGCCGTACAGGTCGGTGGTCCTGTCACCGCCGCGCACGGTGAAGTTGCGGCCGCCGGTGCGGTCTCTCGCCTCCAGGACCGTACAGTCGTAGCCCGCCTTGCCGAGCTCGTAGGCGGAGGCGAGACCCGCGATGCCGCCGCCTACGATCACGACCTTCGCGGCCCCTTTCCCGGAGAGCGTGAAATCGCCCGGCTTCGGTGCGCGGAAGGGGTGTTCGCGCTGGGCGGCCTGCGCGGTGGGCGCAAGGCCGAGGGCCCCCATGGTGGCGAACATCGCGCCCGCGCCGCCGGTCAGACCGACGTTGCGCAGAAATGCCCGCCGGCTCGCCGCCGTCGATCGCTCGTGTGCTGCCATGCCTTCGACTCCCCTCACGATCTTGAATGACCCGGGGATCCTGGCAACGGCCCGTTACGGCCACGCAATTACTCGTGTATCCGGCACGTTTCTCTCCCCGCACACCGCTCCGGTCCAGACCTTGACGCGTACCCGCAACCTCTCTACGTTCAGATGGGCACCCGAAGTTCATGTACAAGAACAATTCTTGCGAACCGACGGGAAGGTCACCCCCCCCACATGCGCATCCATCGCACGCTTCTCATCCCCCTGCTCGGCGCGACGGCGGTCACGGTCGTGGCGCCTGCGGCGGCCCTCACGGCGAACGCGGCGCAGGTCATCGAGGTATCCACCGCCGCCCAGTTGAAGTCCGCCCTCGCCTCGGCCGCCCCCGGCGACACGATCCACCTCGCGGACGGCACGTACACCGGCAACTTCAAGACGACGAAGGCCGCGGGCGCGGGTTCCCGCATCACCCTCAGCGGCTCCTCGAAGGCCGTCCTCACGGCGGGCGGCGGCTACGGGCTGCACCTCGACGGCGCCTCGTACTGGACGGTGCAGGGCCTCACCGTCACCGGCGGCCAGAAGGGCATCATGATCGACTCGGCGAAGGGTGTCGTCGTCGACAGGGTCACCGTCCACGGCCTCGACATGGAGGGCGTCCACTTCCGCAACTCCAGCACGGACGGCGTGATCAGCAACTCGAAGATCTACGACACCGGCAACGACGGCCGCGGCATGGGCGAGGGCGTGTACGTGGGCTCGGCCGGCGGGACCTCGGACAGGAGCGACCGCGTCCAGATCACCGGCAACACGATCGGACCGGACGTGGGCGGCGAGAACGTCGACATCAAGGAGGGCACGACGGGGGCGCGCATCACCGGCAACACCTTCGACGGCAGCGGCCTGACCGGCGCCAACTACGACGACTCCTGGGTCGACGTGAAGGGCAACGACGTCCTCGTGGAGAACAACAAGGGCACGGCCACGACGAACAACGGCTACGAGACCCACACCCAGCAGTCCGGCTGGGGCTGCGGCACGGTGTTCCGGGGCAACACCTCCGACCTGCGGGGCGCCTCGGGCGACAAGCAACTGGCGGTCAACGTCACCAACTACGGCACCGACTGCCGGACCACCGTGTACGCCTCGAACACGAGGACGGGCGGCAAGGGGCTCACCAACATCCCGGTGACGCCCTGACCCTCTCCCGGAGAACGACCCCCCATGGAAGTGGGCCCGCACCGAATCGGTGCGGGCCCACTTCTTTCAGCTACTTGCTAGCGGTGAGCTTTCAGCTCTGGCCGCCGGCGAGCTTCTCGCGGAGGGCGGCGAGCGCCTCGTCCGACGCCAGGGCGCCGGAGTTGTCGTCCGACTCCGAGGAGTACGAACCGCCGCCACCGGAGGCAGCCGGAGCCGCGCTGGAGGTGCTGGCACCCTCAGCCTCGGCCTGCGCGTCGGCCTCGCGGGACTTGATGACCTGAGCCTGGTGCTGCTCGAAGCGCTGCTGCGCCTCGGCGTACTGGTTCTCCCACACCTCACGCTGGGATTCGAAGCCCTCGAGCCAGTCGTTGGTCTCGGGGTCGAAGCCCTCGGGGTAGATGTAGTTGCCCTGGTCGTCGTACGACGCGGCCATGCCGTACAGGGTCGGGTCGAACTCGACCGAGGCCGGGTCGGCACCGAAGGACTCGTTGGCCTGCTTCAGCGAGAGGCTGATGCGACGACGCTCGAGGTCGATGTCGATGACCTTGACGAAGATCTCGTCGTTGACCTGGACGACCTGCTCCGGGATCTCCACGTGGCGCTCGGCCAGCTCGGAGATGTGGACCAGACCCTCGATGCCCTCGTCCACGCGGACGAACGCACCGAACGGAACGAGCTTGGTGACCTTACCCGGGACGACCTGACCGATCTGGTGCGTACGGGCGAACTGCTGCCACGGGTCTTCCTGCGTCGCCTTGAGCGACAGGGAGACACGCTCGCGGTCCATGTCGACGTCGAGGACCTCGACGGTGACTTCCTGGCCGACCTCGACAACCTCGGAGGGGTGGTCGATGTGCTTCCAGGAAAGCTCGGAGACGTGCACCAGACCGTCGACGCCACCCAGGTCCACGAAGGCACCGAAGTTGACGATCGAGGAGACGACGCCGGAGCGGACCTGACCCTTCTGGAGGGTCGTGAGGAACGTCTGGCGAACCTCGGACTGGGTCTGCTCCAGCCAGGCGCGGCGGGACAGGACCACGTTGTTGCGGTTCTTGTCCAGCTCGATGATCTTGGCCTCGAGCTCCTTGCCCACGTAGGGCTGGAGGTCGCGGACACGGCGCATCTCGACGAGGGAAGCCGGCAGGAAGCCACGGAGGCCGATGTCGAGGATGAGACCACCCTTGACGACCTCGATGACGGTGCCGGTGACGATGCCGTCCTCTTCCTTGATCTTCTCGATGGTGCCCCAGGCGCGCTCGTACTGGGCGCGCTTCTTCGAGAGGATCAGGCGGCCTTCCTTGTCCTCCTTCTGGAGGACCAGGGCCTCGATCTCGTCGCCGACCTTGACGACCTCGTTCGGGTCGACGTCGTGCTTGATCGAGAGCTCGCGGCTCGGGATGACACCTTCGGTCTTGTAACCGATGTCGAGCAGGACCTCGTCCCGGTCGACCTTCACGATGACGCCGTCGACGATGTCGCCGTCGTTGAAGTACTTGATCGTCTCGTCGATCGCGGCGAGGAAAGCTTCCTCGTTACCGATGTCGTTGACCGCAACCTGCGGGGTGGTGGCGGTGGTCTCGGTGCTGCTCGTCATGTGGGAAAGGGCTCCGGTACGGACAGTGAGTCGTAGGTACTGCTTACGCCGGGAGCCCGTTTCGCCCTGTAGAAGCCGGACAGCCAAGGAAGCGCCCGACCCGGCCAAGCCGGAAGGCGCCTCGAAAACCGAGGGGACATACATACAGATGCGAGCACAGCCTGCTATGTCTGAGGAGCGCAGGCCCGCAGCGCAACTTGTAGCATACGGGGGCAGCCGGGCAGGGTCAATGCGCGAAGGCGCACACCCGGGGCGGATCGCCGCAATCCCGGCACAAGACCTGTCTCACAAGGCCACGCGGGCAGTAGGACGCCTCTGTCGTGACACGCCCGAGACGGGTTGGACGGAAGAGTACGACGAGGGAGCCGATCATCCAAGAGCCCGAACCGTTCGAACCGGAAGCCACCCGGCGTGACGCTGACCTCATCGAGAGTTCGCGGGCGAATCGGGGCTGGTGGGACCGGAACGCGGACGACTACCAGATCGAGCACGGCACGTTCCTCGGCGACGACCGGTTCGTGTGGTGCCCCGAGGGTCTCGACGAGGTGGAGGCCGAGCTGCTGGGCCCCGCCGAAGACCTCAAGGACAAGGACGTCCTGGAGATCGGCGCCGGCGCGGCCCAGTGCTCGCGCTGGCTGGCCGGACAGGGCGCCCGCCCCGTGGCCCTCGACCTCTCCCACCGCCAGCTCCAGCACGCGCTGCGCATCGGGGGCTCCGTCCCCCTCGTGGAGGCGGACGCGAGCGCGCTGCCCTTCGCGGACGGCTCCTTCGACCTCGCGTGCTCGGCGTACGGCGCGCTGCCCTTCGTCGCCGACCCTGTGCTGGTGCTGAGGGAGATCCACCGCGTGCTGCGCCCCGGCGGCCGGTTCGTCTTCTCCGTCACCCACCCGGTCCGCTGGGCGTTCCCGGACGAGCCGGGCCCCGAGGGCCTGTCGGTGTCCGCGTCCTACTTCGACCGCACCCCGTACGTGGAGCAGGACGAGGAGGGCCGCGCGGTCTACGTCGAGCACCACAGGACGCTCGGCGACCGGGTGCGTGACGTGGTGGCCGGCGGCTTCCGCCTGCTGGACGTCGTCGAGCCCGAGTGGCCCGCCTGGAACACCCAGGAGTGGGGCGGCTGGTCCCCGCTGCGCGGGAACCTCATCCCGGGTACGGCGATCTTCGTCTGCGAACGGGACTGACGTACGCCCGTTCGGCGCTCGTACGAGACTGGGGTCGTGATCCGTTACGAAGCCCTGGACGCGCTGCCCGTGCGCGGCGCCCTGCCCTCCGTGGACGACGCCCTGGAGGGACACGGCGCCGCGGTGCTGGTGGCGCCGCCCGGCACCGGCAAGACGACGCTGGTGCCGCTGGCCCTGGCCGGTCTTCTGGACGACGGGCGCCCGGCGCGCCGGGTGGTGGTGGCCGAGCCGCGCCGTATCGCCGCGCGGGCGGCCGCCCGGCGGATGGCGTGGCTGCTGGGCGAGAAGGTCGGGGAGAGCGTCGGCTTCACCGTGCGCGGCGAACGCGTGGTCGGCCCGCACGCGCGCGTGGAGGTCGTCACGACCGGGGTCCTGCTCCAGCGGCTCCAGCGGGACCAGGAGCTCGCGGGCGTCGACGTGGTCGTGCTCGACGAATGTCACGAGCGGCACCTGGACGCCGACACGGTGGCCGCGTTCCTGCTCGACGTGCGGGCCGCGCTCCGTCCTGAACTGCGGCTCGTCGCCGCGTCCGCGACGACGGACGCCGGGGGCTGGGCCCGGCTCCTGGGCGACGCGCCGGTCGTCGAGGCGGCGGGGGTCTCGTATCCGGTCGAGACGGTCTGGGCGCCGCCCGCGCGCCCCGTACGGCCCCCGCACGGGATGCGGGTCGATCCGGCCCTGCTGACGCACGTGGCGTCCACCGTGCGGCGGGCGCTGGCCGAGCGCCCGGGTGACGTCCTGTGCTTCCTTCCCGGGGTCGGGGAGATCGCGCGGGTCGCCGGACAACTCGGTGACATCGGGGACGTCGACGTCCTTCAGGTGCACGGACGGGCTCCGGCCGCCGTGCAGGACGCGGTGCTCACGGCCGGTACGCGGCGCCGGGTCGTCCTGGCGACCTCGGTCGCCGAGTCGTCGCTGACCGTTCCGGGAGTGCGGGTGGTCGTGGACTCGGGGCTCGCGCGGGAGCCGAGGGTCGACCACGCGCGCGGGCTGAGCGCCCTGGCGACCGTACGGGCCTCGCAGGCGGCCGGCCGGCAGCGGGCGGGACGCGCGGGCCGTGAGGCGCCGGGCGCGGTCTACCGCTGTTGGACGGAGGCGGAGGACGGACGTCTGACCCGGTTCCCGGACCCCGAGATCAAGGTGGCCGACCTGACGGCGTTCGCGCTCCAGGCGGCCTGCTGGGGCGATCCCGGGGCGACGGGGCTCGCCCTGCTGGATCCGCCGCCGGCAGGTGCGATGGCGGCGGCGCGGACCGTCCTGGCGGCCGTGGGCGCGGTCGACGCCGCGGGGCGGGCCACGGAACGCGGTGTGCGCATGTCCCGCCTCGGCCTGCACCCCCGGCTGGCGCGCGCTCTGCTGGACGCGACCCCGCTCGTGGGCGCGGCCCGGGCCGCCGACGTGGTCGCCCTGCTGAGCGAGGAGCCTCCGCGCGAGTACGGCGACGACCTGGCCGCGGCCTGGCGCACCGCCCGGCGCGGCGGCGACGCCTACGCGGCCCGCTGGCGCGCCGAGTCCCGCCGCCTGCGCTCGTCGGCACCCGCCGTCTCGGACACCGCGGTCTCCCCCGGTACGGCCTCCGGCGCCGTCACGGACACCTCTGACTCCTCGGGTCCGGCCGCCGCCGTCTCCGTTCCGACCTCCGCCGCTTCGGCTTCGGCCTCCGCATCCGGCACCGGGACCGCGTCCCCTTCGGGATCCCCTTCCCCCGGCTCCTCCTCCACCTCCCCCGTCTCCTCCACCTCGTCCGGCTCCCCCGCCTCTCCTTCTTCTCCGGGCGGGCGTGCCGGGGGCCCTGAGCTCGGGGACGATCGGGTGGTCGGGCTGGTCGCCGCTCTGGCGTTCCCCGAGCGGGTCGCGCTTCTGCGGGGCGGCTCCCATCTCATGGTCGGCGGGACCCGCGCCGAGGCCGGTGAGGGTTCCGTCCTGCGCGGTGCTCCCTGGCTCGCGGTCGCCGTCGCCGACCGTCCCGTCGGCAGCGGGCACGCGCGCGTGCGGCTCGCGGCGGTGATCGACGAACCGACGGCGCGGCGGGCCGCCGCCGGCCTGTACGACGAGGGCGAGGAGGTCCACTGGGCCGGGGGCGACGTCGTCGCGCGGCGGGTGGAGCGGCTGGGAGCTGTGGAGCTGGCGGTGCGGCCGCTGCGCGACGCGGACCCCGGCCTCGTACGGGAGGCGCTGCTCGAAGGGTTGCGGGAGGAGGGCTTCGGTCTGCTGCGGTGGTCGGCGGACGCCGAGGTGCTGCGGCAGCGGCTCGCGTTCCTGCGCCGGCGGCTCGGCGATCCGTGGCCGGACGTCTCCGCGGACGCCCTCCACGCGCGCGTGGGTGAATGGCTGGAGCCGGAGCTGAGCCGTGCGCGGCGGCGCGCGGACCTGGCGCGGATCGACGCCGGGCAGGCGCTGAACCGGCTGCTGCCCTGGGCCACCGGGGAGGCGGCCCGGCTGGACGAGCTGGCGCCCGAGCGGATCGAGGTGCCGAGCGGGTCGAGGATCCGGGTCGACTACACCGATCCGGGGCAGCCGGTGCTCGCCGTGAAGCTGCAGGAGATGTTCGGGCTCCAGGCGTCTCCTGCGGTGGCCGGTGTGCCCGTACTCGTGCATCTCCTGTCTCCGGCGGGGCGGCCCGCCGCGGTGACCGCCGATCTCGCGTCGTTCTGGAAGGACGGCTACAAGGGTGTCCGGGCCGAGCTGCGCGGCCGCTATCCCAAGCACCCGTGGCCCGAGGACCCGGCGACCGCCGAGGCGACGCGTCACACGAACGCGCGGCTCAGGCGCTGACGGGCTCGGGGTCGGCGGCGGGGGCGGGGGCGGGTTCGCCCGGCCTGCGGCCTCTGGCCTCCAGGTACAGCGAGAGCGACAGCAGGGCCGCGCACAGGAGCAGGAAGCCCCAGGGGAGGTACGAGGTCATCATCAGGACGAGGGTGCGGTTGGCCTTGACGAGGTCGACGGTGTGCCGGATGTAGTCCTCGCGCATCTTCACGTCCCCGGAGAAGGCGGTCACCTTGTCCCGGCCGCCGAGGAGTGTGCCGCCGCGCAGTTCCTCCTTGTGGATCTCCTCGCCGAAGACGGGTGCCCCGGTGACCGGTTCCACCCAGAACTTGCGGACGGTGGTGTACCAGCGGGTGGTGCCGGTCTTGGCGAGGGACTCGGGGGTGACGCCCTGGACGGGCATGACCTTGGGGAACTGCACCTTGGTCCAGGGGATGGTCTGCTCGAAGTAGTAGACCTTGACGCCCCTGAAGGTCGTGGTGCGCTTGTAGTGGATGGGCGCCGAGGTGCGGGTCTGCGCGTCGAAGTACTCGTAGTCGCGTTTCTCGGTCCTGAAGGGCCACTTGAACTCGATGCCCTGGCGGGTGACGGGGTCGCCGTCGACGGACTCGCCGGTGGCGTGGACGGGTTCCTGGCTGTGCGCGTCGAAGATGTAGCGCTCGGGGAGCTTGGAGACCATCTTCCCGTCGGGTCCCTGGACGTAGGAGAGGGAGTCCCAGACGACGACGTCACGGCCCGCGGTCCGCTCGATCCTCTCGGAGGCCTCGACGTTGCCCTTGAGGGTCTGGACGACGGTGACCTTGGAGACCTTCTTGGCCGTCATGGTGCCGTAGTCGAGGAGGGTCGCGTCCTTCGCCTCCAGGACCATGTCCTGGTACTGGCCGGCGGGGATCTTGGCCAGGCGCGGGAAGGCGTACCAGCGCAGCAGCGGGGACAGCGCCGCGAAGAACACGGCGAGCGCGAGCAGGATCAGGCTTGCCTTGCGGCGCATCTCGACGGCCCTCCCGGTGCGTGCGTCAGGGGTGCTTGGGGACGGTGGTGAGCAGCGGCTTCGGCGAGGTGTGTCCGGCCGGCGAGCCCATGGCCGTGACGGTCAGGACCAGCGCGAGTGCCGCGGCGAGACCGGTCGCGGCGGCGATGAGGGCACGCATGCGGGCCTCCCGGGGCCAGGAGCTGATACATCGTCAGGTCCGGCACCGTAGCAACGGCGGGGCGAGATGAGAACACGTCGGACACACAACGGATCAGGGCGCCCCCGCGGCGTGAGCCGGGAGGCGCCCTGGAGGCCGGGCTGGTGCCGCGCGGTGGCGGCCGCGTCCTAGGAGGCGCTGGGAGAGGCCGTGGGGGTGGCGGTGGCGGGCGCGGCGGCCACCGCCAGTTCGACGGTCAGGGTCGCTCCGCCGGTGGTGGTGATGCGAAGCAGGAAGGTGCCGGTGGTGTCGTCGGCGTACAGCTTCGGCAGCTTGAGCAGGCCGTCCGCGTCGGTGGTCAGGGCGCCGAGGGTGCGTACGGGCTTGCCGTCCGCGTCCTTGAAGTAGGGGCCCTTGTCGTTCTCGCCTGCGTCGTCGGCGGACTTGACCAGGGTGGCGGTCGCGGCGACCTTGTCCGCCACGGCGCCCTTGTAGGTGGCCTTCACCTCGACCTGGTCGGCGAACTCGCCGCCCGGGACGCAGGTCAGCGCGGTGTCGGTGGTGCGGGCCAGGGCGTCGGCCTGACGCGCGGCGACGCTCGCCGTGTAGTCGAGGCCGGCCACGACGCGGCCCACGACGGTGACACGGACGGTGAAGTCGCCCGTCTTCTCGCCGGCCACGAGCGCGGGCGCGGTGGCCATGCCGAGCTTGTCGGTGACCTGGGTGGCGACGCTCTCGCCGCCGGTGAAGGTGGCGTCGGTGTCGCCGACGATGGTGAACCGGACCCGGACCTTCGCCACGGCCTTGCCGGCCTTGTCGTCGGTGCGCACGGCGATCTTCTGCGCGAACGTGTCCCCGGCGGTCGCCGTGAGCTTGCCCGCGCCCACGTTCGTCAGGTGGTCCACCGTCTCGGTGGGCGTCGGCGTGGACGTGGGCGGGGTCGTCGGGGGCTGTGTGGCCGGCGGGGTCGGGGTGGCGGGAGGGGTCGGCTCCGGAGCGGGGCTCGACGGGCCGCCGCCCGGGCCGTGCGTGCCCGGCGAGGACGGCTCCGTGGGAGTGGGGCTCTGCGAGGCGGGCTCGTCGCTGTTGTGCGAGGGCAGCGCGCCGGTGCCGTCCGGCACCTCGTGCGTGCCCTTGCGGTAGTACTCCAGCCACGACAGGACGGTGTTGAGGTACGCCGTCGAGTTGTTGTAGCTGAGGATCGCCGCGTTCATCTGCGCCTGGACGGCCATGTCGTGGTCGAAGCGGCACAGGTAGTGCCCGGCCGCCAGGGCGGCGTCGTAGATGTTGTTCGGGTCCTTCTTGCCGTCGCCGTTGCCGTCGCGGCCCGCCCACTCCCAGGTGGAGGGGATGAACTGCATGGGCCCGACCGCGCGGTCGAAGGTGCTGTCACCGTCGTACGCGCCGTTGTCGGTGTCCTTGATGTTGGCGAATCCGTAGCCGTTCAGGACCGGGCCGAGGATGGGCGACAGCGTCGTGCCCTTCGCGTCGACACGGCCGCCGCGGGCCTGGCCCGACTCGACCTTGCCGATGGCGGCGAGGAGCTGCCAGGGCAGGTTGCAGGTCGGCTTGGACTCGCGCAGCGACGCCTCGGCCTGCTTGTAGGCGGCCAGCACGGTGGCGGGGATGCCCGCCTCGGCGGGGCCCGTGGCGGCGGGCGTCTCGCTTCCCGTGGTCGGCGCGGGGTTGGGGCTCTGCAGCGGCGGAAGGTCCGTGTAGTAGCGCCCGTTACCGGTCGCGGAGCCGCCGTCGCCCGACTCACCGGTGCCCAGGCCGAGATCGGCGCCCGCCGACTGCCGGCCGTGGTCGTCGGTGACCGCTCCCGGGCCCTGGGAGGCGGACAGAGCCGCGACCGCGAGCGCGGCCACAGCGGTGGTTGCCGCGCCCTTGCGCAGCCTCCTGCCGAATTGCGCCGCCATCGAGTGAAACCCCTCCTACGGACGACCGGTGTGACCCCGTCGCCTCTCAGTCCTGCGCCGCCGCTGTCTCCGGCCGTGCTCCCCCGCACGGCAACCCAAGCGACCCTACGACAACTTCCGTCGCCCAGAGACCTGTTCGCGCCCGATATTCACCAGTTGGCCATGAGCCGTCGTCCCGCATACTGACCTTCGGTGATCAACCGGCGGAGCATAGCCGGTCAACAGGAGACGCAGGGGGACGATTTGCCCTTCACTCTCAGCCACGCGGCCGCCGTGCTGCCCGCGATCCGCGGGAACGGAAACGGCCGCGGGCGACTGATTCCCGCCGTTCTCGTGGCGGGTTCCTTCGCTCCCGACATGACCTACTACGCGGCGAGCGTCGTGCCCGGGGCGATGGAGTTCGGCACCTTCACCCACTCGTTCACCGGCGTGTTCACGGTCGATGTGGTCATCGCATGGGTGCTGGTGGGTGCCTGGCTGGTGCTGCGCGAACCCCTGGTGGCCTTGATGCCCACGGCACGACAGGGGCGCACGGCGTGGCTTCTGCGCTGCGGGGCCGCGCGTGAGCCGGTGTGCGCGCCGACCGTTCTGCGCTGGTACGCCTCCGCCGTGCTCGGCGCGCTGACGCATGTCGTCTGGGACGCGTTCACCCATCACGACCGGTGGGGCGTGGAGCTCTTCCCCGTCCTCGACCACACCCTCGCGGGCTCGCCGCTCTACTGGTACGTCCAGTACGGCACTTCGGCGGTCGCGGCCGTCGTGATCGTGACGTGGGTGGTGCGCGCGCTGCGCCGTGCCCCGGACGGCCCCGTCGTCGCCGTGCCCGTCCTGTCCACCGCCGACCGGTGGCTGGCCGCGACGGTGATCGGCGGCCTCGCGCTGGCGGCGGCGGTGCAGCGGGCGGTGCGCTGGTGGGCGTACTGGAAGTCCGTCGCGAAGCCGTGGGAGCTCATTCCGCCGCTGTGCTTCGGCGGGGGCGCCGGACTGGTCCTCGGCCTGTTCCTGTACGTCCTGGCGGTCAGGGTCTGGCGTCCCGCTCCGGCTCGTCCCGGCCCCGAGGCGGCGCGTACGGAGCCGAGCCGGCCCGCGGCCCGCTGACCGCCCCGCCCGCCGAGAGACCCCCGAGCAGCCCGCGCCCCCAGTGAAGTCCCCGGTGCACGGCTCGGGCGATCCGCTCGACGACACGGGCGCGGTACGGCGTCGTCGGATGGTCGTACGACAGGACGATGACCCGGTAGCTGCGGGCCGGGCCGGTGAAGGAACCGATGCCGTGGACCCGGCCGCCGTTCGCGGCCCGGGGCAGCAGGCCGGTCGAGATGTGCGCCCCCACAGCGCGCGTCAGGTCGGGGAACGCGCGGCGAGGCCGGCCGTCAGGGAGCCGGGTGAACTCCCGCAGGCGCCGCGCGCCGGCCCTCAGGAACGCGCGGGAGCCGGACACCACCGCCGGCCACCGCCACGACCGGTCGCCGGCCGTGCCGGGGCCACGGCCGCCTGCGTCGTCGTCGCGGACCGACACCAGGACCGTGCCCGGACGCGCCGACAGTGCCGCCTGGAGATCACGGGACAGCCGGGCCCCGAAATCCTCCTCCAGGGAGGCACCGCCCGACCCCAGGAGCTGGGCGGTGCCCGCTCCGGCCGCGACCGCGGGCACCGGCGCGAGCAGCACCGGGACGACGGCCGCGGCCACCGTCGCGGTCGCCACCACCAGGGTCGTGGCCATGGCCGTACGGCGGTGCAGCGTGCGTATACCCATGCCCGCATCCTTACGTCGCCCTCCGCCCCGGGGCTCCCTGTGAGAGCCACGCGAGTGACGAGCCCACGCCGGCGCCCGAGCCGCCCGCACGCCCATGCCGAGCCGCCCGGGCAGGCACCCCGAGCCCGCCCGCGCCAAGGCCGGAGACGCCCGAGGGACGGGGGGGGGGGGGGGGGGGGGGGCTTCAGCACGCCCGCCCCCAAGAAGAACAAATCGGGCATCTGGCCG
>NZ_JBVHTL010000002.1:278861-313774 GCF_055565895.1 Streptomyces sp. NPDC028298
ACCACCCACCCCCCCCCCCCCCCACCCACCCCCCCCCCCCCCACCCCCACCCCCCCCCCCCCCCCCCCCCCCCCCCCCCCCCCCCCCCCCCCCCGGCCCTCGGAAAAGACGCGCCCGTGGCTAGTGGGCGGCCGACTCCCAGTCCCGGCCCACGCCGACCGAGACGTCCAGCGGGACGTCGAGCCGGACCGCCGACGCCATCTCGCGGCGCAGCAGCTCCTCGGTCCGCTCCCGCTCACCGGGGGCGATCTCCAGGACGATTTCGTCATGGACCTGGAGGAGCATGCGGGAGTCCAGCTTCGCCTCGCGCAGCGCCCGGTCCACGTTGAGCATCGCGATCTTCACGATGTCGGCGGCCGTGCCCTGGATGGGCGCGTTCAGGGCCATGCGCTCGGCCGCCTCACGGCGCTGACGGTTGTCGCTGTTGAGATCCGGCAGATAGCGGCGGCGCCCGAACAGTGTCGCCGTGTAGCCCGTGGCCCGGGCCTCGTCGACCGCGCGGCGCAGATAGTCCCGTACACCGCCGAAGCGCTCGAAGTACGTGTCCATCAGCCCACGGGCCTCGCCCGCCTCGATGTTGAGCTGCTGCGACAGACCGAACGCCGACAGCCCGTACGCGAGGCCGTACGACATCGCCTTGATCTTGCGGCGCATCTCGGCGTCCACCGCGGACCGCTCCACCGAGAACACCTGGGAGGCGACGGTGGTGTGCAGGTCCTCACCGGAGGTGAACGCCTCCAGCAGACCCTCGTCCTCGGACAGATGGGCCATCACCCGCAGCTCGATCTGGCTGTAGTCCGCGGTCATCAGGCACTCGAAGCCCTCACCGACGACGAACCCACGGCGGATCGCGCGGCCCTCGTCCGTACGCACCGGGATGTTCTGCAGGTTCGGATCGGTCGACGACAGCCGGCCGGTCGCCGCCACCGTCTGGTTGAACGTCGTGTGGATACGTCCGTCCGGCGCGACCGTCTTGATCAGACCCTCGACCGTGGACCGCAGCTTGGCCTGCTCACGGTGACGCAGCATGATCACGGGCAGTTCGTTCTCGGTCTGCGCCGCCAGCCAGGCCAACGCGTCCGCGTCCGTCGTGTAACCCGTCTTCGTCTTCTTCGTCTTCGGCAGGGCCAGTTCACCGAAGAGGACTTCCTGGAGCTGCTTGGGCGAACCGAGGTTGAACTCGTGCCCCGCGGCCGCGTGCGCCTCCTTCACCGCCTGCTGCACCGCGCCGGCGAACGTCTGCTCCATGGCCTCCAGGTGCGCCCGGTCCGCCGCGATGCCGTACCGCTCCAGCCGCGCCAGCAGACTGGACGTGGGCAGCTCCATGTCCCGCAGCAGGTCCGCCGCGCCGACCTCCTGGAGCTTCTCCCCGAACGCCTCCCCCAGATCGAGGATCGTGCGGGCCTGCGCCATCAGCGCGTCGGCCTCGGCCTGCTCGTCCGTACCGAACGCGAGCTGTCCGTCGGCAGCGGCCGCGGGCCCGAGCTCCCGGCCCAGATACTCCAGGGACAGCGCGTCCAGCGCGAAGGAACGACGGCCCGGCTTGACCAGATAGGCCGCGAGCGCCGTGTCCATCGTCACGCCCTCGATGGTCCAGCCGTGCTCGGCGAAGACCCGCATCACACCCTTGGCGTTGTGCATGACCTTGTGCCTGTTCGGGTCGGCGAGCCACGCGGCGAACGCGTTCTCGTCCGGCTCGTCCAGCCGGGACGGGTCGAACCAGACCGCCGGACCCGCGGCCGCCGCGAGCGCCACCTCGGCCACCGACCCCGAGCCCAGCGCCCACGAGTCGACCGTGGACACGCCCAGCGCCTCACCGCCGTGCTCGGCGAGCCACGGCTTCAGCTCGCCCGCGCCCAGCACCACTCCGTCGATCTCGACACCCTCGGCGACCGGCCGCGCCTCCTCGGCCTCGCCTGCCCCCGGATCCACCGCGAGCAGCCGCTCACGCAGCGAGGGGTTACGGATCTCCAGCGTGTCCAGCACCATCGCCACGGCCGTACGGTCGTACGCGGCCCGCTCCAGGTCCGCCACCGTCCGGGACAGCTCGACGTCCTTGACCATCTCCGTGAGACGGCGGTTGAGCTTCACCGCCTCCAGGTGGTCACGCAGGTTCTGCCCGGCCTTGCCCTTGACCTCGTCGACCCGCTCCACCAGCTCCGCGAACGAACCGAACTGGTTGATCCACTTCGCGGCCGTCTTCTCACCCACACCGGGAATGCCCGGCAGGTTGTCCGACGGATCACCGCGCAGCGCCGCGAAGTCCGGATACTGCGCCGGCGTCAGCCCGTACTTCTCGAAGACCTTCTCCGGCGTGAACCGGGTCAGCTCGGAGACACCCTTCGTCGGATACAGCACCGTCGTGTGCTCCGAGACGAGCTGGAAGGAGTCACGGTCACCCGTGACGATCAGCACCTCGAAACCCTCGGCCTCCGCCTGCGTGGCGAGCGTCGCGATGATGTCGTCCGCCTCGAACCCGTCCACCGCGAACCGCTGCGCGTGCATCGCGTCCAGCAGCTCGCCGATCAGCTCGACCTGCCCCTTGAACTCGTCCGGGGTCTTCGACCTGTTCGCCTTGTACTCGGTGAACTCCTCGGAACGCCACGTCTTGCGCGAGACGTCGAACGCCACCGCGAAGTGCGTGGGCGACTCGTCGCGCAGCGTGTTCGCCAGCATCGACGCGAAACCATAGATGGCGTTCGTTGGCTGGCCCGTCGCGGTGGTGAAGTTCTCCGCGGGCAGCGCGAAGAACGCGCGGTAGGCCAGCGAGTGCCCATCCATGAGCATCAGGCGCGGGCGGCCCGTACCTGCGGTTTTCTCGGTCTTCTTCGATGCTGTCTCTGCCACACCCCCGATCCTGCCACGGCCCGCTGACAACGAGAGCCCTCCCGGCCCGGCGCACCCCCTCCCCACCCCGGATTCCCACAACCCACGGACCGCGCCGTCGGCCACGCGTGCGAGGATCGAAGAGGTACGAACACACGCACACCGACGTGCGCACGCGAAGGGGTTCACCGATGGCCAGCAAGCCGCCGAAAAGCGATCCGGTCCAGGACGCACCGCAGGTAGCCGGACCGAAGCACGCCGCGGCCGGGCTCCCCGCCATCGGACACACCCTGCGCATCGCCCAGCAGCAGATGGGCGTCCGCCGCACCGCGCTCACCCTCCTGCGCGTCAACCAGAAGGACGGCTTCGACTGCCCCGGCTGCGCCTGGCCCGAACCCGAGCACCGGCACACCGCGGAGTTCTGCGAGAACGGCGCCAAAGCCGTCGCCGAGGAAGCCACCCTGCGCCGCGTGACCCCCGACTTCTTCGCCGCGCACCCCGTCTCCGACCTCGCCGGCCGCAGCGGCTACTGGCTCGGCCAGCAGGGCCGCCTCACCCACCCCATGTACCTGGCCGAGGGCGCCGACCACTACGAGGCCATCCCCTGGGAACGCGCCTTCGACATCGTCGCCGAGGAACTCGCCGCGCTCGGCTCCCCGGACGAAGCCCTCTTCTACACCTCGGGCCGCACCAGCAACGAGGCCGCCTTCCTCTACCAGCTCTTCGCCCGCGAACTCGGCACGAACAACCTGCCCGACTGCTCGAACATGTGCCACGAGTCGTCCGGCTCCGCGCTCAACGAGACCATCGGCATCGGCAAGGGCAGCGTCCTGCTCGAGGACCTCTACCGCGCGGACCTGATCATCGTCGCCGGGCAGAACCCCGGCACGAACCACCCGCGCATGCTCTCCGCCCTGGAGAAGGCCAAGGCCAACGGCGCGAAGATCATCACCGTCAACCCGCTGCCCGAAGCGGGCATGGAGCGGTTCAAGAACCCCCAGACACCCCAGGGCATGGTCAAGGGTGCCGCGCTCACCGACCTCTTCCTCCAGATCCGCATCGGCGGCGACCAGGCCCTCTTCCGCCTGCTGAACAAGCTGATCCTCGACACCGAGGGCGCCGTCGACGAGGCGTTCGTCGCCGAACACACCCACGGCTTCGAGGACTTCGCCCAGGCCGCCCGCGCCGCCGACTGGGACGAGACGCTCACCGCGACCGGCCTCACCCGCGACAGCATCGACGAGGCCCTGAAGATGGTCCTCGCCTCCCAGCGGACCATCGTGTGCTGGGCCATGGGCCTCACCCAGCACAAGCACTCCGTCCCCACCATCCGCGAAGTCGTCAACTTCCTGCTGCTGCGCGGCAACATCGGCCGCCCCGGCGCCGGCGTCTGCCCCGTCCGCGGACACTCCAACGTCCAGGGCGACCGCACGATGGGCATCTTCGAACGCCCCGCCCCCGCCTTCCTCGACGCCCTGGAGAAGGAGTTCGGCTTCAAACCGCCCCGCGAACACGGCTACGACGTCGTACGCGCCATCCGCGCGCTCCGCGACGGCGACGCGAAGGTCTTCTTCGCCATGGGCGGCAACTTCGTCTCCGCCTCCCCCGACACCGACGTCACCGAGGCGGCCATGCGGCGCGCCCGGCTCACCGTCCACGTCTCCACCAAGCTGAACCGCTCGCACGTCGTCACCGGAGCACGCGCCCTCATCCTGCCCACCCTCGGACGCACCGAACGCGACCTCCAGGGCAGCGGCGAGCAGTTCGTGACCGTCGAGGACTCCATGGGCATGGTGCACGCCTCACGCGGCCGCCTGGAGCCCGCTAGCCCCCACCTGCTGTCCGAGCCCGCCATCGTCGCCCGCCTCGCCCGCAGGGTCCTCGGAGAGGCCAGCACCACCCCCTGGGAGGAGTTCGAGAAGGACTACGCGACCATCCGCGACCGCATCGCCCGCGTCATCCCCGGCTTCCAGGACTTCAACGCGCGCGTGGCCGACCCCGCCGGCTTCGCCCTGCCGCACGCCCCCCGCGACGAACGCCGCTTCCCGACGGCCACCGGCAAGGCCAACTTCACCGCCGCGCCCGTCGAACACCCCGAACTGCCCGCAGGACGCCTGCTGCTGCAGACCCTGCGCTCCCACGACCAGTACAACACCACCATCTACGGACTCGACGACCGATACCGGGGCATCAAGAACGGCCGCCGGGTCGTCCTCGTCAACCCCGACGACGCCCGCGATCTGAAGATCGCGGACGGCTCGTACGTCGACCTCGTCGGCGAGTGGAAGGACGGCGTGGAACGGCGCGCGCCCGGCTTCCGCGTCGTGCACTACCCCACCGCCCGGGGCTGCGCCGCCGCCTACTACCCCGAGACGAACGTCCTGGTCCCCCTGGACTCGACCGCGGACACCAGCAACACCCCTGCCAGCAAGTCCGTGGTCGTCCGTCTGGAACAATCGACAGCCGACTGAGCGTTCGCTCAGCGAGGGACATCCACGACGACGTGGTCCACGACGAACGGAGCCGGGCCCCATGGGCGAACAGCACACCCCGAAGTTCCCGCAAGGGGTCATCGACGAGTACGCCGCGCTCGGCGTCGACCTGCCCGCCCTGTTCTCCGCGGGCCACCTCGGCAACCGCATGGGCGTCCAGATCACCGAGGCCTCCGCGGAACGCGTCGTGGGCACCATGCCCGTCGAGGGCAACACCCAGCCCTACGGCCTGCTCCACGGAGGGGCCTCCGCCGTCCTCGCCGAGACCATCGGCTCCGTCGGCGCCATGCTCCACGGCGGCATCACGAAGATCGCCGTCGGCGTCGACCTGAACTGCACGCACCACCGCGGCGTCCGCTCCGGCCTCGTCACCGGCGTGGCCACCCCCGTCCACCGGGGCCGCACCTCGGCGACGTACGAGATCGCCATCACCGGCGAGGACGGCAAGCGCGTCTGCAGCGCCCGCCTGACCTGCATCCTCAAGGACGCCCCACAGGGCTGACGCCGGGCGCCACGGGCACCCTGGGGCTCCCTGCGAACCTCGGGGCGCCCGGAAGCCCCGGGGTCCCGCCTGGAAGTCCGGGGTGCCCGGAAGTCCGGGGCACGCGGGAGCGCGGGATTCATGGGAGCCCGGGAGCCCGGGGCGCGGGAGCCATGGGAGCCCGGGGCGACGGAAGTCCTGAGCGCGCGCGAGCACGGGAGCCCGGTATGCGGGAGCCCGGGGCGCTCCGGGAGGCACGGCCCCGGGGTTTCCGGGCGCCCGGCCCCTCCGAGGGGTCACCCTCCCCGAAGTCGCGCAGTTCGCCGTTCTCCGGAACCATGCAGAGCCCACGCAAGTTCCGCGCCTCGACGGAGTCGCGCGGAGTCCGCAGAGGTTCCCCGCCCGGCCGAAGTCGCACGGAGCCCACGCAAGGTTCTCGACCTCCCGTCGCGCGGAAGCCGCGGAAGCCGCCGACCCTCCGGAGTCCCTCCGGGCCGCCGAAGTCCAACCCCCGTACCCCCGGCTCCCGTTGGAGCCATACGCCCAGCGCGGCTCGGCGCGACCCTGCACGGTCCGCAGTGAACCGCACCGGCACTGAATGTCGTCGCGATCGCAATCGGCGGCCCCGTCGCCCGCCTCCGCGCCGTCCGTGATCGCCAAGGGGGCCGCGCCCCGGCCACAAGTGCCCCGGCGGCACGCGCACTTCCTTCCGCTTCGGGCGCCGGCACCGGGCGACGCGCGGGCGGCACCGCCCGCCAAGTGGACTCCGGGACGCCCGAGTTGGGTGCGGCGGCCCCAGCTCGGCTGCCACTGACAGTGAAGGCCGGAAACGCCCGCCTCATCACCTTGCGCGGCCCTGTATACAACCGCGCCTCCCCGCCGCCCGGCTTCCGGGCTCCCCGGCCCCGACCTGCCCGTACGCGAAGACAACGCACAGCAACAGCAAAGCCTCACTTCGGCGGCACGCCGCAGCCCGGCGCGAAGCGCGTCACACGCGCCCCCCGCTGCCCCAACACGCCCTCCCGCACACCCACTTCGCCCGGCCAGGACACCGCCGACCGCCTCATGCGGCGGTAACACACGGTTACCTCTGCCGCAATAAAGCAATGCCCACACCGCGAGCCGCTCCGCACCACGCCCCCGACGACCCACCGAACGGTCACCGCGCGTACAGCTTCCGGTCTCCACCATCAACCCGGGCCAGCACGTTCTCACCATGCGAACACACAACCGTCTCCGGCCAACACGCCGAAATGCTCCGATCGTCCGCCCCACCCCCCGCAAGGCACCCCCCGGATAACAAGAGCGTCACAGCCTTCCCCACGCTCCTCCCCACCCCCCCAACCTGCGCTTATAGTCACGGCCAGTCACCGCGCCGCCGGGCGCGTCACTGCACGGCCCTGCTTCATCCAGTACGGCCCGGCGAGAAACACGGCCCCCACCCTGGGGTGCCGCGCCAGGGAGAGGATTCAACGTGCGACAGCGTTCTATGGTCATACTCACCGCCGTGCTCACGACAGGAGCACTCACGCTGACCGCCTGCGGCTCGCGCGACGACAGCGGCGACAGCAAGAGCAGCAAGAAGACCGAGATCATCATCGGCGTGGACGCGCCGCTGACCGGTCAGAACTCGGCCACGGGCCTCGGCATCCAGGGCGGCGTCCAGATCGCCGTCGACGACGCCAACAAGAACAACACCGTCCCCGGCGTGACCTTCAAGGTCAAGGCGCTCGACGACAAGGCGATCCCGGCCTCCGGCCAGGCCAACGCCACCCAGCTCGTCCAGGACGACAAGGTCCTCGGCGTCGTCGGCCCGCTGAACTCCGGCGTCGCCACCCAGATGCAGCAGGTCTTCGACACCGCCGGCCTCGTCGAGATCTCTCCGTCGAACACCGCGCCCGAGCTGACCCAGGGCAAGAACTGGCAGACCGCCAAGTCCCGCCCGTTCAAGACCTACTTCCGCACCGCGACCACCGACGCCCTCCAGGGCGGCTTCGCGGCCGACTACGCCTACAACACGCTGAAGAAGCGCAAGGTGTACGTGGTCGACGACAAGCAGACCTACGGTGCCGGCCTCGCCAAGCTCTTCAAGGCGGGCTTCACCAAGGCCGGCGGCAAGCTCGCGGGCGAGGACCACGTCAACACGGGCGACACGGACTTCTCCGCGCTCGTCACCAAGATCAAGAACTCCAAGGCCGACCTCGTCTACTACGGCGGCCAGTACGACGAGTCCGAGAAGCTCACCAAGCAGCTCAAGGACGGCGGAGTCAAGACCCCGCTGTTCGGTGGTGACGGCATGTTCTCCGACACCTACATCCAGACCGCCGGCAAGACCTCCGAGGGCGACCTCGTCACCTCGGTCGGCCAGCCCGTCGACTCCCTGCCCTCCGCCGCCGACTTCATCAAGAAGTACAAGGCCTCCGGCCTCAAGGGCGACTACGGCACCTACGGTGGCTACTCCTACGACGCCGCCACGGCCATCATCAAGGCCATCGGCGCTGTCGTGAAGGACGGCAAGATCCCGGACGGCGCCCGCGCCAAGATCGTCGCCGAGGTCCAGAAGACCAAGTTCGACGGCATCGCCGGCCCCGTCTCGTTCGACGAGTACGGCGACACCACGAACAAGCAGCTCACCGTCTACCAGGTCGTCGACGGTAAGTGGAAGGCCGTCAAGAGCGGCACGTTCAACGGCTGATCAGCAACACCCGGGACACTCCGGTGGATCGGTTCACCACCAGGCGACGGCGCCCCCAGCGGCACCACACGCCCGGTCCGATCCACCGGACAGGCCCTCCGCACAACCCCAGGGCCGCGCGGCCACGACCACACGTCACCGCGCGGCCCGCTTCATACGCCCTGATCAACTCTCCCCACCACATGGAGGCCACGCGGTGAACACCCTGCCGCAGCAGCTGGCCAACGGGCTGTTCCTCGGCTCGATGTACGGGCTGATCGCCATCGGCTACACGATGGTGTACGGCATCGTCCAGCTCATCAACTTCGCCCACGGCGAGATCTTCATGACCGGCGGCTTCGGCGCACTCTCGGTCTACCTGTACGTTCTGCCAAACGGCACATCCATGTGGATAGCCCTCCCAGCGATGCTGATAGGCGGCGGAATCGTCTCCGTCCTCATCGCCGTCGGGGCCGAACGCTTCGCCTACCGACCACTACGCGGAGCACCACGCCTCGCACCCCTCATCACCGCCATCGGTCTGTCGCTGGCCCTCCAGCAGATCGTCTTCAACACCTACCCCGACGCCAAGACCGACCTGAAGTTCCCCCAGCTTCCCTTCGGCCCCTGGCACATCGGCTCCGTCAGCATCCAGAGCGGCTCGGTCTTCGTCATCGTCGCCGCCCCCCTGTGCATGGCGGCCCTCGCCCTCTTCGTCAGCCTCTCCCGCACCGGCCGCGCCATGCAGGCCACCGCGCAGGACCCTGACACCGCGCAGCTCATGGGCATCGACACCAACCGCATCATCGTCATCGCCTTCGCCATCGGCGGCTTCTTCGCCGCCGTCGCGGCCGTCGCCTACGGCCTGCGCTACGGCACCGTCAAGTACGACATGGGCTTCCAGATGGGCCTCAAGGCCTTCACCGCGGCCGTCCTCGGCGGCATCGGCAACATCTACGGCGCCATGATCGGCGGCCTCGTCCTCGGCCTCGCCGAGACCCTGGCCACCAGCTACATCGACGGCATCCCCGGCATGCAGCAGCTCGGCGGCGGCGGCTGGTCCTCCGTCTGGGCCTTCGTACTCCTCATCCTCGTACTGCTGTTCAGGCCACAAGGCCTCGTCGGCGAACGCGTCGCGGACAGGGCGTGAGCACCATGGCAACCACCGAGACCACGACCCCCGCGCGCGGCCTGATCGCACTGCCCGAGAGCGCGGCCCGCGCCCTCATCGCGGTCGGCGCCGTCGCCACCATCGCCAGCACCTTCATGTCCTGGACCTACACGTCCGACTTCCCCGGGGACCTCACCTACTACGGCTCCCCGGCCGGACTCCAGGTCCTCGACATCGTCGCCGGCGCCCTCACGCTCCTCTTCGCCCTGACCCTCTGGAACGTCCGCGGCCTCGGCTGGCTCAACCCGGCGGGCGCCACCCAGCCCGTCGTCCTCGCCGCCGCCTCCGCGTTCGCCGTGAGCTGGTTCAGCGCCATCGCCATCGCCGTCGACCTCAAGGGCCTCGTCGCACTCGACCCCGGCGCCTACCTCGCCGCCGTCGGCTCCCTCGTCGCCCTCCTCGGCACCCTGGCACTCCCCAAGCCCGGGGACACCTTCAAGGACTACATCACCAAGCCCGACCTCATCCCGCCGGCCGCCAAGCTGGACGGCTGGGTCGAGCGCCTCGTCATCACCGGCGCCACCGCCGTCGCGCTGATCGTCTTCAACTACGGCATCGGCGTCGACCCCGACGCGAGCGAAACGTTCCTGGGCTACCTGTTCCTCGTCGTCTTCGGCGCCTCGGCCCTGCTCACCGCCGGACTCTTCGACCGCTTCGCGCAGCTGAACGCCCGCCACAAGGGATTCGCCACCAGCATGGCCTTCCTGGCCGCGGCGATCTTCCCGTTCCTCGCGAACAACGAGCACAACTCCAACCTCGGCGTCAACATCCTCGTCGTCGCCACCGTCGCCCTCGGCCTCAACATCGTCGTCGGCCTCACCGGACTCCTCGACCTCGGATACGTCGCCTTCCTCGGCGTCGGCGCCTACGCCGCGGCCCTCGTCTCCGGCTCCGAGTTCTCCCGCTTCTCCGGCGTCCAGTTCCCCTTCTGGGCCGCCATGCTCACCGGCATGGCCGCGTCGCTCGTCTTCGGCGTCCTCATCGGCGCCCCGACCCTGCGACTGCGCGGCGACTACCTCGCCATCGTGACCCTGGGCTTCGGAGAGATCTTCCGCATCGCCGTCAACAACATGGACGGGACCTCCGGCCCCAACCTCACCAACGGCCCCAACGGCATCTCCATGATCCCGGACCTCGACATCTTCGGGTTCAACTTCGGCTCCGAGCACAACATCCTCGGCTTCCCGCTCGGCCGCTTCGCCAACTACTTCCTGCTGATGCTCGTCATCACGGCAATCGTCGTCGTGGTCTTCAACCGCGCCGCCGACTCGCGCATCGGCCGCTCCTGGATCGCCATCCGCGAGGACGAGACCGCCGCGACCGCCATGGGCATCAACGGCTTCCGCGTCAAGCTCATCGCCTTCGCCCTCGGCGCCTCCCTCGCCGGCCTCGCCGGCACCGTCAGCGCCCACGTCGGCTACAGCGTCAACCCGGCGCCGTACCAGTTCGCCGGCTCCGTGCCCCCGAACTCCGCCTTCCTCCTCGCGGCGGTCGTTCTCGGCGGCATGGGCACCGTCAACGGGCCCATCCTCGGCGCCACCCTGCTCTACCTCCTCCCCGAGAAGCTCAGCTTCCTCAAGGAGTACGAGCTCCTCGCCTTCGGCATCGCGCTCGTCATCCTGATGCGCTTCCGCCCCGAAGGCATCATCGCCAACCGCCGCCGCCAGCTCGAGTTCCACGAGAGCGACGACAGCGACAAGGCCGTCCACATCCCCGAACAAGGCCTGCCCGACTCCACCGTCGGCGTCACCAAGGCAGGGGCGTAACCAACATGACCACCACCACAGCCCCCAGCCCGGTCCTCGAAGCCACCGGCGTCACCATGCGCTTCGGCGGCCTCACCGCCGTGCGAGGCGTCGACCTCACCGTCAACGCCGGAGAGATCGTCGGCCTCATCGGCCCCAACGGCGCCGGCAAGACCACCTTCTTCAACTGCCTCACCGGCCTCTACGTCCCCACCGAGGGCAAAGTCGCCTACAAGGGCACGGTGCTGCCGCCCAAGCCGCACCTCGTCACCAGCGCAGGCATCGCCCGCACCTTCCAGAACATCCGGCTCTTCGCCAACATGACCGTTCTGGAGAACGTGCTCGTCGGACGCCACACCCGCACCAAGGAAGGCCTCTGGTCGGCCATCCTCCGCGGCCCCGGCTTCCGCAAGGCCGAAGCCGAATCCCGCGAACGCGCCATGGAACTGCTGGAGTTCATCGGCCTCGACCACAAGGCCGACCACCTCTCCCGCAACCTCCCCTACGGCGAACAGCGCAAGCTGGAGATCGCCCGAGCCATGGCGAGCGAGCCGGGCCTGCTCCTCCTGGACGAGCCCACCGCCGGCATGAACCCGCAGGAAACCCGCGCGACCGAAGAACTCGTCTTCGCCATCCGCGACCGCGGCATCGCCGTCCTCGTCATCGAGCACGACATGCGCTTCATCTTCAACCTGTCCGACCGCGTGGCCTGCCTCGTCCAGGGCGAGAAGCTCGTCGAAGGCACCTCCGAGGTCGTCCAGGGCGACGAGCGCGTCATCGCCGCCTACCTCGGCACCCCCTTCGAAGGCGCCCCCGGCGCCGACGAACTCGCCGAGGTCGAGGCCGCGGAAGCCGCCGGAACGACCGAGGCCGTGACCGCGACCGACACCGCGCCGGAGACCGAGGAAGCCGCCGACACCCCGGCAGCCACCCCGGCCGACGACACCACGGAAGCCCCCGCGACCGAGGAAGCCGAAACGACCCCGGCAGCCGAGGACACCACGGACACCGACGAAGCCCCCCAGGCCTCCGAGGCACCCGAGGACGCCACGCCGTCCGACGACTCCGACGCGCAGGGCAGCACCACCAAGGAAGGAAACGCCCAGTGACCGCACTGCTCGAGGTCGAAGACCTCAAGGTCGCCTACGGCAAGATCGAAGCCGTCAAGGGCATCTCCTTCACCGTCGAAGCCGGCCAGATCGTCACCCTCATCGGCACCAACGGCGCCGGCAAGACGACGACCCTGCGCACCCTCTCCGGGCTCCTCAAGCCCAGCGGAGGCCGCATCCTCTTCGACGGCCAGCCCCTCGCCAACATCCCCGCCCACAAGATCGTCTCCCTCGGGCTCGCCCACTCCCCCGAGGGACGGCACATCTTCCCCCGCCTCACCATCGCGGAGAACCTCCAGCTCGGAGCCTTCCTCCGCAGCGACAAGGCGGGCATCGAGAAGGACATCCAGCGCGCCTACGACCTCTTCCCCATCCTGGGAGAACGCCGTAAGCAGGCCGCAGGCACCCTCTCGGGCGGCGAACAGCAGATGCTCGCCATGGGACGCGCCCTCATGTCCCAGCCCAAGCTGCTCATGCTCGACGAGCCCTCCATGGGCCTCTCGCCGATCATGATGCAGAAGATCCTCGCCACCATCGCCGAACTCAAGGCGTCCGGCACCACCATCCTGCTCGTCGAGCAGAACGCCCAGGCGGCGCTCTCCCTCGCCGACCAGGCCCACGTCATGGAGGTCGGCAGCATCGTCCTCTCCGGCACCGGCCAGGACCTCCTCCACGACGAGTCCGTCCGCAAGGCCTACCTCGGCGAGGACTGATCCGCCCACGACCCCGGTCGTACGAAAAGGCCCGCACCTCCGTCAGGGGTGCGGGCCTCTTCCGTCCGCCACTTCGACGCGGACCGAGCGCTGCTGCGGGGGGACTAGCCCTTCGCCGCCTTCTTCTCCGCGGCGTCCTCGATGACCGCCTCGGCCACCTGCTGCATCGACATACGACGGTCCATCGACGTCTTCTGGATCCACCGGAACGCCGCCGGCTCCGTCAGGCCGTACTCCGTCTGCAGGACCGACTTCGCCCGGTCCACCAGCTTCCGGGTCTCCAGACGCTGCGTGAGATCCGCGATCTCACCCTCCAGCGCCTTCAGCTCCGCGAACCGGGACACGGCCATCTCGATCGCCGGCACCACGTCGCTCTTGCTGAACGGCTTCACCAGGTACGCCATCGCGCCCGCGTCACGGGCCCGCTCGACCAGGTCGCGCTGCGAGAACGCGGTCAGCATCAGCACCGGGGCGATCGACTCCTCGGCGATCTTCTCCGCCGCCGAGATGCCGTCCAGCTTCGGCATCTTCACGTCGAGGATCACCAGGTCGGGCTTGTGCTCCCGGGCCAGCTCGACGGCCTGTTCACCGTCGCCGGCCTCGCCCACGACGGTGTAGCCCTCCTCCTCCAGCATCTCCTTGAGGTCGAGACGGATCAGCGCCTCGTCCTCGGCGATGACGACACGGGTCGTCAGCGGAGGCACGTGCGACTTGTCGTCGTCGGGCGCGTCTACGGGCTGGGGCGACTCGGGGGCGGTCACGGGGGCTCCTCGTTCAGGGCGGGGACTGCTGACAAGAGCCTACCTAGCTGCGGTAAGGTGAGGGCACGGCGGGTGATCGCTACCCTTTGTTTCAGAGGAAGCCCCGGTAGCCCAGCGGTAGAGGCCATGGATTCAAAACCCATACAGCGTCGGTTCGAATCCGACTCGGGGCACTTTTCCTTGGATGTCAAGGTTGCTTCACGAAAGCGGATGTTCCCATTCTGGTGAACATCCGCTTTTTGCTGCGTGTCGTCGATGCCGCGAACGCAGAGTGACCATATGTACGACATTGGCACACGCAAGCAAGCGCTGGCACTACTGAACCAAGGACGCAGCCTGAACTCGGTCAGCAAAGAGACCGGGATTTCCCGAGCCGCGATCCGTTCATGGCAAGTGCGCATCAAGCCCCTCGAAGGCAACCGCGGCAGGCCCTGCCCAAGGTGCCGCACCACCCCCGAGGATCCTGACGATCCCGCCGCGTACGCCTACTTGCTGGGCCTCTACCTCGGCGACGGCTGCATCAGCTCCTTCCGGAGAGGCGTCCACTTTCTCCGCATCGCGTGCGCCGACGCCTGGCCCGGTCTGATCGACGCCTGCGCGTCGGCAGTACGGTCGCTGCGCCCCGACAACAAGGTGTTCCGCGTGCAGCGGCAGGGTTGCCAGTACGTCACCTGCTACAGCAAGCACTGGCCCTGCCTGTTTCCCCAGCACGGCCCCGGCAAGAAGCACGAGCGGCCGATCGTGCTCGAACCCTGGCAGCAGGAGATCGTCGACGCCCACCCCTGGGAGTTCGTCCGGGGTCTCATCCACTCGGACGGCTGCCGCATCACCAACTGGACGACCCGCCTCGTCGCCGGGGAGACGAAGCGCTACGAGTACCCCCGGTACTTCTTCACCAACAAGTCGCCCGACATCATGCGCCTCTTCACCGATACTCTCGACGCGGTCGGCGTCGACTGGAGGCAGCCGAACTCCCGCAACATCTCCGTCGCCCGCAAAGCCTCCGTAGCCCTCATGGACGTCCACGTCGGCCCCAAGTACTGACCAGAAAGGGCCCCGCGGGCGGCTCAGGAGGGGCCCGTCGGGCGTGGTGCGGTGCTACTTGGGGCTGTCGTCCTCGCCCACGTGGTGGACGCGGACCAGGTTCGTGGAGCCGGAGACTCCGGGCGGGGAGCCGGCGGTGATCACGACGATGTCGCCCTTGTTGCAGCGGCCGTACTTGAGGAGGAGTTCGTCGACCTGGTCGACCATGGCGTCGGTGGAGTCGACGTGCGGGCCGAGGAAGGTCTCGACACCCCAGGTGAGGTTGAGCTGGGAGCGGGTGGCGGGGGTGGGGGTGAAGGCGAGGAGGGGGATGGGCGAGCGGTAGCGGGAGAGGCGGCGGACGGTGTCGCCGGACTGGGTGAAGGCGACGAGGAACTTGGCGCCGAGGAAGTCGCCCATCTCCGCCGCGGCTCGGGCGACGGCGCCGCCCTGGGTGCGGGGTTTGTTGCGTTCGGTCAGCGGGGGCAGTCCCTTGGCGAGGATGTCCTCCTCGGCGGCTTCGACGATGCGGCTCATCGTCCTGACCGTCTCGATGGGGTATTTGCCGACGCTGGTCTCGCCGGAGAGCATCACGGCGTCGGTGCCGTCGATGACGGCGTTGGCGACGTCGGAGGCCTCGGCGCGGGTGGGGCGGGAATTGTCGATCATCGAGTCGAGCATCTGGGTGGCGACGATGACCGGCTTGGCATTGCGTTTGGCGAGTTTGATGGCGCGCTTCTGGACGATGGGCACCTGTTCGAGCGGCATTTCGACACCGAGGTCGCCGCGGGCGACCATGATGCCGTCGAATGCGGCGACGATGTCGTCGATGTTGTCGACGGCCTGGGGCTTTTCGACCTTGGCGATGACGGGGAGGCGTCGGCCTTCTTCGTCCATGATGCGGTGGACGTCCTGGATGTCCTTGCCGCTGCGGACGAACGAGAGGGCGATGACGTCGAAGCCGGTGCGCAGGGCCCAGCGGAGGTCGTCCTCGTCCTTGTCGGAGAGGGCGGGTACGGAGACGGCGACGCCGGGGAGGTTGAGGCCCTTGTGGTCGGAGACCATGCCGCCTTCGATGACGGTGGTGTGGACGCGGGGGCCGTCGACGGAGGTGACTTCGAGGCAGACCTTTCCGTCGTCGACGAGGACGCGTTCACCGGGAGTGACGTCGGTGGCGAGGCCGTCGTAGGTGGTTCCGCAGGATTCGCGGTCTCCTTGGGCGCCTTCTTCGACGGTGATGGTGAAGGTGTCCCCGCGTTCAAGGAGTACGGGTCCTTCGGTGAAGCGGCCGAGGCGGATCTTCGGGCCTTGAAGGTCGCCGAGGATTCCGACGCTGCGGCCGGTTTCGTCGGAGGCTTTCCGGACGTGCCGGTAGCGCTCTTCGTGGTCGGCGTGGGTGCCGTGGCTGAGGTTGAAGCGGGCTACGTCCATTCCGGCTTCGACCAGGGCTTTGATCTGGTCGTATGAGTCGGTTGCGGGGCCCAGTGTGCAGACGATTTTCGCTCGGCGCATGATTCGAGCCTAGGCCTTACCGGTCGGTAGAGAATTGGTCGCGCATGACTACTCAACAACCTTTGCGTGAAGGGTTATTGACAACTGTTGAATTGTGCGCCGCACCGCTCCGATGAGCGGAGCGTGATGCCCGGTGCGGTCGGCGCCTTCTTCGACCTGTGCCCGTCCAGTGTGCGCCGGGCTGTGGGGTGGGTGCGCGGAAGAGTCGTGTGGTGACGTTCCGTGATGCTGTCAGGTGGGGCTAGAGCCGTGGTGGCGCCATGGTGAAGCGGGCGACGACCTGGGCGTGGACGTGCTGGCGTTGGGGTTCGAGGTCGAGGGGTGCGGGTTCGTCCTCGGTGGGGGCGGCGCCGTAGGCGGCGCGGCTGAGCGCGCGGGTGGTCTGGGGGACGCGGGGGTGGGTGTCGTCGGTGCCGGTGTCGGCGAGTTCGACGAGGGCGGTGAGGGTGGTGTCGAGGGCTTCGGCGTATTCGCGGGCGCGCTGGACGGCTTCGTGGACGGCTTGCCGACGTGCCGCGCGGTGGGCCGGGGAGTCGGGGCGCAGGGTCCACCAGGGGCCGTCGACGCGGGTGAGGTCGAGGTCGGCGAGGGCGGTGGTGAGTTCGCCGAGTGCGGTGAAGTCGTTCAGTTGGGCGGTGATGTGGACGAGTCCGTGGTGGGTGCGGGTGCGTTCGCCGCGGCTGTGCCGGCCGAGTTCGGGGGTGATGGTGAGGGCGCTGGTCTCGAGGCGTTCGACCGCGTCGCCGTGGGTTTTGACGAGGTCGAGGGCGCGGGCGTTGCGGTGGGTGAGGTCGGTGAGGGTCTGGCGGCGGTCTTTGCCGCGGGCGGTGACGGTGATGGTGATGCGGGCGAGTTCGGGGTCGACTTCGAGGTGGGCTTCGCCGCGGACGGCGATGCGGGGTGTGTCAGGGGTGCCGTAGGGGACGGCGGGTGGGGTGGGGGTGGTGGCCGGGGTGTGCCGGTCGGTGGGGCCGGTGTCGGGGGTCATACGTCCCACTCTGTCACTGGGTGGGGGGTGGGCGGTGTCGTCCGGCCATCAGATGGAAACCTCCAGGGTCTTTTGCGGGGGCGGGTGTTGGGCCAGAATCTACGCGCGTCGTCACCCCCGTCCACGAGGAGTTCGTGCCATGCCGTTGAATCGCCGGAAGTTTCTGAAGGAGTCCGCCGTGACCGGTGCGGGGGTGGCGCTCGCGGGTGTGGGTGCGGCTCCGGTGGCGCAGGCCGCGGAGGGGTCGAAGGGGGGCCGGCCGGTGAAGCGGTACGAGCTGACGGTGATGGGGACGACCGATCTGCACGGTCATGTCTTCAACTGGGACTACTTCAAGGACGCGGAGTACTCGGACAAGGCGGGCAACGCGCAGGGTCTGGCGCGGATCTCGACGCTGGTGAACGAGATCCGTGCGGAGAAGGGGCGTTGCAACACGTTGCTGCTGGACGCGGGTGACACGATCCAGGGCACTCCGTTGACGTATTACTACGCGAAGGTGGATCCGATCACCGCCAAGGGTGGTCCGGTGCATCCGATGGCGCAGGCGATGAACGCGATCGGCTATGACGCGGTGGCGCTGGGGAACCACGAGTTCAACTACGGGATCGAGACGCTGCGGAAGTTCGAGTCGCAGTGCCGTTTCCCGTTGCTGGGTGCGAACGCGCTGGACGCGAAGACGCTGAAGCCGGCGTTTCCGCCGTACTTCATGAAGGAGTTCCGTGTTCATGGGGCTCCGCCGGTGAAGGTGGCGGTGCTGGGGCTGACGAATCCGGGTATCGCGATCTGGGACAAGGCCTATGTGCAGGGGAAGTTGACGTTCCCGGGTCTTGAGGAGCAGGCGGCGAAGTGGGTGCCGAAGCTTCGGTCGATGGGTGCGGACGTGGTGGTCGTGTCGGCGCATTCGGGTACGTCGGGTACGTCGTCGTACGGTGATCAGGTGCCGTACGTGGAGAACTCGGCGGCGCTGGTGGCGCAGCAGGTGCCGGGGATCGACGCGATCCTGGTGGGTCACGCGCACCTGGAGATCCCGGAGCTGAAGGTCACGAACACGGCGACGGGCAAGACGGTGGTGCTGTCGGAGCCGTTGGCGTTCGCGGAGCGGTTGTCGGTGTTCGACTTCGGGCTGGTCTTCGAGAAGGGGCGTTGGCGGGTCGAGTCGGTGGCGGCTTCGGTGCGCAACACGAACTCGGTGGCGGACGACCCGAAGATCACGCGGCTGCTGAAGGACGAGCACGATCTGGTGGTGGCGTACGTCAACCAGGTGGTGGGTACGGCGACGGACACGCTGACGACGGTGGAGGCGCGTTACAAGGACGCTCCGATCATCGATCTGATCACGAAGGTCCAGGAGGATGTGGTGCGGGCGGCGCTGGTGGGGACGCAGTACGCGTCGTTGCCGGTGATCGCGCAGGCTTCGCCGTTCTCGCGGACGTCGGAGATCCCGGCCGGTGATGTGACGATCCGGGATCTGTCGAGTCTGTACGTGTACGACAACACGCTGGTGGCGAAGGTGCTGACGGGTGCGCAGGTCCGTGCGTACCTGGAGTACTCGGCGAACTATTTCGTGCAGACGGCCGTGGGTGCGGTGGTCGACACGGAGAAGCTGACGAACGCGAACGGTCGCCCGGACTACAACTACGACTATGTGTCGGGTCTTCAGTACGACATCGACATCGCGCAGGCGGAGGGTTCGCGGATCAAGAATCTGACGTACCAGGGTGCGCCGTTGGCCGATGCTCAGCAGTTCGTGTTCGCGGTGAACAACTACCGTGCCAATGGTGGTGGCGCGTTCCCGCATGTCGCCACGGCGACCGAGGTGTGGTCGGAGTCGACGGAGATCCGGACGCGGATCGCGGAGTGGGTCACGGCGAAGGGTGTGCTGGACCCGAAGGACTTCGCGTCGGTGGACTGGAAGTTGACGCGTGAGGGTGTGCCCGTGTTCTAGGGCGTTCTTGGTTCAGGTGTGCGGCGTCGGCGCGGTTCTTTCGCGTCGGCGCCGTTTGTCTTGGGCGGGTGGCGGGGGTGGTCCGGGGATTTCGGGCCGGTGTGTGAACCGTTGGGCGGGGCTCGTCCGATGAGGGGATGTGGGGGTGGGCCTCATCGCCCTTCGACGAGGGGGATGAGCGGGACGAGGCGGGTGAGGGGTCGGGGTTCCTGGCGGGCGGCGGGGACGCGGGGGGTGTGTTCGAGACCGAAGGTGGTGAAGGCGGTGCGGCCGGGGAGCGGGTAGGGGTCTTTGCCGGTGAGGGAGTTGAGGATGGTCGCGCTGCGCCAGGCGGCGAGGCCGAGGTCGGGGGTGCCGACGCCGTGGGTGTGGAGTTCGGCGTTCTGGACGTAGACGCGGCCGGTGACGGTGGGGTCGAGGACGAGGCGGAACTGGTCGTCGATGTCGGGGCGTGCGGCGTTGTCGCGGCGGAGGTAGGGGTCGAGTCCGGCGAGGAGGGGGGCGATGGGGCGTTCGCGGTAGCCGGTGGCGAGGACGACGGCGTTGGTGGTGAGGCGGGAGCGGGTGCCCTGCTGGACGTGTTCGAGGTGGAGTTCGATCTTGGTGGTGGCGATGCGTCCGGCGGTGCGGACGGTGACGGCGGGGGTGAGGACGGCGTCGGGCCAGCCGCCGTGGAGGGTGCGGCGGTAGAGCTCGTCGTGGATGGCGGCGATGGTGTCGGCGTCGATGCCCTTGTGGAGTTGCCACTGCGCGGCGAGGAGGCGGTCGCGGACGGGTTCGGTGAGGGCGTGGAAGTAGCGGGTGTAGTCGGGGGTGAAGTGTTCGAGGCCGAGTTTGGAGTACTCCATGGGGGCGAAGGCCTCGGTGCGGGCGAGCCAGTGGATCTTTTCTTTTCCGGTGGGGCGGTTGCGGAGGAGGTCGAGGAAGACCTCGGCTCCGGACTGGCCGGCGCCGATGACGGTGATGTGGTCGGCGGTGAGGAATCGGTCGCGGTGTTTGAGGTAGTCGGCGGCGTGGATGACGGGTGCGTCGGGGGCTTCGACGAGTGGTTTGAGGGGTTCGGGGATGTGGGGGGCGGTGCCGACGCCGAGGACGATGTTGCGGGTGTGGGTGCGGCCGAGGGCCTGTGCCTGGCCGTGGGCGTCGAGGCGGGTGAAGTCGACTTCGAAGAGGTCGTGTTCGGGGTTCCAGCGGACGGTGTCGACCTGGTGGGCGAAGCGGAGTCCGGGGAGGTTGTCGGCGACCCAGCGGCAGTAGGCGTCGTATTCGGCGCGTTGGATGTGGAAGCGCTCGGCGAAGTAGAAGGGGAAGAGGCGGTCGCGGTCCTTGAGGTAGTTGAGGAAGGACCAGGGGCTGGTGGGGTGGGCGAGGGTGACGAGGTCGGCGAGGAAGGGGACTTGGAGGGTGGCGCCGTCGATGAGGAGGCCGGGGTGCCAGTCGAAGCCGGGGCGTTGTTCGTAGAAGACGGTGTCGAGTTCGGTGAGGGGGTGGGCGAGGGCGGCGAGGGAGAGGTTGAAGGGGCCGATGCCGATGCCGACGAGGTCGCGGGGGGTTTCGGCGGTGGGGCGCTGGGGCTGGGGTGTCGGTCTCATCGGGGTGTGTGTCCTTCCACCAGTTTCAGGAGCGTGGCCAGGTCGCCGGGCCGGGTGTGGGGGTTGAGGAGGGTGGCTTTGAGCCAGCGGCGGCCGTCGAGGGTGGCGCGGCCGAGGACGGCGCGGCCTTGGTCGAGGAGGGTGCGGCGTACGGCGGCGACGGTGTCGTCGGTGGCGCCTTCGGGCCGGAAGAGAACCGTGCTGATGACGGGGTGGTCGTAGAGCTCGAGGCCGGGGTGGGCGGCGACGAGGTCGGCGAGTTCGTGGGCGTGGGCGCAGACCTGGTCGACGAGGTTTCCGATGCCGTGGCGTCCGAGGGTCTTGAGGGTGACGGCGATCTTGAGGATGTCGGGGCGGCGGGTGGTGCGCAGGGAGCGGCCGAGGAGGTCGGGGTGGCCGGCTTCGGTGTCGTCGTCGGCGTTGAGGTAGTCGGCGCGGTGGCCGAGGGGGGTGAGGTCGGTGGGGTCGCGTACGGCGAGGAGTCCGGCGGCGACGGGTTGCCAGCCGAGTTTGTGCAGGTCGAGGGTGACGGTGTCGGCGCGGGTGAGTCCGTCGAGTTTGGGGCGGTGCCGGTCGCTGAAGAGGAGGCCTCCGCCGTAGGCGGCGTCGATGTGGAGGCGGGCGCCGTGGGTGGCGCAGAGGTCGGCGATCTCGGGCAGTGGGTCGATGAGTCCGGCGTCGGTGGTGCCGGCGGTGGCGGCGACGAGGTGGGGGCCGCGCAGTTCGGTGAGGGCGCTGTCGAGGGCGGCGGGGTCGAGGGTGCCGGCGGGTGAGGGGAGGACGACGGGTTCGGGCAGCCCGAGGAGCCAGGCGGCGCGCTGGAGGGAGTGGTGGGCGCCGGCCGCGCAGACGAGTTGGATGCCGTGGTGTTTCTCGCGGGCGAGGAGGAGGGCGAGTTGGTTGGATTCGGTGCCGCCGGTGGTGATGAGGGCGTCGCTGTGTGCGTCCGGGGTGGGTGCGGTGTCCGGGTCGCCGTAGACGAGGTGGGCGAGGGTCCGGGTGAGGACCGCTTCGAGTTCGGATGCGGCGGGGGCCTGGTCCCAGGAGTCGAGGGACGGGTTGAGAGCGGAGGCCGCGAGGTCGGCGGCGGTGGCGACGGCGAGGGGCGGGCAGTGCAGGTGGGCCGCGCACAGGGGGTCGGCGGGGTCGGCGGCGCCTTCGGCGAGGGCGCGGACGAGGGTGTGCAGGGCGTCGGGGGTGCCGTGCGGGGGCAGGGGGTCGCCGAGGGCTGCGCGCAGGCGTTCGGCGACGCGTTCGGGGCCTCCGGCGGGGAGGGGCCCTCCGCGGGCGGCGCTGCCTTCGGCGAGCGCGTGCAGGACGGTGTCGAGCAACGGCCGCAGTGCGTCGGGGCCTTCGGGGCCTGAGGCGAGGGGCGGCGTGCTCATGGGTGTCCTCCGATGGACGTGCGGCGGGTCCTTCCCGGCGTGTACGTGTTTTGGGCAGGTGCGCCCGCCAAGGAGAACGATTCGGCCCCGGCGGGGGTACTGCCGTACGGAGGATTTGTGTGAACGGGACCGGAGACGCCGGACGCCGGATCGTCGCGCGCGGGAGGGGGGACACCGGGCCCCGAACCGCTGCGCGGGCAGGGGAGACGCCGGACGCCCGACCGCGGCGCGGGACCGGAGACGCCGGACGCCGGATCGCCGCGTGGGGCGGCGTCCGGCGTCCGGGTTCGCTGGGGTGGGCCCGGGTCGGTGCCGGGTCCGGTGGCTAGGCCTGTCGTACCCGCAGTGCGCGGGCGAGGTCGTCGAGTTGGTCGGCGAGCTTGCGGCGCAGGGCCGGGATGGGGTCGGCCTCGTTCAGGCAGTTCTCGCCGAGGGCGAGGGTCTCCGGGGTGACGGCGCCGGCGGGGAAGGCCCAGCGGCCGGCGGCTTCGGCGATGGCGGGGCCGCGTCGTTCGGCGAGGGCCACGGCGTCGGGCCAGTACCGCTCGACGTACTCGCGGACGAGGTCGGCCTGTTCGGGCTGCCAGAAGCCCTGGGCGGTGGCGGTGAACAGGTAGTTGGAGAGGTCGTCGGTGGCGAACATGGCGTCCCAGGCGGCGCGCTTGGCCTGGGGGTCGGGCAGTGCGGCGCGGCAGCGGGCGGCGCCCTCCTGGCCGGTGGCGCTGGGGTCCTGGACGAGTTCGGCGTCGATGACGGCGTCGTCGACGGCGCCGAGGACGCTGAGCCGGGCGAGGATGCGCCAGCGCAGTTCGGGGTCGAGTTCGGGGCCGCCGGGGACGGTGCCCTCGGAGAACCAGGCGCTGATGGTGTCGGGGTGGACGGCGACGTCGATGAGGTGGCGTACGGCGGTGAGGCGCAGGCCGGGGTGGGAGCCGTCCTCGGTGCGGCGGATGAGGTCGCGGCACAGGTCGGTGAGGGTGGTGAGGGCGATGGGCCGCTGCTCGGGGCTGAGGTAGCGGTCGGCGACGTGGGCGGCGGCGAAGGTCAGGACGCCCTGGACGACGGCGAGGTCGGTCTCGCGCGGCAGGTGGGTGCGGGCGGTCTCGATGTAGTCCGCGGCGGGCAGTTCGCCGTCGCGTACGGCGTCGCGCAGGGCGTTCCAGACGACGGCCCGGGTGAGGGCGTCGGGGAGGCCTCCGAGGGCGGCTCGTACGGTCTGGAAGGACTTGGCGTCGAAGCGGACCTTGGCGTAGGTGAGGTCGCCGTCGTTGAGGAGGAGCAGGTCGGGGCGGCGGCCGGGCCTGGGGGCGCCGGTGTCGCCCTGGGGGACGTCGAGTTCGAAGCGTTCGCGCAGGACGAGCCGGTCGACCTCGCCGGGGACGGTGTCGTAGGCGCCGACGGCGATGCGGTGGGGGCGGCTGCCGTCGTGGTCGACGGTGAGGTGCCACTGTCCGTCGGCTTCGGTGATCTCGGGCCGGAGGGTGTCGACGCCGGTGGTGCGCAGCCAGGCGTCGGCCCAGGCGTGGACGTCGCGTTCGGTGGCGGAGGCGAGGTTGTCGATGAAGTCGGCGAGGGTGGCGTTGGCGAACTTGTGGCGGGCGAAGTGGGTGTTGATGCCCGCGAGGAAGTCCTTCTCGCCGAGCCAGGTGACGAGCTGGCGCAGGGCGGAGGCGCCCTTGGCGTAGGAGATGCCGTCGAAGTTGAGCATGGCGGACGCGGTGTCGGGGACGGCGTCCGGGTCGGGGGCGACGGGGTGGGTGGAGGGGCGCTGGTCGGCGTCGTAGCCCCAGGACTTGCGGGCGACGCCGAAGTCGACCCAGGTGTCGGTGAAGCGGGTGGCTTCGGTGAGGGTCTGGTAGCCCATGTACTCGGCGAAGGACTCGTTGAGCCAGATGTCGTCCCACCAGCGCAGGGTGACGAGGTCGCCGAACCACATGTGGGCCATCTCGTGGGCGATGACCATGGCGCGGGTCTGCCGCTCGGTGTCGGTGACGGCGGAGCGGTAGACGAATTCGTCGCGGAAGGTGACGAGTCCGGGGTTCTCCATGGCGCCGGCGTTGAACTCGGGGACGAACGCCTGGTCGTAGGAGTCGAAGGGGTAGGGCTCGTCGAACTTCTCGTGGTAGCGGTCGAAGCAGGCGCGGGTGACGTCGAGGATTTCGTCGGCGTCGGCGTCGAGGTAGGGGGCCAGCGAGCGGCGGCAGTGGAGGCCGAAGGGCAGGCCGGCGTGTTCGGTGCGGACCGAGTGCCAGGGGCCGGCGGCGACGGCGACGAGGTAGGTGGAGATGAGGGGGGTGGGGGCGGCCTGCCAGCGGCCGTCTCCGAGGTGTTCGGTGACGCCGTTGGCGAGGACGGTCCAGCCTTCGGGGGCGGTGACGGAGAGTTCGAAGACGGACTTGAGGTCGGGCTGGTCGAAGGCGGCGAAGACGCGCTGGACGTCTTCCATGAAGAGCTGGGTGTAGAGGTAGGTCTCGCCGTCGGTGGGGTCGGTGAAGCGGTGCATGCCCTCCCCGGTGCGGGAGTAGCGCATGGAGGCGTCGACGCGCAGTTCGTGCTCGCCGGCGGTGAGTCCCTTGAGGGGCAGCCGGTTCTCGTCCAGGGTCTCGGGGTCGAGGGGCCGGCCGTCCAGGGTGACGGAGCGCAGTTCGGCGGGCTTCAGCTCGACGAAGGTGTCCGCGTCGGTGCGGGCGGTGAACCGGATGACGGTCAGGGAGTCGAAGGTGTCGTCCCCTCCTGTCAGATCGAGTTCGATCCCGTAGTGGTGGACGTCGAGGAGCTTGGCACGGGTCTGCGCTTCGTCGCGCGTCAGTACGGACATGAGGCCATGCTGCCCGATGGCGCGGGTCGGGACACAGGGGTGGTGCGGTATGTACGCTCTGCGCATTTCCGGTCGCGGGGCGCGGTCGCGGCGTGCCGTGGGGCGGTCGCCGCACGGCCGGGCAGCGGTCGTCGCACGGCCGGGAGCCGGTCGCGGTGCGGCTGGGCGGTGGCCGGGGCGCGGTCACGGCGCGGCGGCGGGACGGCGCCCCGGCGGTGTCACTCCCCCGTGTCGGAGGTGCCGCCGGCGTCGTCGGCGATGCGCTCGTGGTGCCGGATGACCTCGGCGATGATGAAGTTGAGCAGCTTCTCCGCGAAGGCCGGATCCAGCTTGGCGCTCTCGGCGAGGCGGCGCAGCCGGGCGATCTGGTGGGCCTCGCGGGAGGGGTCGGCGGGCGGGAGCTGGTGGGCGGCCTTGAGGTGGCCGACCTGCTGGGTGCACTTGAAGCGTTCGGCGAGCATGTGGACGACGGCGGCGTCGATGTTGTCGATGCTGTCGCGCAGCCGGGCCAGTTCCGTGCTGACGTCGGGGCCGGCTTCCTGGGGCTTGCTGGTGGTCATGACAGCCAACCCTACGTGGCTCGTGGGGGCCGGGTCCTGAGGGGAGGCCGTGCGCGGTCGCCCGCGACCGGGGTCGCGGGCGCCGCGTTCACGGCCGTACGGGATCCGTTTTCACGGGCCGTGCGGGATCAGAGTCCGGCAGCCGCCCTGGCTATGTCGGCGGCGAAGGTCGAGACCTCGCTGTAGACGCCGGGGTAGCCGGGCTCGGCGCAGCCCTCGCCCCAGCTCACGATGCCGACCTGGAGGTAGGCGCCGGTGTCGTCCTTGCGGAACATGGGTCCGCCGGAGTCTCCCTGGCAGGTGTCGACGCCGCCCTGGGCGACGAATCCGGCGCAGATCTCGTCGCCGGGGACGAGGTCGCTGCCGTAGGCCTGCTGGCAGGTGGCGTCGTCGACGAAGGGGACGGTGGCCTTGAGGAGGTAGCGCTGCTGTCCGCCGCCTTCGCGGGTGGCGCCCCAGCCGGCGACGGTGAAGTTGCCGTTGTTGTAGGCGGTGTTGGTGGCGATCTTCAGGGTGGGCAGGGCGATGGGCCTGGCGAGTTTGATGAGGGCCCAGTCCTTGCCCTTGCCGTTGTAGCCGGGGGCCTGGAGCACCTTGGTGGACTTGACCTTGACGGCGTTGCTGCTCTGGAGGTCGACGACGCCGGCGGTGGCGGTGATGGAGGTGTTGGTGCCGGAGCCGTTCACGCAGTGTGCGGCGGTCAGGACGATGCTCTGGGTGTAGAGGGCGCCGCCGCAGCCCATGGAGAGGCGGACCATGAAGGGGAATTCGCCCTGGGCGGCGCGTGTCCCGCCGACGACGGGTGCGGGTGCGGCGTGTGCGGTCAGCGGCTGGAGGGACACGGTGGCGAGGGCGACCGCGGCGACGGCGAGCAGTCTTCTGATGACGCCGTACTTCCTGGGAGACTTCAACGCGCTTCCTTTCGTGGGGGGTTGTCCGCGAGGCGGGCGCGCGGGGACATGCACGGGAAAACCGTCCATGGCATGCACCTGCCAAGCTGGTGGGGATTATGGGGACCCGCCGCGGCACCGGGCAAGAGCCGCATTCCGGCCAGTCGCGGCCTCCCGCAGCCCTCACCCGCCCCGCTGCGCCGCCCGGCTCCCCCGCCACCGGGCGGAACCCCGCCTACAGTGGAGAGGAGTTCCGGCGTCTTCTGGGGGTGCGGGCGTGGCGAACGGCGGACCGGTCGAGCACGGCTACCCACATCTGGACACGGTGCGGGCATCGGTCACCGCGCTGTACAAGCGGCTCTCGTACGACACCGTCCACACCTTCGCGACCAGCGTGGCGCCCGCCGACGTGGCGTTCGCGGACATCGACGACCTGCATCTGGGCGCCCAGCGCGTCGCCCGCGAGATGGTGCGGCACTACCGGCTGCCGGACGCCCGGATGATCGTCGGCTTCCGCGAGATGACCCACGCGGCGCACGTCGAACTCGCGGCGGGGCCCGAGTACTTCATCGAGCTCAACGACCGCTTCCGCACCCATCGCCGGGACATCGGCGCCGCCCTCGCCCACGAGGTGATGCACGTCTATCTGCACCGCCTGGACCTCTCGTTCCCCGGCACCCGCGACACCGAGATCCTCACCGACACCGCCGCGGCCTATCTCGGCGCGGGCTGGCTCCTCCTCGACGCCTACCGCGAGGACGGCGCCTCCTCGCAGAAGCTCGGCTATCTGACTCCCGAGGAGTTCGGCTACGTCCTCGCCAAGCGCGCCCTGGTCTTCGACGAGGACCCCTCGGTGTGGTTCACCAGCCCGCAGGCGTTCACCGCGTACACCAAGGGCATGGAACTGGCCCTGCGGGACGGACGGCAGCCCCCGCTGACCGCGGCCGGCTGGGCGGGCCGCCGCCGCTACGCCAGGGACCGCAGGCACGCCTTGGACCATCACATCCCCGACCACTCCGGCGTCCCCTACGCGTTCGCGCCCGACGACCGCGGACCGCTGCGCGTCTCCTTCCCGTGCCCGACCTGCCATCAGCGCATCCGGGTGCCGGTCCGGGGCCGGGTGCGGGCGCGGTGCGCGCTGTGCCGGACGGTGCTGGAGTGCGACACCTAGGCGCCGGACGGGCCCTGGGGCGTGTCCGCAAAGCCTCGCCTGCCGGCCGCCCCGCGCGTGCGCCGTTCGTGGCACCGGCGGGCGGGACGGGTGAGGCAGAACACCCTGAAAGCCTTTGCCTCGCGTGTCGGTGCCGAGCGAGGGTCGAAGGATGAGCACGAACGACCCGACCGCACTCCTCTTCCCCGCCGTGTACGAGGGGGACGAGGACGCGGTCGTACGGCTGCTGCGCGCCGGGGTGAGCCCGGAGGCGGTCGACGAGGACGGCCAGAGCGCCCTGTACCTGGCCGCGGTGAGCGACCGCCCCGGAGTCGTACGGCTGCTGCTGGCGGCCGGTGCCGAGCCCGACCGGCTCAGCCTGGGCACGGACGCTCCCCTGTGCGGCGCCGCCTGCGGCGGTCACACGGAGGTGGTGCGCGCGCTGCTCGCGGCGGGGGCGTACCCGGACACGGTGGAGGCGTTCGGTTTCACCGCGCTGACCTGGGCGCTGCGGCGCGGGCACACCGCCGTCACGGAAGCGCTCCTCGCGGCGGGCGCGGACCCCGGCAGGCCCGGGCCCGCGGGCGAGCCCCCGCTGGTGACGGCCGCGCACCGGGGCTCGGCCGGCTGCGTACGGGCTCTGCTCGCGCACGGGGCGGGCGCGCGGGGCGAGGCGCTGGCGGAGGCCCGCCGGCTGATCGGCGTCGGTGTCGAGGCCGAGCTGCGGGAGGGCCTGGCCCGCACGCACGGCGCCGGCCACGCGTCGGTCACCCACCGGCATCCGTCGCCCGAGGGCGTCACCGTCGAGGTCCAGCTCCTGGACGAGCGGGGCAGGCCGTTCGCGGGCGACGACCTGGAGACCGGTCACGCGGAGATCGTCACCCTGCTGAAGGCGAGCACGACCCGGCCCGGGCACTGAGCCCGGACGGCTCCGCGAGCGGTACGACCGCGCCTACCGCGCCCCGTACACCGCGCCCGGAGTCGCGGCCCGCGTCAGCAGTTCACGGGCCGTCTCGCCCGCCTCCGCCGGGGTCCGGCGGGCTCCCTTGTCGGCGCTCGGGCCCGGCCGCCAGCCCTCCATGACCGTGATGCGGCCGCCCTCGGTCTCGAAGACCCGGCCGGTGACGCCGGCGCTGGCCGCCGATCCGAGCCAGACGACCAGTGGCGAGACGTTGCCGGGGTCCATGGCGTCGAATCCGCTGTCGGGGGCGGTCATCGTGTCGGCGAAGGCGCGCTCGGTCATCCGGGTGCGGGCGGCCGGGGCGATGGCGTTGACCTGGATGCCGTGGCGTTCCATCTCGGCCGCCGCGACCAGTGTGAGAGCGACGATGCCGGCCTTGGCGGCGCTGTAGTTGCCCTGGCCGACGGAGCCGAGCAGGCCCGCTCCGCTGCTGGTGTTGACGACCCTGGCGTCGGGCGTGCGGCCCGCCTTGGCCTCGGCGCGCCAGTGCGCCGCCGCCTGCCGGAGCGGCAGGAAGTGCCCCTTCAGGTGGACCCGCATCACGGCGTCCCAGTCGTCCTCGTCGAGGTTGACCAGCATGCGGTCGCGGAGGAATCCGGCGTTGTTGACGAGGGTGTCGAGACGCCCGTACGTGTCCAGCGCGGCGCGGACGAGGGACGCGGCGCCCTCGGCCGTCGCGATGTCGCCGCCGTGGGCCACCGCCTCGCCGCCCGCCGCGCGGATCTCCTCGGCCACCTGGCGGGCCGGGCTGTCCGCCGCGGGGGCGCCGTCGAGGCCGACGCCGAGGTCGTTGACCACGAGCCGGGCGCCCTCGGCCGCGTACGCCAGCGCGTGCGCCCTGCCGAGCCCGCGGCCCGCGCCGGTGACGATCACGACCCGCCCCTCGCACAGCAGTGGTGCGCTCATCGTGTCTCTCCTGACCGGTCCTTGTCGGCGGTGGCGGCGTCGAGGAAGGCGGGCCGCTCGCCGCCTCCGTGGACGAGGACGGAGGCGCCGCTGATGTAGGCGGCGGCGTCGGAGGCGAGGAAGACGGCGGCGGCGCCGACGTCGGAGGGCCGGGCGAGGCGGCCCAGCGGGACGGTGCGGGCGACGGCGGCGAGGCCGTCCTCGCCGCCGTAGTGCAGATGGGCGAGTTCGGTGCGGACCATGCCGACGACCAGGGTGTTGACGCGGATCTCCGGCGCCCATTCGACGGCCATCGAGCGGGCCAGGTTCTCCAGTCCCGCTTTGGCGGCGCCGTAGGCGGCGGTGCCGGGCGAGGGGCGTGAACCGCTCACGCTGCCGATCATCACGATCGAGCCCCGGGTCCGTCTGAGGTGGTCGCGGGCCGCGATCGACGCGGTGAGGGGAGCGATGAGGTTGAGCTCGACGACCCGGGCGTGCCGCTCGGCGTCCGCGTCTGCGAGCGGGCGGTGGGGGGTGCCGCCCGCGTTGTTGACCAGGACGTCGAGCCGGGGCAGGGCGTCGAAGAAGGCGCGTACCGCGGCCGCGTCGCGCAGGTCGAGGGGGACGAAGTCGGCCTTGCCGAGGGGGATTTCGGGCGGCCGTCGGGCGCAGACCACGACGTGGGCGCCGGCTCGCTGAAAGGCGCGGGTGATGCCCGCCCCGACGCCTCGGGTGCCGCCGGTGACGACGACGGTCCGGCCGTCGAGGTCCGGCGAGGCGTCGGACCGGGGCACGGCGTCAGGGTGGCCCGAAGTGCTGGGCCGGTTCGTGGTGTCCGGGTTGTCCACAGGGCCTCCCGCGCGGCCGCGATCGCTGCTAGCTTCGCATCACACCTAACAAACGTTTGGTGGAAAGGTAGCTGATGCGGCCATGGGTGTCTCCACCTCGTCCCCGGAAAAGGGGATTTCCGTCGTCACGGTCGACTTCCCGCCGGTGAACGCGCTGCCGGTGCGCGGCTGGTTCGCTCTGGCCGACGCGGTGCGCGCGGCGGGCGCCGACCCGGGGGTCCGCTGTGTGGTCCTCGGAGCGGAGGGGCGCGGGTTCAACGCGGGCGTCGACATCAAGGAACTGCAGCGCGACCCCACCGGCGGGGGCGCTCTGATCGGCGCGAACCGCGGCTGCGCGGAGGCCTTCGCCGCGGTGTACGAGTGCGAGGTGCCCGTGGTGGCCGCGGTGCACGGTTTCTGTCTGGGCGGCGGCATCGGGCTCGTGGGGAACGCGGACGCGATCGTGGCGAGCGAGGACGCGGTCTTCGGGCTGCCCGAGCTGGACCGCGGGGCGCTGGGGGCGGCCACGCATCTGTCCCGTCTCGTCCCCCCGCATCTGATGCGGGTCCTGTACTACACCTCGCGGACGGTGACGGCGGCCGAGCTGCGCGCTCACGGTTCGGTGTGGCGGGTCGTGCCGCGCGAGGAGCTGCGGTCCGCGGCGCTGGAGCTGGCGCGCGAGATAGCGGCCAAGGACGGGCAGCTCGTCCGGCTCGCCAAGGCCGCGATCAACGGCATCGATCCCGTCGACGTGCGCCGCAGCTACCGCTTCGAGCAGGGCTTCACGTTCGAGGCCTCGCTCGCCGGTGTGGCCGCGCGCGTCCGTGACACCTTCGGCAAGGGGGACCCGGGTGAGTGACAAGACCATGTCGGCGCGGGACGTCGTCGGCCGGCTGGAGAGCGGGATGACGCTCGGCATCGGCGGCTGGGGCTCGCGCCGCAAGCCGATGGCCCTGGTGAGAGCGTTGCTCGACAGCGAGATCACCGATCTGACGGTCGTGTCGTACGGCGGCCCGGACGTCGGTCTGCTCGCCGCGGCGGGCCGGATCCGCACCCTGGTGACCGCCTTCGTGACGCTCGACTCCGTTCCGCTCGAACCCCACTACCGCGCGGCCCGCGAGCGTGGCGCGTTCGAGCTGAGGGAGGTGGACGAGGCGATGTTCATGTGGGGGCTGCACGCGGCGGCGAACCGGCTGCCGTTCCTGCCGGTGCGGGCCGGGCTCGGCTCGGACGTGATGCGGGTCGATCCGAGTCTGCGGACGGTGACTTCGCCGTATCCGGACCCGGTCTCGGGCATCCCGGAGGAGCTCGTCGCCATGCCGGCGCTGCGCCTGGACGCGGCCCTGGTCCACATGAACCGGGCGGACCGGGCGGGCAACGGCCAGTATCTGGGCCCCGACCCGTACTTCGACGACCTGTTCTGCGAGGCGGCGGACGCGGCGTACGTCTCCTGCGAGCGGATCGTCGACACGGCGGAGCTGACCAAGGAGGCGGCGCCGCAGACGCTGGTGCTCCAGCGGTCGTCGGTGACCGGCGTGGTGGAGACGCCGAACGGGGCGCACTTCACCTCGTGCGTCCCTGACTACGGACGCGACGAGGCCTTCCAGAAGCTGTACGCGACCACGCCGTACGCCGAGTTCGCCGAGCGGTTCCTCGGCGGCGGGGAGCACGGCTATCAGAGTGCCGTGCGGGACTGGCGGGCGGAGCGGGAGCGGTGAACGGGCAAGCAGCGGGAGCGATGACCGGGACGGGGTGGGAGCGGTGAACGGGGCGGGAGCGGGAGCGATGGACGGGAAGGGGCGGGAAGGGGCGGGAGCGGTGAGCGTCACCCGAGCCGAGTACTGCGTGATCGCGTGCGCCGAGGCGTGGCGGGGCGACGGAGAGGTGCTCGCCAGTCCGATGGGCCTGATCCCGTCGATCGGCGCCCGACTGGCCCGGCACACGTTCTCGCCGGATCTGCTGCTGACCGACGGCGAGGCGCTGCTCGTCGGTCTCGACGGCACCCCGGAGGGCTGGCTGCCGTACCGCAGGCATCTGACGGCGGTGACCGGCGGACGGCGGCACGTGATGATGGGCGCGAGCCAGATCGACCGGTTCGGCAATCAGAACATCGCGTGCGTCGGCGACTGGTCCCGGCCCCGGCGCCAGTTGCTGGGCGTGCGCGGAGCTCCGGTCAACACCCTGAACAATCCGACCAGTTACTGGATCCCCAGACATTCGACCCGGGTGTTCGTGGAGCGGGTCGACATGGTGTGCGGGGTGGGGTACGACCGGGCCGCCGCCGCGGGCCCGAGCGCCACCCGCTTCCACCGCCTCCCCCGGGTGGTGACCGATCTGGCGGTCCTCGACTTCGCGACGCCGGACCACTCGATGCGGCTGGTGTCCGTCCATCCGGGGGTGAGCGTCGAGCAGGTGGAGGAGGCGACGGGTTTCGGGCTGAGCGTGCCGGAGGAGGTGCCGTTCACCCGTGAGCCGAGCGCGCGGGAGCTGGAGCTGATCCGCACGGTGATCGACCCGGCCGGCCGGCGGGAACAGGAGGTGCCCGATCCGCGGGGCGCCCCGGCGGGCGGTCCGGGCGGGGGCGGGCGCTGATGGAGACGGCCCTGACCCGGCTCGTCGGCATCCGGCACCCCGTCGTGCAGACCGGCATGGGCTGGGTGGCGGGGCCCCGTCTGGTCTCGGCGACGGCGAACGCGGGCGCGCTCGGTGTGCTGGCCTCGGCGACGATGACGCTCGATCAGCTCCGTGACGCGGTGCGGGAGGTCAAGTCCCGTACGGACCGGCCCTTCGGGGTGAATCTGCGGGCGGACGCCGGGGACGCGGGCGACCGGGTGCGGATCATCGTCGAGGAGGGTGTGCGCGTCGCGTCGTTCGCGCTCGCCCCGTCCCGCGAGCTGATCGCCGGGCTGAAGGAGGCGGGGGTGGTCGTCGTGCCGTCGGTCGGGGCGCGGCGGCACGCGGAGAAGGTGGCCGCGTGGGGTGCCGACGCGGTGATCGTGCAGGGCGGCGAGGGCGGCGGCCACACCGGGGAGGTGGCGACGAGCGTGCTGCTGCCCCAGGTGGTGGACGCCGTGGACATCCCGGTGGTGGCGGCGGGCGGCTTCCACGACGGGCGGGGGCTGGTGGCGGCGCTGGCCTACGGGGCGGCGGGCATCGCGATGGGCACGCGCTTCCTGCTGACCTCGGACTCGACGGTGCCCGACGCGGTGAAGGCGAGGTACCTGGCGGCGACGGTGCGGGACGTGACCGTGACGACGGCCGTGGACGGGCTGCCGCACCGCATGCTGCGCAGTGAGCTCGTCGAGGCGCTGGAGGGGGCGGGGCGTGCCGGGACGCTGGTCCGGGCGGTGCGCCGGGCCGCCGGGTTCCGGCGTCTGTCCGGGCTCTCCTGGCCGGGGATGATCCGCGACGGTCTGGCCATGAGGCACGGCAGGGATCTGACCTGGAGCCAGGTCCTGCTCGCCGCCAACACCCCGATGCTCCTGAAGGCGTCGATGGTGGACGGCCGGACGGACCTGGGGGTGATGGCGGCGGGCCAGGTGGCGGGCGTGATCGAGGACCTCCCGTCGTGCGCGGAACTGATCGACCGGGTGATGGCGCAGGCCCGGGAAACCCTCAACGCCCTTACGGAACACGGTGATTGAATGCCGGGATGAATCAGTCGATCAGACAACCGTGGGGCCTCAGCGTCTTCGGTGCCGGAAGCGTGCGGGCCGAGCCGCAGTTGGTGCGGATCAAGCTGGCCGTCGACATCCTGGAGCCCTCGCCGGACGAGGCCTTCCAGAAGGCGGGGACAGCGGTGTCCTTGCTGCGTGAGGCGGTGCGCCGGCACGGCATACCGGACGCGTCGGTCTCCGGCTCGAAGCTGAAGCTCAACTCCGAGTACGACGGCTACGGTGCGGGCCGCAAGTTCCTGGGGTACCGCTGCCTGGCGTCGTACACCGTCGAGACCGAGGCGGTCGACGATCTTCAGCAGCTCATCGTGGACATGGTCGACGCCGGCGCCAACCGTGTCGACGACGTCACCTTCGACGTGCTCGACAAGCCCGCGATGCGGGACGAGGCGCGGCGCAGGGCCGTCGCCGCGGCCCGCCGCAAGGCCGAGGTGTACGCGGAGGCCGCGGGCATCGCGCTGGGCCAGGTGCTGCATCTGCAGGACGTGGACGCCGAGTCCTGGGAGTTCCAGGGGCACAGGGGTCACGGCGGTGGCGGTGGCGGCTCGGAGGGTGACCTGGCCCCGGGCATGGTCGAGGTCCACGCCGGTGTCCTGCTGGGGTTCTCACTGGGCGACTGAGTCGTAGTCGTCGGCGCGGGGGGGGGGGGGGGGGGGGGGGGGGGGGGCGGGGGGGGGGGGGGGGGGGGGGGGGGGGGGGGGAGGTGGAGGGGGGGAGGGGGGGGCTCCCCA
>NZ_JBVHTL010000002.1:313784-439004 GCF_055565895.1 Streptomyces sp. NPDC028298
CCTCCTTCGTTTTCTTTGCGTTCTCCCTCCCCCCCCCCCCCCCCTCCCTCCCCCCCCCCCCCCCCCCCCCCCCCCCCCCCCCCCCCCCCCCCCCCGGACCGGGGTGACTCAGAGGCGTTCGATGATCGTCACGTTGGCCTGGCCGCCACCCTCGCACATCGTCTGGAGGCCATAGCGGCCGCCGGTGCGTTCCAGTTCGTGGAGCAGGGTGGTCATGAGCCGGACGCCCGTGGCGCCGAGCGGGTGGCCCAGGGCGATGGCGCCGCCGTTGACGTTGACCTTGCCGGGGTCGGCGCCGGTCTCCTTGAGCCAGGCGAGGACGACGGGGGCGAACGCCTCGTTGATCTCGACGAGGTCGATGTCGGCGAGGGACATGCCGGTCTTCTTCAGGGCGTGGGCGGTGGCCGGGATGGGGGCGGAGAGCATGCGGATGGGGTCCTCGCCGCGTACGGAGAGGTGGTGGACGCGGGCGCGGGGGGTCAGGCCGTGTTCGCGGACGGCCCGTTCGGAGGCGAGCAGCATGGCGGCGGCGCCGTCGGATACCTGGGAGGAGCAGGCGGCGGTGATGGTGCCGCCCTCGACGACCGGCTTGAGAGCGGCCATCTTCTCCAGGGTGGTGTCGCGCCGCGGGCCCTCGTCGGCGGTGACGTCGCCGAGGGCGACGGTCTCGCGGGCGAAGCGGCCCTCGTCGGCGGCGCGGATCGCCCGCTGGTGGGAGCGCAGGGCGAACTCCTCCTGGTCGCGGCGGCTGATGCCCCATTTGGCGGCGATGAGTTCGGCGCCGTGGAACTGGTTGACGGGCTGGTCGCCGTAGCGTGCGCGCCAGCCCTCGCTGCCGGCGAAGGGGCCTTCGGTGAGGCCGAGGGGTTCGGCGGCCTGGCGGGAGGCGAAGGCGATGGGTATCCGGCTCATGTTCTGGACGCCGCCGGCGACGACGAGGTCCTGGGTGCCGGACAGCACGCCCTGGGCGGCGAAGTGCACGGCCTGCTGGGAGGAGCCGCACTGGCGGTCGACGGTGACTCCGGGGACCTCTTCGGGCAGTCCGGCGGCCAGCCAGCTCGTGCGGGCGATGTCGCCGGCCTGCGGTCCGACGGTGTCCAGGCAGCCGAGGACGACGTCGTCGACGGCGGCCGGGTCCACGCCGGAGCGTTCGACGAGGGCCTTGAGCACGTGCGCGGCGAGGTCGGCGGGGTGGACCCCGGAGAGTCCTCCGCCGCGTCGCCCGACGGGGGTGCGGACCGCTTCGACGATGTAGGCCTCGGCCATGACGACTCCCTTGGGGGTGTGGGTGGTTCGCTTACGTCTCCTCGCGGACGGAGATGCCGTCGAGCACCATCGACAGGTACTGGCGGGCGATCTCCTCGGGGCTGTGCTGACCGCCGGGCCGGTACCAGGAGGCGGCGACCCACACGGTGTCGCGCACGAAGCGGTAGGTGAGGCGGATGTCGAGGTCGGCGCGGAAGACCTCGGCGCCGACGCCGCGTTCCAGGGTGCTCAGCCAGGCCTTCTCGAAGTTGCGCTGGGACTCGGCGAGGAAGGCGAAGCGTTCCTGGGCGGCGAGGTGGCGGGCTTCCTTCTGGTAGATCGCGACGGCCGCGCGGTGCCGGTCGATCTCGCGGAAGGATTCGGTGACCAGGGCTTCCAGGGTTTCGCGGGGGCCGAGTCCGGCGTCGAGGACGGTGTCGTAGCCGTCCCAGAGTTCGTCGAGGAAGGTCCGCAGGATCTCCTCCAGCATCGATTCCTTGGAGTCGAAGTGGTAGTAGAGGCTGCCGGCGAGCATCCCGGCCTCGTCCGCGATCTTGCGGACGGTGGTGGCGTTGTAGCCCTGTTCGGCGAACACCTCGGCGGCGGTGCCGAGCAGTTCGCGGCGTCGCTCGGGGGTGGCGGTCACCTGGGGCTTCTTCTTCGTAGGCACCGGGTCATTGTCGTCCTAGGCGTGCTGGCTGCTCACGGACACGACCTCGCCGGTGAGGTACGAGGAGTAGCCGGAGGCGAGGAACACGATCACGTTGGCCACCTCCCAGGGTTCGGCGTGGCGGCCGAATGCCTCGCGGGCGGTGAGTTCTTCGAGCAGTTCGGGGGTGGTGACCTTCACCAGGTGGGGGTGCAGGGCGAGGCTGGGCGAGACGGCGTTGACGCGGACGCCGTAGGCGGCGGCCTCGACGGCGGCGCAGCGGGTGAGGGCCATGACGCCGGCCTTCGCCGCGGCGTAGTGGGCCTGTCCGCTCTGGGCGCGCCAGCCGACGACGGAGGCGTTGTTGACGACGACTCCTCCGCCGCCGTGTTCCCTGAGCCGTACGAGGGCGGCCCGGGTGCAGCGGAAGGTGCCGTTCAAGGTGACGTCGAGGACCCTGGACCACTGTTCGTCGGTCATGTCGACGAGGGACGAGGTGCCGCCGAGGCCGGCGTTGTTGACGACGATGTCCAGTCGGCCGTGGAGGTTCTCGGCGGTGTCGAAGAGGGCCTGGACCTGGTCCTCGGCGGTGACGTCGCAGGGCAGTGCGGCGACCTGGCCGGGTCCGAACTCCGCGGCCAGGGTCTCGGCGGACTCCTTGAGCCGGCGGGTGTGGGCGTCGCTGATCAGGACGCGGGCGCCCTCCTCCAGGAACCGGCGCGCGGTGGCTCCGCCGATGCCCGCGCCCGCGGCGGCGGTGATGACGGCGGTGCGGCCCCTCAGCAGTCCGTGGCCGGGTACGTACGCCGGGCTCTCGACGTCGCTCATGACTCCAAGCTAACCTACCAAACACTTGTTAGGGAAGCTCCGCCGGAAGGTGCCCCCGATGGATCTCACCCGCTCCCCCGCCGACGAGGCGTTCCGCGCCGAGGCCCGCGCCTGGCTTGACGACCATGTCCCGGCGGTCCCGCTGCCCTCGCTGGAGACCGAGGAGGGCTTCGCGGCGCATCGCGTGTGGGAGGCCGAACTGGCCGCGGACCGCTGGTCGGTGGTGTCGTGGCCGGCCCGGTACGGCGGGCGGGACGCGGACCTCGTGCGCTGGCTGGCGTTCGAGGAGGAGTATCACGCGGCGGGCGCGCCGGGCCGGGTCGGGCAGAACGGCATCAGTCTGCTGGCGCCGACCCTGTTCGAGCACGGCACCGCCGAGCAGCGGGCGCGTGTGCTGCCGTCGATGGCCACGGGCGAGGTGGTCTGGGCCCAGGCCTGGTCCGAGCCCGAGGCGGGCTCCGACCTGGCCTCGCTGAGGTCGCGCGCGGTGCGCGTGGACGGCGGCTGGCTGCTGCGGGGGCACAAGACGTGGTCGTCGCGGGCCGCGTTCGCCGACCGGGCCTTCGGCCTGTTCCGCAGTGAGCCGGGCCTGGAGAAACGCCACCAGGGCCTGACGTATCTGATGTTCGACCTGCGCGCGCCGGGTGTGACGGTCCGCCCGATCGGGCGTCTGGACGGCCGGCCGGCCTTCGCGGAGCTGTTCCTGGACGACGTGTTCGTGCCCGACGCGGACGTGATCGGCGAACCGGGGCAGGGCTGGCGGGTGGCGATGTCGACGGCGGGCAACGAACGGGGTCTGACGCTGCGTTCGCCGGGCCGTTTCCTCGCGGCCGCGGACCGGCTGGCCGCGTTGTGGCACACGCACGGCGACCCGTCCGACTCGGCGCTGCGCGACCGGGTGGCCGACGCGGTGATCGGTGCGCGCGCCTACCAGCTCTTCACGTACGCCCACGCCTCCCGGCTGCTCGAAGGGGAGCACCTCGGGCCGGAGTCCAGCCTGAACAAGGTGTTCTGGTCGGAGCTCGACATCGCGCTGCACGAGACGGCGCTGGATCTGCTGGGCGCCGAGGGCGAGGCGGCGGACACCGAGTGGTGCGAGGGGTACGTCTTCGCGCTCGCGGGTCCGATCTACGCGGGCACGAACGAGATCCAGCGCGACATCATCGCCGAGCGGCTGCTCGGCCTTCCGAAGGGCCGCCGCTGATGCGTTTCCTCCTGGACGCCGAACAGCGCGCGTTCGCCGCCTCGCTGGACGCGATGCTGGCGGCGGCGGACACGCCGTCGGTGGTGCGCGCGTGGGCGGGCGGCGACCACGTGCCGGGGCGGGCCCTGTGGTCGCGGCTGGCCGAGGCGGGCGTGTTCGCGCTGGCGGTCCCGGAGGCGTACGACGGGGTGGGGCCGCTCCCGATGGAACTGGCGGTGGCTTTCGTCGAGTTGGGGCGGCACGCGGTGCCGGGTCCGGTGGTGGAGACGGTCGCCGCCGCCGTGCTGCTGGGGGAGCTGAGCGCGCTGGGCGAGCCGGGTCCGGCCGAGCGGCTGCTGCCGGGGCTCGCCTCGGGCAAGAGCCCGGCCACCCTGGTCCTGCCCGACAGCCCCGGGCCCGCGGCAGGCACCTCGCCAGCTTCCGCCGGGCCCACGCCCGACGCGAAGGCGACCCCGTCCGGCGGCCACGCGCCCGACCCCAACCCCGCGACTCCGTCCGGCGGCCACGCGCCCGACCCCAACCCGACCGCCCTGTCCGGCGGTTACGCGCTCGACGCGGACGCGGCGGTGTCGCTCGTGGTGGACCGTGACGGGCTGCGGCTCGTGTCCGGGCACGGGCCGGTGCGGGTGTCCGTGGACCGGGCGCGCCGGCTCGCCCGGCCGCAGGGCGGCGGCGAGCTCCTGGCCGCCGGACCGCAGGTCGCGCGCGCCGTGCCGCGGGCGCTGCTCTGGGCCCGGCTCGCCACGGCCGCGCAGGCCCTGGGGGTGGGACTCGCGCTCCTGGGCCGGACCGTCGAGTACGTGGGCCGGCGGACCCAGTTCGGGGTGCCCGTCGGTTCGTTCCAGGCGGTCAAGCACCGGCTCGCGGACGCGCTGATCGCCCTGGAGTTCGCCCGCCCGCTGCTGTTCGGGGCCGCGCTGTCGATGGCACCGGCGGAGGTCGCCGCCGCGAAGGTCAGTGCCTGCGAGGCGGCGTACTCGGCGGCGCGGGCCGCGCTGCAGTTGCACGGCGCGATCGGTTACACGGCCGAGTACGACCTGTCGCTGTGGTTCACCAAGGCCCGTGCCCTGCGGACGGCCTGGGGCACCCCGGCCGAGTGCAGGGCCGAGGCGCTGGCCGGACTCAGTGGTGGCCGTCCTCCCCGCTCGTGAGCTCCCGGTACTCCTCGGCCGTCGGCTTCGCGATCCTGGTGCCGGGCCCGTACAGGGCGCGGGCCAGCCGGGCGCGCAGCCGTGGGGCCGGGCCGACCCGGCGGGTCACGCCGTTGGCGTCGACGAGCGGGCCGATCTCGTAGGGCGGCGCCTGTTCGTGCTGGGTGAGGGTGAACCTCCGGGCCGGGGTGAGGGGTTCGTGGACCTCGATGTACTCGCCGTGCGGCAGCATCTTGATCGTGCCGGTCTCGCGTCCGTGCAGCACCTCGTCGCGGTCGGCGCGTTGCAGCCCCAGGCAGATCCGTTTCGTGACGACGTAGGCGAGCGCGGGCCCGGCGAAGACGGCGACGCGCACGAACCAGGTGATCGCGTTGATCGACAGGTGGAAGTGGGTGGCCCACAGGTCGTTGCCGCCGCCGACGAGCAGGACGGCGTACAGCGTCAGCCAGGCGACGCCGAGCGCGGTGCGGGTGGGCACGTTGCGCGGCCGGTCCAGGATGTGGTGCTCGCGCCGGTCGCCGGTGACCCAGGCCTCGATGAAGGGGTAGGCGGCGATGGCGGCCATGATGAGCGGGAACAGCGCGAAGGGGATGAAGACGCCGAGCTGGAGGGTGTGGCCGAAGGCGTTGATCTCCCATCCCGGCATCACGCGGATGAGTCCTTCGGAGAAGCCGAGGTACCAGTCGGGCTGGGCGCCGGTGGTCACCAGGTCGGGGCGGTAGGGCCCGAACGCCCACACGGGGTTGATGGTGGCGATCGCGCCCATCATCGCCAGGACGCCGAAGACCAGGAAGAAGAACCCGCCGGCCTTGGCCATGTAGACGGGCATGAAGGGCATGCCGACGACCGACTTCTGGTCCTTTCCGGGCCCCGGGTACTGCGTGTGCTTGTGGTAGAAGACCAGGATCAGGTGGGCGACGACCAGTCCCAGCATGATGCCCGGCAGCAGCAGGACGTGGATGGGGAAGAACCTCGGGATGATGTCGTGCCCGGGGAACTCCCCGCCGAAGAGGAAGAAGGAGAGGTACGTCCCGACGACGGGGATCGACAGGATGGCGCCGTCGGCGAAGCGGACGCCGGTGCCGGAGAGCAGGTCGTCGGGGAGCGAGTAGCCGGTCAGTCCGGTGATGAGGCCGAGCATCAGCAGGGTCCAGCCGAACAGCCAGTTGACCTCGCGCGGCTTGCGGAACGCTCCGGTGAAGAAGACCCGCATCATGTGCACGAGCATCCCGGCGAGGAAGACGAGCGCGGCCCAGTGGTGGATCTGGCGGATCAGCAGTCCGCCGCGCACGTCGAAGCTGATGTCGAGCGTGGACTCGTACGCCCGTGTCATGACGATGCCGTTCAGCGGCCCGTAGGAGCCGTGGTAAACAACCTCGACGCCGCTCGGTTCGAAGAACAGGGTGAGATAGACGCCGGTGAGGATCAGGACGAGGAAGCTGTAGAGGCAGACCTCGCCCAGCATGAACGACCAGTGGTCCGGGAAGACCTTGCGCATGTTGGCCTTGGCCAGGGAGTAGACGCCTAGGCGTCCGTCGGCCCAGTCGGCGAGCCGCTCCCCCTTGCCGGTCTGCGGCGCGCGCCGGGCCCGTACGGCCGTGTCGCCCGCGTCGGGCGGAGTGCCGCTCCCGGGTGCCGCGTTCGCCGACGTCCCCGCGGTCCGTCCGGAGTCGATCTCTCGTGCGCCCATTCGCCGCTCCCCTCGGCCCACCAGGGTGGCACGTCGGCCGTTCGAAGCCAACGGGGCGTCATGGGCGGGGTGTTGGGGCGGACCGGGCCGGGGCGGGCGGTGTCCGCACCCCGGCCGTGGTGGGCGGAAGGACGCGTCAGGCCAGGATTCCGCGGGCGCGTGCCGCCACCAGCCACCGCGGGAACTCCGCCACCAGCCGGTCGTACAGTTCCCCGTCGCTCACCCGGCTCGGATCCGAACCGGCGTGGAAGAAGCCCGCGTTGTCGACGGCCCGCTTGTGCGGCACGGCCAGTTCGTCGAGTCTGCGCAGGAAGTCGAACTGTCTGCTGCCCCGGTCGCCGAACCCGACGAACTGCCAGAACATCGGCAGCCTGGCGGCCTTGCACACATACCGTTCGGCGGCGAGCTTGTTGATCGGTCCCCCGTCGGTCTGGAAGACGACGAGGGCCGGGGCGTCCGCACCGCTGTCGAGATAGTGGTCGATGACGGCGTCCATGGCGAGGTGGTAGCTGGTCCGGCCCATGTGTCCGAGCCCGGCGACGATCCGTTCGATCCGCCCCCGGTGGTTGTCGAGCGCGATGTCGGTGACCGCGTCGACGTCCGTGGAGAAGAAGACGACCGGGACGGTGCCGTCGTCGTCGAGGTGGGCGGACAGGCCGAGCACCCGGTCGGCGAGTGCCTGCACACTGCCGTCGTCGTAGTACGGCTTCATCGACCCCGAATAGTCCACCACCAGGTACACCGCGGCCCGTTGGCCGCTCAGTCCGTGCTTGGTGAGACTGACTCCGGCGCTCTTGTAGGGACCCACCAGCGCCGGCGCGGTCTCCTCGATCTTGGTGAGGCTGATTCCGGCCATGCGGGCTCCCGTCGTACGAGGACTGCGGAACGCCGAGATTACGTGACCGTCCCGGCACCGTTGCGGCCGCTCCGGACCACGGGGACCTGGTCCCTCCGCGGCGGGTCCGGATCGTGGCCCTGCCGTTCCCCGCGGGCCGGGGGGTTGGATAGTTTGATCACCGCCGTCCCCACCGGCTCACCTTCCCCCCTGTACCCGCGCGTTCCAAGGAGCCGGCCGTGGAGTCCGAGTCCGCCGTCACCACCTGCTACCGCCACCCCAAGGTGGAGTCGCATGTGCGCTGCACCCGTTGCGACCGCTACATTTGTCCGAGCTGCATGCGTGAGGCGGCCGTCGGCCATCAGTGCGTGGAGTGCGTGAAGGAGGGCGCGAAGTCCGTCCGGCAGGCCCGCACCGCCTTCGGCGGCCGGATATCGACGGTGCCGGCGGTGACGTACGCCCTCATCGGTCTGAACGTGCTGGCCTACGTGGCCGAACTGCTGCGCTCCTCGGTCGTGGACCGGTTCGCGATGCTCGGCGCGGGGCTCGCGGACTCAGAGGGGGGCCACTACCTCTGGGTCTTCCCCCACCCCTCGTCCTTCCACGCGGAGGGCCTCGTCGACGGGGAGTGGTACCGGCTGCTGACCGGCGCGTTCCTGCATCTGCCGCCCACCGAGGGCACGTTCGGGATCGCCCACATCGTGATGAACATGTTCGCGCTGTGGAACATCGGCCGGATCGTCGAGGCCCAGCTCGGCCGGGTCCGCTACCTCGCGCTGTATCTGCTGTCGGCGCTCGGCGGCTCGGTCCTCGTACTGCTGATCGCTCCGCAGGAGCAGACGATCGGCGCGTCCGGCGCGATCTTCGGCATCGGTGCCGCCTACTACGTGATGGCCCGCCGCGTCGGCGCGGACATGAGCGGCGTCAACCGGTTCATGGCGGGCCTGCTGATCTGGCTCCTGATCTCGGCGGGGCTCACGTCCTGGCAGGGGCACCTGGGCGGGCTGCTGGCGGGCGGGCTCGTGACCGCGGCCTACGCGTACGCTCCCCGCGACCGCCGCCGGACCCTGGTCCAGGCGTCCGTCTGCGTGGGACTGCTCGCCGTGCTGGTGGTCCTGACGGTACTGAAGGTGTCGGCGCTGCGGACGGGAGCGGTGTGACGGGACCGGACACCGGGCCCGCCCACGGAGGCGGGCCCGCTCCGGACCCCGGCGGTGCACCGACACGGCCCCGCGCACCCAGGTCCGCGGGGCACACCGATGCGGCCTCACACGCCCCGGTCCCCGCGGCCACCAGGGCTTCGCCGGCACACCACGCCCCCTGCACACCGGCCCCCGTGACACACCGGCGCCACCCCGACACCCCGGTCCGCGGGGCACACCTGCGCGGTCCTCGTACGTCCGTCCGGTGGCACATCTGTGCATCGCCCGTGCGGCCGCCCGAACCCCCTCGGCCGCGCGGCCGCCCTGCGTAGCCTGTGCGGCATGAAACGAGCGGGTTGTCTGTTCTTCGTTCTGGCCGCCGTTCTGATCACGGCGCTCGTCCGTCTCGCCACGCCCGAGCACGCCACGGCCGACGCCAAGGGCGGCGCGTCACCCGCGGCGAGGTCCCGCGTGCAGGCCAAGCCGGAGCCGGCGGGCGGCGACAAGACCACCGCCGTGCCGGCGACAAGCCCCGCCACCCCGGCGCGGTCCACCGCCCCGGCACGCCCCGCCGCCCCGGCGAGGTCCGCCGGCCTGGCCGCCCCGGACAAGAAGGAACTCGCCCAGGAGATCGTGGCGAGTGCCGAGAACTCCACGCTGAAATGGCGGGAGGCGTACGGCTACATCGAGGACATCGGCGACGGCCAGGGCTACACGGCGGGCCTCATCGGCTTCTGCACCGGCACCCACGACCTGCTCACCCTCGTCGAGCGCTACACGAAGGCGCACCCGGACAACGGGCTCGCCCGGTATCTCCCGGCCCTGCGCGAGGTCGACGGCAGCGACTCCCACGAGGGCCTGGACCCGGGCTTCCCGGCGGCCTGGCGCCACGAGGCCGGCCTCACCGCGTTCCGCGAGGCCCAGGACTCCGAGCGCGACCGGATCTACTTCGACCCCGCGGTCCGGGCCGCCCGACGCGACGGTCTCGGCACGCTCGGCCAGTTCATCTACTACGACGCCATGGTGCTGCACGGTCCCGGCACGAGCGACCACGGCTTCTACGGGCTGCGCGAGCGGGCCCTGCGCGAGGCGGCTCCGCCGTCCCGGGGCGGCGACGAGAGGACGTACCTCGGCATCTTCCTGGACATCCGCCGCGCGGCCATGAAGTCCGAGAACCCCGACCGTGACACCACCCGCATCGACACGGCCCAGCGCCGGTTCCTCGACGAGGGGAACCTCGCCCTGCGCACACCGCTGGAGTGGAAGGTGTACGGCGAGACCTACCGCGTGCCGTAGCCGCGTCGCGGCGGGATCCACCCCGTGGCGCGGCCGCCCGGCGGGCGCGGACATGCGGCGGCGCCTGCCCGGTCGTCCGGTCGGGGACAGGGGGGCAGGCGCCGTCTCGTGTTCCGCACGCCTTTGTGCGGGACGTTCTCGAGTGACCGTGTCAGGTCACGCATCCATGGGTCAGACCGTCAGCGACCGGTCCGTCGGGCGGATCGGGGCAGGCAGGTCGCTCGCTCCGGTGAGGAAGCGGTCGACACCGCGGGCGGCCGAGCGGCCCTCCGCGATGGCCCAGACGATGAGGGACTGGCCGCGGCCCGCGTCACCGGCGACGAACACGCCCGGGACGTTGGTCGCGAAGTCGGCGTCGCGGGCGATGTTGCCGCGCTCGTCGAGCTCCAGGCCGAACTGGGAGACCACGCCGTTCTCGACGTCCGTGCCGGTGAACCCCATCGCCAGCGTCACGAGCTGGGCGGGGATCTTGCGCTCCGTGCCCGGCTTCTGGTTCAGCTTGCCGCCGGTGAACTCTACCTCGACCAGGTGGAGCCACTGGACGTTGCCGTCCTCGTCGCCCTCGAAGTGGGTGGTGGAGACCGCGTAGACGCGCTCGCCGCCCTCCTCGTGCGCGGAGGTGACCTTGTAGAGCATCGGGAACGTCGGCCAGGGCTGGCCCGGGTTCCGCTCCTCGCCCGGCCGCGGCATGATCTCGAGCTGCGTGACCGAGGCCGCGCCCTGACGGTGGGCGGTGCCCACGCAGTCCGCGCCCGTGTCGCCGCCGCCGATGACCACGACGTGCTTGCCCTCGGCGGTGATCGGGGGCGCCACGAAGTCGCCCTCCTGCACCTTGTTCGCCAGCGGCAGGTACTCCATGGCCTGGTGGATGCCGTTCAGCTCCCGCCCGGGGACGGGCAGGTCGCGGGCGGTCGTGGCGCCGGCGGCGATGACCACGGCGTCGTACCGCTTGCGCAGGTCCGTCGCCTTGAGGTCGCGGCCGATCTCGATGCCCGTACGGAAGCGGGTGCCCTCCGCGCGCATCTGCTCGATGCGGCGGTTGATGTGCCGCTTCTCCATCTTGAACTCGGGGATGCCGTAGCGGAGCAGACCGCCGACGCGGTCGGCGCGCTCGTACACCGCGACCGTGTGACCGGCCCGGGTGAGCTGCTGGGCGGCCGCGAGACCGGCGGGACCGGAACCGATGACCGCGACGGTCTTGCCCGACAGGCGCTCGGGGATCTGCGGGGCGACATCGCCCGTGTCCCACGCCTTGTCGATGATCGAGACCTCGACGTTCTTGATGGTCACGGCGGGCTGGTTGATGCCCAGCACACACGCGGACTCGCACGGCGCGGGGCACAGCCGGCCGGTGAACTCCGGGAAGTTGTTCGTGGCGTGCAGGCGCTCGGAGGCGGCCTGCCAGTCCTCGCGGTACGCGTAGTCGTTCCACTCGGGGATCAGGTTGCCCAGCGGACAGCCGTTGTGGCAGAACGGGATGCCGCAGTCCATGCAGCGCGAGGCCTGCTGGGAGATGATCGGCAGCAGCGAGCCCGGAACGTAGACCTCGTTCCAGTCCTTGAGACGCTCCTGCACCGGCCGGGACCTGGCGACCTCACGGCCGTGGTTCAGAAAGCCCTTGGGATCAGCCATTGGTCGCCGCCTCCATCATCTTCTCGGTGATCGCGGACTCGTCGAGTCCGGCTCGCTCGGCGGCGTCCTTGGCGGCGAGCACTGCCTTGTACGTGCTGGGAATGATCTTGCTGAAGCGCTCCACGGCGGCGGGCCACTCGGCGAGCAGCTTCTCGGCGACCGTGGAGGCGGTCTCCTCCGCGTGCCGGCGCACGACGTCGTGCAGCCACTGCTTGTCGGCGTCGTCGAGTTCCTCGACGGCGTCCACGCTGGCGACGTTCACGTTGTCGCGGTCCAGGTCGATCACGTAGGCGACGCCACCGGACATGCCGGCCGCGAAGTTGCGGCCCGTCTCGCCGAGGACGACCGCGTGACCGCCGGTCATGTACTCGCAGCCGTGGTCGCCCACGCCCTCGGAGACCACCAGCGCGCCGGAGTTGCGGACGCAGAAGCGCTCGCCGGTGCGGCCGCGCAGGAACAGCTCGCCGCCGGTCGCGCCGTAGGCGATGGTGTTGCCCGCGATCGTCGAGTACTCGGCGAGGTGGTCGGCGCCCCGGTCGGGGCGGACGACGACACGGCCGCCGGAGAGGCCCTTGCCGACGTAGTCGTTGGCGTCGCCCTCCAGGCGCAGCGTGACACCGCGCGGGAGGAAGGCGCCGAAGGACTGGCCGGCCGAGCCGGTGAAGGTGATGTCGATGGTGTCGTCGGGCAGGCCCGCGCCACCGAACTTCTTCGTCACCTCGTGGCCGAGCATGGTGCCGACCGTGCGGTTGATGTTGCGGATCGCGACCTGGGCCCGGACCGGCTGGGCGTCGGTGGCGGAGTCCGCGGCCAGCGCGTCGGCGGCGAGCTTGATGAGCTCGTTGTCGAGCGCCTTCTCCAGGCCGTGGTCCTGCTCGATGACCTGGTGCAGGGCCGCGCCCTCGGGCAGTTCGGGCACGTAGAAGAGCGGGGACAGGTCCAGGCCCTGCGCCTTCCAGTGGGTGACGGCGCGCTCCACGTCGAGGTTCTCGGCGTGGCCGACGGCCTCCTCGATGCTGCGGAAGCCGAGCTCGGCGAGGATCTCGCGGACCTCTTCGGCGATGAACTTGAAGAAGTTCACGATGTACTCGGCCTTGCCGGCGAACCGGTCGCGCAGCACCGGGTTCTGGGTGGCGATGCCGACCGGGCAGGTGTCCAGGTGGCAGACGCGCATCATGACGCAGCCGGAGACGACGAGCGGCGCGGTGGCGAAACCGAACTCCTCGGCGCCGAGGAGCGCGGCGATGACGACGTCGCGGCCGGTCTTGAGCTGGCCGTCGGTCTGCACGACGATGCGGTCGCGCAGGCCGTTGAGCAGGAGGGTCTGCTGGGTCTCGGCGAGGCCGAGCTCCCAGGGGCCGCCCGCGTGCTTGAGCGAGGTCAGCGGGGAGGCGCCCGTTCCGCCGTCGTGGCCGGAGATCAGGACGACGTCCGCGTGGGCCTTGGACACGCCCGCCGCGACCGTGCCGACGCCGACCTCGGAGACCAGCTTCACGTGGATGCGGGCCTTCGGGTTGGCGTTCTTGAGGTCGTGGATGAGCTGGGCGAGGTCCTCGATGGAGTAGATGTCGTGGTGCGGCGGCGGGGAGATCAGTCCGACACCCGGGGTCGAGTGACGGGTCTTGGCCACCCACGGGTAGACCTTGTGGCCGGGGAGCTGGCCGCCCTCGCCGGGCTTGGCGCCCTGGGCCATCTTGATCTGGATGTCGTCGGCGTTGACCAGGTACTCGGAGGTCACACCGAAGCGGCCGGAGGCGACCTGCTTGATGCTGGAGCGGCGCGCCGGGTCGTACAGGCGGTCCGGGTCCTCGCCGCCCTCACCGGTGTTCGACTTGCCGCCGAGCTGGTTCATGGCGATGGCGAGGGTTTCGTGCGCCTCCTTGGAGATGGAGCCGTACGACATGGCGCCGGTGGAGAAGCGCTTGACGATCTCGGAGACCGGCTCGACCTCGTCGAGGGAGATCGACGGGCGGTCCGAGGTGCCGTTCTTTTCTGTCTTCAGGGCGAACAGGCCGCGCAGCGTCATGAGGCGCTCGGACTGCTCGTTGACGCGGTCGGTGTACTTCTTGAAGATCTCGTAGCTGCCGGAGCGCGTCGAGTGCTGGAGGCGGAAGACCGTCTCCGGGTCGAACAGGTGCGGCTCGCCCTCGCGGCGCCACTGGTACTCGCCGCCGATGTCCAGGGCGCGGTGCGCCGGGGCGATGCCGGAGGCGGGGTAGGCCTTGGCGTGCCGGGCGGCGACCTCCTTGGCGACGACGTCGAGGCCGGCGCCGCCGATCTTGGAGGCCGTGCCGTTGAAGTACTTCTCGACGAAGGCCTGCTCCAGGCCGACGGCCTCGAAGACCTGGGCGCCGCGGTAGGAGGCGACGGTCGAGATGCCCATCTTGGACATGACCTTCAGGACGCCCTTGCCGAGGGCGTAGATCAGGTTGCGGATGGCCTGCTCGGGCTCGATGCCGGACAGGAAGGTGCCGGCGCGGACGAGGTCCTCGACGGACTCCATCGCGAGGTAGGGGTTGACGGCCGCGGCGCCGTAGCCGATGAGCAGGGCGACGTGGTGGACCTCGCGGACGTCTCCGGCCTCGACGAGCAGGCCCACGTGGGTGCGCTGCTTGGTGCGGATGAGGTGGTGGTGGACGGCCGCGGTGAGCAGCAGCGAGGGGATCGGCGCGTGCTCGGCGTCGGAGTGACGGTCCGACAGGACGATCAGGCGGGCGCCGTTCTCGATGGCGGCGTCGGCCTCGGCGCAGATCTCCTCGATGCGGGCGGCGAGGGAGTCGCCGCCACCGGAGACCCGGTACAGGCCGGACAGGGTCGCGGCCTTCATGCCGGGCATGTCGCCGTCGGCGTTGATGTGGATGAGCTTGGCCAGCTCGTCGTTGTCGATCACCGGGAAGGGCAGGGTGACGCTGCGACAGGAGGCGGCGTTCGGGTCCAGCAGGTTGCCCTGGGGGCCCAGCGAGGAGCGCAGGGAGGTGACCAGCTCTTCGCGGATCGCGTCCAGCGGCGGGTTGGTGACCTGGGCGAAGAGCTGGGTGAAGTAGTCGAAGAGCAGGCGCGGACGCTGCGAGAGCGCGGCGATCGGCGAGTCGGTGCCCATCGAGCCGATCGGCTCGGCGGCGGCCTTGGCCATCGGCGCGAGGATGATCCGCAGCTCCTCCTCGGTGTAGCCGAAGGTCTGCTGGCGGCGGGTGACCGAGGCGTGGGTGTGCACGATGTGCTCACGCTCGGGCAGGTCGGAGAGCTCGATCTCGCCGGCTTCCAGCCAGTCCGCGTAAGGCTTCTCGGCAGCGAGGCCGGCCTTGATCTCGTCGTCCTCGATGATGCGGTGCTCGGCGGTGTCGACGAGGAACATCTTGCCGGGCTGGAGGCGGCCCTTGCGGACGACCTTGGCGGGGTCGATGTCGAGGACGCCGACCTCGGAGCCGAGGACGACGAGGCCCTCGTCGGTGACCCAGTAGCGGCCGGGGCGCAGGCCGTTGCGGTCGAGGACCGCGCCGACCTGGGTGCCGTCGGTGAAGGTGACGCAGGCCGGGCCGTCCCAGGGCTCCATCATCGTGGAGTGGAACTGGTAGAAGGCGCGCCGGGCCGGGTCCATGGAGTCGTGGTTCTCCCACGCCTCCGGGATCATCATGAGCACGGAGTGGGGCAGCGAACGGCCGCCGAGGTGCAGGAGTTCGAGCACCTCGTCGAAGGAGGCCGAGTCGGAGGCGTCCGGGGTGCAGACGGGGAAGATCCGCTCCAGGCCCTTCTCGCCGAACAGCTCCGAGGCGAGCTGGGACTCGCGGGCGACCATCCAGTTGCGGTTGCCCTTGACCGTGTTGATCTCGCCGTTGTGCGCGACGAAGCGGTACGGGTGGGCGAGCGGCCAGCTCGGGAAGGTGTTGGTGGAGAACCGGGAGTGCACGAGCGCGATCGCGGAGGCGAAGCGGCGGTCGGACAGGTCCGGGAAGAAGGGTTCGAGCTGGCCGGTGGTCAGCATGCCCTTGTAGACGATGGTCCGCGCGGACAGCGACGGGAAGTAGACGCCGGCCTCGCGCTCGGCGCGCTTGCGCAGCACGAACGCGGTGCGGTCGAGGGCGATGCCCTCGCTGGCGCTGTCCGTGACGAAGATCTGGCGGAAGGCCGGCATCGTCGAGCGGGCGGTGGCGCCGAGGAGCTCGGGGGCGACCGGGACCTCGCGCCAGCCGAGGACGGTGAGGCCCTCTTCGGCGGCGATCGTCTCGATCTGCGAGACGGCGTCGGCCGTGCCGTCGTTCGGGAGGAAGGCGATGCCCACCGCGTACGAACCGGCTGCGGGAAGTTCGAATCCGGTCACTTCGCGGAGGAAGGCGTCCGGGACCTGGGACAGGATGCCGGCGCCGTCACCCGAGTCGGGCTCGGAGCCGGTGGCACCGCGGTGTTCCAGGTTGCGCAGAACGGTGAGCGCCTGCTCGACCAGCGCATGGCTCGCCTCGCCGGTGAGGGTGGCCACGAAGCCGACGCCACAGGCGTCGCGCTCGTTGCGGGGGTCGTACATACCCTGCGCAGCAGGGCGAGCATCCATGAAGGACCACTTCCGGTCGTTCGTGGAGTGCTGGGACGGCTGGCGCGGCGTACGCATCGGCTCTCCCGTCGTCGTCGGGGCGGGGGGTCTCCCAGGCTCTCGGGCGCTGGGGAGACAACTGCCGAGGGACGACTCTGGCCCTCTGCGGGGTGCAAAATTTCGTGCAGGTTACATGATGGAGTGGTTCTCGGGAACCGGATACTGCGTTCCAACATGCGGACACCACAGGGGTGTGGAGGGGGTATCCCGCCCAGCGGTGGAGAAGTATGGGACCTAAGCGGACAGATCGATGACCATCGGCCCGGTTCGCGGTGGAGGTCGTGATCCGCCGCGGGTGATGCGGCGCAGGCGTCATTGCCTGCGGCGCTTACGGCTCATTCCCAGCAGCCACGGAATCGAAACCGCCGGGTAACAACTACTTATGCGGTCCCTCGCATAAGTGATCGAGGCCTCATCCTACGGCCGCGCCGAACAAAGTGCCGAGGGCGTACGTCACACCTGCCGCCGCGCCACCGAGAGCGAGCTGCCGCAGACCGCTGAACCACCAGGACCGCGCGGTCACCTTGGCCACGACGGCACCGCAGGCGAAGAGTCCGATCATGGCGAGCAGCAGCGCGGGCCACAGCACGGTCGCACCCAGCAGATACGGCAGTACGGGCAGCAGCGCGCCGAGCGCGAACGAGCCGAAGCTGGACACGGCGGCGACGGCCGGGGAGGGAAGGTCGCCGGGGTCGATGCCGAGTTCCTCGCGGGCGTGGATCTCCAGGGCCTGCTCGGGATCGCGGGAGAGCTGCCGGGCGACCTCGCGGGCCAGGTCGGCCTCGACGCCGCGGGCCTCGTAGAGCGCGGCCAGCTCGCGCTCCTCGTCCTTGGGGTGCTTGCGCAGTTCGCGCCGCTCGACGTCGAGTTCGGCCTCGACGAGCTCGCGCTGCGAGGCGACGGAGGTGTACTCGCCGGCGGCCATGGAGAAGGCTCCGGCGGCCAGGCCCGCGAGCCCGGTGATGACGATCGTCTGCTGGGACACGGAGCCGCCGGCGACACCGGTCATCAGGGCGAGGTTGGAGACCAGGCCGTCCATGGCGCCGAACACCGCCGGGCGCAGCCATCCGCCGTTGACGTCGCGGTGGGTGTGGTTGTCGCGGTGCGCCACGTGCAGCGCGGCCTCGGTCTCGATGATCGCCATACCGGTCCCCCAGAGAGCTTTATTGGACTGCTTCCACTTTTCGACAACCCCAAAAGTACGCCGGGAAATTCCCGGCCGCCAGCAAGGAAAGGCTGGGCTAACCTGCGGTTTTACCCTTCGACGCTCATCCGTGGCATGTCATGCACATATGTCGACCGGGTGACAGTGGAGCCCGCGAGGCTCCTGTCAACCGCCAAGGTGGGACAGATCCGCAAAGGGTTCCGCGCGCCGCATTCCGCGCCGGCAGGGGCCCTGAGAGGAGAAGCACGTATGGCTTCCATCGCCTGCATTCCCTCGGCCCCGGCGGCCCGGAGCGCCGCCGCTCTCCGTGACCGGGCCCGCGGCGCACTGCTCGGACTCGCCGTCGGCGACGCGCTGGGCGCGCCCGCCGAGAACATGAAGCCGTCGCAGATCCGCGCCCGGTGGGGCCGCATCATCGGGTACGTGGCCGAGCATCCGGCCGGGACCGACGACACCGAGTACGCGATCTTCTCGGGGCTGCTGCTGGCCCGGCACGGCTCGGCGCTGACCGTGGCGCACGTGGAGTCGGCCTGGCACCAGTGGATCGCGGACCGTGACGAGGGGCCGTTCCGCGGCGCCGGGTTCAGCGAGCGCGGCACGCTGGAGAACCTGCGCCGGGGGCTCGCGGCGCCCATCTCCGCCCAGCACCGGCACGCCTGGAGCGACGGCCTGGCCATGCGCGCGGCGCCCTTCGGCGTCTTCGCCGCGGGACGGCCGGCCGAGGCGGCCCGGCTCGTGGCCATCGACGGCTCGGTGAGCCACGAGGGCGAGGGCATCTACGGCGGGCAGGCCGTCGCGGCCGGGGTCGCCGCCGCGATGGCCGGCGCCTCCACCGCCACGGTCGTCGCCTCCGCCCTGGCCGTCGTCCCGGACGACTCCTGGACGGCCCGCTCGCTGCGCCGGGCCGTCGCGGTGGCGCACCGCGGCGAACGCGCGGTGCGCTCCGCGGTCGTGATCGGCGGCTACCCGTGGACCGACCTGGCCCCCGAGGCCGTGGCCCTCGCCTTCGGCGCCTACGCGGCGGCGGACGGGGACTTCACCGAGTCGGTCCTGACCGCGGTGAACATGGGACGCGACGCCGACACGACGGCGGCGGTGGCCGGGGCGCTGGCTGGCGCGACGCGGGGGATGTCCTCGGTCCCCGCCGAGTGGGCGGCGGCCATCGGGCCGGCCCGCGGGAGCTGCCTGCCTTCCATGGAGGGTCACCACATCCTGGACGTGGCGGAACTGCTCACCCCGGAGCACGAGGAGAAGTGGGGCGCGGAAGGCCGCGTGCCGCCCACCCCGGAAACCGGGTACGCGGTCCGGCCGCCGGACGCGGCCGGACACACCCCCACCGGCCGCGAGGACGACGAGGCCCGGTCATGAGCCCCGGCCCGGCCGGGGACGAGTCCGCCGCGGCACCCGGCGAGGGCACCGCAGCGACGACACCCCCGCAGGACACCCCGCCCGCCGCGCGGGCGGAGACCGTGGTGCTCGCCGCCGGGGCGGAGGCGGCGGCCGTCGCCGGGGGTGTCCTCGCCGATGCCCTCCGGGCCGGGGCGCTGCTCGGAGGTGATCCGCACGACCGCAGGACCGCGGAGCCGGGCGGCTCCGTACCGGGCTCCTCCGCGTCGCGCGCCCCCGCCTCGGCCGATCCCACGTCGGCCGACCCCGCATCCGGCGCCTCCCCGCCGGGCACCCCCGCGTCGGGCGCCGCTGCCGCGGAGACCGGGGGCTCACCGGGTGAGGCGCCCGGGGAGCCGGGTGCGCGGCGGATCGAAGGGCTACTGCTCGGGCTGGCCGTCGGGGACGCCGCCGGGTGGCCCGCGGCGCGGCACCGGGCCGCGCGGATGCCCGAGTGGACCCGGCGGCTGACCCGCGAGCTGGACACCTTCGCGGAGCAGAACGCCACGACCACCCTGCCCGTGCCGATCGCGCTGAACCAGCCGCCCGAACCCCTGCGGCTCGGCCCCTCGGACGACGCCGAGTGGGCGGCGTTCGCGGCGGAGGCCGTCCTGCGGGCCGGGGAGACCGGCGCGCTCGGCGACCTGAGCCTCGGCCGCAGGATGCGCGCGTCCATCGACCTGTCCTGGAACGCCGTCGCCAGCGAGGTCGCCGCCGCCGCGGACCGGGCCCCCGAGGTCGAGTCCGCCCTGCTCCCGCTGCGCGCCCGGATCTCGGTGCGGGCCGGACTCGGCAACCTCGCCACCGGTCTGCGCCCGCCCGCCACCGGCCACGACAACCCCCACTACTTCGACGACGCGGCCTGCGTACGGGCCTGCGTACTCGCCGTGGCGCACCCGGGAGACCCCCGACTCGCCGCGGAACTCGCCGAGTTCGACGCCCGCTACACCCAGGACGGCGACGGGGTGCACGGCGCCCGCGCCATGGCCGCCGCCGTATCGCTCGCCCTGGCCGGCCACGACGTCGGCACCTGCGTGGAGGCGGCCCTCGCCGAACTGCCCGCCGCCACGGAGATCGGCCGCAACGCCCGCGACGCCCTCGCGCTGGCCCGGGACAGCGAGAGCACCTTCGCGCTGGTCCCGCTCCTGGAGCACCAGATCGTCGACCACGTCTACAGCTACGGGATCGCGGCCGCCGAGACCGTCCCCGTCGCCCTGGCCCTCGCGCTGGCCGCGCACGGCCGCGTCGCCGAGGCCGTACCGGCCGCCGCCTGCCTCTCCCGGGTCGCCGACTCGGCCCCCGCCCTGGCCGGAGCACTCACCGGGGCCCTGGGCGGCGCCGCCGCGATCCCCGCCTCCTGGCGCGACGCCTGCCGCACCCTCTCCGGCTGCGCGCTGCCCCGGCTGACCGGCACCGATCTGATCGGGCTCGCCGAACTCCTGGAGGCGACAGGACTCGCCGACCCGCTCGATTCCCCGGAACTGTCCGCCCCAGAGGGATGATTCGGGCATGACGCCCAAAGGAGAAGGAACGGGAACCCTCGACGAACGGATCACCGGAGCCCTCGTCGGAGCCGCCGTCGGCGACGCCCTCGGCGGACCCGTCGAGGGGTACTCCCCGGAGCAGATCACCGAGCGCCACGGCGGCCGTGTGCACGGCGTCGTCGGCCCCTGGAACGGCGACGCCTGGTCCACCGCCCGCCCCATCGCCCCGTACCACAAGGGCGACGGACACGTCACCGACGACACCCTCATGACCCACGCGCTGGTACGGGTGTACGCGGAGGTCCGCGACCACCTCGACGCCTACGCCGTCGCCGAGCACCTCGTCCCCGACCTGATGACGACCCCCCGCTGGATCCCGGAGCTGGAGGCCGAGGCCCTCCCCCTCCAACGGATCTTCCTCGCCGAGAAATGGCTGGTCGCCCGCCTCCACTACGGCCATGTCGACCCCCGCGAGGCCGGCACCGGCAACATCGTCAACTGCGGTGCCGCGATGTACATGGCCCCGGTCGGACTCGTCAACGCGGCGAACCCGGCGGGCGCGTACGCCGAGGCGCTCGACATCGCCGGCGCCCACCAGTCCTCGTACGGACGCGAGGCCGCAGGTGTCTTCGCGGCGGCCGTGGCCGCGGCCTGCACCCCCGGCGCCACCCCCGCCTCGGTCGTCGCCGCGTGCCTTGACCTGGCCAAGGACGGCACCCGCGCCGCCGTCGAGGCGGTCTGCGAAGTCGCCGCACGCCACACGGACTTCGAGTCGGCTCTCGGCCCGCTGCGCCGGGCGGTGGCCCCCTTCGACACCGTCGGCCCCGACTACCGCTCCCCCTCGCTCGGCGCCCGCCGCCCCTCGCGGCTCCACTCCATCGAGGAACTCCCCGTCGCGCTGGGCATGTTGCTGGTCTCCGGCGGCGACTTCCGGCACGCGGTCCTCGGTTCGGTCAACTACGGGCGCGACTGCGACTCCATCGCGACCATGGCGGGAGCCCTCGCGGGCGCGCTCGGCTCCGAGGTCCCGCACGACTGGGCCAAGACCGTGGCCGAGTCCAGCCGCCTCGACCTGGACGCCCCGGCGCGTACGCTCGCCGAGGTGACCCGGGAGATCTTCGACCGTGACCTCCACCGCCGCCGGGCCCACGAGGCGGCGTACAGCGCGCTGACGGGAACACCGTGCTCCGGCTGACCTGGGTCCAGCCCGAGGACCTCCTCGGGCACGAGCTCCACCAGGCCGCGCAGGACGGCCGGGACCCCGCGGCCGTCGCCGCCCGCTGGTACGCGGCGGGCGGCCGGCCCGCCCCGCTGCGCGCGGGCGCGTCGGCGGCCCCGGCCTCGCCGTCCCTGCGCCGCCTGGCGGCCCGGCTCCTCGACGAACTCGCCGCCCTGCCGGGCAGGCTGGCGGACGACGAACCCACGGATCTGGCCCTGATCAAGGCCCAGTGCCCCGACTGGCCGCCCCCGCGGTACGCGCCCCTGCCCGCTCCCGGCCCGGCCCGTCTGGAGGCGGCCTGGCTCGGCCGGGCCGTCGGCTGTCTGCTCGGCAAACCCGTGGAGAAGCTCCCCCTCATGGCGATCCGGGCCCTGGCCGGGGCGTCCGGCAACTGGCCCCTGCGCACCTGGTTCACCGCGCGGGGCGTCCCCCGGGACCTGCTGGACGCCCATCCCTGGAACCGGCGCTCCGCCACCACCTCCCTGGCCGAGAACATCGACGGCATGCCGGAGGACGACGACCTCAACTACCCTCTCCTGAACCTGCTGTTGCTCCAGCGGTACGGCCGGGACTTCACCACCGCGGACGTGGCCCGCCTCTGGCTCGACGAACTCCCCGCCGGCCGCACCTTCACCGCCGAGCGCGTCGCGTACCGCAACCTCCTCGGCGGGGTCGAGCCCCCGGACACCGCCCGCCACCACAATCCGTTCCGTGAGTGGATCGGCGCCCTGATCCGGGCGGACGTGCACGGCTGGACCAACCCGGGCGACCCTGCGGCCGCCGCCGAGCAGGCCCACCGCGACGCCGCCCTCACCCACACGGCCAACGGCGTCTACGCGGCGATGTTCACCGCCGCCGCCATCGCGGAGGCGGCCGGCGCCACCCGCGACGTCCACGCCTGTCTGCGCACCGGACTGCGCGTGGTCCCGCCCGGCTCCCGGCTCGCCCGCGCGGTCCGCCACGCCGTCCGGCTGGCCCGTACGACACCGGACTTCGACACCGTCGTGGACGAACTGCACGCCACCCACCGCGACTGCCACTGGGTCCACGCCGTCCCCAACACCGCGCTGATCGCCGCCGCCCTCACCCACGCGGACGGCGACTTCGGCGGCTCCGTCTGCCGGGCGGTGTCCGGCGGTCTGGACACCGACTCGAACGGGGCGACGGCCGGAAGCATCGCCGGCCTCCTCACGGGCGACCCCGCCGCCCTGCCCGACCACTTCACGGGCCCCCTCAAGAACCGGCTCGCCACCTCCGTCGCCGACTTCAACGGCATCGGCTTCGACGCCCTCGCCCACCTCACACAACGGGAGACCGTTCGCCCATGACCCACATCGCCGTGCTCGGCAGCACGAACATGGACCTCGTCGCGTATGTCGCCAAAGCCCCGCAGCGCGGAGAGACCGTGACGGGACGGGAGTTCCGCACGGTTCCCGGCGGCAAGGGCGCGAACCAGGCGGTGGCCGCCGCGCACGCGGGCGCCGACGTCTCCCTGATCGGCGCGGTGGGCGCCGACTCCTTCGGCAGCCAACTCCGCTCCACGCTGGAGCACTTCGGCGTGAACACCGACCATCTGCGCACCACCGAGGGCCCGTCGGGCACCGCCCACATCGTGGTGGACGACGAGGGCGGCAACGCGATCGTCGTCATCCCCGGCGCCAACGGGACCGTCACCTCCCTGGCCCCCGGCGACGAGGGCCTCATCGCCAGCGCCGACGCGCTGCTCCTCCAGCTCGAGATCCCGCTGGAGGCCGTGCTCTCCGGCGCGGAGGCCGCCCGCAGACACGGCGTCCGTACGATCCTGACCCCCGCCCCCGCCCAGTTCCTCTCACCCCAACTGCTGTCCGCCATCGACCTGTTGGTGCCCAACCAGCACGAGGCCGCCGCGCTCACCGGCTTCACCGACCCGCGCGGGGCCGCCGCCGCGCTGCTCGAACAGGTCCCGGAGGTCGTCGTCACCCTGGGCGCCGCGGGCAGCCTGTACGCGACCCGGGGCGCCGAACCCATCACGGTGCCCGCGCCCAAGGTGACCGCCGTCGACTCCACCGCGGCGGGCGACACGTTCGTCGGCACCCTGGCGGTGGCGCTCGCCGAGGGCCGGGAGATGTCGGAGGCCATGGTGTGGGCGTCGGCGGCCGCCTCCGTGTCGGTGCAGCGGCCCGGGGCGACCTCCTCCATGCCCTACCGCTCCGAGATCGACACCCAGGCCGGCGCATGACCGGGCCCAGCGAGGGCGGCTCCCTCGCCGGCCTGCGCGTCCTCGACCTCGCGACCCTGTTCGCCGGACCGCTCGCCGCCACCATGCTCGGCGACTTCGGCGCGGAGGTCGTCAAGGTCGAACACCCCGCCCAGCCGGACCCGTCCCGGGGGCACGGCCCCTCGAAGGACGGCGTCGGACTGTGGTGGAAGCTCCTCGGCCGCAACAAGCGCACGATCACGCTCGACCTGTCGAAGCGCGGCGGCCGCGCGACCCTGCTCCGGCTCGCCGCCGACGCCGACGTGATCATCGAGAACTTCCGTCCGGGCACCCTGGAGAAGTGGGACCTGGGCTGGGCGGAACTGTCGGCGGCCAACCCGCGGCTGATCCTCGCCCGGGTCACCGCCTTCGGCCAGTTCGGCCCGTACGCGCACCGGCCCGGCTTCGGCACGCTCGCGGAGGCCATGAGCGGCTTCGCCGCCGTCACCGGCGAACCCGACGCTCCGCCGACCCTCCCTCCGTTCGGCCTGGCCGACTCGATCGCCGGCCTCACGACCGCGTACGCCGTGCTCACCGCGCTGCGGGCGCGCGACCGCACCGGCGAGGGCCAGGTGATCGACATGGCGATCATCGAGCCGATCCTGACCGTCCTCGGCCCCCAGCCGATCTGGTACGACCAACTCGGCCATGTCCAGCCCCGCACCGGCAACCGCTCGGCGAACAACGCGCCCCGCAACACCTACCGCACGGCGGACGGCTCCTGGGTCGCGGTCTCGACCTCGGCGCAGTCGATCGCCGAGCGGGTGATGCGGCTGGTCGGCCGCCCCGACGTGATCGACGAGCCGTGGTTCGCGACCGGCGCGGACCGGGCCCGGCACGCCGACGTCCTGGACGGGGCGGTCGGCGGGTGGATCGCCGAGCGCAACCGGGACGAGGTCCTCGCCGCCTTCGAGAAGGCGGAGGCGGCGATCGCGCCGGTCCAGGACGTCCGGGACATCATGAGCGACCCCCAGTACCAGGCCCTGGACTCGGTCACCCGCGTCGACGACCCCGAACTGGGTCCGCTGCGCATGCAGAACGTCCTCTTCCGGCTCTCCGCCACACCCGGCGCGATCCACTGGGCGGGCCGCCCGCACGGCGCGGACACCGACGCCGTGCTCGGCGAACTCGGCCTGACGGCGGCCGAGATCGGGGCACTGCGGGCGGAGGGGGCGCTGTGACCGCCGACCTCCTGCCGCTGACCTGGCTGTACGTGCCGGGTGACCGTCCCGAGGTGGTGACCAAGGCGCTGGCCTCCGGCGCGGACGTCGTGCTCGTCGACCTGGAGGACGCGGTCGCGCCGCACCGCAAGGAGTACGCCCGCTCCGCCACCGCCGATCTGCTGACCGAGGCACCGCCCGTCCCGGTGCACGTGCGGATCAACGCCCTCGACGGTCCCTTCTGCGACGCCGATCTGAAGACGCTCTCGCCGCTGCGCGGCCTGTCCGGCCTGCGGCTGCCGAAGGTGACCTCCCGTTCCGACGTCGTACGGGTGGCGGAGAGCGCGACCCCCGCGGAGGGCGGCACGGTCCCGCTCTACGCCCTGCTGGAGACGGCTCTGGGCGTCGAGCGGGCCTACTCCATCGCCTCGGCCCATCGTGCGCTGCGCGGGGTCTCGCTCGGCGAGACCGATCTGCGGGCCGATCTCGGTGTCCGTGACGACACGGGCCTCGACTGGTCCCGGGCCCGCCTGGTGGTGGCCGCGCGGGCGGCGGGGCTGCCGCCGCCGGCCCAGTCGGTCTACCCCGACATCCGCGACGTCGAGGGCCTGGCCTCGTCCTGCGCACGGGGGCGCGCCCTCGGCTTCCTCGGACGCGCGGCGATCCACCCCCGCCAGCTCCCCATCATCGAGCGGGCCTACCTCCCCACTCCGGCGGAGGTCGACTCCGCCGAGGCCGTCATCCGGGCGGCGGCCGTGGATCCGGGCGCGCAGGCCCTGCCGGACGGCCGTTTCGTCGACGCGGCGGTGGTCACGGGCGCCCGCCGCATTCTCGCCCTCGCCCGGCGCCGCGCCTGACCCGAGACCACCGTCCGGGCACCGCGAGCCCGGGCGACACGAGCCCGGACGACACCGAGCCCGGACAACACGAAGGGGGCGCCGCGTCCCGGACGCGGCGCCCCCTTGGCGTGTACGGGGAGAAGTCAGCCCTACTTGGCCGACCCGGCCTCGTCCCGCGCCACGGACCCGGCGTCGGAGCCGTCCTCGGTGTCCTCCTCGGACTCCGGCGCGGCGGCGGAGCCGGCGGTCGTGGCGGAGTCGGCGGTCGCCGTGGACTCGCCCACGGTCTCCTTGCCGAGACCGACCGAGCCGTCGCCCGTCCCGTCCTCGCTCCTGCTCCCGGCCTTGCCGTCGGACGTGTTCTCGGCCTTGCCCTCGGTCTTGTCCTCGGTCTTGTCCTCGGCGGCGGTCCCGGTCCCGCCCTCGGCGTCGGAGGTGCCCTCGGCGGCAGCCGACTCGTCGCCCTCGGTCGGCGCGTCCTCCTCGGCGCGCGGCTCCACGATCTCCTCCCGGCCCGGACGCAGCCGGGACGAGATCACGATGTAGAGCACCGCGAGGAGGAAGACCACGAGCGCGGTCCAGTCGTTCAGACGCAGGCCCAGGATGTGGTGGGCGTCGTCGACCCGCATGTACTCGATCCAGCCGCGGCCGACGCAGTAGGCGGCGACGTACAGGGCGAAGGCGCGCCCGTGGCCGAGCTTGAAGCGGCGGTCGGCCCAGATGACCAGGAATCCGACGCCGACGCACCACAGCGACTCGTACAGGAAGGTCGGGTGGTAGTAGCCGGGGACGCGGCCGTCCGTGGAGGACGTGATGTGCAGCGCCCACGGGAGGTCCGTGGCCCTGCCGTACAGCTCCTGGTTGAACCAGTTGCCCCAGCGCCCGCATGCCTGGGCGAAGGCGATGCCGGGTGCCACGGCGTCGGCCCAGGCGGGCAGCGGGATGCCGCGGCGGCGGCAGCCGATCCAGGCGCCCAGCGCACCGAGGGCGATGGCACCCCAGATGCCGAGCCCGCCCTGCCAGATCTTGAAGGCGTCCACCCAGTCACGGCCCTCGCTGAAATACAGCTCGTAGTCCGTGATCACGTGGTAGAGCCGGCCGCCGACGAGGCCGAAGGGCACGGCCCAGACCGCGATGTCGGCCACCGTGCCGGCCCGCCCTCCCCGGGCGATCCAGCGTTTGTTGCCGAGCCAGACGGCCAGAAAGACGCCGATGATGATGCAGAACGCGTAGGCACGCAGCGGAACGGGGCCGAGGTGCAGCACACCGTGCGACGGGCTGGGAATGTAGGCAAGTTCCATGGCAAGGTCGACGCTACCGTGCCGGACGCCGCCCACGGCGGGCGGCCCCGCAACAGGTCCATAACGTGCGGTGCCCCCGGCCGGTGGTGGGCGGGGGCACCGGAGCCGCGGAGGCGGCTCAGCCCTTGTTGGCCTCTTCCACCATCTGCTTGAACTTGGCGGGGGTCATCGACTGGTCCGCGTAGATGTTCTTGCCGCCCAGGAGCACGGTCGGGGTGCCGGTGAAGCCGCCGGCCTGGAACGCCGCGTGCGACTTCTGGACCCAGGCGTCGTGCGTCCCGTCGTTCACACAGGCGCGGAAGGCCGGGGTGTCCAGGCCGTCGACCTTGCCGGCGAGCTCGATGAGCTTGGCGTTGTCGGCGAAGGCGTCGTCGGTCTCCTTGGGCTGGTTCTCGTACAGCACGTCGTGGTACGCGCGGAACTTCCCGGCGTCCTGGGCGCAGGCGGCGGCGTTGGCGGCCTTGCGGGAGCCACTGCCGCCCATGTTCCCGTCGATCAGGGTGACGAGGTGGTACTCGACGCGCAGCTTCCCGGCGTCGGTCAGTTCCTGGATCGTCGGGCGGTAGGCCGCCTCGAAGGCCTGGCAGGCCGGGCAGCGGAAGTCCTCCCACACCGTGAGGGTCGACTTGGCGCCGTCCTTGCCGACGGGGATCGCGAGACTGTCCTTGCCGGTGGCGCCCGAGGGCGACACGACCGGGCCCGACGTGTCGCTCTTCTTGTCCTTGCCCGAGTTGGCGGCCACCACGCCGATCACGGCGGCCAGGCCGAGGACGCAGATCACCGACGCCCCCACGATCAGCGCGCGGCGGCGCTTGTCCGCGGCCTTCTGCTTCTCTCGCTCGACCGCCAGCCGCTCGCGGGCGTTGCGCTTTCCGTCACGGTTCTTCTCGCTCACATCCGGCAGAACGAACCGGGGAGGCGCAGCGCGCCTCCCCGGTCCAAGGTCCACTCGTTCGAGTGAGCGGATTGTCCGTTACGCACGGAATGACCTGACCGTTCACCCGCGGATCCGGGCTGGTCGGGTCTGCGCGGATCCGCCCGGTCGTGTCCGGGCGGCCCGCTCCGTGGCGTCAGGCCGTCTTACGCACGCCCTTCGCGAGGTCGGCCGCGAGCTCCCGGACGGCTTCGAGGCCGGCCGCGTCGTCCGGCGCGTCCAGCATCCGCTTGACGAACGCCGAGCCGACGATCACGCCGTCGGCGAAGCCGGCCACCTCGGCGGCCTGCTCGGCGTTGGAGACGCCGAGGCCGACGCAGACGGGCAGCCCGGTGGTGGCCTTGGTGCGGGCCACCAGGTCCTGGGCCTGGTTCCCGACCGACTCCCGGGTTCCGGTGACCCCCATCAGCGAGGCCGCGTACACGAAGCCGCTGCCGGCCGCGGTGATCTCGGCGAGGCGGGCGTCCTTGCTGCTGGGCGCGACGACGAAGACGGTCGCGAGACCGTGCTTCTCGGCGTGCTCCCGCCACAGGGCCGACTCCTGGACGGGCAGGTCGGGCAGGATGCAGCCCGCGCCGCCCGCCTCGGCGAGTTCGGCCGTGAAGCGCTCGACGCCGTAGCGGTCGATCGGGTTCCAGTACGTCATCACGAGGACGGGCTTGCCGGTGGCCTCGAAGGCCTCCCGGACGGTCCGCATGACGTCCGCGATCCTGACGCCGCCGCGCAGGGCGATGTCGTCGGCGGTCTGGATGACGGGGCCGTCCAGGACGGGGTCGCTGTGCGGCAGTCCGACCTCGACGACGTCGGCGCCGCCGTCGAAGACGGCCTTGATCGCCGCGATGCCGCCGTCGACGGTCGGGAAGCCGGCGGGCAGGTACGCGATGAGCGCGGACCGCCCCTCCGCCTTCGCGCCGGCGAGGGTCTCGCTCAACAGCCCGATGTTGCCGCTCACTTGGCGTCCCCCTCGATCTCGGCGTTCTCGCTGTCGGCGTCCGCGGCGACGACCGCGTCGACGCCGTTGTCGTAGAGGCCGAAGTAGCGCGCGGCCGTGTCCATGTCCTTGTCGCCGCGTCCGGACAGGTTGACGACGATCAGCCCGTCCTCGCCCAGCTCCCTGCCGACCTCCAGGGCTCCGGCGAGCGCGTGGGCGCTCTCGATGGCGGGGATGATGCCCTCGGTGCGGGAGAGCAGCCGCAGGGCCTGCATCGCCGCGTCGTCGGTGACCGCGCGGTACTCGCCGCGGCCGCTGTCCTTGAGGTAGGAGTGCTCGGGGCCGATGCCGGGGTAGTCGAGGCCGGCCGAGATCGAGTAGGGCTCGGTGATCTGGCCCTCGTCGTCCTGGAGGACGTACGACCGTGATCCGTGCAGGATGCCGGGCTCGCCCGCGGTCAGGGTGGCCGCGTGCTCGCCGGTCTCCACGCCGTGCCCGGCGGGCTCGCAGCCGATCAGGCGGACGCCGGCGTCGGGGATGAAGGCGTGGAAGAGGCCGATGGCGTTGGAGCCGCCGCCGACGCAGGCGATGGCGGCGTCGGGCAGCCGTCCGGCCCGCTCCAGGATCTGCCGGCGGGCCTCGACGCCGATGACACGGTGGAAGTCACGGACCATGGCGGGGAAGGGGTGCGGTCCCGCGACGGTTCCGAAGAGGTAGTGCGTGTGGTCGACGTTGGCGACCCAGTCGCGGAACGCCTCGTTGATGGCGTCCTTGAGGGTGCGCGAGCCGGACTTCACGGCGATGACCTCGGCGCCGAGCATGCGCATCCGGGCCACGTTCAGCGCCTGGCGCTGGGTGTCGATCTCGCCCATGTAGATGGTGCATTCGAGGCCGAAGAGCGCGCAGGCGGTGGCCGTGGCGACGCCGTGCTGGCCGGCGCCGGTCTCCGCGATCACCCGGGTCTTGCCCATCCGCTTCGTGAGCAGGGCCTGGCCGAGCACGTTGTTGATCTTGTGCGAGCCGGTGTGGTTCAGGTCCTCGCGCTTGAGGAAGATCCGCGCGCCGCCGGCGTGTTCGGCGAAGCGCGGCACCTCGGTGAGGGAGCTGGGGCGTCCGGTGTAGTGGACGAGCAGGTCGTCGAGCTCGCGGGCGAACTCGGGGTCGGCCTTCGCCTTGTCGTACTCGACGGCGACCTCGTCCACGGCGGCGACCAGCGCCTCGGGGATGAACTTGCCGCCGAACGCGCCGAAGTAGCCCTCGGCGCTGGGGACTTGACCGTCGGGGTCGGGAATGAAGAACTCGCTGGGCATACGGATACCTCGCAGGGGCGACAGCCCCGGTCACGGGATCGGGCAGGGGTCAGGGAAGCCGGACGCACCCGCGCTCCACCGCCACCGGCGCGTCGGCCGGTGGCACCGCCCGTCCCGCCGCGGCCCGCCGCGCACCGACGGACGTGCCGTCGCGGGACCGGTTGGGCCGGATTCCGGCTCGGTCCCCGTGCGGGGTGGCTGCGGCCCGGTCCACCTCCGCCTCGGACCCGGCCCGGCCCGGCCCACGTGTGCCGTGGAGGGGGCCCTGTCCGCGGGTGCGGTGGACCCGGCCCGATTCCCCCGGAAGGGGGATCAGGCCGGAAAGGGCGTGAGCGCGCGTACGCGCTCGGGCCATCGCATGCCGTTGACCTGACCCGGCTCGTCGCCGATGACGTAACGGACCCGGCGCCCGTGCACCCGGCGTGCGGGGGCCCGGCAGCCGCGCGGACGGCAGCCGCGGGCGAGACGGGCGTAGGGGTCACGGGCCGCCGACGGCACCGGGAGCACGGCGGCCGAGGGCACGCCGAGGTACCCGCCGTACGGGGCCCCGGGGAGCGGGAGGTCTGCGAGGGGCTGCGGGCCCTCGTCGTGCGCCGCGGGCCCGGGCGATGCGGCCCTCGCCCGCGGGAGCGCGCCGGCACGAGCCGGAGCGGCCGGCCCCGCGCACGCCTCTGCCCCGTCGGGGCGGGAGCCCGGACGGGGTACGGCGGGGGCGAGGGCCGGGGCGGACACCTGCGGGTCAGTCCCGTCCGTGCCGCAGGGCCGGGTGGGCGCCCGCCGCCACGAGGTCGGAGACGGCGGTCTTCGGGTCGCGGCCGGTGACGAGGGACTCGCCGACCAGGACCGCGTCGGCGCCCGCGTTGGCGTACGCGATGAGGTCGTGGGGGCCGCGGACACCGGACTCGGCGATCTTGACGAGGCCGTCGGGGATCTCGGGGGCGACCCGCTCGAAGGTCGAACGGTCGACCTTCAGCGTCTTCAGGTTGCGCGCGTTGACACCGATGATCTTCGCGCCGGCGTCCACCGCGCGCTCGACCTCGTCCTCGTCGTGCACCTCGACCAGCGGCGTGAGCCCGATGGACTCGGCGCGCTCGATGAGGGACTCGAGGGCGGGCTGTTCGAGGGCCGCGACGATGAGCAGCGCCAGGTCGGCGCCGTACGCACGGGCCTCCCAGAGCTGGTACGAGGTGACGATGAAGTCCTTGCGCAGCACCGGGATGTCCACCCGGGCGCGGACGGCCTCCAGGTCGGCGAGCGAGCCGCCGAACCGGCGCTGCTCGGTGAGTACGGAGATGACGGCCGCGCCGCCCGCCTCGTAGTCGGCGGCGAGGGCGGCCGGGTCGGCGATCGCGGCGAGCGCGCCCTTGGAGGGGCTGGACCGCTTGACCTCGCAGATGACCTTGACGCCGTCGCCGCGCAGGGCGGCCACACCGTCCTTGGCAGCCGGAGCCTTCGCCGCGCGCTCCTTGAGCTCGTCGAGGCTGACGCGCGCCTGCCGCTCCGCGAGGTCGGCACGGACTCCGTCGATGATCTCGTCGAGCACACTCACGCGAGCGGCCCCCTTCCCTGCGGTGGACGGTTGAAGCGGTCGATCGGTGACCCGGGTTCACCGTCCCTGACGGAAAAGTCGGGTCACTGCGATGGTATCCGGAGGATGGCGTAGCCCTCGCATCCGGTTGACGCCGGTCCCACTACCTGGACATTTGTCATTTGATCAAGGGTGCAGCCAGCCACCGGAGGGAAGATTCCGGACAACGGTGAAGACCAGCGCCAACGCGCCCAGGCTCCACAGGTGGACGGGTCCGAGGTCGAGCCGGGTGGGCCGTCCGCGCACGACGCGGATCACCCAGACGGACCACAGCACCGCGAAGGCCAGGTACCCGCCGACGGCGAGCGCGTTGTCCGTGAGCGCCGCGGCGAGGTCCCCGTGCGCGAAGGCGTGCGCGCTGCGCAGTCCGCCGCAGCCGGGGCAGTACAGGCCCGTGAGGCGCTGGAGCGGGCAGACGGGGTAGTGGCCGGGCTCGTTGGGGTCGACGGCCCCGACGTAGGCGAAGGCCCCCGCGACGGCCGCGAGCAGCCCGCCGGGAACGGCCAGCCGTCGCAGCACACCCGCGTCCGGCCCGGTCCGCGTCACCCTCTGAGTCTCGGCGTTCACGCGACGCATTCTGCCCCTCGCGGAGGCCGGGCGCCCACCCGGGTACGCGGAAGGCGGCCCCGGCGCATGGCCGGGACCGCCTTCCGTTCAGCCTCAGTGGGTCAGGCGTCGGCGCCGACGGTCGAGCGCGCCGTGTTCGCGGGGTGCGCGGCGGCCTTCGGCTGGCCGAGGCCCATGCTCCGCATGACCATGCCGACGACACCGCCGAGGGCGACGACGACCATGCCGGCCCAGAAGCCCAGCGGTTCGGCCTTCACCATGAAGGCGCCCGCGACGCAGAAACCGATGAAGGCGATGATGACACCGGTCCAGGCGGCCGGGGTGTGACCGTGGCTGCTGCCCGCCATGACTTGCTCCTCGTTGCTGAATGCGTGTGTGAGTCGGACGCTCACCGCCCATTGTCCCGTACGCACGGGTCCGCCGTGAGCGGGGGGTCACCCCGCGCGTGCCGGTCCGCGCCGTTCACGGCGGAGGACCCGGGCGGGAGGACCTCCGCGGACGCGCCCTAGGTCCCGGCCGGGTCGGGGCCGGTGGGGTCCTCGCCGCGGTCGAGGGCCTTCCAGAGGTCCTCGGGGCGGTCCGGGTCGACCGGCTTGGCCTTGCGGGGCCGGGGTCTGCCGTCCCGCTCGTAGCGGCCGGACATGGCGGGCCAGGAGCGGCCGTGGCGCAGCGCGAGCAGCCCGGCCAGCAGGATGAGCGCGCCGGCCGCCGCGGCCACGTACGGCCAGACGGTGTGGCCGATCCCGGCCGCGGTGGCCGCGGTGTTGCCGGAGACGGAGGCGGCCCGCTCGTCGAGGGCGGAGCTGTCGCTCGCGCCGAGGACGGAGGCGACGGCGATGCCCGCGCCGGAGAGCGCGAGGAGCGCGGAGACCAGGAGGCGGCCGGAGCGGCGGACGGCGAAGACGGCGACGAGCGCGGCGAGGCCGACTATCGCGAGCGCCGCGGGCACACCCGTGACGTCGCTGCCCTTGACGGTCAGCGGAAAGTCGCCGCCGGCCACGGTCGCGGTCCCCCGCGCCCAGCTCTGCCGGCTGGCGAGCAGGGCCACGGCCGCGCCGAGCGCGCCGCTCAGCAGGGTCACGGCAAGGCTGCGGCGGCCGGACCGGGCGGGTCCCGCGGCTTCGGTTCGGGGGTGAGGTACAGCAGTCACAGACCCCACTATCGCCTGAACCCCGGGTGATGCGTCAGTCGGGGTTACGTGAGCCTCGTCCTATTCGGGCTGATCGGGCGCGGTTCGGGCGCGGTTCGCACGGGTCGTACGGCCCCGAGGGACGGCTTGGGCCGTACGACCGGGCGTGGGGCCGACCGGGTCCGGCCTTCCGTCTCCCGGCGTCGCGAGCCGGTCCACCGTGCCGGACGGCCGTGTCGGCTGGGGCCGTCCGGCACGGCGGTGAGGCCTAGCCGCCGAGGCGGTTCGCGGTGTGGACCGCTCGCAGCACCGCCGCCGCCTTGTTGCGGCATTCGTCGTCCTCCGCCTGGGGGACCGAGTCGGCGACGATGCCGGCACCGGCCTGGACGTAGGCGGTGCCGTCGCGCAGCAGGGCCGTACGGATGGCGATGGCGGTGTCGGAGTCGCCCGCGAAGTCGAGGTAGCCGACGCAGCCGCCGTACAACCCGCGCCGGGACGGTTCCAGTTCGTCGATGATCTGCATCGCGCGCGGCTTGGGCGCCCCGGAGAGCGTTCCGGCGGGGAAGCAGGCGGTGAGCACGTCGAAGGCCGTACGGCCCGCGGCGACCCGGCCGGTCACCGTGGAGACGATGTGCATCACGTGCGAGTACCGCTCGATGGACATGAAGTCGACGACCTCGACGGAACCGGGCTCGCAGACCCGTCCGAGGTCGTTGCGCCCGAGGTCGACGAGCATGAGGTGCTCGGCGCGTTCCTTGGGGTCGGCGAGCAGTTCGTCGGCGAGGGCCTGGTCGTCCTGGACGGTCGCGCCGCGCGGCCGGGTGCCGGCGATGGGATGCACCATGGCCTGTCCGTCCTCGACCTTGACCAGGGCCTCCGGGGAGGAGCCGACGACGTCGAAGCCGTCGAAGCGGAACAGGTACATGTACGGCGACGGGTTGGTCGCCCGCAGGACGCGGTAGACGTCCAACGCACTGGCCGTGCACGGGGTTTCGAAGCGCTGGGAGGGGACGACCTGGAAGGCCTCGCCGGCCCGGATGCGCTCCTTGATGTCCTCGACGGCGTCCTGGAAGTCGGGGCCGCCCCAGAGCGCGGTGTACTCGGGGAGTTCGGAGGGCGGGAGCGCGGCGGGCGGCTGGGACACCGGCCGGGAGAGGTCGGCCTCCATGGCGTCCAGCCGGGCGACGGCGTCCGCGTACGCCTCGTCGACGCCGGTGTCCAGGTCGTTGTGGTTGATCGCGTTGGCGATGAGCTGGACCGAGCCGTCCCAGTGGTCCAGGACGGCGAGGTCGCTGGTGAGCAGCATGGTCAGCTCGGGCAGGTTCAGGTCGTCCCGCTCGCCGGGGCCGATCTTCTCCAGGCGGCGCACGATGTCGTAGCCCAGATAGCCGACCATGCCGCCGGTGAACGGGGGCAGTCCCTCGGTCCCCGGGGTGTGCAGCGCCTCGATGGTGGCGCGCAGGGCCGCGAGGGGATCGCCGTCCACGGGGACGCCGACGGGCGGGGTGCCGAGCCAGTGCGCCTGTCCGTCCCGCTCGGTGAGGGTCGCGGCGGAGCGGACGCCGACGAAGGAGTAGCGGGACCAGGACAGGGAGGTGCGGCCGTTCTCAGCGGATTCGAGCAGGAACGTGCCGGGGCGCTCGGCGGCCAGCTTGCGGTAGAGCGCGACCGGCGTGTCGCCGTCCGCGAGCAGTTTGCGGCTGACGGGGATGACACGGCGGTCGGTGGCCAGCTTGCGGAACGTCTCGAGGTCCATGGCGGCTGACCTTACTGATTCCGGGCCGGTGCGCCGGAATCGGCGGCCTCGGTGCCGTCGCCGGTGTCCTTGAGCAGCACGTCCGCGTCGAAGCAGGTGCGGGCGCCGGTGTGGCAGGCGGCGCCCACCTGGTCGACGCGCACCAGCAGGGTGTCCGCGTCGCAGTCCAGGGCCACGGATCTGACGTGCTGGAAGTGGCCGGAGGTGTCGCCCTTGACCCAGTACTCCTGGCGGCTGCGCGACCAGTAGGTGCAGCGGCCGGTGGTGAGGGTGCGGTGCAGCGCCTCGTCGTCCATCCAGCCGAGCATCAGCACCTCACCGGTGTCGTACTGCTGGGCGATGGCGGGGACGAGTCCGTCGGCGCTGCGCTTGAGGCGGGCGGCGATCTCGGGGTCCAGGCTGCTGGCGGGAGGCGTGCTGGTCATGGATGCCATTGTGCCGCGCCGGGCCGGCCCGCCCGGCCGTTGTCCACAGGCCGGACCTCGCGTTCGTCCACAGGTGGGACCCGGCCGGTCGTGCCGCGCTCTCCACTGGGCGGGGCGGCCGCCCGGTCGTAGGCTGGCTGGCATGTCGACCCATGCGAAGCGCGAACGGCTCCTCCTGGCCGATCTGTTGGAAGCCGTGGGACCGGACGCCCCCACTCTGTGCGAGGGCTGGAACGCCCGGGATCTCGCCGCACACGTGGTGGTGCGCGAGCGCCGCCCCGACGCCGCGGGCGGTCTCGTCGTCAAACAGCTCGCGCCCCGGCTGGAGCGGGTGATGACGGAGTTCGCCGACAAGCCGTACGAGGAGCTGATCCGGCTCATCCGTACGGGGCCGCCGCGGTTCTCGCCGTTCACGCTGAAGCAGTTGGACGAGGCGTCGAACGTGGTGGAGTTCTACGTCCACACCGAGGACGTGCGGCGGGCGCAGCCGGGCTGGACGCCGCGCGAGCTGGACGGGGTGTTCCAGGACGCCCTGTGGTCGCGCCTGGACCGCACGGCCCGGCTGATGGGCCGCGGCGTTCCCACCGGTGTGGTGCTGCGCCGCCCGAACGGCCAGACGACGGTGCTGAACAAGGCGACGCCGGTGGTGACGGTGACGGGCGAGCCCTCGGAGCTGCTGCTGTTCGCGTTCGGCCGGCAGGCTGTGGCGGACGTCGAGCTGGACGGCGACAAGGACGCGATCACCAAGCTCCACGAGGCGAAGCAGCTCGGGATCTGAGGGAGCCGGGAGCCGGGGACCCGGAGCCCGCCCGGCAGGGGCGAACGCCGCCCACGAGGGGGCGGCCGGTCCCGGCCCGGCGGGGTGGGTGTCGGCGGTCCGCCGGGCGGGCCGGGCCGTCGGGACGGCGGCGCCGGTCGGTGGGGCGGGGGACGGCGGCGTCGGTCAGTGGGGCAGTTCGGCGCGGCGCAGGTCGCGTACGCACAGGGTGAGGACCCCGCCGAGGCCGCACACGGCGGCGCTGGTGACGAAGACCGGGCCGGTGCCCCACCAGCCGATCGCGGCGGCCGTCACCGGCATGCTGAGCGGCGCGAGGCCGAGGCTGACGATGCCGGCGACGGCACTGACCCGGCCCAGGTAGGCGGGGTCGGACCAGGTCTGGATCAGCGCTCCGCACAGGGCGCCGCTGAGCCCGGCGAGCAGTCCGACGAGCAGGGCCACACCGACGGCCCCGGCGACGCCCGGCACGAAGGCGAGGGCGCCGATCGCCACGGAACCGACGAGGATGGCCACGCCGGCGACGGTGCCCGCGCGCGGGAGCCGTCCGCGCAGGGTCAGCAGCAGGGCCGCGGCTCCGGCGCCGGTCCCGAACGCGGCGATCACCCAGCCCATCCCGGAGGCGCCCCAGCCGCGCCGGTCGGCGAGCAGGGTCAGTCCGACGTTGAGCGGTCCCACGAAGCCGAGGTCTCCGAGGGCGATGACCGCGATGAGCGGGGCGAGGACGCGGTGGCCGCGGATGTAGCGCAGACCGTCGCGGAGGTCGTTCCAGGCCGTGCGGCCGGCCTTGTCCGTCTCGTCGTACGGGGCGAGTTCCCGCATGCGTACGGAGATCAGCAGCGGCAGCGACACGGCGATGAGCAGGCCGGCCAGCGCGAACGCCGCGGCCGCGCCGCCGAGGGCGACGGCGAGCCCGCCGAGCGGGGCGCCGAGCACGTTGGCGGAGCGGACGGCGAGCCCCCGCATGCCCTGCACCCGGGCGAGCTGGTCACGGCCGGTGACACGGGCGGGCAGGGCGCCGACGGCGGGCATGAACACGGCGTCGACGACGCCGAAGACGACGGCGACCAGGCCCAGCAGCCACAGTCCCGGGCTGGTCGCGAAGAGCAGCGCGGCGACCGCCAGCACGGTCGCGCAGCGTACCGCGTCGCTGCCGATGACGACCTTCCGCGGCCCGAAGCGGTCGGCGACCACTCCCCCGCCCAGCATCAGCAGGGCCCTCGGGACGGCGCTGACGGACATCACGAGCCCGGCCTGGGAGGGGCTTCCCGCCTGGACGGCGGCCCAGGACAGGGCGATGTAGTAGACGTTGTCGCCGATCATCGACGAGGTGTAGGCACCGAGCCAGCGCAGGACGTTGCCGTCGCGGTGGGCGGGCCTGGCGGGGGCCTGGGCGTCGTCCTGGGCAGGGCTCGGTATGACGGTCGCGGTCACGGGGCCGGGTCCTTTCGGCGCGGTCACGGAGTCCGGTCCTTTCGTCGCGGTCACGGGGCCGGGCCCCTTCGCGGCGGACGTGCTCTCGGGGTCAGACACGGAACGGGAATCCGTACATGTGCAGCGCGACGTTCTCGCGTCCCTCGGTGTCACCGGCCGCCTCGTTCGCGCGGCCCGCCTCGTCGTACTTCCGCACAACGGCGAGCAACTCCTGGTTGAGCTCGGCCAGTTCGGCCGGCGTCAGTCGCAGGGTGGACTCGGTGTCGGAGGACGCGCCGCCCCACTCGGGGCCCCAGGCGTGCCGTTCGTCCAGATAGCGCCGGTAGAGGTCGGCGCGCTGGTCGACGAGGAGCCGCGCGAACGCGGTGTGGGCGGCGGCCGTCTCCGGCGCGCTCCGGAAGTCCTCGTCGTGGACGCTCAGCCCTTCCGACGCGGGCTGCCACCAGCGCTCGCGCCCGTCCCCGCTGCGCGGCTCCGCCTCCTCGATCAGCCCGTGCTCGGCGAGCTTGCGCAGGTGGTAGCTGACCAGCGAGGGCGCCTCGTCGACCTGCTCCCCCAGTTGGGAGGCGGTGGCGGCGCCCGCGATGTGCAAGGCGCGGTAGAGCTGCATGCGCAGCGGATGGGCGATCGCCTTGAGCGTGCCCATGTCCGTGATCCGGCGGTCTTCCTTGCGTGTCATGCCTTCACGGTAGATACGAAGGAAAAGTTGCGCAACCAATATTGCGCAACTTTCCTTTCGCATCTCGCCTCCGGGAGGGGAGCCCTCACGGATCGAGCAGGGAATGCGCCGCCAGGGCCAGCGACAGTTCGACCACGTCCGCCGGCCGGGTCAGCGAGCGGCCGGTGAGCTGTTCGCAGCGGCGCAGCCGGTTCAGGACCGTGTTGCGGTGGCAGTAGAGGCGGCCCGCGGCCCGCTGGGCGGAACCGTCGCAGGCGAGCCAGACGGTCAGCGTGTCCAGCATGATGTCCCGGTCGGACAGGTCCAGGCGCAGCAGCGGCCCGAGGACCCGCTCGGAGAGCGCCGCGCCGAGGACCGGCGCGGAGACGACGAGCGCGGCGGGCAGGTGCTCCTCCAGGACGATGGTTCCGCCGGAGCGCGGACAGGCACGCAGCGCGGTGTCGGCGAGGCGGCGGGCGTCGCCGATCGCCGCGAGCCCCTCCACGACCGGGCTCACTCCGACCCGGGCCGGCGGCGGGGCGGACAGCCGGCGGGCGATCTCCCCCGCGTCCAGGCCGGGCCCGTGCGTCCCGGGGCACTCACCGCCCCGGCCGTCCGCGCGCTCGCCACGGCCCGCACGCTCCGCACCGTCCGTCCGGCCCGCACCCTCCCCCCTGCCCGCACGGTCCACACCGCCCGCACGGTCCGCGCCACCCGTTCGATCCGCGCCGCCCGGCCCCGCTCCGTCCTCCGGGGTGGACGCCGGGGTCTGCGCCGGAGCGGACGCCGGTCCGGGACCCGCGTCGAGGAGACCTCCGTCGTGCCCGCGGCCGGACCAGCCCCCGTCGTCGCCCTCGTCGCGGCCCTCGTCGTGGGGACGGTCGCCGAGGAAGACGATGCCGTAGTTGCCCTCGGCGTCGCGGTCCCGGTCGCGGTACCAGAGGACCCGCAGGCCGGAGAGGCCCACCTGGCCGCGTACGTCCGCGAACGCCCGGCCGGCCGGCAGCCGGACCAGCACCACCGCGTACCGGCCCTGTTCGGGGAGCCCCAGGGCGGCGGCGGTGGCCGGCAGATCGGCGATCCTGGCGGTGCCGTCGAGGAGCGCGGCCGTCATCAGCCGCAGCCGGTTCTCCCTGCGCCACATCAGCTCGCGCTCGGTCTGCCGGTAGGCGTCGGCGACCACGGCGCAGTGGTCGTCGACGAAGTTCCAGACGTCGGCGGCGACATGCACGAGCAGACGCGCGTCAGAGGGATGCCGACGGGTCGTCTCGTCGACGAGTTCCTGCCAGATCATGCCGCCGCCCAGCCGGAAGGCGCGCAGCAACGCGTCCAGCGGAAGGCCGCGTTCGGCGCGGGTCCTGCCGATGGCCCAGGAGCAGCGGCGGGCGGCCTCGCGCAGTTCACCGGGCTGGATCAGGGAACCGACGTTGAGCCGCAGCGAGCGCCGCACCTCGTCGCGCACGCTCTCCGCGTCCGTCTCCATGGCCGCGCGGTACGCGGGTTCACGCGCCACCAGGAGGTCCACCAGGCGTTCGGAGAGTTCGGGCAGCCCCGCGATCAGCGCACGGGCGGCGCGGTGCAGCACCGAGAGCGCCTCGGCGTCGACGGCCGGGCGAGTGGCCCCGGCCGGGGGCCGGGGCCCGGGCTGGGACCGGACGTGGGCGGGTACGAGGTGCTGCATCGCTGTCCTCCACCGGGGTCGGCTCGGCCGGGCCGCCCGTTCGGCCGACGCGCGGCACACGGGTGGCCCGGACCTCCTGATCCCGCAGGATGACATACCGCCCGGTCGGTACCTAGGGGTCTGCGGTGGTCTTCTCGGCCCGGTCCACCAGACGGGACAGCTCGACGCGGGAGCGGACCCCCAGGGCGGCGAAGACATTGCGCAGGTGGTGGTCCACGGTGCGGGGGCTCACGGACAGGCGCAGCGCCACTTCGCGATTGGTGGCTCCCTCGGCCACGCAGCGGGCGATCCGGAGCTGCTGGGGCGTCAGGAGCGTGAGCTGACCGGCGGGTTCACCCGGTCCTGCGTCCCCGGTGGCCCGCAGTTCCGCCCGCGCCTGAGCGGCCCAGCCGAGGGCCCCGCCGCGCTCGAAGGACACCAGCGCGTCCCGCAGCCGGCCGCGCGCCTCGCCGGGCCTGCGCCGCCGTCGCAGCCAGGACCCGTAGAGGAGTTGGGTGCGGCCGCGCTCGAAGTCCCCGGCCACGGCTTCGTGCCGGGCCAGCGCGGCGGCGAACAGCGCCTCGCAGTCCTCGGGTCCGCTCAGCAACGCCCGGCAGCGTGCCAGTTGGGCCGGGGCCTGAGGATCCGCGCTCTGCTCGGCCCAGCGGGCGAACGCGGCGACCGCCGCACGGGCGGCCTCCGTCTGTCCGGTACGGGCCGCGGCTTCCACGAAGCAGGGGACGGCGAGCATCCGTACCGCGAAGTGACCGCGACGCGGGCCCGCGCCGACCAGGGGGCCGAGCCGCGCCGCGGCCTCGGGAAGCCGGCCGCGGGCCAGGTCGGCGCGGGCCCGGGCCCACTGGGACAGCGTGGCCGCCTGGGCCAGACCGTGGGCCGCGGCGACGTGTTCGGCGGCCGCGGCGTGCTCGGCGACGGCCTCCGGGGAGCCCTCCACGGACGCCACCAGGGCGAGGATCGCGTGGTGGTGCGCCGCGAGGTTGTCCTGGCCGGCGCCGAGCGCCGTGCGCAGGCCGTCCTCGGCGTGGGCGCGGGCACGGGCGTGACGGCCGGCCCGCAGCTCCCCGTAGGCCAGCCGTTCCAGCGCCTGGGCGACCAGGATGTACGGGCCCCGGTCCCTGGCGACGGCGAGGGCACGGGAGTTGGCGCGGGCGGCGGCGGCGAGGTCCCCGACGACGAGGGCGGCGCTCCCGGCCCGCAGCAGGGCCTCGGGGGCGTCGTGGACCCCGGCCGCGACCCCGGCCACCACCTCGCGCAAGGGCAGCCGGCCGGCGTCCGGGCGGCCGTGCACGACCGCGGACATCCCCGCCCGGTACGCCGCGAGCAGCGGGTCGGATCCCGGCTGCGCCGGACCCTGGTCCAGGGCTTCCACGCAGGCCGCCGCGTCTCCCGTCACCCAGGACGCCTCGACGGCGGCGAGCCGGGCGGCCAGGGCGCGGGGCGGGTCGGCCGGGTCCAGCGACGCGGCGGCCAGCAGCAGCACTTCGCGCGCGTCGGCGACCGGGCCGTCCTGGAGCGCGAGCAGCCCGCTCACCAGTCGGGCCGCGCCGCGCACCGCGCCGGCCGGACGCTCGCCGTCGGCCCGGGCGAGCAACTCCCGCGCGCGATGCGGCAGTCCGGCCAGCCGCGCCTGGTCGGCCGCCTCGACCAGGCGGACGGCGCGCAGTTCCTGGTCGACGGCGAGTTCGGCCGCCCTCGCCCACGCCGCCGCGCGCTCCGCGTGCGTCGGCCGTCCGTCCCGCGACCGTGCCGCCACGGCGAGCGCGTCACCGAACCCCGGGGCGGGAGCGACGGCCGCCGACGCCCGGTGGAAGAGGACGGGCAGGGTGCCCGGGCCCCCGGTGTGGGCGTCGGCCAGCAGTCGGTGCGCCGCACGCCGGCGGGCGGGCGGGACGGAGGCCCGTACGGTACGGGCCAGGCGCGGATCGGGGAATCGGATACGACCTCCGTCGAGCCGGAGGTGCCCCGCGGCCTCGGCGGCATCGAGGACACCCGCCCCGAGGCCCCAGGCCTCGGCCGCCCGGAGAACCACCGCGGCCTCCACCCCGCCGGCTCTCGCGTCCCGCTCCGACTCGGCCACCACCAGGGCCAGAAGCACCGCCTCGGCCGGACCGGCCCCCTCGACGTCGACGGGTCCGACCGGGCTCACGGGCGTCTCGACGGGGCCGGGCGACCCGGGCCCGGCAGGCGCGGAACGTGCCCGGGGCGGGCGGGACATCCCGGGCGGCGGTAACGGGGGCCGGGCCGGCGCCCCGAGGGGAATGCGCGCAGTCACGTTTCCGGTCACGCCGTCACGTTACTTCTGCGTAAACAACGGCGGAAGCCCCGCGTTCGCTTGCCCGGGCGGCTACTGAACCCCCGCTGACCTGCACGGACACGGCCATCACTGGGCAGGGTCCCACGCCCGGTAGGGAAGGCTTGTGCGCCCGCACAAGGACCCGGCATGGCCCCGGCAAGGCCCCGGCGATGCCCCCGCACGGAGCGCGGGCCGAGGTCCCATGACGCGCACGCGGGTGACGGCCACCGGGTTCGGCGGCCGCCACCCCCGCACGGACGGACCGTGCGGAACGGACTGTGCGGTGCGGATCGTGCGGTGCGGGTCAGGAGGTGTGCGGGCAGTTGCCCCGGTACTCGGCGATCGTCAGCGAGGCCTGGGGCAGCGGGCAGAGGAACTGCTCGTAGCGGGTGTCATTGTCGATGAATCGCTTGAGCCACGAGATGCTGTACTTCGCGATCGTCGTGTTCGAGCTGTTGGGCGTGAAGTGCGTGGCACCCCTGAGCTCCAGGTACGCCTTGTCGAGCGTGCTGGGCAGGCTCGCGTAGAAGGGCTCGGAGTGCGTGGCGACCGGTGCGATCGTGTCGCCGTCCGCGCCCACGATCAGTGTCGGCGTCTTGATCTCCGGCCAGGTGGTGTCCAGGTTCCAGCCGGTGAGCGGGATCGCCGCCTGGAGCGAGGGACGGCTCTTCGCGGCCTCCAGCGTGCCGCCGCCGCCCATGGAGTGGCCCATGACGCCGAGCCTGCTGCTGTCGATCCTGGTCCGCACGGAACTGCTCTGCGTCAGGTAGTCGAGCGCGGCCAGCAGTTGCCTGCCACGGCTGTCGGGCTGGTCGAGCGTGGTGAGGGTGTCGATGGTGAACACGACGAAGCCCTGTGACGCGAGCCGGGGCCCGAGCCAGGAGATGGAGGACTGGTAGGCGGTGTACCCGGGCGAGATGGCGACCGCGCCGAAGGTTCCGTCGGCGGTCGAGGTCGGGTAGTAGATCGTGCCGCCGCCGAAGCCGCTCACGGACAGGGAGGAGACGGTGGTGGTGGACACGGCGTAGGAACCACGGGAGGCCTCGATGCTGGCGACCGTGGGGGCGGGGCCGCGCTCGTACGGGTTCGCGGCGGCCTGCGCCGAGACGGCCTGTGCTCCGACGACGGCCTGCGCTCCGGTGGCCTGCGCGGCGACGAGGCCGCCCGCGGCCAGGAGCACCGCGAGTCCGGCCCGCACCAGACGGCTGGTCAGCCGGTGCGGTCGGCGGGGCGACGGTTCGGTTCCGACGGGTGCGACGGGGAGTGCGCGGTTCGGCTGCTGCACGGTGGGTGCGTCCTCTCGGTGGGCGGGGTGAGGGAGGAGAGACCCCCCGCCGCGGTCCGGGCGCCGCCCCGGCACGGGGTACCGGTGGGCGCTCGTCACGTCACGGCGGGGGGTCGTCTCCGTGGGTGCGCTGGCCACTGTCCGCCCCCGCGCCCACCCCGCACATCGGCAGAATCACCGGCCACCCGCCCGGCTCCGCTCCCGGCCTCCCAAGAAGTCCCCGCCGCCCGCCGCCGAACGCCCCCGCCCCGAGAACACACCTCCCCGGAAAGGGACTTCGCCGCCCACGACGAGCACCCCGTTCCGCGAACGCGCCTCCCGGGAACACGAGGGCGCCCGCCCCGCGGCACGACCGCGCCGGCCCACGGACACGACCCCACCGGTCCTACCGGCCCCGGAAAACGGCCACGGCCCGCACCCGGTGGCGAAGGCCGCCCGGGTGCGGGCCGTGGCATGGCATGACGTGACGTGAGCCGTACCCGCCGGTGGCCGCCACCGGCGGGAGGTCGGCCGCCGGAAGACCTGGTGAAGGCCCCCGGCCGGAACCGTCAGCGGACGGGATGCCCCGCCTCGCGCAGGGTCTCCTTGACCTCGCCGATCCGCAGGTCGCCGAAGTGGAAGACGGACGCGGCCAGCACCGCGTCGGCGCCCGCCCCGACGGCCGGCGGGAAGTGGTCGAGCCGGCCCGCGCCGCCGCTGGCGATCAGCGGAACCGTGACGTGCTTGCGTACGGCCTCGATCATCTCGATGTCGTAGCCGTCCTTCGTGCCGTCGGCGTCCATCGAGTTGAGCAGGATCTCGCCCGCGCCCAGCTCGGCGGCCCGGTGCGCCCACTCGACGGCGTCGATGCCGGTGCCCTGACGGCCGCCGTGGGTGGTCACCTCGAAGGAACCGTCCTCGGTCCTGCGCGCGTCCACCGACAGCACGAGCACCTGCCGCCCGAACCGCTCCGCGATCTCGCGGATGAGGTCGGGGCGGGCGATGGCGGCCGTGTTGACGCCGACCTTGTCGGCGCCGGCCCGCAGCAGCTTGTCGACGTCCTCGGCGGTGCGGACACCGCCGCCGACCGTCAGCGGGATGAAGACCTGCTCGGCCGTGCGGCGCACCACGTCGTACGTGGTCTCACGGTTGCCCGAGGACGCGGTGATGTCCAGGAAGGTGAGCTCGTCGGCGCCCTCGGCGTCGTACACCTTGGCCATCTCGACGGGATCGCCCGCGTCCCGCAGGTTCTGGAAGTTGACGCCCTTGACGACCCGGCCGTTGTCCACGTCCAGGCAGGGAATCACTCGGACCGCCAGGGTCATGACTGGGTTTCTCCCCGCTCCGTGTGGTCTGCGCGGAACGCCTCCACCTCGACCTCGACCACCAGCCGGGGGTCCACCAGACCCTCGACGATGATCATGGAGGCGGCGGGGCGGATGCCGTCGAACAGCGCCTTGTGGGCGCGGCCGACCTCCTCGACGTCCCGGGCATGGGTGATGTGCATGTGGGTGCGGACGACGTCCTCGCGTCCCAGGCCGATCCGCTCCAGGGCCGCGAACGCGACGCCGAAGGCGTTGACCGTCTGCTCGTAGGGGTCGTCCTCGACGACGTCGCCGTCGATGATCGAGCTGCAGCCGGACACCAGCACCAGGCCGTTCGGCAGCTCCACCGCGCGGGAGTACCCGAAGGCCTCCTCCGCCGGAGAGCCGGTCGAAAGGCGGCGTACGGCGCTCACCGGGCTACCGCCGCCAGGGCCTCTTCGAGGGTGAACGCCTTGGCGTACAGGGCCTTCCCGACGATGGAGCCCTCGACACCGAGCGGCACGAGCTCGGCGATGGCCCGCAGGTCGTCCAGCGAGGACACCCCGCCGGAGGCGACCACCGGACGGTCGGTCGCCGCGCACACGTTGCGCAGGAGCTCCAGGTTCGGGCCCTGGAGCGTGCCGTCCTTGGCGATGTCCGTGACCACGTAGCGGGCGCAGCCCTCGGAGTCGAGGCGGGCCAGCGTCTCGTAGAGGTCGCCGCCGTCGCGGGTCCAGCCGCGGCCGCGCAGGGTCGTGCCGCGGACGTCGAGGCCGACGGCGATCTTGTCGCCGTGCTCGGCGATGACCTTGGCGACCCAGTCGGGGGTCTCCAGCGCGGCGGTGCCCAGGTTGACACGGGTGCAGCCGGTGGCGAGCGCGGCGGCGAGGGTGTCGTCGTCGCGGATGCCGCCGGACAGCTCGACCTTGATGTCCATCGCCTTGGTGACCTCGGCGATCAGCGCGCGGTTGTCGCCGGTGCCGAACGCGGCGTCCAGGTCGACGAGGTGGAGCCACTCGGCGCCGGAGCTCTGCCAGGCCAGGGCGGCCTCCAGCGGGGAGCCGTAGGAGGTCTCGGTCCCGGACTCGCCGTGCACGAGGCGGACGGCCTGGGCGTCGCGGACGTCGACGGCGGGGAGGAGTTCGAGCTTGCTCACAGTGTTCCGATCCAGTTGGAGAGGAGCTGGGCGCCGGCGTCGCCGGACTTCTCGGGGTGGAACTGGGTGGCCCACAGGGCGCCGTTCTCGACGGCCGCCACGAAGGGCTTGCCGTGCGTGGACCAGGTGACCAGGGGGGCGCGCAGCAGCGGGTTGCCGACTTCGAGCGACCAGTCGTGGACGGCGTAGGAGTGGACGAAGTAGAACCGCGCGTCGGCGTCGAGGCCGGCGAAGGCCTCCGAGCCCTCCGGGGCGTCGACGGTGTTCCAGCCCATGTGGGGCACGACGTCGGCCTCCAGGGGTCCGACCGTGCCCGGCCACTCGTCCAGGCCCTCGGTCTCCACGCCGTGCTCGATGCCGCGGGTGAAGAGGATCTGCATGCCGACGCAGATGCCCATGACGGGGCGTCCGCCGGACAGCCGGCGGCCGATGATCCAGTCGCCCCGCGCCTCCTTGAGGCCCTGCATGCAGGCGGCGAAGGCGCCGACGCCCGGTACGAGCAGTCCGTCCGCGTTCATCGCGGTGTCGAAGTCACGGGTGATCTCGACCTCGGCGCCCGCGCGGGCGAGGGCGCGCTCGGCGGAACGCACGTTCCCGAAGCCGTAGTCGAAGACGACGACCTTCTTCGACTCGCTCAACTCCACACCTCCAGCCGCATGACGCCCGCGACGAGGCACATCGCGGCACCGATGGAGAGCAGCACGACGAGGCTCTTCGGCATGTCCTGCTTGACGAAGGAGTAGATCCCTCCGGCGAGGAAGAGACCGACGACGATGAGAATGCTGGAAAGGCCTGTCACAGTGCGCCCTTAGTGGAGGGGAGGATGCCGGCTGCGCGCGGGTCGCGCTCGGAGGCGTAACGCAGGGCCCGGGCCAGCGCCTTGAACTGGCACTCCACGATGTGGTGCGCGTTGCGTCCGTAGGGGACGTGCACGTGCAGGGCGATCTGGGCCTGGGCGACGAAGGACTCCAGGATGTGCCGGGTCATCGTCGTGTCGTACTCGCCGATCATCGGCGCCATGTTCTCGGGCTCGGTGTGCACGAGGTACGGGCGGCCGGACAGGTCGACGGTCACCTGGGCGAGCGACTCGTCCAGCGGGACGGTGCAGTTGCCGAAGCGGTAGATGCCGACCTTGTCGCCGAGGGCCTGCTTGAAGGCGGCGCCCAGGGCGAGGGCGGTGTCCTCGATGGTGTGGTGCGAGTCGATGTGCAGGTCGCCCTCGGTCTTCACGGTGAGGTCGAACAGACCGTGCCGGCCGAGCTGGTCGAGCATGTGGTCGTAGAAGCCGACGCCGGTGGCCACGTCGACCTTGCCGGAGCCGTCGAGATCGATCTCGACGAGGACCGACGTCTCCTTCGTCACCCGCTCCACGCGTCCTACGCGGTTCATGCGCTCTGCTCCTTCGGGGATGCGGGGTTCTCCCCCGTGGATCCCAGTAGTTCACGTACCGCGTCGAGGAACGCGTCGTTTTCCTTCGGGGTTCCGGCGGAGACCCGCAGCCACCCCGGTACCCCGTTGTCCCGGACCAGGACGCCCTGGTCGAGGATCCTCCGCCAGGCCGCGTGGGTGTCGGCGAACCGTCCGAACTGCACGAAGTTCGCGTCCGACTCGGTCACCTCGCAGCCCATCGCGCGCAGTTCGGTGACCAGCCGGTCCCGTTCGGACTTGAGCTGCTCCACGTACCCGAGGAGGGTGTCGGTGTGCTCCAGGGCCGCCAGCGCGGTCGCCTGGGTGACGGCCGAGAGGTGGTACGGCAGCCGCACGAGCTGGACGGCGTCCACGACCGCCGGGTGGGCGGCGAGGTAGCCGAGGCGCAGTCCGGCCGCGCCGAAGGCCTTCGACATCGTCCGGGAGACGACGAGATTCGGCCGTCCTTCGAGCAGCGGCAGCAGCGAGTCGCCGTGGCTGAACTCGATGTAGGCCTCGTCGACCACGACCATGGACGGCTTCGCCGCCTGCGCGGCCTCGTACAGCGCGAGGACCGTCTCGGGCGGGACCGCGTTGCCGGTGGGGTTGTTGGGGGTGGTGACGAAGACGACGTCGGGCCGGTTCTCGGCGATGGCCCGCTCGGCGGCGGCGAGGTCGATGGTGAAGTCCTCGCCCCGCGGGCCGGAGATCCAGGCCGTGCCCGTGCCGCGCGCGATGAGCGCGTGCATCGAGTACGACGGTTCGAAGCCGATCGCGCTGCGGCCGGGGCCGCCGAAGGTCTGGAGCAGTTGCTGGATGACCTCGTTGGAGCCGTTGGCGGCCCAGACGTTCTCGACGCCGACGGGGTGCTTGCCGGTCTTCGTCAGATAGGCGGCCAGCCCGGTGCGCAGCTCCACCGCGTCCCGGTCGGGGTAGCGGTTGAGTCCGCGGGCGGCCTCACGGACCCGCTCGGCGATCCGCTCGACGAGCGCCTCGGGCAGCGGGTACGGGTTCTCGTTGGTGTTCAGGCGTACGGGGACGTCGAGCTGCGGTGCGCCGTAGGGGGTCTTGCCACGCAGTTCGTCCCGTACGGGGAGATCGTCGATGCCGGTCACTTGCCCTCGGGTACCTTCCAGCCGCGCGACACTTGTTCGTCTCCGACAAACCTTGCCTTCACTGCCGCGCCGTGCGCGGGCAGGTCCTCCGCCTCCGCCAGCGTCACCACGTGATGGGCGACGTCGGCGAGCGCGTCCTTCGTGTAGTCGACGATGTGGATGCCGCGCAGGAAGGACTGGACGGACAGGCCCGAGGAGTGGCAGGCGCAGCCGCCGGTGGGCAGGACGTGGTTGGAGCCCGCCGCGTAGTCGCCGAGCGAGACCGGGGCCCAGGGGCCGACGAAGATCGCTCCGGCGTTCCTGACCCGGTCGGCGACGGCGGCCGCGTCGGCGGTCTGGATCTCCAGGTGCTCGGCGCCGTACGCGTCGACGACCCTGAGGCCCTCGTCGATGCCGTCGACGAGGACGATCGCGGACTGCCTGCCGCTGAGAGCCGGGACGATCCGGTCGTCGATGTGCTTGGTGGCCGCGATCTGCGGCTCCAGCTCCTTCTCGACCGCGTCCGCGAGGGCCGGCGAGTCGGTGACGAGGACGGCGGCGGCGAGCGGGTCGTGCTCGGCCTGGCTGATCAGGTCGGCGGCGACGTGCGCCGGGTCGGCGGTGTCGTCGGCGAGGACCGCGATCTCGGTCGGGCCGGCCTCGGCGTCGATGCCGATCCTGCCGGTGAAGTAGCGCTTGGCCGCGGCGACCCAGATGTTGCCGGGGCCGGTGACCATGTCGGCCGAGGGGCAGGACTCGGTGCCGTACGCGAACATCGCGACGGCCGTGGCACCGCCGGCCGCGTACACCTCGTCGACGCCGAGCAGCGCGCAGGCGGCCAGGATCGTCGGGTGCGGCAGGCCGCCGAACGCGGACTGGGCCGGGGAGGCGAGCGCGATCGAGCCGACCCCGGCCTCCTGGGCCGGGACCACGTTCATGATCACGGACGACGGGTACACCGAGCGGCCGCCGGGCGCGTACAGCCCGACCCGGTCGACCGGCACCCACTTCTCGGTGACCGAGCCGCCGGGCACGACCTGGGTGGTGTGCGTCGTACGGCGCTGCTCGCGGTGGACGAGACGGGTGCGGCGGATGGACTCCTCCAGGGCCGCGCGCACGTCCGGGTCGAGCTGTTCCAGGGCGTCGGCGAGGGCCTGGGCCGGAACACGTACGGACTCCAGCCGTACTCCGTCGAACTTCTCCGCGTAGTCGATCAGCGCCGCGTCGCCCCGATGATGCACGGCCTCGCAGATCGGCCGCACCTTCTCCAGGGCGGCCGAGACGTCGAAGTCGGCTCGGGGCAGCAGGTCGCGCAGGGCGGGGCCCTCGGGGAGGGCGTCGCCGCGCAGATCGATTCGGGAGATCACGGACTCAATTCTCTCAGACCGCGGGAGGGCGCCGGACGCCTGTATCAGTGGCTGATACAAGCCGGCTTCCCCTTCCGCGGAAGATCCCCTTCACCAGGAGCGTTCGCGCGGTCACTGAGCGGGCATTGCAGGACCGTACGAACCCGCGAGTAGCAGGGGAGGAAGTGACATGCCGTGACCGAGGGTGCCGATCTGCGCGCCGGTGACCTGCCGGACGAGCTGACCGCCGCCGAGGCGGGGATGTGGCAGGCCTTCCGCAACGGCAGCGTGTACGACCTGCGCAGCGGGGACAGGGCCGTCGACGATCCGCACGGCGGCCATCCCTGGGGTCCCGAGCGCAGCGTCCGGGCCCGGATAGTGGCCTGGCTGCTGCTGGACGGGCCGCCCGCCCTCCAGGGCCGGGTCGCCTCCCTGAAGCTGACGGGCGTCCGGATCACCGGCGTGCTCGACCTCGCGGGCGGCACGGTGGTGCCGTACGTGGAGCTGAAGGGGTGCCGGTTCGAGAAGGAGGTGCTGCTGCCGGAGTCCCGCTTCACGACGCTGCGGCTGGTGGACTGCGCGGTGCCCCGGCTGGAGGCGGCCCGGCTGCACACCGAGGGCGACCTGCATCTGCCGCGCTGCCACTTCCACAACGGGGTACGGCTGACCGACGCGCACATCGGCACGGATCTGCTGCTCAACCAGGCGGTCGTCTACCGGGACCGGCGCGGGCAGTCGATCACCGGCGACGGCATGACCGTCGGACAGGACCTCCAGGCCGAGATGCTGGAGTCGCACGGTGAGCTCAGTCTGCGCGGCGCGACCGTCGGCGTGTCGCTGAGCCTGCGCGGCAGCAGGCTCCGCAACCCGTACACCCGGCTCGCCCTCAACGCCCCCCAGCTCACCGTCAACCGCACGCTCTACATGACTCCCGCCGGCCTCGGCAATCCGCTGGTGACCAGCGGCACCACCCCGGCGCGCGGCACCCTGGTGCAGCGGTTCGAGTGCCAGGGCGGGATCCGTCTGGACGACGGGCGCTTCGGTGACGCGGTCGACCTCGACCGGGCCCGCTTCGCCTTCGACGACGACCAGGGGCTGTCGCTGCTGCGGGTCCAGACGCCCGAGCTGCGCTTCCTCGGCGAGCGGCCCGAACGCGGCAAGGTCGTGCTGTCCGGCGCGCGGATCGTCAACCTGGTCGACCGGGCGTCGAGCTGGCCGGGCCCCGGCAGCCTGCACATGGGCGGTTTCACGTACGAGAACCTGGTCCCGCAGGGCGCCTTCCCGCTGACCCGGCGTCTGGAGTGGGTGGCGGCGGCCACCGCCGAGTACGCCCCGGAGCCGTACGAGCGCCTCGCCGCCGTGCTGCGCGACTCCGGTGAGGACGAGGACGCCCGCGAGGTGCTGCTGGCCAAGCAGCGCCGCCGCCGCGAGACCCTGCCGCCGGCCGCCAAGCTCTGGGGCTACGCCCAGGACTGGACGGTCGCCTACGGATACCGGCCGGGCCGGGCCGCCCTGTGGATGGCGGTGCTGTGGGCGGCGACGTCGATCGCCTTCGCGCACGCCGACCGGCGGCCGGTCAACACCGACGGGCACCCCGCCTGGAACGCCTCGCTGTACGCGCTGGACCTGCTGCTGCCGGTCATCGACCTGGGCCAGGCCGGGTTCTGGCAACTGCGCGGCGGCTGGCAGTGGCTGGCCGCGGTGGTGGTCCTCCTCGGCTGGATCCTGGCCACGACGGTGGCCGCCGGCGCCACCCGGCTGCTGCGCCGCGGCTGACGCCGTCCCGGGACACGGCCGGGGCCGAACCGCCGCTCAGGGGTCGCGAGGACAGCGTGGGCTTCCGCACATCCGACGGGGTCCCGCAGTCCGACAAGGCGCCTTCCCGCCCATCCGGCGGGGTGACTTCCCGCACATCTGATGGGCCGACATGCTTTTACCGGTCCTTGACCCCGGCGCGCACAACCAATCGGCTTTACGAAAGCGTCACCGATCGCCTCTGGCCCTGCTCCGACCTGCGGTTTTCAATGGTCGACACCATGGCACTGCTGAGCGCGCTCCTCCGTACCGCCCGGATGGCACGGCACACCTCACGCCTCGCCGCCGGAATGCCGGCCGACGAGGAGGTGATGCTCGACGCCCCCGACCACCGCCTCGGCCCCGCGCTGGTCGCCGCGGCCCAGGGCGACTACGCCCCCGCGGCGGCACTGCTGGCCGCGACCCGCGAGTCCGCCGAGTGGGAGAACCGCGACCGGTACGCCGTACGCCTGGCCGCCTTCGCCCGCTCCCGCGACGAATGGCTCCGGCAGTGGCAGGCCGACGACCCGCACGACCCGGACGTCCTCCTCGTCAGGGCCGAACTGGCCGTCCGCCGCGGCTGGGAGTCCCCCGCCCGGGTGGAACTGCTGCGCGAGGTCGGCCCGCTGATCACGTCCGCCGCCGAGGGCGCCCCGCGCGACCCGGTGCCGTGGCGGATCGCCCTCGACCACGCCCGCGGCACCAACGTCCGGCACACCGAGTTCGAGCAGCTCTGGGCCGAGGCCGTCCGGCGCTCCCCGCACCACTACGGCTGCCACGTGGCCGCGCTCCAGTACCTCTCCGCCGCCTGGTATGGCTCGCACAGCGAGTGCTTCGACTTCGCCGAGCCCGCCGCGCAGGACGCCCTGCCGGGCTCCCTGGTCCAGGCGCTGCCGGTGCGCGCGGCCTTCGCCTATCTGACCGAGGGCGGCGGTCCCGAGGTGCCGCGCGAGCGCCTGGACGCCGCGGCCGACCTCGCGATCTCGGTGTCGGCCTGCTACGCCGCCGCCGACCCGTGGCCCGCCGAGGTGCGCAATCTGCTGACGTACGTCCTGGTCCGGCTGGAACGCTGGCAGGACGCCCTGGAGCAGCTCCGCCTCATCGGCCCGTACGTGACCTCGTTCCCCTGGGCCAAGGTCTCCGACGACCCGCTCGGCCAGTATCTGGAGCTGCGCGACGGGGTCCGTCTGGAGGTCGCCTCGGGCCTTCCGCTGCGCGACGGCGCCCCCGGCCGGCTCCCGCGGATCGGGTACGGCGGACTCCTCCGCTCCGTCGACCATTAGGCTTTCCCGTCGTGACCACCGTCCGGCTCCCGCTCTTCCCCCTGAACTCGGTGCTTTTCCCCGGGCTCGTGCTTCCTCTGAACGTGTTCGAGGAGCGCTATCGCGCCATGATGCGCGAGCTGCTCAAGACGCCCGAGGACGAATCCCGCCGATTCGCCGTCGTCGCCATCCGCGACGGCCATGAGGTCTCGCCCAGTGCGCCCGGCATGCCCGACGGGAGCGCCGTGCCCGACCGCGGGCCCGCCGCCGGCTTCGGGGACGATCCGCTCGCGGCCTTCCACGAGGTGGGCTGCGTCGCGGACGCGGCCACCATCCGGGAGCGCGCCGACGGCAGCTTCGAGGTGCTGGCGACCGGCACGACACGGGTCCGGCTGCTGTCGGTGGACGCCTCCGGGGCGTTCCTGACGGCCGAGCTCGAGGAACTGCCCGAGGACCCGGGCGACGAGGCGGGCGCGCTCGCCGAGGGTGTCCTGCGGGCCTTCCGGCAGTACCAGAAGCGGCTGGCCGGGGCGCGTGAGCGTTCGCTGTCGACCGGCGCGGACCTGCCGGACGAACCGGCTGTCGTCTCCTATCTCGTCGCCGCCGCCGTGATGCTGGACGTGCCGGCCCGGCAGCGGCTGCTCCAGGCCCCCGACACGGCCTCCCGGCTGCGCGAGGAGCTGCGGGTGCTGCGCGCGGAGACGGCGATCATCCGTAATCTGCCGTCGTTGCCCGCGTCGGACCTGACGCGCGGCCCGACGAGCCTGAACTGACGCTTGCGAGAAGGTCGATGGCCAAGAAGGCGAAGAAGCAGTCCGGGGGCACCCCCGCCACGGTGGCGCTGACGGAGGCGGGCGTCCCGTTCACCGTCCACGCCTACGAGCACGATCCCTCCCACCCGTCCTACGGCGAGGAGGCGGCCGAGGCGATGGGCGTGTCGCCTGAGCGGGTCTTCAAGACCCTGGTGGCGGACGTGGACGGCGCGCTCGTGGTCGCGGTCGTCCCGGTGGCCGGCTCGCTCGACCTCAAGGCCCTCGCCACGGCCGTGGGCGGCAAGCGGGCGGCGATGGCCGACCCCGCTGCGGCCGAGCGCACGACGGGGTACGTGCGCGGCGGCATCTCGCCCCTCGGCCAGCGCAAGAGGCTCCGTACCGTCCTGGACTCCTCGGCCTCCGGGCACGCCACGATCTGCGTCTCGGCGGGCCGCCGCGGCCTGGAGGTCGAGCTCTCCCCCGGTGACCTCGCGAAACTCACGGAGGCGGTGTCCGCACCCGTCGGACGGACGTGACCGGCCCGCGGCGCCCGGGGGCGGCACCGCCCGCGCGGCCCCTCGACGGATGCCCCTTCCTCGGTTAAGCACGAGGGGCATGTCGAAGAGAACCCGCAAACGCAAGTGGCGCATCAAGAAGGGCCGTTCCAACCACGGCCGCCGTCCCGCCTGACCCCCGCCGTACGCGGGAAGGCCGGCCCGGCAGCCGTTCCCACGGCGTCCGGACCGGCCCTGACTCCCCGAGGCTCTGCGACAGGCTCTGGGGCCTGAAGTCCTTTCGGCGGCCCCTAGGCGGCCGGAGGCCCCTTCGGCGGCGTGGCGGCCGGGTAGGGCTGCTGCTGGTACGGGTCGGGGTCGCGGGGGCCGAACAGGGCCATGAGGCCGAGGTGGACCACCAGCGCGCTCAGCGACCACGCCAGCAGCGCGCCCTTGGCGCCGAGCTTCAGCGGCGCGGAGAACGTGACGCCCTTGCCCACGGCCTTGGCGTGCGCGACCACGTTCTGCGTGGGGCCGAGCCAGATCCCGACCCGCCAGGCGAGCAGCGAGCCGAGCAGTCCGCCGAGGGCGAGCGCGATCACCAGCGGCACACCGCCGCGCCGCCGCACGAGGAACACGACCAGCGCGCTCAGCGCTCCGAAGCCGAGCGCGAGCAGGGTGAAGGTTCCGTCGACCCCGATCGCCTGCTCCCCCTCGGTGTCCTTGAGATACACCGCGGTGGCGTCCGCGACCAGCGGCACATGGGGGGTCAGCCACGCCCAGAGCACCCCGAGCAGAGCCCCCGCGAGGGCGACCACGACCGTGATCACGGCGGCCTCCCGCACTTCGGTCTTCATGCCGGGTCCGTCCTGTCCGTAGGAGACCTCGTACGCGCCCGGGTACACGGGGTGACCCGCGGGGCCGGGAGCGGGCTGAGTCTGCCAGGCAGGGTGCGGTGGCCGCCGATCCTCGGGGGACTGTTCGTGCGGCGGGGGAGGTGGAGTCAGCGGAGCGGTCACCCTGCCATCGTGCCAGGCCCCGCTGTGGGCCGCGTCACCGGAGCCGCGTCACCGCACGGCGGCCCGGCGGTAGGCCCAGGCCGCGAGGGCCAGCGAGACCACCCCGACCCCGCCGCAGACGGCGAGATCGCCGACGACGGCGGCCCAGTCCGGACTCGGGCCGAAGGTGCGGGCGAAGGCCTCGACCCCGTAGGTCGAGGGCAGCAGGTCCCGGAGGTACTGCACCGGGGCCGGCATCCGGTCCGCCGGGAGGACGCCCAGCAGCAGGGCCGCGGACATGCCCATCTGGCCGAGCAGCGTGGCCAGCTCGGGCCGCGGCGCGAGCAGCCCGAACGCGGCCCCGAGCCCGGCGAGCGCGGCGCCCGACAGGGGGACGACCGCGGCCAGCACCCACAGATGGGCGAGCGGCAGCCCGAAGAGCAGGCAGCCGAAGACGGCCGTGACGAGGGTGCCGGGCACGGTGAAGGAGGCGTACGCGGCCGCGGCCCCGAGCACCACGGCCGCGGGCGGCACCGGCAGCGTCGCGTAGTGGTCGAGCCCGCCGCTCGCCCGCAGTTGCCCGAAGTACTGGGCGAGCAGGTTGAGCGCGACGAAGGCGACGACCAGGACGGTGGAGCCGGCGACCACGGCCCGCGCCTCGGCGCCTCCGTCCACCACCCCCCGCATCATGATCATGATGCCGAGGGACTGGAAGGTGGCCACGAACAGCAGCGGGATCCGGGCGACACGGGCGCGGGAGAGCTGCGCCCGGTACACGGCGGCCAGCGAGGGCCACAGCCGCGCCCGCGGCCCCAGCTCCGCGGCCGTGCCGGCGTACTCGGCCAGGGGCAGCGCGCTGCCCGGCAGAACTCCAGCGGGTACGGCACTCACGTCGAACTGCTCCCCTTCGTCGGCAGCCGTCCTGTTCCGCTCACGTACGACGCCCCTCTCCCGTACGGATTCCACGCCCTGGACACTCACGCCTTCACCAGTCCCTGCGTCGCGTGGCCGCCGAGTGCCAGGTACACGTCCTCCAGGCTCGGCGTGGCCAGGGTGAAGTCGTCGAGTGCGGCGAAGGCGGCGCCGCCGGTGACCGTGGCCACGGCCGCGCGGGCCTCCTCGGGCGCGAGCCGCAGCGTCCAGCGGCGGCCCGACTCGACGGCGCGGTCCCGCAGCGCGGCGACCTCGGGGACGTGCAGCGGGGCGTTCTCGCGCCAGACGAGCTCGACCCGCACCTCGCCCGCGACCTGTTCCTTGAGCCCGGCCGGGGTGTCGCAGGCGATGACCCGTCCCTCGTCGAGGACGGCGACCCGGTCGAGGACCGTCTCGGCCTCGATGACGTTGTGGGTGACGAGCAGGACCGTGGCGCCGTGTTCCGCGCGTCGCCGGTCGACGGCGGCCCACACGGCGCGCCGGGCCACCGGGTCCATGCCGGTGGTGGGCTCGTCGAGGACGAGCAGCGGGCGCCGCCCGACGAGGGCCGCGGCGAAACAGGCGAGCCTGCGCTGTCCGCCGGAGAGCTTCCTCAGGGGTCGGGAGGCGAGCGCGGTCAGGCCCAGTTCGTCGAGGACGGCGTCCCGCTCGGCCCGTGCCGCGCGCAGGTCGAGCCCGCGCAGCCGCCCGGTCGTCTCGGCGGCGAGGGACACGGTCAGCTCGTCCAGGGCGGTGGACTCCTGACCGAGGTAGGCGAGGATGCGGGCGGCCCGTTCGGGGTGGCGCACGATGTCGTGCCCGAGGATCTCGACGCTGCCGCTGTCGGGGCGCATCAGCCCGGTGAGCTGGCGTACGAGGGTGGACTTGCCGGCGCCGTTCGGCCCGAGCAGTCCGAAGATCTCGCCCCGGCGGATGTCGAGACGTACCCCGTCGGTGGCTCTGACCTCGGGCGTGGCGGGTCGTCCGCGGCGGCCGCGGACGGCCGGATAGGTCTTGGTGAGACCTCGCACGGCGCACACGACATCGCCCCTTTGTCCCGTAGGGGCCGTCTGTGCCGTGCGCGTACTCACGAAGGACGAGAGTACGTGGTCCGGAGCCCCGGGATGCGCCCGGGGCCGTGGCGGGCCCCGGGCGAAGGCCTGCGCGGCCTGTGTCCGGGGCCGGGGATCACTCCCCCGCGGGCGCGTGCTCCGTCGCCGTGCGCACGTCGATCTCCCGCCAGAATCCGGCGCGGATCGCGTACCGGTCGTGCTCGTCGATCTGGTCGTCCTTGTGCGCGAGCAGGCCGAAGCGGGCGGCGTAGCGCAGCAGCTCGCCGTCCACCCGGTGGGGGACCCGCGGGTACATCGCCGACAGCTTCTGCAGATGGCTCGGGTCGGTGAGGCGTCCCATCCAGCGGCGCGCGAAGACCTGGCCCACCTCGTACGGGTCGCCGCCGACCGTGGTGATGTCCTCCTCGCGGTCCGCCCAGCGCTGCTCGGCGGAGGTGAGCTGGGCGAGCGTCGGCAGCGCGGCGGCCTCGGGGGACTCCGCGGTGGCGCCGGGCCGGTCGACCCAGCCCTTGTCCGAGGACCAGCGCAGCGTGGCGTTGGCGGGGTGCTGGGCGGGCTGGGTGCCCGGTCCGCGCAGCGCGGCCAGGTCCTTCGGTGTGGGGACTCCCTTGGCCGAGGGCACCCGTTCCTGGGTGCCGTTCGGCGATTCGGCCGCCTGGTGGTGCTCGGTCTCCTGGGCGGAGCGCTCGGCGGCGGCCGCGAGCGCGGACTCGGGCAGCGGCGCGGAGAGGATGGCGGCGATCTCGGGGCGCGGCACGGGCGGCGGGGCGCAGACCCCGCCGACCTCCTTGGCGCGGACCGCCTTGATGATCCAGGCACGGTCGAGCACCCGCCGCTCGTCGGCCTCGGCGACCAGGTCCTCGGACTGGTTGTAGTCGCCGTCCGCGGCCTGGACGGCCCACAGGTGGACGGCCACGCCGTGCTCCTTGGCGGCCATCATGCCCGGCAGCAGATCGCCGTCGCCGGTCACGAGGACGATGTCGGAGCAGGCCCGGTTGCGCGCGAGCTCGGTCAGCTCGGCGTGCATGGCGGCGTCCACGCCCTTCTGCGCCCACCGCCCGTCGCTGCGGGTCAGGGCGCCGAGGCGCACCGTGACCCGGGGCATCACGCGCAGCCTGCGGTGTTCGGGCTGGGGTACGCGGTCGGGGGCGCCGTCGAACCAGTAGATGCGCAGCAGGGGCCGTTCGGTGTCGGACTCGGCGCGCTCCCGCAGACCCTGGATGAGGGCGGTGTGGTCGACGGTGATCCGGGATCGGGACGGCTCCCCCGCGAGGAGGCTCGCGGCGGCCCCGAGCAGATACCCGGCGTCCACCAGGACGATGCAGCGGTCCACGCGATCCACCCTCTTTCCGGGAGGTTTGCTTCGGGCTTCCTTGGAGTCTGCCCGACCGTGCGGAGGTTAACGGCCGGAACTCGATCTTCGGCGTGGCGGATCGGAAGAACACCTGCCGACAGGTCTTATTACGCACGGTAATTCTACGAAATGCGCTGCTTGTCAGCCTATGTGAATCTGGTCGCGGCCCTGGCCCCTAGATCCCCCACAGGAGGCAGATCACCATGGCCAAGAACAAGAATCGCAAGCAGGGCGGCCATCAGGACCGCTCCTCGCAGGCCGAGCGTGCGCAGGAGCAGGCCCAGCGGTCGTCGGCGCAGGCACAGCAGTCGCCGATGTCGCAGGCCCAGGGCAGCCCCGCTGATGTTGCCCGTAAGCATCAGAGGCGTTTCGGCCACAACTGAGGCCGCCGCGCGGGCCGTTGAGGCCCAGACACGCATCGAGGGGCGCATCCCGTACCGGATGCGCCCCTCGATGCGTCTGCGTGTCTCCGCCGCGCGGCGGTGGGCTAGCCGGCCAGGCAGGCCGGGCCGAGCAGCACCTTCAGGTCGCCGAAGAGCGCCGGGTCCGGCTTCACCCGGTGCCGGTCGAGCCGCAGGACCGTGGTCTTGCTCGGGCCCTGGAGCCGGATGCGGACCTCGCTCTCGCCCTTGTGGTGGCTGAGGATCTCGCCGAGCCGGCTGACCATCGGCGGAGTCACCTTCAGCGCCGGGATGGTGAGGATCACGGGGGCGTTGGTGCCCGCGTTCGACAGGTCCGGGACCTGGAGTTCCATCGCGACCAGCCGCGGCACGTCCTCGCGCTTGTCGAGGCGTCCCTTGACGAAGACGACCGCGTCCTCGACCAGTTGCGTCGACACGAGCTGGTAGGTCGCGGGGAAGAACATGCACTCCATGGTGCCCGCGAGGTCCTCCACGGTGGCGATCGCCCAGGCGTTGCCCTGCTTGGTCATCTTGCGCTGGAGGCCCGAGATGATGCCGCCGATCGTGACGACCGCGCCGTCCGCGTGCTCGCCGCCGGTGAGCTGGGAGATGCCCGCGTCGGCCTTGTCGGACAGCACGTGCTCCAGGCCGAACAGCGGGTGGTCGGAGACGTACAGGCCGAGCATCTCCCGCTCCTGGGCGAGCAGATAGGCCTTGTCCCACTCGTCCGTGGTGAACTCCACGTCGAGCCCGAAACCGGGCTCGCTGGTGTCCTCGTCCCCCATGCCGCCGAAGAGGTCGAACTGGCCCTCGGCCTCCTTGCGCTTGACCGCCACCACGTTGTCGATCATCGGCTCGAACTGCGCGGTGAGGCCCTTGCGGGTGTGCCCCATCGTGTCGAAGGCGCCCGCCTTGATCAGCGACTCCGTGGTGCGCTTGTTGCAGGCGACGGCCTCGACCTTGTCGAGGTAGTCGGGGAACGAGCCGTACTTCCCCTTGGCCTTGCGGCTGCGGATGATCGACTCGACGACGTTCGTGCCGACGTTGCGCACGGCGGAGAGGCCGAAGAGGATCACGTCGTCGCCCTGGGCGGCGAAGTTCTGCTCGGACTCGTTCACGTTGGGCGGGAGCACCTTGATGCCCATGCGCCGGCACTCGTTGAGGTAGACGGCCGACTTGTCCTTGTCGTCCTTCACCGAGGTGAGCAGGGCGGCCATGTACTCGGCCGGGTAGTTCGCCTTCAGGTAGCCGGTCCAGTACGAGACGAGGCCGTACGCGGCGGAGTGCGCCTTGTTGAAGGCGTAGCCGGCGAAGGGGACCAGCACGTCCCACAGGGCCTGGATCGCCTCGTCGCTGTAGTTGTTCTTGCGCGCGCCCTCCTGGAAGAGGACGAAGTTCTTCGCCAGCTCGTCGGGCTTCTTCTTGCCCATCACGCGGCGCAGGATGTCGGCCTCGCCGAGCGAGTACCCGGCGATGATCTGGGCGGCCTTCTGGACCTGCTCCTGGTAGACGATCAGGCCGTAGGTGACGGCCAGCACCTCTTCGAGCGGTTTCTCCAGCTCGGGGTGGATCGGTGTGATCTCCTGGCGGCCGTTCTTGCGCTCCGCGTAGTTGATGTGCGAGTTCATGCCCATCGGGCCCGGGCGGTACAGGGCCGAGACGGCGGAGATGTCCTCGAAGTTGTCGGGCTGCATCTGGCGGAGCAGCGAGCGCATCGGGCCGCCGTCGAACTGGAAGACGCCGAGCGTGTCACCGCGGCAGAGCAGTTCGAAGGTCTTGGGGTCGTCCAGCGGCAGGGCGAGCATCTCCAGGTCGACGCCCTTGTTGGCCTTCACCATCTTGATGGCGTCGTCCATGATCGTCAGGTTGCGCAGACCCAGGAAGTCCATCTTGAGCAGGCCCAGCGACTCGCACTGGGGGTAGTCCCACTGGGTGATGGTCACGCCGTCGGTGTGCCGCACCCAGATGGGCGCGTGGTCGACGATGGGCTCGCTGGACATGATCACGCCGGCGGCGTGCACGCCCATCTGCCGGACCAGGCCCTCGACGCCCTTGGCGGTGTCGATGACCTTCTTCACGTCCGGCTCGTTCTCGTACATCCCGCGGATCTCGCCCGCCTCGCCGTAGCGGGGGTGCGAGGGGTCGGTGATGCCGTTCAGGTCGATGCCCTTGCCGAGGACGTCGGCGGGCATCGCCTTGGTGAGCCGGTCGCCCATCGCGTACGGGTAGCCCAGCACGCGCGCGGAGTCCTTGATGGCGTTCTTCGCCTTGATCTTGCCGTACGTGCCGATCATGGCGACCTTGTCGGCGCCGTACTTCTCGGTCACGTACCTGATCACCTCGACGCGCCTGCGCTCGTCGAAGTCGATGTCGACGTCGGGCATGGAGACGCGCTCGGGGTTGAGGAACCGCTCGAAGATCAGGCCGTGCGGGATCGGGTCGAGGTCGGTGATGCCCATGGCGTACGCGACGATCGAGCCGGCCGCGGAGCCGCGGCCCGGTCCCACCGCGATGCCCTGCTTCTTGGCCCACATGATGAAGTCGGCGACGACGAGGAAGTACCCGGGGAACCCCATCTGGATGATGACGTCCATCTCGTACTCGGCCTGCTTCTGGCGGTCCTCGGGGACGCCGCCGGGGAAGCGGCGCTCCATGCCGAGGCGCACCTCCTCCTGGAACCAGGTGACCTCGGTGAAGCCGTCGGGGATGTCGAACTTCGGCATGAGGTTCTTCGCCTCGAACATGCCGGTCGTGTCGATCTGCTCGGCCACCAGGAGCGTGTTGGCGCAGCCCTCCTGCCAGGCGTCCGAGGAGTCGACGGCGTACATCTCGTCCGTCGTCTTCAGGTAGTAGCCGGTGCCGTCGAAGCGGAAGCGGTCCGGGTCGGAGAGGTTCTTGCCGGTCTGGATGCACAGCAGGGCGTCGTGCGCCGTCGCCTCGTGCGCGTACGTGTAGTGCGAGTCGTTCGTCACCAGGGGCGGGATGCCGAGCTTCTTGCCGATCTCCAGGAGCCCGTCGCGGACCCGGCGCTCGATCTCGATGCCGTGGTCCATCAGCTCCAGGAAGTAGCGGTCCTTACCGAAGATGTCCTGGTACTCGGCGGCCGACTTCAGGGCCTCGTCGAACTGGCCGAGGCGCAGCCTGGTCTGCAGCTCGCCGGAGGGGCAGCCGGTGGAGGCGATGAGCCCCTCCGACCACTGGGAGATCGTCTCCTTGTCCATCCGGGGCCACTTCTGGAGCCAGCCCTCGGCGTACGCGTCCGAGGAGAGCTTGAAGAGGTTGTGCAGGCCCGTCCGGTTCGCCGCCCAGATCGTCTTGTGCGTGTAACCGCCCGAACCGGAGACGTCGTCGCGCTTCTGGTGCGGCTGGCCCCACTGGATCTTGCGCTTGTTGCGCCGGGACTCCGGGGCGACGTACGCCTCGATGCCGATGATCGGGGTGACCCCCGCCTTCTTCGCCGTGTGGAAGAAGTCATAGGCGCCGTGGAGGTTGCCGTGGTCGCTCATCGCGATATGGGTCATGCCCATCTCGTTGCACGCGTCGAACATGTCCTTCAGCCGCGCGGCACCGTCCAGCAGCGAGTACTGGGTGTGGACGTGCAGGTGCGTGAACGGCGGCTTCGACACGGTTTCGGCCTCCAGGAAGAACCATCGGTTACAGGCTGCGGACAGTCTGGGGGGTCAGCGTCGAAGTCTATGACGCGGGACTGACACTCGGCGGAGGATCATCCGTACCGTCGTACGGGGGCCCGTCGTCCGGCGTGTGCGTTCGACGCCGGAACCCGGGCACTCCCGCGTATGTTCGTCCGTTGGAAGTGGACGGACCCCCTTGTCCCGGGGCGGCTCGCCCGCCTCGTCATGTCACGCACCACCTGCACCAGGAGGCACCCAGCGATGTCGGTCCCGCAGCTCAGCGCCGAGCAACGCGGCGAGCAGATCCTCGCCGTCTTCGACACCGCCTTCGGCGAGCTCCTGGCCGCCGACCCGGCCGCGTTCCGCGTGAAGTTCCGCAAGATGGCGGCGTCCGCCTTCGCGTTCTACCGCGGCACGGCGGCGCTCTTCTACCACGACCTCGACCAGGACCGGCGGGGCGGCCCGTACCTGGACGAGCGCACCTCGCGCGTGTGGATCCACGGCGACCTGCACGCCGAGAACTTCGGCACGTACATGGACGCCCAGGGCCGTCTGATCTTCAACGTGAACGACTTCGACGAGGCCTACGTCGGACCCTTCACCTGGGACCTCAAGCGCTTCGCCGCCTCCGTGGCCCTCATCGGGTACGCGAAGGCGCTCAGCGACGAGCAGATCACCGAGCTGGTGCGGGTGTACGCGGCCGCCTACCGCGAGCGCATCCACGCGCTGGCCACCGGCGCCAAGAGCGACGAGGTGCCGCCCTTCACCCTGGACACCGCCGAGGGCCCGCTCCTGGACGCGCTGCGCGACGCGCGCTCCCTGACCCGCTTCGGGCTCCTGGACTCGATGACCGAGATCCGTGACTTCGAGCGCCGCTTCGCCCCGGGCGGCGGCTCCATCGAGCTGGACGCCGCCACCCGGTACAAGGTCCTCGCGGCCTTCGACGGCTATCTGGAGACGCTCCCGGAGTCCTCGCTGACCCGCCCGGACTCGTACCGCGTGAAGGACGTCGTCGGCCGCCGCGGCATCGGCATCGGCTCGGCCGGCCTGCCCTCGTACAACATCCTTCTGGAGGGCAACAGCGACGCCCTGGAGAACGATGTGGTGATCTACATCAAGCAGGCCCAGACCCCGGCCGTCTCCCGGCACATCACGGACGCCGCGATCCGCGGCTACTTCCGGCACGAGGGCCACCGCACGGTGATCTCGCAGCGTGCCCTGCAGGCGCACGCCGACCCGTGGCTGGGCTGGACCGAGCTGGACGGCGCGGGCCAGCTCGTCGCCGAGGTCTCCCCGTACGCGGTGGACCTGGACTGGGGCGACATCGACGACCCCGAGGAGATCGCCTCGGTGGTCGCGGACCTCGGCCGCTCCACCGCCACGATGCACGCGGCGGCGGACGACGAGAGCGGCCACTCGGAGCTGGTGCCGTTCTCCACGGAGCGGGCCATCGACGCGGCCATCGCGGCCGACGAGGACGGCTTCGCCGACCTCCTGGTGGACTTCGCGCACAGCTACGGCGGCCGCGCGCGAGCCGACCACCAGATCTTCGTGGACCTGTTCCGCAACGGACGGATCCCGGGCCTGTAGAGCACACGGCCGCCCACGGACCGTCACCCACGGCCGGCCGCCCCACAACGCTCCCGTAACGCACAGGAACCCTTTAGGGGACGCTTACGGGAGCGCGTGGGAGACTCACCTCTGCTATGGACATATCCGGGACCCAGCTCAGAGCCGCGCGCGCGGCCGTGTTCACGGCTGTCGTCGTGACGCTCTCCGCCGCGTCGCACGTGCTGCTGTCCCGGATGCCGCTGCCGCTGACCACCGTGGCCGCGATCAGCGCCGCCGTCTTCGCGCTCTCCTTCGCGCTCGCGGGCCGCGAGCGCGGCTTCGGCCGCATCGCCGCCCTGCTCGTCCCGCTGGAGCTGGCCGCCGACACCGTGTTCACGACCGGCCAGCACGTCTGTTACGGCGCGGCGGGCGGCCCGGTCGCGGGCCCGCTGCGCTCCGTCGGCCTCGACGTGCTGTGCGGCGGCACGGTGGGGACCCCGCTGTCCCGGGTGACCGGCGGCGCCCCCGACCGCGCCGCCGCCCTGCTCACGCACGCCGACCCGGCCGCGGCCTGGCTGCTGCTCGGCGCGCACGTCGCCGTCGGCCTGCTCGCCGCCGCGTGGCTGCGCCGGGGCGAGCGCGCCCTGGACCAGCTCGTGCGCGCGGTGGCCGCCTCGACCTTCCGGCCGCTGCTGCTCGCCGTCGCCGCGGTGACCGTACGGCCGGCCCCGGCCCTTCGGCCGGCTCGCACCGCGCACCGGCCGGCCGCCGCCAGGACCCGCCTGTTCACGCACTCCCTGGGACGCCGCGGACCGCCCCTCAGGGCCGTTTCCGCCTGAACCCTGAGCACCAGCAGTCCCCCTTACGTATTCCGCGTACCACGTTGTGCGCGTCCCCGATGGAGAACACCACCATGAGCAAGCGGAACAGCCAGGCGTCGAAGACGGCGGCGCGCGAGAAGCTGCGCCTGGAGCGCGAGCGCCAGGCCAAGCGCGACAAGATCAAGCGCCAGGGGATCGTGGCCGGTTCCCTCGTCGCGGTCCTCGCGATAGCGGGCGGCATCGGCTACGCCGTCGTACAGAACAACAAGCCCTCCCAGTGGGAGGCCGTCGCGAGCGACACGGTGGTCGCCCCGGCGAACACCACGGGCAAGGACGGCACGACCGTCGTCATCGGCAAGGACACCGCCAAGAAGACCCTGAAGCTCTACGAGGACCCGCGCTGCCCGATCTGCGCCTCCTTCGAGCAGACCGTCGGCCCGACCGTCACGAAGGACCTCGACGCCGGCAAGTTCAAGATCCAGTACATCGGCGGCACGTTCCTCGACGGCGACTCCGACAAGAGCGGGAAGATCAAGATCGGCTCCCGCGGCGAGGGCTCGAAGAACGCCATGAGCGCCATGGGCGCCGCGCTGAACGTGAGCCAGGACGCCTTCCTGGAGTACAAGAGCGCGCTCTACTCGGCGAAGTACCACCCCGAGGAGACGACCGACAAGTTCAAGGACGACGCCTACCTCATCAAGGTCGCGAACACCGTCCCGGCGCTGAAGAACAACGCCAAGTTCCAGGACGCGGTCAAGAAGGGCACGTACGACGCCTGGGCGCTGGCCATGTCCGAGACCTGGAACAACAACAAGGACGGCGTCACCGGCACGCCGAGCCTGGTCATGAACGGCAAGAAGCTCACCGGCTCGGACGGCCAGAACGCCCCGATGACCGCCGCCGAGTTCACCACGGCGATCGACGCGGCCCTCAAGGCCTGACCGGCCGGCACCACGGCGGCCCCGCGCGATCCCGGACCGTACCGGGAGCGGGGCGGCCGACCCGGGTGACCTGTGTGGTCCTGGTGACGTGAGCGGCGAAAAGCCAAAGAGCGGGCGAACTTTTCCAGTTCGCCCGCTCTTGGCTTGTACTGATCGGTAACCTCATCGCCCGTGACCAGTCGACTCAGATCAACCAACCCCGGGGACGCCCTCAACTCCCGCGCCCCGCGCCGCCGTACGGTCGTCAAGGCCGCGGCCGCCACCGCCGTCCTCGCCGCCCCGCTCGCGGCCGCCCTGCCGGCCCGCGCCGCCGAGGCACCCGTCTTCCTGCACGGCGTCGCCTCCGGTGACCCGCTGCCCGACGGCATCCTGCTGTGGACCCGGGTGACGCCCACCTCCCAGGCGATACCCGGCTCCGGGCTCGGCCCGGACACCGAGGTGAGCTGGACCGTCGCCCGGGACAAGGCGTTCACCTCCGTCGTCGCCACGGGTTCCACCGTCGCCACGGCCGCCACCGACCACACCGTCAAGGCGGACATCCGCGGCCTGCAGCCCGCCACCGACTACTGGTTCCGCTTCTCCGCCGGCGGCACCGACTCGCCCGTCGCGCGCACCCGCACCACCCCGGCCGCCGACGCGTCCGTCGCCGGCCTGCGCTTCGGCGTGGTCTCCTGCGCCAACTGGGAGGCCGGCTACTTCTCGGCGTACCGCCACCTCGCCGCCCGCAACGACCTGGACGCCTGGCTGCACCTCGGCGACTACATCTACGAGTACAAGTCCGGCGAGTACGGGACCCGCGGCACGGTCGTACGGCCGCACGCCCCGGCCAACGAGATCCTCACCCTCGCCGACTACCGCACCCGGCACGGCCGTTACAAGACCGACCCCGACCTCCAGGCCCTGCACCACAAGGCGCCGGTCGTCGCGATCTGGGACGACCACGAGTTCGCCGACAACTCCTGGTCGGGCGGCGCGGTCAACCACACCGAGGGCGCCGAGGGCACCTGGACGGCCCGTCAGACCGCCGCCAAGCAGGCCTACTTCGAGTGGATGCCGGTCCGTCCGGCCATCGCCGGAACCACCTACCGCCGGCTGCGCTTCGGCAAGCTCGCCGACCTCGCGCTGCTCGACCTGCGCTCCTTCCGGTCGCAGCAGGCGTCCACCGCCAGCGGCTCGGTCGACGACCCGGAGCGCACGATCACCGGCCGCGCCCAGCTCGACTGGCTGAAGTCCGGGCTCAAGTCCTCGGACACCACCTGGCGGCTGGTCGGCAACTCGGTGATGATCTCGCCGTTCGCGGTGGGCTCGCTCTCCGCCGACCTCCTCAAGCCGCTCGCCAAGCTCCTCGGGCTCCCGCAGGAGGGCATCGCCGTCAACACCGACCAGTGGGACGGCTACACCGACGACCGCCGCGAACTGCTCGCGCACCTGCGGTCCAACGCCATCCGCAACACGGTCTTCCTGACCGGTGACATCCACATGGCCTGGGCCAACGACGTGCCGGTGGACGCCGGTACGTACCCGCTGTCCCCGTCCGCCGCCACGGAGTTCGTCGTCACCTCGATGACGTCCGACAACCTCGACGACATCGTCAAGGTCCCCGAGGGCGTCGTCTCGGCCGTCGCCTCCCCGATCATCCGCGCGGCCAACCGCCATGTGCACTGGGTCGACACCGACCGCCACGGCTACGGGGTCCTGGACATCACGGCCGACCGCGCGCAGATGGACTACTACGTGCTGTCCGACCGCACGAACCCGAACGCGACCTCGTCCTGGGCCCGTTCGTACCGCACGCGCAGCGGCACGCAGACGGTGGAGCGGACGTACGACCCGGTGTAGTCCCCCGGGGCTACAGCGAATCGAGGAAGCCGAGCGCCACCTTCCAGGTGGCCTCGGCCGCCTCGGCGTCGTAGTCCGGCAGGTCCGGGTCGGTGTAGAGGTGGCCCGCGCCCGCGTAGCGGTAGATCTCCACGTCGGCTCCGGTTCTCTGCATCTGGAGATACCAGGCGCTCAGCCAGTCGTCCGTCTCGAACTGGTCGGGCTCGGCGACATGGAGCTGGACCGGGAGCTCGTCCACCGAAGCGCTCTCGGCGATGTCCGACGTGCCGTGCAGCAGGAGGAGTCCGCGGGCCTTCTCGTCGCCGAGGGCCAGGGTCTGCCCGACCGAGGCGCCGAGGGAGAAGCCGGCGTAGACGAGGCCGCGGTCGGAGTAGGGCGCGGCGGCCAGGACCGCCCGCTTGAGCAGCTCGTCCTTGCCGATCCCGTCGCTGAAGGCCATGCCCTCCTCGACGGTCTCGAACGTGTGCCCCTCGAAGAGGTCGGGGGTCCACACCTCGTGGCCCGCGGCGCGCAGCCGGTCCGCCGCCGCGCGCACCGCCGGCCGCAGACCGTAGGTCGAGTGAAAGAGCATGATGTTCATGGACTCCATGGTGCCAGCCGGCACCGACAGCGCCGCTCCGGGCCGTCCGGCGGGGTGGGCGCCGGAGCGTCCGGTGGGGTGGACCCGGGCCGGTCGCCCGGATGCCCCGTCCCTGTCGCCCGGCCGGCCCGGGCGGGGTCGCCGGGGTGCCCCGGAGCGATCCCCTGGGATACCCCGTTCCGCCCGGAGAACACATGTTCATGACGCCGGTGGCCGGTTAGCTTCTCAGGCATGGAGAACGTACTGCGCCCGGTGATCGTCGTCGGTGGCTCGGTCGTCCTCACGCTGCTCATCGGATGGTCCGTCGACCGTCTGCTGCGGCGGGCTGACGACCGGCACAGCGAGGCCTCCCTGTGGGGTCTGCTCCGCCGCGGCCGAGTCCCCTTCCAGCTCGTCCTGTTCGCCGCCCTGCTCAGAGGCTCCTACGCCCAGGTGAGGCTCCTGGTCGAGCACCGGATCGGCATCGGCCGGACCCTGACCCTGATCCTGATCGGCGCGGCCGCCTGGCTGGTGGTGAGCATCGCCACGGCGGTCGTCGAGACCTCGTACAGCCGCTACGCGAACGCGCACCGCGATCCGGCGCGGATCCGCCGGGTCCGCACCCAGGTCACGCTGATCCAGCGGGTGGTCACCGCGGTCGTCGGTGTCGTCGCCGCCGCCGCGATGCTGCTCACCTTCCCCGCGATGCGCGCGGCCGGCGCCTCGCTGCTGGCCTCGGCCGGGATCCTCGGCATCGTCGCCGGTGTCGCCGCCCAATCCACCCTCGCGAACCTCTTCGCCGGACTCCAGATCGCCTTCGGCGACATGGTGCGGCTCGGCGACACCGTGGTGGTCGACGGCGAGTGGGGCACGGTCGAGGAGATCACCCTGACGTTCCTGACGGTACGGACGTGGGACGAGCGCCGGATCACCATGCCGGTGTCGTACTTCACCTCGAAGCCGTTCGAGAACTGGTCGCGCGGCACCCCCCAGATGACCGGCATCGTCTTCCTGCACCTCGACCACTCCGCGCCGGTGGAGGCGATGCGCGGGAAGCTGCGCGACATCCTGCGCGAGTGCCCGGCCTGGGACGGCCGCGACTACGGCCTGGCCGTCACCGACTCGACGCCCAACACCATGCAGGTGCGCGCGCTGGTCACCGCGAAGGACGCGGACGACATCTGGACGGTACGGGTCACGGTCCGCGAGCAGTTGATCCGCTGGCTGACCGAACAGCACCCCTACGCGCTCCCCCGCGTCAACACCGCCGAGGCGGCGCTGCTCCCCGGCCAGGGCCCCCGTACGGGCCGCACGGAGCCGGAGGCGGCGGCGTCCCGCCCCCACCACGCCCGCCACGCCCACGAACCGCCCCGCACGGGCCCGGGCCGCGGCTGACCCGGGTGCTCCACCGGTGCCGGCGAACGCGTCCGGCACCGGTGGACGCCCCGGCGGGCGTCAGCGGAGGCTTCGGACGTCCAGGTGTCTCAGGACGCGGTCCACGATCTCCGGGTCGGCCCCGGGCTCGCTCCGCGCGGACAGCACCTCGTGCCGGGCCGCGCTCATCATCTCGCCCTGGATCCGCCGCATCCGCTTCATCCGCCGGACCCGCTGCACATGCGCCTCGCGGCGTTCCTCGTCCCCCATGTCGGGGCTGATCCGCACACCGATCTCGAAGGCCCGGCGCAGCAGTTGCTCGGAGACCTCCTCCGGCAGCTCCTCCACCTCCTCGATCTCCCGCAGCCTCCGCTTCGCGGCCTTGGCGGCCCGTACCGCGAGCTCCTTCTCGAAGGCCTTCTCGACGTCCTCGTCGGCCCGCACCCCGAGCCTTCTGACGAGCCAGGGCAGGGTGAGCCCCTGGATCACGAGGGTCGCCATGATCACCCCGAAGGCGATGAACACGATCTCGTCGCGGTCCGGGAACGGCGAACCGTCGTCCATCTCCAGCGGGATCGCGAGCGCCAGGGCCACGGAGGCGACCCCGCGCATCCCGGCCCACCACATGACCACGGTCTCCCGCCACGAGGTCGGGATCTCCTCGTCGTAGTCCCGCTTGGCGTGCAGCCGCTTGGTCAGCCAGGTCGCGGGCAGCAGCCAGGCCAGGCGTACGAGCACGACCACGACCACGATGGTGGCGGCCCAGCCGAGCATCTCGCCCCAGCGGCCCGACGCCGTACGGATCGCGTTGTGCAGTTCGAGGCCGATGAGCCCGAAGGCGACGCCGGTGACGAGCGTGTCCACCACGTCCCAGACGGTCGACCCGGCGAGCCGGGTCAGGACGTCGTCGGCGTCGGTGGCGTACTCCGCGAGGAACAGGGCCGTGGTGAGCACGGCGAGCACCCCGGATCCGTGCAGTTCCTCGGCCGTGACGTACGCGACGTACGGCACGAGCAGGGTCAGCCCGATCTGCAGGGTGGCGTCGCCGACCAGCGTCATCAGCTTGTTCGCGGCCCAGCCGAGGGCCACCCCGACGACGAGGGCGACGACGGCGGAGAGCACGAGGTCGAGTCCGGCCCGCCAGGGCGAGAAGGTTCCGCTGACCGCGGCGGCGATGGCCACGTGGTAGAGCACGATGGCCGTGACGTCGTTGAAGAGGCCCTCGCCCTCCAGGATCGACACCAGGCGGCGCGGCAGCCCGAGCTGTCCCGCGACGGCGGTCGCCGCGACCGGGTCGGGGGGCGCCACGAGGGCGCCCAGCGCGAAGGCGGCGGCGAGCGGCAGGCCGGGCACGATCGCGCTCGCGACGGCGGCGACCGCCAGGGTGGTGACGAACACCAGGGCCACCGCGAGCAGGAAGATCGGGCGCCGGTTCGCGGCGAACTGTCTCCACGAGGTGCGGCGCACCGCGGCGTACAGCAGCGGCGGCAGCAGCGCCGGCAGGATCAGCTCCGGCGGGATGTCCACGTTCGGGACGAACTCCAGCACGGCCAGCACCATGCCGAGCAGGGTCATCAGGACCGGCGCGGGAAGCCCGAACCGCTCTCCGACCGGGACGCTGACCACGGCCCCGAGCAGCAGCACGAACAGCAGGGCCAACTGATCCACGGTCAGCGCTCCGGGTCTAGACGATCAAGGGCGGTCCAGACCTCAAGCGTGCCACGCCGCTAGGGCGATACCTCGCTCACAGGGCCTTGCGCATCGCGCGGTGCGGCATGTCCGCGTCCTCGAACTCCGGACCGTACGCCACGTATCCGAGCCGTTCGTAGAACCCCAGCGCGTGGGTCTGCGCGTGCAGGTCCACTGCGGTCAGGCCCCGCGCGCGTGCGGCGGCCTCGATGGCCCCGACGAGCGCGGCGCCGACGCCGAGCCCGCGTGCCTCGCGCGTCACGGCGAGCCGCCCGAGCGAGCCGACGGCAGGATCCCCGCCGACCTTCGCCGCGGCGGCCTCGCCCTCCAGCAGTCGCCCGGTGCCCAGGGGCACGCCGTCCTCGCGGATCGCCAGCACGTGCAGGGCGCCGGGGTCGTACGCGTCGTACTCGATGTCCTGGGGGACGCCCTGCTCGCCGACGAAGACGTCCTTGCGCACCGCGAAGCAGGCCTCACGGTCGGTGGCGTCCTCGGCGACCCGCACCTCGTAGGCGACGCCGCGCACGGCCCGGGAGAGGCCCGTCGCCGCGTCCGGACCGCCGCTCACGCGTTGCTCTCCTCACGGACCTTGTCCAGGGCGCGCTGGAGGTCCTCGGGGTAGCCGGTCTCGAACTCCACCCAGCGGCCGTCCGCGGGGTGCTCGAAGCCGAGCCGCACCGCGTGCAGCCACTGGCGGGTGAGGCCGAGGCGCTTGGCGAGCGTGGGGTCCGCGCCGTAGGTGAGGTCGCCGACGCAGGGGTGGCGGTGGGCGGACATGTGGACGCGGATCTGGTGGGTGCGCCCGGTCTCCAGCTTGATGTCGAGCAGGGAGGCGGCGCGGAACGCCTCGATCAGGTCGTAGTGCGTGACGGAGGGCTTGCCCTCGGCCGTGACCGCCCACTTGTAGTCGTGGTTCGGGTGGCGTCCGATGGGCGCGTCGATGGTGCCGCTGGTCGGGTCCGGGTGGCCCTGCACGAGCGCGTGGTAGCGCTTGTCGACCGTGCGCTCCTTGAACTGGCGCTTGAGCGAGGTGTACGCGTACTCCGACTTGGCGACCGTCATCAGGCCCGAGGTGCCCACGTCGAGGCGGTGGACGATGCCCTGGCGCTCGGCCGCGCCGGAGGTGGAGATGCGGTAGCCGGCGGCCGCGAGACCGCCGATGACGGTCGGGCCCGACCAGCCGGGGCTGGGGTGCGCGGCCACGCCGACGGGCTTGACGATCACGAGCACGTCGTCGTCGTCATGGATGATCTCCATGCCCTCGACGGGTTCGGCGACGATCTGCACGGGCGCGGGGGCTCCGGGCATCTCGACCTCGAGCCAGGCGCCGCCGTGCACCCGCTCGGATTTGCCGACCACCGAGCCGTCGACCGTGACCTTCCCCGCCGCGGCGAGCTCCGCGGCCTTGGTACGGGAGAAGCCCAGCATGCGGGAGATGGCGGCGTCGACGCGCTCGCCCTCCAGGCCGTCGGGCACGGGCAGGGTGCGGATCTCGGGAATGGTGCTCACCCGTCGAGTATGCCGGACGGCTCGGACACCGCCTGACCACCGTCCGAACGCCAGTGCCCGGCGGGAGCCTCCCCGCGGCGTCGTACGGGCCGCGGGACGGCCCCGTACGGCGGCGGGGAGCTGGTCAGTCCTTGTGGACGGTGCCGTCCGGGTCCAGGCCCCGGAAGGACAGCAGCACGATCAGGATGCCGCCGCAGACGATCGCGGAGTCGGCGAGGTTGAAGACGGCGAAGTGCTTGGGTGCGATGAAGTCCACGACCGCGCCCTCGAAGACGCCGGGCGAGCGGAAGACGCGGTCGGTCAGGTTGCCGAGCGCGCCGCCCAGCAGCAGGCCGAGCGCGATGGCCCACGGCACGCTGTAGAGCTTGCGGGCGAGCCGGGCGATGACGACGATCACGGCCGCCGCGATCACCGTGAAGATGATCGTGAACGCCTGGCCGAAGCCGAAGGCGGCGCCCGCGTTGCGGATCGCCTCGAACCGCAGCCAGTCCCCGAGGATGTCGATCGAGTCGTGGTGCTCCAGCTTCGCCACCACGATCATCTTGCTGACGAGATCGAGGGCGTACGCCAGCACGGCCACCGTGAAGAGCACGGCGATCCTGCGCTTGCCCCGGGGCCGCTCGGCCGGGGCCGGGGCGTCGGCGCCGGACCGGTCTCCGGACGCCGCGTTCCCGCCGGTGTGATCCGGTTCGGCCCCCGCCGTCCCTGGAATCTCCGGCGTACCGATGATGCGCTCCGCCTCTGCCACGTGAGTGAGTCCCTCGACCTAGGTTCCTGACTGAGGACGAGGGTACGGCACACGCTCGCGGGCCCACGTGCTCAGGAGCGCTCGGGGCCGCGAGGCGGTGCCGCTCCCCCGCGGCACCCGGGGGATCAGTGCCTGCGCTCCTGCTTCTGCTTGCACTCGACGCACAGCGTGGCGCGCGGGAAGGCCTGCATACGGGCCTTGCCGATGGGATTGCCGCAGTTCTCGCAGAGCCCGTAGGTGCCCGCGTCGAGGCGGTCCAGGGCGTGCTCGGTCTGCTCCAGCGTTTCCCGCGCGTTCGAGTTGAGCGCCATCTCGTGCTCGCGTGTGATGTTTTTCGTACCCGTGTCCGCCTGGTCGTCACCCGCGCCGTCGCCGGAGTCCCGCATCAGGCCCGCGAGAGCCTCCTCGGACGACGAGATCTCGGCACGCAGCCGCAGCGCCTCCGACTGGAGCTCCGCGCGGGCCGCCGCGACCTCGTCCGGGGTCCAGGGGTCCTCGCCCGGCCGCACCGCGAGCTCGCCGGGCTCGACCGCGGCGATCCTCGCCTTCGGTACGGCGGTGGCCTTCTTGGCGGCCGTGGCCGCGCCACGGGTCTTCTTCGCAACCACCGTCGTGGCTCCCGTCGTCTTCGCGGCCGCTGCCGCGCCCTGGGCCGCGGAAGCGGCCGTCTTCCTGGCCGTACCGGTGCTCTTCCTCGCCGTGCCCGTGCTCTTGCGCGCCGCGGAGGCGGCGGACCTCCCGGACGCGGGCTTCCCCGCGGCGGTCGCCGCCTTCTTCGCGGTGGTCTTCCCGCCGGCCGTCTTCCTGCCCGCGGCCTTCGCGGACGCGGTCCCGGAGGAGGCCGCCTTCGCCGCGGACGTCTTCGTCCCCGGCGTCTTCGCCCCGGCCGCCTTGGTCCCGGCGGCCTTCGTCCCGGCCGTCTTCGTCCCGGCCGTGTGCGCGTCCTTCTTCCCGTCCGTCTCCCTGGCCGCCGCACTCGTGGATCTGCCCGACGCCGACTGCTGTACGGCGGTCTTCTTCGCCACCATGGCCGCGGCCCCTTCACATATTGTGATCTTGCTCGCGAATCGTGCTGGGACGATAAATCGACTTCCGGCCCGCGGCAACGGGACCCGGCCACGATTCGCCCGCCACGCGAGCCCCGCGCGGCGAGTCTGCCTCCGTTGTGCCCAGCTCCCCGCCGGGTAATCCGCCGGGACCGGCGTCCCGGGATCCGGACCCGCGCACCTCGCCATTCGGGTCACCGCGCAGGCCACGGCCGTGACCGGGAAAACCGGTCGGCCGGCGGCCCGGGGGCGCCGTACACTGGGCGCAGCGAGAAGCGTGGATGGGGACGAGTAGCGGCGTACGCGGCCAGGAGCGACCCGGGGACGGTGGAAGCCCGGGGGCCAGCGCGACGTGAAGATCACCCCGGAGCCGCCGGCAGAACACCCCTGTGGGGCCAGTAGACCCGGCATCGCGACCCCAATGAGGGGGCTCACCGACACGAACGGCGCGTCGGAGGGCCAAGGAGGGTGGTACCGCGGGAGCGCGCCGCACACGGCGTCCGTAGCAAGACGGCTCTCGTCCCTCCGACGGAAGGCAGAAAGTCCGTTGGAGGAAGCTCGCCGATGACAGCGCCGACGTACCGCCAGGTGCCCGCCCAGGTCGACCTGCCCGCACTCGAGCACGCCGTGCTCGATTTCTGGCGTGAGCAGAAGATCTTCGCCAAGAGCCTCGAGCAGTCCGAGGGCCGGCCGGAGTGGGTGTTCTACGAGGGCCCGCCCACCGCCAACGGCATGCCGGGCGCCCACCACATCGAAGCGCGCGTCTTCAAGGACGTCTTCCCGCGCTTCCGGACCATGCGCGGCTACCACGTGGCCCGCAAGGCCGGCTGGGACTGCCACGGCCTGCCGGTCGAGCTGGCGGTCGAGAAGGAACTCGGCTTCACCGGCAAGCAGGACATCGAGGCGTTCGGCATCGCCGAGTTCAACGACCGGTGCCGCGAGTCCGTGACCCGCCACACGGACGCGTTCACCGAGCTGACGAACCGCATGGGCTACTGGGTCGACCTCGACGACGCCTACCGCACGATGGACCCCGAGTACATCGAGTCCGTGTGGTGGTCGCTCAAGCAGATCTTCGACAAGGGCCTGCTGGTCCAGGACTACCGCGTGGCGCCCTGGTGCCCTCGCGACGAGACGGGTCTGTCGGATCACGAGCTGGCCCAGGGCTACGAGACGATCGTCGACCCCTCCGTGTACGTCCGTTTCCCGCTCACCTCCGGTCCGCTGGCCGGCCGCGCCTCGCTCCTGGTGTGGACGACCACGCCGTGGACGCTGGTGTCCAACACCGCGGTCGCCGCCCACCCGGGTGTCACCTATGTCGTCGTGACGAACGGCGAGGAGCAGCTCGTCGTCGCGCAGCCGCTCGTCGAGAAGGCGCTCGGCGAGGGCTGGGAGGCCACGGGCGAGTCCTTCACGGGTGCCGAGATGGAGCGCTGGACGTATCAACGTCCGTTCGAGCTCATCGAGTTCCCCGAGCCCGCCCACTTCGTGGTGAACGCCGAGTACGTGACGACCGAGGACGGTACGGGTCTGGTCCACCAGTCCCCCGCCTTCGGCGAGGACGACCTCAAGGTCTGCCGCTCGTACGGCCTTCCGGTCGTGAACCCGATCCGCCCGAACGGCACCTTCGAGGAGAGCGTCCCGCTCGTGGGCGGCGTCTTCTTCAAGAAGGCGGACGAAAAGCTCACCGAGGACCTCCAGAACCGCGGCCTGCTCTTCAAGCACGTCCCGTACGAGCACAGTTACCCGCACTGCTGGCGCTGCCACACGGCGCTCCTGTACTACGCGCAGCCGTCCTGGTACATCCGCACCACGGCCGTCAAGGACCGTCTCCTGGAGGAGAACGAGGGGACCAACTGGTTCCCGGAGTCCGTCAAGCACGGCCGCTTCGGCGACTGGCTGAACAACAACATCGACTGGGCGCTCTCGCGCAGCCGTTACTGGGGCACCCCGCTGCCGCTGTGGACCTGCGAGGAGGGCCACCTCACCTGTGTCGGCTCGCGCGCGGAACTGTCCGAGCTGACCGGCACCGACCAGTCGGACCTCGACCCGCACCGCCCGTACATCGACGCGGTGACCTTCCCGTGCCCGCAGGGAGGCTGCGGTCTGACCGCGACCCGCGTGCCCGAGGTCATCGACGCCTGGTACGACTCGGGCTCGATGCCGTTCGCGCAGTGGGGCTACCCATACAAGAACAAGGAGATCTTCGAGAGCCGCTACCCGGCGCAGTTCATCTCCGAGGCCATCGACCAGACGCGCGGCTGGTTCTACACGCTGATGGCCGTCGGCACCCTGGTGTTCGACAAGTCCTCGTACGAGAACGTCGTGTGCCTCGGCCACATCCTCGCCGAGGACGGCCGCAAGATGTCCAAGCACCTGGGCAACATCCTTCAGCCGATCCCGCTGATGGACCAGCACGGCGCCGACGCGGTGCGCTGGTTCATGGCGGCCGGCGGTTCCCCGTGGGCGGCGCGGCGCGTGGGTCACGGCACGATCCAGGAGGTCGTCCGCAAGACGCTCCTCACGTACTGGAACACCGTCGCCTTCCAGGCGCTGTACGCCCGCACCAGCGACTGGGCGCCCAGCGCGGCCGACCCGGCGCCGGCGGACCGTCCGGTCCTGGACCGCTGGCTGCTGTCCGAACTCCACGCGCTCACCGACCAGGTGACGCAGGCTCTGGAGGCGTACGACACCCAGCGGGCCGGGAAGCTCCTGTCGGCCTTCGTCGACGACCTCTCCAACTGGTACGTGCGCCGCTCCCGCCGCCGCTTCTGGCAGGGCGACAAGGCCGCGCTGCGCACGCTGCACGAGGTCGTGGAGACCGTCACGCGGCTGATGGCCCCGCTGACCCCGTTCATCACCGAGCGGGTCTGGCAGGACCTGATCGCCCCGGTCACCCCGGACGCCCCCGAGTCGGTGCACCTGTCGACGTGGCCCGAGGCGGACCTGTCCGTCATCGACCCGGAGCTCTCGCGCCAGATGCTCCTGGTGCGCCGTCTCGTGGAGCTCGGCCGGGCCACGCGCGCGGAGTCGGGCGTCAAGACCCGGCAGCCGCTGTCCCGCGCGCTGATCGCCGCCACCGGCTTCTCGACGCTCGACCCCGAGCTGCACGCGCAGATCACCGAGGAACTGAATGTGAGTTCCCTCGCGTCGCTCTCCGAGGTCGGCGGCTCACTGGTCGACACCACCGCGAAGGCGAACTTCCGCGCCCTGGGCAAGCGGTTCGGCAAGGGCGTCCAGGATGTGGCGAAGGCCATCTCCCAGGCCGACGCCGCGGCCCTGTCCCTCGCCCTCCGCGAGGGCACCGCGTCGGTCGAGGTCGGCGGCGAGACCGTGACGCTGGCCCCGGACGAGGTCATCATCACGGAGACCCCGCGCGAGGGCTGGTCGGTCGCCTCGGACTCCGGCGCGACCGTCGCGCTCGACCTGGAGATCACCGAGGAGCTGCGGCAGGCGGGCCTCGCCCGTGACGCGATCCGGCTGATCCAGGAGGCCCGCAAGAACAGCGGCCTCGACGTGGCCGACCGCATCGCGCTGCGCTGGACCTCCACGGACCCGGCGGTCGTCGCGGCGCTCGGCGAGCACGCCGGTCTCATCGCCGACGAGGTCCTCGCCACGGACTTCGCCCAGGGCGAGGCCGACGGCGCGTACGGCGAGGCGTTCACCGACGAGGGGCTGTCCCTGGTGTTCCGTCTCCGCAAGGCGTGACGCGGATCTCCCACCCGCACCGAGGGCCCGGGGCCGCCAGGATCTCCTGGCGGCCCCGGGCCCTCGCCGTTCCCGTCCCTGGGGCCGAGGGGGAGGATTCCGCTGGTGGCGTCACCGGGGGTTCGTACGGGGCGCTCGGGGACCGCGGGGCACGAGAAGGTCCACTCGGCCCCGCCGGTGGCTCCTGGGCCCCGTACAGCCCGTTCGCGGGTACGCAAAAGGGCGGGGCCCCCGGATCTCTCCGGGGGCCCCGCCCTGAATGCTGCCGACGCCTATGGCGTGCGAGCCGCCGTCAGTTGTCGTCCTCGTCGATGAGGAACCCGCGCATCGGCGAGGGCGCCTGCTGCATCGGCGACGGGCCCTGGGGCCGCACCGGAGCCATCGGCTGGGTCATCGCGGGCGACATCTGCTGCTGCCCGCCGTAGGACGGTCCGCCCTGCGACGGTCCACCCATGCCCTGGTTGCCGCCGTAGGACGGCGCACCGGCACCCGCGGGAGCCATCGACGGCGCGGAGGAGGCCGGCAGGGACGCGGCGGCCGGCGTGCGCGGCGGGGCGAGCGAGTCGTCCGCCTGCGTCTCGAGCTGGCGGAGCTGCGACTCCAGGTAGGACTTCAGACGCGTGCGGTACTCGCGCTCGAAGCCGCGCAGGTCCTCGACCTTGCGCTCCAGCGTGGCGCGGGCGGACTCCAGGGAGCCCATCGCGACGCGGTGCTTCTCCTGCGCGTCCCGCTCCAGGGCGTCGGCCTTGGCACGGGCGTCCCGCTCCAGACCCTCGGCGCGGCTGCGGGCCTCACCGACGATCTTGTTGGCCTCGGAGCGCGCCTCGGCGATCGCCTGGTCGGCGGTCTGCTGAGCGAGCGAGAGGACACGCGCGGCGCTGTCGCCACCGGGGCCCTGCTGCTGCATCTGCTGACCGGGGCCGCCCATGGGGCCACCCATCGGACCGCCCATGGGACCGCCCATCGGGCCACCCATGGGACCGCCCATGGGGCCACCCATCTGCTGCATCTGACCGGGACCCTGACCCATGGGGCCCTGGCCCATCGGACCCTGACCCATGGGGCCCTGGCCCATGGGGCCGCCCATCTGCTGCATCTGACCGGGACCCTGGCCCATCGGGCCCTGGCCCATCGGACCCTGACCCATGGGGCCCTGGCCCATCGGACCCTGGCCCATGGGGCCCTGGCCCTGCGGGCCGCCCTGGCCGCTGGGGCCGGCGGGCAGCGCGGGAGCACCGCTCGGGAGCTGAGGCGGACCGCCCATGGGGCCGCCCATTCCCTGCGGCGGACCCGATATCCCGGCGGGCACAGGAGCGCCGGGCCCACGCATACCCTGCGGCGGGCCCTGCTGGTCCTGCTGCTCCGGCGGTTTGCGCATACCCTGCTGCTGCTGGTTCTGCGCGGCCGCGCGCGTGGCGGCGGCCAGCTTGGCGCGCAGGTCCTCGTTCTCGCGGAGCAGGCGAGTCAGTTCGGCTTCGACCTCGTCGAGGAAGGCATCGACCTCGTCCTCGTCATAGCCTTCTCGGAGGCGGACGGTCGTGAACTGCTTGTTCCGCACGTCCTCGGGGGTCAACGGCATCTCTTCACCTCAACGTAGTCGTCGGCATTCGGCAAGACCGTATCGTTCACATCGCTCACATCAAGTTCTGCGTAAGTCTGATCAAGATGAAGACGATGATCATCAGCACGAAGAAGGACAGGTCAAGCGCCACGCCCCCGAGACGCAGCGGCGGAATGAACCGCCGCAGAAGCTTGAGCGGTGGATCGGTGACAGTGTAGGTGGCCTCCAGAACGACCACCATCGCCTTGCCGGGTTGCCATGAGCGGGCGAACTGGAAGACGTAGTCCATGACCAACCGGAAAATCAGCACGATGAGGAAGCACATCAGCGCGATGTAGAAGACCTGCCCGACCACGCTCATGATCCGTGCTTCCCTCTCCCCTGTTTTCCCTACGGTGTTCCGGTCCTGCGTCTCAGCTCTGGTTGAAGAACCCGCCCTCTGCGATGCGGGCCTTGTCCTCCGCCGTGACATCGACGTTAGCAGGCGACAACAGGAACACCTTCTGCGTCACCCGCTCGATGCTGCCGTGGAGACCGAACACCAAACCGGCCGCGAAGTCGACAAGTCGCTTCGCGTCGGTGTCGTCCATCTCGGTCAGGTTCATGATCACCGGGGTGCCCTCACGGAAGTGTTCCCCGATGGTACGGGCCTCGTTGTACGTCCGGGGGTGCAGCGTGGTGATCCGGTACGGCTCTCGTTCCGACACGACCTTGGGCATGATCACCGGGGCGTTCTTCTCCAAGCTCTGACGTTCTTGTGTGATGGACGCCACGGGGGCGATGCGCGCCGGACGCCCGGACTCCGCGGCGAGCGACGCGGAATGCGGCACCGGGTCGCGGGGCGCCGAGGGCTGTACCACTCGTACCGATTCGTCCCTTTGGGACGCGTGCACCTGGTGTGACTGGTGCGGCGGTTCGTGCCGCCGCCGGTCACGCTCGGGCTCAGGGTCGAGCTCGGGCTCGAAGTCGTCGTCGGGGTCGAATCCTCTGCCGTCGTACCCATCGTCCTCCACGAGGCCGAGGTAGACCGCCATCTTGCGCATCGCGCCGGCCATGCTCTGAGTCCTCCGCTCTGTGGTGGATCGGCTGACGAACTGCCAAGTGCCCGCGATCCACGAGGTCGTTATGCCCGCATTTGGCGGTAATGACCATATTTTCTGCTGTGGTCCGACTTCTTGGCGACGTTACCGGAGGCCGGGTCGGACTCCGAGTACCGCAGTACCGACGCGTACATGTGTCGCTCCGGCCGCCACAGCCTGTTCGAGATCCGAGCTCATCCCTGCCGAGACCATGTTCGCAGCCGGATGGTCCCGGCGCACGGCAGTCGACAAATCCATCAGCCGCTCGAACGCCTGTTGTTGGCGCCCCGCGTACGCGCCGGTGAGCGGAGCCACCGTCATCAGTCCGTCGAGCCGCAGTCCCGGGGAGTCCGCGACGAGTCCGGCCAACTCCTCGACCCCGCCGACCCCCACGCCGCCGCGCTCGCCCCGTCCGCTCTCCTGCGCGTCCAGGGCGACCTGGATGAGGCACCCCAGTTCGCGTTCCGCCCGTACCGCTTCCTTCGAGAGAGCCGTGACAAGCCGGGAACGGTCGACGGACTGCACGAAATCCGCGTAACCGACCACAGAACGCACCTTGTTGGTCTGCAATTGACCGACAAAATGCCACGACAGCGGCAGATCCGAGCACTCCGCGCTTTTGGGCGCGGCGTCCTGGTCCCGGTTCTCGGCCACGTGACGCACACCGAGTTCGGACAGGATCCGCACATCGCTCGCGGGATAGGTCTTGGTGACCACGATCAGGGTCACCTCTTCACGCTTGCGCCCGGCGGCCGTGCACGCCTCCGTGATGCGCTCTTCCACTTTCGCCAGATTCGCGGCGAGTTGAGCCTTACGGTCCGTCATGCCCCATCAGTCCAACCAGACGTAACCGGCGAGCCGCCCGGTCGTTCGGTCCCGTCGGTACGAGAAGTGGTCCCCCGATTCGATCGTGCACACCGGCGACTGCTCCCGGTCGCGCACTCCGAGCCGTTCGAGCTGCGCGTGCACCCCGGCGGTCACGTCGACCGCGGGCGTTCCCCAGCTCGTCTCGGCGTACGCCGCGGGTTCCACGGCGGCGACCTCGGCGCGCATCGCCTCCGGCACCTCGTAGCACCGCCCGCAGACGGCGGGTCCGGTGCGGGCGACGATCCTGGCCGGGTCGGCGCCCAGTTCCACCATGGCCCGCACGGCCGCGGGAACCACGCCGGCGACCATGCCGGGCCGTCCCGCGTGCGCCGCGGCGGCCACCCCGGCGACGGGGTCGGCCAGCAGGACGGGCGTGCAGTCGGCGGTGAGGACGGCGAGCGCCAGCCCCCGCCGCGCCGTGACGAGCGCGTCGACGGCGGGGATGTCCGAGGCGCCCCAGGGCTCCTCGACGACCGCCACGTCGGGCCCGTGCACCTGGTTCATCCAGACGACCCGGGCCGGGTCGAGCCCGAGCGCCTTCGCGGCCAGTTCCCGGTTGGCGCGTACGGCGCCGGGGTCGTCGCCGACCGCCCCGCCGAGGTTGAGCTCCTCGTACGGAACGGCGCTCACCCCGCCCCACCTGTCGGTGAAGGCGAAGTGGGCGCCGCTCACGGTGCTCGCGGCGGAGCGCTGTCCTATCACTTCAGGAAGTCCGGCACGTCCAGTTCCTCGGCCGCGCTGTCCGAGTAGGAGCGGGACGGCGGGACCGGCGGGGACACCGGCAGCTCGCTGACCGGCTCCGGGGCAGGCTCGGGAGCCGGCTCCTTGGGCGTGACGCTGCCGAGCGTCCCGAAGGACGGGCGGCTCTCGGCCGGACGCGACGGGGCGGGGTCCTCGCGCCGGGCCGAAGCCGAGCCGAGGACGTTCTCGCGCTTGGCCGGGGGCTGACCGCCGTCGAAGCCGGCGGCGATGACGGTGACCCGCACCTCGTCGCCGAGGGCGTCGTCGATCACCGCGCCGAAGATGATGTTGGCCTCGGGGTGCGCCGCCTCGCTGACGAGCTGGGCCGCCTCGTTGATCTCGAACAGGCCGAGGTCGGAGCCGCCGGAGATGGACAGCAGGACGCCGCGGGCGCCGTCGATGGAGGCTTCCAGCAGGGGCGAGGAGATGGCCATCTCGGCCGCCGCCACCGCACGGTCGTCGCCGCGGGCGGAGCCGATGCCCATGAGCGCCGAACCGGCCTCGGACATGACGGACTTGACGTCGGCGAAGTCGAGGTTGATCAGACCGGGCGTGGTGATGAGGTCGGTGATGCCCTGGACGCCGGAGAGCAGGACCTGGTCCGCCGACTTGAAGGCGTCGAGGACCGAGACCTGGCGGTCCGAGATGGACAGCAGCCGGTCGTTCGGGATGACGATGAGGGTGTCGACCTCTTCGCGGAGTTCCGCGATGCCGTCCTCGGCCTGGTTGGCGCGGCGCCGGCCCTCGAAGGTGAACGGGCGGGTGACCACGCCGATGGTGAGGGCGCCCAGCGAGCGGGCGATGTTGGCCACGACGGGCGCGCCGCCGGTGCCGGTGCCGCCGCCCTCGCCGGCCGTCACGAAGACCATGTCGGCCCCCTTGAGGACCTCCTCGATCTCCTCGCGGTGATCCTCGGCGGCCTTGCGGCCGACTGCCGGGTTGGCTCCGGCCCCGAGGCCGCGGGTGAGTTCCCGGCCGACGTCGAGCTTGACGTCGGCGTCGCTCATCAACAGCGCCTGCGCGTCGGTGTTGATGGCGATGAACTCGACGCCCTTGAGACCGACCTCGATCATCCGGTTGATGGCATTGACACCACCGCCGCCGACACCGATGACTTTGATGACTGCGAGGTAGTTCTGCGGTGCTGCCACGTCGAAGGCCTCTCGCCTCGAGTTACGTGTCGTCGCCTCGCGTGCTCGCGATCCGACGACTGATGCCGAATGGGACGGTCCGAACGCCGACCCGAACCCTAACGCTGAAGTTTAGGGTTACCAGTGTGTCTGTTCCTTGGACTCTTCCGAACAGGACACTAAGTCGACAAGTGGCGCGCGTTCAACGAACACGCCGAACCTCCCGTTTTTCTTTTCACCCTATGTGATCAGGCCTGGCACTGCCCAACCAGGGTGCTGGCCTGCACCGATGCGGGTCAACTGCTCGACGATGCGGGGGCGGTGGGGGCACTTACGTCGAAGTGCCGGGCCCCGGAATCGGCTTTCATGAGAGCAAGGAGCGTCCTGGCCTTCGCCCGGCCCTTCTCCGCGCTGCCCCACGCGACGGTCCTGCCGCCCGTCAACTCCAGCGAGACGGCGTCGTAGGAACGGACCTTGACGGTACGGGTGTCACGGGCGACCCGGTCCGGGATGTCCCCGGCGATCCGCACCGCCTCGCGCACGAGCCGGCCGGCGGGGAAGCGCCGCGCCGCGGCGCCGTTCGAGACCGCCAGCTCAAGGACGGGCACGCCCTTCGGGGCCTGTGAAACGGTGGCGAACCGGACACCCTTCGCGTCCACTTCGACGAACTTCGCGCCTTTTCGGACGATGAGGACGGGAGTTCGTTCGGTCACCGTCAGACCGATTCCGTGCGGCCAGGACCGGTCGACCTCGACCGAGTCGATCCGGGGCAATTCCCTGAGCAGCCGCGCCTCGATGGCGTCCGTGTCGACGGAGACCAGCGGCGATCCGACCGGCACGCCGGCCGCCTCGCGCACCTGGGCGGGGGTCAGCACCCGCGTCCCGGAGACGGTCACGCGTTCCGTGCGCAGCCAGGAGGAGCCGTAGAGGATCCACACCGCGGCGGCTCCGGCCAACAGCACGGCGAGCAAAAGGATGATGAGCCTACGAAGGCGGCGGAGCCGCCCGACGAGGGGCGGCCGGGGCGGGCCGGACTCCAGCTTCTGCCGTTCACCGCGCTCGGCGGTACTCGGTCCGGCCACGCTCCCTGCCTTCCCTCATGCGGTCCTAGCGGTGACGCGAGGCGATCGCCTCGTACACCATGCCGACGAGCAGGTCGTCGGCGTCACGGCGGCCGAACTCACTGGCGGCGACCGACATCTCGTACAGCCGGTGCGGGTCGGCGAGCACGGGCAGCACGTTCTGCTGCACCCACTGCGGGGTCAGCTCCGCGTCGTCGACCAGCAGTCCGCCACCGGCCTTGACCACCGGCTGGGCGTTCAGCCGCTGTTCGCCGTTGCCGATGGGCAGCGGGACGTAGGCGGCGGGCAGTCCGACGGCGGAGAGTTCGGCGACGGTCATCGCGCCCGCGCGGCAGAGCATCATGTCGGCCGCGGCGTACGCGAGATCCATCCGGTCCACGTACGGTACCGGGATGTACGGGGGCATCCCCGGCATCTGGTGCACCTGCGGCAGTTCGTTCTTCGGGCCGACCGCGTGCAGGATCTGGATTCCGGCCTGCTGGAGGTACGGAGCCGCCTGCTGGACCACCTCGTTGAGGCGGCGGGCGCCCTGCGAGCCGCCCGACACGAGCAGCGTCGGCAGGTTCGGGTCGAGCCCGAACGCGGCGCGCGCCTCGGGCCGCACGGCGGCGCGGTCGAGGGTGGCGATGGTGCGGCGCAGCGGGATGCCGATGTAGCGGGATCCGCGGAGCTTGCTGTCGGGCGTGGAGACGGCGACCTGGGCCGCGTACCGCGAACCGATCTTGTTGGCGAGTCCGGGCCTGGCGTTGGCCTCGTGGATGACGATCGGCACGCCGAGGCGCTTGGCCGCCAGGTAGCCGGGCAGGGCCACGTAGCCGCCGAAGCCGACGACCGCGTCCGCCTTGGTCCGCTCCAGGATCTGCTCGACGGCCTTGATCGTGCCGCGCAGCCGCCCGGGGACGGTGATCAGCTCGGGGGTGGGCTTGCGCGGCAGCGGTACGGCCGGGATCAGCGCCAGTTCGTAGCCGCGCTCGGGTACGAGCCGGGTCTCCAGGCCCCGTTCCGTGCCCAGGGCCGTGATTCCCACGGTGGGGTCCTGCCTGCGCAGGGCGTCCGCGAGGGCGAGCGCGGGCTCGATGTGGCCGGCGGTCCCCCCGCCGGCGAGTACGACATGCACCGAAATTCACCGCTCTCCGGACGAACGCGCCGCAGAGGCACGCCGTCGCATCGTGTTCCATCTCCGGGGCCCCGCGGCCCTTGCGGACTCTCTCACCGCACCCCGCTTTCTGCCAAAGCGGGGTTGCCGCATGGCGAGAGCCGCCCGCGCAGCGGGGTCGTCACGCGCGAACGCGATCAAGAGCCCGATGGCGAACATGGTCGGCAGCAGGGCGGAACCCCCGTAGGAGAACAGCGGGAGCGGGACACCGGCGATCGGCAGCAGACCGAGCACCGCACCGATGTTGATCACGGCCTGGGCCGTGATCCAGGTGGTCACGCCTCCCGCGGCATACCTCACGAAGGGGTCCTCCGTGCGTCCGGCCACGCGGATACCCGCATAGCCTAGAGCCGCGAAGAGGGCGAGCACCGACAGCGTCCCCGCGAGGCCCAGTTCCTCCCCAGTGATGGCGAAGATGAAGTCGGTGTGCGCTTCGGGAAGTTGGCCCCATTTCTCCACGCTGGCACCGAGGCCGGAACCGAAGAGCCCGCCGGAGGCGAGGGCGTAGATGCCGTGCACGGCCTGCCAGCAGGTGTCGTGCGGCCCCGGCTCGGTCGCGCCGATGCACGCCAGCCTGGACATGCGGTTGGGGCTCGTCTTGATGAGCAGGAAGCCGATCGCCAGGGCGACGGAGAGCACGCCCACGAACAGCCGGGTGGGCGCTCCGGCCAGCCACAGCAGCCCGAACAGGATGGCCGTGAGGATGATCGCGGTTCCCATGTCCCCGCCGAGCATGATCAGGCCGAGCAGCATGAAGGCGGCGGGCACGAGCGGGACCAGCATGTGCTTCCACTGGGTCAGCAGCCGCTTGTCCTGCTTGCGGGCGAGCAGATCGGCTCCCCAGAGCACGAGCGCGAGCTTGCCGAACTCGCTGGGCTGGATCTGGAACGAGCCGCCCAGCGAGATCCAGTTCTGGTTGCCGTTGACCGAGAGCCCTATCCCGGGCACTTGCACGAGGACCATCATGAAGACGGCGCCCGCCAGGATCGGGTAGGCCAGCGCCCGGTGCAGCTTCACCGGCATCCGGGAGGCGGCGAAGAGGAGCACACCGCCGATCAGGGCGGCCAGGAACTGCTTGCGGAAGAAGAACGACCCGGGCAGCGAGAGCTGGAGCGCCGTGATCTGCGAGGCCGAGTAGACCATCACGAGTCCCAGCACGGTGATCAGCAGGCTGCCGCCGAGGATCAGGTAGTACGCGGTCAGCGGCCGGTCCCAGGCCTTGCGGGCCCGCAGGTACAGACGGCGCACGGGATTGTCGCGGGACGCCCCGGCGGCGGCGGGCCGGCCGGCCCGCCGCACGGGAGGGCGGCCGGTGCGGCTAACCGGCATCGGAGTCTTCGGTCCACAGCGATGTCACGCGTCCGTCCCTCCCAGCTTCGCCCGGCCAGGCAGCCAGGTCAGGCGCCGAGTTCGCGGACCGCCTCCGCGAACGCGTCACCGCGCTTGTTGTAGTTGGCGAACATGTCCATGGACGCGCAGGCCGGGGCCAGCAGGACCGTGTCCCCGGGCTCGGCGAGCCTCCTGGCCTCCTGGACAGCCGCGAGCATCGCCCCAGTGTCGGTCCGGTCGAGGTCGACGACCGGTACCTCGGGGGCGTGTCGCGCCAGGGCTTCGCGGATCAGCGCGCGGTCCGCGCCGATCAGGACGACGCCCCTCAGCCGCTTCGCCGACCGGGCGACCAGTTCGTCGAAGGTCGCGCCCTTGGCGAGCCCTCCGGCGATCCACACGATCGACTCGTAGGCCGCCAAGGAGGCTTCCGCGGCATGCGTGTTGGTGGCCTTGGAGTCGTCGACGTAGGCGACCTCGTCCACGTCGGCCACGTGCGCGATGCGGTGGGCGTCCGGGGTGAAGGCCCGCAGTCCGTCCCGTACGGCCTTGGGAGGCACCCCGAAGGCACGCGCGAGGGCCGCCGCGGCAAGGGCGTTGGCGACGTTGTGCGGGGCGGGCGGAGTGACGTCGGAGACCTCCGCCAGCTCCTGGGCGTTGCGCTGCCGGTCCTCGACGAACGCGCGGTCGACCAGGATGCCGTCCACGACGCCGAGTTGGGAGGGTCCCGGGGCGCCGAGGGTGAAGCCGACGGCGCGGCAGCCCTCCTCGACGTCCGCGGCGCGCACCAGGTCCTCGGTGGCCTTGTCGGCCACGTTGTAGACGCAGGCGATGCGATTGCCCTCGTAGATACGGCCCTTGTCGGCGGCGTACGCCTCCATGGAGCCGTGCCAGTCGAGATGGTCGGGCGCGAGGTTCAGCACGGCCCCGGAGTGGGCGCGCAGCGAGGGCGCCCAGTGGAGCTGGTAGCTGGAGAGTTCGACGGCGAGGACGTCGTACTCCTCCTCGCCGAGGACGGCGTCGAGGAGCGAGACGCCGATGTTGCCGACGGCCGCGGTGCGCAGTCCGGCCGCCTTCAGGATGGAGGCGAGCATCTGGACGGTCGTGGTCTTGCCGTTGGTGCCGGTGACCGCGAGCCAGGGAGCCGGCTTCCTGCCGTCCAGTTCCCGCAGCCGCCAGGCGAGTTCGACGTCGCCCCAGACCGGGACGCCCGCCGCGGCGGCCGCGGTGAACAGCGGCTTGTCCGGCTGCCAGCCGGGCGCGGTCACGATGAGCTCGGTGCCCTCGGGCAGGGTCGCGCCGTCACCGAGGCGCACGGTGACGCCGAGTGCCTCGAGGTCCGCGGCCTGTGCACGGGCCCGTTCGTCGTCGCCGTCGTTGACGACGGTGACGAGGGCGCCGAGGCCGTGCAGGACCTTGGCCGCCGGGATGCCCGAGACGCCGAGGCCGGCGACGGTGACGTGCTTTCCCTGCCAGTTGGTCACTTCTTGGCTGCCCATCCTGCGTAGAAGAGGCCGAGTCCGACGATCACGCAGATGCCCTGGATGATCCAGAATCGGACCACCACAAGGACTTCGGACCAGCCCTTGAGTTCGAAGTGGTGCTGGAGCGGAGCCATCCGGAAGACACGCTTCCCGGTCAGCTTGAAGGAGCCGACCTGGATGACCACCGACATGGTGATGAGGACGAACAGGCCGCCCATGATGGCCACCAGCAGCTCGGTGCGGGAGAGGATGGCCAGGCCGGTGAGGACACCGCCGAGGGCGAGCGAACCCGTGTCACCCATGAAGATCTTGGCGGGCGACGTGTTCCACCACAGGAAGCCCAGGCAGGCACCCATCAGGGCGGAGGCCACCACGGCCAGGTCGAGTGGATCGCGCACCTCGTAGCAGGCGCCCGGGTTGGTCAGGGTCGTCGCGTTGGCGCACGACTCCTGGAACTGCCAGACGCCGATGAACGTGTAGGCGCCGAAGACGAGGACGGAGGCGCCGGTGGCCAGACCGTCCAGACCGTCGGTCAGGTTCACGCCGTTCGACATCGCGAGGATCATGAACAGCGCCCAGATCACGAACAGCACCGGGCCGATCTTCCAGCCGAAGTCGGTGATGAACGACAGCTTGGTGGAAGCCGGGGTGTTGCCTCGGTTGTCGGGGAACATCAGGGCCAGCACCGCGAAGGAGATGCCGACGATCAGCTGTCCCGCCATCTTCGCCTTGGCCCGCAGACCGAGGGAACGACGCTTGACGATCTTGATGTAGTCGTCCAGGAAGCCGACCATGCCCATGCCGAACATCAGGCCGAGGACCAGCAGACCCGAATAGGTGGGCGGGTAACCGGTGATGAGCTTGCTCAGGAAGTACGCGGCGATCGTCGCCAGGATGAAGGCGATACCACCCATCGTCGGCGTACCGCGCTTGCTGGCGTGCTCGCGCGGGCCGTCGTCGCGGATGTACTGGCCGTAGCCCTTGCGGGCCAGCAGCTTGATCAGCAGCGGAGTGCCGGCCAGGGTCAGGAACAGACCGAGGACTCCCGCGAACAGGATCTGCTTCATCATCGGGCGGAAACCTCACCCTCGGTACCGTCGGCGAGCAGCGCGAGCGCCACCCGTTCCAGCCCGACGGACCTGGACGCCTTCACGAGCACGACGTCCCCTGGGCGCAGCTCGCTGCGCAACAGGTCGACAGCCGCCTGTGCGTCGGACACGTGCACCGACTCCTCACCCCACGAACCCTCGTTATATGCGCCCAGTTGCAGCCAGGACGCTTCCCTGCCCCCGACCGCGACGAGCTTGCCGACATTGAGCCGGACGGCAAGCCGTCCGACCGCGTCGTGCTCGGCGAGCGCCTCGTCCCCGAGCTCGGCCATCTGACCGAGCACCGCCCACGTACGACGCCCCTTGCCCATCGCCGCGAGCGCGCGCAGGGCGGCCCGCATGGACTCGGGGTTCGCGTTGTAGGCGTCGTTGACGACCGTCACGCCGTCCGGACGCTCGGTGACCTCCATCCGCCAGCGGGAGAGGGAGCCCGCCTCGGAGAGCGCGCGGGCGATCTCGTCTGCGGACATGCCCAGCTCATGGGCGACGGCGGCCGCGGCGAGCGCGTTCGACACGTGGTGCTCACCGTACAGGCGCATGGTCACATCACTGCACCCGGAGGGTGTGCGAAGGCTGAAGGAAGGCTGTCCGCTCTCCGTGAGCCGGACGTTCTCGGCCCGTACGTCCGCTTCGCCGGACTCTCCGAAGAGGAGCACGCGCGCCTTCGTGCGTGATGCCATGGCGCGTACGAGGGGATCGTCCGCGTTGAGGATCGCGGCGCCGTCCTCGGGGAGGCTCTCGACGAGCTCGCCCTTTGCTTGCGCGATCTGTTCGCGGCCGCCGAACTCGCCGATGTGGGCGGTGCCGACGTTGAGGACGAGGCCGACCTTCGGCGGGGTCAGTTCCGTCAGGTAGCGGATGTGGCCGATGCCGCGGGCGCCCATCTCCAGCACGAGGAACTTCGTCTCCTCGGTGGCGCTGAGCGCGGTGAGCGGCAGTCCGATCTCGTTGTTGAGGGAGCCGGGGGTGAAGACGGTCGGCGCCTTGCTCCGCAGCACCTGGGCGATCAGGTCCTTGGTGCTGGTCTTGCCCGCGGAGCCGGTGAGGGCCACGAGGGTCGCGCCGAGCCGTTCGACGACGTGCCGGGCGAGGGCGCCGAGGGCCCTCTGCACGTCGTCGACGACGATGGCGGGCACGCCGACGGGGCGGGACGCCAGGACGGCGGCCGCTCCGGCCTCGATCACCGCCCGGGCGTAGTCGTGGCCGTCAACGCGTTCGCCGACGAAGGCGACGAAGAGGCTGCCGGACCCCACTTCACGGGAGTCTCTGACGACCGGTCCGGTGACCTGTAGCTCCGGATCCGGTATGTCGTACGTCTGCCCGCCGACGACTGCTGCGATCTCGGCGAGAGAGAGGGCGATCACAAGTTCATCCCTGGGTCTGCTGGATAGCTTCGCGAAGCACCTGGCGGTCGTCGAAGGGACGCACCACCCCGGCGATGTCCTGGCCCTGCTCGTGGCCCTTGCCCGCGACCAGCACGGTGTCGCCCGGCTTTGCGCGCGCGACGGCCGCGGCGATGGCGGCGGCCCGGTCCTCGAAGACCTGGACCTCGCCCCGCTCGTGGGCCGGCACCTCGGCGGCGCCCGCGAGCATCGTGGCGAGGATCGCGAGCGGGTCCTCGGAGCGGGGGTTGTCGGAGGTGAGGACGGCGGTGTCGGCGAGCCGGGCCGCGGCCGCGCCCATCGGCATCCGCTTGGTCTTGTCACGGTCGCCGCCGCAGCCGAGCACCACGTGCAGCCGGCCCTCGGTGACCTTGCGCAGGGCGCGCAGGACGGATTCGACGGCGTCCGTCTTGTGGGCGTAGTCGACGACGGCGAGGTACGGCTGGCCCTCGTCGACCCGCTCCAGCCGGCCCGGGACCCCGGGGACGGCGGCGATTCCGTCGGCCGCGGTCTGCGGGTCGATCCCGGCGGCCGCGAGGGCGACGATCGCGGCGAGCGTGTTCGCCACGTTGAAGGGGCCGGCGAGCGGCGAGCGGGCGGTGATCCGCTCGCCCTTGGGGCCGACCGCGGTGAACGTCGAGTCCATCGGGCCGACTTCGACCTCCTCGGCGCGCCAGTCGGCGTCCGGGTGGCCCTCGGCGGAGAAGGTGACGACGGGGACGGTGGCCTCCCCCGCGAGCCTGCGGCCGTACTCGTCGTCGAGGTTCACGACGCCGAGCCGGCTGCGCTTGGCCGTGAAGAGCTGGGCCTTGGCCTGGAAGTAGTCCTCCATGCCCGTGTGGAACTCCATGTGTTCCGGGCTGAGGTTGTTGAAGACGGCGACGTCGAAGACGCAGCCGTCGACGCGGCCGAGGACCAGCGCGTGGCTGGAGACCTCCATCGCGACCGAGTCGACCCCGCGCTCGCGCATGACCGCGAACAGGGCCTGGAGGTCGGTGGCCTCGGGTGTGGTGCGCTCGGACTTGATGCGCTCGTCGCCGATGCGCATCTCGACCGTGCCGATCAGGCCGGTGGAGCGCACGGTCCGCAGGCCGCCCTCGACGAGGTAGGCCGTCGTGGTCTTGCCCGAGGTGCCCGTGATGCCGATCTGGAGGAGATCGCGTCCCGGGTGGCCGTAGATGGTGGCCGCGAGTTCGCCCATCGATCCGCGGGGGTCCTCGACGACGAGGACCGGCAGGCCGGTGGCCGCGGCGCGGTCGGCGCCGGTCGGGTCGGTGAGCACGGCGACCGCGCCGAGGCCGGCGGCCTGGGTCACGAAGTCGGCGCCGTGCAGACGGGCGCCCGGCAGCGCCGCGTACACGTCGCCGGGTCGCACCGCCCGGGAGTCATGGGTGATGCCCGTGACCCCGACGCCGCTCTCCGGCTTCTCGGCACCCAGCTGATCGGCGAGCTCCGCGACGGGGGTGGCGGAGACGTGAACCGGACGCGGCGGCCCCGGATATGTCACAGGGACGCCCTTCTGGGTGGTTTGGGACTGATCAGCTTGTGGCACGGCGGTGAGCGTACCGGGCTCACCCCCGCCGGGGCGAAGCGAGGGCGCGGACGGGGTGTGCGGGGAGCGCTGGTTCCCGGGGTCCGGGGTGATCGTTGTCACGAGTGGTTCCTGGTCCGTTGTGCGGGGTCGCCGGTCACGGCGTGAGGTCGGGGGCGGTCACGGTGTGTATTCGACGGGCAGCCGGGCCGCGTGGGTGCCGGTGGGCGGGACCTGAAGGGTCTTCAGGGCGAACTCCATCACCTGCTTGAAGACGGGTCCGCAGATCTGGCCTCCGTAGTAGAGGCCCTTCGTGGCGTTCTGGATGGCGCAGTAGACGGTGATCCGGGGCTTGTCTGCGGGGGCGAATCCGGCGAAGGAGGAGGTGTAGCCGTGGTACTTGCCGGTGGCCGGATCCACGCGGTTGGCCGTACCCGTCTTGCCCGCGACCCGGTACCCGGGGATGCGTGCCTTGATGCCGGTGCCCTGCTCGTCGTCCACGACCGACTCCAGCATCTGGGCGAGGGTCTTCGCCGTCTTCTCGCTCACGACCCGGGTCTTCTTCGGCTCGGCGGCGGGGGTGAAGCGGCCGTCGGGCCCCTTCGTGCCGCGCACCAGGGTCGGCTCGACGCGGACGCCGCCGTTGGCGATCGTCGAGTAGACGGAGGCCGCCTGCATCGCGTTGATCGACACGCCCTGGCCGAAAGGGATCGTGTACTGCTGCGAGGTGGACCACTTGTCGGCGGGCGCGAGGATGCCCGCCGTCTCGCCGGGGAAGCCGAGCCCGGTGTGGCTGCCGATGCCGAACTTGCGCAGGTACGAGTAGAGGACCTGGTTGGCCTGTTTCTGGGTCTTGCCGAGCTGACCGGTCGCCAGGATGGTGCCGATGTTGCTGGACTTGGCGAGCACGCCGTTGAGCGTGAGGTGCCAGGTCTTGTGGTCGACGTCGTCCTGGAAGAGCCGGTCGCCGCGGTGCAGCCGGTTGGGTACGACGACATGGGTCGCGGGGGTCGCCGCGTTCTCCTGGAGGACGGCGGCCATCGACATCAGCTTGGCGGTGGAGCCGGGCTCGTACGCGTCCTGGAGGGCCGCGTTGCCCATGGCCGCCGCGTTGGCCTGGGTGAGGTCGTTCGGGTCGAAGCCGGGCGCGTTGGCCATGGCGAGGATCTGGCCGGTCCTCGTGTCCTGCACTATCACGTAGCCGCGGTCCGCCTTGGACTTCTTCACCTGCTCGGTGATGGCGTCCTGCGCGGCCCACTGGATGTCCCGGTCGATGGTGAGCTCGACGTCGGAGCCGGCCACGGCGGGGGTCTCGGTGGAGCCCACGGTCGGCACCTGACGGCCCCCGGACTGGGCGTAGCGGATCTTGCCGTCCTTGCCGGTGAGCTCCTTGTTCAACTGCTGCTCGACACCGCCGCCGCCCTTGCCGTCGGCGTTGACCCAGCCCAGTATCCCGGCGGCCAGGTCGCCGTTCGGGTACACGCGCTTGCTGGCCGGTACCGCGAGGACGCCCGCAAGGACGTTGACCGTGTTGCGGTCCGTCTCGGCCTTGGTCCCGAGCGTGCTCTTGAGGTCCTTGATCTGCTGCCAGACCTGGGGGGTGCGGCGGTGCGCGAGGAGGACGTAGCGGGTGTTCTTCGTCCGCAGCTTCCTGGCGACGGTGTCGACGTCCTGGCCGATGATCGGACCGAGGAGGGCCGCGGCCTGTTCGGGGGCGTCCCCCGTCTTGGTGGCCTCGCGCGTGAACATCGTCGGGTCCGCGGTGATGTCGTACGCGTCCACGCTCGTCGCCAGTTCGACGCCGTCGCGGTCGGTGATCCCGCCGCGCTCGGCGGCCAGGGTGCGCCCGACGTAGCGGTTCTGCTCGGCCTTGGCGGCGTAGGTGCCCGCGTCCACGGCCTGCACCTGCAGCAGCCGCACCACGAACGCGATCATCACCAGCGTCAGCGCGAGGCTGACCATGCGCAGACGGGGGCGCGGGCTGCCGAGCCGGATGAGGCGGGGGCCGTCGGCGCGGCCGTCGGCGCGGTTGGCGGCCGGGCGGCGCCCCGGGCGGGCACCCGGCCCCGGGCGGGCACCCGGCCCCGGGCGGTTCCGGCCCGCCGGACGTGCGGGCCTGGCGGGGCCGGGCACGCGGCGGCGCGGCGGTTCCCTGTCGGACACTTCCGTCACCTGCCAGGGGTCGTGGAGGGCTGTGGGGAGGCTGCCGCGGAGGGCTGCCGCGCGCCGGGGGACGGTGTCGCGCTCCGCGCCGGGGCCCGGCTCGGGGTGCGGGCCGGGGCGAGGACCTCGGGCGGGGGGACCATCGGGGCCCGCGCGGCGGAGCCGGCGGCTCCGGGAACGCCCTTGACGGTGCCGTCGGGGCCGAGGAAGGCCGGGTCTCCGCCGGGGACCATGCCGAGTTCGCGGGCGCGGCGCTGGAGGGCGTCGGGGGCCGAGTAGGCGTCCACGTCCCGCTGGAGGGCCTGTTCCTCGTCGGTGAGGCTCTTCGTCTCCTTCTGGAGGTCGTCGAGGCGGAACGCGCCTTCGCTGAGCGCCGAGTTCAGCACCAGGAGCCCGATGAGGCCGCCGCCGAGGAGCAGGACCACCAGGAGGACGAAGGGGGTGCGGGCGGCCTGTCCGGCCCCGGTCGGCAGGAGCCGCGCGAGCCGGGCGGCCCGCCCCCTGAGTTCGGGTCTGCCGCTCACGCGCCCTCCCTGTGGCTCTGGTCTGCCGCCTTCACGGCCGCTCCATGGGTCCGGTTCCCCTACTCACGAATCCACCGCCGGTTCGGTTCCCGGCCCCGGCCGGCCGCCGCGGGTCCCGCCGCCCGGTGCCCGCCCTCCGGCGGGTCCGGGAAACGGGCCCGGGGCATCGCGCGAGTCCGGGTGTCCGCCTCACGGCCTCTCCTTCTCCCCGCGCCTACTCGGCGGATTCCTCGCGGATGCGCTCTGCTCCCCGCAGCCGGGCGGGAGCGGCCCGCCGGTTCTCGGCGACCTCCTCCTCGGTGGGAAGTTCGGCACCGCGGGTGAGGAGCTTGAGCCGGGGCTGGTAGCGCTCGGGGACGACGGGCAGTCCGGGCGGCGCGGTGTTGGCGGCGCCGGCCGCGAACACCTGCTTGACCAGCCGGTCCTCCAGCGAGTGGTACGACAGGACGGCGATCCGGCCGCCGACGGCGAGCGCCTTCACGGCCGCGGGAATCGCCCGCTCCAGGACGCTCAGTTCGCCGTTGACCTCGATGCGCAGCGCCTGGAAGGTGCGCTTGGCGGGGTTGCCGCCGGTGCGCTTGGCGGCCTGGGGCAGCGCGTCCCGGATCAGCTCGACGAGCCGCGCGCTGTTGGTGAAGGGCTCCTTCTCGCGCTCGCGCACGATCGCGGAGACGATCCTCTTGGCCTGCTTCTCCTCGCCGTACGCCCGCAGGATCCGCACCAGTTCGCCCGGCGGGTAGGTGTTGAGGACCTCGGCGGCGCTCATGCCGGTCGTCTGGTCCATGCGCATGTCGAGCGGGGCGTCCTGGGCGTAGGCGAACCCGCGGTCGGCCTCGTCGAGCTGCATGGAGGAGACGCCGAGGTCGAACAGGATGCCCTGGACGCGCGGGATGCCGAGGCGGTCGAGCACGTCGGGGAGTTCGTCGTAGACGGCGTGCACCAGATCGGCGCGGGTGCCGTAGGGGGCGAGCCGCTCTCCGGAGAGGCGCAGCGCCTCCTTGTCACGGTCCAGGGCGACGAGCCGCACTCCGGGGAACCGGGTCAGCAGCGCCTCGCTGTGACCGCCGAGTCCGAGGGTGCAGTCGACGACCACGGCTCCCGGCTCGGTGAGGGCCGGGGCCAGCATGTCCAGGCACCGGTCGAGCATGACCGGGACGTGTCGGCCGCGCCCCTCCGGTCGCCCGCTGTCACCCTCGTCGGGAAGCGCTTCGCGCCCTTTCATTCCGGGCCCTCTCAGGTCCGGCGCGGCCCTACGCACCGCCGGGTCCCCACCCGCTCGGGAAGGGGAGGCCGCCGGCGCCGGATGAAGGGCGTCGGCCGACCGGGAGCGGGAGGAGGCCGAGCCGTACGTACGCGCCGCGCACGCGGGGAAACTCCGGAAGGTCGCCGGGTCTCCTGGGGAAAACAGTGCAGCGGGGAGAGCCTCGCCTCCCGCTTCGCGTCACTTTAGTCCACGGTGTCTCGCGGTCAACCAACCGGCATGCGCGTCGCGGACGGCGCTCGGACCGAAGCCGCGGATCAGGAAGAATCACCCGAACGGGCAGGCCGTCACCGCCCGTGTGGATTACCTCACAACAAGCCGCGATGACATTCTTTGTCCCCTCTCACAACAGGCCTCGCCCGGGCGTGACCAGTAACGTCGCAGTCATGACGACTTCCGCATCCGTTCCCACCGAACCCGAAGACGCCATAGACGCGGAGCGCTCGGTGACCGACCGCCTCGTGGACGCGAACGGGAAATACGCCGCGGCCTTCACCGACCCGGGCATGGACGCCCGACCCGTGCAGCGGGTCGCCGTGGTCGCGTGCATGGACGCCCGCCTCGACCTGCACGCCGCGCTCGGCCTGAAGCTGGGCGACTGCCACACCATCCGCAACGCGGGCGGCGTGGTCACCGACGACGTGATCCGCTCGCTCACGATCAGCCAGCGCGCCCTCGGCACCCGCAGCGTGGCCCTCATCCACCACACCGGCTGCGGCCTGGAGTCCCTCACGGAGGAGTTCCGGCACGACCTGGAGATGGAGGTCGGCCAGCGCCCCGCGTGGGCGGTCGAGGCCTTCCGGGACGTCGACCAGGACGTACGGCAGTCGATGCAGCGGGTGCGCACCTCCCCTTTCCTGGTGCACACCGACGACGTGCGCGGCTTCGTCTTCGACGTCACGACCGGTCTGCTGCGGGAGATCGACCCCGCCTGATCCGCCCCGGCGGGAGCCCCGGTCGCCGGCCCTCCGCAGCTCGTGGGACCCTCTCCCCACAAAAACCCCGGCCGTCCGGTGCCCAAAGAGCCGTAAGAACTGACATATCGCGGCCACTTGTCCACAGGCGGATGACACGAACCGGTAACGGCAACAAGAATGCGGGTGTGGCGTCACGCGGAACCTTTCGCGCGTGGTGCCCGTGTTTCGGGGTGGGCCGGTCCGCACAGGGCGTCGGCCCGAACGGGCCTAGGAGGGCCGGGTGACGACCTATGACGATCGTGCGAGCCTGACGGATCTGACCGCCACTGCGGAGCGTGTCCGCGGTTCGGTGGAAGGAGTGATCGAAGGCAAGCCTGAGGTCGTACGGCTTTCGCTGACCGTGCTGCTGGCCGAGGGCCATCTTCTGATCGAGGATGTCCCCGGCGTCGGCAAGACCATGCTCGCCAAGGCGCTGGCGCGTTCCATCGACTGTTCGGTGCGGCGCATCCAGTTCACGCCCGACCTGCTGCCCTCGGACATCACGGGTGTGTCCATCTGGGACCAGCAGCGCCGGGACTTCGAGTTCAAACCGGGGGCGATCTTCGCGCAGATCGTGATCGGCGACGAGATCAACCGCGCCTCGCCCAAGACGCAGTCCGCGCTCCTGGAGTCGATGGAGGAGCGCCAGGTCACCATCGACGGGCAGACCTACGAACTGCCCAGCCCGTTCATGGTGGTGGCCACCCAGAACCCGGTCGAGATGGAGGGCACCTACCCGCTGCCGGAGGCCCAGCGCGACCGCTTCATGGCCCGTGTCTCCATCGGCTACCCGAGCGCGGAGGCCGAACTGCAGATGCTGGACGTCCACGGCGGCGTGAGCCCGCTGGACGACCTCCAGCCGGTCGCCCACGCGCACGACATCGTGAAGCTGATCGACGCGGTCCGCACGGTCCACGTCGCCGACCCGGTGCGCCGCTACGCGGTGGAGCTGGTGGCGGCCACGCGCACCCACCCCGACCTCAGACTCGGCGCCTCACCACGCGCCACGCTGCACCTGCTGCGCGCGGCGAAGGCGTCCGCGGCTCTCAGCGGGCGGGAGTACGCGCTGCCGGACGACGTGCAGGCCCTGGCCGTCGCGGTCCTGGCCCACCGCCTGCTGCCCACGGCACAGGCGCAGTTGAACCGCCGCACGTCCGAGCAGGTCGTCCAGGAGATCCTCCAGCGCACCCCGGTGCCCGCGGCTCCCCAGCAGCCCGGCCTCTCGATGGGCCGGGGGGCGCCCACGTACGGTCAGCAGCCGCCCCGGAGGCTGTGATGACGCAGGCGAGCGCGGGCCACACCGCCGAGGACAAGGGCGGGCTGCGCACCGCGCTCGCCGGTCTCACCACGCGCGGCCGCTCGTTCCTGGCCGCGGGAGTGGCCGCCACGATCTGCGCTTACGTCCTAGGGCAGGGCGATCTGCTGCGGGTCGGGCTGCTCCTGGCGGTGCTGCCGCTGGTCTGCGCGGCCGTTCTGTACCGCACCCGCTACCGGGTCGCGGGCAGCCGCAGGCTCTCGCCCGGGCGGGTGCCCGCGGGCTCCGAGGCCCGCGTGCATCTGCGCATGGACAACGTCTCGCGGCTGCCCACGGGGCTGCTGATGCTCCAGGACAAGGTGCCCTACGTCCTCGGTCCGCGGCCCCGCTTCGTGCTGGACCGGGTCGAGGCGGGCGGCCGCCGCGAGGTGTCCTACCGCGTGCGCTCGGACCTGCGCGGCCGCTATCCGCTCGGTCCGCTGCAACTGCGGCTGACCGACCCGTTCGGGATGTGCGAGCTGACCCGCTCCTTCTCGGCGTACGACACCCTGACCGTCATACCCCGCGTGGAGGCACTGCCTCCGGTGCGGCTGACCGGAGAGGCCAAGGGGTACGGCGACGGGCGGCAGCGCTCCCTCGCCCTGGCCGGCGAGGACGACATCATCCCGCGCGGGTACCGCTACGGCGACGACCTGCGCCGCGTGCACTGGCGGCTGACCGCCCGCTACGGCGAGCTGATGGTCCGCCGCGAGGAGCAGCCCCAGCGTTCCCGCTGCACCGTGCTGCTGGACACCCGGGGCATCGCCTTCCAGGGCTCGGGCCCCGACTCGGCCTTCGAGTGGGCCGTCTCGGGAGCGGCCTCCACGCTGCTGCACATGCTCGAACGGGGCTTCTCCGTGCGTCTTCTGACGGACACCGGCAGCTCGGTGCCGGGCGAGGGCGCCGACGGGTTCGCGGGCGCGAGCCAGGAGTCGGCGGACGCGGCCGGGATGATGATGGACACGCTCGCCGTCGTCGACCACTCGGACGGCACGGGTCTCTCCCGCGCCTACGAGGTGCTGCGCGGCGGCAACGAGGGACTGCTGATCGCCTTCCTCGGCGATCTCGACGAGGAGCAGGCGACCGTGCTCGGCAAGATGCGCCAGCGCAGCGGCGGGGCCGTCGCGTTCCTGCTCGACAGCGAGTCCTGGGTCAGGGAACCGACCGAGGTGCCCGGCCCGTCGGACGAGGGCATGGACCCGCTGCGCATGCTGCGCGAGGCGGGCTGGACCGCCGTGACGGTGCCGCGGGGGGCGTCCGTCGCCGACCTGTGGCGCGAGGCGGACCGCCTGCGCACCCACGTGGCGGCGACGGGGACTACTGCGGGGGGTGGTGGCGCGTGAGCGGGCGGGCCAGGCTGGCGCTGTACGCGGCGGCGGCCACACTGATGACGTCGTGCGCGCTGCTGCCGCTGGTGAGCCCGGCGACGTGGATCTTCCAGGCGGCGTTCCTGCTGGCCGTGCAGACCGGTGTCGGCGCGCTGACCCGGCGGGTCCCGCTGGCCCGGCCGCTGACGGTGGCGGCGCAGGCGCTGGTGACACTGATGCTGCTGACCCTGGTCTTCGCCCGGGGTCAGGCCCTCGCCGGGATCGTCCCCGGACCCGAGGCCTTCCAGCACTTCTCGGCACTGCTCCAGGCGGGCGCCGACGACGTCGGCAGATACTCGATCCCCGCTCCGCTGTCGGACGGGATCCGGCTGATGGTGGTCGGCGGCGTCCTGGTGATCGGGCTCGCGGTGGACACCCTCGCGGTGACCTACCGCAGCGCCGCGCCCGCCGGTCTGCCGCTGCTCGCCCTGTACTCGGTCGCCGCGGGCCTGTCCGGCGGCGGCGCGGCCTGGCTGTGGTTCCTGCTCGCGGCCGCCGGCTATCTGATGCTGCTGCTGGCCGAGAGCCGGGACCGGCTCTCGCAGTGGGGCCGGGTCTTCGGCGGGGCGGCCCGCGGTCCGGGTCCGGAGTCCGCGAGCGGTGCCGTCGCACCCGTCCGCACCGGCCGGCGGATCGGCGCGGTCGTGCTGGGCGTCGCCCTGTTCGTGCCGCTCGCGCTGCCCTCGCTCGACGGCGGTCTGCTGGACGGCGCGGGCCGGGGCATCGGCAACGGCACCGGGGGCGGCGGCACGATCGCCGCGGTGAACCCGCTGGTCTCGCTCCGCGACAGCCTGAACGTGGACGAGGACCGCACGGTCATGACGTACCGCACGAACACCGGGGACACCCAGAACCTGTATCTGCGGATCGTCTCGCTGGACGACTTCGACGGCACCGCCTGGAAGCCGGCGCAACGGCACATCGTGGACGTGCCGAAGACGTTCCCGGCGCCGATCGGTCTGTCCGGCGAGGTGAAGCGGGCGACGATCCGGACCCAGATCGCGGCGGCCGACTGGTACGCGCAGGACTGGCTGCCGATGCCCTATCCGGCCAGCAAGGTGGACATCAAGGGGAGCTGGCGGTACGAACCCGTCGGGCGCACCCTCGTCGGCGACCACGGACAGAACACCCGCGGCGCGCGGTACGAGGTCACCAGCCTGATGGTGGAGCCGACCGCGCAGCAGCTCGCGAGCGCCCCGGAGGCCTCGCCGGCGATGAAGCGCGAGTACACCAAGGTCCCGGAGTCGCTGCCCTCGATCGTGGCGAAGACGGCCCGCAAGGTCACCGCGGGCTCGGCCAACCACTACGAGCAGGCGGTCAAGCTCCAGGACTACTTCGCGGTCAGCGGCGACTTCCGCTACAACACCCAGGTGCAGGCCGGCAGCGGCTCCACCGCGATCGCGAACTTCCTGAAGGAGAAGGAGGGCTTCTGCGTCCACTTCTCCTTCGCGATGGCCTCGATGGCGCGCACCCTCGGGATTCCGGCCCGTGTCGCGGTCGGCTTCACGTCGGGGACCCCGCAGGCGGACGGTTCGATGGCGGTCGGGCTGCGGGACGCGCACGCCTGGCCCGAGCTGTACTTCGAGGGCGTGGGCTGGACCCGCTTCGAGCCGACCCCGAGCCGGGGTTCGGTGCCGTCGTACACCCAGACGAACACCCCGGGCGAGATCGAGCCCGCGGCCCCGAAGCCGACGTTCTCGACGTCCGCCGCGCCCTCGGCGGAGCCGTCGGCGACCGAGAGCTGCTCGCCGAAGCTCCGGAAGCTGGCGGCCTGCCCGGACCAGTCCCCCGCGGCCGCCGTCGGCGGCGAGGACGACATCTGGCCCACGATGAAGAGCGTCGGGCTGGCGCTGGCCGGGCTGCTGGTGCTGGGGCTGCCGCTGCTGCCCATGCTGTGGCGGATACGGATGCGGGAGGTCCGTCTGGGCGGCCACGGCCGCTCCGAGGCGGAGGTGGCGGCGCACACGCTGGGCGCCTGGTCGGAGGTGACCGACACGGCGTGGGACTACGGGATCGCGCCGCAGGAGTCGCAGACGCCGAGAAAGGCGGCCGAGCGGATCGTCGAGCTCGGGGGCCTGGATCCGAAGGCCGAGGCGTCGGTGCACCGGCTGGCCGCGGCCGTGGAGCAGGTTCTCTACGCTCCGCATCCCCGGCTGGTGGCGGGCCTCGCGGACGACGCGCGCCGGGTCGGGAAGTCCTTCCGGACGACCGCGAGCCGTGCCGCGCGGCTGCGCGCTCTCCTCGCACCCCGTTCGGCCGTCCGGGTGATCTGGACGGTCTCGGCCGCCTGGACGACCCTGAAATCCCGCCACCACCCGACCAGCCAGAACACCTGACCGCGCGGCTGTGCCCGTCCGTCCCGCAGGGCGGGACGGGCACAGCCACCGGCGCCGGGTGCCAGGGACCGTGGTTCCCGGTGACGGGTGCGGGTCCCACGGAACGTGGTTCCCGGTGACCGGGCCGGCAGAGGGCCTGCAGGACGCCTCCCGGTCAGCAGGGAGGCAGAACGCCGGGGCAGGCGGCAGCCCCGCAGAGGCCGATCGCGTACGCGTGAGGGGGCGTCCACCCGGTCCGGGTGGACGCCCCCTCACGTGTTGAGTCTGCGGACGAGGCCGAGGGCTCAGTGGCCGCCCTGCTCGTCGCGACGACGCTGCCAGCGCTGTTCGATCCGGTCCATCATGGAACGGCGTTGTCGCCCTTGCCGACGAGCGGCGGACGAACCCGGAACGGTCGGCTGCTCACCCGGCTTGGGAGCTTTGCGCCAACCGGTGACGGCGAGCACCGCACAGCCCAGCATGACGAGGAAGCCCACCACGCTCAGCCAGATCTGAACCGCGACCATTCCAGCCATGAGGAGCGCGATACCCACCAGGAAGCCCGCGACCGCCTGGTAGACCCGTCGCCGGGTGTACGTACGCAGCCCGCTTCCCTCAAGCGCTGTCGCGAACTTGGGATCTTCGGCGTACAGCGCTCGCTCCATCTGCTCGAGCATTCGCTGCTCGTGCTCCGAGAGCGGCACGGAGTCCTCCTCATCGTGCAGTCGCCGGGGCGACCGGGGGTCCCCTTCAGGATAGGCAGGGAATCGGCCCCGTGAAACCCGCCCTCTACGCCAATTCGCCGACCGGAACCCTTCATGGCGCCCCGATGCGCTGAGGCGTGCATTCCCCAGCGAACGGTCCGTCATGCCGGACGGTCTCCCCCGATCATACGGCGCCGAGCACTCGATCGGGTGGTCTGTGGCGTACTCCATCTGCCGCCAAGCCCCTGATCAGCGGCGCGCCACCGGGGGCCCTCAGCCCTCCGTGGTCTCTCGGGCCTCACCCAGCACATGGAGCTGTGTGGCCACCGAGTGGAACGCGGTGAGCTCGGCCGCCGCCGCCTCCAGCTTGAGCAGAGCCTCCAGGGCGCCCGGCTCGGTGTCCACCAGGACCCCGGGCACCAGGTCCGCGAAGACCCGGACGCCGTGCACGGCGGCGACGTGCAGACCGGCGCCCGCGACGAGGGAGGTGAGCTGCTCGGCGGTGAAGCGGTGCGGAACGGGATCACTCTCGCCCCAGCGTCCGTCCGGGTCGTCGAGCGCGTGCCGGGCCTCCTTGAAGTGCCCGGCGAGGGCACGGGCCAGCACGGCACCGCCCAGGCCCGCGGCGAGGAGGCTGAGCACGCCCTCGGGGCGCAGCGCGTCCACGACGTTGCGGACGCCCTCGGCCGGGTCGTCCACGTACTCCAGGACGCCGTGGCACAGCACGGCGTCGTAGCCGCCGCGCTCGACCACGTCGAAGAGGCCGTGGGCATCGCCCTGGACGCCCTGCACGCGGTCGGCGACACCGGCCTCGGCGGCACGGCGCTCCAGCGCGAACAGCGCGTTCGGGCTGGGGTCGACGACGGTGACCCGGTGACCGAGGCGGGCCACGGGCACGGCGAAGTTGCCACTGCCGCCGCCCGTGTCGAGCACGTCGAGCGACTCCCGCCCGGCGGCCTTGACCTGACGGTCCAGGGCGTCCTTGAGGACCTCCCAGACGACGGCGGTACGGAGAGAAGCGCGGGGGCGCATCGGGTCCGACACGGCAGTTGACTCCTCGGCGCGGCACCGCCTGATGAACGGCGGAGCGAAGTTCGGGCCTCCCGGCGGGGAGGCAGCAGGCGTCTCCACCCTATTGCCTCCGCCGCCGTGACCGGTCCCCCGTCTCACGCGCGCCGGATCGCACGGGGAGCGCGCGGAGGACCGCCCCGTGGCCCTCCCGAAGTCCGAAGTCCCCGCCGGTCGAGCCGAGGTCCGCCCGAAGTGCCCTCCGGTCAGCCCGCGTCCGGCACCTCCCGGTCCACGCCGCCCAACCGGTCCACGCCGCCCAACCGGTTCGCCCCGCCCGGCCGGTCCGGGCCCCGGTCCTGTTCTGCGTCCTGGCGGGGCTGGGGCAGCACGGGCTGCAGCGCCAGCATCCGCTCGACGAGGCGCAGGAACATGTGGACGTCGCGTATCAGGTCGTCGGCGTCGCGGGTGCTGGCCGCGCCCTGGATGCCGGCCTCCGCGCGGGCGCGGCGGGTGGCGCCGGAGGCGAACAGCGCGCTCCACTCGGTCAGTTCGGGAGCGATCTCCGGGAGGACCTCCCAGGCGCTGCGGATGCGGGCCCTGCGCCGGGACGAGGGCTCCGGGTGGACCCGGGCGGCGAGGACGGCGGCGGCGGTGCGCAGCGCGGCCAAGTGGGCCGTCGCGTAGCGCTCGTTGGACGTCTCCAGGGCCGTCGCCTCGTCAAGTCCGGCGCGGGCCTGGGAGAGCAGGTCGAGGGCGGCGGGCGGGGCCGTGGCCCGGCGGAGCACGGGGTGGACGTCGCCCGCCGGTCCGGTCAGTGAGGGGGCAGGGCCGGTGGCGCGGCGCCGACGGGCGGCGGCTGCGGAAGAGCTGGCCATGACGAACCTCCTGTCGTCGTGTGACGGCACTGTGGCCGTATGTGCCCATCGTGCGGTATGCCACTGACAATCCGTTCTGACCTGCGACTTTGCTTCGATCGACAGTTCGGGTTAGTTTTTGCACTGACCAGTCAGTTCAAAAGTGGTTCGAATCCGTTCCACAGGATGGGGGAGCTGTGGACGGTCCGCACGGACTGCGTGTCACGGCCGAGGACTTCGGACTCGAAGGACCCCGCGGATGGGTTTTCCGCGGGGTCCGTCTCGAAGCGGAGCCCGGATCGCTCGTCGCGATCGAGGGGCCGTCGGGCTCCGGCCGCACCTGCCTGCTGCTGGCCCTCACGGGCCGGATGAAGGCCACCGAGGGGACGGCGGCCGTGGGTTCGTCGAGGCTGCCGAAGCAGATGGCCGCGGTGCGCCGGACCAGCGCACTCGCCCACGTGCCCGGCGTCACGGACCTCGACCCCGCGCTGACCGTCGGGGAACATCTGCGGGAACGGGCGCTGCTGCAGCGGCGGTTCGGGGGTTCGCTGCGCGCCCTGCTGCGGCCGCGCGGCGAGCGGGTGGGTGAGACCGAGGCGCGGATCGGTGCCGCGCTCGACGCCGCCGGGCTCGACCCGGACACGCTGCCCAAGGGCACGCGGACGGCCGTACGCGATCTGGAGCGGCTCGAGACCCTGCGGCTGTCGCTGGCGCTGGCCCTCATCGGCCGGCCCCGGCTGCTGGGCGTCGACGACACCGACCTCAAGCTCTCGGACGCCGAACGGTCCGAGGCCTGGGATCTGTTGACGTCCCTCGCCCGGTCCGGCACGACGGTCGTCGCGGTGTGCAGCGAGGCTCCTGAGGGCGCCGTCGTCGTGTCCACCGCACCGGCCGCCACGGCGAACACCGCCGACGACGACGCAGACGACGAGAACCCGGACACCGGCGGCGACACCGGCGCGGACGCCGACACCGTCTCCGAGACCGCCACCCCAGCGGACGCGGACTCGGCCACCGCCACCGCCACCGCCGACGGCAGCGACAGCGACAGCGACAGCGACAGCGACAGCGACAGCGACAGCGACAGCGACAGCGGGAACCTCGACAAGGAGACGGCCGATGCGATCGCCTGAACTGGCCCTTCTCGAACTCCGCCGCTTCGGCCGGGGCAAGCTCCCGCGTGCCGCCCTGGTCGCGCTCCTGCTGCTGCCCCTGCTGTACGGCGCCCTGTACCTGTGGTCGTTCTGGGACCCGTACGGCCGGCTCGACCGCATCCCCGTGGCGCTGGTGAACGCCGACGAGGGAGCGACGGCCGGCGGCCGCAAGGTCACCGTCGGGGACACCATCACCGAAGGGCTGCGCGAGAGCGACACCTTCGAGTGGCACGAGGTGAGCCCGGCCGAGGCGCGCCGGGGTGTGGAGGACGGCACGTACTACCTGTCGCTGACCATGCCGGGCGACTTCAGTCGCAGGATCGCGTCCAGTTCGGGGACCTCGCCCGAGACGAGCGCGCTCCAGGTGCGGACCAACGACGCCAACAACTACATCGTCGGGCAGATCTCCCGCACGGTGTTCAGCGAGGTCCGGACGGCCGCCTCCACGAAGGCCTCGCGTTCGTTCCTCGACAAGATCTTCATCTCGTTCTCGGACATCCACGGCAAGACCGTGCAGGCGGCCGACGGCGCCGACCGGCTCAGCGGCGGCATCGGCAAGGCGAAGAAGGGCTCGAAGGATCTCGCGGACGGCCTGAAGGAGGCCAAGACGGGCAGCGGGAAGCTCTCCGGAGGCCTCAGGAAGCTGACGACGGGCGCGGGCGACCTGGAGGACGGTTCGCAGCAGGTCGCGGACGGCACCCGGGCGCTGGCCGACAAGGTCGACGGGGTCGCGGACAAGGTGGGCCCCTTCCTGGAGGACAACGAGAAGTCGATCGGCGACACGGCCGAGCTGGTCGCCGACTCCGCGGCGGGGATCCGGCACAACCTCGCCACCCTGGTGAAGACGGCCCCGGCCGCCGCCAAGGGCGCGCGCGCCGCCTCCGAGGCCCTGAACACCGTCCACCACGCGCGGTGCGAGGTCCTGCCGGTCCCCGACCCGGCGTGCCCCGAGCTGACGAAGGCCAAGGAGGCCGCCGCGGACGTCGTCGCGGTCACCGAGGACGTCAACACGCTGATCGGCGACCAGGACGGCGACCTCACCGAGCTGGACAAGAACCTGGCCACCCTGGAGAAGCAGGCCCGCGCCCTCGCCGGCCGTGCCCCGCACCTCTCCGAGGACCTCGACGACGCCGTCTCCAAGATCGACAAGCTGAACGAGGGCGCCACCGCGGTCGCCCGGGGCGCGAAGCGGCTGCACTCCGGTCTCGGCACCGCGAAGACGGGTGCGGCGACCCTGGACAAGGGGGTCGGCCGGCTGAAGACCGGCGCGAGCGACCTCGACGGCGGCCTGTACAAGCTCGTCGGCGGCTCCGGGAAGCTGGCGGGCGGTCTGCACGACGGCGCCGAGCGGATCCCCGACTACGACAAGCCCGACCGTGACCTGCGCACCGAGGTCATGGCCGACCCGGTGCGCATGGCCTCCCGGGACCTGCACAAGGCGCCCAACTACGGCACCGGTTTCGCCCCCTACTTCATCCCGCTGTCCCTGTGGGTCGGCGCGATGGTGGCGTACATGCTGATCCAGCCGCTGAACCGGCGCGCGCTCGCGGCGGGCGCCTCGGCGTGGCGCATCGCGCTGGCGGGCTGGCTGCCGGTCGCCGTCGTCGGCGTCCTGCAGACGGCCGCCCTGATGGCGGTGCTGCACTGGGCGATCGGCCTCCAGATGGCGCGGGCGGCGGGAACGGTCGGCTTCCTGTTCCTGGTGACGGCCTGCTTCGCGGCGATCGTGCAGTGGCTGAACGCCCGCTTCGGAGCCGCCGGCCGGATCCTCGTCCTGGCCTTCCTGATGCTCCAGCTCACCTCGGCGGGCGGCACGTACCCCGTCCAGACCAGTCCGGCCTTCTTCAACGCGATCCATCCCTTCCTGCCGATGAGTTACGTCGTCGAGGCGCTCCGCAGGCTCATCACGGGCGGCGGCCTGGAGCCCGTACGGACCGCGTGCCTGGTGCTGACGGCCTTCACGGTGGGCGCGCTCGCCCTGACCGCCCTGACGGCACGCCGCAAGCAGGTGTGGACCCTCGACCGGCTGCATCCGGAGCTGAGCCTGTGACCACGCGCGCGGGTGCTCCTGTGACAATCGGTGCCATGGAAAGCAGCAGCACCACGGCGGGCGGTGGCAGCCGCCGCGAGGCGACCCGGCAGAAGCTCTACGAGGCGGCCGTCACCCTGATCGCCGAACAGGGCTTCTCCGCCACCACGGTGGACGAGATCGCCGAGCGGGCCGGGGTCGCGAAGGGCACGGTCTACTACAACTTCGCCAGCAAGTCGGTGCTCTTCGAGGAGCTGCTGCGGCACGGCGTCGGACTCCTCACCGCGTCGCTGCGGGAGGCGGCGGAGAAGACCGACCGGGACGGCGGCAGCAAGGTCGACGCGCTGGACGCGATGATCCGGGCCGGTCTCGTCTTCATCAACCGCTATCCGGCGTTCACCCAGCTCTACGTGGCGGAGCTCTGGCGCACCAACCGCGCCTGGCAGTCCACCCTGATGGTGGTGCGGCAGCAGGCGGTGGCGGTCGTCGAGGGCGTCCTGCGCGACGGGGTGGCGGGCGGGGAGCTCAGCGACGAGATCGACATCCCGCTGACGGCGGCGGCGCTGGTCGGGATGGTCCTGGTGGCCGCCCTGGACTGGCAGGCCTTCCAGCCGGAGCGCTCCCTGGACGACGTCCACGCGGCCCTGTCCCGGCTCCTCCAGGGGCGCGTGAGCGGCCACGGCTGAGCCGCGGCGACGCGCGGGACCCGCACCGGAGGACCGGTCGCCGGTCCCATGCCCCGAGGGCCGGGCGCCGTACGTACGAGAGCGCCGGTCCGGTCGGCCGCGTCCCCCGCGGGCCGTCCGTACCGGCGCCTCGTCGTGCTCCCCCGTGCCCCCGTCGGGCCCCCGTTCGGTCGTCCCCCCGGGTCCCCCGTGTCTCGCTCCCGCCGAGCGGGCCGGCGGAAGGAGCGGCCAAGGGCGCGCGTTCCGTTCCGCCGCCCCGTGTCGGCGGTGCCGGAACCGCGCCCCTTTCCGTGCCTCCACTCTGTCGTTCGCGCAGGTCGGACCCATCCGTGCGCCTACTCATCTCACCCAGTAGGTACGGATACTCAGGCATACGTGCTCAGACCCAGGACGCCCCGGCCGCGCACTGGTTACGATCCCCTCCGTGTCGGTACTCCCCCTCGTCTTCACCAGCGGCTGGGCCAGCGGCATCAACGCGTACGCGGTGGTGCTGCTCCTCGGCGTGTTCGGCGCCACCGGGCTGAGCGACGACGTCCCGGAGTCCCTGCAACGCCCTGAGATCCTGGTCACAGTCGCCGTCCTGTTCCTCTTCGAGGCGGTCGCCGACAAGATCCCGTACGTCGACTCGGTGTGGGACTCCGTGCACACCGTGATCCGGCCCGCGGCGGGTGCCTGGGTCGGGGCGCTGCTCGCCGGGCAGAGCGGCTCGGTCTCGGATCTGGCGGCGGCGGTGCTCGGCGGTTCGACGGCGCTGGCGAGCCACACGGTCAAGGCCGGGACGCGGATGGCGGTCAACACCTCGCCGGAGCCCTTCAGCAACATCGTGATGAGCCTCGCCGAGGATCTCGGGGTCGCCGGCGTCATCACCCTGGCGATCTTCCATCCCTGGGCGGCGGCGATCATCGCCGGTGCCCTGCTCCTCACCGGGCTCACGGTGCTCTCCTTCCTCGTCTCGCGCATCCGGCGGTTCCTGCGCCGCCGGGCACAGCGCCGGGAGGAGCGGCGGACGGCCGCGGCGACGGGGCGGCCCCCGGACGGTGTGCCCTGGGCGGACCGCGACTGACAAGGCTGTCGGCGGGGGCGGATAAAGTCGCCGCCATGGGACGGATTGCGGTGATCGGCGCCGGGATGGGCGCGATGGCGGCCGCCGCCCGGCTGGCCGTCGCGGGCCACCGGGTGGTGGTGTACGAACGGACGGACACGTACGGCGGGGCGGTACGCCGCTTCGAGCGTGACGGCTTCGCCTTCGACACGGGCCCGGGTCTGCTTCCGGTGCCCGCGGTCTACCGCGACCTGTTCGTCAAGACCGGGAAACGGCCCCTGGAGGAGTGCGTCGAGCTGGTGCAGGTCGATCCGTCGGCCGGCCACGTCTTCGCCGACGGCACGCGGGTGAGCCTGCCGAACGCCTCGCGCGCGGGCGTGCTCGCCGCGCTGGACGAAGCGCTGGGCGACGGCGCGGGCGCCCGGTGGGGGGAGTTCCTGGTGCGGGCCCGGGAGGCGTGGGACCGCTCGCGCCGGCCGCTCCTGGAGGAGCCGCTGTGGCCCAACTGGACGGTGCTGGCCGAACGCGAGCCGTACCCCTCGGTGGCGCACAAGAAGCTGCTGCGCACCCGCAGGGCCACGACCCTCGCCGAGATCGCCGCCTGGGAGCTGCGCGACACGCGTCTGACGGCCCTCCTGGAGAGCCACGCCCTGGCGTACGGGCTCGACCCGCGCACGGCACCGGCGAGCGCCGCCGTGCTGCCGTACATGGACCACGCCTTCGGCACCTGGTACGTGCGCGGCGGCATCCGGGAGCTGGCGCGCGCCGTGTACGAGCGGTGCCTTGAGCGCAGGGTCGAGTTCAGGTTCGCCACCGCCGTCGAACGGATCGTCGAGAAGGACGGCCGGGTCGTCGGGGTGGAGCTGTCACGGGAGCGCTCGGCTGCCTCCGGAGCGGAGAGCGGCCCGGGGGCGCCCGGGTCCGGTTCTGGTTCTGGCTCCGGCTCCGGCTCCGGCTCCGGCTCCGGCTCCGAGGAACTCTTCGAGCAGGCGGACTTCGTGGTCGCGGGCGTGGCGCCGGACGCCCTGGACGGTCTCGTCGGCGGGGCGGCGCTCCGGGGCGCCGACGAGGTGCCGGCGCGGCGGGGCGGGGCCAGCAGGCTGACGGTGCTGCTCGCGCTGCGCGGCGCCCGGTCCGCCGGGACGACGCACCGCACGGTGGTCCACTCGGCCGACCGCGACGGCGAGCTGGCCCGGCTCTTCGGGGAGCACCCCGGGGTGCCCGCCGCGCCGACCGTCGTGGTGCACCGTCCGGACGATCCGGCGCTCGTCCCGGACGGGGAGCACGAGGCGGTCACGCTGACCGTCACGGTCCCGTCCGGCGCCGAGGTGTCGGAGGAGGACGTGGAGCGGGTTCTCGACGCCGCCGAGCGGGCCCTGCCGGATCTGCGCGACCGGCTCCTGTGGCACGAGGTCCGCACCCCGGCCGACGTCGCGGAGGCGACCGGTGCGGCGGGCGGCGCGGTTCCCGCACCGGCGCTCGCGGCGGCGGACGGCCGACTGCTGCGCCCGTCGAACTCGACCCGGATCGGGGGACTCTTCGCGGCCGGAGGCTGGGCGCATCCCGGTGGTGGTCTGCCGCACGCCGGGATGTCGGGCGCTCTGGTGACCGGTCTGATCGTCGAGGGCCCGGAGTTCCAGGGCTCGCAGTGAACGGCTCGGCGGGCCGCGGCGCGGGGAGGTCCCTCGGCCGCCGTCCCGCCGGTCAGTAGCGGTACTGCTCGTCGTACCCGGCGTTGCCGTTGCCGTTGGTGTTGCCCTGGTACGGGTACTGCTGCTGCTCGGGCGGGAGTTCGCCGCCGTACTCGTCGGTGCGCTGCTGCGGCACCCAGACGCCACCGGCCGGGGTCTCGCCGCCGTAGGTGCCGGTGGCGTACTGGTCCTGGCCGTAGTTCTGCTGCTGCGCGTACCCCTGGTCGCCGCCGTTGTAGGCGCTCTGGTCGTACGTGCCGTTCTGGTAGGTCTGCTGGCCCGTGTACGGGTCGGTGTAGCCGGCGTACTGCTGCTGGCCGTAGCCGTACTGCTGTTGCTGCTGGTCGTAGCCGGTGTAGCCGTCGTACGCGTAGGCCTGCTGGTTCTGACCCGTCGCGTAGGCCTGCTGGTTCTGACCGGTGGAGTAGGCCTGCTGGTCCTGGGACGGGGACGCGCCGGCGTAGGACTGGTCGGTGGCCGCGGCGTACGCGCCGGAGTCGTAGACCCCGTAGGAGCCGGTGTCCTCGGGCAGCGGCTGCGGCTCGTACACCGACGTCGTCTCGGCGGCCGTGGGCTCGGCCGGCTCGGGGGGCGAGAACCGGTCGGACGGGGCGGGCGTGAAGACGTCGTCCTCGTCGGCGTACTGGTCCTCGCGCCGGTAGGCGGCCACCTCGACCTCGTCGAGCTCGGGGGTCTCCTCCGCCTCGTCCGCGTCCTCGGGCTCACCGCGGCGGCGCTTGCTGAGCTTGCCGGGCCTGTCCTCCGCACCGGGGCCGTTGATGGCCCAGCCCTGCGCGAAGCCCTGGCGGAACGACAGCGTCACATAGGTCTGACCGACGGTGAAGGCGGCCGCGCCCAGGCCGATGACGACGACCGAGTGCATGAGGACGCCGAGGACCACGCCGAGGAAGCCCACGAAGGCGAGCAGCCGGAAGCGCAGCCGCGCCTTGTACTGCAGCAGCACTTCGCCGAGCAGCCACAGCGCGACAATGCCGAATGCCAGATAGAGGACCGTCAAGCCCATGTACGCCCCTCTCCCAGTGGCCGCTACGCAGTGTGTCGTACGCGGGTGCGACCGGTCTAGGCCTGCTGCGGGTGATGCAGGCCCAGATTCTCGTAGATTTCCAGCGTCGCGGTGGAGTTGTTGAGCGTGATGAAGTGCAGCCCGGGGACACCCTCGGTCAGCAGCCTCGCACAGAACTCCGTCGCGAACTCGATCCCAATGGAGCGTACAGCCGCCGGATCGTCTTTGACTGTGAGGATCCGCTCTTTCAGGACGTCCGGGAATGAAGCATTCGAGAGTTTGGGCAGCCGTTCCAACATCTTCACACTTGTCACGGGCATGACTTCCGGGATGACCGGCGTCGCACAGCCCGCCGCGTCGACGCGGTCCCGCAGCCGGAGGTAGGACTCCGGCTGGAAGAACATCTGGGTGATCGCGTAGTCGGCGCCCGCACGGCACTTGTCGACGAAGTGCGAGACGTCCAGATCCCACTCGGTGGACCGGGGGTGCATCTCCGGGAAGGCCGCGACCCCGACGCAGAAGTCTCCGGATTCCTTGATGAGGCGCACCAGTTCGGCCGCGTAGGTCAGGCCCTGGGGGTGCGGGACCCACTCGGCCATGGGGTCCCCGGGCGGGTCGCCGCGCACGGCGAGCATGTTGCGGATCCCCGCGTCCGCGTACTGCCCGATGATGTTGCGCAGCTCCGCGACGGAGTGGTTGACCGCGGTGAGGTGCGCGACCGGGGTGAGGGTCGTGTCGAGGACGATCTGCTCGGTCTCCTTGACCGTGCCGGCCCGCGTGGAGCCGCCGGCCCCGTAGGTCACGGAGACGAAGTCCGGGGCCACGGCCTCGACCCGCCGCAGGGCGTTCCACAGGTTCCGCTCGCCCTTGGGGGTCTTCGGCGCCGAGAACTCGAAGGAAAAGGTCTGTTTGCCGGTCGCGAGCATGTCGCGCACGGTGCGTGCGCGATCAGTCCTGGTGGATGCAGATCCGAGGGCCATACCCGCAGGTTAGCCAGAGGGCGTCGGTCACCCAACCGAACCGCTGACTTTTGTCCGATCTGTCGATTTCTTGTCCACCCCTCGGACAGCGGCCCGGCCGGACCCCCGGACGGCCGCCGCGCCGACCGTGCGCACAGCCACCCTGCGGACAGCCACCGCACCGGAAGCCTCCGCGCGCGGGCGCCGGGCCTCCGGCCTGCCGCGGGCGCCGGACCTCAGACGTCCCGCAGCCGCTTCGCGAACTCCGCCGCCGCGGCGCCCGGGTCGTCCGCCTCGGTGATCGCCCGGACGACGACGACACGGCGGGCGCCCGCTTCGAGCACCTCGTCGAGCCGGCCGAGGTCGATGCCGCCGATCGCGAACCAGGGACGCTCGGTGCCGAGGGCGGCCGTGGCGCGGACCAGGCCGAGTCCGGGTGCGTGGCGGCCGGGCTTGGTGGGAGTGGGCCAGCAGGGGCCGGTGCAGAAGTAGTCCACGCCCTCCTGCACGGCGGCGGCCCGGGCCTCGGCCTCGGAGTGCGTGGAGCGGCCGACGATCACCTCGTCGCCGAGGATCGCGCGGGCCGCGGGAACGGGGAGGTCGCCCTGGCCCAGGTGCAGGACGTCGGCGCGGGCCGCGTGCGCCACGTCCGCCCGGTCGTTGACCGCGAGGAGCTTGCCGTGCCGGGCGCAGGCGTCCGCGAACACCTTCAGGTGCTCCAGCTCCTCGCCCGCCTCCATGCCCTTGTCACGGAGCTGCACGATGTCCACGCCGCCCGCCAGGACGGCGTCGAGGAACGCGGCGAGGTCGCCCTGGCGCCTGCGGGCGTCGGTGCACAGATAGACGCGGGCGTCGGCGAGGCGGCCCCGGGCGGTCGTGGCGGCGTTCTCGGGCATGCGTGGTCCCCCGTTGTCGGTGCGCGGGGAGCGCGGCGGCCGGGAGGGTCCCGCCGCCGTGCTCCCCGTGCCGGACGGTCTCGATCAGATCAGACGGCGAGCGCCTGGGCGCGACGCTTCACCTCCGTGCCGCGATTCTCGCTCAGGGCCTGCGCGGGGGTGCCGGGCAGGGTCGGGTCGGGGGTGAAGAGCCACTCGAGGGCTTCTTCGTCGGAGAAACCGTCGTCCCTCAGGAGCGTCAGGGTGCCGACCAGGCCCTTGACGACCTTCTGCTCGTCCACGTCGATGAAGTCGGCGGGGACGTGCAGTGCGCGGTTCTCACCACGGCGTACGGCGATGAGCTGGCCTTCCTTGACCAGCTGCCGGACGCGTGTCACCTCGACGCCGAGCTGTTCGGCGATGTCGGGGAGGGTGAGCCAGGCGGGGACGAGAGCATCGGTCTTTGCGTCAATCTCGGTCACGGGACAAGCCTGCCATCCCGGACCGACAGCCGGAAAGCCGAGGGCGTCCGACCCGGGGTGACGGGACCGGGACGTGATCAGGCGGTGGCGCCCTTCAGCGGCCTCGACGGGTCCGCGAGCAGCACCGGATCCATCGCGGCACCCGCCTCGATGAGCCGGCGCCCCTGGGCGAGATCCCTCGGGCGGCCCACCGCCAGCAGGGCGACGAGCCGTGTCTCGCGGAGCCAGCACACCGACCAGGAGGCGCCCGAGGGGTCACCGCGCCACACCAGGGTGTCGGCGGGCGTGTGGTGGCCGACGTACTGCACGAAGCGGCCGAACTGCTCGGACCAGAAGTACGGCACGGGGTCGTAGGCGGCGGGCGTCTCGCCGACGATGTTCAGGGCGACCGTGCGCGGGCCCTGGAGGGCGTTGTCCCAGTGGTGGACGAGAAGGCGTTCCTCGTAGCGGCCGGACGGGAAGGACGCGCAGTCGCCGACCGCGTAGACGTCCGGCAGCGAGGCGCGCAGATGGTCGTCGGCGACGATCTCGCGGTGGGCTCCGAGTTCGATGCCGGAGCCGGCGATCCAGGCGGTGGCGGGCCGCGCGCCGATCCCGACCACGACGGCACCCGCGGGCACCCGGGAGCCGTCGTCCAGGATCACCGCGCCGGGTTCGACGCGCTCCACGCGCGCGCCGGTGCGCAGCGAGGCCCCGCTGTCCGCGTACCAGGCGGCCATCGGGGCGGCCACCTCGGGCGGCAGCGCCCCGGCGAGCGGCCGGTCGGCGGCCTCGACGACGGTGACCGCGCAGCCCGCCTCGCGCGCGGCCGTGGCGAACTCGGCGCCGATCCAGCCCGCTCCGACCACCACGATGTCGTGCTGCCGTGCGAGTACGGGACGCAGCCGGTCGGCGTCGTCGAGCGTGCGCAGCAGATGCACGCCGGGCACCCCTTCGGCGCCGGGGAGCCGGATCGGTTCGGCGCCGGTGGCGACGACCAGGACGTCGTACGGGACGGCCCCCGCGTCCGTGTCGAGTTCGTGGTCGCCGGGGCGCACGCCGAGCGCCTCGCTGCCCAGCCGGAGGTCGATGTCCAGGGCCTCGAAGTCGATGTCGAAGGCGGAGCCCTCGGCCTTGCCGAGCAGGACGGCCTTGGACAGCGGCGGCCGGTCGTAGGGCTGATGCGGCTCCGCGCCGATCAGCGTGACGGTGCCCGTGAAGCCCTGTTCGCGCAGGGCCACCGCGGTCTGCACCCCGGCCATGCCGGCGCCCACCACGACGACCCGTCGTGCCGTGTGCCGCCGCGGCCGGGACGGGGACTGTGCCTGCGTCTGATCGCTCACCTGATCACCATAGACACGTGACGATCCGTCAGTCAGCGGACGTGCTCGGTGACCTCTTGCACACGGCCGGTCCCGACCGGTTCCTCGACCACGCTCGTCCCGGCGCCCGGCTGCGACTCCCACGTCCAGGTCTCCTCCAGCCGCACCCGGCCGTCGGGCAGTTCGACGACCAGGGACACGCAGTGGCCGGACGCGGTGGTGCCGTCCCGCTTGAGCTGCACGTACCGGAAGTCGAGGCGGTCGCCCTCACGGGTGCCCACGAGATGTCCGCGGACGACGTCGCCGCCGGCGTAGTCGGCCCAGACCACGCCGTCCTCCTCGTGGTAGGTGAACCGGGTGCGGGTGCCGACCTGGCCCGGCGCCTGGTCGGCGACGGGGGCGAGCACGAGGCCGTCGAGCGGTCGCGCCATGGGCGGAGGCTCCCTTACTGAGACGGACGGGGGCGGGCTAGGGTGGCCAACGTAAAGCACTCGCGGGAGCCCGGACGCACCGGGCTGAGAGGGAGGCTGGGCGGCCTCCGACCGTACGAACCTGATCCGGGTCATGCCGGCGAAGGGAGGGGCTGGACGCCCATGCCGTCTGCACGTTCGTCGGACGTCCTCGTCGTCGGGGGCGGAATCATCGGTCTGGTGACGGCCTGGCGGGCCGCGCAGCGCGGGTTCACCACCGCGCTCGTGGACCCCGAGCCGGGCGGCGGCGCCGCGCAGGTCGCGGCCGGGATGCTGGCCGCCGTCACCGAGCTGCACTTCGGCGAGGAGACCCTGCTGGGCCTCAACCTCGCCTCCGCGCGCCGCTATCCGGACTTCGCCGCCGAGCTCACCGAGGCGGCCGGACAGGACCTCGGTTACCGCCGGAGCGGCACGCTGGCCGTCGCGCTCGACGCCGACGACCGGGCCCATCTGCGCGAACTGCACGCGCTCCAGGTCCGATCGGGGCTGGAGTCGGAGTGGCTCAGCGGCCGTGAGTGCCGCCGTCTGGAGCCGATGCTCGCGCCCGGCGTGCGCGGGGGCCTGCGGGTGGACGGCGACCACCAGATCGACCCGCGGCGCCTCGCGGCGGCCCTCGTCACGGCCTGTGAGCGGGCCGGGGTGGTCATGCACCGGACCTGGGCGGAGCGGCTGAGCGTCGTACGGGAGCGGGCGGCCGGCGTCGTCACCGCGGACGGCACCGCCCTCGCCGCGGACCGGGTGGTGCTGGCCGGGGGCAGCCTCAGCGGACGCCTCGCGGGCGTGCCCGAGGACGCCGTGCCGCCGGTGCGCCCGGTCAAGGGTCAGGTGGTGCGGCTGACCGTGCCGCGGCGGTACGCGCCCTTCCTGAACCGGACCGTGCGGGCCGTGGTGCGCGGCAGCCACGTCTACCTGGTGCCGCGCGAGAACGGCGAGCTCGTGGTGGGCGCGACCAGCGAGGAGCTGGGCTGGGACACCACCGTGACGGCGGGCGGCGTGTACGAGCTGCTGCGCGACGCCCACGAGCTGGTCCCCGGGATCACCGAGCTGCCGCTCACCGAGACCCGCGCGGGGCTGCGCCCCGGCTCGCCCGACAACGCGCCGCTGCTCGGCCCGAGCGCCCTGGACGGGCTGCTGCTGGCCACCGGGCACCACCGCAACGGCGTACTCCTGACGCCCGTGACCGGTGACGTGATGGCCCACGTGCTGACCACCGGCGAACTCCCCGCCGAAGCCCGCCCCTTCACGCCCCTGCGCTTCGGCGCCACCGCCCTCACGGAGCTGCCCGTATGAACATCGTCGTCAACGGGGAGCGGCGGCGGATCGACGCCGGGACCGCTCTCGACGCGCTCGTCGCGACCCTCACCGCCTCGTCGTCCGGGGTGGCCGCCGCCCTGAACGAGACCGTCGTCCCGCGCGCGCAGTGGCCGTCCACCGCGCTCGCCGAGGGCGACCGCGTCGAGGTCCTCACCGCCGTCCAAGGAGGCTGACCCATGGCAGACGACTCCTTCGTCCTCGGCGGTACGGTCTACGGCTCCCGGCTGATCATGGGGACGGGCGGCGCGCCCAGCCTCGACGTGCTGGAGCGCTCCCTGGTGGCGTCGGGCACGGAGCTGACGACGGTCGCGATGCGGCGCGTGGACGCGTCCGTGCACGGCTCGGTCCTGTCGGTGCTGGCCAGGCTGGACATCCGCGTCCTGCCGAACACGGCCGGCTGCTACACCGCGGGCGAGGCCGTGCTGACGGCCCGTCTGGCGCGCGAGGCGCTGGGCACCGATCTGGTCAAGCTGGAGGTCATCGCCGACGAGCGCACCCTGCTGCCCGATCCGATCGAGCTGCTCGACGCGGCGGAGACGCTGGTCGACGACGGCTTCACCGTGCTGCCGTACACGAACGACGACCCGGTGCTGGCGCGGAAGCTGGAGGACGTCGGCTGCGCGGCGATCATGCCGCTCGGCTCGCCGATCGGGTCCGGGCTCGGGATCCGCAACCCGCACAACTTCGAGCTGATCGTCGAGCACGCGGGCGTGCCGGTGATCCTGGACGCGGGAGCGGGCACGGCGTCGGACGCCGCGCTCGCGATGGAGCTGGGGTGCGCGGGGGTGATGCTGGCCTCGGCGGTGACGCGGGCGCAGGAGCCGGTGCTGATGGCGGAGGCCATGCGGCACGCGGTGGAGGCGGGCCGGCTGGCGCGGCGGGCGGGGCGCATCCCCCGGCGGCACTTCGCGACGGCGTCCTCCCCCACGGAGGGCGTGGCGGCGCTGGACCCGGAGCGCCCGGCGTTCTGAGCGCACCGGACACCCCGCGACGCTTCGGCCGCCCGGGGAACCCGCCACGCTCCGGCTCCCCGGAACACCCGGCAGCGATCGCGCCGTCCGGACGTGCGCCGTCGCTTTCCGGCCGGGCGGGGCGGCGCAGGTTGTCGTGTTGTGGCCTTGCGGTGACAGACAGGGCCTGATCGGACATCTGTGCGACGAACGGACCTTCGTACGGGCCGCGCTCGTCACAGCTCGGATGCAGTCGGGCCCCCGAATCGCCCGAACGGGGCGCCGTGACAGTGGCGGCTCGTAGACTCACCTGCGTGGATACGACCCTTCAGGACCCGCTTGTCGGACACGTGCTCGACGGCCGCTATCGCGTCGACGCACGGATCGCGGTCGGCGGGATGGCCACGGTCTACAGGGCCTTGGACACCCGTCTGGACCGCGTGCTCGCGCTCAAGGTGATGCACCCGACGCTGGCCGCGGACGTCTCGTTCGTCGAGCGCTTCATCCGCGAGGCCAAGTCGGTGGCCCGGCTGGCGCACCCGAACGTGGTGCAGGTGTTCGACCAGGGGGCGGACGGGTCGTACGTCTATCTGGCCATGGAGTACATCGCCGGGTGCACCCTGCGCGACGTGCTGCGCGAGCGCGGCGCCCTGCAGCCGCGGGCCGCGCTCGACATCCTGGAGCCGGTGCTCGCCGCGCTGGGCGCGGCCCACCGCGCCGGGTTCGTGCACCGCGACATGAAGCCGGAGAACGTCCTGATAGGGGACGACGGCCGGGTCAAGGTCGCGGACTTCGGGCTCGTCCGCGCCGTGGACACGGTCACGAGCACGACGGGCGCCGTCCTCGGCACCGTGTCGTACCTCGCCCCCGAGCAGATCGAGCACGGCACCGCCGACACCCGGGTCGACGTCTACGCCTGCGGTGTCGTCCTGTACGAGATGCTCACCGGCGCCAAGCCGCACACCGCGGACTCCCCCGCCCAGGTGCTCTACCAGCACCTCCACGAGGACGTACCGCCCCCGTCGGCCGTCGTGCCGGGCCTCGCCCACCCGCTGGACGACCTCGTCACCGCGGCCACGGCCCGCAATCCCGAGCTCCGCCCGGCCGACGCGGTGTCCCTGCTCGGCCAGGTCCTCGAAGCGCGCGCCGGCCTCACCGCCGACCAGCTCGACGCGATCCCGCCGGGCGCCCTGTCCGTGGGCCACGACAACGCCGACGACCGTACGAGCGTGATCCCGCGCTCGCTGTCCGTCCCCCGTCTGCTGCCCGTGAACGACGACGACTCCCTCCATCGGACCAGCCGGTTCGAACAGAGCAGCCCGTTCACCACCCAGGACGGCCCGTTCACCACCGCGCCGGTCCCGCCGCAGCCCGGGGCCGCACGGCCGCCTCGGCGCGGGATGCTGCTGGTCGTCGCCGCGATCGTGCTGGTGCTCGGCCTCGGCGCCGGTGTCTGGTACATCAACTCGGGCCAGTTCACCAAGGTCCCGCCCGTACTGGCGAAGACGGAGGCGCAGGCCAGGACCCAGCTCCGGGGCGCCGGGCTCGATGTCAAGCAGGTCAAGCACGCCTACAGCGACACCGTGAAGCGGGGCACGGTCATCAGCACCGACCCCAATGTCGGCGAGCGCATCCGCGACAACGACTCCGTGACCCTGACCGTCTCCGACGGCCCCCAGACGGTGAAGGTTCCGGATCTCAAGGGCTTCGCGCTGTTCAAGGCCAAGGAAGTGCTCAAGGGCGACGGGCTCGTCGCGGGCATGGTCACGCGCGCCTTCAGCCAGGACGTGGCCAGGGGCTTCGTGATCGGTACGGATCCGGCGGCGGGCACCACGCGGCACTCGGGTTCGGCGATCGCGATCGTGGTGAGCAAGGGCAGCCCGGTGGAGCTGCCCGACGTGACCGGCTCGTCGGTCGAGGACGCCACCGCGGAGCTGGAGGGCGCCGGCCTGAAGGTGAAGATCGCCGCGGAGCGGGTCAACTCGGAGTTCGACAAGGGCCAGGTCGCCCGGCAGACGCCGGACGCGGGCCGCGAGGCCGCCACGGGCGACACGGTGACGCTGACGCTCTCCAAGGGCCCCGAGATGGTCGAGGTCCCGGACGTCGTGGGTGACAGCGTGGACGACGCGAAGCAGGCCCTGGAGGACGCCGGGTTCAAGGTCGACGAGGACCGCGGGCTCCTCGGACTCTTCGGCGACACGGTCAAGAAGCAGTCGGTGGACGGCGGCGACACGGCGCCCAAGGGCTCGACGATCACGATCCAGATCCGCTGAGCCGACCCGCCGCCGGGCATCCCGCGGGCCCCTCCCGGGTCCGCCCGCGGGGTGCCCCGCGGCGCGTGACACCCTGACGGGTGTGACCAGCAAGCAGCTCCGCAACCCCGTCGGCGGCCACGTCCCCGTGGCCGGCGGCCTCAACTCCGTCGGCCTGGCCTACGCCCGTGACCTCGCGGCCGAGACCGTCCAGGTCTTCGTCGCCAACCCGCGCGGCTGGGCGACACCCGCCGGGAACCCGAAGCAGGACGAGGACTTCCGCGCCGCGTGCGCCGCCGGGTCGATCCCCGCGTACGTCCATGCCCCGTACCTGATCAACTTCGGCTCGCACACCGAGGCGACGGTCGAGAAGTCGGTGGAGTCGCTGCGGCACTCGCTGCGGCGCGGACGGGAGATCGGCGCCCTGGGGGTGGTCGTGCACACCGGGAGCGCCACCGGCGGCCGGGAGCGCTCCGTCGCCCTCGGGCAGGTGCGCGACCGTCTGCTGCCGCTGCTGGACGAACTGACCCACGACGACGACCCGTTCCTGCTGCTGGAGTCGACGGCCGGCCAAGGCGCCTCCCTCTGCTCCCGCACCTGGGACTTCGGGCCCTACTTCGAGGCCCTGGACGCGCATCCCAAGCTGGGCGTCTGCCTCGACACCTGCCACATCTTCGCGGCGGGCCACGATCTGACCGGGCCGAGCGGCATGCACCAGACCCTCGACCTGCTGGTCGACACGGTCGGCGAGGGACGGCTGAAGCTGATCCACGCCAACGACTCCAAGGATGTGGTCGGCGCGCACAAGGACCGCCACGAGAACATCGGCTCCGGCCACATAGGCGAGGACCCTTTCCGCGCCCTGATGACCCACCCCGCCACCGAGGGCGTACCGCTGATCATCGAGACGCCCGGCGGCAAGGAAGGGCACGCGGCGGACGTGGAGCGGCTGAAGAAGCTCCGCGACGCTTAGTCCCACCTGTTGGTCCCACCTGTTGGTCCCACCCGTCAGTCCCACCGCGGGAATACCCCATGGGGGTATACGGTTCCTTCTGATGCAGGAGCCGTGACTCGACCCTGGGGGAATCATGCAGCACGAGGCACACGCCCATCCGGACAAGCACACGCACGCCGACAGGCACACCCACCCGGACACGCACGCACCAGCTCACGCGCACGACCACCAGGGGCCTGCCGCGGCCGGCTGGGCCATGGCCGCCGCGGCCACCCTGCACTGCCTCACCGGCTGCGCCATCGGCGAGGTGCTCGGCATGGTGGTGGGCACGGCGCTCGGCTGGGGCAACCTTCCGACGACGGTCCTGGCGATCGCGCTGGCCTTCTTCTTCGGCTACGCGCTCACCCTGCGCGGGGTGCTGCGGGCGGGCGTCGGTTTCCGCACCGCCCTGCGCGTCGCCCTGGCCGCGGACACACTCTCCATCGCGGTGATGGAGCTGATCGACAACGGCGTCATCGTGCTGTGGCCGGACGCGATGGACGCGCAGCTCGTCGACCCGCTGTTCTGGGGATCCCTGCTGATCTCGCTCGCGGTGGCCTTCGTGGTCACGACGCCGGTCAACAAGTGGACGATCGGCCGGGGCAAGGGGCACGCCGTGGTGCACCGGTACCACCACTGAGCCGCCGGGTCACCGGCGCCGGGGGGACACGTCCCGGGCTCGGGCCGCGGGCTCAGAGTTCGGGGCCGTCCCCGGGTTCCTCCTGGTAGGAGTAGCGCTGTTCACGCCAGGGGTCGCCGACGTTGTGGTAGCCGCGCTCCTCCCAGAAGCCCCGGCGGTCGGCGGTCATGTACTCGACGCCGCGCACCCATTTGGGCCCCTTCCACGCGTACAGATGCGGGACGACCAGGCGCAGCGGGAAGCCGTGTTCCGCCGTCAGCAGCTCGCCGTCCTTGTGGGTGGCGAAGATGGTGCGCTCGGAGGCGAAGTCCGCGAGCCGCAGGTTCGAGCTGAACCCGTACTCGGCCCAGACCATCACGTGGGTGACGGCGGGCGCCGGCGGGGCTATCTCCAGGATCGTACGGGCGGGGACGCCACCCCATTCGGCCCCGAGCATGCTGAACTTCGTGACGCAGTGCAGATCGGCGACGACGGAGGCGTACGGGAGGGCGGTGAACTCGTCGTGGTTCCAGCACTGCTTCCCGCCGTCGGCGGTGGCCCCGAAGACCCGGAACTCCCAGCGCTCGGGGCGGAACTTCGGGACCGGGCCGTAGTGCGTGACCGGCCAGCCGCGCTGGAGTCGCTGTCCCGGCGGAAGCTCCGACTGTGCCGTTTCTCCAGATTCGCGCTCCACCGGCTGACCCATGACTCCATCCTGACAGACCGGGAACAGTGCCCATGACCAGCACGGGCAGGATCGGGGCAACTCGGAGTAAGCATGCACTTACTGGACGCTCCCGGACACCGGTGCAAAGATGCGGCGCAATCTGCCCATCACTCCGCCTGGAAGGAGCCTCTGCGATGCAGGGCGACCCCGAGGTCATCGAATTCCTCAACGAGCAGCTCACCGCCGAGCTGACCGCGATCAACCAGTACTTCCTGCACGCGAAGATGCAGGAGAACTTCGGCTGGACGAAGCTCGCGAAGTACACGCGGCACGAGTCGTTCGACGAGATGAAGCACGCGGAGGTGCTCACCGACCGCATTCTCTTCCTGGACGGCCTGCCGAACTACCAGCGGCTCTTCCACGTCCGGGTGGGGCAGACCGTCACCGAGATGTTCCAGGCCGACCGGCAGGTGGAGGTCGAGGCGATCGACCGCCTCAAGCGCGGGATCGAGGTGATGCGCACGAAGGGCGACATCACGTCCGCGAACATCTTCGAGTCGATCCTCGAGGACGAGGAACACCACATCGACTACCTGGACACCCAGCTCGAACTGGTCGAGAAACTCGGCGAGGCGCTCTACATCGCGCAGCTCATCGAGCAGCCGGAGAGCTAGACGGCCGGATAGCTGGACAGCCGGAGAGCTGGACGGCCGGGGATCCGGACGGCTCACGGGCCGGCGGAGGGCCGGAGGGTCAGGCGGCCTCGCGCCCGGCAGTCCCGTGTCCGACGGTCTCACGCTGCTCGGCCTCGGCCCGCGCGAGGACCTCGGAGAGCACCGGCATGCCCTTGTCGGCCAGTTCGCGGCGCGGACACGAGCCCCTGCCCAGCAGCGCCTGGATCCGGCGCACGCACGAACCGCAGTCCGTGCCCGCCTTGGAGGCCGAGGCTATCTGCCGAGGAGTACAGGCGCCGTCCTCCGCGTGCTTCTTCACCTGCTGTTCGGTGATCCCGAAGCAACTGCAGACGTACACGCGGTTCACCTCCCGCCGGAATCGTTGGGTCGTGCCGTCCCGATGATCGGTGAGGCTAACCTAACCTTACCCGGCACATCGGAACCAGAAAAGTGGAGTGGGGGGGGGGGGGGGGGGGGGGGGGTGGCCCCCCCCCAGCCCCCCCCCCCCAAGGAGAGAGGCCGGGACCCTCCACACCGCCGGGCGCCCCCACGAACCAGGAGAAAAGACAGCAAGAGAAACCGAC
>NZ_JBVHTL010000002.1:439014-558547 GCF_055565895.1 Streptomyces sp. NPDC028298
TCCCTGCTCTGGGGGAGGTTTTGTGTTTTGGTTTAGGGGGGTTAGGGGGAGACCACAAGCAGACAAGTGGTGGGGGGCGTCTCCCCCGGGGGGGGGGGGGGGGGGGTCTCCCCCCCCCCCCCCCCCACTCCAGGTGCCCGTAACAGGCGTGACGCCTGTTGATCTCCTACTGGTCGCGGTACATCTCGGCGACGAGGAAGGCCAGGTCGAGGGACTGGCTGCGGTTCAGGCGCGGGTCGCAGGCCGTCTCGTAGCGCTGGTGCAGATCGTCGACGAAGATCTCGTCGCCGCCGCCCACGCACTCGGTGACGTCGTCACCGGTGAGCTCGACGTGGATGCCGCCCGGGTGCGTACCGAGACCCTTGTGGACCTCGAAGAAGCCCTTCACCTCGTCGAGCACGTCGTCGAAGCGGCGGGTCTTGTGGCCGGAGGCCGCCTCGAAGGTGTTGCCGTGCATCGGGTCGGTGACCCAGGCCACGGTGGCGCCGGAGGCGGTGACCTTCTCGACCAGCTCGGGCAGCTTGTCGCGGACCTTGTCCGCGCCCATGCGCACGATGAAGGTCAGCCGGCCGGGCTCGCGGTCCGGGTCGAGGCGCTCGATGTACTGCAGCGCCTCCTCGGCCGTCGTCGTCGGACCCAGCTTGATGCCCACGGGGTTGCGGATCTTCGACGCGAACTCGATGTGCGCTCCGTCGAGCTGACGGGTGCGCTCGCCGATCCACACCATGTGGCCCGAGACGTCGTACAGGTCGCCCGTACGGGAGTCGACGCGGGTCAGCGCCGACTCGTAGTCGAGGAGCAGCGCCTCGTGGGAGGCGTAGAACTCGACGGTCTTGAACTCCTCCGGGTCGGTGCCGCAGGCCCGCATGAAGTTCATCGCGTTGTCGATCTCACGCGCGAGCTGCTCGTAGCGCTGGCCGGACGGGGAGGACTTCACGAAGTCCTGGTTCCAGGCGTGCACCTGGCGCAGGTCGGCGTAGCCGCCGGTGGTGAAGGCGCGCACCAGGTTGAGCGTCGAGGCGGACGCGTTGTACATCCGCTTCAGCCGCTCGGGGTCCGGGATACGGGCCTTCTCGTTGAAGTCGAAGCCGTTGACCGAGTCGCCCCGGTAGGTCGGCAGCGTCACGCCGTCGCGGGTCTCGGTGCCCTTGGAGCGGGGCTTGGAGTACTGGCCGGCGATCCGGCCGACCTTCACCACCGGCACCGAGGCGGCGTACGTGAGGACGGCGCCCATCTGGAGCAGCGTCTTGAGCTTGTTGCGGATGTGGTCGGCCGACACGGCGTCGAAGGCCTCGGCGCAGTCGCCGCCCTGGAGAAGGAACGCCTCTCCCTTGGCGACGGACGCCATCCGGGCGCGCAGCTGGTCGCACTCGCCCGCGAAGACGAGCGGCGGATACGACTCGAGGTCCGCGATCACATCGCGCAGAGCCTCGGCATCGGGGTACTCGGGCTGCTGCGCCGCGGGCAGGTTTCGCCAGGTGTTGCCAGCGCTCGCGCTGGACTTAGCGTTCACGGTCACCCGGACAACATTACGGGGTCGTGTCGGGCGTCCCATCCACATGCCCATCAAGTGAGACGAACCGCGCTCGATCGGTGACGCTCCGGACGGGCGCCGCGACCGTTCGCGACACCCGCCCGGAGAGGTGCGGACGGTCCTAGTCCACGTCGAGGCGGTCGCGGTCGATGGAGATCCGCACCCCGCCGTGGGTCTCGGTCGTGTCGCCCACGTACTGGTGGACACGCTGGTGCTTGGACCACAGCGTCGAGGGGATCGAGGAGTCGGTCGTGCTCGACACCCGGTTCCAGCGGGCGAAGTGGATCACGTCGGGCAGGGTGACACGGCTCTTGTTGGCGATCAGGTCGGACACCAGGGACGAGGTGTTGCCGTACGCGCCGGAGCGGTAGCCGAGCGCGTGCAGACGCACGGTGTACGCCTGGAGGTAGGCGAGCACCGAGTCGGTGACCTTGCCTCCGGGCTCGTAGTGCTCCAGGTCGAGGTAGAGCACCGTGCCCTTGCCGAAGCCCAGCGCGGCCGCCTGCTTGACGGCGTCGTCGGCGCCCGCGGTGCCCTGCGAGACCGGGCTGGTGATGGCCGCGCAGCCGCCTCCGCAGCTCCCGCCGTCGGAGGAGGGCTGCCGGCCCACGTACAGCGGGAAGAAGCGCCAGCCGCGCGTGTACTGCGTCCGCACCCAGTCCGCGGTCAGGTGCTGCTGGGCGCAGGCGCGGTTGATGCCGCCGATGTAGACACCGATGGCGCCGTACGGGGAGTCGTCGCGCCAGGCGTCCATCGCCGACTGGCTGGGGGCGGTGCAGGCGTCGAAGCCCTCGCCGCGGAAGGAGGTCGCGTCCTTCGGCAGCGGGGCCGCCGCGCGCTGCTGCCCCGGCTCCTCGCGGCGGGCGGCGGCGACGGGCAGTCCGGCGCTGCTCAGGACGTCCTGGATGCGCGCGCGGTCGTATCCGTAGGCCGCGGTGACGGCGATGCGGTCGGCGGTGGCCCGGTAGGTGCGGGCCACCGGGTTCTCGGTGACGGCCCTGGGGGCCACCGGGGCGGGCTGCACCAGCAGGGCCTCGGTACGGCCGCTGGCCCTGGCCGGGCAGTTCTGGTCGGCGCCCGGGGTGCCGAGGTAGACGGCGTGCCGGTCGAAGCGGACGCAGGTGTCGGGATGTTTCTTCAGGTCCACGATCCGCCAGGAGTCGGGGACGGTGAAGATGTAGCCGCGGTAGGCGACCTGGGTGAGGTCCTCGGCGTCGCTCGGTCGCGGGGCGGAGCTCGCGGGGACGAGCGGTCCGGCGGCGAGGGCGGCGGCCGCGAGGAGCACGGTCAGGGCGCGGGCTCCGGTCCGGAGGGTCTGGGGCGAACGGCTTGCGCGCATGGTTCTCGTTTCTCGGTGCGTTCGGGCTGTCTCTGGCCATGCATGGCCGGTGACCGGACGGTAGGAACGCCCCGCGGGGCCGTTTCACGCTGTTGCCCGCCCCTCACCGTCGGGTAAGGTGCGGCGCATGTTCGCGCATTCGAACCAGAACTGGTGGTGGACCGCTCATCCGGCGGCCCACTGACTGCGCGTCGACACACGACTTCGCGAAGGCCGCCCGAGGGGCGGCCTTCGGTGTTTGCGGACCCGGGTCGTTCCTCTCCGAGATGCACGATCCCGAGAGAAGGACCGCACCCGATGAATCTGCTCGACCTGCTGGACGATCCCCGTCCCTTCGCCCTGCTGCGCCGCCGTACGCCGGGCCGCGACCATGACGTGGTCGAACTGCTGCTGGGGCCGGTGCGCGAGGTGGAGCGCCTCGCCGACCTCCCCGACGAGTGCCTCGCGCTGATCCCGTTCCGGCAGATCCGGGAGCGCGGCTTCGACGTACGCGACGACGGCACCCCGCTCGCGGTGCTCGTCCCCGAGGAACGCCATGAGGTGCCGCTCGCGCGGGCGCTGGCCGAGCTCCCGGACCACGACGTCCGGGTCGAGGGCGGCGGCTTCGACGTCGGCGACGAGGAGTACTCCGGGATCGTGGAGCGGGTGCTGCGGGAGGAGATCGGGCGCGGCGAGGGCGCCAACTTCGTGATCCGGCGGACGTACGAGGGCCGCATCCCGGGGTTCGGACGGGCGGACGCCCTGGCGCTGTTCCGCCGGCTGCTGACCGGCGAGCGGGGCGCGTACTGGACGTTCGTCGTGCACACCGGGGAGAGGACGCTCGTCGGCGCGAGCCCCGAGGTGCATGTGCGGATGTCGGCCGGGACGGTCGTGATGAACCCGATCAGCGGGACGTACCGCTACCCGGCCGGGGGGCCGACGCCCGAGGATCTGCTGGCGTTCCTCGCCGACGGCAAGGAGATCGAGGAGCTCTCGATGGTCGTCGACGAGGAGCTCAAGATGATGTGCACCGTGGGTGACATGGGCGGGGTGGTGATCGGGCCGCGGCTCAAGGAGATGGCCCATCTCGCGCACACCGAGTACGAGTTGCGGGGCCGCTCCTCGCTGGACGTGCGGGACGTGCTGCGGGAGACCATGTTCGCGGCGACCGTCACCGGCTCGCCCGTGCAGAACGCCTGCCGGGTCATCGAGCGTCACGAGGTCGGCGGTCGGGGCTACTACGCGGGGGCCCTGGCGCTGGTCGGGCGGCAGCCGGAGGGCGGACCGGACGGCGGGCCCGGGGCGCAGACCCTCGACTCCCCGATCCTCATCCGCACCGCCGACATCGACGCGGACGGCCGGCTGCGGGTGCCGGTCGGCGCGACCCTCGTCCGCGGATCGGACCCGGCGGGCGAGGTCGCCGAGACGCACGCCAAGGCGGCGGGTGTGCTCGCCGCACTGGGCGTGCGGCCCGGCCGGCCGCGCCCGGACGGCGCCCGGCCGCGGCTGGGCGACGATCCTCGGGTGCGGGCGTCGCTGGACGGACGGCGGGCCTCGCTGGCGCCGTTCTGGCTGCGGATGCAGGAGCGTTCCGGTGAACTCGCCGGGCACGCGCTGGTCGTGGACGCCGAGGACACCTTCACCGCGATGCTCGCGCACGTCCTGCGGTCGTCCGGGCTCGAGGTGACGGTGCGCCGCTACGACGAGCCGGGGCTGCGGGAGGCGGTCCTCGCGCACGAGGGTCCGGTCGTCCTCGGCCCGGGGCCCGGCGATCCCTCCGACGGGACGGACCCGAAGATGCGTTTTCTGCGCGGGCTGACCGCCGAGGTGCTGCGTGACCACCGGCACGGCGTCCTCGGTGTCTGCCTCGGGCACGAGCTGATCGCGGCCGAGCTGGGGCTGGAGATCGTCCGCAAGGACGTGCCGTACCAGGGCGCGCAGACCCGGATCGACCTCTTCGGGCGGCCCGAGACCGTCGGGTTCTACAACAGCTTCGTGGCGCGCTGCGACGACGAGGCGCTGGCGGAGCTGGCCGCGCACGGCGTCGAGGTCGGCCGGTCCGCGAACGGCGAGGTGCACGCGCTGCGCGGTCCCGGCTTCGCGGGCGTGCAGTTCCACCCGGAGTCGGTGCTCACGCTGAACGGCGCGGCCGTCGTGCGGGAGCTGACCGGTCAGCTCCGGGGCACGAGCACGTTCTCCGAGCGGCGGCCCTCGGCGTAGTCGCGGACGTTCGCGGCGGTCGCGTCGACGATCTGGCCCACGGCGTCCAGGGTGTAGTACGCCTGGTGCGAGGTGACCAGGACGTTCGGGAAGGTGACCAGGCGGGCCAGGGTGTCGTCCTCGACGGTCTCGAGGGACTTGTCGAGGAAGAACAGCCCGGCCTCCGCCTCGTACACGTCGAGGCCGACGCCCGTGAAGCGGCCCTCGCGCAGTTCGGCGACGAGGGCCTGGCTGTCGATGAGGCCGCCGCGGCTGGAGTTCACCAGGATCGCGTCGTCCTTCATGGCGCGCAGGGCCTCGGCGTCGATGAGGTGCTGCGTCTGCGGCATCAGCGGGACGTGCAGGGTGACGAGGTCGGACTCGGCGAGCAGGCGCTCCTTGGAGACGTACCGCATGCCGAGTCCGAGGCACGCCGGGTTCTCGGCGATGTCCCAGCCGAGCAGGTTCATGCCGAAGCCGTGGGCGATCCGGGCGAAGGCCGCGCCGATCTTCCCGGTGCCGACGATTCCCGCGGTGCGGCCGTGCATGTCACGGCCCATCAGCCCGTCGAGGCGGAAGTCGAAGTCGCGGGTGCGGTTGGCGGCGCGCACGATGCGGCGGTTGACGGCCATGCCGAGGGTCCAGGCGAACTCGGCGACCGAGTAGGGCGAGTAGGACGAGACCCGGGCGACCGTCAGGCCGAGACGCTCGGCGACGTCGAGGTCGATGTTGTTGAACCCGGTGGAGCGCTGGGCGACGAGCTGGGTGCCGCCGGCCGCCAGGGTCTGCAGGACACGGTGTCCCAGGGCGCAGTTGACGCTCGTGGACACGGCCTCGTGGCCGGCCGCGATGGGGGCGGTGTCCTCGCTGAGGAAGACGTCGAGGCAGCGGACCGCGTGGCGCTCCCCGAAGGCCTTCTCCAGCAGGGGCTTCTCGTCGGACTGGACGCCGAACGCCAGAATCTCCACCGGTCTCTCCCGTGCTGGGGTACGGGCCGAATATACGGCCCGTACCCCTCGGCCGCGCGGGCACGGCCGGGTGCCGGTGTCAGCCGAAGAACACCCCGACCTCGGCGTACAGGGCGGGGTCGACCGTCTTCAGCCTGGCGGTGGCCTCGGCGATCGGGACGCGGACGATGTCGGTGCCGCGCAGCGCCACCATCTTGCCGAAGTCGCCGTCACGGACGGCCTCGATGGCGTGCAGCCCGAAACGGGTGGCGAGCCAGCGGTCGAAGGCGCTGGGCGTCCCGCCGCGCTGGACGTGTCCGAGGACCGTGGTGCGGGCCTCCTTGCCGGTGCGCCGTTCGATCTCCTTGGCCAGCCACTCCCCGACGCCGGAGAGCCGGACGTGCCCGAAGGAGTCCAGGCTGCCGTCCTTGAGGACCATGTCGCCGTCCTTGGGCATGGCGCCCTCGGCGACGACGACGATCGGCGCGTACGAAGCCTTGAAGCGCGAGGTCACCCAGGCGCAGACCTGGTCCACGTCGAAGCGCTGCTCGGGGATGAGGATGACGTTCGCGCCGCCGGCCAGGCCCGAGTGCAGGGCGATCCAGCCCGCGTGGCGGCCCATCACCTCGCAGACGAGGACGCGCATGTGCGACTCGGCGGTGGTGTGCAGGCGGTCGATGGCCTCGGTCGCGATGTTGACCGCCGTGTCGAAGCCGAAGGTGTAGTCGGTGGCGGAGAGGTCGTTGTCGATGGTCTTCGGTACGCCGACGACGTTGATGCCGTACTCGTCGCCGAGCCGCGCGGCGACGCCCAGGGTGTCCTCGCCGCCGATGGCGATGAGCGCCTCGACCTCCTGCTTGACGAGGTTCTCCTTGATTCTGCGGATGCCGTTCTCGTGCTTGAGGGGGTTGGTGCGCGAGGATCCGAGGATGGTGCCGCCCCGCGGCAGGATCCCGCGCACGGCGGTGATGTCGAGCCGTACGGTGTCGCCTTCGAGCGGCCCCCGCCAGCCGTCCCGGTAGCCGACGAAGTCATAGCCGTACTCCTGCACGCCCTTGCGGACAATGCCCCGGATGACGGCGTTGAGCCCGGGGCAGTCGCCGCCTCCGGTCAGTACTCCGACCCGCATGGAAAGTCCCTTCGCCACGTTTGGCTGTCGGACTCACGCTAATAGTGATCCACGTCACTTCGGCATGGTGCGGACGGGCTGTTCCGGTGAATTGTCGGGTAGTTGATCAATAGATCACCCGGAAGGTGGCATCTGTACCGTTCACGCCCCGTCCAGGCCCCGCTCGATGGCGTAGCGGACCAGTTCGACGCGGTTGTGGAGCTGCAGCTTGCCCAGGGTGTTCTGGACGTGGTTCTGGACGGTGCGGTGGGAGATGACCAGACGTTCGGCGATCTGCTTGTAGCTCAGACCCTTGGCGACCAGGCGCAGCACCTCGGTCTCGCGGTCGGTGAGCTGCGGGGCCCTCGGCTCGTCGGTGCCCGTCCCGGGGGCGGGTTCCGAGGCCAGCCGGCGGTACTCGCCGAGGACCAGACCCGCGAGGCCCGGGGTGAACACGGGGTCGCCCGCGGCCGTCCGGCGCACCGCGTCGGCCAGTTCCTCGGCGGACGCCGACTTCAGGAGGTAGCCGGTCGCCCCGGACTTCACCGCCTCCAGCACGTCGGCGTGCTCGCCGCTCGCCGACAGGACCAGGACGCGCAGGGACTGGTCGGCGCCGACCAGCTCCTTGCAGACCTGAACGCCGGGCTTGGCGGGCAGGTTCAGATCGAGGACGAGGACGTCGGGCGCGGCCGCGAGCGCGCGGCGCACGGCCTGTTCGCCGTCGCCGGCGGTCGCGACCACGTCGAACCCGGCGGCCTCCAGGTCCCGGGCCACGGCGTCACGCCACATGGGATGGTCGTCAACGACCATGACCTTGATGGGGGTCTCCCCCGTCCGCGGCTGGTCCGCGGTCGTGCCCGTCATCGTCCTGCCGCCGCCTTCGTCATCGTGTCCTCGCCTTCCCCCGCGCGTCCTTCGGTACCTTCAGCTCGACCTCGGTGCCCTGTCCCGGGACCGAGACGAGTTCCGCCGTGCCGCCCAGCTCGCGCAGCCTGCCGCGGATCGAGAGCGCCACTCCGAGCCGCCCCTCGCCCTCGGCCTGGGCGAGCCGCCCCTCCGGGATGCCGGGGCCGTCGTCGCGGACCGTCACGATCACCGCGTCCGGTTCGTCCTCGACGAGGATCCAGGCCGGGGCGTCCTCGCCCACGTGCCTGCGCACATTGTCCAGGGCGGCGCCCACGGCCGCGGCCACCTCCCGCGCGGCGGGCGGGTCGAGCGGCACCGGCGCGCCGGGCTCGGAGAGGGTCACGCGCGCGGTGGCGTACGGGGCCAGCAGGACACGCAGATCGAGCGGGCCCTCGGGATCCTCGTCGTCGGGCTCGTCGACGGCACGGACCAGCGCGCCGAGCGCGGCGTCCTCCGACACCCGGGAGACGGGCACCAGACCGCCCGACACCAGCGTGCGCAGCGCGACCTCCTGCTCGCCCGCCATCCGGCCGAGCTCCGCCGCCTCGCCGCCGAGCGCGCTGCCGCGCCGCTGCACCATGGCCAGGACCTGGAGCACCCCGTCGTGGATGTCCCGGGCCAGCCGCTCACGCTCCCGGGTCGCCGCCTCGATCTCCAGGGCGCGGGCGAGGGTGCGCTCGGAGGCGCGGGCCACCTCGACGACGTAGCCGATGGCGATGGAGGCGACCCAGACGAGGATCACGTTGTGCACGGTGTCCCGGGTCGGGGCGCCGCGCTCGACGAGGTTGGCCGCGGCGACGAGCGTGGAGGCGAAGGCCGCCCAGCGCCAGCCGCCCTTGATCGCGAAGGCCAGGACGGCGCCGGCCGTCCATATCGACGGCAGCGTCGGGCCGCCCCCGTCGATGCGCGCGGCGGAGTCGGCGACGCGGGTGAGCAGGATGCCGGTCAGCGCCACGGTGAGGTCGGCGGCGAGGAACCGCTTGGTGCAGTTGGCCGCGCCGGAGACCCTGGGGAGCGTGGCCAGCGTCCAGACGAGCAGGAACGCGAAGAACGCGACGGCCACCCACGGGCGGTCGAACTTGTCGTACGTCGTGGCGAACAGCCCGATCGCGTACAGCACGGTCAGCACCCGGTAGCCGGTCAGCGCACGCCACAGCGGCTGCTCGACCGACATCCTCATGACTCTCTCGCGCCTGGCCATGCCCCCACCCCGCCCTGCCCCGCCCTGCCGACGTCCCTACGGACGCTCCTGGGAGCCGGACCGTTGCCTTCCGGCCGGCCCGGCCTCCTCCGTGCCCCCGGCCCCGCCTACGGACCGGCCTGTTCCACGTCCCGCGCCCCGGGAGCGGCCTGCGCTCCGGGAGCGGCCTGCGCCTCGTCGGGAGCGGCCTGCTTCTCGGCCTGCTTCTCGGCCTGCGTCCCGGTCTCTTCCCCGGCCGTCGGCTCCGCGGTCCGCTCCGCCGGCTCCTGGGCCTGCTCGTCGGCCTGCTTCTCGGCTTGCTTCTCGGCCTGGGCGAGCTGCGCCTTGGCCGCCTTCTCGGCGTCCTTCTCGGCCTTCGCCGCCTCCGCGATCTGCCGCTTGGCGGCCGTCGCGTAGATGTCGACGTACTCCTGCCCGGACAGCTTCATGATCTCGTACATGACCTCGTCGGTCACCGCGCGGAGCACGAACCGGTCGTGCTCCATGCCGTTGTAGCGGCTGAAGTCCAGCGGCTTGCCGATGCGGATGCCCGGACGCATCAGCTTGGGCATCAGCTTGCCCGGCGGCTGGATCTTCTCGGTGTCGATCATCGCCACCGGGATGACGGGCGCGCCGGTGGCGAGCGCCACCCGCGCGAGGCCGCCCGGCTTGCCGCGGTAGAGGCGGCCGTCGGGCGAACGCGTGCCCTCCGGGTAGATGCCGAACAGCTCACCGCGCTCGATCACGTCTATGCCGCTCTTGATGGCCGCCTCGCCCGCGCCGCGCGCGCCGGAACGGTCCACCGGGAGCTGGCCGACGCCCTTGAAGAAGGCGGCCGTCATCCGGCCCTTGATGCCCGGGGTCGTGAAGTACTCGGCCTTCGCGATGAAGGTCACCTTGCGTTCGAGGACCGCCGGCAGGAAGAAGGAGTCCGAGAACGAGAGGTGATTGCTCGCCAGAATCGCCGGGCCCTCGGCGGGGATGTTCTCGAGGCCTTCCACCCAGGGCCTGAAGGCGAGCTTCAGCGGCCCTCCGATGGAAAACTTCATTGCGCCGTAGATCACCCGCGTGCCTCCTGTGTCGTAGATCAGACCTTAACCCGGAGCGCCGTAGAAGGACCCGACGACCCTGGTCGGTGTCAGTACGGTCGCGTACGGTGAAGCACACCCGGAGTCGTTTTCCGCCCAACTCATGAACAGGAGACCGAGGTGCCGGTCCTTCCTGGAGCCGAGCCGTTCCGCCACGAGGGCGGAGACGTCGGCGTCCTCCTCTGCCACGGTTTCACCGGCTCCCCACAGTCACTGCGTCCCTGGGCCGAGTATCTCGCCGACCGTGGTCTGACCGTCGCGCTGCCGCTGCTGCCCGGGCACGGCACCCGCTGGGAGGACATGCAGCTCACCGGCTGGCAGGACTGGTACGCCGAGGTCGACCGCGAGTTGCGCGCGCTGCGCCGGACCTGCTCGCGGGTGTTCGTGTTCGGGCTCTCGATGGGCGGCGCGCTGGCGTTGCGGCTCGCGGCGAAGCACGGGGACGAGGTCGACGGCGTCGTGGTCGTCAACCCGCTGAACAAGGTGCACGGTCCGGCCGCGCGTCTCCTGCCGGTCCTGCGGCACCTGGTCCCCTCCACGAAGGGCATCGCGAGCGACATCGCGAAGGAGGGCTCCGAGGAGATCGGCTACGGCCGGGTGCCGCTGCACGCCGCGCATTCGATGCGCCGGCTCTGCGCGGTCGTCGACGCGGAGCTGCCGCAGGTCACCCAGCCGCTCCTGCTGCTGCACAGCCTCCAGGACCATGTGGTCTCCCCCGCGGACTCGGCGCGCATCCTCGGGCGGGTGTCCTCCACGGACGTCACGGAGATCGTGCTGGAACAGAGCTACCACGTCGCGACGTTGGACCACGACGCGGACCGGATCTTCGAGGAGAGCCACTCCTTCGTCACCCGGATCGCGCCCGGTGCCGGCAAGGAGGCCGACGCCGGTCGGGTGGGCGGGCAGGAAGGGACGGCAGCCGGTGACTGAGCACGACGCGGACCGCGGCGACTCCGAGGAGAAGGGCGTGCCTGTGGGCGAGCCGCTCGACGGTGCCCGCGGCGAGGGGGTCGGCGACCCGCTCACCGAGTCCGCCGGGGACCCGCTCGCGGAGCCGTCCGGAGACGCCCGCGGCACGTCCGCCGGCGACGAGCAGAGCGTGCCCTTCGACGAGGAGGCCGCCTGGAAGTCGATCGTCGAGGGCTACGGCGAGGAGCCGCCGGACCCGCCGGGCTCGCGGCCCTTCCGGTCGATCGAGGACCTGGCGCTCCCCGAGCCCGGTCCCGACACCGACGCCGGGACCGGCGGCGGCTCCGGGGACGACACGGGCGAGGACGACACCCCGGCTCCGGGTGCCGGGTCCGAGCCGGAGGCCTCCGGCTCGGGGCCCTCCGCCGTCAAGCCGCTCGGCAGTTCGATCTCCTTCGCGCCCGGCGTCGGCGGCCCGCGGGACTACCGCGCCCCCGAGCCGTCCGAGGACGACTTCGACGAGGACGACGAGGGGCACTTCGTCCCGCCCGAGCCGCCCCCGCTGCCCGCCGCGGACACGACCGCCAAGTTCGCCTGGCTCGGCGTGCTCGGCGGCCCCGCCCTGCTGCTGCTGGCCGTCCTGTTCGGCTGGGACATGACCTGGTGGCTCACCACCCTCGGCATCGGCGGCTTCCTCGGCGGCTTCGCCACGCTGGTGACGCGCATGAAGGACGACGACGAGGACCACGAGGACCCGGGGCGCGGCGCGGTGGTCTGACCGGGATCGCGGCCCGGGTGCGCCGAGATCCGGGTGCGGTGGAGATCCGGGTCCGGGCGTGGTTCCGCAGGCGGGTGGTTCGAGGTGGGGTGGGAGGCTTCGGCCCGTTCCCTAGGACGCGGGCACTCTGAGGGCGGCCAGTACGGGCAGATGGTCCGTGGCCGCCCTCAGGTCCGCTTCGCTCACTCCGGGCAGGCCGAGCGGCACCCCGCAGCCGAGGACCTCGATGCCGGAGCTTGCGAAGACGGCGTCGATGCGCCGGTAGGGACCCGCGAACGTCCAGGTGTGCTCCCCGCCCCAGGGCCGGGTCGCCCAGCCGTCCTGGAGCGCGCCCGCCAGACGGCGGAACGTCGGTCCCGCCGGGCCTTCGTTGAGGTCCCCGCCCGCGACGACGTGCGGGGCGCCGAGACCGGCGAGACGGTCGAGGAGCATGCCGCCCTGCTCGTGGCGCTCGGCCTTCTGGAGCGACAGATGGCAGCTCAGCACGCCGAGCCGGGCGCCCCCGAACCGCACGACCGCCGTGGCGAAGCCCCGGCGGTGCTGTCCCGGGGTGAGCGGCAGCAGGACGTCCTCGGTGCGCTCCACGGTGGCCCGCAGCGTGCACAGCAGCGCGGGCCCGGAGGCGGTGGCGCCCCCCGACAGGATGACGAGACCGGAGGCGGCGGCGAGACGCGCGAGCTTCTTGCGCCAGCGGAAGAAGCGGGGCGCCTCCTGGACCAGGACGAGGTCCGGTGCGCAGGCGCTGATCACTCGGGCGAGCGCGTCGGTGTCGTCGCGCATCGAGCGGATGTTGTAACTGAGCACGCGGATCACGGCCGAGCCGTCGGCTTCGGTGCGGGACGCGGGCAGCGGACTGGCGGAGAACGCGGTCGGCATGGCGATCAAGATACGCGCCCGACGCCCGCGCGGGGGGCCGAAGAACCGCATGGCTCGCCTTCGGGAACGAAAGGTGCGGACACGACTGCGCCCGCCGGCCTGTGCGGGGGGCGGCGGGCGCTGTCGTGCGAGACGGGGTGACCTACATGATCGGGTCGGGCTCCCGGGCCAGGTCCGCCGCTCCGACGAGACCCGCCTTGTTGCCGAGCTGCGCGGCGATCACGTCGGCGACCGGACGCCAGTTGCCGCCGACCAGCCAGCGCTTGTACGACTTACGGATCGGGTCGAGGACCAGCTCACCCTCGTCCGACAGGCCGCCGCCGACGATGAAGGCGGACGGGTCGAAGAGCGAGGCGAGGTCGGCCAGACCCGCGCCGGCCCAGCGGGCCAGCTCACGGTAGGAGTCCACCGCGACGTGGTCGCCCTGCCGGGCGGCCATGGAGATGTGCTTGCCCTCGATGCCTTCCGGGGTGCCGTCGCCGAGCCCCAGGAGGACCTCCGCCGCCTCCGGGGTCGCGTTGGCCCGCTGCTTGGCGTACCGGACGAGCGCGCGCCCGGAGGCGTACTGCTCCCAGCAGCCCTGCGAGCCGCAGCCGCACAGCAGCCCGTCCGGGACCATCCGGATGTGGCCGAACTCGGCGGCCACGCCGAAGTGGCCGCGGCGCAGCTTGTTGCCGATGATGATGCCGCCGCCGAGGCCGGTGCCCAGGGTGATGCAGATGACGTTGCGGTGGCCCTTGCCCGCGCCGAACTTGTACTCGCCCCAGGCGGCCGCGTTCGCGTCGTTCTCCACGACGACCGGCAGGCCCACACGCCGCTCGACCTCGGCCTTGAGCGGCTCGTTGCGCCAGTCGATGTTCGGCGCGAAGTAGACCGTCGAGCGCTGGCGGTTCACATATCCGGCGGCACCGATGCCGACGCCTACGATGTCGTGCCCGGCGCGCGCGCCCTCCACGGCCGAGGCGATGGCGTCCACGATCGCCTGCGGCGTGGTCGGGGTCGGCACCTTGTGCGTCGAGAGGATATTGCCTTCCTCGTCGACCACACCGGCCGCGATCTTCGTGCCGCCGATATCGACGCCGATGGTGAGTCCCATGAATCCCTCAGTTTCGGTCGAGCCCCGCTACGGCCAACCGTACCCGAGGGGCGATTAGTCCAGGTCGATGTGTTCGCCCGGACCGGACTCGTCGTCGCGGGAACCCGTGTCCCGAGTGGTCCAGCGACGCTCCTGGTTCTCGACGGCCGAGCGGTACGCGGCGAGCAGTTCCGAACCGGCGGCGGCGAGGTGGTCGAAGACCTCGGGGTTGCGCTCCAGCACCGGTTCCACGGCGGCCTTGGCCTGCTGCACGACCTGGTTGACCATCTGCTGGGCGGTGCCGGAGGCGACCGCGCCGAACAGCGGGGACTGGAGTCCGGAGAGCTTGTCGGCGACGGCGTCGACGAGTTTGCGCAGTTCCTCGGCGGCCGAGCCGGGCGGCGGGCCATGCCCGGCGCGGCGGCGGGCCTTCTCCGCGGCGAGGTCCTCGGCGCAGGCCGTCGCCCAGGCGTCGTCGTCGGTGGCGTGCGCTTCCTGGACGGGTACCTCGTCGACACGGACCTCGTCGGCCGTCTCCTCCTGAGCGGCCTCGGACGGTGGGCGCTCTTCGCTCATGGCGGGACTCCTGCCTACGATTTCCTTGCTTTCGACGTTACCCGAACGGGCGTATCCCGTTCACCGTGCCGGTGCCCCGGATCGCGGCAGGGTCACTTCTCGCGCGGCCACAGCCCGGGATCCGGCGTGAAACGGACCCGCAGCTCGCCCTCGCGCAGCGCGGCTCCGGCCACCGTGCAGCGGCGGAGCGCGGACGGCAGCGGGACGATCCTGCGGAACTGGCCGACAGTCACGACGAGTTCGTCGCCGCGCCGGATGAGGTCGAGTTCGTCGCGTATCGCGCCGGGCAGCGGAATGTGCCACACGAGCACGCCGTCGTCGGCGAGGCGGTCGGTCACGGGCCACTCGACCGGGGTGGGCGCGGTGTTGACGCCGGGCACGGGGAGCGCGGCGAGGTCGTCGGTGCCGCGCGGGTCGTGGCCGCGGTGCGGGACCTCGTGGACGGCGTACGTCTCGCGCCATTCGTCCAGGGCCTTGCGCTGCTGGGCCGCGAGGGCTCCCAGCCAGGCGTCGTGGGTGGCGCCGGGCAGGACGCGGTTCGCCACGAGGCCGTCCACGGGCAGTCCGCGCAGGGCGAGGGCGGTGGAGGCGGTGCGGACCGCGTCCGTGCCGGCCGGTCCGGGTTCGGCGACCAGCCGTACGGTCGTGGCGCGGTCCTCGACCACCGCCTGCACGGCGGCCAGTTCGATGTCCCAGCGCCCCGCGGTCTCGTACAGCCACTCGGAGGGCATGGGCACGCCCGCGAGCCGTCCGAGGACCGGGCGCAGGGCGCGGGCCGCCTGGCGCTCCGGCGGGAGCAGGCGGCGCAGGTAGCGGCGGAGCTCCTCGGGGAGGGCGAGGAGGGCGAGGGCCTGGGGGGCCGGGGGCAGGTCCACGACGAGCAGGCCGTACGCGTCCGACAGCGCGGCGTCGCGCAGGGCGCGCAGGAGGGCCAGTTCCTCGGCGCCGGGGAGCGGGGTGACTTCCTCGGCGTCCAGGCGGGAGGCGCCGAGGAGGTCGAGGGCGGTGGTGGCGCGGCGCTGGAAGGCGGTGAGGTCGTCGCGGAAGCGGGCGGCGGGGTCGGGGCGCCAGGCGGTGAGGCCGGGGGCGGCTTCCACGGGGTCGGGGCCGGTGGGGACGCCGAGGACGGCGCCGAGGGTGTCGGTGCGGTCGGCGGTGAGCACCAGGGTGCGGGTGCCCTCGCGGGCCGCCCGCAGCGCGGTGGCCGCGGCGACGGTGGTACGGCCTGTGCCGCCTTGGCCGGTGATCAGGATGGTGCGCATGGGGCTGAACGCTACCGGTGCGGTGGCCTCGGCGGTTTCCGGGTCGGGGTTGTGCCGGTGCGGTGGCCTCGGCGGTTTCCGGGTCCGGCCGGTGGGTGGGTCGGGGCCGCGCCGGTACATCAGCCCGTCGCCGTTGGGTGAGGAGTGACCGTCGGTGGCGACGGCCATTGATGTACCGCCACGTCCCCTCGCGCCGGATCCCGGCTGCGGGTGCGTGATCCAGACGGTTCCAGCAGGATTCAGCCCCGGCCGGCGAAATTTTCAGCCCCTCCGGCGTTTGAGGAGCGGGGTCTGGGGCGGAGCCCCAGGTATGGGACGGGTAGGGGCGGAGGGGGCGAAGAAAGGCCGGGGTGGGCCGGGCCCCCGGGGGTCAGGCGGTTTCTTCTACGCGCTTCTTCAGGCCGGCCAGGGCGCGGTCGATGATGACCTTCTCGGCCTTGCGCTTGATCATGCCGAGCATGGGGATCTTGACGTCGACGGTCAGCCGGTAGGTGACCTCGGTGGCCCCCTCGCCCGCGGGCTTGAGAAGGTACGAGCCGTCCAGCGACCGGAGCATCTGGGACTTGACCAGGGTCCAGGAGACCTCGTGGTCCCCGGTCCAGGTGTAACCGAGGGTCTGGTCGTCCTTGATCGCACCGGCGTCCATGACCAGCCGGACCTGCTCGGCACGGCCGAGGTCGTCCGACTTGAGGACCTCCGCCTCCTTCACCTCGCCCGTCCAGTCCGGATAGCGGGCGAAGTCGGCGATCACCGCCATGACGTCAGCCGGTGCCGCCTCGATCGTGATGCTCGAACTGGTGTGTTCCGCCATCGCGGTGGCTCCTCCAGATGCGGTCCGGTGAGGGAGGGTGGTGCGCACGTGTGTGCAGCGTGAAGGCTACCGCGCACGGCCGTGGGCGCCGTCACCCCACCTGCCCTTCAGCCCCGTCGCGGCGTCACCACTCCAGCACCCAGGGACGGCCCGACCCCGCGAAGTGCCCCACATTGACGCATTCCGTCGCCCCGACACGCATCCGGCGGGCGAGGGGCTGATGGACGTGGCCGAAGAGCGCGTAGCGGGGGCGCGTGCGCCGGATCGCGTCGAGAAGTGCGCGGGAGCCTCGCTCGAAGCGGCGCGCGACGGTGTCGTACACGAGCTCCGGCACCTCCGGCGGGATGTGCGTGCACAGCACGTCGACCTCGCCGACCGCCTCGATCTTGGCCGCGTACTCCTCGTCGCTGATCTCGTACGGCGTCCGCATCGGTGTCCGCAGTCCCCCGCCGACGAACCCGAAGACGCGGCCGCCGATCTCCACCCGCTCCCCGTCGAGGACGGTGGTGCCCGGTCCGGCGTACTCCGGCCACAGGGTCGGCATGTCGACATTGCCGTAGGTGGCGTACGTCGGATTCGGGAACGCGGCGAACATCTCGGCGTACTGCTTGCGCACGGCCTTCTCGATCGCCGCGGCCCGGTCGGTGCCGATGCCCGCCCACAGCCGGGCGCCGAACGCGCGCGCCTCCTCGAAGCGGCGGGCGGTGCGCAGCTCGACGATGCGGTCGGCGTTCTCCACGCCGAACAGGTCCGGGAAGATGCCGCGCGCGTGGTCGGCGTAGTCGAGGAAGAGGACCAGGTCACCGAGGCAGATCAGGGCGTCGGCGCCGTCGCCGGCCCGGGCCAGGTCGCGGGCGTTGCCGTGCACGTCGCTGACCACATGAACGCGCGTCCTCGGACGGCCGACAGGTGTGGATGCCATGACGATCAAGCGTAGGCGCGTGCGGCAAACGTGAACAGAGGCGGCCGGACCTGCGATTACTGGCATGCCCGGAAGGCCGTGGACTACTGTGCGCGCAGGAACGCCACCACGTGTGACGCATGGAACATCTCGCCGGGACCCCCTGTCGAAGAGGCCATACCGGCGGGTAACGTCCGGGCAGTCCAGTCGTACTCGGGATTTCAACAAGTGATCTCTTGAGTACTTGCCCGAGCCTTGGACCGCACCGTCGCATCACACAGAGTCGTGGCGTCGGCGCCCTATGAGGAGCAGCAGTCTTGCGCGAGTTCAGCCTTCCGGCTTTGTACGAGGTCCCTGCGGACGGAAATCTCACCGACATCGTCCGCAGAAACGCCGCGCAGCATCCCGACGTAGCCGTGATCGCCCGCAAGGTGGGCGGCACCTGGACGGACGTCAGCGCCACCACCTTCCTCGCCGAGGTGCGTTCCGCTGCCAAGGGCCTGATCGCCGCGGGCGTGCAGCCCGGTGACCGGGTCGCCCTGATGTCCCGTACCCGCTACGAGTGGACGCTGCTCGACTTCGCCATCTGGAGCGCCGGCGCCGTCACCGTGCCGGTGTACGAGACCAGCTCCCCCGAGCAAGTGCAGTGGATCCTCGGCGACTCGGGCGCGCGGGCCTGCATCGTCGAGCTGCCCGCGCACGCGGCCTCCGTGGAGTCGGTGCGCGACCGGCTGCCCGCCCTCGAGAACGTCTGGCAGATCGAGGCCGGCGGCGTCGAGGAGCTGGGGCGCCTGGGCGCGGACGTCAGCGACGCGACCGTCGAGGAGCGCAGCTCGCTCGCCAAGGCGGACGACCCGGCGACCATCGTCTACACCTCCGGGACGACCGGCCGCCCCAAGGGCTGCGTCCTGACCCACCGCGCCTTCTTCGCGGAGTGCGGCAACATCGTGGAGCGGCTGCGCCCGCTGTTCCGCACCGGTGAGTGCTCGGTCCTGCTGTTCCTCCCGCTCGCGCACGTCTTCGGGCGGCTCGTGCAGGTCGCGCCCATGATGGCGCCGATCAAGCTGGGCTGCGTCCCGGACATCAAGAACCTCACCGACGAGCTGGCCTCGTTCCGGCCGACGCTGATCCTCGGTGTGCCGCGCGTCTTCGAGAAGGTCTACAACTCGGCGCGCGCCAAGGCCCAGGCGGACGGCAAGGGCAAGATCTTCGACAAGGCCGCGGACACGGCGATCGCGTACAGCCGCGCGCTGGACACCCCCTCGGGGCCGTCGCTCGGTCTGAAGATCAAGTACAAGACGTTCGACAAGCTCGTCTACAGCAAGCTGCGCGCGGTGCTCGGCGGCCGTGGCGAGTACGCGATCTCGGGCGGTGCGCCGCTGGGTGAGCGGCTCGGCCACTTCTTCCGCGGGATCGGCTTCACGGTCCTGGAGGGCTACGGCCTCACCGAGTCCTGTGCGGCCACGGCCTTCAACCCGTGGGACCGTACGAAGATCGGCACGGTCGGTCAGCCGCTGCCCGGCTCCGTGATCCGTATCGCCGACGACGGCGAGGTGCTGCTGCACGGCGAGCACCTGTTCAAGGAGTACTGGAACAACGAGGGCGCGACCGCCGAGGCGCTCGCCGACGGCTGGTTCCACACCGGTGACATCGGCACCCTCGACGAGGACGGCTACCTCCGCATCACCGGCCGCAAGAAGGAGATCATCGTCACCGCGGGCGGCAAGAACGTCGCCCCGGCCGTCATAGAGGACCGCATCCGCGCCCACGCGCTGGTCGCGGAGTGCATGGTGGTCGGCGACGGGCGTCCGTTCGTGGGCGCGCTGGTCACGGTCGACGAGGAGTTCCTGGGCCGCTGGGCCGAGGAGCACGGGAAGCCGGCCGGCTCGACCGCGGCGTCGCTGCGCGAGGACGCCGATCTGATCGCGGCCATCCAGAACGCCATCGACGACGGCAACGCGGCGGTGTCCAAGGCGGAGTCGGTCCGCAAGTTCCGGATCCTCGCCCACCAGTTCACCGAGGAGTCGGGGCACCTGACGCCGTCGCTGAAGCTGAAGCGGAATGTGGTGGCGAAGGATTACGCGAACGAGATCGAGGCACTTTATCGGGGCTGATGCCCGAGCGACCGGGTTCCGCCCCGGCCGGGAACTTCACGGCTCGGCCCCCTCCGGTGGAGGGGGCCGAGCCGTTTCCATGCCGGTCCAGGTGTCTCCGGGGGCCGCCGTAGGCGGTGGAGGTCGTTCCCGGGCGGGAGGTGCGTCGTGGTTGCTCGCGCAGTTCCCCGCGCCCCTGAACGGCCGCCCTGACGGGCGCCCGCCAGGGCCCGTTCAGGGCCCGTTCAGGGGCGCGGGGAACTGCGCGGCCAGGCCGGGGCGGCCCGCAGGCGCCCGCGGACAGCAAGCGGCACCCCCGTAAGCGCGGCGCAGCCGTCCCTGGCGGGCGCCCGCCAGGAGCGGGGCCCGTAGGACGTGCCCCGTCAGGGGCGCGGGGAACCGCGCGGCCGGCCCCCGGCGGCCCGCAGACGCCCGAGATCCGCAAGCGGCACCCCCGTAGGCGCACCCGGGGACGCTAGAGCAGCTCTCGCAGGTGTTCGGCCAGTAGGTCCCAGCGCCATTTCTCCTCGACCCAGGACCGGCCCCGTTCGCCCATGCGGCGGCGGAGTTCGGGGTCGCCGAGCAGGGTGACGACGCGGTCGGCGGCCTCCTCGGCGGAGCCGCCGCGGACGACCCAGCCCGTCTCGCCGTCGAGCACCGCGTCGGGCGCGCCCCCCGAGTCGCCGGCCACCACCGGAAGGCCCGTCGCCGACGCCTCCAGGTAGACGATGCCGAGCCCCTCGACGTCGAGTCCGCCCCGGCGCGTGCGGCACGGCATCGCGAACACGTCGCCGGCCCCGTAGTGCGCGGGCAGTTCCGACCAGGGCACCGCCCCGGTGAACCGGACCGAACCCGCGACCCCGGTCTCGTGCGCGAGTTTGCGCAGGTCCTTCTCGTACGGCCCGCCGCCGACGATCAGCAGCACCGCGTCCGGCTCCTTGGCCAGGATGCGCGGCATCGCGAGGATCAGGGTGTCCTGGCCCTTGCGCGGGACGAGGCGGGAGACGCAGACGACGACGGGCCGGTCGGTGAGGCCGAGCCGGGCCCGGACCTCGTCGCCGCCCGAACCGGGGTGGAAGGTCCGCTCGTCGACACCGGGCGGCAGCTGCACCATCCGCGCGGCCGCCTCAGGCGTCAGCGCGGAGGCGATCCGCGAGCGGGTGTACTCGCCGAGGTAGGTGATCGTGTCGGTGGACTCGCCGATCCGGCGCAGCAGCGTCCGGGCGGCGGGAAGCTGGGCCCAGCCGGCCTCGTGGCCGTGCGTGGTCGCCACGAGGCGGGTCGCGCCCGCTCTGCGCAGGGCCGGCGCCATCAGGCCGAGCGGTGCGGCGGCACCGAACCACACCGACGTGCAGCCGTGCTCCCGCAGCAGGCCGACGGCCCGCCGGGTGGCCCCCGGCGTCGGAAGCAGCATGGTCGTACGGTCCCGTACGACGGTGAAAGGCTGCTCGGCGTCGAACGCGGCGGTCGCCTCGGCGCCCTCGTGGCCGCGCTTCCAGGTCGAGGCGTAGACGACGAGCCGCTCGGGGTCCAGGCGCAGCGCCATGTTGTGCAGAAAGGCCTGGATGCCGCCGGGGCGGGGCGGGAAATCGTTCGTCACGATCAGGGTCTTGTGCATCGTGTTCGACACTATCGAACCTATACTCACAGCTCCGCGCGGCCGCGCTTGACGGCTCGTACACAGACCGGTGGGTCACCCTGGGTCCGCGATGAAGCGCGACGGTGGGACACACGGATTCCGGACGATGAGGGCCAGGTGGGCATGACCGGGGCACGGAGGACGAGGTTCCCCTTCGCCATGACCGCACTGCTGCTGATCTGGGGTCTGACCAGACTGGCGCTGCTGCTCTTCGTGGCCAAGGTGTACGTCTTCCCCGGCCCGGACGTCACCAGCGACGTCTCGGTGATCTACCACGGCTGGTACGAGGTCCTTCAGGACGGCCGGTTCCCGCTGCACGACGTCACCTGGCAGTATCCGCCGGCCGCCTCCCTCGCGATCCTCTCCCCCGCCCTGCTGCCGTTCCTCGACTACGCGCACGCCTTCTTCGTGCTGGCCTTCGTCGCCGACCTGGTGGTGTTCGGGCTGCTCCTGTTCGCCGGCTCGCGCCCGGGCAGGAGCGTCCGCGGCGCCTGGGTGTGGATGGTCGGGGTCCCGCTGCTCGGGCCGACCGTGTACGCCCGCTACGACGTGATGGTGACGGCCGTCGCGGTCGCCGCGCTGCTCGCCGGCTCCCGCCACCCGCGGCTGATGGGGGCGCTCACGGGGTTCGGCGCGATGGTGAAGGTCTGGCCGGTCCTGCTGCTGCTCGGCGCGGTGCGCGGGCGGGCCTGGGCCTGGGCCGCGGGGACGGCGACCGGGATCGCGGCGGTGTTCTTCGCGACGATGCCGGGCGCGTTCTCCTTCCTGACCTTCCAGCGCGACCGCGGCACCGAGGTGGAGTCGCTCGGCTCCCTCGTCTTCCACGTGGCCAGGCACCACGGCTGGAACGGGCGGGTGCTGCTCAACTACGGCTCGGTGGAGTTCGTCGGTCCCTACGTCGACGTGGTGAGCACCGCGGCGCTGGTCCTGACCGGGCTCGCCTTCGGCTGGCTCATCCTGTGGCGGCTGTGCGCCAAGCGGTTCCTGCCGCACACGCTCGCCGACGCGGCGTTCGTCGCCGTGCTGATGTTCACCACGACCAGCCGGGTCATCAGCCCGCAGTATCTGGTGTGGCTCGTCGGGATCGCCGCCGTCTGCCTGTGCTTCCGGGCCGGCCGGATGGCGCTGCCCGCCTTCCTGGTGCTCGTCGCGTGCTTCGTGACGGTGCTGGAGTTCCCGACCTGGTTCGGCGACGTCGTCGGCAGCACGGACCTCGGCATCACCCTCCTGGTGCTGCGCAACGGCCTGCTGGTGGCCGCCTCGGTGCTGGCCGCGCGGGAGCTGTGGCGTTCCACGGTCTCCCGGCCCGCGCCGGAGCTGCCCGCTCAGGCCGCCCGCGCCAAGGAGACCCTGGCCTCCCCCTGAGAGCCGGTCCGCGCGCTCCGCCGGGCCCACAGCCACAGGGCCGCGCACTGCACCGTCATGGACAGCGCGAGGGCCAGGCAGACGCCCGCGAGCCCCAGTCCGGACAGGGCGAGGGCGAGAGGGAGCTGGACCGCGGTGCCCGTCAGCGTCACCCGCAGCAGCACCGGCGCTCCCCCGCTGCCCTCGAAGACCCCGCCGAGGGCGATGAAGCAGGCCATCAGCAGCAGGTAGGGGCCGACACAGCGCAGGAACAGCACGCCGTCGTGGGCGACGGCGGGGCCGGCACCGAAGGCCCGCATGATCCAGGGGGCGAGGGCGGCGAGCAGGCCCGCGGCGAGGAGGCCGACGCTCCCCGAGACGAGGACGGCCTGGCGTCCGATGGCGCCCCGCTCGTCACGGCCCGCGCCCCGGCTGTGCGCGGTGTGGATCGAGGCGGCCTGGCGGACCGCGTAGAACGCCATGGTGGCGACGTACATGACCTTGTAGGCGATCGCGTAGGCCGCGACCGCCGTGGTGCCGAGCCGGGCCACGATCGCGACCAGGACCAGGGCGCCGCCCTGCCGCACGGTGAAGTCGGCGGACATGGGCAGTCCGGTGGTGAGGGTGCGGCGCAGGGCGGCGCCGGTGGCCTCGGCGGGCCGCGCGCCGGCCGCCTCGGCGAGCAGCGTGTCGCGCCGCAGGGCGCGCAGTCCGACGACGAGGGCCACCGAGCGGCACAGGACGGTCGAGAGGGCGGCGCCCCGGACGCCGTACGCGTGGATGAGCAACGGGTCGAGGCCGAGGATCAGGCCGTTGGCCAGCAGGGCGAGGCGCATCGGGGTGCGGGTGTCGCCGGCGCCCTTGAGGATGCCGTCGACGAGGTTCTGTGCGAAGAAGACGGCGATGCCCGGCAGGGAGATCGCGAAGTACTGGACGGCGAGGGTCAGCGCGCGCCCGTCGCCGCCGAGGACCAGCCGGGCCAGTGGTGCGCGCAGCAGGAAGCCGCCCAGGGCGATCACCGGCGTGACCGCGGCGCACAGCGCCCAGCCGCCGCGTACGGCCGCGCGGACCGCGCCCGGGTCGCCGGCGCCCCGGGCGTGCGCGACCAGGACGGTGGTGCCTGAGGCGAAGACCAGGGCGACGCCGAGCAGCACGTTCTCGGTGTTCGTCGCGACGGCGACGGCGGCCACGGCGGCGCCGCCGAGCCGGGAGACCCACACCGTGTTGATGATCCCGGCGGCGACGGAGGCGAGCAGCGAGAGGTAGACGGGGTGGGCGAGCGCCATGAGCTGCTTGCGATGGGCGTTCACAGAGACTCCCTCGATACGAGCTACCTCGTTTAGAGGTAGCTCGATAAGAGGTACCATTGCCTGGCTGAACCCCGCAACCACCCGGACACGCCGACCCCGCGGGCCGTCGGCGTCCACGAAGGAAGGGCCGGCCGGATGCTGGAGCTGTCGATCCTGGGCTTCCTGTACGAGGAGCCGCTGCACGGCTACGAGCTGAAGGAGCGCATCAAGGCGCTGACCGGACACGTCCGGCCGGTCAGCGACGGCGCCCTCTACCCGGCGATCACGCGCCTGGTCGACGGCGGCCTGCTCGACCAGCACACCGAGCCCGGCAGCGGCGCGGCCCCGCGGCGCATCCTGTCGCTCACCGAGAAGGGGCGCGCGGACCTCATGGAACGGCTGCGCCACCCCAAGCAGGCCGAGATCACCGACCAGGTCCGCTTCAACACCCTGCTCGCGTTCCTGCGCCACCTCGGCGACCCCCGCGAGCAGGCCGCGGTGCTGCGCCGCCGCCAAGAGTTCCTCCTGGCCCCGACGAGCTTCTTCTACGAGGGCGAGCGGCCGGTGCGCGCGGAGGAGGCGGGCGACCTGTTCCGGCAGGGCATGCTGCGGGTGGCGCGGGCGACCGGCGAGGCGGAGCGGACCTGGCTCGCGGAGGCCATCGACCGGCTGGAGGGCGAACAGGCCTGAGGGTCGGTGAACAGGGTCGGTGAGCAGGCCTGAAGGTCGGTGACCAGGTGAACAGGGTCGGTGAACAGGCCTGAAGGTCGGTGACCAGGTGAACAGGGTCGGTGAACAGGCCTGAGGGTCGGCCGAGTCGGCCTCCAGGGCTCGGGCGGGCCGGATCCCTGGCGCCAGGGCGCCGGGCGAAACGGCGCCCGGCATCTCAGCCCAGCTGGTCCCTGAGGTACTGGCGCCACAGCGCGGTGAACGACTCCGGTGTCGTGTGCAGCACCTCCCGCAGCGCGGCATCGACCGCCCCCGCCCGCTTCCCGTGGTCGCCCACCGCACGGTAGAAGTCGTTCAGCCGGACCTCGCCCCACCGGTCCGCGATCAGCCGGCAGGCCATCCAGCCGCCCTCGTACGCCCGCGCCAGCCGGCCCGCGTCCCCGCTGAACCCGAAGTCCCCGTCCCCGGGCAGCGCGGCCGGGACGTCCCCCTCGGCCACCGCGCGCTGCAGTTCCGGAGCGACCTGGCCCGCCGTCCGCCCGCTGCCGCGATAGCCGGCCCAGTCCGCGTACCCCTCGGACAGCCACAGCGGAGTGGCGGCCGTGGTGTGCGCGCGGGTGGCGACGTGCGTGGTCTCGTGGGTGAGCACGACCTGCTTGCCGAGGTCGCCGAGGACGCCGTACGCGTCCGGGTTGACGATGATCCGGTCCGCGGGCGCCTTCGCCGAGCCGCCCGCCTCACCGGTGGTGACCGCCGCGATCCCCCGGTACCCGGACGCCGGGGCCCCGAGCAGCCCCGCCATCCCCTCCAGCGACTTCGGTACGAGGACGACGACGTGCCGCGACCAGTCCGCGCCCCAGGCGTCCGAGACGGCCGGCACGGCACGGTCCGCGAGGCCCGCGAAGGTCCGCAGCCGCCCGTCGGACTGCCCGACCCCCAGGACGAGGCTGTGCCGGCCTCGTACGGCCGTCACGGTCCCCTCGTCCCACAACTGGTCGCCGCCCTTGCCGGCCGGCTCGTCGGAGGTGACGCGCCAGGTTCCGCCGGTTCGGGTGAGCCCGAGCGCGCGGTCCACCTTGACCGGCGCGGTGTCGTAGCCGTCGATGCCGTAGCGCAGTTCGGCACGGGCGGTGGCACGGTCGCCGGAGCGGTTCAGGTCGGCCAGCCGGTAGGACCAGGCCGAGAGCGGCACCTCACGCAGGCTCGCGAGCCCCTGTCCGGCCCCGGCCGCCGTGCCGGTGGCACGGAACGCCGCGTCGTCCCGGTCCAGGACCGCGGCCGCCCGCCGGTCCAGGACCCGCTGCACATCCGCCGCCGCGGTGTCCGGCGCGGCCCGGCCGCCGCAGCCGACGAGCCCGGCGAGCAGCAGCACGACGGAGAGCCACGCTCGCGACGCACCACACCTTCGACCGGCCATTCTCCCGATCGTACGGTGCCCGCGGCCGCCCGCCGGACCGCCCGCCGGGCCCGTGCGGAGCCGGGACGGCGCCCCCGTCAGACGCGCGTGACGGACGAGATCGGCATCATCCCGACCGGGTCGTAGCGCACCGGTGCGCCCGGGTAGGGCGCGTGGATCACCTGGCCGTTGCCCACGTACATGCCGACATGGCTGGCGTCGGACCGGTAGGTCACCAGGTCACCGGGCCGCGCCTGGGAGAGCGGGATCTGCCGTCCGGCGAACCGCTGGGCCTGCGAGGTGCGCGGCAGGCCGACCCCGGCGTGCGCGTAGGACCACTGCATGAGGCCCGAACAGTCGAAGCCGCCGGGCCCGTTGGCGCCCCACACGTAGGGCCGGCCGAGCGCCGAGCGGGCCGCCGCGACGGCGATGGCCGCGCGCGACGAGGAGGCGACGGAGCCGCCGAGTCCCGGCAGGTCGCCGCGGGTCGCGCGCGACGCCCGGTCGTAGGCGGCGCGGTCCGCGTAGGGGAGCGAGTTGAGCAGGTGCCGCGCCTTGGCCAGTTTGCCCTCGATGACCCGCTTGTTCCGGGCGACGGCCTTGCGGCTGCGTTCCAGCTCGGCCAGTTTCCCGTCGGCCTCGCGGCGTTCCTGGGCGAGGTCGCGCAACGCGAGCTGGAGGTTCTTGAGTTCGCCGGCCTGGCGGGTGCCGATCCGGTCGAGGGCGGAGGCCTGGTCGAGATAGTCGTCCGGGTCGGCGGAGAAGAGCAGCGCGAGGGACGGGTCGATGCCGCCCGAGCGGTACTGCGCCCCGGCGAGCGAACCCAGCGCGTCGCGCATGGTGTTGACGCGGTCCTGCTGCCGGGCGATCTGGTCCTGTGCCGTGCCGATCTGCTCGCGCAGCGCGTCGCCGCGCTCGTCGGCCTTGTTGTACGCCTCGGTGGCCTTCTCCGCCTGGGCGTAGAGGCGGTCCACCTCGGCCCGGGTCTCGTCGTGCGGCGCCGCCGAGGCGGGCAGGGTGCCGAGCGCGGCGGCCGCCGCGGACATCACGCAGGCGGCGGCACCGAAGGCGCCGGCGCCCCGGTGGAAGCCGGTCGGTGCAAGGCGGCGATGGAACCCCACGGGTGACCGCACTCCCTTCCGCTGACGGTCCCCCGCCGTCGGGGGATCGCGGCAGACAGTAACCGCGCGACCACACGTCGGCCAAAGACCCTCGCGGGCACGCACAGTGACGCCCCGCCGGAGACGCAGGTCACCGACGGGGCGTGGGGTCAGCGCGAGTTGTCGCAATTCGCCCGTTTGGGCGGTGTGGCGGGAGAGCGCTCGGGGCGGCCCGCACCGCGTGCGGGACCGCCCGTCCGGATCAGATCCGGACGCCGAACTGGAAGGGCATGTTGCCGATCGCCTCGTAGCGGACGACCGCGCCGGTGTGCGGGGCGTGCAGCACCTGGCCGTTGCCCGCGTAGAGGCCGACGTGGTGCTGGTCGCCGTAGAAGATGACCAGGTCGCCGACCTGGAGATCGCTCTGCGAGTAGATGCGGGTGCCCGCGTTGGCCTGGGCCTCCGAGGTGCGGGGTATCGTCACGCCGGCCTGGGCGTAGGCCCAGGAGGTGAGGCCCGAGCAGTCGAACGAGCTGGGGCCGGAGGCGCCGTAGACGTACGGGGAGCCGATCACGCTCTGGGCGGCGGCGAAGGCGGCGCCGGCACGGCCCGAGCCCTTGCTGTTGCCGAGGTCGACGCGCTGGCTGGCGCGGGTGGCCCGCTCCTGCTCCTGGGTGGCCAGCGCGGCCTTCTCCTGGGCGGTCAGCGTGTTGAGGAGCTTCTGCGCGGAGCCCAGCTTGCTCTGGACTTCCTTCTTCTTCTTGGCGAGCTCGGCCCGGGTGTCGGCGAGGTCCTTGAGCTTCGCGGAGGCCTCGGCACGCTGCTGGGCGAGCGAACGCTGCTTCTCCTGGACCTTCTTGAGCGACTCGACCTGCTGGGCGCTCAACTGGTCCATGGCCGAGGCCTTGTCCAGGAAGTCGTCCGGGTCGGAGGAGAGGAAGAGGGCCACGGAGGGGTCGATGCCGCCGGTGCGGTACTGGGCGCTGGCCATCGAACCGAGACCGTCACGCAGCTCGTTGAGCTCTTCCTGGCCACGGGCGACGTTGTCCTGGAGAGCGCTGATCTGCTTCTGCAGCTTCTGCTGCTTCTCCTTGGCGCCGTCGAGCTTCTCCGTGGCCTGCTCGGCCTCTTCGTAGAGCTTGTCGACCTTGGTCTTGACCTCGTCCTTGTTGGGCTTCTCGGACGGCGCCGCGTTGGCGGCGTTGGCGCTGAGGACAACAGCGGCAGCGGCGGCGGTGGTGAGCACGGTCACACGGGTGCGGCTCGGCTGCTTGGGTCGACGGTGGGACGCCACGAAGGCGAGCTCCTTCTTCCTCCAGCCGCCTGCCGAATACGCCGACGGGCGGTGCCCCTCCACCGTCACTCCCCATGAGTGATCACCCTAGTTGGAGGTTCGAGGCACGACCCTAGTGACCTACTTGTGATCAGTTCAAATCCAAACCTGAAAATTCTTTGTCACGGAGAGCATTCTTTGCCATCAACTCACCTGCAGTGATGTCCGCTTGACACTACGTCGTGTGAATGTCCGACGAATTCGGGCATCAGCCCTAGACGTTACGCATGGGACGTAGGGGACTCGCGCGACTTAGGGAACCGATCGCCGACCGCGCCGAACCGGACAGCATCCACCCCGAATTCGCCCCCAAAGCAGAGCGAAAGGGGCGAAAGAAGGAAAGAACGCTCAGGCGCGCGAGAAGCGCAGGGTCAGCCGCGCGAGAAGCGCTTGAGGAGTACCGCGGACGCCACCGGCCGGGCGCCCGCCTTGGCGATCCCGTCGGCCACCTCACGGTCGGTCGAGACGACGATGACCGGGCGGCCGGGCGGCTCGGCCCGCACGAGCTGACGGATCAGCTCGTCCGCCGTGACGCCGGGCTTGGAGAAGAGCACCCGCACCCCGCGTGGGGGCGCGAGCAGCACCGGCGCGGCTAGTTCGGCCCCGTCGAAGACACAGGTGACCTCGGCGCCGGTCTGCGCGGCGAGCTGCGAGAGCTGCCCGAGCAGCCGCAGCCGCTGCTTCTCCAGCGGCATCTGGGGATAACCGGTCTTGGTGACGTTGTAGCCGTCGACGACGAGGTGCGCCTGGGGCAGCGCGAGCAACTGGTCCAGGATCGCGGGGTCGTTCTCGGACAGCGCGCGGGCGGCGATGTCCTTCGGGGTCATCCGCCCCGGCTCGACCGCCTCGACCGTCTCCGCGGGCCGCACGGACACGGGAGGCAGCGCCAGTTCCCGGCGCAGCCCCTGGGCCGCCTCCAGGACCGTGTCGAGCAGCAGCCGCACCCGCATGTCCTCGACGCTGCGCCCCTCGCGGGCCGCCTTGCGGGTGGCCTCCAGGGCCGCCTCGGCCTCGGAGAGCCGTGCCTTGAGGCGCCGCGTCTCGCTCTCGGCCGCGGACACCTGCGCCTGGCTCTCCGCCTTCGCGCCGTCCGTCTCCGCCTGCAGCTTGCGCAGGGCCGCCTCACCGCGCTTGACGTCACTGAGGGCCCCGCGCAGCTTGCGGTGAAGCGATTCCGCTTCCTTGCGGGCCGACTCCAGTTCCGTACGCAGCCGTTCGGTCTCGGAGCGGGTCTGCCCGCGGGCCTCCGCGAGTTCCGCGCGCAGCCGGTCCAGTTCGGCGCGGCTCTCCTCGCCGGCGCGCTCGGCGTCGGCGCGCAGGGCCTCCTCGCCCGCGGCGGTCACGAGCTTCACCCAGCCGGTCGGGCGCACGACGTAGGCCGCGGCCGCCACGTCCAGCGGATCCGCGGCCGGGGGCGGCGCGCCCGAGTCGAGCGCGCCGACGAGCTCGGACTGGGTCTCTCTGAGCTTCTCGGCGATGCGCTGTCTGAACAGCGGGTCGGTCTCCAGCGCCGCCGCCATCGCGTTGCCGGCGAACTTGACGCGACGATTGGGTGCGAACCGGGCGTACTGTCTCAACTGCACGGGCAGTTCGGACACCGTCAGCCCGCCGAAGCCGTCGGAGACGATCTGCACGACCCGTCGGCGCACGCCGTCGGGCAGCGGACGGTCGAGCACCTCGGCGGTGCCGTCGTCCGGCTCCCCGCCTGTGGTCTCCACCATCCGATTCACCCCAATATCCGTGCGGGGCCCGCTCCGTCAGGAGCCGGCGCCCGGCCTGTCCACGAGTTCGACCTGATCCACCGCGTTGCACCAACGGCACCGCACCGACTCGATGGTCTCACTGACCACCTCGCGCTCCTCGACCTTCGGCTCACCGGCGAGGTCCAGGTGCACATACTCGACGACCTTCGACGAGCGGGTCACGTCGAAACGCGTGAGGTTGCCGCAGAGGGTGCAGCGCCAGCGGGTCTTGGCATCGGGCAGGGGAACCGTCATAGGGCAGTCGCTTTCCTTCTAGTGTCCGTCCGGCGCCGGTTTCCCGGGGCTTTGGCTCGTAACCCTACGGCCTGGCGGGTACTCGACGCTCGGGTGTCCACGGCGGCGAGGCGGTCTGTGTGCATCGGCGTGGTTACGTCATGCTCTGCACCATGATCGGCAATTGGAGTGCGACGGTCGGCAGGGCGCTGCGGGGCCGGTCCGCGCCGGTGACGTACGGACTGATCGTCCTGTGCTGTCTGATCTTCGTGATCGGCCCCGCCTCGGGTCTCGATCCCGCGTACGGCACGGGGGACGAGCTGCTGGTCGCGCAACGGGCGTACTTCCGCCGCTGGGGCGTGGTGCCGGCCGCCCTGTTCGACGGGGCCCCGGGCGAGGCGCTCACCCCCGCGACCGCCCTGTTCGTCCACGGAAGCTGGCTCCATCTCCTGGGCAACATGCTCTTCTTCTACGTGTTCGGGCTGATGACCGAGGAGCGCATGGGCCATCTGGAGTTCGCCCTGTTCTACCTGGGCTGCGGATACCTGGCCCTGCTCGGGTACGCCGCCGCCAACGCGACCTCGCAGCAGTCCCTGGTCGGGGCCTCCGGGGCGATCTCCGCGGTGCTCGGCGCGTTCCTCTACCTGTTCCCCAAGGCCCGGGTGACCAGTCTCTTCCCGTTCCTGTTCTTCCTGCCGCTGCGGTTCCCGGCCTGGGTGGTGCTGCCGTTCTGGTTCAGCCTCCAGTGGCTGGCGGCCGGGCGCAGCGGTTCGGGTGGTCCCGGGGTGGCCTACCTGGCCCACCTCGTGGGCTTCTCCCTGGGTTTCGTCTACGCCTGGGCGCGCTTCCGGCGGCGCCCGGCCGTCGTGCCCGCCCGGGGGGTCCTGCCGGGGCCCCCGGTGGAGCGGCCGGGTCCGGTGGACCGCGAGTAGGGTGAGATCCCCAGCAGCGGCCCCCTAGGGAGAGAACCAGCCGTGATCACCGCGATCGTCCTCATCAAGACCAGCGTGGACCGCATCCCCGAGATCGCCGAGTCGATCGCGTCGCTGGAGAGCGTCAGCGAGGTCTTCTCGGTCACCGGCACCTACGACCTGATCGCCATGGTCCGGGTCCATGCCCACGACGACCTGGCGGACGTCATCCCCGGCCGGATCAGCAAGATCCCGGGCGTCGAGGCGACGGACACGCACGTGGCGTTCCGTACGTACTCCCAGCACGACCTGGAGGCGGCGTTCGCGATCGGTCTCGACTCCTGACCGACGCGGCGCCGCCTCCGGGCGGATCCGGTGCGGGGGTCAGACCGCCGGGACGCAGCGGCCGTCCTCGGTGCGGTACCGCCAGCGCGCTCCGTCCCTGACGAGCTCGCGCACCGCGCGGACGAACCGCTCGACGTGCTCGTCGGGGGTGCCGGCCCCGAAGCTGACGCGGATGGCGTTGAGGGACTTCTCGCCGGGGGCCGCCTCGGGGGCTCCGCACTCCCCCGCGGTCTCCGGGTCGCTGCCGAGCAGGGTGCGCACGAGCGGGTGGGCGCAGAACAGTCCGTCGCGGACCCCGATGCCGTACTCGGCGGAGAGCGCGGCGGCGAAGTGCGAGCTGTTCCAGCCCTCGACGACGAAGGAGATGACGCCGACCCGCGGGGCGTCGTCACCGAAGAGGGAGAGCACGCGGACCTCGGGGACCTCGGCGAGGCCCTCGCGGACGGTGCGGATCAGGTGCCGCTCGCGGGCGAGCAGGTTGTCGAAGCCCTCGTCGGTGAGCGCCTTGCAGGCCGAGGCGATCGAGTAGGCGCCGATGACGTTCGGCGAGCCGGCCTCGTGGCGGGCGGCGCTGTCGTGCCACTCGACGTCCACGCCGCCGTCCGCGCGCCGGGTGACCTTGCGGCTGGCGCCGCCGCCCGCGAGGTAGGGGTCGGCCTCGGTCAGCCAGTCGGAGCGGCCCGCGAGGACGCCGGAGCCGAAGGGCGCGTACAGCTTGTGCCCGGAGAAGGCGACCCAGTCGACGTCGAGGTCCTGGACGGACACCGGGTGGTGCGGGGCGAGCTGGGCGGCGTCGAGGACGATGCGGGCGCCGTGGGCGTGCGCGGCGGCGGCCAGTTCCCGCACCGGCCACAGCTCGCCGGTGACGTTCGAGGCGCCGGTGACGCAGACGAGGGCCGGTCCGTAGGGGTCCCGGGCGGCGAGGGCGCGCTCCAGGGTGTCGACGGCCTCGGCGGGGGTGCGCGGGGCGTTCAGGTAGGTCACGCGGGCGTCGCGCCAGGGCAGCAGGGAGGCGTGGTGCTCGGTCTCGAAGACGAAGACCTGGCAGCCGGCCGGGAGGGCCGCGGCGAGCAGGTTGAGCGAGTCGGTGGTGGAGCGGGTGAAGACGACCTGGTCGCCGTCGCGGCAGTCGAGGAACTCCGCGACGGTCCTGCGGGCGTTCTCGAAGAGGTCGGTGGAGAGCTGCGAGAGGTAGCCGGCGCCCCGGTGGACGCTGCCGTAGTACGGCGCGTACGCGGCGACGTCGTCCCACACGCGCTGGAGGGCGGGCGCGCTGGCGGCGTAGTCGAGAGCCGCGTAGGTCACCTCGCCGCCGGTGACGAGGGGGACGGTGACATCCCGGCCCAGAACGGGCAGGGGGGCACAAACAGTCTGGTCGGCGGCAAGGGTGGAAGCAGACATGGCGAGCTCCTGTGAGAGGCAGGCGGAATCACCGCGCGAGCCGGCCGCCTCAGGGCGGCGCTCGGCGCGGGAGAAAGGTGAAAAGGGTGTGCGGAGGCGGGGCTCGGCGCCCTAACGCATTCGCTTGCTCACAGAAGGCTCCCTCGAACGACCAGGACCCCTGGTGGTCCGCCCGGAGAGCGGGAGGGGTCCGCGCTTGCCGTAGGCCTCGCTGCCTACGACCTGGTCTTCACCCGGGGCACCCCGCCACGGACGGAGGGTTGCCGGACAGCCGGCCGGGGCCTGATGGCTGTCACTCATGACCTGGTACAGCATCTTGCCAGAGGATCTTCCCCGCGCAAGACGCAGTCCACGATCCGGACTGCGTCCCGCGCGGGATCCCGGGTGTTCAGGCGTTGCTGGCGGCCACCCAGCGCTCCAGGGTGCGCTTGGCGGCGCCGGAGTCGATGGCCTCGGCCGCCCTGTCCATCTGGACGCGGAGCTGCCCGGCCAGCGGCCCGTCGGCCGGCGTCAGGGCCACCAGGGCCGCCGCCGAGTTCAGCAGGACCGCGTCCCGTACGGGCCCCTTCTCGCCGTCCAGGAGACGCCGGGCGACCTCCGCGTTGTACGAGGCGTCGGCGCCCCGCAGGGCCTCCACCGGGACGATGTCGAGCCCGACGTCGCGGGGGTCGAAGCGCTCCTCGGTGACCTTGCCGTCGCGGACGACCCAGACGTGCGAGCCCCCGGTGGTGGTCAGCTCGTCGAGGCCGTCGTCGCCGCGGAAGACGAGCGAGGAGTTGCCGCGCTCGGCGAACACGCCCGCCACGATGGGCGCCATCCGGGGATCGGCGACACCGACCGCCTGGGCCTTCACCCGGGCCGGGTTGGTCAGCGGTCCGAGCACGTTGAAGGTGGTCCGGATGCCCAACTGGCCGCGGGCCGCCGCCACATGACGCAGCGCCGGGTGGAACTTGACCGCGAAGCAGAAGGTGATCCCGGCCTCCTCGGCCACCTCGGCGACCCGCTTCACCGGCAGTTGGAGATTGACGCCGAGCTTCTCCAGGACGTCCGAGGAGCCGGACGCGGAGGACGCGGCCCGGTTGCCGTGCTTGACGACCTTGGCGCCGGTGCCGGCCACCACGATCGAGGACATCGTCGAGATGTTGACGGTCTTCGCGCCGTCGCCTCCCGTGCCGACGATGTCGACGGTGCGGCCGGGCACCTCGATCACATTGGCGTGCTCGTACATCGCCCGGACGAGTCCGGCGATCTCCTGGACGGTCTCGCCCTTGGCGCGCAGGGCCACCACGAACCCGGCGATCTGCGCGTCGGTCGCCTCGCCGCGCATGATGCGGTCCATCGCCCAGGCGGTGTCGTCCGCGCTCTGGTCGCGGCCTTCGAGCAGTCCGTTCAGTACCGCGGGCCAGGAACGGCCCGCCGCGGTGTCGCCTCCAGCGGGGTTCACAGCGCTCATGGTCGCTCCTGGGTTCGTGGGTCACGCGGTCGCGGGTGACACGGGTGACACGGTTCGTGGGTGACGCGGGGTGGATCGCCCCGCACCACCGGGTGAGACCACCCTATCCAGCCCGGAGGACGGCAAAGAGCCCCGTCCGTGTCATGGACGGGGCTCCAGCCGTGGCGAACTGCCGGGGATCAGTGGTGGCCGTGGCCGCTCGCGATCTCCTTGTACTCCTCGACGGTGGGCTTGGGGATCTGGCCTTCCTCCCCGTAGAAGCCCTGGCTCATCTTGGCGCGCAGCTTCTGCGTGCCCGAGACCTTGCGCTCGACACCGTTCTCGTCGACCGTCGGGCCGATCTCGGCCGGCTTGTACTGCTCGTGCGCGGTGAGCGTGTGCAGCGCGTCCTGGCTGAGCGGCTCGTGGACCTCGATGAACTCACCGTGCGGCAGGCGCTTGATGATGCCCGACTCGCGGCCGTGCAGCACCTTGTCCCGGTCCCGGCGCTGGAGGCCGAGGCAGACACGCTTGGTGGCGATGAAGGTCAGCACCGGCACGACGAAGAACGCGATCCGGACGAACCAGGTGATCGAGTTGATCGACAGGTGGAAGTGCGTGGCCCACAGGTCGTTGCCGCCACCGATGAGCAGGACGAAGTACCAGCTGATCCAGGCGGCGCCGAACGCGGTCCGGGTCGGGACGTTGCGCGGACGGTCCAGGATGTGGTGCTCGCGCTTGTCGCCGGTGACCCAGCCCTCGATGAACGGGTAGACCGCGATCGCGACCAGGACCAGCGGGAAGATGACCAGCGGGATGAACACACCCAGGACGAGCGTGTGACCCCAGAGGTTGATCTCCCAGCCAGGCATGACGCGGATCAGGCCCTCGGAGAAGCCCATGTACCAGTCGGGCTGGGCGCCGGTGGACACCTGGTCCGGACGGTACGGGCCCAGGGCCCAGATCGGGTTGATCGAGGCGATCGCCGCGATGGCCGCGATGACACCGAAGACCAGGAAGAAGAAGCCTCCGGCCTTGGCCATGTAGACGGGCAGCAGCGGCATGCCGACGACGTTGTTGTTCGTCTTGCCGGGACCCGCGAACTGCGTGTGCTTGTGGTAGAAGACCAGGATCAGGTGGCCGACGACCAGGCCGAGCATGATGCCCGGCAGCAGCAGCACGTGCACCGCGTAGAAGCGGGCCACGAAGTCGCCGCCCGGGAACTCTCCGCCGAACAGGAAGAACGACAGGTACGTGCCGACGATCGGCACGGACAGGATCGCGCCCTCCATGAAGCGGACACCGGTGCCGGAGAGCAGGTCGTCCGGCAGCGAGTAACCGGTGAAGCCGGTGAACATGCCGAGGACGAACAGCAGGAATCCGAAGACCCAGTTGATCTCACGGGGCTTGCGGAACGCACCCGTGAAGAACACGCGCATCATGTGCACGAACATGCCGGCGAGGAAGATCAGCGCGGCCCAGTGGTGGATCTGACGGATCAGCAGACCACCGCGCACATCGAAGGAGATGTGCATGGTCGAGTTGAACGCCTCGGACATCAACTGGCCCTGCAGCGGGACGTAGCTGCCGTGGTACTCCACCTCGTTCATCGACGGGTGGAAGAACAGGGTCAGGTACACACCCGTGAGGATGATGATGATGAAGCTGTAGAGGCAGACCTCACCCAACATGAACGACCAGTGGTCGGGGAAGATCTTGCGCATGTTGGACTTGGCCAGGGAGTAGATCCCGAGACGGCCGTCGGCCCAGTCGGCGACCCGCTCACCGGCGGGTGCCTTCTCGCGCGAGGAGCGCGAGTCGGGGGTGGTGGTAGTGCTCATCCGCGCTCCCAGAATGCAGGACCGACGGGCTCCTTGAAGTCGCTGAGCGCTTCGAGGTAGCCCTCAGCGTTCACGCCGATCTGCAGCTGAGGCAGGGCGTGACCGGCCGGGCCGAAGATGACCCGAGCACCGTCGGAGAGGTCGAAGGTGGACTGGTGGCACGGGCACAGCGCGTGGTGCGTCTGCTGCTCGTACAGGGAGATCGGGCAGCCGACGTGGGTGCAGATCTTCGAGTACGCCACGATGCCCTGGTAGGACCACTCGAGTTCCTGCTTGTCCTTGATGTCCTCCGGCTGGAGCCGGATGATCATCAGGGCCGCCTTGGCGATCTCCTTCTGGAAGTCCTCGTCGTGCTCCTCCAGGCCCTCGGGCTTGGCGAAGGTGAGCGAACCGACGGCCAGGTCCGAGGGACGCAGCGGCTCGTTGGTGTTCATGTTGACGAGGAGCTTGCCCTTGGACCACAGCGTGTGGCGCAGCTTCGTGCCGGGCAGCGGACCGAGGTCGCGCAGCAGCATGACGCCGGAGAGCGGGAACAGGGCCAGCGCGCCGAACATCGTGTTGCGGATCAGCTTGCGGCGGCCGAGAGCGGACTCCCGGGCGCCGTCCTTGAAGTCGGCCAGGACCTTGGCCTTGACCGCGGGCTCCGCCTCGATCGGGTGACGCTCGTCGGCGATCTCCACGTCGGACATCAGGGTGCGGGCCCAGTGGACCGCGCCCGCGCCGATCGAGAACAGCGCCACGCCGAGGCACATGCCCAGCGCGAAGTTCAGCGCGCTGATGTGCCCGAGCGGGAACACGAAGATCGACTTGTCGTTCGGGATCGCCACGTAGGAGGCGATGAAGCCGACCGTGGCCACCATCGACAGCACGAACAGCAGGGCGACCAGACGCTCGGACCGCTTGGCGGCCCGCTCGTCGATGTCCTGGATGCGGTGCTCGTGGGGCGGGAGCCCCGGGTCCGCGAACGGGTTCTGCTCGTCCGCGACGGCTACCGGACCGTGACCGTGACCTGCGTGGTCGTCGGAGGCCCGCTCGGCGGGCACGTTCTCTTCTGGAATGTCTTGGCTACTCATGACTTCTTGGCCTTTGCGGTCCGAGCGGCGACCCAGACGGCGACGGCGATCAGGGTTCCGAGACCGAAGACCCAGCCGAACAGGCCCTCACTGACCGGCCCGAGGCCGCCCAGCTCGAGACCGCCGGGGCTCTCGGTGTTGTCACCGTTGACCGCGTCGAGGTACGCGATGATGTCCTGCTTGTTCTTCTCCGTCAGCGTCGTGTCGGGGAAGGACGGCATGTTCTGCGGGCCCGTCTGCATGGCCTCGTAGATGTGCTTCGGGTCGACACCCTCCAGGCTCGGCGCGAACTTGCCGTGCGTCAGCGCGCCGCCCTTGCCGGTGAAGTTGTGGCACTGGGCGCAGTTGGTACGGAAGAGTTCACCGCCCTTGGCGATGTCCGCGCCCTCGGGGCTGACCTGGTTCTTGGTCGGGATCGCGGGGCCGGCGCCGAGCGAGGCGATGTAGGCCGCGAGCTGGTCGATCTCGGCCTGGGTGTAGATCACCTTCTTGCGCGGGATCTGAGCGCCGGGCTGCTGGGCCGGCATACGGCCGGTGCCGACCTGGAAGTCGACCGCCGCGGCGCCCACACCCACCAGGCTCGGCCCGTCGGAGCTGCCCTGACCGCCGGTGCCGTGGCAGCTTGCGCAGCCCACGGAGTACAGCTTCTGGCCCTCGGTGATACCGAGGGACTGGGCGGTTTCATCGGCCTGCGCCTTGCCCGCGGGTGCGAACGCGGCGTACAGCCCCCCGGTGGCCGCCAGCGCGAGGAGTAGGACGACGACCGCCGCCAGCGGATGGCGTCGTCGTGCGGAGAGCTTTTTCACGGATTACCCCGGTGTCAGGATCTTCTGCGTCGGTGCTTCTGGATGTTTCGGGCGGTGGGCCCGATTACTTGATCAGGTAGATCGTGGCGAAAAGGCCGATCCAGACGACATCGACGAAGTGCCAGTAGTAGGACACGACGATGGCGGCGGTCGCCTGCTCGTGAGTGAACCTCCGAGCCGCGTAGGTGCGACCGAGGACCAGCAGGAAGGCGATGAGTCCGCCCGTCACATGCAGTCCGTGGAAGCCGGTGGTCAGGTAGAACACCGAGCCGTACGGGTCGGAGGAGAGCGAGAGCCCGTCCTTCTTGACCAGTTCGGTGTACTCGAAGACCTGACCGCCGATGAAGATCGCACCCATGATGAAGGTGACGATGAACCACATCCGGAGCTTCTTCACGTCCCCGCGCTCGGCGGCGAAGACGCCGAGCTGGCAGGTCAGGGAGGAGAGCACCAGGATCGTGGTGTTCGTCGCCGAGAACGGAAGGTTCAGGCTCGAGGCCATTTCCTTCCAGTGATCCGGCCCGGTCACCGATCGCAGGGTGAAGTACATCGCGAAGAGGGCCGCGAAGAACATCAGCTCGGAACTCAGCCAGATGATGGTTCCGACGCTGGTGAGGTTCGGCCGATTGACCGACGGGTGCGCGTGCCCGGTTTCTACTGTCGTTGCTGTCGCCACGACCGACATTATGTCGGTCGCTTATCCCGCCCTCACGCCGGGGGGTGCCGTTCGGGGTGTTGACCGGGTGTGTCCAGCCCGGATGGACCATCGAAGCCGTGTCCGAACCGGTGTTGACGAGGTGTTCAAGGGAGTAGCATCCGCGCATCGGGCAGGGGACGATCAGCCCGACCGCACGATGTCCGTACGACGCTGACGTCTCGGAGGAAGAATGCAGCCGACCGCCACGGTGCTGGTCTACAGCGACGACTCCAACACCCGCGCGCAGGTGCGGCTCGCCACCGGGCGCAGGCCCGCCCCGGACGCTCCCCTCGTCGAGTTCGTCGAGTGCGCGACCCCGGACGCCGTCATCAGGGAGCTCGACAAGGGCGGCATCGACGTCTGCGTCCTGGACGGCGAGGCGGTTCCGATGGGTGGCATGGGGGTGTGCCGGCAGATCAAGGACGAGATCTTCAACTGCCCGCCCGCGCTGGTGCTCATCGGGCGCCCGCAGGACGCCTGGCTGGCCACCTGGAGCCGCGCCGACGCCGCGGTGACCCTGCCGGTCGACCCGGTGGAGTTCGCCGCCTCACTGGCCTCCCTGCTGCGTCGCAGGAACCTCCAGAGCGCCTGAGCGTCCCGCGCCCCGCCAGGGCCTGTCCGCACCCCTCACGTCGTCCCACGGCGGAGGACCGGCGGACAGGCCGCGGGGCGCGGTCTCACACGCTCTCAGGGCGCAGTCTGGCGCGCTGGGCGGGGCTGGGGGCGTCCGGGGAACCGGCCACCAGCGCGCTGCCCTCGCGCCAGTTCTTCCAGTCGAGGTTCCAGTCGCCGAAACCGTTGCCGAACGCGTCCATCGTCTTGCCGTCGGAGTTGACGACCTTGACTATGTCGCCCTCGTTGAACGTGTTGAAGAACCACTCGGCGTTCTCGGTGCTCATGCCGGTGCAGCCGTGGCTGACGTTCGCGTATCCCTGGGAGCCGGTCGACCAGGGCGCGGCGTGGACGTACTCGCCGCTCCAGGTGACCCGGGTCGCGTAGCGCACCTCCAGGTCGTAGGAGTCGGAACTGCCCTCGGCGATGCCGATGCTGGTACCGCGCATCCGTACGAGGGCCTCCTTCCCGAGCACGACCTTGACGCCGTTGCGCGTGTCGAAGCCGGGCTTGCCCGTGGTGACAGGGATCTCCTTGATGTCCTGGCCGTTGCGGTAGACGGTCATGGAGTGGGTGGCGGCGTCGGTCAGGGCGACCAGGCTGTCGCCTGTGGTGATCTTCACGGTCTTGGCGTCGCCGCCCCACAGGCGTTCGCCGATCCTGATGCCGGCGAGGTTGCTGTGGGCCGTGACGCTGGCGTGGGCGGGCCAGTACTCCTTGGGGCGGTAGTGCAGCGTCTTGTCGTCCACCCAGTGCCAGGCGCCGTCGACCGCGGGGACGGAGTCGACCCTGAGGGCGCGTTCGACTATGGTGCGGGCCGCCTTGTCCTTGACGGGGGCGCTGAGTTCGGCGGTTATCGGCTGGCCGACGCCGTACCTGCCCGTCTTGGGCCCGAACTCCACGTTCAGCAGCTTCTTCGTCTTCGGCGTACTGGTGTCGAAGCCGATGACCTTGCGGCCGGGGGCGCCGTCCTCGTCCTCGGTGCTGACGTGCACCGTGTAGTGGGCGCCCGCGGCCAGCGGTGAGGTGCTGTGCCATCGGCGGCCGTCGGCGGCCAGTTCGCCCGCGACATAGCGCCCCGACGCGTCCGTGGCGGTCACGTCGGTGATGCGCCCCTCGTCACTCTCTGAGGTGATTTCCAGGGGCTTGTCGGGGTCGATCTTGGTCTGCTTCTTGCTGTCCTCGGAGAGGCCCTTGAACGAGATCTGTCCCGCCGCGTCGTACGGCTTCGCCGAGAGCGGGTGGTCGTCGGAGCCGCAGGCGGCGGCGCCCGCGCCGAGGGCGACCACCAGCGCGGTGCAGCTGACGACCGTGCGGATTCGCGGTGAGTGATTCATGAGTCCACGCTATGGACGCCCGTCAAGCACGGCGCGCCGGGTGAGCCGAGCGAGGGACACAAGTCGCGGCAAACGAGGGAGCCCGGACTCTCCTGACGGAGTGTCCGGGCTCCCGGGCGTTCAGCGCGTGCTACTGGGTGCGGTTCTCACCGTGGTAGTACTCGAAGACCCAGCCCCACAGGCCGAGCATGATCAGCGGCGCCGAGAAGTACAGCAGCCACCAGCCGAAGACGACGCCCAGGAAGGCGAGCGCGCCACCGGTGCCGAGCGCGAGCGGCTGCCAGCTGTGCGGGCTGAAGAAGCCCACCTCGCCGGCCTCGTCCGCGACGTCGGCCTCCTTGTCGTCCTGCGCCATGGCGTCGACCCGCCGGGCCGTGAAGGCCAGGTAGTAGCCGATCATCATGCTCAGGCCGAAGCCCATGAAGAGGGCCGTGGTGCCGGCCGGCTCCTTGGACCAGACGCCGTAGACGATCCCCATGATGAGGATGAACAGCGCCAGCCAGATGAACATCTTGCCTTGGACCTTCACTTGCCGGCCTCCTTTCCACCAGGAAGGGCCGACGAGCCGTGACCGGCGGTCTCGAGCTGTTCGAGAGCGGCGATCTCGGGGTGGTGCAGGTCGAACGCCGGGGATTCACTGCGGATCCGCGGCAGGGTGAGGAAGTTGTGCCGCGGCGGCGGGCAGGAGGTCGCCCATTCGAGCGAACGGCCGTAGCCCCACGGGTCGTCGACCTCGACCTTCTTGCCGTACTTGGCCGTCTTCCACACGTTGTAGAGGAACGGCAGGATCGACAGGCCGAGCAGGAACGAGCTGATCGTCGAGACCGTGTTCAGCGCGGTGAAGCCGTCGGCGGCGAGGTAGTCCGCGTAACGACGCGGCATGCCCTCGGCACCCAGCCAGTGCTGCACCAGGAACGTGCCGTGGAAGCCCACGAACAGCGTCCAGAAGGTGACCTTGCCCAGACGCTCGTCGAGCATCTTGCCGGTCATCTTCGGCCACCAGAAGTGGAAGCCGGAGAACATCGCGAACACCACGGTGCCGAAGACGACGTAGTGGAAGTGCGCCACCACGAAGTAGGAGTCGGACACGTGGAAGTCCATCGGCGGCGAGGCCAGGATGACGCCGGTCAGACCACCGAAGGTGAAGGTGATCAGGAAGCCGACGGCCCAGAGCATCGGTGTCTCGAAGGACAGCGAGCCCTTCCACATCGTTCCGATCCAGTTGAAGAACTTCACGCCGGTCGGTACGGCGATGAGGAACGTCATGAAGGAGAAGAACGGGAGGAGGACGCCACCGGTGACGTACATGTGGTGCGCCCACACGGTCACGGAGAGACCCGCGATCGCGATGGTCGCGCCGATCAGGCCCATGTAACCGAACATCGGCTTGCGCGAGAACACCGGGATGACTTCGGAGATGATGCCGAAGAACGGCAGGGCGATGATGTACACCTCTGGATGGCCGAAGAACCAGAAGAGGTGTTGCCAGAGCAAGGCTCCGCCGTTTGTCGCGTCGAAGACGTGCGCACCGAATTTACGGTCCGCCTCCAGGGCGAACAGCGCCGCCGCGAGGACGGGGAAGGCCAGCAGCACCAGAACCGCGGTGAGCAGGACGTTCCACACGAAGATCGGCATACGGAACATCGTCATGCCGGGAGCGCGCATGCAGATGATCGTGGTGATGAAGTTGACCGCGCCGAGGATCGTGCCGAAGCCGGAGAAGGCCAGACCCATGATCCACATGTCGGCGCCGATGCCCGGCGAGCGGACCGCGTCCGACAGCGGGCTGTAGGCGAACCAGCCGAAGTCGGCCGCGCCCTGCGGGGTGAGGAAACCGCCGACCGCGATCGTCGAGCCGAAGAGGTACAGCCAGTAGGCGAACATGTTCAGCCGCGGGAACGCCACGTCGGGCGCGCCGATCTGCAGCGGCATGATCCAGTTCGTGAAACCGGCGAAGAGCGGCGTCGCGAACATCAGCAGCATGATCGTGCCGTGCATCGTGAACGCCTGGTTGAACTGCTCGTTCGACATGATCTGCAGTCCGGGACGCGCCAGCTCGGCGCGCATCAGCAGCGCCATGACGCCGCCGACCAGGAAGAACGCGAACGACGTCACCAGATAGAGCGTGCCGATCGTCTTGTGGTCGGTGGTGGTGAGCCACTTGACCACGACACTGCCGGGCTGCTTGCGCCGCACCGGCAGCTCGTTCTCGTACGAGTCTTCGGCGGCGGCACCCTGGGGTTCGTTGAGGATGCTCACAGGTTGTTCGTCTCCCGGTTCTTCTCGTGGCCCGTCTGCTCAATGCCGGCCGGGACGTAACCGGTCTGTCCCTTCGCCGCGAGCTCCTTGAGGTGGGCCTCGTAGCGCTCGGGGGAGACGACCTTCACGTTGAAGAGCATCCGGGAGTGGTCGACGCCGCACAGCTCGGCGCACTTGCCCAGGAAGGTGCCCTCACGGTTGGGGGTCACCTGGAAGGAGTTGGTGTGGCCCGGGATGACGTCCTGCTTCATGAGGAACGGCACCACCCAGAAGGAGTGGATGACGTCCCGCGAAGTGAGGATGAACCGGACCGTCTGACCCTTGGGGAGCCAGAGGGTCGGACCCGGGTTGCCCGTCTGCGGGTTCTTCGTGGCGGGCGTGCCGACGTCGTAGACACCGCCGGCGTTCGCCGGGAAGTCTGCCTTGAACCGGTCCGGAATGGCGGCCAGGTTCGGGTCGGTCTTGGCGTTCCCGGAAGAACCGGGGACGTCCTCGATGTAGTTGAAGCCCCAGCTCCACTGGAAGCCGACCACGTTGACCGTGACGTCGGGCTTCGGCTTGAGGCTGAGAAGCTTCGTCTCGTCGCGTGCCGTGAAGTAGAACAGCACCGAGACGATGATGAGCGGGACCACCGTGTACAGCGCCTCGATGGGCATGTTGTACCGGGTCTGCGGAGGAACTTCGACCTTGGTCCGGCTGCGCCGGTGGAAGATGACGCTCCACAGGATCAGGCCCCAGACCAGCACGCCCGTGGCGAGCGCGGCCGCCCACGAGCCCTGCCAGAGGGAGAGGATCCGCGGAGCCTCCTCCGTGACCGGGGTGGGCATACCAAGGCGGGGGAAGTCTTCCCAGTTGTACGAGCAACCAGTGGCTGTCGCCAGGACCAGGCCCGCAGTCATTGCCTGCAGCAGCTTCCGCCGCATCGGGCGCCGCGGCGAGCGGTCGGAGCCGTTGGGACTCACGTAGCGCCTTCCCGAGAGTCTCGCCCGCGCTGTTGGCTGCGGCCTTCTCGCTGGTCGGTCGCCGCCCTGCGTCGGGCAGGGGTTTGGATGTTTATGCGGACCAAACCCTACTGGACGCTATTTGGGGTCGCGCGGGGAGGGTGCCCAACGCGCCGCCCGACTCCCCGAAGGAGTGCTGTTTGGCCTTCAAGGCCTTGTCAGAGTACCTGGAATGCCCCGGTCCGGATGGCTTCTGACGCCCCCTTGGGAGGGCCGGCGGCGGGCGGGCGCGGACCCTGACGGAGCTAGCGTGGGGGGCGTGTCCTACTTCGACGCCGCCTCCGCGGCCCCGCTGCATCCCGTCGCCCGGCAGGCCCTGCAGGCCTCGTTCGACGAGGGGTGGGCCGATCCCGCCCGCCTCTACCGCGAGGGAAGGAGGGCCCGGCTGCTCCTCGACGCGGCGCGCGAGGCGGCGGCCGAGGCGGTGGGCTGCCGCCCCGACGAGCTGGCCTTCACCAGCTCCGGCACCCGCGCTGTGCACTCCGGGATCGAGGGTGCCCTGGCGGGCCGGCGGCGCGTCGGACACCACCTGATCGTGTCAGCGGTCGAACATTCGTCGGTGCTCCATTCGGCGGACGCGCACGAGGCGTCGGGCGGCGCGGTGACCCGCGTTCAGGTCGCGCGCACCGGAAGGGTGTCCCCTTCCTCCTACGCCGAGGCCCTGCGCCCGGGCACCGCGCTGGCCTGTCTCCAGTCCGCCAACCACGAGGTGGGCACGGAGCAGCCGGTGGCCGAGGTGGCACAGATGTGCCGGGAGGCAGGAGTGCCGCTGCTGGTGGACGCGGCCCAGTCCCTGGGCTGGGGCCCGGTGGAGGGCGACTGGTCCCTGTTGGCGGCGAGTGCCCACAAATGGGGTGGTCCCTCGGGCGTCGGCCTGCTCGTCGTGCGCAAGGGCGTACGGTTCGCTCCCCAAGGGCCCGTGGACGAGCGGGAGTCGGGGCGGGCGGCCGGGTTCGAGAACATCCCGGCGATCGTCGCCGCGGCGGCCTCGCTGCGCGCCGTCCGGGCGGAGGCGGCGCAGGAGGCGGCCCGGCTGCGCGAACTGACGGAGCGGATCCGGGCGCGGGTGCCCGCGCTGGTGCCGGACGTCGAGGTGGTCGGCGACGCGGTCCACCGGCTCCCGGGGATCGTCACCTTCTCCTGTCTCTATGTCGACGGAGAGACTCTGCTGCACGAACTGGACCGGGCGGGCTTCTCGGTCTCCTCGGGCTCGTCGTGCACGAGCAGCACCCTGACCCCCAGCCATGTCCTGAAGGCGATGGGTGTCCTGAGCGAGGGCAATGTCCGCGTGTCGCTGCCGCCCGGCACCCCGGAGGAGGACGTCGACCGGTTCCTGTCGGTGCTCCCGGGGGCGGTCTCGGGCGTCCGCGAGAAGCTGGGTGCGCCGACGGCGGTGACGAAGGTGCCCGCGTCCGCCGACGCGCTGGTGGTCGACGCGCTGGGCAGGCGCTGCCCGATCCCCGTCATCGAGCTGGCCAAGGTCATCGGGGACGTGCCGGTCGGCGGGACGGTGCGGGTCCTGTCCGACGACGAGGCGGCCCGCCTCGACATCCCCGCGTGGTGCGAGATGCGGGGTCAGGAGTACGTCGGGGAGGAGCCGGCGGATCGCGGCTCGGCCTACGTGGTCCGCCGGCTGTCGTAGCACCGCACCGCGAACCGGGCCCCCGGCCTCCGCGGAACCGGGCGGGCCCGCCTCCTCCGGACAGGGCTCCGGGCCCGCTCCCGTCGGACGGAGGCGGGCCCGGACCCGGGGTCTGCGGCAGGGTCTAGGACAGGTGCGCCCGGACCTCGGTGGCGGCGTCGTCGCCGTACGCCTTGGTGAAGCGGTCCATGAAGTGGGCGCGGCTGAGCTGGTACTCCTGCGTGCCGACCGTCTCGATGACCAGGGTGGCGAGCATGCAGCCGACCTGCGCGGCGCGCTCCAGGCCGACGCCCCAGGCGAGGCCGGAGAGGAAACCGGCGCGGAACGCGTCACCGACGCCCGTCGGGTCCGCCTTGAGCTCCTCCTCGGGGCAGCCGACCTCGATCGGGTCGTGGCCGACGCGCTCGATACGGACACCGCGCGAGCCGAGGGTGGTCACCCGGTGGCCGACCTTGGCGAGGATCTCCTCGTCGGTCCAGCCCGTCTTGGACTCGATGAGCCCCTTCTCGTACTCGTTCGAGAAGAGGAACGTCGCGCCGTCGAGCAGGACCCGGATCTCGTCGCCGTTCATGCGCGCGATCTGCTGCGAGAAGTCGGCGGCGAACGGGATCCCGCGCGAGCGGCACTCCTCGGTGTGGCGGAGCATCCCCTCGGGGTCGTCCGCTCCGATCAGGACGAGGTCGAGACCGCCGACCCGGTCCGCGACCGCCTTGAGCTCGATGAGGCGGGCCTCGCTCATCGCGCCCGTGTAGAACGAGCCGATCTGGTTGTGGTCGGCGTCCGTGGTGCACACGAAGCGCGCGGTGTGCAGCACCTCCGAGATGCGCACGGACGCGGTGTCGACGCCGTGCCGGTCCAGCCAGGCGCGGTACTCGTCGAAGTCGGAACCGGCGGCTCCGACGAGGATCGGGCGGGTACCGAGCTGACCCATGCCGAACGCGATGTTCGCGCCGACCCCGCCGCGCCGGACATCGAGGTTGTCGACCAGGAAGGAGAGGGAGACCGTGTGCAGCTGATCGGCGACCAACTGGTCGGCGAAACGGCCGGGGAAGGTCATGAGGTGGTCGGTGGCGATGGAGCCGGTGACTGCGATACGCACGGCTAGGACACGCTCCTGCGAGGGGAGGGGATTGACAGTTAACGCTACCGGGTCCGCACGCGACCCCTGAAGGGCCAAAACTACCCGATAGTAGATCTTTCTTCGTGACGGCAACGGTGCTTACGGTTCCGGTATGACGAACCTCAAGGTCCATGGCACCGCCCCGCTCGGCCCGGTCGGCGACCTGGAAGGCGATCTGGCGTCGCTGCGCGGCGACTGCGCCCGGATGGCCGGTCACTGGTCGGCCCCCGCACCCGTCCCCCCGCTCCACGTCTCCCCCTCCCTCATCCACGGGGTGACCGTGCCGCCCGCCTCGGCGCGGTTGCTGGACGCGATGTCCGACTACGGCGACTGACCGGCGGCGTCCGTACGGCGCCGCCGTACGGGTGAGGGCCCGGCGGCGCCGAACGGGTGAGAGTTTCCCGGCGGCGCCGACCGGGCGAAGAAGGAGTGCGCTCGCAGGGAACCGTGCGCTCCCCCGCTGCGTCCCATCGCCGTCCCCCGTAAAAGGGATGCGCCATACGACCCTGGAGTGCCCGTCATCGACAGGGCCGGGTCATGGGACTGCAGTGGAGCCGAAGGAGCGATGCGGTGAGCACCGAGCGACCCGACAACGACGCGACCGATCCCGCCGGGAGTCACGCCGAGGGTCCCGCCGAGAAGGCGGCCGAGAACACCGCCGAGGCCGCCCCGGAGAACACCACCGAGGTTCCCCCCGGGGAGCGGGCCGAGGACACCGCCGCGGATTCAGTCACCGGCAGGGTGACGGACTCCTCCGGCGGCGGGACCGAGGTTCCCGTCGAAGGCGAGGCCGACGAGGCGGTCGAGGGTGCCGCCGACGTGGCCGCTACCGGCGCGCGCGACGCCGACCCCGGCTCCGACCCCGAGTCCGGCTCCGGCTCCGGCTCCGGCAAGGACTCCCCCGATTCCGCCGCTCTCCCCGAGGGTTCCGGGGACGGTCGGGACGGGGACGAGCACCCCGACGTCGCCGTCCTCGGAGGTGACGCGGGGGCCGGTGGGGGCCGTCGGCGGAACACCCCGGCGCTCGTCGCCTCGGTCGTCGCCGCCGTGCTGCTCGTCGGGGGCGGCGGCGCCTACTTCGCCACGACGGCGTCCGGCGGCGACCGCTCCGGCACCCCGGGGGCCGACGGCACTCCCCCGCCGCTCGCCCTCGACGGCTACGCCGCGAGCACCACCGGCGACGGGTCCACGGGCGGTACGGCGGGCATCGCGCCCGGCGAGCCCAACCCCTACGGCACCACCTACCGCGCGAGCGGCACGCTCCCCGAGGGCCCCGGCTCGGCGCACGTGCAGTGGGCCGAGGGCAAGGTGACCCGGACCGAGGTGGCGCGGCTCGCGAAGGCCCTGGGCCTGGCGGGAACGCCCCGGCTCGCCGGGGACGCCTGGACGGTCGGCACCGCCAAGGACGGCACCGAGCCGAATCTGCGGGTGACCGCGGACGCCCCGGGAACCTGGACCTACAGCTCCGCCCTGCCGGGAGGCGACAACTGCGTCAAGGTGACGGTGTGCGGCCCGGCGGGCTCCGGCTCCGCGTCCGGTTCCGCGTCCGGCTCCACGCCGGGCCCGGTGAGCGAAGCGGCGGCCGAGAAGGCGGCGGCGCCCGTGCTGAAGGCGGTGGGCCAGGACGACGCGAAGCTCGACGCGAGCCAGCTCATGGACCGGGTACGGGTCGTGAACGCCGACCCGGTCGTGGACGGACTGCCCACGTACGGCTGGACGACCGGCCTGCGCATCGGCACGGACGGTCATGTCGTGGGCGGCAGTGGCCAGTTGAAGACTCCGGTGCGCGGAGACGCGTACCCGGTCGTCGGCGCGCGGAAGGCGCTGGACGCGATGAACGGATCGGCGCCGGCGACGGGCGGCGACCGGCGCATGGGCATCGGCGGCTGCGCGAGCCCCGTACCGCTGAAGGACCGGGACGAGATGCCGTGCGAGCACCCGTCCCCGGAGCCGAAGGCGCAGACGGCGACCGTCGAGAAGGCCACCTTCGGGCTGGCGGCGCAGCGCGCGGACGGGCGGCAGGCACTGGTGCCGTCCTGGCTGTTCGAGGTGCGGGCCCCGGGCGCGCAGGACACGTACACCGTGACGCACCCGGCGGTCGACCCGGCGTTCCTGGCCTCGCCGGAGTCGCCGGCGCCGCCGAGCACGGACCCGACCGTCCCGGCGCCGCCCGGCGAGCCTTCCGCACCGGCGGCCACGCGTGACGTCGGCGTCCAGGGCTACACCGCCGACGGCAGGGACCTGACGGTCGGCTACACCGGCGGGGTGTGCGCCCACTACACGGTGTCGGTGAGCGAGAGCTCCGGCAAGGTCACCGTGACCGTGACGGCGAAGCCCTGGAAGAACAAGGTCTGCATCATGATCGCCAAGTTCTACGAGAAGACCGTGCGCCTGGACGAGCCGCTGGGCCGCCGCGAGGTCGTGGGCAGCGACGGCAAGGCGGTCCACCACGGGCTCGTCGCCGTCCCCGGGGCCTCGGGAGCGGCGTCGGCGGGCCCCCGGTAGCGGCCTGCCGGTCCCGGACACGCGAAGGCGTCCCGGACATGCGAAGGCGGCGTCCCCTCACAGGGGGACGCCGCCTTCGTTCGTACTCCGCGTGTACGTGCCTTCGCCACGAGCCGTGGACCGGGCCCCGGGGGCCGACTAGCTGAAGGAGTCGCCGCAGGCGCAGGAGCCGGTCGCGTTCGGGTTGTCGATCGTGAAGCCCTGCTTCTCGATGGTGTCGACGAAGTCGATCGAGGCGCCGCCCAGGTACGGGGCGCTCATGCGGTCGGTGACGACCTTCACACCGTCGAAGTCCTTCACGACGTCGCCGTCGAGCGAGCGCTCGTCGAAGAAGAGCTGGTACCGCAGGCCGGAGCAGCCGCCGGGCTGAACGGCGACGCGCAGCGCCAGGTCCTCGCGGCCTTCCTGGTCGAGCAGGGCCTTGACCTTGGCGGCGGCGGCGTCGGACAGGATGATGCCGTCGTTCACGGTGGTGGTCTCGTCCGATACGGACATCTGCTTCTCTCCCGGGTTGTACGGAGACTGCTTGCCGCAGGTTGCAACCCGCGGGGCCGCGGATTCATTCCGGGCCGAGCTCATGTCTTGTGCCTTCTCTTCATGCTCGCACATGCGCCCGCGCACGAACACCGGCCTGTGGACAACCCCACGGACACCGGGGTGTCACCCGCCGGAGAGGCGACCGGGATTCACGTCACATGGACGCTATGGCCATCGTCAACGTGACGTGAAGCGGTTATGATAGATAGCGTCAAATAGACGAAAAGGCATCGTACCGCCGGCCCGCTCCACCAGGAGCCCGGCGACCCGCAGAACAGAAAGGGTGCGTGTCGTGACCACCGCCCAGACCCAGGAGCTCGACGTACAGCCGACGCCCCTCGCCCTGCTGCTGCTCGGCCGCCAGGCCGACCCGAAGAGCGAGCGGGGCGTCGAGTGCCCCGGCGACCTGCCCTCGCCGTCCGACCCGGACCTGGTCGAGCGCGCGCGGGCGGCCAAGGAGAAGCTCGGCGACAAGGTCTTCGTGCTCGGACACCACTACCAGCGCGACGAGGTCATCCAGTTCGCTGACGTCACGGGTGACTCGTTCAAGCTGGCCCGCGACGCGGCGGCCCGCCCGGAGGCCGAGTACATCGTCTTCTGCGGTGTGCACTTCATGGCGGAGTCCGCCGACATCCTGACGGGCGACGCCCAGAAGGTCGTCCTGCCGGACCTCGCCGCGGGCTGCTCGATGGCCGACATGGCCACCGCCGAGCAGGTCGCCGAGTGCTGGGACGTCCTGACCGAGGCCGGCATCGCCGAGCGGGTCGTTCCCGTCTCGTACATGAACTCCTCCGCGGACATCAAGGCGTTCACCGGCAAGCACGGCGGCACGATCTGTACGTCGTCGAACGCCCAGCGCGCCCTGGAGTGGGCCTTCGAGCAGGGCTCGCAGGTGCTGTTCCTGCCCGACCAGCACCTCGGCCGCAACACCGCCGTCCGCGACATGGGCATGTCCCTGGACGACTGCGTGCTCTACAACCCGCACAAGCCGAACGGCGGGCTGACCACGGAGGAGCTGCGCGGCGCGAAGATGATCCTGTGGCGCGGCCACTGCTCGGTGCACGGCCGCTTCAGCGTGGACTCGGTGAACGACGTGCGCGAGCGCATCCCCGGCGTCAACGTCCTCGTGCACCCCGAGTGCAAGCACGAGGTCGTCGCGGCGGCGGACTACGTCGGTTCCACCGAGTACATCATCAAGGCCCTGGAGGCCGCCCCGGCCGGGTCCAAGTGGGCGATCGGCACGGAGCTGAACCTCGTACGGCGTCTCGCGAACCGGTTCGCGCCCGAGGGCAAGGAGATCGTCTTCCTCGACAAGACGGTCTGCTTCTGCTCGACGATGAACCGCATCGACCTTCCCCACCTGGTGTGGACCCTGGAGTCCCTCGCCGAGGGCAACCTGGTGAACCGCATCGAGGTCGACAAGGAGACCGAGGCGTTCGCGAAGCTGGCGCTGGAGCGGATGCTGGCGCTGCCGTAGCCACCGCCGCTCCCCCGCGCACGACATCGAAGAGGCGCCCCTCGGTCCGAGGGGCGCCTCTTCGCCGTCACCCCTCTTCGCAGTCACCCCTCTTCGCCGTCACCCCGCTCCGCCGTCATGCGCTTCCTCTTCACGCCGCCGCGCCCGGCCGGACAGCGCGCGGCCCCCGCCCCGGCGCGTGAACGCCGGGGCGGGGGCCGCCTCGTGGAACCGGTCACACTCCGGCCGGCTCCGGGGACTTGTCCTCGTCGCCGACGGCACTCTTGTCGGTGCCCGCGCCGGACTTCGCCTCGCGCTTGGCCGCCCGCTTCTTCGCCCTGCGCTCCTTGCGGAGTTCGAGCATCGCGTACAGCGTCGGGACGAGCAGCAGCGTCAGCAGCGTCGACGTGATGAGACCGCCGATCACGACCACCGCGAGGGGCTGCGCGATGAAGCCGCCCTCACCGGTCACGCCCAGCGCCATCGGCAGCAGCGCGAAGATCGTCGCCAGCGCCGTCATCAGGATCGGGCGGAGCCGGTGCCGGCCGCCCTCGATCACGGCCTCGACCACGCCGTAGCCCTGCGCCCGGTACTGGTTGACGAGGTCGATCAGCACGATCGCGTTCGTCACCACGATGCCGATGAGCATCAGCATGCCGATCATCGCCGGAACACCCATCGGGGTGCCCGTCACGACCAGCAGGCCGATCGCGCCGGTCGCCGCGAACGGGATCGACACGAGCAGGATCAGCGGCTGGACCAGCGAGCGGAACGTCGCCACCAGCAGCATGAAGACGATCGCGATCGCCGCGAGCATCGCCAGGCCCAGGTTCTTGAACGCGTCGCTCTGGTCCGAGGAGACACCGCCGATCGACGCCGTGGCACCGGCCGGCAGCTTCAGCTTCGCGAGCTTGGCCGTCAGGTCGTTGCTGACCGCGCCGGTGTTGTCGCCGGTCGGCCTGGCGGTGATCGTGGCGGCCCGCTGGCCGTCGATCCGGGTCATCGCGACCGGTCCGTCGACCAGCTTCACGTCCGCGATGTCGCCGAGCTTGACCGCGCCGAGCCGCAGCCCGCGCAGCTCCGCGATCGTGGTGACCGGCTTCGCGGACTTGATCACCACGTCGCGCTCGGTGTCGTCCAGGACCGCCTTTCCGGTGGTCGTGCCGCGCACCGCCTGGGTGACGGCCGCGCCGAGGGTGGCGTCGTTGAATCCTGCCGCCGCGGCCTTGGAGTTGGCCTTGACCGAGATGCGCGGGACGCTCTGGGACAGGTCGCTCGTCACGTCGGTGACGCCGTCGAGCTTCGCCACCTCGTCGCGGACCTGGCCGGCCGCCTCGCGCAGCACGGCCGCGTCGGCCGCCTTCACGACGACCTTGAGGTCCTGGCTGCCGAACCCGTCGCCGGCCGCGACGGTGATGGTGCCGGCGCCGGAGAGCGTGCCGAGCTCCTTCTCCACGCGGTCCTGGACGTCCTTCGAGGACGCGGAGTCCTCCAGCATGATCTGGTACGACGCCTGGTTGGTGTCCGTACCGCCGCCGAAGGCCGCCATGAAGCCGGAGGAGCCGATGGTGACCTGGTAGTCCTTGACGCCCTTGACGCCGTCGAGGAGCTTCTCGACCTTCTTCGCCTGCGCGTCGGTCTCGGCCAGGCTGGTGCCCGGCTTCAACTGCTGCTTGACGCTGAGGACTTCCTGCTCGCCCTGGTCGAAGAAGTTCGTCTTCAGCAGGGGCGCCATGCCGAACGTGCCGACGAGGATCGCGACCGCGATGAGCACACTGGTCAGCCTGCGGCGGGTGGCGAAGCGCAGGACCGGGACGTAGAAGCGCTGGAGACGGCTGCGCTCCTCCTTCTCCTCGGCCTTGCGGCGGGCCTCCTCGGCGTCCGCGGGGGTGCCCTTGGGCGCGCGCAGGAACCAGTACGAGAGCACGGGGACGACCGTCAGCGACACGAGCAGGGACGCCAGCAGCGCCGCCGTGACCGTGAGGCTGAAGGAACCGAACAGTTCGCCGACCATGCCGCCGGTCAGACCGATCGGCAGGAAGACGGCGACCGTGGTGAGCGTCGAGGAGGTGACCGCCCCGGCCACCTCGCGGACGGCGGTGAGGATCGCCTCCTGGCGCTCCTCGCCGTAGCCGAGGTGCCGCTTGATGTTCTCCAGGACGACGATCGAGTCGTCGACGACCCGGCCGATCGCGATGGTGAGCGCGCCGAGCGTCAGCATGTTCAGCGACAGGTCACGGGTCCACAGCACGACCAGGGCCAGCACCACGGACAGCGGGATGGACACCGCGGTGACCAGCGTCGAGCGGACCGACGCCAGGAACAGCAGGATGACCAGGACCGCGAACAGCAGACCGAGGGCACCCTCGGTGGTCAGCCCGTGGATGGACTTGGAGACAGCCGGGCCCTGGTCGCTGACGACGGTGATCGCCGATCCGGCGCCGAGGTCGGCGCGCAGGCCGGGGAGCTTGTCCTTGACCGCGTCGGAGATGGCGACGGCGCTGCCGTCGTGGTCCATGGTGACGGTCACGGCGAGACTCGGCCGGCCGTCGGTGCGCGTGATGGAGTCGGCCTTGGCCGGCTCCTGCGCGACCGTGGCGACGCTGCCGAGGCGTACCGGCTTCTTGCCGGGCTGTCCCACGACCATCAGGTCCTGGATCTGGCGCAGCGAGGTGAAGCCGCCGCCGACGCGCACGGTGCGGTTGCCGCCGTCCTCGTCGAAGGAGCCGGCCGGGACGGTCGCCCCGCCCGCCTGGAGTGCCTGGCCGAGGGCGGCCGGCGTCAGGCCCGCCTTCGCCAGCTTCCTGTCGTCGGGCGTGACGGTGACCTGGAGGTCCCGCACGCCGGCGACCTGGACCCGGCCGACGCCGTCGATGCCCTCCAGGGAGGGGACGACGGTGCGGTCGAGCCGGTCGGCGAGCGCCTGCTGGTCCTGGCCGGAGGTGACGGCGAGGACGACGGTCGGCATGTCGTCGGTCGAGCCGGCGATGACCTGCGGGTCGACCGCGTCGGGGAGCTGGGCGCGGGCCCGGTTGACGGCCTGCTGGACGTCGGCGACGAGCTGCTTGGTGTCGTTGCCGTAGTCGAAGGACGCCATGATGACGGCGTTGCCCTCGCTCGCGGTGGAGGTGACACCGGTGATGCCGTCGACGGCCTGGAGGCTGTTCTCGACGGGCTCGACGACCTGCTTCTCGACCACGTCGGGAGACGCACCCTGGTACGGCGCGAGCACCGACACCACGGGCAGTTCGATGGTGGGCAGCAACTGCTGCTTGAGCTGGGGGATCGCTATCGCCCCGAAGACGAGCGCGATGATCGACATCAGCCCTATGAGGGCCCGCTGCGCGAGGCTGAATCTGGACAGCCAGGACATGGGTGGTGGGTCTCTTTTCCGTGGTTCGAGCGGAACGCGGGGGACGGGGGAACTCCCCACGTCACACCTTGGGTCATGGACGGGCGGTGATCCGTAGCCCCTGGGTCCATTTCCTTACCCGGAACCTACTCCAGGCGCAGTACGCGCAGATGACGCTCAGTCCACCCGGGGGCGTACCAGCCCCGACTCGTACGCGATGACGACGAGCTGGGCCCGGTCACGGGCGCCGAGTTTGGCCATGGCGCGGTTGACGTGCGTCTTCACCGTGAGCGGACTCACTTCGAGACGCTCGGCGATCTCGTCGTTGGAGTGGCCCGCGGCGACCTGGACGAGGACCTCGCGCTCGCGCCCGGTGAGCGCGTCGAGCCGCGCGGAGCGGGCGGCGCCGGGCTCGTCGTCGTCCCGCGCGAGGAACCGGGCGATGAGGCCCTTGGTGGCGGCCGGGGACAGCAGCGCCTCGCCGCCGGCGGCGATCCGGATGGCGTTCAGCAGTTCCTCGGGCTCGGCGCCCTTGCCGAGGAACCCGGACGCGCCGGCGCGCAGCGACTGCACGACGTACTCGTCGACCTCGAAGGTCGTCAGCATCACGACGCGTACGTGGGCGAGGCCCGGGTCGGCGGTGATCTGGCGGGTGGCGGCGAGTCCGTCGGTGCCCGGCATCCTGATGTCCATCAGCACCACGTCGGCCCGCTCCTCGCGGGTCACCGCCACGGCCTGGGCGCCGTCGGAGGCCTCCCCCACGACCTCCATGTCGGGCTCCGAGTCGACCAGCACGCGAAAGGCGCTGCGCAGCAGCGCCTGGTCGTCGGCGAGCACGACACGGATCGTCATACGGGGTCCCCCAGGGCGGTGGCGCGGTTCTTGACCGGAAGGATCGCATGGACGCGGAAGCCGCCTCCGTAGCGGGGACCGGCGGTGCAGCTCCCGCCGATCGCGGTGACGCGCTCGCGCATGCCGAGCAGCCCGTGGCCGCCGCCCTCCTGCGGGCCGGTGTCCGCTCCGGTGCCGGGGCCGTTCCCCTCCGCTCCCGGTCCGCTCTCCTGTCCTGGGAGGGTCTCTCCGCCGGGGCCGTGTCCCGGGCCGCTGTCGAGGACGGTCACCTCCACCACCGGCCCCACCCGGACCACGCTGACCTCGGCCTTCGCGCCCGGGCCGGCGTGCTTGCGCACATTGGTCAGGGCCTCCTGGATCACCCGGTACGCGGCGAGGTCGGCGGCCGCGGGCAGCACCGTTCCGGAGTCGGAGCGGGCCACCTCGACGGGGAGTCCCGCGTTGCGGAAGGTGTCCGCGAGCTCGTCGAGCCGGGCGAGCCCGGGGGCGGGCTCGGTCGGGGCCTCGGGGTCGCCGGACTGACGCAGCAGGCCGACGGTCGCGCGCAGTTCGTTCAGCGCGGACCGGCTCGCCTCCCGTACGTGGGCGAGGGCCTCCTTGGCCTGGTCGGGGCGCTTGTCCATGACGTGGGCGGCGACTCCGGCCTGCACGTTGACGAGGGCGATGTGGTGGGCGACGACGTCGTGCAGATCGCGGGCGATCCGCAGCCGCTCCTCGGCGACCCGGCGACGGGCCTCCTCCTCCCGGGTGCGCTCGGCCCGCAGGGCGCGTTCCTTGATCGCGTGGACGAAGGCGCGCCGGCTGCGGACGGCGTCACCGGCCGCGGCGGCCATGCCGGTCCAGGCGAAGACGCCGAGGTTGTCCTGGGTGTACCAGGGCAGCGGCCCGGCGAGCATGGCGACCGCCGTCAGGACGGTCATGGTGACCAGGCCGACGCGCCAGGTGGTGGGGCGGTCGGTGGACGAGGCCACGGTGTAGAGGGCGACGACGGCGGACATGGCCACCGGGGCGCGGGGGTCGGCGGTCACCAGCTCCACCAGGGAGACGCCGACGGTCGCCGCGAGGACCTTCATGGGGGCGCGGCGGCGGAAGACCAGGGCCGCGGCCGCGAGCCCCATCAGGGCGAGGCTGAGCGCGTCCGGGGTGCGGGCGCTCCAGGTCGTCCCGTCGGCACCGTGCGCGTCGACGAAGGAGCCGGCCACCATGCTGACGAGGACGCCGCCGGCGACGGCGGCGTCCAGGGCGAGGGGGTGGTCCCTCAGCCAGTCCCTCGTACGCTCCAGGGTGCTCATCCGGTCCACGGTACGGGGCGCCGCGGGACGGGGGACCTGTCGGTACGGCACCACTGTGGGCGCGGCCCGGCTCCCGGCCCGGGCACGGACCGCCACGACGCCTGGGCACGGACCGCCCCCGGCGTCCCACGGGACGCCGGAGACACGCGGGCAGGGGTCAGCCGGGGATCAGGCCGTCGTCGCGGAGCATCTCGCGGACCTCTTCGAGGGTGGCGTCCGGAGACGGGAGGATGAGCTCCGACGGCTCCAGCGAGTCGTCGGGGAGCGGGGTTCCCGCGGCGCGCACCGCGTCCAGGAGGGCGGCCAGAGTGCGGCGGAAGCCGGACTCGTCACCCCTCTCCATCTCGGTGAGCAGTTCGTCGTCCAGCTTGTTCAGGGTGGTGAGGCGGCCGTCGTCCAGCCTCACCTGCCCCTCCCCCATGATCCGTACGATCATGTCGCCTCCTCAGGCATGGGCTCGCCAGGTCACTGCTTGTCGAAGCGCGGAGTGTCCTGCTGCTGCGAGGGCTGGGACTGGCCCTTGCCGCCCTCGATCGCCTGCTGCTGCGACGAGGAACCGCCGGCCAGCTCGGCCTTCATGCGCTGCAGCTCGAGCTCCACGTCCGAGCCGCCGGAGATCCGGTCCAGCTCGCTCTGGATGTCGTCCTTCGCCAGCCCGGACTGGTCGTCCAGGGCACCGGAGGCGAGCAGCTCGTCGATCGCGCCGGCCCGCGCCTGGAGCTGCGCGGTCTTGTCCTCGGCGCGCTGGATGGCCAGCCCCACGTCGCCCATCTCCTCGGAGATGCCGGAGAAGGCCTCGCCGATCCGGGTCTGTGCCTGGGCCGCCGTGTAGGTCGCCTTGATCGTCTCCTTCTTCGTACGGAAGGCGTCGACCTTGGCCTGAAGGCGCTGTGCCGCGAGGGTGAGCTTCTCCTCCTCGCCCTGCAGGGTCTGGTGCTGCGTCTCCAGGTCGGTGACCTGCTGCTGGAGCGCGGCGCGGCGCGAGAGCGCCTCACGGGCGAGGTCCTCGCGGCCGAGGGCGAGGGCCTTGCGGCCCTGGTCCTCCAGCTTGGTGGACTGGTTCTGGAGCTGGTTGAGCTGCAGTTCCAGCCGCTTGCGGCTGGTCGCCACGTCGGCGACACCGCGCCGGACCTTCTGGAGCAGCTCGAGCTGCTTCTGGTAGGAGTAATCGAGGGTCTCGCGCGGGTCCTCGGCCCGGTCAAGGGCCTTGTTCGCCTTCGCGCGGAAGATCATCCCCATACGCTTCATGACACCGCTCATGGGCTTCGCGCGCCCCCTTCTGACGGACTCCAGCTCCAGGTACTGCAACAGGACCCACAGTACGGGCCCTGCATCCATTACCGCACTGTTCGGGGACGGATGCGCTCATCCCCAAGGACGACTGCGCCCGCCCCCGCTCCGGCGTGAGGAGTAGGTGGCACCCGGGGGGAACCCCGGAACGACGTCCCCTCTGTCCAGCACAGACGCACGGTGTTGCCGGATCGTTCCCCACTCGATCGACGTCCATGCTCGCGGACCCCGTACCCTTGGGTTTTGTGTTCCGTAGCCGTGCGAAGGAAGAGAAGGCCCCCGCCGACAAGGCGCCGGTGACCGACTCCAAAGTGACCCGTGACCCTCAGGCCCCCAAGGGCCGCCCCACGCCCAAGCGCAGTGAGGCCCAGACCCAGCGCCGCAGCGTCGCCCAGACGCCGACGACGCGCAAGGAGGCCGCGAAGCGCCAGCGCGACGACCGCCGTACGGCGATGGAGCGGCAGCGCCAGGCCCTCGCCAACGGGGACGAGCGGTATCTGCCCGTGCGCGACAAGGGCAAGGTGCGCCGGTTCGCGCGCGACTACGTGGACTCGCGGCTGTGCGTCGCCGAGCTCTTCCTGCCGCTGGCCGTGATCATCCTCATGCTGAGCGTGGTGCCGGTCGCCGTCCTGAAGAACGTGGCGCTGCTGCTCTGGCTGGTCGTCATCGTGATGATCGTGGTCGACTCGTTCGTCATCGCGTTCCGCCTGAGGAAGCAGCTCAACGAGCGCTTCCCGGACGAGAACACGAAGGGCGCCGTCCGCTACGCGCTGATGCGCACGCTCCAGATGCGTCGACTCCGGCTGCCGAAGCCGCAGGTCAAGCGCGGAGAGCGGCCCTGAGCACTACGTCGTTCTCCGGGGGCGCGGCGGATGCCTGGCTGAGCAGGCTGGGCGGGCTGCGGGATGTCGTACGACAGGAACTGGTGGCCCGGCAGCTCGATGAGCAGATAACCGGGCGGTATCCGGTGGGACAGCGCCTGCGGGTGCTGGACGTCGGGGCGGGCCAGGGCACACAGGCCCTGCGCCTCGCGCGGGCCGGCCACCAGGTGACCGGTCTCGAACGGGACGCCACGATGATGTCCGTGGCCCGTGAGGCGCTGGCCGCCGAGCCCGAGGGCATCCGCGGCCGGGTGCGCCTCATCGAGGGCGACGGGCACGAGACCGGTGTGCACTTCCTGCCGGGCAGCTTCGACGTCGTGCTGTGCCACGGCGTCCTGATGTACGTCGAGGAGCCGGACGCCCTGCTGGCCGGGCTGGCGCGGATGCTGGCCCCGGGCGGGCTGCTCTCGCTGCTGGTGCGCAACGCGGACGCGCTGGCCATGCGGCCGGGGATCGGCGGGGACTGGCCGACGGCCCTGGCCTCGTTCGACACGACCGCGTACACGAACCGGCTCGGTCTCGACGTCCGCGCGGACCGTCTCGCCACGCTGACCGGCACGCTCGCCGGGATCGGGGCCCCGCTGCACGCCTGGTACGGGGTGCGCGTCTTCACGGACACGGCGGCCGACGGCGCCCCGGTGCCGCCGGACGCGGAGGCGATGCTGGCCGCGGAGGAGCGGGCCGGCCGGACGGACCCCTACCGCCAGGTGGCGGCCCTTCTGCATCTGTGCGGCGTACGGGGCTGAGCGTGTCCCCGGCGCCGGTGTCGCCCGCACGGGTGCCGCGGTGGGCGGCGGCGGGTTGCCGGGGTGTGGCCCCGGCAACCCCTACCGGCCTACTCCGGTTCGGCGTGCAGGCTCATCGGGCCGTAGATCTGCGTGCTGTCCTCGAAGAGGAACACCTGGTCGGCGCCGCCCGCCAGGAGGTCCTTCCAGACCTCACCGATCCAGGACTCGGCGTCGCCCTGGGTGGTGAACTCCTCCGGCTGCACCGCGGGTTGGACCTCTGTCCCGTCGGACTTCTCGAACCGCCACGTCCATGCCGCCATGTACGCCTCCAAGGTGTGAGCACACTGCACAGCGGAAGCCGGACAAGATCCGCCTCCCGTCCGAAGCCTAGCCGGACGCGCAAGACGTCCGGGGACACGGAAAAATCGGCGGCGTGGAACTGACTCTGCTCGGCACCGGTGCCCCCGCGGGCCTGCCCCGCCCCGACTGTCCCTGCGCCGCCTGCGCGAGCGCGCTCGGCGAGGAGGCGCGGGCGGCGACGGCGCTGCTCGTGGACGGCACGCTGCTGCTCGACCTCACGCCCGGCGCCGCGTTCGCGGCGGCCCGCGCCGGGCACTCGCTGGGCGGCGTACGGCAGGTGCTGCTCTCCCATCCGCACGACGGGCCCGCCGTGGAGGTGCCGGCCGGGCTGCCGCAGCCCGGCCGGGTGCCCGACGGACGGGAGTTGGCGCTGCTGACGGGTCACCGGGTGCGGGCGGTGCCGATGGACGCGCCCGGTACGGGCTACGCGGTGACCGGCCCGGCCGGACAGCGGCTGCTGTACCTGCCGCCGGGCGCGGCACCGGCGGGTCTCGACGAGAACGGCGAGGCGTACCACATGGTGCTCCTGGACGTCGTGGGGCGGCCCGACGCGCTGGCGAAGCTGCGCGCGGCCGGCGCGGTCGACCCGACGACGGACGTCGTCGCGGTGCACCTCGACCACGACGTGCCCCCGGGGGCGGAGCTGCGCAGGCGGCTCGCCGCGGCGGGCGCGCGGGCCGTACCCGACGGGACGACGCTGGACGTCGGCGTCTACGAGGACGTGCCCGACGTGCCGCGCAGGACGCTCGTGCTCGGCGGGGCGCGGTCGGGCAAGTCGGTGGAGGCGGAACGGCGGATGGAGGCCTTCGCCGACGTCCTGTACGTCGCCACGGGAGGGACGCGCGGCGGGGACTCCGAGTGGGCGCATCGGGTGCGGCTCCACCGGGAGCGGCGGCCCGGCTCCTGGCAGACCGTCGAGACCTGCGATCTGGTGCCTCTCCTCGCCGAGGACGGCCCGCCGCTGCTGGTCGACTGTCTCTCGCTGTGGCTGACGGACGCCATGGACGCGGTGGACGCCTGGGACGACGCCGAGTGGTCGGGGGGCGGTGAGCGCGCCCTGCGCGCCCGCGTGGAGGAGCTCGTCGCGGCGGTCCGCCGCACCCGCCGCACGCTCGTCGCCGTCTCCAACGAGGTCGGCTCGGGCATCGTGCCGGCCACCGCCTCCGGCCGCCGCTACCGCGACGAACTCGGCCGTCTGAACGCGGCCTTCGCCGGGGAGTGCGAGCACGTGCTGCTGGTGGTGGCGGGGCAGGCCCTGACCCTGCGGGGCTGACGGAGGACGAGGGCGGTCCGGGCCTCGGGGCTGGTCGTCGGGGGGATTCGGGCCGGGGCACGGGGGCGGAACGGGTCGGGGCGGAACGGGTCGGGGCGCGGGCAGCGGTCCAGGTCAGGTCTCGGGCGACGGTCCGGGCCGGGGCACCGGCGGCGGATCGGGCCGGGGCACGGGCGGCGGTCCGGGCCTCGGGGCTCCTCGTCGGTGGCGGATCCGGCCGGATCACCGGCGGGGAGTCGGGCCGGGGCGCCGGCGGCGGTTCAGTCCTCCTTGCGGGCGATGACGCGGTACGCGTTCGAGAAGCGGGTGCGGCGCAGCAGGGGGGCCAGCAGCCGGTCCAGCGCGCCGGCCGAGGCGAGGAGCGGGGCGGACGCCCGGCCCAGGGCCCGGCGCGTGGTCCGCTGGAGGGGCGTCGGCGGTGCCGGGCGCCAGGGGGCGTCGGGACCGGGGAGGGCACGCCCGAGCGCCAGGGCGAGGGCGCCCGAGAGGTCGTGGGGGACGTGCGGCTCGCGCCGGTCCGTGGCGACGACCACGCAGCCGAGGGCCTCCAGTTCGCCGAGCAGGTTGGGCAGCGGCACGAGGTGCAGATGGCGCGGCTGGCCGTACTCGGGCCACCACTTGCCGAGCAGCGCGCCGAACGCGCAGTCGGGGTCGGGCACTTCGATCAGGAGGTGGCCGCCGGGTCTCAACACCTCGAGCGCGGCCCGCAGTTCCTCACGCGGTTCGGGGGTGTGCTCCAGGTGGTGGAGCATGCTCACGACGTCGTAGCGGGCCCGCAGCCGCTCGGCGATCCGCGGGTCCGTGAGCCGTCCGACGTGCGCCTCCTCCACCCGTCCCGCCGCCCGCGCCCGCTCCACGCGCCGGGTCGGGTCGAGGCCGTCGAAGGAGGTGTACGGGTGGATCTCCCTGGCGGCCGCCGGGAAGTGGCCGTGCCCGGTGCCGATGTCGAGCCAGCTCTCCGGTTCCGTGAAGGGCAGGAGGGCGCGGGCGGCCGCGAGGTGACGGCGGGCTGCGCCGCGGGCGCCGGACGGCCGTCCGGCGAGGCCGTCGTGTGCGTCCTCGCGCGCCTCGCGCCGGTAGAAGGCCAGGCCCTCGGCGGTCAGGCGGGGGTTCTGGAAGGCGTGGGCGCAGTCCCCGCACACGTCGACGACGAACGTTCCCGGCTTGCGCTGGCGCAGATCCGGCGTGCGCACTCGGGTGTGCAGGCGGTTCGAGCCGCACCACGGGCAGTCGGCGCGGCGTGGTTCGTGGAACCGGGCCGTGCCCTGGGCGAGTTCGGCCGCGTAGGCGGCACGGCGTTCGGAGACCGGCTGCGGGGTGGGGGGCATGGACGCTCCTGTCGGGGACGAGCCGTACGACAATCCGATACAAACGGTACGTATGCGATGGGGATCCGGAGCGCAACGACGTGGCGCGGACACGTTCGATCAGTGCCGGTACTGTTCGGCGAATGAGCTCGCTTAATCTCGACGACTTCACCGATCTGATCGAGCGTCCCGACGGAGGCGTGCGCCGTGACGCCGAGGCGTACCGGGAGCGCAGGACCGTGCCGCCCGGGGCGCTGGGCCGTCTCGACGACCTGGGTGAATGGCTGGCGGCGGCGCAGTCCGCGGTGCCGGTGCGGCCGATCGAGCACCCGCGCGCCGTGCTGTTCGCCGGCGACCACGGGGTCGCCGCCCTCGGCGTGTCGGCGCGCCCCGCGGGCGAGGCCGGCCGGCTGGTGCGGACGGTCCTGGAGGGCGGGAGCCCCGCGTCGGTGCTGGCCCGGGGGCTGGGCGTGCCCGTGCGCGTGATCGACATGTCGCTGGACTCGGACCCCGAGGGGCTGCCGGACGAGGTCGTACGGCACCGGGTCCGGCGCGGTTCGGGGCGGATCGACGTCGAGGACGCGATGACGCCGGAGGAGGCCGAGGCCGCGTTCCGGGCCGGCATGGCCGTCGCCGACGAGGAGGCGGACTCCGGTACGGATCTGGTGGTGCTCGGCGACCTCAGCGTGGGCGGGACCACGGCGGCGGCCGTCCTGGTCGCGGCACTGTGCGGGACCGACGCGTCCGTCGTCACCGGGCGGGGCGGGCAGGCCATCGACGACCTCGCGTGGATGCGCAAGTGCGCCGCGGTGCGTGACGCGCTGCGGCGGGCGCGGCCGGTGCTCGGCGACCAGCTTCAGCTTCTCGCCACGGTGGGCGGGCCCGATCTGGCCGCGATGACCGGGTTCCTGCTGCAGAGCGCGGTGCGCAAGATGCCGGTGATCCTCGACGGTGTGGTGTCGGCGGCGTGCGCACTGGTCGGTCAGCGGGTCGCCTTCCGGGCGCCGGACTGGTGGCTGGCGGGGCAGCGGAGCGGGGAGCCGGCGCAGGCCAAGGCCCTGGACCGGATGGCTCTCGAGCCGTTGCTCGATCATGGGGTGACCGTGGGTGAGGGGGTCGGGGCGCTGCTGGCGTTGCCGTTGGTCCGGGCCGCGGCGAGTCTTGCGGCGGAGTTGCCGGAGGCCGCTGTTCCGGCGGCGGAGGAGACCCCGGACGCGCCTTCCGAGTCCGGGCCCGCCCCGAGCCTCGGCTCCGACGCCGACGCCGACGCCGACGCGTAGGCCCGGTTCGCCGGGCCGCACGGCAGGCTTCTTTTCGCCCCCTCCGCCCCTACCCATCCCGTACCCGGGGCTCCGCCCCGGACCCCGCTCCTCAAACGCCGGAGGGGCTGAACCTTGCCCCGCGACGCCCCCGGGCCCGGGGGCTGAACCGTGCCCGCGGCTGACAGGCGGGCCGGAGGGGCTGGGACTCTCGCCGGTCGGGGCTGAAACGTGCCGCACGCCCACGCGGCTGAACTTGCCCAGGTGCATAATGTCCGCTTAGCGCTCTTCTTGCCCCATATCATCCCGTTTTATGGGAGATGCCGGGATTGCCGTTGCCGTCGCTGTTGAGCAGGAGCGGGCTGCGGGCCGCCGGAGTGACGGGGAGCGGCGGTCCACGGCCGGGTCCCGGCGGGCCGCCGCCCTCGCCGTCTGGTACCTGCGCGCGGTCACGTTCATCAACTTTCTGAGCGCCGCCTGGGTCTCCCTCGGACAGGACGTGCGGCGGCACAACACCGAGAACTTCTTCACGCCTTATCTGCTGACGGCCGGCTTCGCCTCCGGTGTGTTCACGATGTTCCTCGCCACCACCATGCGGCGGCGCAAGCGGGCCGCGTGGATCCTCAACTCCGTGCTCGGGGGCCTGTTCCTCCTGTTGTTCGGCGTCGCGATGGCGTTCCCGGAGATCCGCCAGTACGCGCAGAACTGGGTCTCGCTCGCGCTGACCGCGGCGTTCGTGGGCTGCCTGGCCGCCGGCCGCCGGGAGTTCTACGCCAAGGGCGACCGGTCCAACCCCAAGCTCGCGGCGGCCGTCGCGATCGGCGGGCTCCTGGTCACCTCGCTGCTCGCCACGCTGCTGGTCACCGTCACCAACGACGCTCACGACGCGCACCGTTCGACCTTCCTGGACCGCTGGCGCTACGGCACCCTGCGGCTCGTCTCGGTCGCCGCCGACGACTCCCACTACCCCGGGATCGCCACCCCGAACTGGGTCAACGTCGGCATCAACGTGCTCAGCACCCTGCTGGTCCTCGCCGTCCTCTACGCCGCGTTCCGCTCCCGCCGCGCCGTCGACCCGCTCACCGAGGACGACGAGAAACGGCTGCGGGCGCTGCTGGAGCGCAACGGCGACCGGGACTCGCTGGGCTACTTCTCGCTGCGCCGGGAGAAGAGCGTGGTCTGGTCGCCCACCGGCAAGGCGGCCGTCGCGTACCGCGTGGTGGGCGGGGTCTCGCTGGCGAGCGGTGACCCCATCGGGGACCCCGAGGCATGGCCCGGCGCCATCGAGCCCTGGCTGGCCGAGGCCCGGGAGCACGGCTGGATCCCGGCGGTGATGGGCGCGAGCGAGGAGGCGGGCACCGTCTACTCCCGGCACGGCCTGGACGCCCTGGAGCTGGGCGACGAAGCCCTCGTCGAGACGGCCGAGTTCACCCTGGAGGGGCGGGCGATGCGGACCGTCCGGCAGGCCTACAACCGGGTCGGGCGGGCCGGCTACCGGGTGCGCATCCGGCGGCACGAGGACATCCCGGCCGCCGAGATGGCGTATCTGCTCCAGCGCGCGGACGACTGGCGCGACGGCGCGACCGAGCGCGGTTTCAGCATGGCGCTGGGACGGCTCGGCGACCCCGCGGACGGGCGCTGCGTGATGCTCGAATGCACGGACGCCGAGGGCGACTTGAGGGCGGTGCTGTCCTTCGTGCCCTGGGGTCCCGGCGGGCTCTCCCTCGATCTGATGCGGCGCGACCGCGACGCGGAGAACGGGCTCATGGAGTTCATGGTGATCGAACTACTGCGGCGCGCCGGGGAGATCGGGATCACCCAGGTCTCGCTCAACTTCGCGATGTTCCGTTCGGTCTTCGAACGGGGGGCGCGTCTCGGCGCGGGTCCGGTGCTGCGGCTGTGGCGTTCGCTGCTCAGCTTCTTCTCCCGCTGGTGGCAGATCGAGTCGCTGTACCGGGCCAACGCCAAGTACCGGCCCATCTGGGAACCGCGGTTCCTGCTCTTCGAGAAGAGCGCGGACCTGCTGCGCATCGGGGTCGCGTCCGCGCGCGCCGAAGGGTTCCTGGAGGCGCCGGGTCTGCCGAAGTGGCTGCACCGCAAGCACCTGGAGTCGCACCGATGAGACCGGCGGGAGCCGGCGCGAGGAGAGCCGTGGGGACGACCGGATGAGCGCACTCGCCCGCTGGGCCCGCGCCGAGTGGGGTCTGCTGTACGCGACCGTGCGCCGGGCCCTGCGGGCGAGAGGGTGGCGGGCGGTCCCGATGACCCTCGGCGCGGTGGGCCTGACGGCCGTCCTGCAGTTCGTCCAGAACCAGTCCTGGGGCTACCGGCTGGTGCAGGACACGGGGGCCGTCCGGGCCGAGGACCCGCTGTGGCTCGCGCTGGTCCGCACCCCGCTGTCCCTGTTCGTGCCGGCGCTCGACCTGCCGGTGTGGGGCGCGCTCGCGCAGATCCTGATCGTCTTCGGGATCGCGGAGATCTGTCTGGGCTGGTGGCGCACCCTGGTCCTCGCGTACGTCGCCACGCTGGCCGGGACGCTGTACGCCCGGGTCGGGATCGCGCTCGGACCGCACCGTCCCCTGGGGCTGCCCGGTGCGGACGCCCTGGTCGTGGACACCGGTCCGTCGGCGGCGGTGGTGGGCCTCGCGGTGTTCCTCGGCTGGCGCTACCGGGCGTACGTGACGGCGGGGATCGTGATCGGGGCGATGGTGGCCGAGGTGGTCGTCAAGGACAACCTGGCGGGCAAGGAGCATCTGGCGGCGATCGCCGCGGTGCTGGTGGTGTGCGCTCTGTCCGCCGCGCGTCACCGTCGTTCGGACAGGGATCGGGCGGGAGCGGGGTCGGGTTTGCCGCCGATCCACTCCTGAAGCCTGCGGGCGGGGCCCGCCCAGCGGCGGTCGTGCCGGTACGCGCGCAGCCTGGCCTTCGCACGGGCGCGCGGCCGGTTCCGGTAGAAGCGCTTCGCCCAGGGCGAGGCGGGCTTGGCCAGTCTGATGGCGCCGATGAAGGCGATGAAGGGCACGATCACGCCGAAGATCGCCATGCGGGCCTTGCCCTTGCTCAGGGTGAGCAGCACGAAGAGGAAGTTCAGGACGATGGTCACGATCGCGCTCGCGCGGTCCTGCGCCTCCTGGTCGCTGACGTCGTTGACGCCGAGCGGCGAGAAGCCGCTGAGCATCAGGCCGAGGAGGGCCGCCGTGACCACGACGACCTCCACGCTCTTGCGTCCGTCCTCGGTCCAGTAGACGTCGTCGAGGTGCAGGATCAGCGCGAACTCGTCGAGCACGAGGCCCGTTCCGATGCCGAAGACCACGGCGCTCACGCAGGGCCAGAAGCCGTAGCGGCTTCCGGCGACGGCGCCGAAGCCGCCGATCACGGTGAGCACGACTCCGGGGACCACGTGGTGGATGTGCAGATCACCGGCCTTGACGTTGCCGAAGGGCCCTTTGCCGGCGCGGATCATCCGCACGACGACGCGGGTGACCACGAAGGTCACGACGAACGAGGCCAGCGCCAGGAACAGGGGGAGCTTCCCGGGCTCGACGATGTTCCGATACAACCAATGACCCATATGCGAACTTTATCCAGCACCGCTGTATCCGCCTTCCGGGCGTCCGGGTAGCCTGCGCCGATGCCCAAGACCGCCTCCGGCGCCTCCCTGCCCGACAGCCTCCGCTTCGCCTTCGGCACCCTCACCGCGCTCCCGGTGACGGTGACCCGCTGGGACCGCGACGCGGCGCGCGGCGGCATGCTGTGCGCCCCCCTGGCCGGTCTGGCCGTGGGGGCGGGCGCGGCGCTGGCGGGCGTGGTGCTGCTGGCCATGGGCTCGAGCGCGCTGCTCGCGGCCGTGGCCACCGCCGCCGTACCGGCCGCCCTGACCCGGGGTCTGCACCTCGACGGTCTCGCCGACACCGCGGACGGACTGGGCAGCGGAAAGCCGGCCGAGGACGCGCTGCGGATCATGAAGCAGTCGGACATCGGCCCGTTCGGCGTGATCACCCTCGTGTTCGTCCTGCTCGCCCAGGTGGCGGCACTCGCGCAGGCGTACGAGGTCTCGTGGGGCCGGGGTGTCCTCGCGGCCGTCGTCGCGGCGGTCGCCGCCCGCCTCGCCCTCACCCTGGCCGCCCGCACCGGCGTGCCGGCGGCCCGCCCGGGGGGTCTGGGCGCGGCCGTCGCGGGCACCGTGCCGGTGTGGGGCGCGCTGGCGGTGGCGGTGGCCGTGACCGGGGCGGCGGCGGGCGCGGGCGCGCTCGTGGGGACGTACGACATCGTGCGCGCGGCGACGGCGGTGGTGCTGTCCGCCCTGGCCGCCGACCTGCTGCTGCGGCACTGCACCCGGCGCTTCGGCGGTGTCACCGGCGATGTGTTCGGCGCTCTCGCGGAGACGGCGGCGACGGTCGCGCTCGTGGTGCTGTCGCTGGGCTGATCGGCGGGTTCACGGGGTGGGGGCCAGCCCGTGGGGCAGGGTGCCCCAGGGGTGGTCCCCGGTGCCGGGGACGGCGCAGAACAGTCCGGCCCCCCGGTCCCGGGCCAGCGCCTCCGGGTCGGCGCCCTCCGGCGCTCCGTGGACGAGGTGGCACAGACTCACGCCGGCGCCGGTCCACGGCGGCGGGGGTTTCCTCCGGTAGGTGGCCCAGGTGCCCTCGAAGGTGACGAGGACGTCGGCGACACGGGCGTACGAAGGGTGCGGTGCCGTGCCGTGGTTGAGGACGAGGGTGCCGCCGTGCAGCCCCCGGACCGCGGTCGCCAGCCGCCGGTAGTAGGCGAACTCGCCCTCCGTCGCGGCCGCCTGGTCCAGGAACACGCCGTCGGTGCCGAACCAGTCGCGGTGGCGGGCCAGTTCGTCCTGGACGTCCCCGAGCGGTCTGCGCCCGTACGCCGTGTCGACGTACCCGAGGACCCGGACGTCCGCGGCGCGCAGCCGGGCGGCGACGGCCGCGAACGCCGGGTCGGGGCGGTCGCCGGGGCCGCTGGCGGGGTTGAGCACCACGCCGTACAGCCGGGGAGCGGCGGCGAGGAGGGCGTCCCACTCGGCCGGGCGGACGGCGGGGTGTTCGTAGTACGGGACCAGAAGGGTCTTCACCGGTGGGCCGTCACCTTTCCGAGCCGGGCGCAGACGAGCAGGGTCTGCGCGCCCGCCGCCGCGCCGCAGGTGATCAGGCCCACCCAGTGCGCGTCACCCGGGTGCGTGGCGAGCGCCGCGGTCTGGGCGAGCGCGGCGGCGCACACGACGGCGGCGGTGCCGGTGACGGCGCCGAACGACTGGAGCAGCAGCCCGGTCCACATGACGACCCCCAGCAGGAGCAGTCCGCCGAGCCTGACCGCGTCCGCGGCGGCGGGCGCGTGCGGCCACAGCGCGGAGACGCCGAGGCCGAGCACGAGCAGCGCGGCGAGATAGCCGGCCAGGCACCTCAGGAGCGCGCCGGCGACGGCCCGCCGGAACCTCCTCGCCGAGGTGCTGGAGCGCAGTCCGGCGAGGCTGCCGCTGCGGAAGCGGAAGAGCAGCCACTCGGCGGGGCCCATGCTGAGAGTCAGCGCGACCGCGGCGGGCGCGGCGGCCGCCGCGCGCGCCCCGGTCAGGACGTCGCCGAGCGCGGCGTACAGCACGAGGACGCCGCTGCCGAGCCCGAACAGGGCATACGCGAGGGTTCCGGCGTGCCGGCCCGGGGCCGACCTGAGGGCTCCCAGCCGTGCGCCGAGGACGGCGAGGCGGCCCGGAGCCGTCACCCGCTTCCCCGTGGCCGGCCGGCCCGCGGCGGCGGCCCGCGGCGCACCGGCCCGCGCGGACGGCTCGGTGCCGCCCCGCAGGGTGCCGTACGGGACCAGCGCGATCAGTCCCGCGCCCCAGCTCCCCTCCCCCAGCTCCCTCACCGCAGGCGCCACTTCGAGGAGCCCGAGCAGGGCGACCGCCGCGAGGGAGGCGAGGAGGAGGGCCACCCGGGCCGGGTCGGGGACGGGGTGGAACACGGTGAGGGCCGCGCCCGCCGTGATGGGGGCCAGGGCGGCGAGCAGCGTGCGTTCCCGGCCCATGACCAGCAGGACGGTGGCGGCGCCGAGGTAGCCGGACTGCCCGGCGGCGAAGGCGACGGCGCCGCGGCCGGCCGATCCCGCCGCCGCGAAGGCCACCAGGGAGCCGAGCAGGACACCGACCGGGGTGCCGACGAGCAGCGCGCGCCGGGCGGCCGCGCGGTCGCCGAGCCCCATCCAGGTGTACGCGCGGTGGGCGAGCCCCTGGTTCCAGGTCCAGCCGCACAGCGCCCCGGCGAGCATCGGGACGGTTCCGGCCGGGAGTCCGAACGCGCCCCTGGGCCCCGCGAGGAGCGGTGCGGCGAGGACGTAGCCGAGGCCGGGGAGGGCGAAGACGACACCGCGCAGGAGGCAGCCGATCAGACCGGTCACCCAGGGATCGGGGGCCGGCGCGTCCGGTTCGGGATAGCTCCGGTCGACGCGCGCGAACAACTCCTCGGCGAGGGCGAAGGAGTTGGTGACGCCGTACCGTTCGCGGATCTGGTCGTCGGAGAGGCCGTCGGACTCGAGGAGCGCGGCGACTTCGTCGGGATGGACGGCCGCGGTGACGAACTCCTTGAGTTCGGCGGCGAGTTCGTCGATCGGGTCGGGCCGTCCCCAGCTCGCCGGGCGGCGCTGGCTCGGCACCAGGGGACGGGTGGCCTCGTGCGCTCCGGGCTGGGTGCGCAGGGAGCCGCTCACCAGCCGGTCCCGTCCGTGGCGACGGCCTGGTACCAGGGGTCGCGCAGTTCGAGGGTCCAGTCGTCGACGGTCTCCACGGCGGGTTCGTACACCGTGGGCCGTCCGGCCAGTTCCTGGTAGACGGTCCGGAACGCGTCGACGGAGCGGCGCAGCGTGAACCGGTCGATGACCCTCTGGCGGGCCGACTCGCCGAGATCCAGGCGTCGTTCCTCGTCCCGCAGCAGGGCGAGGGCCGCGGCGGCCATCTTCTCGGGCTCGCGCGGCGGGACGACGACGCCGGTGTCGCCGACCGCCTCCCGGACCCCGCCCACGTCGGTGGAGACCGTCGTACGGCCGCAGGACATGGCCTCGATGATCGAGAACGGGAAGCCCTCCGAGATCGAGGACAGCATGACGACGTGTCCGGCCGCGTAGGCGCGCCACACCTCGGTGATGCGGCCCTCGAAGGTCAGCCCGTCGGTGACGCCCAGTTCGGCGGCGAGCTTCTCCAGGCGGGTACGGTACGCCTCCCCGCCGGGCGGTACGGGTCCGAACAACCGCAGCCGGGTCTCGGGCAGTTCGGCGCGCACCATGGCGTACGCGCGCAGGAGGGTCTCCAGGTCCTTGATGGGGTCGATCCGGCCGCACCAGGTGAGGGTGGGCACGGCGGGTTCGGGTCCCGCGTGCGGGAAGGCGTGCGGGTCGACGCCGTTGTAGACCGTACGGATGCGGTCCCCGTCGGCGCCGCCGCGTTCCTCCCAGCGGCGGTTGTACTGGTTGCAGGGGGTGATGAGGTCGGCGGCGCGGTAGCCGAGGGAGTTCAGCTCGCGGTAGAAGCCGAGCATGAACGCCTTGACGGGCCAGCGCTGTCCGGCGCCGCGGTAGCCGAGGTAGCGCTCGCGCAGATAGATGCCGTGCTCGGTGAGCAGGAACGGGACCCCGTCCAGGTGGTGCGCGACGAGGGCGGGCAGCGTGGCGAGGCCGCTGCTGACGGCGTGGGCGACGCAGTCCTCGGGGATCCGGACGCCGAGCGGGCGCAGCGCGTGTTCCAGCAGGTCCGTCGCGGTGAGCGCGTCGTGGACGGTGGGCCCGGCGGCGGCCGTCGGCAGATGCGGCATGGTCCAGATCCACATCAGCGAGCGCAGGGCGGATTCGCCGCGCAGGGCGGCCGAGAGGCGTCCCTCGCGGGCGAGCGCGGCCAGTTCGAACAGCGCGTCGCCGAAGTCCTCGGGCGAGTCGGGGTCGAGGAAGGAGAGCAGGAAGCGTTCGTAGATCTCGGCGAAGCGGCGCTGGGCGCGGCCGATCGGCGGGCGGGCGCGGCCGGGGCGCGGCCCCCAGGTCGGTACGCGGGTGTGGCGGTAGACGTTGGGCGGCAGCTCCCAGGTCACGGGTTCGCGGCCGCTGCCGGTGAGCGAGACGATGTGGAAGTCGACCTCCGGCATGCCCTTGACCAGTTGGTCGCACCAGGTGCTGACCCCGCCGTGGACATGTGGGTAGGTGCCTTCGGTGAGCATGGTGACATGACGGCCGGTGCGCATCATGCGTGGTTCCCCCCTGGGACTGTTTCCTCCGGAGAGCCCCCCGGCTCCCCGTCGCACGGCTCACGAGCGCACCCCGGCCGGTCGGGCCGGGGTGCGCGTCGCGAGCCGCGATGCCGCCGTGCCTAGGCGGGCAGGTTCAGCTTGACCGCGGACTGGAGAAGCTCCGGCTTGGTCCAGTCGTTGCGCGCTCCCGCGTACGCCGTTCCGAACGGGGTGGTGCCGACCAGGAGTTGCTTGGTCGTCCCCTCGGGCACGGTCACCGGGATCTGCGTCCCGGACGGGGCGGTGACGGTGACCTGGTTGCCGATGCGGTAGGCCGTGACCCGCCCGCTCGCCAGGGCGGTCTGCCAGTCGGTACGGCGCTGCAGTTCGGTGCCGATGGCGCTCTGGCGGGGGTTCTGCAGCGGGGCGTTGTCGGCGTAGATCGCCTTGTAGTCGGCGAGCACCTTGTCCAGGACCGGGTAGAGGATGCGCCCCTCGGCCAGGTTGGACTGGTGGACGTAGTGCGGACGCGGGTCGTTGCCGATGGCGTGCCCGAGCGCGGTGCGCGCCTCGGCCGGGACGATGTAGTCGGCGTAGCCGGTGGCCGTGTTCAGCGGGGCCGACAGGCAGGTGGACGTCGCGTTGTTCTCGCACACCCCGCTGCCGCCGGCGGCCTTCGAGGTGTAGATGTAGTTGTACTCGTCGGCCATCTCCTCGGGCGTGCCGGTGTTGTAGTAGATGTTCATCGGGTAGCGGGGGACGGTCATCACGCCGTTGCCGACCGAACGCTGCTCGGGCTCACGGGAGTTGTCGGACCCGGTCCACTTGACGCCGTTGTCGGACATGGCGCGGGCGAGGTTCGGGTTGTCGACGGGCTGCTGGGGCAGCGTCTTGAGGCCCGAGTGCTCGCCGGTCACCAGCTCGGTGCGGTCGGTGGACAGGCCGTGGGAGGCCGCCCACCTGTTGTTGTCCGCGATCTGCGCCGAGATGTCGGAGCGGCTCACGTACTGCGTGGTGCCGTTGGTGTTCTTCGCGCACGTCCAGGGGACGGTCGTGGTGTCCTGGACGCAGCCGAGGAACAGGTGCGTGTAGGTGTGGTTCATCCAGCGGAACTTGGCCTTGTCGGCGAGCAGCCGGTCCGTGAGGGCGTCGGTGCCGCCGTTCTCGGACTTCCACTCCTCGCCCGCGCCGGCGTTGAAGACCATGTCCAGCGTGAATCCGTGGTCGGCCTCCCACTGGGCGGCGTAGGCGGCGTCGGCCGCCGTCATCCGGATCGGCGTGGTGGTGTCCTCGCCGTCGCCGCCCGCGCAGTCGATGTCGCCGGGCGTGCAGTCGCGCTCGGAGTCCCAGCGGGCGTCGGGCGCGAAGACGTCGTCGACGTGGACGGCGAAGTAGTTCCTGGCCTGCCCGAGGTGCACTCCCTGGGTGAGCCATTCGACGATCCCGCGCGCCAGGACCTTGAACTGCTTCTGGTACTGGTTGTACGCGAAGGTCACCACGAGTTCGCGGCGGCCGTCGTGCTCGTACTGCCCGAGCATCGAACCGCCGCTGGGCGCGTTCAGGTAGCTGGTGAACCCGTCCCTCGGGTGGGCCGCGTAGCCGTAGGTCTCCTGTACGGCCGGGTCGTTGTCCTCGAAGGTCAGGGGTCCGTCGAGGTAGCGGAACGGGCCGGTCGTGCCCGCCGCGGTGATCTGCGTGGTCCGGCCGTCCAGCACTCCGGACCAGCCGCCGTTCTGGTCGGTGTAGTCGAGACCGACCTCGGGGTGGGCCCACGTGTAGGCGTCGACCTGCGGGATGCCGAACGTCTTCTCGTAGGTCTCCAGGGCGGTCTGTTCGGCCGAACCGGCGCCGAAGGGCGCCTCGTTCGGCAGGACGACGCCCTGGTACTTGGCGCGCGGGGCGCCGTTCACGGTGTCGCTCAGGAACGTCGCGTTGATGGTCGGGCGGTTCGCGTCGCCCAGGTTGACCGTGGTGTACGGGACACCCTCGTTCTTCAGTTCCGTGGTGATGGCTCCGACCTGGCCCGCGCCGTTGTCCACGACCAGGACCTTGAGGTCGATCCGCGGCGTGGCCGCCGCGGCCGCGCCGGGTGCCCCCATGCCCAGCGCCAGGAGTCCGGCGGCCCCCAGGACGGCAGCCGTCCCTCTCCACCGTTGCAGACTCTGTGCCATATGTAGCTTTCTCCCCCTCGAGCATCCCCCACGGGTGGAAACCATGGGGAATCTGTGGAAATCGTGCAAAGCAGTGGGCGGCGTGCCCACTGAACACGATGAGTGTGTCTCAGGTCACCGGGAGTGAGGGGCGGGAATCCGGCAGGGCGCCACCTGTGGGTGAACGTCCGCAGGAATGAGCGAAACCCGGCCCCGAGCGTAGGCTCGTCCCGGGTACTGGCCCGGCCCTTCGGGGGCCCCGGCAAGGACCGCCCCCGAGGCCGGATCTAGGGTCAGCCGTCGGGCCCGGTCGACCCACCCCTTCTCGGCCACAACGAACTTTCAATGGAAGCGGAGATCTCACCACCGTGACTGCTCTCACTCTCAGCACCGCCGCAGCGTCCGGTCTGCGGGCCGACGCGATCGTCGTCGGTGTCGCGAAGGGCCCCAAGGGCCCGGTCGTCGCACCGGGCGCCGAGGCCGTGGACAAGGCGTACGACGGCGGGCTCGCCGGAATCCTGGAGACCCTCGGCGCCTCCGGCTCCGAGGGCGAGGTGACCAAGCTGCCCGCGCCGTCCGGATTCAAGGCCCCCGTCGTGGTGGCCGTCGGCCTGGGAGCGGTCCCCGAGGACGAGGCCGGCTACGACGCCGAGGCGCTGCGCCGCGCGGCCGGTGTCGCCGCCCGCGCGCTCGCCGGCGCCAAGAAGGCCGCGTTCGCGCTGCCGGTCTCGGACGCCGCCGACGCCGGTGCCGTCGCCGAGGGCGCCCGCCTGGGCGCCTACGGCTTCGACGCCTACAAGGAGACGGGCCGCACCGAGGCCGCCAAGGGCCGCAAGGGTCCGCTCGGCGAGGCGACCGTCCTCGGCGGCAAGCCCCGCGACGCGGCGTACAAGGCGGCCCTCGCGCGCGCCACCGCCGTGACCGAGGAGCTCAACCGCGCCCGCGACCTCGTCAACACCCCGCCGAACGACCTCAACCCGGAGTCCTTCGCCGCCGTCGCCACCGCGGCCGGCAAGGAGCACGGCATCAAGGTGCAGGTGTTCGACGAGAAGGCCCTGGTCAAGGGCGGCTTCGGCGGCATCCTCGGCGTCGGCTCCGGCTCGGCCGCCGGCCCCCGCCTGGTGAAGCTGTCGTACACCTCCTCGAAGGCCGACAAGCACCTCGCCTTCGTCGGCAAGGGCATCACCTACGACTCGGGCGGCATCTCGCTGAAGCCCGCCGGGCACAACGAGACGATGAAGTGCGACATGGCCGGCGCCGCCGCGGTCTTCGCCGCCGTGGTCACCGCCGCGCGTCTGGGCCTGGAGGTCAACGTCACCGGCTGGCTCGCGCTCGCCGAGAACATGCCGTCCGGCTCCGCCACCCGTCCGGGTGACGTGCTGCGCATGTACAGCGGCAAGACCGTCGAGGTCCTGAACACCGACGCCGAGGGCCGGCTGGTCCTGGCGGACGCGCTGTGGAAGGCCTCCGAGGAGAAGCCGGACGCGATCGTCGACGTGGCGACGCTGACCGGCGCCATGGTGCTGGCGCTCGGCAACCGCACCTTCGGCGTGATGGCCAACGACGACGCGTTCCGTGCCGCGATCGTCGAGGCCGCCGAGGAGGTCGGCGAGGAGTCCTGGCCGATGCCGCTGCCCGAGCACCTGCGCAAGGGCATGGACTCCCCCACCGCCGACATCGCCAACATGGGCGAGCGCATGGGCGGCGGCCTGGTCGCCGGTCTGTTCCTGCGCGAGTTCGTGGGCGAGGGCATCACCTGGGCGCACCTGGACATCGCGGGCCCCGCGTTCAACGAGGCCGGTCCGTTCGGCTACACCCCCAAGGGCGGCACCGGTTCCGCGGTCCGCACCCTGGTCCGTCTCGCCGAGCTGACGGCGGCCGGCGACCTGGGCTGAGCCCCCGTACGCCACACCGGCCCCGGGCGTCACCGCGCCCGGGGCCGCTCGTACGGCCCAACCGGGGTTTCGCCCTCGACGAAATCCGCAGGTTCACCCGGCTCCGCACCCCGTCGACGTGATGGATCAGACGTCCCACACACCGGCCCGGCGTCTCGCTCGCCCTCGACAAGTGCGAAGATGGGTTCTCGGCAGGACAGGGCCCCCACCACAGGGCCGTAGAAAGAGCGGCCGGACACCAGCCGACCGACCGGTCAACCACCCGTAAGGGACAAAGGTGCCCGGCGTAACGGCGCACATGCATGGAGGACGTGACGTGGCGAACGACGCCAGCACCGTTTTCGACCTAGTGATCCTCGGCGGCGGTAGCGGCGGTTACGCCGCGGCGCTGCGCGGAGCGCAGTTGGGCCTGGACGTCGCCCTGATCGAGAAGGACAAGGTCGGCGGTACCTGCCTGCACCGTGGGTGCATCCCCACGAAGGCCCTGCTGCACGCGGGCGAGATCGCCGACCAGGCCCGCGAGAGCGCGCAGTTCGGCGTCAAGGCCACCTTCGAGGGCATCGACGTACCCGCCGTCCACAAGTACAAGGACGGGGTCATCTCGGGCCTGTACAAGGGTCTGCAGGGTCTCATCGCGTCCCGCAAGGTGACGTACATCGAGGGTGAGGGCCGCCTGTCCTCCCCGACCTCCGTCGACGTGAACGGCCAGCGGATCCAGGGCCGTCACGTGCTCCTCGCGACCGGCTCCGTGCCGAAGTCGCTGCCGGGCCTGGAGATCGACGGCAACCGCATCATCTCCTCGGACCACGCGCTCGTCCTGGACCGTGTGCCGCAGTCCGCGATCATCCTGGGCGGCGGCGTCATCGGCGTCGAGTTCGCCTCGGCGTGGAAGTCCTTCGGTGCCGAGGTGACGGTCATCGAGGGCCTCAAGCACCTCGTCCCGGTCGAGGACGAGAACTCCTCCAAGCTTCTTGAGCGCGCGTTCCGCAAGCGCGGCATCAAGTTCAACCTGGGCACCTTCTTCTCGAAGGCCGAGTACACCCAGAACGGTGTCAAGGTCACCCTCGCCGACGGCAAGGAGTTCGAGGCCGAGGTCCTGCTCGTCGCCGTCGGCCGCGGCCCGGTCTCGGCCGGTCTCGGCTACGAGGAGCAGGGCGTCGCGATGGACCGCGGCTACGTCCTGGTCGACGAGTACATGCGGACGAACGTCCCCACCATCTCCGCCGTCGGCGACCTCGTCCCGACGCTCCAGCTCGCGCACGTCGGCTTCGCCGAGGGCATGCTGGTCGCGGAGCGGCTGGCCGGTCTCAAGACCGTCCCGATCGACTACGACGGCGTCCCGCGCGTGACGTACTGCCACCCCGAGGTCGCCTCCGTGGGCATCACCGAGGCCAAGGCCAAGGAGATCTACGGTGCGGACAAGGTCGTCGCCCTGAAGTACAGCCTCGCGGGCAACGGCAAGAGCAAGATCCTCAACACCTCGGGCGAGATCAAGCTCGTCCAGGTGAAGGACGGTGCCGTGGTCGGCGTCCACATGGTCGGCGACCGCATGGGCGAGCAGGTCGGCGAAGCCCAGCTCATCTACAACTGGGAAGCGCTGCCCGCCGAGGTCGCCCAGCTCATCCACGCCCACCCGACGCAGAACGAGGCGCTCGGCGAGGCCCACCTCGCGCTCGCGGGCAAGCCGCTGCACGCGCACGACTGACCGGCCCGGCCGGGGGTTCCCCCCGGCCACCGGCCGTTCCAGTCACCGCGTCGAGCAGGGCTCGACGACGACCACAGACTTCCGCACTTCCCCGAGCCCTCGATCCCGGTCGGGCAGGGGAGACCCCAATAAGGAGCAACAGAAACCATGCCGGTTTCCGTAACCCTTCCGGCACTCGGTGAGAGCGTCACCGAGGGCACTGTCACCCGCTGGCTGAAGGCCGAGGGCGAGCGCGTCGAGGCCGACGAGCCGCTGCTGGAGGTGTCGACGGACAAGGTCGACACCGAGATCCCCTCCCCCGCCGCCGGCATCCTCGCGTCCATCAAGGTCGCCGAGGACGAGACCGTCGAGGTCGGCGCCGAGCTCGCCGTCATCGACGACGGCACGGGCGCGCCCGCCGCCGCCCCGGCTCCCGCCGCCGCCGAGGCCCCGGCCGCTCCGGCCGCCCCCGCCCCGGTCGCCGAGGCTCCCGCGGCCCCGGCCGCTCCCGCGCCCGCCCCGGCCGCCGCTCCCGCCGGTGGCGCCTCCGGCACCGACGTCGTGCTGCCCGCGCTGGGCGAGTCGGTCACCGAGGGCACCGTCACCCGCTGGCTGAAGGCCGTCGGCGAGGAGGTCGCGGAGGACGAGCCGCTGCTCGAGGTCTCCACGGACAAGGTCGACACCGAGATCCCCGCGCCGGTCGCCGGCGTGCTGCTGGAGATCGTGGTCGGCGAGGACGAGACCGCTGAGGTCGGCGCGAAGCTGGCCGTCATCGGCGCTCCCGGCGCGGCTCCGGCCGCCGCCGCCCCTGCCGCCCCCGCCGCCCCGGCTCCGGCCCCCGCCGCTCCGGCCGCCCCGGCTCCGGCCCCGGCTGCTCCGGCCGCCCCGGCCGCCGCCGCCCCGGCTCCGGTCCAGCCGGCCGCTCCGGCCGCGCCCGCCGCTCCGGCTCCGGCCCCCGCGCCGGTGGCCGCGCCCGCCCCCGTCACCCCGGCCCCGGCGCCCGCCGCGACCAGCGGTGACGACGGCGCGTACGTGACCCCGCTGGTGCGCAAGCTCGCCGCCGAGAACGGCGTCGACCTGGCCACCGTCAAGGGCACCGGCGTCGGCGGTCGTATCCGCAAGCAGGACGTCGTCGCCGCCGCCGAGGCCGCCAAGGCCACGGCCGCCGCGCAGGCTCCGGCCGCTGCGGCCGCCCCGGCCGCCGCCGCCAAGAAGGCGCCGGTCCTCGAGGTCTCCCCGCTGCGCGGCCAGACCGTCAAGATGACCCGCATCCGCAAGGTCATCGGCGACAACATGGTGAAGGCCCTGCACGAGCAGGCGCAGCTCTCCTCGGTCGTCGAGGTCGACATCACCCGCCTGATGAAGCTCCGCGCGCAGGCCAAGGACTCCTTCGCCGCGCGCGAGGGCGTCAAGCTCTCCCCGATGCCGTTCTTCGTGAAGGCGGCGGCCCAGGCGCTGAAGGCCCACCCGGTCATCAACGCCCGGATCAACGAGGCCGAGGGCACGATCACCTACTTCGACGCCGAGAACATCGGTATCGCGGTGGACTCGGAGAAGGGCCTGATGACCCCAGTCATCAAGGGCGCGGGCGACCTGAACATCGCCGGCATCTCGAAGGCCACCGCCGACCTGGCGGGCAAGGTCCGGGCGAACAAGATCACTCCGGACGAGCTGTCCGGCGCGACCTTCACCATCTCCAACACCGGCTCGCGCGGCGCGCTCTTCGACACGATCATCGTGCCGCCGAACCAGGTCGCGATCCTGGGCATCGGCGCCACGGTCAAGCGTCCGGCCGTCATCGAGACGGAGGAGGGCACGGTCATCGGCGTCCGCGACATGACCTACCTGACGCTCTCCTACGACCACCGTCTGGTGGACGGCGCCGACGCCGCCCGTTACCTGACCGCGGTCAAGGCGATCCTGGAGGCGGGCGAGTTCGAGGTCGAGCTCGGCCTGTAACCCGCACCGCCAGCGCGCGGAAAGCTGACACGGCACCCCCGTCCGGACCTCCGGGCGGGGGTGCCGTGTTTGCGAGACACCCGGGTTCCCGGCCGCCGATCTTCCGCCGCGCCCCGAGTTGCACGATCACATCGACGGTACGAATCCGGACTTCACCCGGTACGGACCCGTACGGACGGGAACACTCTGACAGCGTGTAAGTCTCGTCTCACCTGCGGGAAAGCGCCACCATGCGCCCCTCACCGACCGGGCCCCGGCCTTATTGTCTAAAGGTCAAGCCCCGGGTCCCGCCCGCCACCCGACCACCGCCCCTCATCGGGGCACTCCGTGCCACGGCATCGGGTCTGCCCCTCCCAAAGGAGCCTTCATGACCGCGCCCGTCGTCCACTCGCTGCGCGAACAGATCCGCGAGCACATCGTGGAGGGGATCGTCAGCGGGCGCTGGAAGCCGGGCGAGCGGATCGTGGAGCGGCGGATCGCCACCGAGCTGGAGGTCAGCCAGACCCCGGTCCGCGAGGCGCTGCGCGAGCTGGAGTCGCTGCGGCTGATCGAGTCGGCGCCGAACAAGGGCGTCCGGGTGCGCAATCTGACCGCCGCCGACCTGGAGGAGAGCTACCCCGTACGAGCCGGTCTGGAGGCCATCGCGGCGGAGCTGGCGGCGGAGAGGCTGGCGGAGGACTGCTCGGCCCTCGAACCGCACGTGGCGGCCCTGTACGAGGCCGACCGGCTGGCCGACGGGACCGGTCAGGTCCGGCACACCGTGGGCTTCCACCGCGAGCTGGTCCGGGCGGCGGGCAACTCCGTCCTCCTGCACACCTGGGAGGGCCTGGGCATCGAGGTCTTCACGGCCCTGTCCATCCGCTGGCTCGGGACCGTGCAGCAGTCGTACGCCGAGGAGCACGAGGCCCTCGTGGACGCCTTCCGGCGGCGCGACCCGCTGATCGCCGACCTCGTGAAGGCCCACGTCCTCGGCTGCGCCCCGCGTCCCTGAGGGCTGCGCCGACGCCGTCGGCGCAGGGGAGCACACCCCCGCTCAACCGTGCTCCCACCTGCGAAAACCCTCGATTTTCGAGGCACCCGGTGCCTGGCGGCAAGGCACCCCGTGCCGACTTTCCGATCTGAAGAGGATTTCCCCCCGATTCCTTTGATCGATCATCGATCAGGGGGTTACAGTCCTCGACGGGCTCCCACAAGAGCCCGTCGCCCTGTCCTGCCATAGACCAAGGGCACACCCCGAAAACCCCTTGCCGATGAGGGAACCCCCCTCCGCATCCGGAAGGCGGCGCAATGACCGACCCCACCGCAATCCAGCCGAGCGAGCTCGACCAGCTCCCGGACCGCGACCCCGAGGAGACCGCCGAATGGCAGGCCTCCCTGGACGCCGTCACCCAGGCGGCCGGGCCGCACCGTGCCGCGTACCTGATGCGCCGCACGCTGGAGCGCGCCGAGGGCAACGGTCTCGCGCTGCCCAAGCTGCTTGAGACCGACTACGTCAACACCATCCCCACCGCCGCCGAGCCCTCCGTGGACGGCGACGAGGCGATGGAGGCCCGGATCACCGCGTGGAACCGCTGGAACGCGGCCGCGATGGTGACCCGGGGCGCGAAGCACGGCGTCGGCGGCCACATCGCCACCTTCGCCTCCGCGGCCTGGCTCTACGAGACCGGCTTCAACCACTTCTTCAAGGGCAAGGAGGGTGACGGGTCCGGCGACCAGCTCTACATCCAGGGCCACGCCTCCCCCGGCATCTACGCCCGCGCCTTCCTCGACGGCCGGCTGACCGAGCAGCACCTGGACAACTTCCGCCAGGAGTCCGGCGGCAGCGGCCTCCCGTCGTACCCGCACCCGCGCCGGCTGCCCTGGCTGTGGGAGTTCCCGACCGTCTCCATGGGCCTCGGCCCGCTGTCGGCGATCTACCAGGCCCGCTTCAACCGCTACCTCACCAACCGCGGCATCAAGGACGTCTCCGCGTCGCACGTGTGGGCGTTCCTCGGTGACGGCGAGATGGACGAGCCGGAGTCGACGGCGGCACTCGCGCTGGCCTCCCGCGAGGGTCTGGACAACCTGACCTTCGTCATCAACTGCAACCTCCAGCGCCTCGACGGCCCGGTCCGCGCGAACTTCAAGATCGTGCAGGAGCTGGAGGCGCAGTTCCGCGGCGCCGGCTGGAACGTCGTGAAGTCGCTGTGGGGCTCGGCCTGGGACGAGCTGTTCCAGCTCGACACCACGGGCGCGCTGGTCCGCCGGCTGCGCCAGGTGCCCGACGCCCAGGTGCAGACGTACCAGACCCGCGACGCCGCCTACATCCGCCAGGACTTCTTCGGCTCCGACCCGGCGCTCGCCGAGATGGCGAAGCTGCTGAGCGACGACAAGATCCTGGAGTGCTTCCACCTGTCCCGCGGCGGCCACGAGTCCCGCAAGGTGTACGCGGCCTACCGCGCCGCCCTCGCCCACAAGGGCGCGCCGACGGTGATCCTGGCCCAGACGGTCAAGGGCCACACCCTCGGCCCGGGCTTCGCGTCGAAGAACGCCAACCACCAGATGAAGAAGCTGTCCACGGACGAGTTCAAGCAGATGCGTGATCTGCTCGAACTGCCCATCTCCGACAGCCAGTTCGTCGACGGCGTGGTCCCCTACGGCCACCCGGGCGCCGACTCCCCCGAGGTCCGCTACCTCCAGGAGCGCCGCGCGGCCCTCGGCGGCCCGGCCCCGGCCCGCCGCACGCACGCGCTGGCCCCGCTGCCGGCCCCCGCCGACAAGGCGTTCGCCTCCTTCGACAAGGGCTCCGGCTCGCAGAACGTGGCGACGACCATGGCGTTCGTCCGTCTCGTCAAGGACCTGGTCCGCGACAAGGAGACCGGCCGCCGCTGGGTGCCGATCGTCCCGGACGAGGCCCGCACCTTCGGCATGGAGTCGCTCTTCCCGTCGCTGGGCATCTACTCGCCCAAGGGGCAGACGTACGAGCCCGTCGACCGCGACCAGCTCATGTACTACAAGGAGGCCAAGGACGGCCAGATCCTCAACGAGGGGATCACCGAGGCCGGTTCCATGGCGGACTTCATCGCCGCGTCCACCGCGTACTCCACGCACGGTGAGGCGATGATCCCCTTCTACATCTTCTACTCGATGTTCGGCTGGCAGCGCACGGCCGACCAGATGTGGCAGCTCGGCGACCAGCTCGGCCGCGGCTTCCTCGTCGGCGCGACGGCCGGCCGGACCACCCTGACCGGTGAAGGCCTCCAGCACGCCGACGGCCACTCCCCCGTCATCGCGGCGACGAACCCGGCGGCGCTGTCCTACGACCCGGCGTTCGCGTACGAGATCGCGACGATCGTCAAGGACGGTCTGCGCCGGATGTACGGCGAGAGCGCCCCGGGCGAGGACCCGGACGTCTTCTACTACCTGACCGTCTACAACGAGCCGATGCCGCAGCCCGCCAAGCCGGCCGGCCTCGGCATCGACGAGGGCATCGTCAAGGGCCTGTACCGCTTCAACACGGCGGAGTCGGCGGGCCTGAACGTGGCGGCGGCGAACGCCCCGCGCATCCAGCTCCTCGGTTCCGGCACGGCGATCCACTGGACGCTTGAGGCGCAGAAGCTGCTCGCCGAGGAGTGGGGTGTGGCCGCCGACGTGTGGTCCGCGACCTCCTGGACCGAGCTGCGCCGCGACGCGCTGGAGGCCGACGCGGCCCTGCTGCGCGGCGAGGAGCGGGTGCCGTTCGTCCGCCAGGCGCTCCAGGGCGCCGAGGGCCCGGTGCTCGCGGTCTCCGACTACATGCGCCAGGTCCCGGACCAGATCGCGCAGTGGGTCGAGCAGGACTGGTCCTCGCTCGGTGCCGACGGCTTCGGTCTCTCCGACACCCGTGCGGCGGCCCGCCGCCACTTCGGCGTGGACGCGCAGTCGATCGTCGTCGCCGCGCTGGCGCAGCTCGCCCGCCGCGGCGAGGTCAAGGCGTCGGCCGTGAAGGAGGCCCGGGAGCGCTACGGCCTGTAGTGCCCGGGGAGTGACAAAGGGAAGGGGTACGGCGGTCGCCGTACCCCTTCCCGGCTTTCCGGCCGGCTCTCCCGGCTGTCGGCGGTGCCCGGCATCATGAATCCATGCGTGCCGCTCGTCTGATCAAGATGGTGCTGCTGCTCCAGACCCGCGCGTCGATGACCGCCGCCGAGCTGGCGCGGGAGCTGGAGGTGTCCGAGCGCACGGTCGCCCGGGACGCGCAGGCGCTGTCGGAGGCGGGGATCCCGGTCTACGCCGACCGGGGCCGGGCCGGGGGCTACCGCCTGATCGGCGGGTACCGCACCCGGCTGACGGGGCTCGCGCGCGGCGAGGCGGAGGCGCTGTTCCTGAGCGGGGTGCCGGGGGCGCTGCGCGACATGGGTCTCGAGGACTCGGCGTCGGCGGCCCGGCTGAAGGTGTCGGCGGCGCTGCTGCCCTCGCTGCGGGACGCCTCGCGGTCGGCGGCGCAGCGGTTCCATCTGGACGCGCCCGCCTGGTTCAGCGAGCCGCTCACACCGGAGCTCCTGCCCGCGCTCGCGGGCGCGGTGTGGGACGACCGCCCGGTCCTCGCGCGCTACCTGCGCGACGGGGCGGAGGTGGAGCGGGCCCTCGAACCGTACGGGCTCGTCCTGAAGGCGGGGCTCTGGTATCTGTGCGCGCGGGTGACCGACGCCGGGGCCTTCCGTGTCTACAGGATCGACCGGTTCACCGCCGTCGAACCCGGCCCGGAGCGGTTCCGTCGGGACGACGGCTTCGACCTGCCGGAGTTCTGGCGGGAGCGGGCCGAGGAGTTCGCCCGGTCCGTCCTGCGGTCGGAGGTCGTCGTACGGCTGTCCCCGGAGGGCGTGCGGATGCTGCCGTACGCCGTCGATCCGGGGTCGGCGAAGGAGGCGCTCGGTGCCTCGGAGGCCCCCGACGGGCGGGGCTGGGTGACCCTCACCCTGCCGGTCGAGTCCGAGGAGGTCGCCCGGATGCAACTGCGGGGGCTCGGGCCCGAGGTGGAGGTGCTCGCTCCGGCGGCCCTGCGCGAGCGCTGCGCCGAGGACGCGGCCGGTGCCGCGGCGCTCTACCGGCCCCCGACCACTTGAAATCCGTAGGAACCCGGCGGTTTTACCTTCGGCATGTGCATGCATAACAATCTGCTCCGCTCCACGTGCGTCCCCTCCGCCCAGGCCCGATGCTTGACCCGTGATGGACGAGACGGAGTTCTGGGAGCTGGTGGACACGACCCGCGAGACGGCCGAGGGAGACCCCGAGGAACAGGCGGATCTGCTCGTCGAGCGGCTCGTCCAGCTTGATCCGGACTCCGTCCTGGACTTCGCCCGGCACTTCGAGTCCCGCTACAACCGCGCGTACCGCTGGGATCTGTGGGGCGCCGCCTGGGTGCTGCTCGACGGGGCGAGCGACGACGCCTTCGACTTCTTCCGGTGCTGGCTGATCGGCCAGGGCCGGGACGTCTTCGAGGGGGCGATGCACGACCCCGACACGCTCGCCGAGCTGCTGGACGACTTCGACGAGGAGATCGACGGCGACGGCGAGGAGCTGGGGTACGCGGCCGACGAGGCGTACGAGCAGCTCACCGGTGCCGTCGCGCCCGCCCTGGGCATCCCGGCCGCGGCCGCCGAGCCCGAGGGCACTCCGCTCGAGTTCGAGAACGAGGCGGTCATCGCGGAGCGCTACCCCAAGCTGTGGGAGCGGTTCAGGGAGGACTGACGGGCCGGCGGGGCCGCGTTGGCCCGGTCCAGCGCGGACGCCGTGACCGCCGCCGGGCCCAGCACGACCGTGGCCACGGCGCACAGCAGCGCCCACGGCCGCCGCGCCCCCGTCACGCGGCCGCCGGACGGCTCCACGGCCCGTGTGTCCTGTCCGCCCCCGGTGCGCCCCGCGTGCGCCCCGCTCCCCGCGCGGCGCGCGGGCCCCGTCCGACTGATCCTCATGATCCCCGCCTCCGGTCAGCGCCTGCGACGCCGTGCGGCGCCGTACGTGGACGGTAGGGCGCCCGGCTCTGGGGAGTCTGTGAGCCGGCGGGGGTGTGCCTGTGACCGGCGGCGCCGGGCGCTCAGCGGCCCTGGATGCGCGCCGCGAGGTCGCGGATGTCGGGGATGCGGGCGCTGAGGGCGGCGCCCGGACAGCTCGTCATGAAGGCCGCGTCGTGGCCGGAGACGGTGGCGAGCACGGCGGCGGTGCCGGCGGCGTAGCGGCTGAGGCTGTTGCTGGAGACGAGACGGACCGTGCCCCGGGGGTCCACGCCGCTGAGCCCGAGCTTCCAGGCCACCACACGGGCGATCGCGTCGGTCATCGCCTTGGGCACCTGCGATCCCGCCGTGAAGGTGCCGATCGCGGCGATCCCGGCGGTGCGGTGGTTGAAGCCCTGGGTGTGCGCCCCGGTGACGGGCCGGTCGACCCCGCCCGCGCGGCCCTCGTAGATCGTGCCGCACCGGTCGACGAGGAAGTTGTAGCCGATGTCGTCCCAGTCCTTGGCGCCGGTCTGGCCCGCGTACACGTCACGGATGATGCGGGGCACGTCGGCGCAGTCGTAGCCGTTGGGCGAGTCGGTGTGATGGATGAAGACCGCCACGACCCGGTCGTCGTAGCGGGGCGGCGGCTGTTTTCGCGTGCTCGCGGTGTCCAGCCACGCCGTGCGCGGCACGATGGGCGGTCTGGCGACGGGGCGGGGGACGGTGATCCGGGCCGCGACCGGGGGCGGGGTGGTGGCGCGGGACGCCGTGCGGTCCACCCCGGCCGCGCACATCACCAGCGCCAGGACCGCGAGCAGGCCGGGCACGCAGCCGAGGGCGACGAGGGCCGGTTTCGGGAGCCCGAACGGCGCACGCCGGCGCACGCCGGGGGGCACGGGCGCACGCGGGGCCCGCGCCGTCCTGCCGGTGCGCCTCTCGCGGGCCCGGGGCCCCGGGCGTACGTGCCGCCCGTGCCGGGACACCCGCTCCCCGCTCCGTATTCGAGGCCCCCGCGGATTCCGGAAGACACGCATGGAGCCACCCTGACCCGGATCCGCGCGGCCCGCGATGTGTGGTGTGCCACCTGGTGGAACCATCGTGCGTGTCCGGGACGTTTTTACAGGTCCACGGGTGTGTGGCCGTTCGCGCGGGCACCGAACGCGCGTGGCTGATCACTGGGCCCGCCCGGCGCGTACTAAGGGGCCCTAGAGAAAGGCGGCTCCGTGGACGTTCTCGACCTCCTGCTGGCGCTGGTCATCCTGGTCTACGCGGCCTCCGGGTACCGCCGTGGCCTGGTGGCCGGCTGTGTCTCGCTGGCCGGCTTCGTGGGCGGCGCCGTCATCGGCGTATGGGTGCTGCCGTGGATCATGGAGCTGGTCACGGCGGGGACACCGGCGGCGACGGTCACGGCGGTGCTCACGGTGCTGGTCCCGGGCGTCGTGGGCCACGAGCTGGCCGGGCGGCTGGCGCTGAAGCTGCGCCGCGAGCTGGACCAGGGGCCGCTGCGGGTGGCCGACGGCATCGGCGGAGCCGCGGCGAACACCGTCGCCGTGCTGCTGGTGGCCTGGGTGGCGGCGAGCGTCCTGGGCGCGTCCTCCTCGACGGTGGTGACGCAGTCGATCCGCAACTCGGCGCTGCTGGGCGCCGTCCAGAACTCGATGCCGGAGACCACTCCGGCCTGGTTCTCGCGCGCGACCTCGGCCCTCACGGAGGCGGGCTTCCCGCAGGTCTTCAACCCGTTCGAGAACGAACCGACGGCCGGGGTCGCCAAGCCCTCCGGCGACAGCGTCACGCCCTCCGCGACGAACGCGGCCAAGCTGAGCACCGTGAAGGTCGAGGGCACCTCGGGCAACCAGGGCCGGGAGGGCAGCGGCTTCGTCTACGCCGCCCACCGCGTGATGACCAACGCGCACGTGGTGGCCGGCATCGACCGGCCGACCGTGCGGGTCGGCGGGGTCGGCCGCCCCTACCAGGCGCGGGTGGTGCTCTTCGACCCGCAGAAGGACGTCGCCGTGCTGTACGTGCCGGCGCTGCAGGCGCCCGTCCTCCACTTCGACGGGGTCGCCTCGCGCGGCGACTCGGCGGTGGTCGCGGGCTACCCGCAGGACGGCGGTCTCGACCTCCAGGCGGCCACCGTCGCGAGCCGCATCAACGCGACGGGCCAGAACATCTACAACACCGGCACGGTCACCCGTGAGATCTACTCGATCCGCTCGACCGTCCGGCCCGGCAACTCCGGCGGCCCGCTCCTGACGACGGACGGCAAGGTGTACGGCGTCGTCTTCGCCCGCTCGACCTCGGACGCCGAGACCGGTTACGTCCTGACGGCCCACGAGGTCGCGAGCGACGCCCGCAAGGCGGCCCACGCCACGGCCCGCGTGGACACCGGCGACCTCGTCACGTCCTGATCCGGGGCCCGTATCCGGCCGGGTCCGCGGGCCGCTCCCGGCGTACGCTCTCCGCGTGAGCAGCCAGCCGCCCCGGGCACCCGCACCGTCGCTGACCGAGCGCCGCAAGGCGGCCACCCGGCTGGACATCGCGCGCGCGGCGGCCGAGCTGTTCACCGAGCGCGGTCCGGACGGCACCACGGCGGAGGACATCGCGCGCCGGGCCGGGGTGGGGCCGCGCACCTTCTACCGCTACTTCCGCGACAAGCGGGACGCCGTGGGCCCGCTGCTCGCGGCGGGCGGCGAGCACTGGCGTGCCCTGCTCGCGGCGGCGGAGCCGGGCACGGCCCTGCCGACGGCGCTGGAGCGGGCGATACGGCAGGCGCTGGCCGCCCCCGACGCCCACGCGGCGGAGCGGCTGGAGCAGACCCGCGCGCTGCTGCGGGCGGCCACCGGCGATCCCGCGCTGCGCTCGGTGTGGTACCGGGTGAACCAGGAGTCCGAGGAGCGGCTGGTCCCGGTGACGGCCCGGATCGCGGGCAGCGGCGCGGACCCGCTGGAGCCCCGGCTGGCCGCCGCCGCGGCCACGGCCGCGATCCGGATCGCCCTGGAGACCTGGGCGGCCACGGACGCGCCGGCCGAGGGACCGGGTTCACCCGCCGAACTGGCCGTCCGCTGTCTGCGTCATCTCATGGCCGGCCCGCGCCCGTCGCACACCGGCGGGCGGGAACCGCCGGGGCCGTCGGTGCCGCCCGCGGACGGCGGGTACCCGTCGAGACGGTGAGAGCCCGTCAGAGCGGGCGTCCCATCAGGACGTCGTCCACGTAGGCGCCGTCCAGCAGGAACTCCCCGGGCAGGACGCCCTCGACGACGAAGCCCTCGGAGGCGTACAACGCGCGCGCCGGGGTGTTGTGGCCGAGCACGCGCAGGGTGATGCGCCGGGCCCCCTGGCGGCGGGCCTCCTCGCACGCCGCCCGCAGCAGCGCGCGGCCCACACCGGCGCCGCGGGCCTCGTCGGCGACGGCCAGTCCGAGGATCTGCCGGACATGCGCGTTGCAGGCCAGCGGGGTCGGGAAACCCAGCCGCAGGTACCCCACGACACGGCCGTCGAGCTCGGCGACGACATGGTCCCGGGGACCGAACCGCTCGCTGTAGAAGGGCTCGTACGGCGGCCGGGGGCGCGGCATGACGGCATGCAGCGTGGACCAGGTGTCACGGTCGATCCGGCCGAGCGCGTCCTCGTCGTCCAGGGTGGCGGTGCGTATCCGCGGAGCTGACATACCGGTCACTGTACGGCCGCCGCGCTGCGGTCCTTTCCGTGAAGTCCGCGGCGGCGCGGGCAGGATGGACCCATGAGCGACTCACCGCTGTCACCGGGTTCCCGCATCGCGATCGCCGGCGCGTCCGGTCTGATCGGTTCCGCGCTGGCGCGCTCCCTGAGCGCCGAGGGGCACGAGGTGGTCCGGCTCGTGCGCCGCGAGCCGCGTTCGCCCGACGAGATCCGCTGGGATCCGCAGCGGCAGCGGATCGACGCGGTGGGGCTCATCGGCTGTGCGGCGGTGGTCAATCTGGCGGGGGCTCCGGTCGCGGGGCGGCCGTGGACCCGTACGTACAAGCGGATGATCCGGGACAGCCGGGTGCTCGGGACGGTGACGCTCGCGGAGGCGGTGGCCTCGCTCGACGAACCCCCGCGGGTCTTCGTCAACGGGAGCGCGATCGGGTTCTACGGCGACACGGGCGACCGCGCGGTGGACGAGTCGGCGCCGCCCGGGGACGGTTTCCTGTCGTCCGTCTGTGTGGAGTGGGAGGAGGCGACCGCTCCCGCCCAGGAGGCCGGGGTGCGCACGGTGATCCCGAGGACCGGGCTCGTGGTGGCCCGTGAGGGCGGGGCCTGGGCGAGGCTGATTCCGCTGTTCAAGGCGGGGGCCGGGGGGCGAATGGGGAACGGGCGCCAGTACTGGAGCTACATCGCGCTGCACGACGAGGTGGCCGCGATCCGGCATCTCATCGACACGGAGTCGCTGTCCGGGCCGGTGAACCTGACCGCCCCCGACCCGCTCACCAACGGCGAGATCACCGAGGCCATGGGGCGCGTCCTGCACCGCCCGACCCTGCTGACGGCCCCCGCCCCGCTCCTGCGGCTCGCCCTCGGCGACATGGCCGAGGACGTACTGGGCAGCCAGCGCGTCCTGCCCACCCGCCTCCTGGAGTCGGGCTTCACCTTCGCGTTCCCGTCGATCGACGCGACACTACGAGCCGCACTGGGCTGAGGGGCACGACTCCGGGGGCCGGAGACTCGGGGCATGCCCCGGACGGGGGCGGGTCTCCGGCCTGAGGGCAAGTCCCGGGCGCGGGCGCGGCTTCGAGCGCAGGCCGAGCTTCGAGCGCGGGGCCGGCTTCGAGCGCAGGCCCAGCTTCGAGCGCAGGCCCGGCCTCGAGCGCAGGCCCGGCCTCGGACGCGGGGCAAGGCTCGGGCGCAGGCCCGGCCTCGGGCGCCGGGCAAGGCTCGGGCGCCGGGCAAGGCTCGAGCTGAGGGTCGCCCTCCGGACCGGACCGGAGGCCGGTCTCCGGGCACGTCCCCGGACGACGGCATGCCTCCGGCGGAGGATCTGTCTCCGGGCGGGGCCCGGCTTCCGGCGCGGGCAAGGCTCGAGCGCGGGCCCGGCATCGGGCGCCGGGCAGGGGCTCGAGCGCCGGGCAAGGCTCGGGCCCGCGGGCGAGTCTCCGGACCGGGGGCCGGTCTCCAGGCGGGGCGTCGGCTTTGAGTGCTCCGGCAGGGCTCGGTGGCCCGAGGGCCGGCCTCCGGACCGGAAAGCCGTCTCCAGGCGGGGCGGCGGCTTTGAGTGCTCCGGCAGGGCACCGCGGCCCGAGCTTCCGGTTCGGGGCGAAGTCGCCGAGGGGGCCGGGGCGGTCCCGGTGGGGTCGTCGCACCCGACGGGCGGGCACATGCACCCCCCATGCCCCCGTGCACGGCCGCCGCGCGGCTTCCCCCGGGCGGCCGAACCTCGCACCCTCGATCCGAACTCGGGCATTCCAGAAGCGTGTTGGGGGCATGACGTCCCCACCGGCCGCGCAACCTCGAGGAGGGGCACGTGCTAGAGCCCGCACGCCACGCCGCGCACACGGCGGAGATCACGCAAGACGTCGACGTCGTCGTCGTGGGAGCCGGTGTCGCCGGCCTCGCGGCCGCACGGCATCTGACCGGGGCGGGGCTGAGGACCGCCGTCCTGGAGGCCGCCCCCCATGTGGGCGGGCGCATGTCCACGGAGAAGGTGGACGGCTTCCGGCTGGACCGGCTCGGCCGGCTCCTGTCCACCTCGTACCCGGAACTGCGCCACACCCCGGGCCTGGGCGGCCTCGTCCTGTGCCCGTTCCCGCCCGGCGTGCTGCTGCACAGCGACGGCCACCGCCATCACACGGGCACGCCCAGCGCTCCCCGGAGCGCGAGGGGCGCACTCACCACCGCACGCGCCCTCGCGAGCGCCCCCCGGCTCCCGCTGCCCCGGCCCGCGCGCGGCACCACCCGCCCCGGACCGCTCGGCAGCCCCCTCGATCAGGCCCGCCTCGGCGGGGCCCTCGCGCGGCTCGCCGCCACCACGCCGGAGCGCCTGCTCGCCCGCCCCGACCTCACCGCGGCGAAGGCGCTGACCGCCCGGGGGCTTCCGGCCCGTACCGTCGAAACCTTTCTGCGCCCCCTCCTCGCGGCCCTGCTGTGCGACCCGGACCTGCGGACGTCGAGCCGTCTCGCCGACCTCGCGCTGCACTCCTTCGCGACGGGCCGGCTGTGCCTTCCCGAAGGCGGCGCGGACGCGCTCCCGGAGCTGCTCGCCGCCGGCCTTCCGCCCGGCACCGTGCACACGGGCGTCCAGGTCACCGCCGTGTCGACGACCCGGGTCACGACGAAGGACCACGGCGAACTCCGCTGCCGGGCCATCCTGCTGGCGACCGGGGCCCGTGCCGCCGCCGGGTTCCTGCCCGGGTTGCACGTGCCCGCCTTCCATCCGGTGACCGTCCTGCACCACACCACGGACGAACCGCCGCTCACCGGACCCGCGTTGCTCCTGGACGCCGACCGGAGCGGGCCGGTGGCGCACACGGCGGTCGTCAGCCAGGTCGACCCGACCCGGGCGCCCGCGGGCCGCGCCCTGATCTCCTCGACCGTGCTCGGCACCCCGCCCGCCGCGGCCCATCTGGACGCGACGGTCCGCGCCCAGCTCGCCCGTCTCTACGGCACGTCGACGAGCCGCTGGGAACTGCTGGCGGTCCATCACGAGCCGGAGGCGGTCCCGGCGATGCCGCCGCCGCACGACCCGCGCCGCCCCGTACGGCTGCTCGCGGGCCTGTACGTGTGCGGCGACCACCGGGACACCAGCACGGTGCAGGGCGCGCTGCACTCCGCCCGGCGGGCCGCCCACGCCCTCCTGACGGACCTGGACGTCCACGCCCCCGCCCCCTCGGCCGAACCCCTGGAACCCGCCGCGGCCTGACCCACCCCTCGCGCCCCGGACCGGAACCCCACGACTCCGGCACCGGTCCGGCGAGTCCGGCCCGGAGCCCCGCACCTCCGGCACCGGGTCCCGCAACTCCGGCACGGGGCTCCGGAGTTCCGGGACCACGGCCCCGGCGAGCACCCCGCCCCGGTGGGGCGACCCCGGCCCCGGTGGGCCGGTCCGCGGGTGCCGGGGGCGGGCTCCCGCCCCCGGCGCGCGTGTCGGGCTTCCCGGTCTCCGGTTCCCCAGGCCGGAGACCGGGGACGGTCCGGCGGCACGGGGCCCTGCTCGCCTGTCCGGGCCCGCAGGCGACGCCGCGGCCCCGCCGGACAGTCCTCCTCAGCTCAGCGCGGCCACCTTGTCGCGGTAACCGCGGACGGGGGCGGCGTCCTTGTACGGTTCGAGCCGTTTCTCGAAGTCCCGTACGTACTCGACGGCCCGCGCCGACCGCATCTCGGCCGCCTGCCCCGCGGCCTCCGCGCCGAGCAGACAGGCCTGGTCGAGCTCTCCGAGCCCGAGCCGCGCCGAGGCGAGCACCACGCGGCAGAACAGCCGGCTGCGCGCGTAGCCGGGCGCCCGCAGTTGCAGCGAGCGCTCGGCGTGCTGCGCCGCCGCCCGGAACTGCTGAAGGTCCCGGTGGCAGTGCCCGAACTCGTCGGCGAGCTGCGCCTCGTCGAAGTACCGGGCCCAGTGCGGGACCTCGTCGCCGGTCCGGGACGCCTCCAGCGCGCGCTCGGCCCGCACCAGGGAGGCCGTGCAGGCCCGCACCTCGCCGAGCACCCCGTGCCCGCGCGCCTCGACGGCGTGCAGCAGCGCCTGCACGACGTGCGGCCCCCCGGCACCGAGACCCTGCTGCGCGACCCGCGCGAGCTGCACGGCCTCACGTCCGTGCCCGAGGTAGACGGCCTGCCGGCTCATCGTGATGAGCACGTACGAGCCGTACACCCGGTCGCCCGCGGCCTGCGCCAGCCGCAGCGCCTGGACGAAGTACCGCTGCGCGAGTCCGTGCGCGCCGATGTCGTACGACGTCCAGCCGGCGAGCCGGGTGAGGTCGGCGGCGGCGGCGAACAGGTGGCGGCCGGTCTGCTCGCCGTACGCGCCGCGCAGCATCGGCTCGGCCTCGTGCTCCAGATAGCGGACCAGTGCCTGGCGGGCGTGGCCGCCGCCGTAGGCGTGGTCGAGGGCGCGGAAGAGTTCCCCGACCGAGCGGAGCGCGGCGATGTCCCCGCCGCTGACCCGCTGGCCGGGGCCGCGCTCGGTCCGGCCGCGCCGGGAGGCGGGTCCGCCCTGCTCGGGCGGCACCGTGACCTTGGGCGAGGCCGGGCGGCCCTGGGCGGGGATGCGGGCGGGCTGCTCGCCGCGGGCGACCCGGTCGTCGGCCCGGCCGATCAGCCAGTCCCGGCTGGGCACGACGAGCCCCGCCGGGGTGAAGGCGATCTTGCGGAGCTCGGCGTGGCTCCCGGAGTCCTTGCGCCACAGGCCGCTGACGATGTCGACGGCCTCCTCGGGGGTCGCCGCGAATTCGAGCCCCGCGTACACGGGGGCGCAGGCGTCGAGCCCGAGGTCCTGCGCGCTCAGACGCCGGCCGAGGCGGCGGGTGAACACCTCGGCGATGAGCGCGGGGGTGGTCCCGCGGGGCTGCTGGCCCCGCAGCCACCGGGTCACCGAGGTCTTGTCGTATCTCAGGTCCAGTCCGTGTTCGAGTCCGAGCTGGTCCACGCGGCGGGCGAGACCTGCGTTGGAGAACCCCGCTTCTGCGATGAGCGCGGCGAGCTGTCGATTGGGCGTGCGCTGCGCGGGTCGTTCCGTCATCTGCGGTGCGGTCTCCTGCCTTCGGGTCTCCAGAGGCGTCTCGGGGCGGCGCGAGAACGTGCTCGCGCCTCCCCGAGGCCCCCCTGTGCCCGGATTGCCTGTGAGCAGCCCTTATGGCCTCGTGAACGGCGCGAATGTAGCGGAGCGTGAGCACGTCATCGCACACATCGACATTCATTCATCCGATCGTGTGAGGATTAGCCGTCGAGCTGACGCGGATCGGACGGACGTACAGTGGCGTGGGCGCGCCACGGACCTGACGAAAGGTTCCTCCGCGTGCCCCGCACGGGGATCACCACGTGCCCGAGGAAGCTTCGAGGGAGGCGCTTGCCGTGAGTGAGTTGCGGTTCGTCCGCATGGGATTCGGTGCCGAGGCCGTCGAGTACCAGGAGGCGTGGGACGAGCAGCGTCGCGTGCACGCCGCCCGGTTCCTGGACGAGATCCCCGACACCTGCCTGCTCCTGGAGCACCCCCCGGTGTACACCGCGGGCCGGCGCACGGCGGACAACGAGCGGCCCCTGGACGGCACCCCCGTCATCGACGTGGACCGCGGCGGCAAGATCACCTGGCACGGTCCCGGCCAGCTCGTCGGCTACCCCATCCAGAAGCTCCCGCGTCCCGTGGACGTCGTAGCCCACGTACGCCGTCTGGAAGAGGCGCTCATCCGCACCTGCGCCGAGTTCGGCCTGGAGACGAGCCGGGTCGAGGGCCGCAGCGGCGTCTGGGTCCTCGGTGACGCCAAGGACCCCGCCCAGGGGGCCTCCGCCCTCGGCGGCCTCTCCCTCGACTTCGACCCCCGGCTCCAGGACGAGGAGTTCGACCCGCGGCTCAACGGCCCGGAGTACGCCCCGTCCAACGCCGGCCAGCGCCGCGAGGACCGCAAGATCGCCGCGATCGGCATCCGCGTCGCCAAGGGTGTCACCATGCACGGCTTCGCGCTGAACGTGAACCCGGACAACGCCTGGTTCGACAAGATCATCCCGTGCGGCATCCGTGACGCCGGCGTCGCCTCCCTCGCGAACGAGCTGGGCCGCGACGTGACCATCGCCGAGGTCCTGCCGGTGGCCGAGAAGCACCTCAGGGACGTCCTGGCGAACGCGGACCTGAAGCCGCGCGTCGTCGAGCACACTCCGGCCTGAGCCCCGCGCGCCCCGTGGGGGCGCGCACACGTCCCCCGCGCCGCACGGCCGAACGCCTCCGGGAATGCACCCCCGCTCCCGAAGGTTGCCCACCTCGGGGGCCGAGCACCACACGGGCGTACCCTGGTGTACGCCGAAGAATCGAAGCTACAGGGAGCCGATGTGTCCGCAGTCGCACCCGACGGACGCAAGATGCTGCGCCTGGAGGTCCGGAACAGCCAGACCCCCATCGAGCGCAAGCCCGAGTGGATCAAGACCCGGGCGAAAATGGGCCCCGAGTACACGAAGATGCAGGGCCTCGTGAAGAGCGAGGGCCTGCACACGGTCTGCCAGGAGGCGGGCTGCCCCAACATCTACGAATGCTGGGAAGACCGCGAGGCCACCTTCCTCATCGGCGGTGACCAGTGCACGCGGCGCTGCGACTTCTGCCAGATCGACACCGGCAAGCCGGAGGCCCTGGACCGCGACGAGCCGCGCCGTGTCGGTGAGTCCGTCGTCACGATGGACCTGAACTACGCCACGATCACCGGCGTCGCCCGCGACGACCTGGAGGACGGCGGCGCCTGGCTGTACGCGGAGACCGTCCGCCAGATCCACGCGCAGACGGCGGGCCGCGAGGCCGGACGCACCAAGGTCGAACTGCTCGCCCCGGACTTCAACGCCGAGCCCGAGCAGCTCGCCGAGGTGTTCTCCTCGCGCCCCGAGGTCTTCGCCCACAACGTCGAGACGGTCCCGCGGATCTTCAAGCGGATCCGTCCGGGCTTCCGCTACGAGCGCTCGCTCAAGGTCATCACCGAGGCCCGTGACTACGGTCTGGTCACGAAATCGAACCTGATCCTCGGCATGGGCGAGACCCGCGAGGAGGTCAGCGAGGCGCTCCAGCAGCTCCACGAGGCCGGCTGCGAGCTGATCACGATCACGCAGTACCTGCGCCCCTCCGTGCGCCACCATCCCGTGGAGCGCTGGGTCAAGCCGCAGGAGTTCGTGGAGCTCAAGGAGGAGGCCGAGGAGATCGGCTTCTCCGGCGTCATGTCGGGCCCGCTGGTCCGCTCCTCGTACCGGGCCGGCCGGCTGTATCAGATGGCCGTCGAGAAGCGGGGCGCGTACGTCGCCTCCCAGGCGGTCTGATCCCCCGAACGGCACACGTTGCGAAAGGAAAGCGGTGGCACCGAGTGCCACCGCTTTCGTGTGAATCCGCGCACAGGCAACTCGCCCTTCACAACGGCCCGTTCACACCCCCTCACGGCATCCCCGCAGTTGAACGCCGCATCAGGAAGGGGGCCGGAAAAGGACCCGCGGTATCAAGGTTTCATTGGTGTTTGACCGCTCGGTCACGTACTGGTAACACCAATCAGTGACTCTGGTTCCACGTCACACCCGTCCCCGTCCGAGCCGTCGATCCCTAGGGGGGATCTCCATCATGCAGGCCGCGCCCGTACGCGCCACCGCGATTCCGTCGTTCACCGATGCACTGCGTGCCGTCGAGTCGTTGCTCATGAGCAGTGGGCAGCGCACCGCCCGCCGCAACGCCTGGACCTCCGTCCTGGAGGACCGTCGCCGAGCCAAGGACCGGGTCGAGGCGCAGCGCGTGCTGGAATCCGTCGTCCATTCCTGACCGGCGCCGCCCGGCACCGGTCGTTCCCGCCACGGCAGCCGCCTCGCCGCTGCCGCGACCCCGCTCGCCCGGTACTGCCGTCGTCGGCGCTTCGCGGGCCACGTAGACTCGTGGGCATGGCGAGGAAGGAACCCGCAGCGGACGCTGCGAACCCCGGGCGACTCAAGCAGATCGCTCAGACGTACAAAATGACCCGCAAGGCCGATTCCAAGATCGGTCTTGTACTCGCGGCTGTCGGAATTCTCACCCTCGGTGTTTTCCTCGCGATCGGCTTCTTGATCGGCCACCCGGTCTATCTCGGGATTCTCGGGCTTCTGCTCGCCTTCCTCGCGACGGCGATCGTCTTCGGGCGCAGGGCCGAGCGGGCCGCCTTCGGGCAGATGGAGGGCCAGCCGGGCGCGGCCGCGGCGGTGCTCGACAACATCGGCCGGGGCTGGACCACGACTCCGGCGGTCGCGATGAACCGCAGCCAGGACGTGGTGCACCGCGCGGTCGGCAAGGCCGGCATCGTGCTGGTCGCCGAGGGCAACCCGAACCGGGTGAAGACCCTGCTGGCCGCCGAGAAGCGGAAGATGGCGCGGATCGTCGCGGACGTCCCGGTGCACGACATTCTCGTGGGCACCGGCGAGGGCCAGGTCGAGCTGAAGAGGCTCCGCACGACCATGCTGAAGCTGCCGCGTGTGCTCGCTGGGCCCCAGGTCACGGCGACCAACGACCGGCTGCGCGCGATGGGCGACCTGATGAGCAACATGCCGCTGCCGAAGGGTCCGATGCCCAAGGGCATGCGGATGCCGCGGGGCGGTCCCAAGCGGTGACGCTCGCGCCGGCTTGACCAGTTCTACGGCGGTGGGGGGGGGGGGGGGGGGGGGGGGGGGGGGGGGAGGGGGGGGGGGGGGTGGTGGGGGGGGGGGGTTTTTTTTTTTTTTGTTTTTTTTTTTTTTTTTTTTTTTTTTTTTTTTTTTTTTTTTTTTTCCCCCCCCCCCCCCCCCCCCCCCCCCCCCCCCCCACCGCCGTTTCCATGCCGTTCCGTCGGGCCCGGTACCGCCCCCGTCGGCACGCGGCCCGCGTCGCGACGACCACCTTGCCCGGCGGGACACCGGACCGGGGGCCGAGTCCGCTGCGGTCGGAGTTGCCATGGCCGGGGCCACCTCGACCGGCCGGGACAGGGCCCTCACCGGGGCCGCCGGGCCGCGCGGGCATACCGTTACCGTGCGGGCCCGCCCGCCTTACGTCGCCGGCCCCTTCACGGAGCCGCCAGGCGCAGCGGGGCCCACACCGTTGCCGTCGGCAGCCGCCATGGCCCGCCGGGCCTCTCAGCGGAGCCTCCGAGGCAGCGGGCCCACGCCATTGCAATTTCCGTCGGCAGCCGCCTCGGCTGGCCGGGCCACTCGGCGAAGCCGCCGGGGCAACGGGCCCACGCCATTTCCATCGCCGACCGCCTTGGCCCGCAGGGCCCTCACCGGGGCCGCCGGGCGGCGCATGCCGTTACCGTGCGGGCCGCCCGCCTTCGGCCACCGGCCCCTTCACGGAGCCTCCGGGGCAGCGGGCCCACGCCATTGCAATTTCCGTCGCCGGCCGCCATGGCCCACCGGGCCCCTCGGCGAAGCCGCCGGGGCAGCAGGCCCACACCATCACCGTCGCCGGCCGCCCCGGGTCACCCGGTCACCGGGCCCTCACCCGAGCCGCCGAGGCGGTGGGGCCGTGTCTGGTGTGTGCGGTCCGTGGGGGCGGGGTGGGTCAGGTGCGGACTTCGATCGTGCGGGCGAGGCGGTCGTGGAGGCCCCGGCCGTCGCGGTCCCAGATCAGGGCCGGGACGGCCACGCACAGCAGCGCGGTGCGCAGCACGGCGCGCAGCGGGTTCAGCCGGCCGCCGCCCTCGGGCACGACGCGCAGACCCAGCAGCCGCTTGCCCGGAGTGAAGCCGACGGTACCGACCGTCAGGACGCCGAGGGCGAAGAAGACGAGCAGGGCCCAGTTCCCCGTAGCCTGGTCATAGCCGTCGGTGAGCAGCCCGTATGCGATCAGGAGGCACAGGCCCCAGTCGACGGCGAGGGCGCCCAGACGGCGCCCCGGGCGGGCGATCGAGCCCGGTCCGTGCTCCGGCAGACCGAGCTGTTCGCCCCGGTATCCGAAGTCGACTCCGGCTTCCTCCGCCGCCGCGCGGGGGCCGGAGAGCCACGATCCGATTGCTTGCCTGTTGTCCACCCGTCCAAGGTACTGTGCCCGTTTTGCCATACGGACAGGAGGGGCCCGCCCGGCCGAGGTCGGTTAACTTGGGCGAAACAAATGGGTCACGCTGGAGAAATCCCCCGTCCCTATGGTCGGCCCCAGCGTGTGCCACCGCACTGGCCGCACGAACGAACTACCACCCCGGTCCACAGTGGGCGGGAGTAGGAGGAGCTGGATGTTCCAGAACGCCGACGAGGCCAAGAAGTTCATCGCGGACGAGGACGTCAAGTTCGTCGATGTCCGTTTCTGCGACCTGCCGGGTGTGATGCAGCACTTCACGATCCCGGCCGAGGCCTTCGACCCGGCGGAGGAGCTCGCATTCGACGGCTCCTCCATCCGCGGCTTCCAGGCCATCCACGAGTCCGACATGGCGCTCCGCGCCGACCTGTCCACCGCGCGCGTCGACCCCTTCCGCCGCGACAAGACGGTCAACATCAACTTCTTCATCCACGACCCGATCACGGGCGAGCAGTACTCCCGTGACCCGCGCAACGTGGCCAAGAAGGCCGAGGCCTACCTCGCGTCGACCGGTATCGCCGACACCGCGTACTTCGGTCCCGAGGCCGAGTTCTACGTCTTCGACAGCGTGCGCTTCAAGACCGCCGAGAACGAGTCGTTCTACCACATCGACTCCGAGGCCGGCGCCTGGAACACCGGTGCCATCGAGGACAACCGCGGTTACAAGGTCCGCTACAAGGGCGGCTACTTCCCGACCCCGCCGGTCGACCACTTCGCCGACCTGCGTGCCGAGATCTCCCTGGAGCTGGCCAACTCCGGCCTCCAGGTCGAGCGCCAGCACCACGAGGTGGGCACCGCAGGCCAGGCCGAGATCAACTACAAGTTCAACACGCTGCTCGCCGCGGCCGACGACCTCCAGCTCTTCAAGTACATCGTGAAGAACGTCGCCTGGCGCAACGGCAAGACCGCGACCTTCATGCCGAAGCCGATCTTCGGTGACAACGGCTCGGGCATGCACGTCCACCAGTCGCTGTGGAGCAACGGTTCCCCGCTGTTCTACGACGAGGCCGGCTACGCGGGCCTGTCGGACACCGCCCGCTACTACATCGGCGGCATCCTCAAGCACGCCCCGTCGCTGCTCGCCTTCACCAACCCGACGGTGAACTCGTACCACCGCCTGGTCCCCGGCTTCGAGGCCCCGGTCAACCTGGTGTACTCGCAGCGCAACCGCTCCGCGGCCATGCGTATCCCGATCACGGGCTCCAACCCGAAGGCCAAGCGCGTCGAGTTCCGCGCGCCCGACTCCTCCGGCAACCCGTACCTCGCGTTCGCGGCGCTGCTGATGGCCGGTCTGGACGGCGTCAAGAACAAGATCGAGCCGGCCGAGCCGATCGACAAGGACCTGTACGAGCTGGCTCCCGAGGAGCACGCGAACGTCGCCCAGGTCCCGACCTCGCTCCCGGCCGTCCTCGACTCGCTGGAGCGCGACCACGAGTTCCTGCTCGCGGGCGACGTCTTCACGTCCGACCTGATCGAGACGTGGATCGACTACAAGCGCACGAACGAGATCGCGCCGCTCCAGCTCCGTCCGCACCCGCACGAGTTCGAGCTGTACTTCGACGTGTGATATCGCCCCAGGTCAGAGCGGGTTTCCGCTCTCCTGGGCCGTGTGTGGGCCGTCGGCCGTGTTCTTCCTCTCGGGAAGGGCACGGCCGACGGCCTGTTTCGGGCCCCACACCGCGAACGGCGATCGCTGGCTCACACGGGGCGCCGCCGCTCAGGCCGACGCAGCGGCTTCACCGGGACCGAGCTTCGCGCCCCGCACTCCGAATGCGGCGTCGATGGCCCTGCGGGCGCGGTCCTGGCTGTTCGGCATGAGGTGCGTGTACGTCCGAAGCGTGAATCCCGGGTCGGAGTGACCGAGGTACTCGGCCAAAGCCTTGATGTTCTCTCCCGAGTCCAGCAGCACCGACGCGTAGTAGTGCCGCAAGGCGTGCATGCCGTGCTCTCGCGACGGTTCGAACCGCTCCCCCGGTGTCCGTTCCGGGATGACGCCGGCCGCGATCAGAGCGGGCTTCCACAGGTACATGTTGAAGTAGTTCCGGTTCATTGCTTTGCGCTCGCGCGAGTAGAACAGCAGCTTGGCCGTGACCGGCGGTCCATCCGGCGTCTTCCACGGCAACGTGACGTCGATGGGGGGCCGGCCGGTGATGTGGGTGGCGAGCGCGTCCGACACCACGTCGGGCAGCGGGACATCCCGCAATTTGCCGCCCTTGGGCGGGGCGAACACCATCTGCGAGCCGATCAGCTTGACCTGTCGCACAACGTGCACGACTCCCCCGACGAAGTCGACTTCATCGACGGCGAGCCCGAAAATCTCGCCTTGCCGCAAGCCGCATCCGGCACCGACATCGGCGATCGACGCGTACTGACTCGGAAGTCCACCCCGGACCGCAACCACACGATCGTGCGTCCACGGCTTCAGCTTCCGTCGATCCAGCTTGGGGGCCCGCACGGAACCCGCGCGGCAAGGATTCCGGAGCAAAATGCCGTCGTCCACTGCGGCGGCGAACACCGCAGAGACATTCGCAAAGACCGTCCGCTGATACGACGCTGCCATACCGGAGTCGGCGAGAGCCCGTGCCCACGTGCGGATATGAGCAGGCTGAAACGCGCTCATGGAGCGAGTACCGATGTATGGAACGGCGTGCAGCCGGAACCTCAGCTCCATGTTCACGATGGTTGAAGGATCCGTGGTCTGGGATGCCAGCCACTGACTGGCAAACTCCTTGAACGTCACCTTGCCGGAGGACGGGTCGACGAACTGCCCGCGGTTCATGTCAGCCGCGATCTGAGTGAGCCACGCCTCGGCAAGTCGCTTCTGCTTATCCGGGAAGGACTTGCTGCGTTCGCTCCCATCCGGCGCTACGTAGCGCGCCCGGTAGCGCAAGCCCGTCCCACATCGCTCGGTCTTTTCCCTGATCGTCTTGCCGTTGGGCGCCGTCTCGGTCTTATACCAACGGTCTTGGATGTGGCCGGCCATACGGCGGTGGTCCTCTCAACGTGCAGCAGGGAGAGCCGCTACTTGCGGCTCTCCCTGCTGTCTCGGGGTGGTGGGTTACGCGGCGCCCTGGCAGACGCTCTTGCGCTCGGCGACGTAGACACGGACGTCGGCCGGGTCGTAACGGAGGTGCTTGCCGATGCGGAATCCGGGTGGCCCGGTGCGCTTCCTGCGCCACTGGTAGACGGTTTCGAGCGGCACTCCGAACATGCCGGCGATGTCGTCGGGGGTGAGGTAGCGGTCTGGGAGACCGCCCCGGAGGGTCGCGCGAGGGTCACTCTTGGAAGGGGCGGTCACGCTCAATGGGTCCTCCACGTTGGGTCGGTGAGTCCGTACCTGTCCGAGGTTCGGATTTCTGCGTCACCGCGTCACCTGCGTCATTTAGGGCTCTGACCTGCTGCTTTTGGTGACGCAGACGGCTGGCTCTGCGTCACCGGTGCGTCATCGGCTGCGTCACCGGGTGACGCAGGTGACGCACGATGACGCAGAGCCAGCCGTCTGCGTCACCGCTGTTGCCGCAGGTCAGCAGCCGCTTCTCGGCCCGGGTGACGCAGGTGACGCAGCGTCTTCCCACTTAGGACAAAGAGGGGGCTGCCTGTAGTAGTTGGGCGCGCCTTACAGAGCGAATGAGGAGCCGCTGCGCGGCGCGACCTTGGGGCGGCGTTCCGCCGAACAGCAAGAGGAGCACGCGCTCCCGGGACCGGTGCTCTTCTTGCTGTTCGCATGGGCGGGCGGATCGCGGGTCAGAACGCCTGGGTCTGCTCGTGCGGGGGCAGGGTGAGGGCGGCTGTGCGGGTCATTTCGAGGTAGCGGCCCGCCTTGGTGCGGCCCGAGTCGATGAGCACTCCCCGGGCCGCCAGCGTCGGCTGGAGCCGCTTGAGGCGGTCCGAGAGCACCTTGCCGGTGGTCGGCCACCCCTTGGGCAGGGGACGGCATTCATCGCCGCTGTAGAGGCTGCTGAGGCAGGACAGCCACTGCGTGGACGTCATCTGCTGCGCGGCACCCGGCTCCATGGTCTCGGCGTACAGGAGGACAGTCTGCGCGAGGAGGTCACCCTCGATCACGTCGTCGTTCAGGTCGTCCAGACTCGCCCGGTACGCGGCGAGCGCCCCGAGGCCGGTGGCCGCGTCGAGCTGCGCGCACAGGTGGGCGAAATCCGCCATCCGCAGATCGGTGGGAGTCTCCGCCTCCACGGCCCGGACCTTGACCGTGAGATCCAGGAGCGAGCCGAGGACCACGGGCAGCACTTCCGCGTAGTCGGCCCACAGTTCGGCCTCGGTGCGCCGCACCTTGGGCCGTTCTAGGCGCAAGGGCAGGAGTCGTTCGGCGAGGTCAGGCCGGATGACGCCGACGTCGATTCCGGTCAGGAGCAGGGGCCGGCGGTAGCCGACGCGGAAGACGTCCCCGTCGGTGAACAGGGCCCGCTTGACGCTCTCGGCGCCGGTGACGATGCAGCACATCGCGTCGGACAGGTCCGGCGTCATGTGGGACAGGTTGTCGAGAGCCGTGATCCATCCGGCCGCCACCGCCGCGATCAGGTTCTCCTCATCCTTCGGGGCCCTGCGCAGGTCGCCGCTCATGCCCTCGATGATCCGGGTGAGCATCCGGCCCCCGGTTGACTTGCCCGCGCCCTGCGGCCCGGTGAGGAACGGCGCAGGGACCGGCACGGACGGACCGAGGCAGCCGATCAGCCACGCGATGGCAAGGCATTCGGTTTCCGCGTTGGCGAAGTTGCACAGCCGCATCAGCAGGTCGATGCCCTTGCCGTCGGTGTCTTTGGCTGGCAGGGGCAGTTCGCCGCTGAGCTGCGTGCGCCGCCAGCAGACCTCTCGCGGGTCGGGGGTGAGGATGTCCCAGCCGGTGGGGTGGATGCGGACGGACTGTCCATCGCCGCGGCCCAGGTCCAGCCAGGTCGCCCCGTCGAATCCGGGGGCGACACGGATGTGCACGGCGTGCGTTTCCTCGTACAGCGCGAGTGCTTCGATCAAGTCCAACGCCTCCTTGAGCGCCGTCCCGTTGAACACGCCGATCCCGTCCCGGTACATGCCGACGATGAGTTCCTGCCGGTGGCTGCCCGTCGTGCCCTGAGAGCGCATCGGACGGGCCACGGGGTGGCCGTTGCGCTGCGCGTACACGGTCCCGTCGGCGGTGCGGAAGTACCGGAAGTGGCTCTGTGCGTAGTCCGCGATGATCTGGCGTGCCGGGTTCTTCTCGTCATCGGACATGACTCAGTCCCAACGTGGTCAGGGCGTTCGTCCACGCGTCCACGCAGTGCCGGGCCGATTCGCCCTTGGCCTGGGCTGCCGTGAACAGCCGCACGGTGTGCGCCTCGGTGAGACAGCCACACCGCCCGTGCGTCGACAGCACCGCCAGGAACGTCCGATAGACGGTCGCGTGCACCGCCTCCCGGGCCCCGGTGATGCGCTGCTCCGCCATGGCGATCCCGCGGTCCAGATAGGTCGGGGTACGGTGCGGGCATGTCTCCTGCTGACCTCCCAAGGGCACTGAGAGCGCCCGTGGCGGCCTGCGAGTCGCGGGCGGTTCCTTTGCTGCCAGGGCGGGCACGGCGTCCGGGAGAATGGCCATGGCGCCCGTGCCGGGTCCGAGCCAACGGGCGTATCCCATAAGGGACTTGACGTCCACACCGGGCCGAACTGCGTTGACGGACGGCATGAAGCCCCGATAGATCCAGTGCTCACCCCGGGTCGTGGTCACCGTCCGGGTGGCGGGCAGGCTTGCGCGGGCCCACTCGATGGCGGCCTCGTTGTCGAGGTCCAGCACGGTCACGCCGGCGCCGCCGGGGTGGTAGGCGAGCGTCGCAGCCCTCCGCCACGCCAGCGCCCACGTCGGGGAGCTGACGACGCCCGGGTCGGTGGTGGCGGCAGCCCACCCGTGGCACGGGTACGGGCAGGCGCAAGAACCGGGGACCTTCATGTTCGGTCGGCCGCCGCAGACGTTCTTGGCGCAGGCCGGGCAGTTCCCGAACGGCACCTTCCCCACCCTCAACGGGAGCACGGGGATGCCCTGAGTCGCGAGGCGGAGCGCGGTGGTCAGGTGCTCGCTCATGCCGCGACCTCCAGCCGGGGGGCGAGGGTGGTGAGGTAGGCCGCGCCGATCCACTCCGCGTACGCGGGCGGAAGGGCTTCCCGGAGACGGAGGTGATGGGCGGACCAGTCGATCTCCTTCGCCGCGCGGATCTCCTCCACGGTCGCCTTGCCGCCGCCCCTGCCGTACGCGGCCACGTACGGGCCGTCCCTCCAGATGCCGTGCCGGTAGCCCCTCACGTAGCCGCGGTGACGCGGGTGGGCAGGCTGACGGACGGTCCAGCCGCCGAGTTCGAAGTACCGGTGCATGAGCAGCCCGAGCCCGAACTGTTCGCCGCACAGGCGGATGTCCTTGCGGACGTCGGAGCCGGCCACGTTCTCCATCACGTACGGCCGGCCCGTCGCCTCCAGGGCCGCGCGGGTCGGGACGATGAGCCGGGGGTACGTCCGGCCGATCGCCGCGTTGCGGGCCGCGTTCGTGCCCTTGGTCGGGGCGCCCTCGCCCTGGCACGGCGGGGAGGCGTGGATGAAGTCGAATTCGTGGCCGTGCGCGCGGATGTACTCGATGGCGTCGCCCTGGTGGAAGGCGTCACCGCAGTAGTCCGGCTGAGCCTCGATGTCGACGCCGGTGATGTGGCAGTCGGCGCCGAACGCATGCCGGTAGCCGGCGGTTGCGCCGCCGATGCACGAGAAGGCGTCCAGGACCCGGAACACGTCCCCGCGTCCGAGCCGTAAGACGAGGGCTCGCCGGATGTCGGTCGGTTGCGTCATGCTGGATGTCTCCAGTTCTGTTGAGAGTGCTGGTGGATGAGGGCGGTCCCAGGCTTTGGCGAGACGGGGGCCGCCCTTGGTCGTGAACGACCGTGCCCTTCAAGCTGGTTGAGGATCGCTTCAGGTCTCTGGTGTGATCGCGATGCGACAGGTCGCCGCCCGGAGGCCGTCTGGAGTCGGAGCGGCGAACCTCGTACTGTGCGCACATGGAGTGGGGGACTCTCGGCGCTGCGGCAGTGGGTGCGCTCTTTGGAATCGGGGCGACGGTCATCACCGACGTCCTCCGCTCGCGGCGCGAGAAGGATCAGCAATGGACCGATACCAAGCGGCTCGTCTACTGCGTTTTTTGACGGCACTCGCCCAAGCCCACAGCCGCATGGCCATTGCGGCGGCCCGGGGAGAGGTCGGTCCTGAGCGGCAGCACGCGGTTCATGACGCGTTTCATCTGGACCCGCAGCATTCCGATGCGAAGTCCGTACTCAGAGAGTTGGGACTGGCGGCTCCCGATCACGTCTATCGGGTGGCGCTGCCGCTCTACGAGCAGTTACGGAAGGTTCGCGACCTGCTCGCTTCGGACGGGGTGACCTTCGAGACTCCCGAGTACAAGCAAGCTGTGCAGCCGTTCTTCCAGCAGCTGGAGGCTCTGCAGCGGCTCATGCGGGACGACCTGCGGCCACCCTCTAGCCGCAGCACTCAATCGGGCATGGAGTCGGAAGGGTCCATTCGGCGTGGCTAGCCGTGGAAGTGGCTGCGCTTGATGACGGCCTTTCGGATGTTGACCGTGCTGCCCCTGCCACCGCTGATCGCGCGGGCGGGGATGCGCAGGGCGAGGACGATGACGGCGCCCCAGACAAGTGCGCCGCCGCTGATTCCGGCGGCGGCGGAGATGATCTCGCCCACGCCGTAGCCGATGCCGGCCGCGAGGGCGCCGCCTCCGAGTCCGGCGCCGAGGAAGCGTTGGGCGACGGGGTCGAGGAGCGGGAGCGGGGTCAGGTCGCGTGGCTCGGGCGGGAGGATCGGGGCGGGGGCGAGGTGCTTGGGCATGGGGACCATGCGCCCATATGCGTCGGGCACCCACACCACCGACTGACGCTCGCTGTACGGGTCCAGCGGTGCCGACGGGCCCGGGTCGTAGAGGGCGAGGGGCTGTGGCTGATGGACGGTCACGGCCCGCTGGGCGGGCTGGTGGGTGTCGTGTTCGGGGTGCATGCGGAATCCCTTCGGGTGCTCGGTCAGGGAGGTTGAAGCACACCCTTGCGGGGTGGCTGTGGAGGGGGTTTTCAGGATCTGACCTGGGATGCCTCCCTGACTCCCTGCACGATCATTCGTGCAGCTCAGGGCCAGGGAGGCGGGTCAGGGAGGCTTACAGGGAGTTCTCCCTGCCTCCCTGACCCGGGCGGGGTCGGCTCCCTGTCATCCGTCGGCGGAAGCGGAACCGTCCGCGTCGCGGTTGGCGAGGGCTCGGGTGAGGCGGTCGCGGCTGACGACCATGACGCCGTCGGACTTGTAGGGCTCCGCGCCGGCGTCGTCCAGCACCCGCTTGAGGTCCAGGAATGACCAGCCGCCGTATGTCTGCTCGTTCAGCGTCGCGAGCCGGGTGAGCACGTCCTTCGTCCGCACCCGCGGCGCGTCCCCGACGACGTTGGCGATGTCGGCGAGCGGGTCCCGGTCCTTGCCGCGGTCGATGACGGTGAGGGTGGTGACTCCGTCGCGCAGGGCCTTGGCGCGGTTGATGATGGCTTCGGCCGCGTCGTCGTCCACGTAGTGCGTGCGCACGGTGATGGATGACTGGCCCTTGGGGATGTCGATGCCGGACGACGCGACCACGAGCGTGCCCTGATCCAGCCCGGGGCGCAGCAGGTTCGGCGCCGCGCCGCCGTCGACCGCCTTGTCCCCAAGCGCCATCCGGGCCTGCGACTCGGTGCCCAGCGCGAGGGATGCGCGGGTGTGGGCGCCCTCGCGGACCAGCTTGGGCAGGTTCTGATCGGTGGGGTCCTGGGTGCCCTGCCACATCAGCACGTTCACCGCACGGCCCTGGTTGTGAATCTTCCGGACCGCCATGAAGTACCGGGAGGTGGCCTTGGAACCGCCGTAGAAGCGGCCCTCTTCGTCCTTGAGCGGGCACATGAATGCGACCTGCGCCTCATCGACCAGCACGATCAGCGCCGGGAACTTCGTTCCGGGCGGGGCCATGAGGCGGCGGTTCATCTCGGCAACGGCGTCTTCCACCATCTCGGTCACCTGGATCACGTGCTCATCCGTCGGCCCCTGGATCAGCGTGGTGGCGATGCCGTCGAACATGGCCCAGTCGCCGACGCCCTTGAGGTCGCCCATGAGGAACTGCACCGACTTGTCCAGGGCGAGCCACAGTGCGAGGGAGCGGAGGGCGACGGTCTTGCCTTGGTTCGACAACCCCGTGATCAGAAGGTGCCGCTGATACAGGGACAGGGCCGCCGCGTCGCCGCGCAGGTCCTGACCCCAGGGGGCGCGGCCCTTGGCGTAGTCGGCGGTCATCGTCTCGTCGGTGACCAGTGGCGACGGGCCGATCGGCTCATCGAGCGCACCGGAGTCGGCGACCCACAGGCGGACGGTGCGGGCGGCCTGGGGGATGGTGATGAACACCTCGTGTTCGTGGCGGGTCAGGTTCTCCGCGAGCTTGCGGCGCCGGTTCTGCACCTCGATCGTGGACACCCCGGACGGGAGGGTGACGTCGACCTCGACGCCGCATCCGGCGATCCGGATCGGCCCGAGCATCGACGCGCCGGCATCCCCCATCTCCTTGATGGCGTTCCGGAGCGCGGGGACGCCGAGGTCGCGCAGGGCCTTGACCACGATCGACGGGGTGATCGGCTCGCCCTCGCTGTCGCGGACGTTCGCGGGAAGGGCCCACTGGGGTGCGGCCTGCTGCTTGCTGCCCACCGCCCATAAGGCCAGCAGCGCCAGGAACGGACCGATGGCGAGAGCGGGCCCCCACACCACCTGAACGATGGTGATGATCAGGTTGATGAACTCGATCGTGGCCATCAACGGCGTGACGACCTGTGTGACGTCCTTCGTCGCGATGGCCATCACGACGCCGAGGGCGACCAGCGAACCCACGCCCATGCCCGCGCTCACGGCCACGCCCTTGGCCGCGTCCACGGGCGAGTGCAGCAGGTCCATGCGGCGGCGGTGACGGGCCTCGCGGAAGTGCTGCCCCCGCTCCTCCCACTCCGCCGCCACCTCGTGGTTGCCCGCGGCTTCGGCGGCACGGAACATCCGCTCGTACCGGGAGGCGGTCCGCCCGTCCCACGTCCGCCGCGCCGCGATGCGTGCCCCGCCGGCCACGTAGAGGGTGTGCCGGGCGACGGCGCGGGCGGTGCTCTTGGTCGTCTCGTGCGTGACCACGGTCCGGATGGCGCGCCCGGACCGGACCCACAGCGGGACCGGTGCGGAGGGGGCCGGCTCGGGGACCACGGTCAACGTGGTCACAGCGGACGGGTTGGTGTCTTTGTGCAGGTTAAAGACGTTCTCACTCATGGTGAAACCGACTCCTGACTGCCCCGGATCGGGGTGAGAGTGAAGAGGGAGGGTGTGGCACGGGCGCATGGCGCGGTGCGGGTCACCACCAGCCGGACGACTTCTTGGCGGCCTTGGCGCGGGCGGCCTCGGTGACGATCCGCTGGCGCTCGATCTGCAACGCGGTGATCTCCGCGATCAGCCGCGTCTCCGCCGAGGTCGAGACGGATTCGATCTGGTTGTCGGCGCGGCCGGTGCTCTTGCCCCGCATGACCCGGTACGAGCCGCCCGCGACGGCGGCGAGCATCTGGCGTCGCTCGGAGCCGGTGAGGGGCCAGAGTTCGCCGCGTCGTACGGCTTCGAGCTTGCGGTTCGTCTCGCGGATCGCCCGGTCAAGGCGGCGGGTGTCGGGCTTTCCCATGGTCAGACCGCCTTTCCGGCGTTCGGGGCGAGGATGAGGTGGATGTCGGCGAGCCGCCCGGTCACGCCCCGTGCCCCGAGCCAGGCGGCGACCTCGCGGGTGACGCGGTCCCAGCAGAAGGCGACGGGGACGGTGACGGTGCCGTGGGCGAATGCGCGGCCCTCGCCGGGCACGCTCACCCAGGCATGCCACGCGTAATCGATCGTGTCCGGAGCAGCGTTGACGCTGGTCACAGCAGAACTCCAAGGTGTTGTTGGAGCGTTCGGGTGGTGTGCTGGAGGGCGATCAGGTCATGCACCAGCCGGAGTCGCATCCGGAGTCCCACTCGTCGAACGGCAGCGTGTCCACGCCGTCCGGGATCGCCTTACGCAGCGGCCGGTTGAACCGGGTGAGCCAGACGTGGTCCTTGCCGAGTTCGTCACGCCGGCGGTTCAGGAGTTCTTCGAGCCGGCACGCCTTCTCGAACAGCTCGGGCTCGTCGCGACGCATGTCGTGCCAGGTCTCCGGCCGGTGGAACGGACAGAACCAGCACGACGACTTCGGCGGCACCGGCAACCCGGCACGGCGGATGATCCGGGCGCAGTCGATACGCCGAATCCCGCGCTCCAACAGCGGATACTCGATCCGCTCGTGCGGCTCGCAGCGCCGCTTGTTGGCCCGGTGGATCTCGTCCAGGCTGATCCCGATACCGACCGTGGCCGGGCTGTCCTTGGTGGCGCCGCGGCGTTTGAGTTCGTCGCCGACGACCTTGATTTTGAACTGGGCCGTGCACGAGCGGGTGCCGGGGGCCCCGTTCGACATCCGCACCGGGATCGTCAACGACCTCGACCCCTCCCGGGTGAGGTCCTGATACAGCGTGCGGACCTCACCCGAGCGCTTCATCACCCGGTCCAGGACGACCAGCTCAAGGCCGTGTTGTTCGGCGTAGGGGATGGCGTACTGGTGCAGGTAGCGCAGGGTGCCGGGGTGCTCGGAGTCGTCCCCGACGTTGGCCATCAGAAACGTGCGGTAATCCAGCTCACCCCTGGCCGCGAGAACCAGAGCGGCGGTGGACTGCACTCCGCCACCGAAGCTGAACGACTTCACCACGGGCGCGGGGGCGCTGGTCATGCGGCCACCCGCTTCCATGCCGCCCGCAGCCGGACTTCGGACGCAGAGTGGCCGGCGGCGCGGAAGCGGGTGGCCATCTCCCGGTAGGACAGGGCCGGGACGCGGCTGGTGCGGATCTCCTCCACGACCGCGTCAAGTTCGACGTCGGTGAGCGCGGGCCCAGATTCGAGCGCCGCAAGCGGCTCGGTCGGCCCCCATACAGGCAGTTCCCAACGGGGTGCGACGTCGGGTGTGACGCGGTGCGTCACGCTGGTCAGTGCCCTACCGGTGTCCTCGCCGGTCCGGGCCGCCTCCAGCGTCGACCAGGCATCCGAGAGACGTTTGGCGGTGTCGGCCTGGACCCGGGCCACGCGGGCGCCGGCCTGCGTCACGGCCATCAACCGCGTCTCCTCCGTGGACGCTTCCGCCCGAAGCCGGGCACGGGCCACGGCCGCTTCGTCCCGAGCTTCCTGCTGGATCCCGGTGATGGCGGTCAACGCGGCCGGGGTGAGCGCGGTCCGCTCCCACAACCCGTGGACCAGCCACAGGGCCTTCGCCGCGAGCGGCAGCCATGCAACCGCCAACCACGCGCCCCTGTCCGCCTCGGCGGTCAGGGCATGGGCGATCAGGACGCCGGTGGCGAGCAGGCCGAACGACCAGCCGACCCCGGTCACGGCGTCGGAGTGGTCGCCCTGGGCTGCGAGGCGCCGTTCGTAGGCGAGGGTGGCGAGCCATCCCCCGTCGATGCCCAGCCCGACGACCAGGGCGACGGGCCACGGCATCGCCGTGCCGAGCCACATCACGACCACGGCGAGGGTGAGGACCAGAGAAACCGCCGTCACGGCGACGGCGGGCAGAGCGGTCGGGCGGGCCATCACGCCACCCCCGCCGGGATCGTGCCGGCGGTGCGGTTGGTCAGCTTGGCCCGCTCGACGAGCACCCGGGCCAGCGCCCGGCGCACCCGGCGGGTGTCGACCTCGTTCGGGGTGTGGTTCATGGCGATGATCTGCGCGTCGATCAGGTCGACGTCCGCGAGGATCACGGGCATCTCCAGCTCGATCGCGTCCAGCTCCGCGCCTGTCGGCTCCATGAAGTCGGCGAACGCGGTAACAGCATCCTGAACAGTGACGATGGTGTTCATTGGGTCTTGTTCCTCTCAGACAGGAACGGCCCGAACAGCGGCCCCGGTGTTCCAGCACCGGGGCCGCGCGCCGTTGAAGTCGGTAGATCCGGCTCCCCTCGACGCTGCTCGTACGAGACGAGCAGCGGAGGCAACCGGCCGCAGGAAGAGCTGCGAGGGTCGAAGCGCGGCACAGCCGCACGGTCCGTCTTTTCGACTCGGGGAGACGGGGCCCGCCTATGCAGTTTTCAAGCAACTACCAGCGCGGGGCCCCTAGTTGTAGCGAGCCATCCCGATCCGGAACCGTCCTCACAAAGGAGGAGCGGCGTCGCACCAACAGACTGGACCGGTGGACCGGTCCAGTCAAGCGGTGAAAATGGAGTTGAATGATGCTGGCCAGAGTTAGCGCAGGTCAGATGGCGTGACGAGGCATCAAAAAAGCTGGACCGGCGGACCGGTCCAGCTTGGTTTGAGGGTGCCTACATGGCGTAGGTGTCCACCTGCTCGAAGAGTGAGGAGGGGGTAACGCCTTCCTCGCAGACCAGCGGACGACCTTCCTCGTCGTGTGCCGTGTGGAGGAGCACGGCGACCGGGGTAGCCGTCGCTACGTTCAAGCGGGCCGCCTCCGTGTCCGTTGCGAGGCGCACGGTGGTGATGTCCACTCCCTCGACCGGGAACCGTCCGGTCTGCCGACGGACGTAGCGCGTCGTGCCCTCGGCGATGGGAGCAGTGTCGGCGAGCCGAGGTGCTGCCTCCGCGATCTCCGGAGGAAACCACGCCTCCACACAGCTATTCGGAGTTCCATCCGGGAGCTGGAGGACACGGATGCGTCGCAGTGCCAGCACGCCGGGGGAGATACCGAGTGCGACAGCGACGCGGGCGGGAGGCTCCGCCCAGTCGGGCGTACCGACGCGAAGGAACGGCATCCCGCCCAAGATGCGCGCCGACCCAGCTCGGCGGGCGCCGGCAGGGCGCGCCACGGGCGTCTCCGTGACGACGAAACCCGTGCCCTGCTTGGCCACCACCACGCCGTCGTTGCGTAGAACGTCCACGGCCTTGATGGCGGTGGCCCGTGACACGTCCCACTGCTCGGCCAGGTCGCGGCCGGAGGGGATGGTGGCACCGGGGGCGAACTCACCAGCGGCGATGCGGGCGCGCAAAGACTCGGCGATCTCTTCGTACTTCAGGACTGCCATGGCTTCCTCTACTCCGCATGCTGGACTGGTCCACCGGTACACACGATACTGCGACCATGTCGAATCTCGAATTGGCACCCTCTGTGATGCGGTTCTACGGCGAGACAGCGAACGAGGACAGCCGCCTGCGCAGCTCGGCAGACGGACGTATGGAGTTGGTCAGGACTCAAGAGCTTCTCCGACGCTTCTTGCCCCCCGCGCCGGCCCGCGTGCTCGACGTCGGGGGAGGGACCGGGGTTCACGCTGAATGGCTTGTGAAGGACGGCTACGACGTCACACTCGTGGACCCCGTGCCCCGTCATGTCGAGAGCGCAGCGGCCGTGTGCTCGGCGATCGTGGGAGACGCCCGCGATCTGCATGAGCCGGACGACAGTTTCGACGTTGTGCAGCTCCTCGGGCCGCTGTACCACCTGCCCGACCCCGAGGATCGCCGTAGGGCGCTGGCGGAAGCCCGCCGGGTGGTGAAGCCGGGCGGATTGGTTGCGGCGGCTGCAATCAACCGTTACGCGTCGCTCTTTGAGCACGTCACATACGCCCACCTGCACACCGAACGGATTCGTGACTCCGTTTCGAAGATCCTTGAGACGGCCGTCTATGACGGTGTACGAGGGTTCACCCTGTCCTACTTCCACCGCGCTGAAGAGCTTGTGGCGGAGTTGGCTGCCTCCGGGCTGACGGATGTGCAGGTCTTCGGGATCGAAGGGCCCGCATGGTCGCTGGTGAAAGCGGCTGAGCAACAGCCGGGCGAGGGGCCCACGGACGATCTGGTTGCCTCCGCGATGGAGGCGGCGCGCATGGCAGAGCCGTACCCGGAATTGCTTGCTGCCAGTTCGCACCTACTGGCCGTGGGCAAGGCTCCCGCTGAGGTCAGCGGCTGAATACATGGATTCCACATCGCATGCATTCATTGAAACCATGCGAGGGATCCAACCCACACCAAGAAGAGCGTTGCAGTTATTGCGGACCATCGGAGTGCCAGGTTGAAATGATGGAATTTTACCTTAGCGATTTCGGCAAGGGTTTTTACCTGGATCCAGGCTTCGCGGCGAGAGTTTCCTGGTTGTGTGGCGACAATTTGGTTGATAGAGGTCTTGGCGATCCATGGCCATGAATATCGGGTGTCTTCGGTTGCTGTCTGCACCCTTGGTACTAGGACCCCCTTCATGTGATAGGCCGACTTGGCGAGAGCGGCCATAGTGGCCGTGAGTATCGCTGCCTTAATTGCATCGCCAGGGAAATCGGACCAATGGGCTACGTGAGGGCGGTCGAATTTGGCGGCGATAGCGGAAACCAGGACTGCGAGCGCTGCACCTAGTAGTCCGGTCTTAGTGTCGGCGCTTCGAATCCACTCGCCAGTCTGCTCGATGAGCAGCCTCACGTCCTCACCAGGATCGTGGTCCTCGGATTGCTGAGTGCTGCTTACACCTTGCGCGGTCCGCCACCGTCTAAGCAGCATCTCTGCCGTAACCTTCCGTCGGCCATACTCCGCTCATGCGCCATTCGGTGTAGGCGGCAAGCCAATGCGCCGCCCACGCCGTGGCTGTGGCCGTCGTGTGCACTTCTGGCTTCCAGTCGTGAATCGAAGCGACGCACAGTGCACCGGACGTGTAGAGATGGGGCGACTCCCGCCAGTACCTGCCCTCTTGGCGGCCCAGTCGCACCTTGCTAACCATGCGCACCAGGGGAAGAGAGTGATTCGCGCGGGGCTTGACGGCGATCAAGAAGGTTCCTCGACCAGTGTCGATGTTCCCGCCGTACCAGAGGTCGTCGTCCTCGTCGAACACGAAGAAGCCTGGGAAAGCCGCTCTCATGGCGTCGATGTCTCGCTGGCGGGCGGCAAGGTCGGTATTCCACCAAGCCCGGTCGTATCGCCCCTGCTCTGGAGCCGGGTCCACGCCACCATGGAACCGGTGCGGCTCTACCCGGGTAGCTGGCGCTGCTGTTGCCTGGGCGGGAACGCTTGCCGGCTTATCGAAAACGACCTTGCCGTTGACCGTTACGTATCTCGGCACCTCAAGCCCTACATGCTTGAGGAGGGATGGGATACTCAATTGCGAAACCAGCCTTTCCTGGGGTTCGTTGCCCCTATTGAGGGATCCTGATGGCGCTGGCCGGGCTGCCGGAAAGGTCTTCGCGAACTGAATCCAAGTGATTCAAGTAGCTCGACCATTTCAATTGATGGAAGTGATATCTCCGCGTCAGGTAGTCTTGCTGATAGACCTTGGGGGAATCCTCATGAGATTGGTACTGGTCTTCCGGGAGTAGGTCTGCCAGCCCTTCCCCGATTACTACCTCCCACGAGTTGGCAAATTTCTCGCATTTGGCGGCGAAATTTGCAGCGAACCCTACAATGTTCACTTCGCTGGCCTCCGGACTGCCGATCCTGACGAAGTCGAGTCGTCCGTAGTCGGCGCCAGCTCGAATTTGGACGGGACGCATTCCGGATGCTTTGAGCAACTCGTTCAATGCATTCCTGACGGCATCCAAGGAAAATGCGCATGCGAGCATCGCGAGTGCTGCTGGAATTTTAGGGGATTGAGTGTCGGTGTCGCCGAAGCAGGCAAACACACCGTCGCCTCGCAGTCCGAGAATGTAGCCGCCCAAGCTCTGTACCACTTCGGCCACCTGTGACATGACGGCCGTGTTGAGCCGGACTACAGATTCAGGCTTCTCCCAAAACGTGCGGGACGTGAAAGCGACAAGATCAATAAATACAGCTACCCCATAGCAGTGATCGCTCTCGCCGAGGGAGAGGTGAGTGAAGTAGGGGTGGCCAGTGGCGGGCATGGAGGCCCCGTGGGCGAGCGCGACTGACCGTGCGGACTTGTTGAGCAGATTTGGGGCAGCGGAAAGAGTTTGGTAGCGCTCTAGCACGCCATTTGCAAAGGTGTTCCGGTTGAGCTGACTTGCCACGGGCCCTCCATGCGACATGCGGCATGGGTGGCTGCCGTCACTTCCCCATAGTCTACGGGGAGGCACTGACAATCGAACGGGTCGTCACTCGGTGCCAGGGGTCTGGCATTTGGTGCCACCGGCAGGTTGGGGCGTGCTGCGGGTGATCCTTGCGGCTTCGGGGCTTTTCAGTGTCCACGTCAATCGATCTGGTCCTGTCGTGGTTTCAGTTGCGGTCTCAAACGCCATTCATTCCACCGCTGTCCGCACACGTCCTGTGTCGGGTGATACCCCCGTTGGCCTGCTGGGCAGTCCGAGCGGAAGACGCCCACGGACGTCTAGAGACCAAGATCAGACAGCTTGTAATGCGTGGTTTCCGGTTCGGGTCTGCTGACGGTCACGGGCATGGTTTCTAGGCGCTGTTGGCGTCCTTGGAGCACAGGCGAGAGGTGATGGAACCGAGTTGGAGCGACGCTCCGGTTGGTTGATGCGTTCGGCACCCGCTGTAGTCACCGTCTCGCTACGCTCGGTGTGTGCAGAGGGGGACGGTATGACCGGTGTTGAGATCGCGGTCGGTTATGTGTTCGCGTGGGCGGTGCGCAAGGCGCGCCGGGTGGCGGGGCGGGCGGATGCCGAGGTGGATCTGGCGCTCGACGGGGCGATGGACCGCGTGCACGGCGTGGTGGCCCGACGGCTGGGCAACGATCCGGAACTTGAGCGGCTGGAGGCGGAGGCGGCGGCCGGCCAGGACGAGCCGAGTGCACTGACCCGGCAGCGGGTCGAGGACGCTGTCTCCCGGGCCGCGGATGAAGACGCCGGCTTCGCGCGGGAGTTGGACGAGGCTGTGTCCGCGGTGCAGGAGGCCGCACGGGCGGCGGGCAGTGTGGTGGCCGGGGCCTACGGGCTGGCCGTGGGCGGTGACCTGTCGGTGAAGGCAGAGGGAGGGTCCTTCGCAGCGGGTGTCGCCAACATCCGCGACGGGGTGCACCTGGAAAACCCTCAGCAGCCGGGTACGGACCGGCCCTGACCGGACCCGGCAGACCAGACGTCCCGCAGCCGGGCGTACAGGCAAGCAACGGATCACTGGCCGCGCACGCTTTCTGGGCCGACAACGTCTACTTCGGCGCTTCCCGGTCCGAGCCCGAGCCGGTTGCGGTCACGGTGGCGCCGCCGTTGGGCCTGCGCGACCCGCAGCGTCCGCTACGGGGCCGCGAGGCATTGATCGAGCAGGTGGAATCGGCACTGTCCGTACCGGGCAGCCCACTGGTTCAGGTGCTGTGTGGATTGGGCGGTTCGGGGAAGACCGCGATTGCCCTGGAGCTCGCTTATGAGCGGCTGGGCCGTGAGCAGCGGGTGTGGTGGGTGGACGCGCGGCAGAGCACCACGCTGGAGTCGGGTCTGCGGGCGGTGGCCCGGCAGGCCGGCGCTTCCGAGGAGGAGTTGCGGGCCGGGGACACCGCTGACGTGCTGTGGTCGTGTCTGGCCCGGTACGAGCGGCCGTGGCTGCTGGTGGTGGACAACGCCGACGATCCGGCACTGCTGGACGGTCCCGGGAAACTGAGCGAGGGCACCGGCTGGATCCGGCCTCCCGCCGCCGGCCGTAGCGGTGTTCTGGTAACCACCCGCGACAGCACCCCACAGACCTGGGGCGGCGGCTGCGTCCTGCACCCGGTGCGCCCCCTGACCGGCGAGGGCGTCACGGACGCCGCGTGGATCCTGCGCGACCACGCGGGTGATGCGGCTGGATCCTTCGACGACGCCCGGCATCTGGCGCGGCGGCTGGGCGGGCTTCCGCTGGCCCTACGCCTGGCCGGCACCTACCTCGCCGACGCCAACAACGTGCCAGCCCCCTACCGCGAGCCGGGCATGCCCGTGGACTTCCGCTCGTACCAAGCCTCGCTGGACCGGGGCTTGAAGCAGGTGGACCGGGGCAGTGTCATCGACCAGACCTGGGCCATGTCCTTGAAACTGCTGGAACAGCGCGGCCTGCCTCTGACCCGGCCTCTGCTGAGGCTGATCGCCACCTTCGCCGACGCGCCGCTGCCCTACACCCTGCTCCTGACCCCGCAAACACTGGCCGGTGCCGGAGACCTGGCGCACCTTGACGGACCTGGCGTGTGGAGCCTGCTCACGGCCCTGGCCAGTCTCGGCCTGGTGGACCTCCAGCCCGCGACCGGTTCCGATGCCCTGCCCGTACTGCGTGTGCACCCGCTGGTCCGGGACGCGAGCCTCGATCACACGGCCCTCGGCACTGCCGTCCACGCACTGCGCAGCGCAGCGTCCGCACAAGAGACGGGGGCGCCGGAGGAGCCGGACTACTGGGAGCACTGGGCACTCTTGCAGCCCCATGCTCTGGATCTCTTCCACCGTGTCGCGGGCAGCGAACCGCCCGATCGGACGATCGCGGGCGTGGCAGCCAGAGCGGCTACTCTCACAGCGCGCTTTCTGCATGCCAAAGGCCTGTACGGACAGGCCCGTCGTGAGTATGAGGCTGTCCTCGCCCACTCGCGTGTCATCCTCGGCGACACCCACCCGGACACTCTCGCCGCCCGGTACAACCTCGCCGGGATGCTGCGCGACCTTGGGGAGGTGGAGCAGGCCCGCACTGAGTTCGAGGCCGTGCTCGCCCACGAGCGCGACATCCTCGGCGACACCCACCCGGACACTCTCGCCACCCGGTACAACCTCGCCGTGGCGCTGCGCGACCTTGGAGAGGTGGAGCAGGCCCGCACTGAGTTCGAGGCCGTGCTCGCCCACTGGCGTGTCATCCTCGGCGACACCCACCCGCACACTCTCATTACCCGGCACGAACTCGCCGGGATGCTGCGCGACCTTGGGGAGGTGGAGCAGGCCCGCACTGAGTTCGAGGCCGTGCTCGCCCACGAGCGCGACATCCTCGGCGATACCCACCCGGACACTCTCGTCACCCGGTACAACCTCGCCGTGTTGCTGCGCGGCTTGGGAGAGGTGGAGCAGGCCCGCACTGAGTTCGAGGCCGTGCTCGCCCACGAGCGCGACATCCTCGGCGACACCCACCCGGACACACTCGCCACCCGGAACTCCCTCGCTGGGGTGCTGCGCGACTT